>NZ_PGVF01000001.1 GCF_002860285.1 Bacillus sp. M6-12
ATCGAGTTTGTCTACAGTCTGGGGAAGCCTTTTGGCTTCCTCTTTTTTTATGGTTCAAACAACAATACGTCTTCGTCAAAAACGTGGTCAACTTGCCATTCGGGTAATTGCAAGACAAATCCCTCTTCAGAAAGAACTTCCCCATTAATAATATCCCTTGCTAATTCCTCCATATAATCATAGATAGCAAAAGTCAACTTTTCTTGAAAAAGTTCCATTGTTTCTGATTTTAAAGGAACAGTAAAGAACACTTCTTTAAAGGTATAATGAAAAAGGCGTTCAATATCCAGTTCTTTAGACTTTTCAAACAAAAGGACTTTTTCCGTTACAAAATAATGGTCAACAATAGACAAGCTAATCGAAATGGATGGAAAATAAAGTTGAAGCTCCTTATTGTCCTCTTGTAAAAACTCATAAGAGAGAACAGGGGTATCCTTTAATTCGACTTTTCTAATATGAGACCCCCGATATTCTCTATTTCTTTTTGTGTTTTTATCATCCGTTAAGTAACTTTGGTCTATTTTGCAAGGGATAGGATGAAGAAGAATATACTGAAATGGTTTGTTCTGCATCTTAAATTGAGAGAGATAATTCTCCAATAATGAAGATGCTAAAATACTGAACACCACCTTCCGTTCTTATTCGTTTACATCAGCGATATGTTGCTTCAAAGAATCCACTTCTGCTTGTCTTTCTTCTTCTGAAAAGCACGTTCCATTAAAAGTCAATAGACATAAAAGACCTGAAACAATAAGTGGTTTTTCTAAATCAACAAGGTCTTCATCGGCTACTTGTGACGCTAAAATTAATTCTGCTGGTACAAATGTAGTTACGTCTTCCACTGCATCTTTCTTTTCTGTTCCAATAAAATAAGAAACGTCAAAATATTCACGACTTACTTGAATTTTACTGTGTTGTGGTTCTAACGATAACTCTGTATTTTTTAGTCCTTCATAATAATTTTCAAATTGAGAAAGCACCTTCTCAAAACCTTTACTTGTTATAACTAATTCTTTTTTTACTTCTTCAAATGCTACTTCTTTGATTAATTCAGCCACTAACATACAAAAGTTCACTCCTTTAGTTAATTTATTTTTGGTTATTCAAAAATGAAATATAGATTTTTTTATGACAGTTGAAAGATGTTCTTTGACAATTCCATAAAAATGATATATAGTAGATTACAGGAACATTATAGCATATAGTCAATGAAAAAAGGAATAACATATCTACATAACGGTGACGTACTATTTTTTTATTGATTGAATATCATGTGCATATAATGTAGAAACGGAGATAAATAAGGTGAAACATACTCTTACATATGGAGTGTTTCAAATACATTAAAAAGGGAGAGGACTATATGATACTAAAGGTAGGTATCATCTTGTTAGTGTATCTGTTTTTCAAAGCAGGATGCGTAATTGTAAATGAAAGTGAGGACATTAAGTTTAAAGTTCCTAAACTATTAGAACGTGTTTCACTTGGGATTATGGCGTTCGCTTCGCAAGTTGTGTTCTTTTGAGGGGGAGAACTTACTTGCAATAAGGGAAACTGAGAGGATACAATGCTATCCTCTCTTTTTTTATTGTCTTTTTTACATAAAGGAACAAGATTTCCCTTTTATCGTTCGTTTACTTTTTAGTCAATAAACACTATAATATAGTTTATAGTCAACATGAGAACGCTAAAGGAGGAAAAAATGTGAAATTTACAATCAGCAAACGACAATTTGCGAATCATATAGGTCAAGTTCTAAAAGGAATCCCTTCTAAAACGAACCAGCCTATCTTAAAAAACTTTTTAATTGAAGTAAATAAAGAAAAAGGGAAGGTTTTTGTTACAGCAACGGATACCGTTATTAGTATTCAATCTGAAACAGAAGCGACAACCATTGAATCAGATGGGAAGGTTTGTGTGGATGCCAAGCTATTAGATGGTTTGCTAAAGAAAATCAAATTAAAAGCTAAACAGGATGTTGAGATTGGTTTCTATATAGAAGCAGGAGAGTTAGTAGTTGAAATTGATTCTTCTAAAACCAAATTAAAAATAGCAGACCCAGAAGAGTATCCAGTGATTGAATGGAGTGAAGGAGAATCGACTTTCACGATTAATGGAGATTCCTTCATGGAAAGCATTAAGCAAGTTTCTTTTTCTACATTAAAAAACGAAAGCAGACCTGTTTTATCTGGTGTCCTTTTTAAAGTTGAAGAAGGATATTTAACAATGGTCTCAACAGATGGACATCGCATGTCTTTAAAGATGACTTCTGTTGAACACTTAACAGAAAATGGAGAATCTATTATTCCAGTTGATTCATTGGCTGGAATAGGGAAAGTGCTTTCTTCTAACAAGAAGTCCTTTATGAACGTGTTTATGTCTGAAAAAGAAGCCATTTTTGAAGTGAATGGAGTTAGGGTTTTGACAACATTTATGAATGGAGAATTTTTAAACTATAAACGAATCTTTGGGTTGAAGCAATCTACCCGAATCATGATAGATAAAGAACCTTTACTGGCAGTATTAGAAAGAGCTTCTATCTTTATTCCAAAGGATAAAATTGCTTTAGTTTCTTTAAAAGCAGAAGATGACTTGTTAGAGATTAATATTGCCTCTGAATCAGGAAATGTAGAAGAAACACTGGATACCAATATGATAGGACAAGCTATTGAAATTACGTTTAATGTCTCCTATTTAATTTCAGCTTTACAAGCAATAAAAGAAGACAGAGTTGCCTTTAACCTTATTAATGCCATAAACCCTGTCATTTTAGAAGGGGTAGGAAACAAATCGTATAAGCACATGCTGTTGCCAATTAAATCACAAAACTAATAAAAGGAGTATCTGCGTTGTATCAATACATGCTAACACAAGGAGATAAAATACCTGTTCTTTTTCAACACAAAGAGAAAATCCCACAGAAAGACTTTTTGAATATGTTTAATACGTGTATCTCTCTTTACCATGAAGAAGGGAAAACCAAATATAATCATGAAATGATTGCAAATCTCATGAAAGAAAAGTTTGGATTTGAAGAAGTGAAAATTGAAACCATTCTTCACAGTCCTTCTGATTATCCTGGTTTATTTGACGAAGGATATGAAGATAAAGTATTTAAAGAAAATAATATTATTCAAATTCCATTTGGTTATGGATTTTGGAAACAAAACAAAAAAGAGGGCTGATAATCAGTCCTCTTTCTTTAATACATCATGACGAATAGAACCTACCCAATCTTGAACAGATAAAGATAATTCCACTACACTGAACGCCTCAAAAGGGTATTTCTCCATATAATTGACATTTTTTGCTTCCCCATTAGCAAATGAATCAACAACATCTTTAAAAGCAGAATGTAAATTCTCCACTTTCTGTAGAAATAACTCTTCAGGTGATACGTTATCCTGTATGTCTTGTATTTCCTCTTTTACAATTTCTTGTATGGTTTTCACGTTCTCCACTGGTGTCGATTCTAACGCATTTGCAATACGTTCCAAACTTTTTGCAATACTCGGTAGATTTCCTTCTAATAATTGTTCCATCAATAAATCTCTCCTTTAAATAAAGTGTTTCCAAAGAAACGCCATTTCTATATAAAATCCTTTTATTATATACCTTGGATTAACGGTTGATAAAAATAAACTCATAAATTTTATGTAAATAACTGTTGACTAAAGTCTATGAATTTGTTATATTATAAGAGTACCAAATATCACCTTGCAGGAATGGTGGAATCGGCAGACACAACGGACTTAAAATCCGTTGCTCCTTGGAGCGTGAGGGTTCAAGTCCCTCTTCCTGTACCAAATCCCATTTTGGGGGTGTAGCTCAATGGATAGAGCAAAGACCTTCTAAGTCTTCGGTTGCAGGTTCGACTCCTGTCACTCCCGTATTATTTGGACTCTTAGCTCAGTAGCGTAGAGCACTCGGCTCATAACCGAGCGGTCACTGGTTCGATTCCAGTAGAGTCCATCATTATTCCAATTACATTAATAAGAGGTGGATTTCCTTTTGAAGAAAAAATATTGGATACTTTCCATTTTGTTTATTTTTACAGCTACCGTATTAGTAGGATGTGTGGAAGAATACAAAACAAAAACGGTCACAGCAACCGTTCTTGAAAAAGAGTATGATGCACCTAAAACTACTTATAAAACGGTGAAAGAAAATGGTAAAAATGTAAAAAAGAAAAAAACTAAACCAGAAGAATACGAAGTGACACTTCAATACAAAGATATTGTAACGGAATTTGAAGATAAAGACCTTTACAATAAAGTAAATGAAGGTGGAAAAGTCAAAGTCCTTTATAAAGAAGGGTATGACAAGAACGGAAAGCTGGTTACGTCTTATATTGAACTGATTGACTAAAGGAATGTGGAATAAATCATTCCTTTTTCAGTAGAATAAAACACTGGAACTCCCACAATGGACTTTAAAGAAGGGTGTGGGACAAGGGTATTGGAAAACCCCCTTAAGTGGGTGGAACGAGCAGGGCAAACAAGCCCTTAATGCTCATAGACATATCCTTCTGCTATCTGAGGGTTGGTAGTGGTAAAGCAATATTGTTCGTGTAGTTTGGATGGTTCGGAATGTTCGTAATGGAACGGATTGAACAAGTGAACGGGTGGACAGTTGAGCGGATAGGGAGAAGCCTAAGTGATGGACTGGATGGGTTAGCAGAGTCCGAGAGATTCCAGAGAAGACTTAGGAAGGGATAACGCTGTATAGTAACTCTGCTTACAGTTGTTAGCACTACGATGGTTGGGTCGTAGAAATCTAAGACATTAGATATTTTGGTATAGGTGAGCCGAAGATACTTGCCAGTTCATTCGGTTCAGGGAAATAGTTGCAGAGGGAGTGAGGAGGGTCGAAGCGACTTTCCCCATAAGGGTAAGTTATGGCAAGTAGCTTACCGAGACCTTTGTAACGTACTCAATTGGTGGGGATTGAGAAAAAGGGCTTCCGTTAAAGGGAGTCCTTTTCTTTTATCTTTTTGAAAATAAATCATTGACTATAGTCTAATTTATTTGGTATAATAAATGTACCAACTTCTCCAAGGATGGAGGCAAAAAACCAAGGATGGTTGTTAGTTGGTTTTTCGTATTGATAGTGAATGAAGTAATAATTTAACTACTAAAAATACTATAATACTGAAAATATACAGACAGCGTGGTGGAATAGGTAGACACAGACGTTACAGTAGCCTCAAATGGGTCAGCGATAATGTGAGTACGCTTCTTATCGTGCGTAGGCTATATATAGGGTAAAAATCCCTATCGTTATCTTAGTACATAAGTACGGAACTCTAAGTAAATAAACTTGGTTTTCGTACTTTTTTTATCGCCTTCGCCTTGTGAAACGAATTTCTTATGATAAGGGGGAAACCATTATGGTACAATGTCAAACCATTGAAAATAAAACGATTGCAGGAATTGAACTGACAACTTTAGTCGAAGCTATCCAAAAATCAGAGCAAGAGGGGTTTTTCCTTCTTTTTCAGTCTAAAGTTACGAAAGAATCTTATGGAGTATTAAAACCTTTTTCTTCTGAAGGAAAAAAAGGGTATTGTTTTGTTCCTGTCTTAATTAACGGTCATACTGTTACTTTATAAGAAACGATGAAAAGAGTTCTGAATCGAACTCTTTTTGCTGGTTATTAAGCAAATTTTTATTGACTATAGTCTATGTTTTTGATATAATCTATTTATAGAGGTAAACAAATAAAGAGAAGTTAGAACGAAAAAATAACGGTCTCTGGAAAGGTTTATCACTCTCCCCCTTTTGTATATATTATATTGAATGTAACATGAAATCTCCCTTAAAGAGAGTATGTGTCCTCCCCCTTCACATACTCTTTTTTTATGCGTACATTTTTTACGAAAAATAATTCACTTAAAAACGGTGATGAAATATAATTCAAAAGACGAAAAAACACTTATCAAATTAACCTCTCATGACTAAAACAATAAAGGACATTTTGAATAAATAACTATGAATAGAACAGGAGGGAAAAATGTGCTGAAAACGCTTATGTTTAAAGAGAAAAAGATAGATATAAATACGTGCATCTATAAAGAAGATAAATATTTTCTAATAGATATTGGGAAAGAATTGGTGGGGCATTATATCTTGAGTAATGCCATCTGTAATGGAGTTTTAAATCTAAATGCTTTATACAAAAACTTTATTGACGATAATTTTGAATACGATACCAATGTTCAAGACCATCAAATTGAAGAAATCCCCTTAGAGAATGGCTCAACTCAACTTGTCATGTTAGCCCTTGACCAAAACCATCGTGTCATTCGTTCTCACACAATTGAATTAAAGTCCAAATAACCCCATCAAAAGGATGCTTCTCCGTTGTGAGAGGCATTTTCTAAAAGGAAAGGAATCAGAACCATGAAAACTTATAAAATCTATCGTTTATATGAACAAAAAAGAGATATGACCATTTCTCAATTAAAAGACCTTTATCAACCAGAAGACCTTTATTTTCCAGCAGAAAATTATGCGGTTATCCAATATCACGAAGAAGGTCTTACATGGAAAGAGATTTTTACTAAAATGGCTATGTTACATGTTAGTCAAGCTATGTTTACATTCTCTTACATAAGGGAGTTAATTACTCATTTTGGGCTGGAGCGGTATCCATTTTTATTGGAGTTTACAGAAGAAATTGAAGTAGATAGTCAATTGCTCATTGATGGCTACTCTCAACGGATTGCAACGGAAACCAATGAACCTTTACGAAAAGCTGATTTACAACATCTTCTTTCAGAACTTCATTATTTAGCTTATGAAAAAAACATAGATATTAAGTCCATTCAAATACAAACAGATGAAGATATTGCTATCGTTTATAATAATGGGATAGTGAAAACCACATCCATTGAATTTTTAGACAAAGTTCTTAGTATTAGTTTTAAAGATTAAGGGAGAGATGGTTCTCCCTTTTTTACATATTTAGATAGTGCAAAAGAAAGGTTTTGGTCTATTCGCATAGGCGAATGTTAAAAGTCTTTGTTTTAAGAGGGATGGTAGATATTTTAATTGTAATTTAGATACATTTACATCTTAGATTCGTTTTTTAATAAGCAAAAACCTTTTTAACTAACTGCGTTTTACATAAAAAAGGGTCAAGTTTTTGCCCCCTATATAGGTTTATGTTTTCCGAAAGTTATAAACGCTCTAATTCCTTGATAGTAAAGGATTTATAAGGTTTTTCTTGATAAAATAATTTCTTTAGAAAATGTGTAGAATATAGGGATTTACAAAAAACAGGGGAAAGATACTTTTACTTATTAAAGGAGCGATTTTTTATGAATTGGGAACAAGAACGTGTAGAGAGAATTAAAAAGAAATATGAAATGTTTACAGATATGGCAACGGTTTTAGAAGAACGTGAAGGTGAACGATTTAAGCTGGAACACTTTACTGTAACAGAACAAGAAGTAAAGTTTGCTCAAGTCAGAGATAGATATGGAGAATACAGTGAATTTTTGCCTGGAACATATGTGAAGCTCGTAGACAAAACTAAATCTTTTGATGGGGTTGTAATGAGTGATACACAAATGGAACGTGAAACCAATATGGATTTGTATGAAAATGCAAATGGACATGTTTTAATTGGTGGATTGGGATTAGGTATGATTCTATTAGCCATTCAGGATAAGCCTGAAGTAACGAAAATTACAGTTGTCGAGAAATATCAAGAAGTAATGGATTTAGTTGCTTCTCAACTTCCACTGAACGATAAGGTAGAAATTATCCAGTGTGACGTATTTGACTTTAAACCTGAAAAGGGAGCGAAGTATGACACTGTGTATATGGACATCTGGAATACAGTTTGTGGCGACTTTTGGGGAGAGCATAAAACTTTAACTAAAAAGTTCTGCAGACGTGTAAACAAGGAGAATGAAAATTCTTGGTCAAGCAGTTGGAGACGCAAAGACTATATGCGGTTGGCACGTTAAGAGAGGAGTAAATCAAGAACAAGAGTAAATTAAGAAAGGGTTGTCACTAATAATGGTGATAGCTCTTTTCTTTTATAATAAAGTTTTTATCCAAACTTTATTAGAGATACCGTTCTATTCGTTTAGCTCTTATGGGAATGGTTATAATGATAATACCCCCTTCCTTTTAGAAAATACTGTTATTTGTAAAAAAGGTAAACAAATGAAACAATAGTAGTTGGAAACTGACCATTATTTAAGTTACAGTAGAAGTATCATGCGAAAGGAGATAGAAAAATGATAATAAGCTATCTGGAAAAGAGAGACTTTGATTTAGAAGGTTTTCTCAATGAATTAGAGAAAAAAGAATTGTTATTTTTACTGTTTTTAGCTTCACAAGATGATGAAGTAGACTTTGATAGGCTTTATCAAGGTGATGATATTGATTATTTTTTAAGAGATATGCAACGAACGATTGGTGGGAAACTAAAAAAAATACCCAAAGAAGAAATCGTGGAAATGATTGTTTCTAAATTTGATATTTCTAATTTATCGAACTTTGTTTATAGGTCAATTTATCAACATACACTTGATTCTGATTTTATTTTGTTCCATTCCAAGTTACAGATTATTGAGCGATTTACCTCCATGATGTTCTCTAAGAAAATACATAAGATTCAGGAAGATTTAATATCAGGAAAGCTCCTGAACAAGAAAAACGTCATTGACGAATTCCAGAAGCGGATTCTTTATCAAAATCGCCCGATATTAAATACATTAGGCTTAGTTACCCTTATGGGGAAAATTGATTATGTCTTGGAACATATTTTAGATTATTCAACTATTATGATAGATTTTCGTGATAATAATTTTTGTTTACTATTAGACCAATTTGAAGAGATAGAAGAAAAGAAGCGAAAAGAACAGGAAAGTCTCCTAAAAAAGAAAGAGTGGGCGTTAAAAAAGAGTGAAGAAGAATATCGAAAAAAAGAAGATGCTCTTTCAAAAGCAAAAGAATCAAACAAACAGTTAATTGGTGAGTTGAAGACATTAAAAAAAGAATGGGATACCGCTAAATATCAGAAAAAGGAAAAACTTCAAGAAGATTTAATCAATCGGTTACAGGCAGACCTTCAAAAGAAAGATAAGCAACTTACCCAATATGAAAAAGACATTGAGAAAATAAAGAAAGAAAATCAAGCATTTTATACAAAATCAATAGATGGATACCAACAGCAATTAGCTGTAGCAAAGGCAGTTGAAAAGGAGAAAGACCATGAAATTACGATGTTAAAAAGAAAAATGGAGCATTTAGAATCAAAAACCATTGAAACACATGTTGAAGAATTTATTGAAATAAGTGGTTTTACTGAAACTCTTTATCAATATCTTGAACCTTTTATTGAAGAGTACAAAAGGAATAAGGAATTAGAGAAGAAGAAAGTGGAAGAAATTCAAGAACCAGAAGAAGAAAGAATGGAGCAAAAAGTTGGATATTGTTTAATAGAAAACGATATTCACTATGTTGTGTTTGCAGATGGTTCAAGAATAGAGATAAACGAGATACCTGAAAATGTCTATATAGGACAATGGCAATTTGTAAAAGTTCAAGCAGATGGTGTCTTTAAGTGGTCATATGGCTATAAATTTGATGAAAATGAACGTGATTATCTAATTTCCGATTTCGGCTCAGTTATCTATCGAAACAATGAACCCTATTTAATGAAGGCGGTATGGGATACTAAAAAAATAGAAGTTCATTCTTTGCGTATTCAGTTAAAAGAAAATCAAGTTGTCTCCGTCAACAGTAGAGGACAATTATTGCGGTTTTACCGTTCGTTCAAGCATAACGCTAACCATTATATGGATTCCATCAAAGCGAAAGGTCAAGTGGCATATTATGTGCTAAAGGTCTTTCCAAATGGATTGTTAGTAAGAAACATTGAAACGAATGTTGAAGAGTTTAAAGATATAGAAATTGGTGAGGAACAAGTACAGGAACAGCAAATTCTTTGTGTAAAAGAAAATCAAATTATCCATGTGTATTATTCTCCTAAATTTTATACATTTTCTCATTTTTACAAGAAGTCAGAACATGGTACTGTGGAAATCAAGGATGATATCGTCTTTATCCGAAAACTGTCAGGAGAAGTCGTGATTGTAAATGAGATACCTGAACATTTCTCTTTTCGTGAAGGGGAAGTTATTATTGTTGACGAGTTTAATAACTATATGATGATTAAAAAAGGAGAAATGGTGTATTCAGATACAGAAGAACGGAGAATATTGTCTGCTTCTCCCAAAGTGTCTACTTACAAGAAGAATAGCCTTAAAAATATTGAAGTTGAAAAGGAAATCTTGATAGTAGGAAAAATCACATATGAAAACACTTATAAAATGTCTCTATACAAAAGTGGATATCGAGCAGAAGTGATAGATGGATATGACCCTTGGACAAAGATTAAATCATCCATTAAGGATAAAGACATTGTTGTGGTTATTGGAAATTTCGTCTCCCATGATAATATGTGGAAAATAAAAGACGAAAAGTTAGATATTCCTGTCCTCTACCCTGAATATGATGGGGCGAATCGAATTGTAGAAGAAATTGATAAATTAGTAAAAAAACAAAGTGCAGGATAAGAAGGAGAGGGACATCCCTCTCCTTTTTTGTTTAAAAAGGAATGTCCTTTTGTTGAGAACGATAGACCAGAAAAAGCCTGTTAGAGAAAAAGGGAATGAACTATAATGAATAAAAAGTCGAGAAGAACTGATAAAAAGGAGGCGTAATACGTGAAAAAAATGGGCTTTATTTTCTTTAATGTAGACAGAAGCAAAGAAGAATTAGAAGTAGGAAAAGTAAAAAAAGTAGTAGGACTCAAAACGAATGAGGATTTAAAGATTTTATCTCACTTTGAATATGAGATAGATAGAGATAATTACACAAAATCCTTATATGAATTACTTCATTCTTTTGAAGAATGGGTTCAAAATCCGTATGAAACAAAATTTGTTACATTTGAACCGAATGATATGAAAAACTTTATGGAAGACTTCAAACAAAGTCATTACAAATCAAAAATAAGAGATTTTCATAAAATCATGAGCTATCAGTATTGGAATATCCAAAATGAAATGACCTATCGGTTAGGATTGAAAAAAGAGCACGTATCACTGGAAGATTTGTTGTCTGTTTATGGACTTAGTTTTGTAGGAAATAAGCGTTCAGCGAAAGAACTTTGCTTTAATACGTTCTCTTTAGCCACTCACTTCAAATTAGACTGTAAGCGAAATAAAGAAGTGTTTGCGAAACCCACTCACCCTTCCAAACGGACAGAAAATCAACAAGAGTCTACCTTCCCTCTATTGGATTTTAAACCAATTCGTGCAACTGGTGAAGAAAGATTAAAGCAAAAAATGGAAGAGGGTTGGAACATTTCCATTGAGTGTAAAGCCAAAGGAAGAGGATATGGAATGACTTATGAAGCAACTGCTTATCATATGGATAATTCATTTGGAGATAGATTAACCAACATGAGGTTCGGAGTAGGGAAAACATTAGAGGAATTACTCGATAACCTATTTAAACCAGAAGAGGATAATCCTTATGCACAAGAAAAAAGAGAAGAATATGAGGAACTTCATTCAAGCCTATTAACATAAGAGAGGAATTTCCTCTCTTTTTTATTTAAAACTAAATATTGGTGAATATTAACAGGGATAGACAACAAAACCCTTATCCACACTATAACTAACTGGTATAGTTTATATATCAGAAAAATCTTTATACAGAAAAGAGGAGATATATATGGCACGTAATCATTCAAATAGTTTATTAGTACCTGGTGCAGAACAAGCTCTTCAACAAATGAAATACGAGATTGCAAGTGAGTTTGGAGTAAATCTTGGTGCAGATACAACATCTCGTGCTAATGGCTCTGTTGGTGGAGAAATCACGAAGCGATTAGTTCAAATGGCTCAACTAAACCTTCGATAAGGGTTTTTAAAAGTAACAAAAAAACGAAAAAACCTGAGTAATATCTTGAGTGGTTTCGTCTATAATGTAATATACCATAGCACTAACGAAATGCTTTAAGAATAAGGTGAATGAAAAATTTATCTACAAAAGGAGAGGTGTAGTAAATGTATCAAACAACTGAAATCGAATTAAGCTGTACAACAAACACGACTACTGGTTCACCTCAGTTGGGAGGTCATCCAACAAACCTTTTTTTTACTACACCGATTCACCACGCCCCAGGCCGTAAGGCCTGGGGGGATGGTACATAACTCCATGAAAAAATCAGACACCCTTAGAGGTGTCTTTTTTTTATGCGGTGCAAAATAGAAAATAAAATTGACCTTCAAGGTGAAAAACGATATAATAATGACAGAAGTCCGTATTTTATAGTCAATGAATGTATGAAAATTGACTACATAACACATACACAACAAAGGGGGGCGTTTATGATGATGAATCATTGGAATGTACCAGTGGTTGTTCTTTCGACTGTTAAACAATTGGTTCAACCACTTTTTAAAAACAAGAATTTGACTATAGTCTATGATGAATGGATTGAATTATTAAGTCAAAGTAAAATTGATGATACAACTGAAAATCGGACACTGTTAGAAAGCGTCATGAAACGTCTCGAAGATAAAAATGCCGATTATCACATTATGAATTTGGAAGGTCTGATTTCAGCAAGTGCATTTGAAGAAGAATCAATTCCATTACGTGAAAAAATGAAAAAAGTGTATGAGAGAGGGGATTTTGAATCTTATCGCTCTTTGTATCAAGAAGACATTAACAAGATGAAACTCCTCTTTTTAGAAATGACTCGCCATGTATCTTCTATGCAAGTAGGAGAACTGATTGTTTTTAAATATGGCAAAGAAGTTTCTTTTTACGATTTGTGGAATGAGTTTTACATGGAAACAAGAGGTGTCATTGTTGACCTTAGAAGAATGGAGTTAGTTGCTTCACCTTATCGTAAATTCTTTAATTTTAACGAGAAACCTTTTACTTCTGTTGAGAGAATTACTCAATTGTTAAAAGAAGCAAAAGAGATAGTAATTAAAAACAAAGAAGACGGAAGTATGGTCAGTGTAACGAAATACAATGGTCAAATTATTGTAGCAACACCAGGCTCTATGGAAAGCAGTCAAGCACAATGGGCGAAGGCGTTTCTTTCTAAACACTATCAAGCCTTTTTGGATGATATGCCATCTCATATCACTTTTATTTTTGAAGCTATTTATCCTGAAAACCGCATTGTTATTGACTATCAAGGTGAAGAAAAAATGGTTTTAACCAATATGCGAAGCACATTAAACGGAATGTATTTTGAAGATACAATTGTTCAGTTTTTCGGACTTATGTATAAAATTCCAACACCAGAGGTTGAAAACAAAGCATTATCTGAATTGATAGAGGAAGCTCAAAACAAAGAGCTACACCCTGCAGATAAAAAAGAGGGTTGGGTCTTTACGGTTAAAACGCTGAAAGAAGAACTTATGTTCAAATTGAAATGCGAAGACTATTGTGAAATTCACAAAGTTATTGGTGTTGCAAATTCACCAAAAGTTGTCTTTGAACAGATTGTTCAGGATACATTTGATGATTTCATTGCGAAAGTACCAGATGTCGTAAAGCCTCTTGTTTATGATATTGCGAATGTGATTTGGGAGTATATCCAATCTTTGAAAAAAGATGTGGAACACCATTTGTCATTAATTCCAAAAGAAATTCTTTTTTCTAAAGAAGAAATAGAGAATCATATGGAGTTCAAACAATTGGTGAAAGAAGAAATTGCTCCATTAATTGACGATAAGCTATCAAAAAACAAAAAGACAGAGTTAGAAGAAGCCTTGCTTTCCAAAGCCTTCGGGAAAGAACCTTTCATTGACAAATATACTGAAAAAGAATTTCAGCGTCTATGGTCATTGATTCCTTCTCACCTTCAAAACCAAAAAGAGTTTAAGAAGAAAGAAGGAAGATTGTTAGGCTTTGTACACAAACAAGTGCCTAATGCTTATAAGGCAATCGCTCTTGAACACGCAAGAGGTTTTCAAGTAGAAATTCTGTCTTTGGTGGATATAAAAGATATTCGTTTTGACTTTTTAAAGGAGAGCAAAACGGAAGTGATTGTGGAAGAATGAGGGTGTTGTCACTCTCTTCTTCTGAATACAAAAGGAGGGTAAAAATAAATGAGGAGAGAACGAAGAGAAGAACGAAAAAAAGAAAAGAAACAGAAAAAGAAAAGTAAACTACAAAAATTCGTTAAAGGTGTGACCTTGACCTTCTGTACAGTTTCTTTGATAGGCGTTATTGGAGCAAGTGCAATGGTTATTAAGTACAAGCCAATTGCAACGGACATTTGGAATGATGCCAATCATAAAGTTGCTTCCATTAATGAAGGGACATTTAAAAACAAAACCGAAACGGTTATTTATGATAACAAAGGAAAAGTGATTAAAGAGGTTGCCAGTCACGATTATTACTACATTGAAGGGAAAGATATTAAGGCTGATATTAAAGATGCGGTCATTGCAGTAGAGGATGTTCGTTACTTAGAGCATAATGGCTTTGATGTAAAGGCAATCGGAAGAGCAGTCTTTGAACTCATTAAAAACAAAGGGGAAATTACTCAAGGTGGTAGTACCATCACACAGCAATTAGTTAAAGTTCAGTTTTTAAGTTTGGAAAAGGTCTATTCAAGAAAGATTGAAGAAATTTTAATCGCAATGAAATTAGAAGAAAAGTACAGCAAAGAAGACATTCTTGAATTTTACCTAAACAATATTAACTACGGAAATGGAGCATATGGAATTGAAACAGCTTCAAAAACGTATTTTAACAAGCCTTCTAAAGACTTAACAATTTCTGAAATTGCTTTACTGACTTCTATCCCAAATAACCCAACCGTTTATAATCCAGTCCGTAATATGGATAATACGTTAAAGAGAAGAGATATGATTCTTTCTGAAATGAAAGAAAATGGCTTCATTACAGATGTTGAATACCAAGAGGCAATAGCTCAAAAGATTGTATTGAATATGCCTGAAAAGAAATATCAACCTGAAACATATGAAGTTTCATATGCCTTAAGTAGTGCTACGAAGATTTTGATGGAAAACGAAGGATTCCAATTTAAATATTGGTTTGATTCTAAAGAGGAACGTAATAAGTATTGGGAAAATTACAATGATGTATTCCTTCAGCTAAACAAAAAAATTCGTAATGGTGGATACCAAATTCATACAACGATTGATATGCAAAAACAAGCTCAATTACAAGAAACGGTAAATAAAAATCTTTCTGGATTTACTGCTAAAGATTCTGAATCAGGTCTTTACAAAATGCAGGGAGCAGGAGCGGTTATTGATAATGAAACAGGAGACTTAGTTGCGATTGTAGGAGGAAGAACACAAAACGATGTAGCCAACACATTTAATCGTGCGTTCCTTGCTTATCGTCAACCTGGTTCTGCTATTAAACCGTTAGTAGCCTATACACCAGCGTTTGAAAAAGGAAAGTTAGCTTCTTCGATTATGACAGATAAAAAAGTCAAGGATGGTCCTTCCAATTGGGATAACAGTTATCATGGAAGCATGACTCTTCGTAAAGCAGTCGAGCAATCTTGGAATACCATTCCATTCCAGCTATTAAATCAATATGGCTCAAAAGAAATGGTTTCTTATTTATCAGAATTAGAGTTTTCTAATCTTGTTCCAGAGGATGCAAATCCGATTGTCGCAATTGGTGGATTTACCTATGGGGCAACTCCACTTGAAATGACCGCAGGATATTCGACACTTGCACGTAATGGGGAATATATAAAGCCAACTGGAATAAAGAAGATTGTAGATTTTACGAATACTACACTTTATGAAAATAAGCATAAGAAAAAACGTGTTTATGACAGTGGTGCTTCTTACCTCATGACAGACGTATTAAAAGGTGTTATGACAAGGGGTACTGCCAAACAATACGCTTTAAATAATCAAGTTTCTGCTGGTAAAACAGGGACAACTAATAGTAATAAAGATGCTTGGATGGCTGGATATACACCATATTACACAACGGTTATTTGGACAGGATATGATACTCCTCAAGCATTATCCAATACGAATCTATCAAAAGAAATCTGGAAAGACTTCATGAATACGATTCACAAAGGATTAAAGAAAAAAGACTTCAAACAACCTGACCGAATCTCTTATATGTTTGTAAATCCAAATACAGGAGAAGTAAACAAACAAGACGGAAAAGGTTGGTGGAGACAAGAGTTAGTACCTGAAATTTATTGGGAGCTTCAAGAAAAGCGTAAAGAAGAAGCAAGGCTAAAAGCTGAACGTGACCGTAAAGAAGCGGAGAGACAGCGTTTAGAAGCCATTAAACAAGCGTTAGAAGACGCTGGTATTACGCAAGAAGAAGAAACTCAATTGGAATATGAAGCAGACAGCATTTTAGCTTCTTTAGAAGATGCTCGTATTTATAGTGAATATGATTATGAGTATGTGTATGGAGTTATGAATGAAGCGAAAATGGCAATTGAACGTGTGGCATTAAAAGAGCCAAGAGATAAATTATATTCCAGATATAATAAAGAGGTTAATCGTATTGAGGCAGAGCGATATGATGTAGAACATCCAGTAGTCATTGAGCCTGAACCAGAGCCTGAACCAATTTTGCCTGAAGTACCAGTAGAAGAAGTTGTGATTCCAGAGCAAACAAATCCAACAAATACACAGAAACCATCTCAATCAAAACCTTCTACGCCAACAACGAAACCAAGTAAGCCTACAACGCCACCTGTAACGGAGAATGGAGAAGATGATACTCAAACTAATCCACCAACAGAAGAGCAACCAGAAGGCACAGGAGACGGTACAGAAGCAGAAGGAACAGATACGCCAACAACACCAAATAATCATTAAAAGAGAAGGGCTACTATGAACAAACATAGTGGCTCTTTTTATAGTCTAAATTTTAAAAGTAGTTGATTATAGTCAATGCAATTGGTATAATAAATTTACAAAGAGAAGGAAATGAATATCCAAATGTGTATAGCGTTTTTATAGAATAACAGCGAAGAAAAGGAGTATATCAATATGAAAAAAGAAACAATTTGTACAAAATGTAAATCCGAAACAACCATAAAACGTGTAAAAGCAAATATTATGATAGATAAAGAAACAAACTATACAATGCCTGTCAGTGCAAGACTTCAAATTTGTTCTTCTTGTGGAAATAAGGAATATAATGAAAAGGAATTAGCTCGTTTGCGTGAATTAACTACTTTCTACCAAAAAGAATTTAACATCAAAAAAGAAGAAGCAATAGAAGAAGAAAATGAAATAGCTGAAAGTCTGTAAGAAACCTCTATACAAAATAGAGGTTTTTTCTTATGATTAAAAAGAAGGAAAGAAGGAGGAGAGAATCTTGATTATTGAACAAAATACATTGTCTTTAGACAAAGGAGATTGTCTTTTAATAGAATCAGAATTGAAAAAAGGAAGAGAAGTAAAAGAAGTCATTCAAGAACAAATAAAAGAAATGTACAATGGGGATTTAAATGAATTAGAAGGCATTGAGATTCCGTCTGACTATTGGCATCTCGTAAATGAATTAGTAAAAGAGTAAAGAAAAGAACAGGAGTCTCTACATAAAGTTTAAAAAATAACTCGATTGAAACATATAAAAAACCACCGATAAAAAATATCAGTGGTTTTAAATATGAAATGGAGTGTGGTTTCTTTATATTATGTGAATGTTCTTAAGTTATTCCATAAAACCGTTCTATATTGGGCGTTTTTTCCTTTAATTGTTCCCCAAAATTGATTGCCAAAATCAAAATGCCACCATTCTTCGTGATAGTTGGTAAATCCAGAGCTACACATAACATCGAAAAGTAATCTTCTATTCAAAAGAGCTTCTTGCTCTGAATTTGACAATGTTCCTTCTTGGTTGAGTTTATCTTCAAAATACCTGGTAGCAGATAGTGGAGACATTTCATCAAAACTTGTTCCCATAGGAAGTAAATTACCTTTTGAATCACAAATACTCAAATCTACTGCTCCACCAGTGCTATGTGGGGGTGGGGAATCTTCATTGTCAGTTGGTAAAGAAACATAGGTTTGGGTATAATCAATTAGCTCCTTATGGCTCATAAAAGGGAATTGCGATTGAAAAATACGATAATAATGGTCAAAAAGGGATTGCTGAACCTCTACTGGTCTCCATGTATCCCAAATAACCAACTGGTATCCCTTTGGAAGTTTAGAGGATGCCATAAAAAGTTTATCATGAACCGTTTTCCGTACATACATATCTTTCGTTGCAAAAGGAATTTCTTGCAAAAAATACTGTGGGGAGAGAAGGATAGGATAACCTTCATTTTCTTTTAATAAAAGCATTTCTTCTTCTTTATGCTCAATCGGATGCTCTTTCCATCCTGTTATTTTTTTTAAATGTGGAATGGGATTGTTTCTCATAGATAGTCTATTATCTTCCTTTCTATATAAATATGGATAAAAAAAGAGCCATTGATAAAATATCAATGACCCTCTATGAAAAGGAGTGATGCGTATGCTTGTTATACTATAATCAATCCGATTCCTGATTATTCTTCTTCATGTATTGAGCCTGTCGTAGCCTCTGGAAGCGTGAATGTTGAAACAATCTCTTCGATTTCATGATGGTTAAAATAGAAAAAGTTTTCTTCATGTTCCATGTTTTTAAAGATTTTCCGCTTTGCTCCTTCTTCAAAAGGAACAGAAATATAATCCCATGCTCGTAAACTGTCATGATTAATGATTCTCTTTCCAATAATCATATACAATCTTTGTTCGTCATGGTGTGGCGTTACCTTAACGAGTGAACCTATTGGGAGCAATACATCTTCCAGCATTACTTCAATGCCTTAAATTCAAAATGATTGGTCATATACATTTGGAAATCATAATGAAGGGTATCAGGTGCTTTTACGTCTTCTCCTCGTAGAGCTTGAACCGCTAAGTAAGGGAAATTTACTCCTGCAAAGCATGATTTGTACATGCCACCAGACATTCTTGTATTGATTTCGATAAGATAAGGTTCTCCTTTATGGTAACGAACTTGAATATTGTATAAAGCACTTAAGTTATAGCGTTTTGTTAATTGACGTGCAATCTCCATTAGTTCTTCACGATACTCAATATTGTTACGATAGCGGTCAATTTTACGTCTTGGAACGCCTACAATCAACTCTCCGTCTTTACCTAAACAATCAATGCTATATTCTTCGTCTTCCATAAATACAGACATCATGAAAGGTTCGATATTATCTACACTTTGAAGAACTCTGTCTACACGACTTTTTGCAATATTTGCTCCAGTTGTCGTATAAAGTTCGTCTACTTCACTTACATTTTCACGAATAATTTTAAACCCATCTCCACCAATTCCACTAATTGGTTTCATACAAGCTACTTCACCCATAGAAGTGATTTCCTCATAGGCTTTTTGGAATTCTTCATACGTTGTAATCGTATAAGTAGAAGGAATTTTTACAATATCTGTACCTTCTAAATCTTGATACGTAGCCACTTTATCATTTAAAAGTGTATAGATTTCTTCTGTTCCAATAAAGAGTGTTTTTACACCTATTTTTTCAAATTCATCTTGATGTTTTGCCAGTAACTCCATGTTTTTACGTGGAATGAATACATCAATATTATGAGTGCGACAGAATTGTAAAATATAATCAACATATTCTTGACCACTTAATTTAGGTTCAATTTCAAAATGGTCAGCTACAGCTTCTAAATAGTTATTGGGAGAAGAATGAGAAATAAAAATCGTAAACTTCTCTCCATTTGGATTGTTTTGTAATAGTTCTATGACCTTTGCTGTTTGTGTGAAACAGCGATTAAAGTAGATATTCATAATTATCCTCCTGTTTGTATAATGTGTGTTGACGACTTAAATAATAGTATTTTTACTTGAATAAAATAAAAAAGCATTATAAAGCCAATATAATTCGGTTGGCTCTTACATGCCTTTTGAATTATGGTTAAATCTTCACGTTTTCTTTGGTTCGTGTATATAAAAATTATAACATTAACATTGTTTATAGTCAATGAATTGGTATAATATGAATATAGTAAATAAACTTATATTTACGTAAGATAAAAGACTTAACTTGAAATGGAAAGGAGAAAGAATTGAATTGGTGATTGTAGAAAATGCGTTTAAAATGAGTAAAAAATTAGAGGGAGATATGAAATATCAAGTCGTTCGTAACTGGTTTGACGATAAAGAAGTTGATGTAATCGTGTCAGCCCCAAATGGAACAGGGGGAAAACGAATAGAAAAATATAAAACAGAAAAGACCGATGAAGAAATTCGAGAGTTTTTCAATCAAAAATTTGAAGAGTATCAACCAAAAGTAGATAAAATGTGGTTTATTCTTAAAACCATTCCACTGACAAAGTTTGATAGCGAGTTTGACAAGTTCTTTGAAGAACGAATCGGACAAGAAACAGACTTTTTTGGAAAACGTCAATAATGAAGGGAGGTCGAAACTTGAAAAAAGAAATACAAAATTTAAAGAGTAGTTTTACTTTATTCTTTTTGGCTTCTGGACTCTTTTTTATGTCATGGGTATTGAGTGGTTTTGAAGGAATGATGTGGGTATTTCTTGCTTTTATAAACGCTTGTAATGGATTTATTTTTATGAATCTGTATCGAAAAAAATTGAAAGAGGAAGGGGTTAAAAAAAATGAGTAAACGAAAGATTACGAAAGGGAATTATCAATTCATGAAAAATGAATTAGAATTCTTTGAAAGAAAAGGACTGCTTCCAGACCTTCAGAAAGAAGAAATCTTGGGTCAATATGAGGTAAGCGGTGGATTGAATTTTGTTCGTATCCTTTTAACTGTTGGAGCTTTCTTATTAGGAATAGGGGTTTTGAGCTTTGTGGCAAGTAACTGGATATATATGGGGAAAACTTTAAAGTTTGCACTCATTCTTTTATCAATTTTAGGCGTAAATATCGCTGGTTTAAAAATGGCTAAAAACCATCCTAAAACCGCATTAACGATGCATTATTTAGGCGTTCTCTTTTTTGGAGCAGGGATTTTCTTAGTTGAACAAATGTTTAACATTGGTGGTGAATACCAAAATTCTTTATTGATATGGGCGTTGGGAAGTATTCCAATTGCGTATGTGTTAAAAGATAAAATTATTTTAATTTTTATAAGTTTCCTATTGTTCTTCTATCAAACTGCTATTTTCATAGATGACGATTTTGGTCTCCATATCCCATATAGCATGTTGTTAATGATTCCATTGTTATGCTTCATTAACAAGCAAATTAATTATTCAAAACTCTTTACGTTCTTTGTTAATGCACTGGCAATTGAATTTGTGACATTGTTGGTGTTCCGTTTCGTAGCTTTCGATGAAGAAAGAGCTATCTTTGGACTTTTATTTTTATTCTTTATCGGGATTGCAATGGTATTTATCCCTGTTAAAGATAGAATCAAAACAATATTTGAAGTACAGGGGCATTTGATTCATGGATTTGTGGGGATTGCTCTTACTTTTTCATTCCTTTGGGAAGAAAGTATCTTTGGAAGCCACTTCCATTTTATCTTTGGTGTTGCTTACTTCTTATTTGTTTTGTTCCTTATGAAAAGAGGAAGTCTGTTCAGTATTGTTATACTATGTGCATTAATTTTACGTTTCTACGTTGACCTTTCTTATGACTTCTTACCAAAGTCTATGGTCTTTATTTTAGGTGGGGCTATCCTAATGGGATTCGGTTACTACTTTGAAAAGCAAAGAAAGAAAGGGGGAAAAAAGAATGTTGGATAATAACATGAAAAAAATGATTGCCTTTTCTATTCCAATGGTCGCATTGGTGGGAATGACTATTTCTCCACTGTTGACGATTACCACAGGGAAAGAAATAAAGTTAGAAACCAAACCAGTTGACCCAAGAGATTTGTTCAGGGGAGATTATGTCACGCTTAGTTATCAAGCTGAAGAAGTGCATGAAAGTAAGTTGGATAACGCAGTAAAGGATTATTTTCTCGAACAAAACGCTTCCTCCTATCGTGATGAACCATTGGTTGTGTATTCGGTTTTAAAAGAAAACAAGAATGGTATTTACGAAGTCGATAAAGTGGTTACTGAAAAGCCAAAGACAGGCGTATTTTTGGAAGGTGAAATGGATTACTTGTGGATTAAATCAGACGAAGAAATCCGAGAATATGCAGAAAGTGAAAAAGACTTTGAGAGCATAAAAGCAAACCAAACAGCCGACATTTATTATGAATTGGATAAGTTCTTTGTTCCTGAAAATACTGGAAAAGAATTAGAAGATGCCATTAATCAAGTTGATAGTGTAGTAGATTTCAATTCTGAAGAAGAAGGGAGTCCTGCTATTGCAACTATAAAAGTTCGCAATGGACACGCTATTTTAACGAATGTAGAGGCACAGGATTAATAAATACAATGATTTCAATAGAGAGGAGAAGGGGATGAAAATATGAGTAAAATAGAGATGTTAAATATCATTTCTTATTTAGTATTGGCTCTGGTGTTTGGTTATCATGGTTATAATAGAATTACAGATGGTGAATTTTTATGGGGAACGCTATTCCTTGTTGCTTCAGCAGGAGAATTATTTTGGACTTATCATCATTGGAAAAAAGCAAAGAAAAACAAACAAACTTAATGCAAAATAAAAAGAAGGCGTTCCTTATTGGAATACCTTCTTTCTTTTTTAAAATTTTTCATCAATTTCTTGAATAGATGCTTTCATTTTATAAACATACGCTGTAGCGTGTCCATTTTCTTTGAATCCAGTGATACCTTTGTTGTAACTGCTCCATACAACTTCATCCAATGTGCTTCCTGTAAAACCTTTTTCTCCCCAATAAGAATAAAGGTCAGCTAACATGTATGTTCCCCAATTCATGTTAATGTAAGGATTAAATGCACTGTTATCTGTATGAAGTTTTTTCGCTAAATCAGCATGGTTGACAGCATTCACTTGGAAATAACCGTAATCATTTGTTTCATTTAACGCATTGGGATTAAACTTACTTTCATGTTGAATAACTGCTAAAGTTTTATGATAGTCTAATCCACGTTCCTCACAAAGTTCATAAAGATATTCCTGATGTTCTTTTGGCATAGGAATGTTTTCGTTATAAACACTTGGTTTGCTTGGAGTTGTTTCCACTGTAGAAGATACTTCAGTAGTAACAGGTAGAACTTTTTGTTCTTTCTGTTCTACATTTATTTCCTTTTGAGGTGCTTCTTTTGTTGTTTTTTCTTCAATTGGTGCTTCAATTGCATAGCTTTTAGAATTGTCATTAAATAAAAGATTCATACCATAAATAAAAGTTACCATAAGTGAAGCTAAAACTACTACTGCCACACGTCTTCTTCTTCTAAGAATACGTTGTCTTTCACGTTTCTTTTTTTGCAATTCTTGTGCTTTAATTGCTTGTTCCTGTTGTAATCGTATCTTCTCCATCAAAGTTAATACTTTTCCGTTGTTCATGTCTTTTCCTCCTAATAAATAAAAACGAAATTTTTCCTGTTTTATATAAAATATAAAATATTATATGTGAATTGTTAGTGATTAATAAAAAGGAGGGAAGGAGTGAGGGAATTGTTTATAATCGAATAAAAAAGACATAAAAAAAACCACAAAGATAAAAAATCTTTGCAGTTTAAATGGTGGTTTATTTAGAATAGATTGTTAATATATTTTACATTCGCATTCATTTTGTTGACATAAGAAGTCTTTATTCCGTACTTCTTCGCTCCACCTAATCCACGATTGTAACTACTCCATACATATTGGTCTAATTTAGTACCAGTCAATCCTCGACCTTTCCAATACTTATACAAATCGGAGAGCATGTACGTACCCCAATTCATGTTTATATATGGGTCATACGGTTTATTAGCAGTTTTCAATGTTTTCGCTAATGAAGCGTGATTCACCTTATTGATTTGCATTAATCCATAATTGCTTCCACCAAGAGCATTAGGATTGAAGGTGCTTTCTGTTTTGATTAGTGCTAATGTCTTTTTATAATCTAATCCTCTCTGTTGAGTCAACTTGTATAAATACTCTTGTTGTTCCTTTTTCATAGGAACTTTAGGATTGTAGATACTTTTTGACGTTGAAGGCGAAGTAACTTTTTTAGGTGCTGTCGTTTGTACTGGTGCTGTTTGACCAGGAATGACTAATTTCTTCCCTACATAAATCGTATTGCTTGATAATTTGTTTGCTTGTTTTAATTTATCAACAGATACATGATATTCGTTGGCGACTTTATACAAGGTATCACCCTTTTGAATAACATGGGTAAGAGATGAAGCCTCCGCTACTTGCTCTCCAAAAGGTAGAAATATCCCTGCTGATAACATAAGAGACATCGCTGTAAGTAAGACCTTTTGACCTTTTTCTTTTCGATTTTTCACATTGGCAGTAGTAACAGTAACATTATCTTTTTGGCTTCCCTGAGCCTTTCTCAAACCTTTGAGATATTGATACAGGTGGGAATTTCTCATTTGTTTATTTCCTCCTTTATTTTTCATATTGTTGTCGTAGAAGTCTATCTAATGGGTAAAAAAAGGGTATTAGGAAAAGAAGTCCCAATACCCTGTTGTGTTTGCTGTTTTAGAAATTCACTCGAACCACATTTGTAATTTGTGGTGGAACAATATTTTGTTCTTCGGTGAAATAGATTTGGGTTTGAAACAATGGCGATACTGCCAATTCTTTATGGATGTTTTGCATGACGCTTTTCTTAATGGCAACAGGCAATCCACCTTTGAATCCCATTACAAATGTAAGGTCTACACGATTCCCTAATTTAACTAAAACAGGGGAAATGTGGTTAAGAACATTTCGGTAGTTTCCTTTCACTTGTTCAATGGCTTGTTTGATTTGATTGATTTCTTCTGGAACTGCCACTTGAATCATTGTTCCTTCTTGAACTCGCTGTTCTTGAAGAAAATCTCCTTTGACAAACGCATTGTACATAGGAACAATTTCTCTTGTTGAAGTATGGAACGCAAATTCTGTACCAAAGTTCATCATAATCGTTGAAATGTTATTCATGGCTACGTGTTGAGAAAAGTTTAGGAACTCTTCTACATTTACTTCGTGAAAAGCAAGTTCACGCTCGTCACCTTCTTCAATCACACGTTTTTCAAATAATTCAAAGTGTTCTTTATCTGAAAAAGCGAAAACACATGGAGTTTCATTCATTGTTCCAATGAACAATAGTGGCTCTTTTTGGTCTTGCTCTTCTACTGGTTTTTTTACTGCAACTAAAATCTTTTCTAATGAAAAAACCTCTGTCCAGATACGTTTCCAACCTTCTTCAAAGGTCAAAGTTTGACATTCTTTTGCCAATTCGTCAAATTTATTCATTTAGTAAAATCTCCCTTCTAAATGGTCTTCTATTTTATAGAAACCTTTTTGCAATCACGACAAGACTGCCTTTCATATAGTCTATCATACCTTATTTATAGACTAAAAGCAATGAAAAATGCACTTAAATGGTTTTATTACCAGGTCATAAACTAACAGATATGAAGGAAAAAGGAGAATTTATTATATCTTTCTATTAAAAATCTACAATATAGAGCTGGTATCTTTTATAGAAGGGAAGAAAAAATTGAAAAAAATCATAACCATTGGAACATTATTATCTTTATCACTAATGACTTTGACTGCTTGTACATCCGAACAGACTGTACAGCAACCGAAAATAGAAAAAGAGAAAGAGGGAAGCTATTCAAATGAATTAAGTGGGTTCATTTATCAAAATGAAAAAGAACCTTTGTATTTCGCTGGAACATTGGGATACCTTCATTCTGTCAATGTAAAAGAATTAAAGAAAGAGCAAAATCAATTAAGGGTTACTTCTGAAATTGCCCTATATGAAGTAATGGAAGATGAAACAGAGGAAAATAAAGATATCTATAAGCAAGATGTCATCTATACAATAGATAAAGATTCTGTAAGAGAAGAATTAGAAGAAGCTCAATACGATGACCCTAAGAACATGATTCTTAATAAAGTTGTGTTAAAAACACCATTGAAAGAAGGGAATCATTGGTCACAAGAGGTTATTTTAGGGGATGGAGAAGAGTATCTTGCTGATACTAAAATTGAAAAAATAACAGGTGAGAAGGGGGAAAGAAACATATCAACCGTCACAACCGTAAAAGCGGAAGGCTTTGAAGACTATCCAAATCAACAATATGAAGAAAGGGCAGTCTATCAAGAGGGGAAAGGGTTGGTATCATTTGAGCGATTCTTCCCAAATGAAGCAGGTGGATTTGTATTTGAATATCATTTAGACGAACAAAAAACGTCTGAACACAAAAAAGACAAGGAATAATCTCCTTGTCTTTCTTTCTTCTAAACTATCAAACCATTATAGTTTAATCATGAGATACTTTTCACCCATCATACCAAATCGAGTAGAGCTTAGTTTGTCAGGGGCATTTTTGCTGATGACTTCACCCAAAACATTATTGAGTGTGGATTGGTCAAGTGCTGTTGCCATACGAATAATAATGGTTGTTTTTCCAGCCTTGATTTCTTTTTCTAATTGAACTTTTAAGTCATTGGCATTTTTTACTTCTAATTTATGGGCTACATAGTAGTCATATTTATCTGTTTTACCAGCAAATTGACCAAGTTCACCATCTACCCAATAATCTTTATTAACATTGTAGTTCATCGCCTCGACAGTTGTATCATTGCTCTCATAGACCATATAAGGGATACCTACATTGGTTTCATTGTTTGTATTATCAGTGTGTAACCATTCGTTGTCAATTTTGACTTTGTTCCAAGCGTGAGGAACACCATCCATTGTTCCTGTTACAACAATAGATTGAACACCAGATAAGTCTAATAGCATTTTATAGGTCATAGCATAGCTTTGACATACGCCATTCTTTTCAACCATAATACCATACGTGGAGAACGAATCAGCAAATGATTTATCGACATCTTTAAAGCCACTTGCTTCTCCAGCTTTTAGAGCTTCGTCATCATACTTGGTATTATCGTTCAAGTAATCATATAATGCCAACCGTTTTTCTTCGTCTGACATAGATTTCTTAATTGTAGAAGAAACAATCTTTTGGGCTTCATTCACAATTTCCTCTTGTTTCTTTTTAATAACATCAGCAGTTTCATCATATTCTACATAAAGCGTTAAAGTAGAGTAATCATACGCATAGCGATTAACACCAAGAATTAATGGGTTTTGGTAAATAACTTTTTTGAACGTATCTTCAATCACTGTGAAGTTTTGAGCTTCAGGGAATGCTTCTAAGGAAATTTCATTTTCTGCACCAATCATTTTTAACGCTAAGTATTCCTCTAAAGCGGATTTTGCATTAATTTCTAATTCTTTTGCAACTTCTGGAACAGCAACTTCCTCTTTATTTCCTTCCTCTACATGTTCCTTCGTGTTCTCTTGTTGTTCCGCTACAACATCATCCGTAGATTCAGCAGGAGCTTCTTCTTTTGGCTCTTCAGTTGCAACAGGTTCTTTTGTAACAGGCTCTTCTGATTTAGCTGGTTCATCTGATTTGCTTGGTTTTTCAGATTCTTGGTCTTTCTTTGATTCAGAAGATGGTTTAGATTTGCTATCATCTTTTGATTTTTCAATGATAGTAGGGACTGTTGGATTTGGAACATTATCTGTTTCATTATCTGGCTCAATGAATCCACTGTTTGAATCTTCTTTTGGATTTAGATTCGTTGTATCAGTTTTTTTCATATCTTTAACCATGACATATCCTTTTAAAGCAGTGCCTTTAATCGTGTAATTGATTTGTGCAGGGTCATATTCGCTGTAAACAACTTTTTCTGTATCATAAATTACATCACGATTTTGAATTGAACCATCAATAAATTTAACACGAACTTGTTTTGGCAAATCTTTTACGGTTTCATAACTTGATAGAGAAATGTTGTCCTCTAATTCAAGAGGTAATTGAGAAGATAATGAAGCTGTACTTACAGGAACACTGAAATTAGATTCTTTTTCTTCTGCTACTGCAGTTACAAAGTAATCGCCATTTACACCATAGTTTTGTCCAGAAACAATACCTTGATATTCATTTAGAGAATCTTTCCCACTACCAACGAAATCAGTATATTCAGTTTCAGTAGTTGTACTATCAAGCAGTGGAAGTTTTTTGTATCCTGTCTCTGCTCCGTTTAATGATTCATTTTTTGTTTCTAATAAAGTAAGGTTGCTAACTTTATAAACATTGTATTTTTCCGCACCTTCTACTTTGTCCCATACCAGTTTTAATCTTCCGTCAGGACTAATTTCTTTCCGAACATTTGGTACTGGAAGCTCAGATTTAACGGTAAACGGAACGATAATAGGTTCATCTAATTTCTTTGGCTCTTTTGAGTTCAAATCATAGTTAATACGGATATAGTAAATAGGAGCGTTGCCCCATGTAGGTTTACCAGATTCCATATCACTATTAGAAGGAAGTACCGCACTCCCTGGTTTAATTGTCAACTTGGTTTCATTTCCTCTTTCTTCTCCAATTCGATAATCATCTTCATAGAAAGCCAAGATTTTGCTTTCAGGTAATGCTTTAATATCTGTATGAACAGACATAACATCGTAAGGAGAGATGTCTCCAAATTTGTATGGGAAAGTAAATGTAAATGTTTTGTCTCTTTCCACGTTGTACATAGGCATAATGCCTTGTTTTTCCTCCACACCATATTTTGCTTTAATGTCTTTTACCGTCATGGCAGAAGCACCAAAATTATCTTTTACGGTGTTTTCTACGCTTTCTTTTACGCCTGTACATCCCGAAAGAAGAAGGGTAAGGGACAAGGTAATTGGGATAATCTTGCTCTTTTTCATACATTCATTCCTTTCTTGTTAAATTTGCAAAAGTTACTTCATTATACTATTCAATCATACCAATTTTTATAGACTATAGTCAATTAGATTCATTGCGATTTTTAGCTCTACGCTTTTAGATAAAAGGATTTATGAATAAGATATAAGAGTTTTTATAAAAAAGGTGTTTCAAATCAAACGGTATATAACAGGGAGGAAGTTTAATATGGTAAAAATGACAATCGTAACAAAAGATGATTTATTTAATATGATTGCTCCTATTCATGTGTATCAGAAGGCAGATTTAATGTATGAAAAGGAAGCGAAGGTTGCCTTTAAGAAGTTGAAAGAAGTACGTGAGAATATGGTAATAGCTGATTACTTTGGGGATAGTTTATCTACCTTGAAAGAACGAAGTGTCAAAAATGTAGATATGTACGCTTTTTGGAGAGTGTATAATCGACTGTTTGAAGAAATTGTGAAAGAGGAATTCCCCTCTTTTACTGCAGGGTATGATAAATATGGTGCAAAATGTTTTTTTCAAGAAGGGCAAATGCTTTTAGATGGAGACGATTATGATTGTTTTCCTTTCTATCTGGATACAAATGGATTAAAAGGAAGATTATATGATTTGTCCAAAGAAATAGCTTAAAAAAAGAACCTCTCTATTACAGAGAGGTTTCTTGTTCAACTAATGAGATTGGGCGAAAAAACGTATGAATGTTTTCCGTCATATCCTCACTGATAAAATGATTAAATTGTAGATACATATTATCCTTCATAGAAGAGCTTGTGATGATATAACGAATCATGGGATGCTCTACCAAAAAGAGAAAATCGGATTCAATGTCTTCACAAACATTCTTTCGTTCAAGCGGAAACGAAGCTAAAGGAATATCATGAAAAGACAAAGAAAAGCTAATAGAATGATTGTTTTGTGTAGTATGTAACTTTATTTCATCGTAAGGAGCTAACTTTATTTTATCAAACAAGGAATCTTCTATTTTACATAAAAACACAAATTGAGACTGAACATAAGGAACTAAGAATCCATTCGGAAGTTCAGTAAAGGTTTCTTCTAATCCGTCATTTGGTTCAAAATAGGCAAAATCACCAATGAAATATTTGCAAGTTTCACGAACAGAAGCAGGGAGGGGGATAATTCGTTCAACTTGTCCTTTTTCTTTTGTTGAAAAAATCTTAATCTGTATCGTTTCAAGAGAGCTAAAAGCGATAAGGAATTTCCGAATAGGTTGTTGGTGTTTGTTCCAACTGGAAAGAGTAGTATGAAAATGAATGGTGGTGCGAAAACTTTTTAAACGGATAGTGAATTTCAATGAATCATCTTCTACTGAATGAACTCGAATATCTAATACATGGTCAGTCTGAAACTTTGAAAACAAATCAGGTTCGACATGAATTTCAAAAAAGGGAGTGGAATTCTCATATCTTACACGTAATGTATTTTTGTTCAAAACGCCATTGTTTATGGTATTCATATATGTATATATCCTTTCCAAAAGAAAACTTATTTTTAGGATAAAGGATAGGGGGGTAAGCGTCAATAAAAAGAGGGGATAGAAAGAGAAAAGGGTACAGGAATTAACCTGTACCCTTGATTGGATTAGTACCCAAATGTGCTTTTTTCACTGATTTGTGTAGAAGCATTATCTGTATAAACCCATTGTGGAGTTTTGTTGTTATACGCTTCAGAGCTATTAAAGAAAGAAATATTGATAGTAGTAATATTTTTATTCTCTTCCTTTGTTAGTTCAGAAAGTTCTTTTGCAATATCAAACATTGCTCGACTATCAGAGTTAGAAGCTATCACAGAAATATCTGCAGTTGCTCCATTTACAGTAGCGTTCGACACATCGTAGTCTACCCTTCCGTATTGAATTTCAACTTTTCCAAAAGAATGAGTACGATTTAGTTCAGCTTGTTTCTTACCAGATAGGTTATCGAATGTAAACTCTGCAACAGAAGCTCCTTTTTCAGATTGGAATACTTTTACAGTTACATTCTTTTTACCTTCTTCGCTTACAAGGGTGTTGACCTCTTTAGCGATAGCGATAAATTGTTCATTCTTCGTAGCGTTATCTACTAAAATATCAACGACTACTTGATTGCCTTCTCCACTTTTCTTTAGAATGGTGAAGGTAGAACCATTTACCTCTTTCTTAAATCCTTCTTTTATTTCCTGCTTTTCAACTTCTTCTTTCTTTGAAGTAGGGGCAGTTTCCTTCTTTTGTTGTTCTATTTTAGAAGGTTTTTTTGAGGATTCGTCTGCATAAGAAGCTCCTTTAAAGCCAAGATACCCAATAACTGAAACTAAAATAATAGCAAACACTGAAATACTAACGATTAACTTTGTCTTTTTTGTCATGATAGACACTCCTTTTAATGTTTTTTCCTATTTGAATTAGACCATTGATTTAAAAATCTACTAAACCAATTTTTGTCCCTCCTTTTTTCTTGTGTTAGATACACACCTTTCCTATAACTTGATTCCATCTATTATATACAGTCAGAAATAATTCTATAAAAATAAAAAAACGGTTGAAAAATCAACCGCATTTTAGTGTTTTATGATTAAAAAGTAAAGGTTTCACGTTCCATTACTTTGTTAGGATTTGCGTCAGTGTATTTCCATTTATAATTTCCAGAATCAACCGCTCCTTGGTTGTCATAGAAGTACACGTCTACAGTAGACACACTTCCATTTGCACTGTTAATAAGAGCAGAAAGTTCTTTAGAAATATCATACATCGCTTGGCTATTTGCATCAGGAGAAATAACGTGAGCAACACCTTTATTTCCCTCGATAGAAGCATCCACAACATTGTAATCAACTTTTGTAGCATACTCTACGTTTGAAGCAGAGTAAGTATAATTACGCTTTACTTCACCAGTATTTGTTAGATTATTTAATGTAACTGTCACATCAGGAGAATACTGAATGGTTACAGTATTTTGTGATGATTTGTTTGATTTCTTTGCCATTGCAATAATGTCTTGTGTACTTGTATTATTATCTATTTTAACAGCACCACCACTTGCAGGAGGAGTTGCTGGTTGGGAAGGTTTATTGCCTGTATTGTTTGGTTTAGGATTATTTGCAACCGTTTGTTGGGTTGTCTTTCCTTCTTTTGATTGAACTGCTTGAGAGTTAGTAGCAGTTTGTGATGTAGTAGTCTTCGATTCAACAGTTTGAGTTTCTGTTGTTGCTTGGACTACCGACTTATCCTGCTCTTTTAGGAAGTAAATTGTCTGACCTGTATAAATAGGGTGCAAAGCCATATTTCCATTTGCTTTTGATACTAATTGCAACATTGTTCCAATGTTTTGATTGGGAGTTAAAGAGTTTTGGATTTTCCAAGCACTTTCTCCTGCAACAATCTTGTGGGGAACACGAACAAATCCTTCAAACAAGTCTTCTTGTTTAGGGATTGCTACTACAACTTGTTCTTTTTTCACTTGTTCTTTCTTCGCAGTGTCTTTTTTCTCAACTGGTTGTGCTTTTGTTGAGGCTTTTTCAACAACGGATGAAGGGTTTTCAGCGTGAGAATCAAATAATGAGTAACTATATACGGATGCACCTAAAATCACAATACTTGAAGCTAAAATTCCTGATAATATTTTATTACTTTTCCTTTTTAACATGTAAAATCTCTCCCTTGATTATGTGTTTTTTCTTTTTTGAAATCTTTCCTTTATTAATAAACCTTTTTCCCTTTTAACGTGTTAAAGACGTAACTCCTTTCCTATAAAATATCTTTTATCTTACACACTTTGCACCACATTTATGAAAATGACCAAAATAGTGAGACAACTACTTATTATGTAGAATAAAAAGGAGAGAGTATCTAACCTTTGATGATTAGAACTCTCTCTTTTATTAGAATGTGAATTGAGCTTGTTTTAAGATGATGTTTGGCTTTTCAGTTGAATATTCATAATTGATATGACCATTTTTGTAATTTTCTTCGGAATTATAAATGCGAAGAGCAACATCTTTTGTGCCTTCATTCTTTATTTTCAATGCAGATACGATACTTGCTATCATATCTTTGATTTGTTCTTGTGTACCACCAGCAATTATCACATCAGCGTCTACTAATGTTTTGTCAGCAGTTACATTGGCATTTAATACTTCAAAGTCAAGTGTTGCTTCAATAGCTTCTGCATCTGTCTTTTGTTCAAATGGAATATATTCTTGAACAAACGCCTTGTTACCATTTACATGATTAGAGGAATATTCTTGGATTAAACCTTCCACATGCCCACCAACATAATCCTTATCTTGTGTCTTTGCATATCCTTCTTTCGATGTAAAGACGTTGATATGAACAGAAGAAATGGTATCATCTTTTCCTACTTCTTTCTTCAATACGTTATAGGCTTCTTTGCCAAGAGAATACAATTCATCTTCTGCCAAGGCTTCCTTCACTTGAACACTCATGAAAAGTGTATTATCTTTGGTTTCATCTGTAATAACTTCTGCATTTAGTAGCGTGTAGTCCAACGCAAGTAATTTTTCATACTTAGATTTATTCACATCTTCTTTCCCGAAATCTATTTTTTCAGGCACAGATGCTTCAACTGTTGGCTCTTTTTCTTCTCCTTTGTCCATGAAGGAAAGAACTCCCCATACAGAACCCGAAAGGACTAACAAACCAGCAATACTCGTTGCAATAATTTTCTTTTTAGTCCACTCAAATTTCTTTTTATTCTCGTTCAATCGTTTTTGTTCTTCCATATAAATTTTCATACCCCTTTCTTTTGAATGTAACGAAATACTCTTTCATCATACAAATTTATACCCTTATTTATAAAGAAGGTGAAATCCTTTTACTTAAACCTTATTATACCATATGCGTTGACTATATACAATATATACTGACATATTTTTATATCCAAAAGTCATTTATTCGTATAAACTAATAGTAGAAAAAGAGAAAGGAGAGGGTCTATTATTACAACAATGGTCAGTATTTTGGTTGGATTGGCTTTAGCCACTGCGACTGGATTTAGAATCTTTATTCCTATGTTGTTTTTATCAATAGGGTCATTAACAGGGTTCATCGATTTATCACCCAATATGGAATGGTTGGGAACGGATACTGCTTTAATCGTTCTTGGTATTGGGACAGTATTTGAATTGCTTTCTTATTTGATACCAGGAGTTGACAATATTATGGATATGATTGATACACCTATTGCGGTGATTGCTGGTATCTTAGTCATGTTCTCTGTTGTTCAGACAGACAATCCTATGACACATTGGATTATTGCTATTATTATAGGTGGAGCAATACCAGCTATTCTAAAGGCATTTAAAGCAACGATTAGAGGAGCTTTAACCGCTTTTACAGGTGGTTTCGGAAATATCTTTTTAGCGATATTGGAAGCTGTTGCTTCTATTATTGTCGCAGTAACCGCCATTTTCTTTTTAGCATGAGGAAAGAACATCTTCTTTTTGGAAGATGTTTTTTATTGCTTGTTCAGTTTTCTAATTAAATTTTTAAAAAGTAGCCCATTTCAATAAGAACATCAGCTAAAAACTAAGCAAGGTTAGGGCAATATAGAGTTTTAAAATAAGAAAAATACCATAAGATATAACAACAAAATAATTATAGCTTTATTCTTTATAGACGGTCAGAAAATTGTTCCTGGGGAGGATACAATAGTAAGAAACGAATAAAGGGTAATGTCTATATAACAAGAAGAGAGGTAATCGGGGGGTTAGCCTCTCTTTTTGTGTGCTTAAAAATGTTTCTATCCAAACATCTTTTCCGCTTCATTTCTTAGAATGGTCGTTTCGCTTAAAAAATATGTAACCTTATCTTTCTTTTTATGGAAGTTCAGTAGATAATGGAAGAAAAGAAAAGAGAGCAAAGGAGAGAGAAAATGACTGGACTATATGAAGCTCTTTTAAAAGGGAAAGAAATAGAATTACATGATATATGTCACATAAAACCTTACATAGAAGAAATCAAAAACATGAAAATTGAAACACTTTCCGTTTTTCAGCAAAAAAAGGATTTTCCTTTTAGAGAAAATTTTGAAGCGATTTATCAAGAACAGTTAGCAGAACAATTCCAGCGTGACAAATCATCAATGATAGACATGATAAATCATTCTAAAATGGAAGAAAATGAGCAAATATTTGAAACAGAAGTTGTTTTAGGGAGAAGTACAGGATATATCCGATATCTTTTCCCGATTGTCTATGCAAATATGTTAATCAAACAAGCAGAATTAATACCTGTTTCAATGGAAGTAAGTAAATTATATGAATATACTCAATTTATTGTTGTTGACCCTCATTACGAAAATATAAAAGAAGAACCTGTTGTCCTGTTGGAGTATCCATATGCAGTACCAGGATTTTTTGTGTTAGATGGAAACCATAGAATAAATAAGGCTTATCACAAAGGTCAAAAGCAACATTTGGCTCATGTGTTATCCAAGGGGTCGATTAACTTGATTGCTCCACAAAGAATATTTGTCTTATTATCAACCATTCACCACAATTTATCCATGATAGCTCTTTATATGGCAGGGGATATTATCCTTTCACAATTGAAAGAATGGTATCAGCCTATAGCGAATGAAGAGTGGACTTCATAAGAAGACAATAAAAAAAGAGAGGAGTTATCCTCTCTCTTTTTTATATTATCGAACTGGACAAGCACCAGTTTCGCAACCATCTGTTCCAATGTCTAACTCTTCTTGTGTTTTTTCAAAACGAGAAAGCAGGGAAGCATCGAATGGTTTCATTTCGTCTTTACGTTTGTTGTACTCTTCTTCAGTGATTTCTTCGTATGGCATTAATGGGTAAACCGCATCGTCTAATGGTAAGAACGATACTGCCACGAAAGAATCCCAATTCTCCCAAACCCACTGTTCAACTTCTTCCCATTCGTCAGCTTTAACTGTCACTGTAATTGACGTATTGTGTTCAGTGAAGTTGTCTTGGAACATTTTGTACGTTTCTAATTGTTCAATTGCTGAAACTTGTGATTTCACTGTTTTTGCAGTTGATTTCACAGGGAATTCAACAACTAAAGTAGAAGCGTCAGCCCATGTTTGTCCAGTTTCAGGATGAACAGGGTATCCAAGTGCCATTACAACTTTAGCAAGTGGGTCATGAGCAGAAATACGAACACGTCTGATAAAGTAAGGAGAATGACTTCTGTGAATACCTGAAGAAACCGTTGGTAATTGAGAAATTGTGCCTTCTGGTTTTACAGTTGTTGCCAATAAACTTGGATTTACTCCCAATTGTCTTGCGTATTCATCAACTGTTTTTCTTACTACACGTTTAAGAGCTTTTAGCAATTTACGTTGGTCTTCTTTAGACATATCGACTGCATCTACCATGTCGTAATAACCAGTCATACTGCATCCGATTAGACGGTCTTTCTTCTGTTGTTCGTTCCAGCTTTGGATTTCAAGTTCTGGAAGCGTCATACGGAATCCAAGACGTGCAGACAAAGCAAAAGCTCTGAATAATTTCTTTTTATTTAGTTTGCCATTTTCAACAAAGGCTAACATATTAACAGTTGTTAGGTTACATAAACCTCTGTCAGCAAGTAAGATTTCCAATTATTATCGTATCAGTTTTTTATCTGATACTTCTGGAGGTTTCTCCTCATTCCTTTTATATCTTGCTTATATAAAAAGTACAATAGGTTCATTCCTATTCAGGTTAGCATACATTTTACCATTAAAGTTTGGTTTCAATCTTTAAGGTTCGGATACTCTTGGCAGTGTTCTATTCTCTAAGATTGATAGAGTTTCAACTGCTATGCGTTACGGTGAGCCAGAGCTTTGATTCTCTGCTTTACCTCGGTATTACCAACTATCCATATTTCAGGACTTTAGGCTCTCTTAGTCAGCGTATTCGCCACTCCTCTTTTGACCACTCAAAAGTATCATCATGCTTATTTAGCTGTTACCGATTTTACCCGATGATTTACATGAGCCAAAATCTTAGCACATGGGTTCATTCCAGCGAAGTCTTTTCTGCGTTTTCTACCAGCTTTGGCATTAACAAAGCCACGTTCACCAGTGTATCTCATATTGATAAAGTTTTGGTGAAGTTCCTCTCTTGTTGGCTTGTCTTCATAGAAGATAGAGTTATTACTCATTCTGCGGTGAAGGATTTCTTTGTTTTCTACCCATTCTCCGTTTTCATCTTGATAGTACATGCCATTCTTTGCATTTTCGATGTCCATGTCGTCTTTAGAAGCTAAGTTGATTTCTGAACTTCTACGAACTCCACCAGAAACTACGTTTTCTGCAATGATATTACCAATGTCAAGTGCGTCAATTGGTTGTAGTTTTCCTTCTGTACGCATCATAACTTTGTGGATTTTTTCAAACATCGTTTTTAGAGAAGTATGACCAGAAGAAGTACCTCCGAATCGAGCTAATCTTTCTCCTTTGCCACGCACATTGTCAAAGTTGACAATAATGTGTTTTACATTTTTGTAAAGGAAAGAAGTTAATAGTTTAAAATATAAATCTAATGCAGTAATCCAGCCTTCCTTAGAATCGCCTACGATGATAATCGCTTTATCACCTTCGACTTTTAAACTGGTAAACTCTCTGCGGTATTTTTTCGGAACAGGTCGGTAATCTTTAGAAGTTAATTTAACACCTGTTCTGAAAGAAGGGATTTTCTCTACATCATAAGGCATTGTTCTAAATCCAACACCAGAACCAATCATGAGGAGATAAAATTGTTCACAAAAGCCTTCAAAGCTATCCATAACCAGGAAAGAACAGTTAAAGTTTGAAATAGGGAATAGGTCTGCAACAGGTGTGCCTCCAACCCATAAAGTTCTTCCGCTTGGGAATTGGCGAAGGTGGAACATATTTTCAAATAGTTCCTCTGCTTCTTTGCGTAATGCATCAACATTCGCTTCTGGATTAAATCGTGTCTCTAAACCTATGTTATATTCGATTGCTCGTTTAATAGTTTCTTCCCACTTCTCACGTCTGCCCTCTTGTTCAAGAAATCTACTGTAAGTACGTAGATAAACAAATTCGCCTAATTCCGTAAACGGTACTTTCTTGTTTACGTAGTTTTGTAAAAATTTAGTTGATAAAAAATTCGGTGTGTTCATATAGTTTTTAGTCCTCCTTTATTTCGGTATGGACTATAGTATATGCAATTTTACATCTATTATAAAGCGAAAAAAGGTGGTTTAGCTCTTAAGTAGTGCCTCTCAAAAAGGGGGTGGCATGAGTAAAGACCGCTTGATGGAATAATGGGTAGACATCTGATTTGAGGTTATTTTTAGGGGTGAATTTAACAAAAAAGACACCTGAAAAGTGTCTAATAAATGAGCACTGAATTAAAACAAGATATCAAAAGGGTACACAAAAAAGACCGTCTATTCTATATTGATAGACAGTCTTTGTTATATTCTACTATGTGACAAATAGTTCATCTATGTCTTCCTTTCGTGATTGTTTATTTCGCAACGAACGGTTCACGATAAAGCCTGATTAAAACATATGTTGAACAATGTATCCAGCAAAAAAACCAATCGCAACAAATAGTGCGTCTCCTGGTAGGTCTTTCATTACTTTCCCAAATAGTGCATTCATCTTAAATGCTCCTCCTTTTAACTATCCATATGTAGTGTTGTTTTTTGTTTTACCAACTATATCTTGTTTAGCTGGTACTATAGGTATATCATACAGAATCCATTAGGTCAACAACTTTTTACCGAAAACCTAAAATAAAATAGGTTAAATATATATTTTTGTAAAAAATACTTCCAATATTGTTCAATACAAAACAAGGTTTGGAGAAAAAGATAGTCTTTATCTATAATTGTTTGGTGTGTCTTCTATAATAAAGAAACGGACAAAAAACAGGTATGTGTAAACATTTTTGAATTAGGAAGGAGACTTATATGGCAATGATAAAGAACTTAGATAACTAACAGAAGATAGCTTCACTTTTTTTGACGGTTATCGAAACAACTTATATAATGGTAAAAAATAAATTACCATATCATTCATTTATTATATAGGGAAGAAATTTATAAAAAGGACAGGAGAATTTTTATTATGAAAAGAGATTTTTTTGAGGTTATTAAAGAAGAAACAGGTAAAGTATTAAACGATGTGCAGAAACAAGCGGTTTTACACACTGAAGGACCACTCTTGGTTTTAGCGTCACCAGGTTCAGGGAAAACCACTACGCTAAACATTAAGATTGCGTATCTTATCTTGGAGAAAAACATTTCGCCTAATGCTATTTTAGGTTTAACTTTTAGCCAAGCATCTGCAAGAGATATGGAAGAACGATTCCAGAGCTTTTTCCATAACATTATTCCAGAGAAAGTAGTGTTTTCTACCATTCATAGCTTCGCATTTAAAATTGTGCGTGAGTATTACATCAAAAATCGTATTCCTTTTGAAGTGATTGAAGGAGATTTTGATAAAGAAAAGGTAGGAGGCGGTGATTTCTCTACGGTATTGAACAAAAAGTTAATTTTAAAAAGATTGTTTAAAGAAATTAACAGCACGAACATTACTGAAGAGCAAATGGATGACCTTCTTCGGAATATTGGGTATGTGAAAAACAAGCTGTTAGGTGAAGAAGAAATCGCTAAAGTAAAAAGTAATATCAAAAACTTTGCGGTGATTTACAAAGCCTATGAAGATTTCAAAAAGAAAGACCATTCTAAAGTGCTATTGGATTTTGATGATATGTTGACGTATGCGAACGATATTTTAGAAAAAGATGAAGTCATTCTTTCTAAATATCAGCAAAAATTTGAGTACATCTTGACGGATGAAAGTCAGGATACTTCATTGGTTCAACATGAAATCATTGAAAAATTAGCCAAACCACAAAACAATATTTGTGTAGTCGGAGACGATGACCAAACTTTGTATAGCTGGAGAGGGGCAGATGTAAACAAGATTTTAAACTTTAAAGACAGTTATCCTGATGCAACCATTCTTTTTATGGAGCAAAACTACCGCTCTTCTAAAGAAATTGTAGAAACGTCAAACAAATTCATTCAACGCAATGAAAAGCGTTACAAGAAGAATATGTTTACAGAAAATCCATCACAAGAAGACATTGTGATTGAAGACTTGGATACGTATGAATCTCAAATTCATTATGTGGTTGAGAAATTGAGAAAAGAGGAGAGCCTGAAAGAAACAGCGATTCTGTATCGTAATAACTCTTCTTCTATCAATATTGTCAATGCGTTGGACTTAGCTGGTATTCCTTTCTACATGAAAGATTCAGATAACAAGTTCTTTAGCCATTGGATTTTGAATGATATGTTGAATTTTATGTCGTTTTCAAAAGATATTACAAATGTAGAAATGTTGGAAAAGGTTCATACCAAATTTAATGGGTACATTTCTAAACAGCAAGTTCTTATGCTGAAAGGATGTAATCCAAAGAAATCTGTATTTGATAATCTATTAGAAAATGCAGACTTGAAGATTTGGCAAAAGAAGAATCTTCGCACAATTAAATCTACCTTCGTACAAATGAAAGCAATGAAACCAAAGAAAATCATTCAGACGGTTCGCAAAGAGTTAGGATATGAAAAAAGTTTAGAAAAAATTAGTGACAGCCTTGGATTTAGCATAGATAATTTAATGGAGACCTTAAATACGCTGGAAGCTATTGCAGACACTCTTCAAACAACAGAAGAATTTGCAGAGCGTATTGTCTACTTAGAAGACTTGCTAAAGAAATCAAAATTCAATAAGCGTAAAAATGCTCTAACTCTTTCTACATTCCATAGCTCAAAAGGTTTGGAATTTGATAATGTCTATATGATTGACTTGATTAATGGAGTCATTCCTTCGGCTGAAAATATCAAAGACTACAAGGATGGAAAAAAGGAAGACATGGAAGAAGCAGTTCGCTTATTCTACGTTGGTATGACGAGAGCAAGAACTCACTTGGAACTTCTTTCTTATAAGAGAAAAGGAAAGGAAAGAGTGGGAGAATCTATCTTTGTTACGAACGTGAAAAAGATTTTGCATCCAGAGTTAGCTCACCAAAAGAAGAAACAGAAACCATTTGAAGGAAAAGCTGTTACGTTACTGAATGTAAGTGTGAACAGTCAAGTTTCTCACAAGAAGTTCGGTACTGGTACAATCACTTATATGGAAAATGATATTATTCATATCCAATTTGAGGGTGGTATTAAAAAGCAACTTTCCTTACGAGTGTGCTCTGAAAATAACATTTTAAAAGTCGTATCTATCTGATACAAGGGGTTCTGCTTTCTGCAGAGCCTTCTTACATAATCAAAAGGGGAGAAGTATGGTGACTCTTGCATTTCATAAAGAAATAGTGAAACTTTTATTTGAACCAGAGTTATTAACCGAAATCAATTTAAGAGAACCAGATAATCACCTTCGTTATATTCAAGCCTATGCTCAATTAGAATTTCAAGAAGGGTATATGTTAGGGCTTACGAACAAAAAAGAGTTAGTTGTTTCCCTGGAAGAAACGGTTGATTTTTTTGTCCATTCCATACGAACAAATAAAATGGAGAACATTATTACGTTTTACAATGAAAGTCAAAAAGACCCAAACAAATACAATACAATTACGTTTTTCATTTTTTTACACAAAGCAAATAAAGCATTAAACCGATATGGATTAAAGTAAGAGGGGTGATTTTTTACCTCTCTTTTATTTGTATATAATATAAAAACTTAAAAAGAACTCCATTTATAAAGTTCTGCTGTTGCAGGGCTTTTCCTTTTTTCTGGAAGTAATGTTACAAAAGCAATACATAGAGCACCGTTTCGTTGTTTTTAGTCAATAAAACATATAATATAGTTTATAGTGATAAAAGGGAAAGGAGAGTAAAATCATGAAAAATAAACCTTTTAAATATTCAGCATCGGTAGCTGTTTTGGCTGTCTTGATGCAAAGTGTTCCTGCTTACGCCAGTCCTGTAACGCAAGAACAGATTCAATCAACTCAGGAGAAAATTAATCAGTTGGATACAAAAATTCAAGAGTTGGATGACCAAATCATTCGTGCAATGGATAATAGCCAAAAGCTGAATGACGAAATAAAAACACAGCAAGAGAAAATTGAAAAAACGAAAGTAGAAATTGAGGAAGCTCAAAAATCATTTGACGCACATCAGAATATTTATTCGGAGAGATTAAGAAGCATTCAGCAACAAGACCAATCTTCGGTTCTAATGTATGCAGAGGTTCTATTTTCCTCTAAAAGCCTTTCTGATTTAATTAGTCGTGCTAACGCTATTTCAACCATTTTGGAAAGTGATAATGCCTTAATGGATAGCTTAAAGGAAAAGCAAACGGAGTTAGAAGAAGCAAAGAAAAAATTGGATAATCAATTGAATAGCTTGAAAGAAAAGCAAAAGGAATTAGAGGTAGAACAAAAAACAATTGAAGCCAATAAAGTAGAAATTCACAATCAATTGAAAGAATCTGAAAAAAACTTAGAAAAACAACAGAATCAATTGAAGGAGCAAGTACGTCAAGAAGCGGAAAGAGTGGAAAAAGCGGAAAGAGCTGAAAGAGCGGAAAGAACACAAATAGCTGAAAGAGTACAAAGAGAAGCGGAACTTGCTCAACAGTTAGCTCAACAATCTGCAGTTACTTTCCATGCTCCAAAAGTACAGGAGAACTTTTTCGATACGTCTAATATAAGCTATTCTTCTGATAAAGCCTCTAAAGTAATAGAAGTAGCCAAACAATATATGGGTGTACCGTATGTATGGGGTGGAACAACTCCAAGCGGATTCGATTGTTCTGGATTTACTTCCTATGTATTCCGAAATGCAGTAGGTATTGAATTACCAAGGGTGTCAAGAGACCAACAAGATGTGGGTCAACAAATCTCTCCAAGTCAAGTACAACCAGGTGATTTGATTTTTATGGGGAATCCTGCTTACCATGTTGGAATCTATATTGGTGGGGGTAAGTATATCCACGCTCCACGTACAGGAGATGTGGTCAAAATTTCAAGTTACAACCCTTCCAGCTTCACTACTGCTACCAGAATACTAAATTAACAAACTGCTTGAAAAGGGGTGTGAATATTAAACCAAATTTTCATTGCGATAAATGCACCTTTACCTTTTATTAAGTTAGATTAATAGAAAAAGACCTTCAGTAATGAGGGTCTTTTGTTATGATAAAAAACGATTTCGTATTTCAGGAGAAGGGAGCATACATCTATCCTGTTTTCCAAACCATTTGTATCGGTTTTTGGCTATGATTCGGTAAAAGAAATCACGAAGGGGTTTAGGAATGAACAAAAATAAAAATCCTGCTTTCCACACTCCTGTAAGATGTTTACATATTTTTAAAACTGCTGTTGATTCCTGATAACAATGGTTATTTTCAATAAGAAGTAAGCTATCTATATTATCAGGGATACGATATTTCTTTCGTAATTCTTGACCAATTTCACTCTGCTGTGAGGCAAATTGAAAGTATCCCTTGGGGTCTCTTTTGATAATAAATTGAACACTTCGGTTACAGAAAGAACAGTCTCCATCAAATAAAATAATACCCTGCAAGTCAAAACCTCCTTTTCTTCTTTTATTTTCTCTAAAGGAATGAACATTTTTATTTTATTATACTTCAATCCATAGATACGTATGTTGCGACAATAACACAAAAGTAAAGAGGGGTAGTATTCCGCTCTTTTTCTTTTATAACCGCTCCATTGTCTATCTATAATATATAAATTTGATAAATCAGGTTTGTTTTTTCATATTTTTTTAGAGGAGTGTTTATATATGGACAACATGAATAAGGCACAAGAACTTAAGGCTCACAACGTAGCAAATGAAATGTTTACTTTCCATATGGAAAATGAGCGGTTTTCAACATTGAATGTTGCGGAAAAGTTGGAGCTTTTATCTGATAAAACGGATACGTTGAAAAAGGTGTTTAAAACAAAACCTTTTGCTCAATTGGTAGCGAAAAGACTTCTTTGGATTATGGAAGACTATGTAAAGGATAATGATTTGTGTCCTGATTGCTTTCAAGAATTGTCCTATCGAACGATTACACGCCAAACGTATTGGCAACCAGAAGAAGGAGAACAATGCTGTGACCAATGTGGTTGGAGTGAAGCTCTTTAAAAAAGTCATACAGCACAGGTCATTTCCTGTGCTTTTCTTGTATTTAGGAAAAGATAATAGTACATTGAACAGGGGAGAGATAGATGAAAACTTTTCGTGATTTTGATTTAAGCCATTATCGGAAGGTCGTTTATGAAATTGGGGAGGAACATGGATATTCAGAAAAAAAGTTAGAAAAACTTCTGGATATGTTATTGGAAAAAGGAAAAGATAGCATGGAAACAAAAATCCATTGCTTAACTTGCGGAGTGAAGTTCCCTCTCAATGATTTACAACATGATTGCCAAGAAGAAGACATTTGGCTCTATCAATATGTAAAAAATTCAGTTGAAAACAAAGAATTAAAAAGAGGGTACTTAACAAAGTTGAGAACTAAATATCCTCTACGCAAAGGGAATAGAATGGCTTTTCGTGGGATTAACTTTCAAACCAAAGAAGAATATGAAACTTTTATCAAGGAAATCGAATCAGGAACATATGAGTTCAAAGAGATTTCATCTTGGAGCTTAAATTACTCCTATGCCAAACGGTTTGCTACTCATATTCAAAAAGGGACAAGGAAGAATGACCATACACGAAAAGAAGAATTGCGTATCATGTTTGAGCAAAAAGCCAATATTACAGGCTATAAAGGCGTAGTCTTAGCCATTGACCTAAAGAAAAGCATGGTATTATGCGATATAAGTGAAGAGTATATCGGAAGTATGGATGAAAAAGAAATTGTTTTAAGACCAGGAACATACCCTGTTTACATTTTCGGAGAGATTGAAAAAGAATATGGGAAAGAATGGGGAGAAGATGTCATTCAATTAGTAGAGCAATCATAAGCTCTACTTTTTTATTTTTTAAATTAAGTAAAAAATAATTTACAAAATAATTATTTGGTGATATAATATATTTGTAGTGCCGAGATGGGAGTCGAAAATCATACTCGGAGGTAATAAAAATATGAACAGAAAATCAGTAGAAAATCCAAAGTTTTTAGAGTTTGAGAAGATGTTTCCACCATTCTTACGTGATATGGAAACAGGTCTTTGTATTCCACAGATAGCGGAAGGTTGGGAATGGTGTTTTGACCCTACTCAATCGTATGTGTTGGAAAAAGTGGATGGAGAGAATACGAAAATAGTTGTCTCTAATGGAGTTTATGAAGTGTTTGCACGAAACCAAAAGACAAAGGGATATGTCAAAGTGGAATTAGGAAATCCTTCTTATAAGTATTTAATGCAAGGGGTAGCCAATTTCATTGCATCTCGAAAGAAAACATTGAAAGATGGTGTTTATTTTGGAGAAGTGTTAGGTGAAAATATTCAAAACAACCCATACAACTTAACTTCTCACTTATGGTATGACTTTAGACCATTCAAAGGTGGCGTGGAAGCGTACAAAGACTATCCTAAAACATCAAACTTTGAAGACTGGAAAGAGTGGGTTTTGTCACTTCAATCCTTGCTGAATCCAGAAGTGGAGGCAGAAGGGGTCATCTTCTTAAATAAGGAAGATGGTCGTATGGCAAAACTTCGGAAAGACATGTTTGACTTGTCATATGACAAGCGAACGATTGCTTATGCGAAAGCAAAAAAGAAAAATGTAAGTAAATAAGCCCTATTAATGGTCATTTTAATGGGGTAAAAGAAATTAGTAGAGCAATCATACGCTCTACTTTTTTTATATCTATCAACAGGATAAATAATAATATTTAATTAGGTAAAAAATAATTTACAAAACTAAAAATACACACTATAATGGTTATAACGACAATGCAGGAGGTAAACGATGCCATTTTACAAAGTAACACTTTCTTCGAGAGAGAAAATGACTCTGACAGAAAAGAAGAAATATATTGATTCCATGTATCGTGAAGAGCCGAAGTATGGAACAAATCAAAAAAGGAATCAAGGGTTTCTAACAAAATTCAACAATTCGATTGGATTTAAACCTGTTGTATCTACGGTTACGCATAATAATACGGTAATTTCTCAAACCGTTGAAAGTCCTGAAGAATACTTGCCACCACAGGATATTCTTATGGAACACTTCCATACACCATTGAATTCAAATGAAATTATTTCTTTTTATCTGGAAGATAAGAAAATGGTTCACCCGAATCCACAATTCTCGTATGAAGGCAAAATGGTTTCACAAAAATGGAACGCTTTTTTACAAAAGGTTTTTCCTCAATTACTGGTAACAACTGAAATCGTAGAGGAAATTCCAAAACTTTCTTTGAAGGAATTTACTTTACAGTATTTCTATCGAAACCTTAATCCAGAGGTTAATTACACCCTTGAATTTAGAAGTAAAGAATTATTGGATAAGGATGAAATGAGAGAAATTCTATCTGTTATTCAGGATTTATCCAATGATAAAATTACGATTGGACAACAGTATTGTAAGACTTGTGCGGGATATTCAGATGGAAAAGAACCATATCATATTGAAATTGTATATTTGACCTTTTACGGAAGAGATGAAGAAGAAAAAACATATGAAGAATATGGGGAAGGGATTTATAAGTTAGCATAACCAATGAATCCAATCAAAGAGAGAAGTGTAGAGATATATCTATACTTCTTTTTTAATTATACGAAAGAACAGATTATATAATTTTAAACCAAACAATATTAGAACCAGTTTAGTAAATTAATTTTTACAAAATCGTTATTTTGTGATATAATATATAGACAGACAACAGAGAGAAAGTGAGGGGAAACAACTATGTGGGAAATAAAATCTTATAATGAAAACGGAAAAGAAGTGGTGCTTCAAAGTGGTCTTTCTTCTAAACAAGAAGCAGAGCTTATCTTCCGACAAAAATATAAAGACCAAGATGATGTATTTATCAAAGAGAAAATAACAAAGGAATCAACTATCGTAGATTTAACTGATAAAATAGGACAGTGGATTTGGGTATATTCCCCCAAAAAACAAGAAATGTTCCCTTATGGAATTTTAAGAAAACACAGTTCTATGTTTGCAAAGATTCAAACCAGAGAAGATGCAACAGAATTGGTACACATGGCTGACATTCGGATTGCTACTATTCAAAAATGGGTAGACTCAGAGAAAGCTGAATTCCGTAACGAAGGACACTTTGTAACCATCAAAGAGTACGTATAAACGTATTGGGGTGACTTATGGAAAAAGAAGGTTTTGTATCAATGTGGGTTGGTAGTATAAGCTCACCAGAGGAATTAGATAGTTTACTAAAAATCTCTTATACAGAAGATGGAGATTCCATTCCATCAATATTCTCTCTTGGATTTAATATTGAGAGATATGATGATTCCCTAAGTGAATCGGAATTTTGTTACAAGTCTGATAAATTAATTGGTAAGCTGTTAGAAGGGTTTTCTTTTGACGATGTGATTATTTCTAATGTCTATGACTTGTTAGGCAGTGAATTGACAAACGAATATAACGCTGTAATCCTTCTTTATAACTTTTATTATGAAGGAAGTAATAAGAAAGCAATCATTAATGGTAATAATTTAGAGTTTCTATGTACCGTAAAATACATGTAAAAATAATGTTATTAAAAATCAAACAACTTGGAGGAAACAACGATGACATATGTTGAAATTGTAAAGGAAGAATCAAATAATTGGTTTTTGCAATACTATCCAGAGTACAAGAATGAGGTATTACATGATAAAACCAATTTTAAAGAACACGTAAAAGAATTGGAATTAGAAAGTGATGCATGTAGTTTGTTTGAGTATCATGAGGTTGCTCTGCTTAAACACTTTGGAGTAGCTTATGCTTCCAGTGAATACTTTGACAAACATGATTCCTTGATAAAACAATTTGAGAATGACCTGGTAGCTCGATTGAACAGTTTGTATAAAGAACAGATTCAGAATTTGTTTGAGAGCGAAGAGCAAACCATTAAAGAGCATAAGGAAGATAAGGAATATTATATCAATCGTGAATACTTACAAGATGAAAGTATGAAAAATGAAACGATTACAGAAGAGAAACGCCAGTCATACATTGAACAGTATGAAAAGCAATTAAAACAAGCACAAGAGAAAAGAGACTTGTACAAATTAGCGTTGGATAGCATGGAATAAGGAAAAGGGATAAAAACCTTTTCTTTTTTCTTTATTTAATCAATCAATAACAAAGGTAAGGGGAGAGGTATATGAAACTTGAAATCCATTCTTTTCAATCCGCATTGCGTTTAAAACCAAACTCTAATGAGAAAACCATCATGATTCGCATTTCTGACCCTGGTTATGAAAAAGAAAGAGATGCTGAACTGCTTTATCGGGAACAATATGTAGATGTGTTAAAGGTATCCTTTCATGATTTAACGGATAAACAATTGTCTTCTATCTTGGAAAGAGAACCAGAAGCTCCTTATCAGACCATTACCAAAGAACAAGCAATTGAAATTCTTTCTTTTATCCAGAAATGCAAGGATTGTGATAAAGTTATTATCCATTGTAGTGCAGGGATTAGTCGTAGTTCTGCAGTTGCCATAGGAGTAACACGTTTCCTGCAGGATAAAGAGAGGGAGAAGAGCATTAGGGATAGTGATAACTATATACCAAATGAAACAATTGTTGATAGATTGATAGAATCCATAGGGCTTATAAAAAGCTAAGACATATCAAAGTTATATTTTTAAAGGAAGTGTGTAAGATAAAGTAGGCATATTTGCTGAACTCCTTTGATTTTATTTTTGATATAAAAGAGGGGCTGGAGAAATTCAGTCTCTTTTTTTATGCCTATTTTAATAGCTCCTTTTTTACAAATATAATAGTTTTTATTCTTTTATATAATATATAAAACAGAAAAAGGAAGGATAAATAAAATGATTCTAAAAACTATCGTAAATCTCATTGTATTAATCATTTATGCTATTGGATTAAATGATTATCGAAAAGGAAAAAGAACATTAAAGCAAACAGTACAATCTGTGTTACTTGTTACTTGTTGTCTTGGGATAACACTTCTCTTTAGATTTCTTTTTTTTAAATGAATATAGACTAAAAAAGACCACTCAATTAAGTGGTCTTTCTTTGTAAGGTCATGAATGTGTGAGGTAGAGTATTCTTTTCATCCATGATTCCTTCTTCTTCTTTCAGAATATCCCATTCAGATAAGTTTAAAACAGGAAACACCGTATCTCCTGTAAACTCTTGATGGATTTTTGTTACATATATGGTTTCACAAAGAGGAAGAAGCATTTTGTAAATTTCTCCACCGCCAATAACAAAATACTGTTTATCCCATTCTATGAGAGATAACAATTCTCCAATAGCATGAACAACGGTTACTTGTTCGTGGTCTATCTGATACTCTTTGTTTTTCGTTAAAACAATATGATGGCGTTCAGGCAATATAGAAGGGAGGGATTCAAAGGTTTTTCTCCCCATAATGATTGTGTGACCTGTTGTGATTTTTTTAAATTCCTTCAAATCACTTGGTAAATGCCACAATAATTGATTGTCTTTTCCAATGACATGATTCTTCGACATAGCAACAACGATAGATAAGCTCATTCGACTTTACCTTTAAACTGCTACTGGAGCTTTAATCGTTGGGTGAGGATGATAGCCTTCAATCGCAATATCCTCCATCTCAAAATCAAAGACAGATGTTTTTTCTTTATTTAATACTAAAGTTGGAAGTTCCTTCATTTCTCTTGAAAGTTGAAGTTCTACTTGTTCAATGTGATTCGTATAAATGTGAGCATCCCCAATCGTATGAATAAATTCACCCACTTCTAATCCACATTCATGTGCAATTAAGTGAACCAAAAGGGCATAACTCGCTATATTGAACCCAATTCCTAAAAAAATGTCTCCACTGCGTTGATAAAGTTGGCAAGAAAGTTTCCCTTCTGCTACATAAAATTGGAATAAAGAATGACATGGTGGCAATGCACTGGTTGGTACATCTTCTGGATTCCAAGCAGTTACAATCAATCTTCTTGAATCTGGATTTTTCTTAATCATATCAATAACATCTTTTAGTTGGTCAATGGTTTCACCAGTGGATGTTTTCCACGCTCTCCACTGTTTTCCGTACACATTTCCTAACTCTCCATATTTTTCAGCAAATTCATCATCTGTTAAGATTTTTTGCTTAAAGATTTCCATTTGCTCTTCGTACAGTTTGTTAAATTCTTCATCGGTTTGGGAGCGTAATCCGAAATCAGTCATGTCAACCCCCTGATAGTCTTCGCTCTCTATCCATCTCTTAAACGCCCACTCATTCCAAATATGATTGTTATGTTGGAGCAAATAACGGATATTGGTGTCGCCTTTGATAAACCAAAGCAATTCACTTGCGATTAAGCGAAACGGAACTCTTTTGGTCGTCAAAAGGGGAAAGCCCTCTTGTAAATCAAATCGCATTTGATAGCCAAATACAGAGATTGTTCCTGTACCTGTTCTGTCCTCTTTTCTGACACCAATCTCTAATACATGCTCACATAAGTCCAGATAGACTTTTTCATTTTTACTCATTACGTTTATTCCTCCTCTTTTTTAGGTGTTTTATATTTTAGACAGTAGAATCATTCTGTATTTGTAGACAATAGTCATACACAAAATGATAGTTGCCTCACACTGCTAAATGGAAGAGGTCAAAATATGGCAATATTCATTGACTATAAAATAATAAAAGAGTAAAATCATAATAGAATAGATATGAAATAAATTTAAGAAAGGAGCGAGTTTATGACGTATCTTTTACTTGCAATTATCCTTATTTTGCTCCTTATTTGTATCAAACAGCATGTATCAAAGAAGCATCTAAGAATTTCAGCAGAGAAAGCGATAAGCAATCAATATATGGAAAATAAAATACTCACATTACAACTTCAAAATCAATTAATGACAAATAGTTCCTTGAAAAAAAGAGTAAGCGAACAAGAAGACGTAAAATCCGAAAAAGAATAGGGGAATTATCATGGCTGATAGTCCAATCATTTCATTTACTGACGACCAAAAAGAAGTTTGTATCAAAACATTAAAAGATACATACTTTGCTGTTAAACAACTCCACGATTTAATTTCAGTAGACAAGCTCAACGAAAGCATGAGAGAGACCATTCCTCAACTTGTTGAGTACCATATGGCTGAAATATCTAAAATCATTGGGTTTGATTCGGCATCTGCTAAAAAAGTAGAAGAAAAACATGCAGAAATCAGAAAAGCGAATGAGACGATTCGTGAATTGGAAAAAAAGATTGCTTCTAATAATCCGATTGAAGGACTGAAAGAACAATTGGAGCATTATGCAAGTTTATTCCAGAGATGGTGGAGAGCAGATGGCTTCGGCTATGTAAAGGAAATGCGGTTTACGCAATATGGAAGATTTGAAGCAGAGCTTGGAATTAGTTTTCATCGCTCCTCTATTTTTTCTAAAAAACCAGCCAGTGAAAGACAATCGAAAAAAGAATGGTTGGAGTCTTTGAAAGAACAGGGGTATAAAATTTATGAAAATGAACGTGGTGGCGATAAAGAATTAATAGATTGCCCTGAAAATAAGGAGCTTTTAATCAACCTTATTGAACAACGATTTCCCTCCGCATTCATTGAGGGCTGGAGAAACCAACGAATTTATGAAGCTGAAGGTCACGTTTATGAAATTCATGAATTTAAAGTGGATATTTCCGATTTACAAGACTTAAAAGCGTTAGAAAGATACTTTGAAAGTGAGGGAGAAGAGGAGTTTTGATTCCTTTTCTTCTTTTTACATAAAAGAAAGGGGGGATTCATGTGAAAATAGAAAACAAACAAGTACAAGAAATCTATGAGCGGTGGAATGGTGTATGGCATAACACTGAACAGTCTATGGAAGTGAGATTGAAAGCCTATTCGATTCTGCAAGTCATAGAAGCATTGACTTTGATATATGAAAAGAATGAAGAATTACATGAAGAAGAGATAGATGATTTATTTATTGCTTGGGGTGAAAAGATAAAGCCTCTCTTTCCAGAAAACAAAGAAAAACTTCGTGAACAAATAAAAAAACAAATTCAACATAAGGAGTAAACAAAATGCCAAACTATATAAGAAATACAAAAATGAAAGCTATTCAATTCATAGAAAAAGAATATGCAGAAAACACATCCTATTATCCAGGTGTGTTTGATAAAGCAATGTTAAGTGAACTATGGTGGGGAAAAACAGCCGAAGATGGTCGTTATTATATCCCAAATCCTTTTAGTCATTCTTTTGTTCTGGAATCAACAACCCTTCGTGAAGGAGATTATATCATTACAGAGGAATCAGGATACGTTTATACGTTACCAAAAGAAGTCTTTGAAGAAAACCATGAATTAACGAAAGAGGAAGCCTCTAAGAAAGATTATGACATCATGACAGGAAGTGAAGGACTTGAGTGAAAAAATAGAACAATTGAGTAAGTGGATACAGGAATCAAACAACCTTGTAGTGTTTAGTGGTGCTGGAATGAGTACATCCAGTGGAATCCCTGACTTTCGTTCAACTAATGGTTTGTGGAAAGCAGAAACAAATCGTGAATACTATATCTCCAAAGGATATTATCAGTCCAATCCCAAGGATTTTTGGCAAAAATTTAAAGAAATATTTCAGTTAAAATTAATGGGAGATTACCAACCGAATGAGGGTCACTACTTTTTGAAGGAATTAGAAGATATGGGGAAGAATGTGACCATTTTAACTCAAAATGTAGATGGTCTTCATACAGATGCAGGAAGCAGTCATGTTATTGAATTACATGGAACAATCAAAACTGCTACTTGTCCCAAATGTAAAACTCAATACGGTTTGGATTATATCAATAATCACGATATTCCACGCTGTAACAAGCCAAACAAAAAGAATAATACGTGCGGATTTATTTTAAAACCAGATGTCGTGCTATTTGGAGACGCTGTAAGAGGGTACAAGGAAGCAGAAGAAGCAATTAATGCTTGTAGCTTATTTGTCGTCTTAGGAAGCTCCTTAGAGGTGTATCCAGTAAATAACTTGCCACAATACGCACGTTACGATGAAAACACGAAACTTACTATTATAAATAGAGAAGCAACGAAGAAAGACCGCTTATTTGATTTGGTTCTTCATGAAGATATTGTAGCCACTTTATCGAAGGTGAAAGAATTTTTACATGAAGGTGATGTCATGAGTGAATATAGATAAAATCATGAAATATCGAATGTTGTTGGAAGATGAACAACTTTCAGAGAAGGAAAGAATGTTAATTGAATGTAAAATGTATCGTGAAATGAATAAAGGTGATTCTTCTATGTGGTTTCTTTTAGGACTTGTTTGTTTATCCCCTGCATTGCTTTTATTTATGATATAACGTAAACAAAAGAGAGTAGATTGGTTCATTCCAGTATGCTCTTTTTTATTGATGACAATAATCACAACTTTGTTAAAGCTTATAAATTTAAAATAAAAAAGCAGTGGTATTAAACCAACTGCTCTTTCATATTATTTGCAATCACATTGTTCACACTTGCATTTGCACTCACATTTGCAATCACATTCGCAATTTGGACAATCAGGACAACAATTGCATGTGCAGTTTTCGCATCTTACCACATTATCCCCTCCTTTTTTCAATGGTTCTATATACTATACAGGGGTATAAGGGATTATCACCTATTGAGGTTGCTAACTATCGGAATGGAGCTTATACATATCTCTAAATAAAGAATACAAATCAATCAAAATTATATTAAGAAGGAACGCTTTTATAAGCGTTTTTTTCTTTAGTTGTGTAAAAAATAAAATACAAATAAATCAAAATATGATACAATGGATTCATAAATATCGTACATTTAAAAAAAGAAAGGAGAGGAAAAAAGGGGGTTATTCCATTCACTCTTAAAACCATGATGTTAAAAAAATACACACACGTAAAATGCTTGAAAGATGTAAAAGAAGAAGATGTTTTGATTTTTAAAAAGGGTGAAGTTTATAAAATTGTAGGATTTGATTACAATTCTCTTGTTTATTATGTAGAACCAGAGTATGACGAAGAGCATTTGTTGCCTGATGAATTTGTTGTTTCTGCATTGCATAATCATTTTGAATTTTTGATTTTATAAATAATCGAAAGAGAAAAATAGGAATTTAAGAAAAGAGGTTTATTTTAAATGGGAGTTGTACGTGTTATCGGTGGAAGAGATAAATATGCAGGAGAAGTCATTAATACGACTTCAAAATCAACCAATTGGAGTAAAGGGCTTTCTCCTTTCTATTTAGGAAATGTAGAGCTATATGATGGGTATAAAGCTCAAAATGTAGAAAACGCTTGGCAATTTAGTAAAGTTTATCAAGAACACACTGATACCAATGGGAATCCCACTCCTGATTATTTTGAATGGGCGAAAAAAGGGTGGGAGAGCAAATGGGCGTTCCGTTATCCAATGGGTAAAGGAGCTATTCCACTTTATTCTTGGTGGAATGGAGATAAACTGGATTATATTGAGGCTCGTAAACGAATTTACCTACCTCTTTATGCAAAAGCAGTTGTAACATCACCAGCTTATCAAATTCTAAAGAAGACTTACGAACAAAGGGGAGAAGTAATATTATGGGATTTTGACGGATATGATTATTTGGCGTTAGGGATGACGTTAGAGCAAGTTTTGAATGAACCAAAGAGAAAAATGGGACATGCTTTTGTTTTGGCTATGCTATTGACAGGTGTTTGTCAGGTATCCGAAACAGGAGAAGTTACTTTGCATTTTCAATAATAGAGGAGAAATGATAAGAAATGGCTCAAATTATAAAGAAAAAAAATCATTTAAAAAATCAATATAATTCATACCGATTAAAAACTGCAGGGTCACTTTTGGGGATGCTGTTTGTGTTTCCAGCTTTATCATTCATCATTCCTATTCTTGCGATACCTGGTGTTATCCTCTGTGTTATCTTAACAGGTTATTTTGCCAAACAAACAAGAGTGTTGCGTTCAGGAGTTGTAGGAGAAAAAAATACCGTTGAACTCCTTTCTCAATTACCAGATAATTGTCATATTTTTAATGATATAAAGATAGAAGTAGATGGTCAAAGTTCTGAAATGGACAACATCATTGTTTCGCCTTATGGCGTTTGTATTGTAGAAACCAAAAACCATAAAGGAAGAATCATAGGAAATATTGAAGAGAAAAACTGGACACAACATAAAGTGGGTAGAGGTGGAACACCTTATAAAAAGACATTCTACAATCCTGTAAAACAAGTAAAAACACATACTTGGAGATTGTCTCAATATCTAAAAGCGAACAAGGTAAACATATGGGTTAAAAGTTCTGTTTATTTTTCTAATCGCAATACTTCTGTTGATGTTCGCAATAGTGGAGATGGTTCTATTCCTGTTTTCTCCTATGGTGATTCACAAGAATTAATGAATTATATTTTAACTTCCGAGAAGAAACTATTGAACGAAAAAGAAATTCAGCAAGTCGTTCAATTGTTAAAGCAAGTAAGCTAATTAACTTGGCAAATGAGAAAGGAGGTAAGGATTTTGAAAAAGACCCATTACTTTTATGAATTGATAGGGAAGCTCCGTAGTGATAATTATGCCTATTGTGTATCCGCTACCTATCCAGATGGAGATAAAATTGAATACGTAGAAGGAGAAGGGATTATATGGTCAAAAACAAGGAAATTAGTTCAGTTAGATTGGACAATTCTTTCTTCTAAGTGGGAACTTTATCGGAAAGACGAAGGCAAAGAGTAAATGCTCTTTGTCTTTTTTTGTTTATAAATAAAAAAACCAAACGCTGTTAGGAATTTGGTTTAAAGAAGCGTTTAGTTTTCTTCACTCCTTGGTGCTATCTTTACGATAGACAAAACACCAGTTATAGTAAATCACTATGTCGTATGGTGCTCTGTCTATACATTTATTATATAACAGTTTTACTTATTTGTAAATTAAAATTGACAAAAATAACAAATTATCATACAATTAATATGAGAGTATTTATGGATAGATGGATAGATAGATAGATAGATAGAAAGGAAATAGGTGATAACAGTGTTAAAACCAAATGATTTTGAACATATCAAGAAAATGATTGAGAATAAAGACAAGGTAAAACTAAGAGTGGATGCTGGTTTTGGTAAAAAAAGCATCACTTACATTGGTGGTTTAGGAAATGTTGTTTTTCAATTAAAAGAAGATAATGAGGAAAATGTAAGTATCCATCATATGTCCTTTAAAAATGAACGAAAAGGATTGGGTACAGCAGTATTGGAAGAGCTTATTCAATATCTTGCAAAAAATAACAAAAGAAAGCTCTTTGTTGAAAATGTAACAACAAGAGCAATGGTGGAATTCTGCAAGAAGAATGGTTTTAAACCAGTAGAAAGACAAGTTTATATCAAAGATGATGGTTGTCTATACGGAAACTATCAACTAACTATTGAAACGGAGGAAGTTCTTTGAGTAAGAAAACAGACACACTTTACACAGTTCTGAAAGACGTTAAATGTGTAAAATGTGAAAATAGAGGAGCAATTCAGCATTATGGAAAGTATTATCCAAAAGGTGTAGGTGAATTAGCTGACGAAATTAAAGTTTACGAAGATGTTCGGAACAAACCTTATATGTCACGCTCAATGGGATTCGGTGGTACGATTCCTCATGAGTGTATGAATTGTGGCAATATTGGATTGATTGACTTTGGAGGATTAGAAGGGTATGACCAAGGATTTGTCACGCTAACAGACGGTGATTATTGTGTGGAATTAGCCAAACGTATCATTCAGCGTTACCCAACCAAAGAAGATGAAGTATTCGTAAGAAGTTTTCATACCAAAGCAACCAGCTTCAAGGTATATGAAGACGAAGTAATTGAAATTCAATCGTCAATTGATACCAAATCTATGTGTATTGAAATTAAAAAGCCTCACCATAACCCTGTTATTTATCTGAATGACAAAGGCGAATTTGTTCGTTGTCATGGAGAGCGAACATACTTCTTAGACCATGCCAAGAAATTATTAGGGATTATGGATAGAGAGGGAGAATAATTCATGAAAGAATATGTGGTTGGTCTTATTTTTGATAACAACATGGAACATGTCCTTATGTTGAAAAGGGCAAAAGAACCTTATGGAGACCTATATAATGGTGTAGGTGGAAAAATAGAACCAACGGAAAGCCCGAAGGAAGCGATGATTCGTGAAACGGAAGAAGAAATAGGATTAACACCTGAATTCTTTACAAAAACCAATCATTTACTTTCTTTGACACTTCCGACATCCGTTCAATTAGAAGTTTTCTATTCTATCTTAAATGTCGATAAAGAAACACTTATCTTTGAGAAAGAAACAAGAGAAGGAATTTTGGAATGGTTGTCTATTAAAGAAGATAATTTACTCGATGCGTCTAATTCACTAATCGCTGGTGATGGAAATATCGCTTACTTTACTCAATTCGCATTGAATCTGGAAAACAAATAAAGTTTCATTCAAAACAACAAAAGGGAGAGTTACACCATGCTCGGAAAAATAGTAGAACTTGATAATGAGAAAGACCTCTTTGTAATTGTAAAGGAAAATAATTACGAAGATATGGGAAGCTGTCAATATGAACGTGATTTTTGGCTTGTTCCGTATCAACCTGAATTAGACGATATGCAAGTAGAGCTGGATAAAGCGAAAGTGCTAAAGGTTCGTGCCACACGCTTTCCGTTCACTGTTAGAGAAGATAAAAAAACGTACACACAATATGGAACAAGCGATATTCGTGGAGTAAAAAAGGTCTATTTTGAACGGATTTGGGAAGAAATCATTGTTCCTGGTCGATAAGGAGGGAGAACCTTTGGAAAACAGAGAATTACAAGATTCAGCAATAGATATATGTGAGTTTATCCAAAACAAGAAAATCGGAACATTGCCGATGAAAAGTGAAAAATATGAAAAATACGCAATAGATATTGTGACGTTGACCAAATTAGGCTGGACTTTTGAGATTACAGACAATGGATTTGCTTATTCTTATGCTACGCATAAGGAAGCAGAAACGGTGTTCTTTTCAACCGATGAAGAATTAGCAGAGTGGATAGCGTTACAATTTCAATTTGACGAGCATATAAAATAGGAGATAAATATATGAAAAAAGAGATAGAATATCGGTTTCCTCAATATACGGACTTAATTGAAATCAGCGATACCAGTATTTTTAATACCAGTATCTCCTTTGACGATTACCATAGTGTTATTATGGCTAAAGATACACATCATGGTGCAAGTATATTATTAGGTGTAAGCAAAGTATGGGAAGGATTAAGGTATAAACAATATTTATACTACTTATCTTCTTATGAGAATGAAGAAGAACAAATGGTACATGAATGGTATTGTGAAGGGGAAATTCCGAACGATTAATAAAAGGGGAGAATAATGTTGAGAACAGAACAAGATTTAAAGGTGGAATTTGGTGGAGAGGAACACTCTTATGAGAAAAAGGAGCAAGTAGACTTAACCTATGTCATTCAACACTTGCTAAACGAAAAGTTTGTGGTGCTAATCGAAAAGGGAGAGTATTTGGTTAGCTTTGGGTTGGGGGATAATGGAATCATTGCTTATTCTTGGAGTGGACAACCGCACCTGACAAGCTATGCAATTATTGAAAAAGCCTTCAGCAAAGGAATTTGGTTTACGATAAAAGAAACGAAAAGAACAAAGAAATAAATGTGCAAAGTAGAACAATAGATAGAGGCGTAACTATTTATATCCCTTCTTTCATGTTAGTAAGATATATCATCGAAAGGAGGGGTTTTTCTATGGAGAAAATGTATATTTTATTAACCAATACTGGAACAAATCTTTCAAAAATCATCAAATCTTATACGAAAGAACCTTATAATCACGCATCTATTTCCTTTACATCTGATTTAAGTGAGTTATATAGCTTCGGAAGGAAAACTCCTAACAATCCGTTAGATGGTGGTTTTGTAAAAGAAAACATTTATTTTGGAACGTATCGAAAATATCCTGAAACTACATGTGCTTTATATGAAATAGAAGTGACAAAAAGACAGAAAGAAAAAATGATTAGAATGATTAAACTTTTCCAAAAAAACGAGTCATTCTATTTTTATAATTTCATTGGTTTATTTGGTGTCGTTTTTAATGAACCTATTAATCGTGAATCATCTTATTTTTGTTCACAGTTTGTTGCGACAGTATTTAAAGAAGCAGGTATTTACTTGTGGGAAAAAGAACCTGGTTTGCTCACACCAACAGACTTAAGTAGAGCAAAAGAGTTGAATCCCCTATATGAAGGAAAATTGTATGAATACCCACCGATTCGGTGTAACCCTATCATTCATGCTCCAGTGAATTTTGAAAAATCATTAACAAAGGATTTTATCTATCCAACAAAGAGAACTTTATGTACCATCATTTATCGAAATCCTGATTATTCATTTAAAAATGAATTCTTAAAAAGCAAAAAAGATTATTTTTTAGAAAAAGTAAAATTAAATTGGAGATTTTAAAAGACTTAAAAACTTTTAATTCAGACAGGTAAGTGCTTTCATCGGAAATATTATCTCTCTCTTTTTTGTAAGATATAACAGGCAAGAAATAGCATAAAAAGGAGGGGAAAGATTTTGATTAGCCTAAAAGTGTTTGAAATTAATTTTTATTATTTGGTTGTAGCAGAATCAGCTAAACAAGCGGTGGAGTTTTTCATTTTATTAACAAGTGAACCTATTCATAAAATGAGAGAGTGTTCGGTTGAAAAAGAGGGCTTTGTTGTCTTTAATGAAGCCACGTATAGAATGAAAACTTTCCAAGAAATACTTTGTTCGATGATGGAAGAGCAGGAGACTATCAATATCCCCTTTGTTCTTCGTGCTAAACCGATTCACTGATAAAGCATAGCCTTTGCTATGTTTTTTCTTTTTGTAAAAAATAATTTACTTTAATCTAAATTTATGGTATAATACATATATAAATAAGCGACAGGAAACCTTGATGAAAAAGGAGAGAATAGAACATGGGCGTATGTTGTTATAAAAACTGTGAACAAGAAGCTACAACAAAAGGATTTGTCTTAGCACGTAATCCGAACGGTGGTCAGGACATTCCTACGGATGTAGAAGCGTGTGACAAACACAAAAAAGTACGTGGATTCTTTGAAAGTGAAGAAAAATAAATAAAATAGATAGTTTCAAGAGACTTGTAAACAAGGGAGTGTAACAAGATGGAGAAAACAATCGAAATCCTTTTAGAAGAAAACAAAAAGAGACCCTTAAAAGCAATGAATATTCTTTTAGAAAAAGTTGCTGTTGAGCAGGGATTGTCTTTAGAAATCGAATCCAATTTTTACGAATGCGAAGATGAAAAGGACTTGGTTCAGGGAATCTCTATTGGAAAGGAATTAGAGCAAACCCTTCAATCTCTTGGAGCAACCATGAATCCTTCTCTTCAGGAGTTAGAGAAAAAAGTAAATGAATATCAAGGGGAAGAGCCTTTTGAAGATACAGTGGAAATCGTCACAAAGGAAAATGCTTATATTGTTCCAGTCTTCATGGGTATTCTGAACAGAACCCTCTCTTTGTGGGTAGACATGAACGAACTAAAACCGAAATTGGCGGTTGCAATTTAATAAAAGGGAGTTAAGAGTATGCTGGTAAAAGAATTGTATGAATTGGTGAAAAGCGGTAAACACCCTATTGTGAAGTTTAATGAGAAAACACATGAATTTATTGAAGAGTCCCTTGACCCTCAAATGATGGGTAAAATCATTGGAGTAACACAAGAGTATGAGGACAGTTACCGATTCCGTTTAGATATGAATGGATTTGAAGCTCACAATCAATCTGTTGCTCAACAGGATTGGAGAGATAAAGAAGGAGTACCTTGTCTAACTTGGTTTGAAGTGGGTCGTTATCCTGCAGATGGAATTGAAGCAGTGTATCTCCCTGTGGATGCAAAAGCTCCTCTTGAAATCGTAGAGGAAGATTCTCTATTTGGAGAATATATCTCTGAAAAAAGTGATAAAAGCTATGTAGAGTGGTTAGAAGAAATGGTGAATCGCTGTCGAAAAAAGAATGGAAATAAACCTGAATAAAATAGAAGGAGTCAATTAAAAGTGAAGAATAAATATATCACATTGTATAAAGCCCCTTATGGAGTTGTAAAAGGTATGCTGAAAGACGAAATGACCTTTGAAGAAGCAGAGAAGTTAGGAAAAGATTATTGCCAAGAAAAAGGTTTTGGATATGTCGGAACATATACAGAAGACACCGTAGAACAAGCACATGAAGAAGTTATCCAGGGCATCCGATAAAAAGGGTGCTTTTTCTTTGATAAAAACCTTATTTTTTAACTATAAAGATAAAAAGAATGAAAAAGGGGGTTGATGAAAAATATGAATAAAAACTATGTTATTTATTACGAAATGCCACCAATGAGAGCTATCATGCACCGACCAGTGGTAGCGGAGAGTGAAGCTGAAGCAGTAGGAAAGTTGAAAGCACAGATTCAAATGCCGATTAAGATTCGTAAAGTAGAAGAGCAATAGAGAATATCAGAAAAAGAATGCACACAAAAAGAGAACTGGAATGAACCAGTTCTTTTTTATCTTTACTAACTATCAATACAGTTGTGAAACAAACACGTTATGTTAAAAAACAAGAAGAAATAGGTATTAATATCATAAATATACAGAAAAGATTCATACTTTCTCATACCTTCAAAAAATGATTCCTTTTATTAGAAAGAACCGATAAGTTCAATTGCTCCTTCAATCAAAAAGGTAGCGTAAAAAACAATTGTTAGAATCAATATACGAATCATATAAAGAAAATGCTTCTTTGCTTTATAAAAACGAATTTTTCTACGGTTTACCTTCGTGTCAATCAATAGATTGGAAGCCTCTATCTCTTGAATAACTTTTGCAGAGATAGAATCTTGTAGATAGTTATTTCCTTCTCCTCTTATCATTTCTTCTTTTAAATTCTTCAAATAGAGAACATTTGGGATAAATTGCTTCATCTTACATTCATCATGAGCAAATACAACAATAGAATAGATGGGGATAGTCTTCATATTTACATGTATTTTCTTGCCTATCCTTTTACAGAATTTCTTAAAAAACCTCATATGATATTGACTTTCCAATAAAGGATTCCAAATCCTACATTCTTTCCCATATAGGTGCTGAACCCATTTCTTTTGTTGGACACTCCCCTTTATCCACCCTTTAGTGTTCTTGGTTTCAATGAGATAGATGCCTTGTGGGGATAGTACAATATGGTCAAATTCAACGGTGTTCCCTCTATTATCTATAAGTAAGACATTGTTTTTAACAGAATAGATGTCAGGAAGAGTATCCAGTATTTCTTGGACTGCTTTTTTCCCTTCTCTTTCAGATAGCTCAATTGATAGTTGTTTCGCTCTTCGTTTGTGACTATATATGGAAACGATTCTCCACAAAAGGAGTAACGAAACCAACCCTATAAGGATATACATGAGGTTCATTCCTCCTTTCAGACTTTTATCATTATAGAAGGCAATGACCCTAATTATGTAAGAACAGAAGAGGTAAGACAGGGGGAGGAAACGTCTTTATTGTAAAAAATAATTTACATAAATGAAAATAAATGATACAATTGAATTATGATGCATGAGGGGGAAACATAATGGAATATTCTACATTGATAAAGAAAGTCTTTGCAAAGAACAATGGACTTACAATTACACTATTTAAAGAACCATTCTTTACAGATAGATTGCATTTAATGGAAAGACAGTTCGGGGCTTATACGAAGTGGGTTGCTTTCACAAAAGAATTAGAAGCATTTTCACAAGAACAGGATTATTTGGAACATAACAATAAAGTTCGGGATATGGTCATTCATTTTGTGAAACAGCATAAAGAGTATGAAAATTTTATTCAATGCAATATACAAGAACGCTTTCCACTTGAACGATTACAAATTCCGACTAAAAGTGTATTCCGAAAAGAAAACACAGGAAAAACGCTTTTAAGTATTGATTTAAAGAGTGCTAATTACACAGCTCTACGTGCATTTCATCCATCATTGGTTGCAAATACTAATACGTATCAAGAATTTATCTCTCAATTTACGAAAGAAGATAGCATATTGCACTCCAAACATATGCGACAAGTCATTTTTGGCAATCTGAACAATAAACGATTAGCTCATATTGAGTCGTACTTTGTCCAACAACTGCTTCCAGTAATTACAGAACATTTTACTGTGGATGATATTGTAGCTTTTATAAAAGATGAAGTAGTGTTAGATATTACAGGAAAAGAAGAAAAGGTAAGTACATTTGTTCAAGACTTGTTATCTAATGCGGAAAAACTTGATATCCATTTGGAAGTGCAACAATATATCCTAAAGGGGATTACCTCTTTTAAAAAAGGGGAAGAAGTGTTTGAAGAATTTTATCTGAAAGATTTCGAGAATGGACAAGTGGAATTCAAAGGCGTGTCATCCCTTTATTATCCTATGGTGCTTCGTGCTTATTATGGAGAAGAAGTAACGAATAGTGACCTTACATTCTTCCATGAAGGATACTTGGCTCAATTTACAGAAGATATTCATTTCTTTATTCAAAAATAGGTATCTAATTAAAGAGCATAAAAAAGAGAGTAGATAATTTTATCTACTCCTTTTTTGTTTTACATTAAGTGTTCCCATTGGAATCTCGATTCGTTTAGTTCTACTTTTGGTCTATCCTTTAAAAGAGTTTGAACTTTTTCCTTTTTATCGTTAAGTTCAACAGGTAATTGCAACACTTCAATAAGTCGCTTAAAAGCAATAAAATCTTCTTGTGAAATAAAGATAGCAGTAACGGTATCGTACACATGTAACTTCATATATGACTGTTCTTTACAATCTCCAACTAAACAAAAATGCTGACATGTATCAAAGAAGTTAGTAAAAGCTGTCTCCATAAATGCTTCTTCTTCATTCTCTGGTCTGCGTCTGCAACATCCAAATTGAAATTCACGAAGAATATCCATTTCTCTTTCTACCCAAACCGTTTCCCATTTTGCTCCTTTAGAAATCGCATGGTCAATTGCTTCTGTAGAAGCATGATTAGTCGTAAGAAGTGGGTAAAACGTGCCGATACCTTCCATATCCTTTACATCCAATTCAAAATGCTGGTCATTCCCCATTAACCCCATTTGTTCAGAAGTAATCTCGAAAGTTCTCGGTTCTTTAATCACATCTGTAATGATTAATGCTTTTGCCTTTTCCATATATATCTCTCCCTATAAACAATTTGTTTAAATAAACTACTTATTTTTGAAACTTGTTATATTATAAACAACTTTCATTTGCTTCATAAGTAAAATATAATTTACTAAAAAAATAATCTATGGTATAATAAAATGAGAAAAAACGCTTTGAGAAGGGAAGAAATGGATGTGAAAGAAGAAAAGAGTTATGTTTTCAACAGTATTCATACGGTAGCAAAATACTTACATTTCTTATCACCAGCTATTTCCCCTGTTAAACTTCACAAAAGTTTATACTTTTTGTTTGCTTATTATGGAGCGTTATATGCGAATAAAGAAAAAGAAGGGGTTTCAGAGAAAAAAGAAAGCACTCCTTCCATGTTGTTTGAAGCAGAGTTTGAAGCGTGGACATATGGTTCAGTGAATCGAGAGGTTTATCTTCAAAGCAAAGAAGAAGGTTACTTTAGCGAATCGGAAATTGAAGAAGCGGTGGAAATCGTTCATCAACATATAGAAGCAAAACAATATATCAATGAAATGTTTGAACAAATGAACGCTGTGAGTGATTTTGGTTTGATAAGTAGAAATAAACAAGATAAAGCATGGAAAGATGCTTATGAAGAAGGAAAAATACATGTCATTAACCAAGAACAGTTGATTCAAGAATATCAAGAACGATACCTTTAAAAGAGAGGGGCGATACTCCTGTGAGGATAGGTGATTGGATTTTCGATACCAGAAATGGTGATATCTTTAAAATCGAACAAATTTGGGGCGAATGGCTTCTTCATGATGACTGGATAGACGCAGGAGACGTTTCCTTTGTGGAAGATTGCCGAAGAGCAACCAAAGAAGAAATTAAAAGAGGAAAATCAAAACGAAAAATGCCTCAAAGAAAAGGGGCGTAAAAATATGTTGAATCCATTAAATCGTTTAAAAAACATAACAGGGAAGTCAAAAAATGCGTTTCATGAACAAGTGATAGGGAGTTTAATAGGATTTACAGTGGGTGATGCTCTTGGCGTTCCTTTAGAGTTTCAATCACGTCAGGAAGCTCAAGGAGTTTCCGACATGAGAGGATATGGAACACATGGACAACCTAAAGGTAGCTGGTCAGATGATAGCTCTCTTACTTTTTGTTTAGTAGAGAACCTGATTGAAGGATATGACATAGAAAAGTTAAAAAATAGCTTTTGTGAATGGTACTATTATGGCTATTGGACACATGATGGAAAACTTCCTTTTGACATTGGTCAATCTACTTTTAAAGCTCTTTCTAAAATAAAAGCAGGAATTTCTAAAGGCGAAACAGGAGAATCAAGCGAAAAAAGCAACGGAAATGGCTCTCTTATGAGAGTTATGCCATTAAGTTTCTACCTAAAACATACTCTTTCCCCAAATGATAAATTCCCATTCATTGAAGAAGTATCAGGTATCACACATGCTCATATCCGCTCTAAAATTGCTTGTAGTTTTTATGTGGAATTCGCTATCCAACTACTTCATGACATACAACCAAAAGAAGCCTATCAAAAGACAGTTCGTATTATTACAGATTATTATACTCAACAAGGATTTGCTGATGAATTAATCTATTTTGAACGAATTTTGCAACAGGATATTTCTCTTTTAGAAAAAGAAGATATAGAAAGTAGTGGGTACGTTATTCATAGCTTGGAAGCTACGTTATGGTGTTTTTTAAATCACTCTACTTATCGTGAAGTCGTTTTATCAGCGATACAATTAGGTGGAGATACGGATACCATAGGGGCATTAGCAGGAGGATTAGCAGGAATGTATTATGGATATTCTACGATTCCTTCTAAATGGGTAAGAAAAATAGCAAGAAAAAATGACATTGTAGATTTATCAAATAGATTTTATTTTTCCCTAAAGGAGAGGACAAAATGCTAACAAAAGAAATTAGAGCTTTTGGAAGAGCTTTAACGATTGGATGTGACGGTAAGTGTGAAAAAGCATTTGGATTAAATGGAAGACCTTCTGTTCAGTTAAGTGACGATGAAGACGATATTTGCTGGTTAGCCGATGACGAAGTGGGGATTGCTCCTACAACTGGAAAGACCGTTATTACGTCAGAAGGTGGAGACATGAAGCCTCACCCTGCTTTTTCAGGAGATAAATTAAATAAATGGTGTTATCGGGAATGTGAGCGTTGTGCTTCTGCTGAAATAGGTGAAGAGCTAAAAGTAAAAGATTTTAGCGTCAGAAGATACAATATGCCTTCTAAACATGGAGTGGAACAATAAAGATTAAAACAAAACAACTTTAGAGGTGAAAAGGCGTGTTTAACAAACAAAAGAAGGTAACAGTAAAGTTTTCGCATGAATCGGAAGGTTTTTCAGGAACATCTACAAGTATCCCATTAAATGAAGGGAAATTAGTTGAGTATTTAAAAGATAGTCTTGACCGTCATGGACAAGTCGTGATTCGGCACATATCAGATGACAATGAAATGGTTGTTACGACTTCAAGAACAATGGAATATCGGGATAAAGAAGGTCGAATAGAAGAATTAAATGAAGTGATACGAAGTTATATCAATAGTCAGGCAATTTCAATGGAATCTCATGCTGTGTTTGTGAATGGGGTATTAAAAGGAGTATTTGGAAATGAAGCTCATGCTCGTCTCAAAAAGAGTAATTTAATTAGTAAAGGAGCTTCTGAAGAAAGTGTTTCTATTAAACCTCTTCAAATTAACAGCTTTCAAGACTTTGAAGCCTGATAATAGGGAGTTGGGTAGTAATGAAATGGTTAGTCCAAGAGTTCTTAAATAATGGTTCAAATATAGTAAGGATTATCAATGCTTTAGAACATTGTCATGTGGACTACTTACTTGTAAGAGTAAACAAAGATAGTAGCTTAACGGTGTTAGATAAAGCAGATAAACTTCCTATGGATAAGTCGGATTCTATCTTGCAAGATTTTATTTCAAATGAAGCTATTATGGTATATGGCTCTAAAGCTTTTGCTAAGATAGCAACTGAAATGGGCTTAGAGCCTGGTTCTTTTATGAATGAGAAATTTGAATTTGAGATTTTCCGAGAAGCATTGGGAGATGAATTGTTAAACCATCACTTTATGATAGGCGAACTTTCGGAGCTTGAACCCATAGCAGAAGAGTTCTTTATACGACCTACTGGAAATACGAAGTTATTTACTGGTATGAGAGTAACAAAAGAGGACTTTTTATCTTGGAAAGAGCGTGAAAATAGAGAAAATAGCCCTTATATCGGACAATCTTTAATGATTTCTCCTATACAAGAAATCAAAGCGGAATATCGCTTTTTTGTGGTCAATCAAGAGGTTGTAACAAGTTCAAGTTACAGAGTAGGGAATAACACTGATATTACTCGAAAACCTTCTAAAGCGATTCTTCAATATACAAAAAAGATAGTAGATAAATTTCCATTAGCCAAGGCTTTTGTTATTGATATAGCCGAAACGGATAAGGGATTCAAAGTTGTTGAGTACAACAATATCAATACGTCTGGTCTATATGGTTGTGATGAAAACGCCATTATTCAGGCTATTAACAAACTAAAGGAGGATAAAAGATGAAAAAAATTATCATTCAATTTGATTATTCAAATGATAAGTCTCTATCGTATATGGAGGTTTTAAGAAATATTGAAATACAAACACCTATCATTTATACAAATTGCTTAGATTTCTTTAGTTTTTCTTCTTTAGATAAAGGCTATGATGTTCAAGTTGAAAAATCAAATGGAGATTATATTGTATTATCGGAGTTATTGCAAGATGAAGATAACCTTTATACAAGAAGACATATCCGTAAAGGACATGATGCACGAAAACTTTTGCTATCTAATGAATTTAATTTTAAATCAAAAGCATAGTGAGTAATACAACGCTATATTCTACTTCAAATCATAAAAAGATACTTAGTTAGATTTATAAATTATACAAACAAAAAAGGAGAGGAATTGTTTGCAAGAACATACAACAAACCCACAATGGGTAATGGGATATAAAGAAATGAAAAATTTTATGCACAATGAATTGGGAATTACAAAAGATGAAATGAAGGATATTTTTCATAAGATTGCTCGTGAGGAAATAAAAGAAGCAGTTGGTCAAAATGGTGAATTTATACGTTATGCCATTAAAGAGATTATTCGTGAAGAAATGATGTTTGCGATTCAACAAGAAAATTATCCACGAATGAGTCGAAATATTTACGATTATTCTCGTAATTCTCAAAGTCCATTTACTAAATTTATTTCTGATATTCTAAAAGAACAAATTATTGAAATGCTACGAAGTCAATTCAATGTAGATTTTAATATTCAAAAGAAAGAGAAAGACGAAGAGGAAGAGAAAGAATAGATTTCATATGACCTATAGCTCACTACATTAGTGGGCTATTCTTATCTATAAGAAAAGGAGAAGCACTATTCATGAAAGAGATAAAAAAGGGTACAACTTATGAAGAGATAGTAAAAGGTATTTCAGGTGAAGTTATTTATATTAACCCTACTGATAGTGTTACAACCATTAATCCATTTGAAATACTCAATGAAAGTGAAAAAGAAGATGCTCTTCAGAGAAGGGTAGCTGATATGCAACAATTGATAAAAGTCTTAAAAGAAGAAAGTTTAACGGATGTAGAGGAAAATACAATTGAAAAGATACTATTATCCAAAGAAACACATACCGTTCGTAGTTTTTATCAAGATTTAATTCAATTAAAAGAAGAGGGGCAAGAAGGTTTAACTTTCTTGATTCAATTCTGCAAAAGTATGTTGGGAGAATAAGGAGAGATTGTATGAGTAATTTCAATGATAACATCTTGACCGTTTGGTTAGTGCAGTTAGGGAAACTCTATTATGCTGGTGGTTTAACCAGAGAACCTTACAACGATGAATCGTTTAGTTTTGAGTTCGTAAAAGACGAAGAAGTAGCTTTTTCTATTCTTTTTGAGGAGATAGCGGAAAAAATTGCTGAAAAGTGTGGGGGAACGGTTGTAAAAAGAGAACTTTCCCATAAGGAACTTTCCAAAAGAGAAGATAAGCATGATGCCTACATGAGAAGTGAGGGAGAAATCGTAGAAGAAGTACGTAAACGAGCAATGTTGGAACATATCCAAGAACAAAAGAAAGAAACTACAAAAAAAGATAAGATGGTTCAAATCGTTGCCGATAGTTTCTTGCTACCATTCATTCATAAAGGAAATACAGAGTTTGATTATTCCAATGGTGTTTTCTATGCAGGAGTTGTGGGAGAGAGGCTTGAACGAGCAGAAATTCAGCCTAAAAAAGAAACAATGGTAGAATTGATAGAAAAAATAGCAAAAGCAGATAATCAAGTTTTTGATTCGATAAATCCGCTTATCAAAGTTGTCCAGCATCCTGCAGTCTATATGACCGCTCAATTAGATACCATTAAAAATGAGGAGCTAAATGCAACAATTTTGATTAAAAAGGAATGTTTTTAATAACAAAGAGTAAGAAAAGAGGAAATGGAGAGATTCATTTCTCTTTTTTGTGTCAAGAATGAAAAGTATAATAAAAAGAGAGAGTTTAAAAAGGAGAAAGGACATGAATGAAATCACAAGGATTTTATCGGAAGAAATTAAAATCTTTCTAAAAGAGTATCAGTTGCAAAAACCGCTCTATATCAATTCTGGACATTGCAAAACTTTTTCAGAGAGAGTAAAAAGAAAGTTCCCAAAAGCAGAAATTATTCATGTTGACCAGTTTTATCAAATGCCGACTATGTATGCCATTGATTACACAAATTTCAATAATGTAGGAACATGGCGATATAAAAAGTTAGCTCAACTGAACAATGGAAATAACACAATTCCAAAAGTATTTGATAAACTATTGATGACACCTTTTCATCAATGGATTTATTATGAAGGAAAACACTATGACGCTGAAGAAATAAATGGGGTAGAGAATTTATTTGACCTCCCATATTTTCAAGATTACATAAAAGCAGAGGAAAATCCAGAAAGTACATTGATTGAACGAACCAACAAGGAATCTTTACGAAGAATGATAGGGATATAACAGAATAAAGGAGAGAGAAAAATGGAAAAGTGGAAAGTAGTAGCGGTTGAACCAGAAAAAGAACCTTATGAAGCAGAAATGACATTTGGAGAAATTCAACGGTTTGTAGGAGGAGATGCAGAGCAAATCGCTTTATATGACGATAAAGTGGCATTGGCAAATGAAGAAGGAAGACTTAAAAACTTAGAGCACAATAGACATATGATACTGCAGGATAAAGGACATCTCCCTTTAACCATTCTTGGGAACTTTGTAGTTGTTAAATCAGGAGAGCAAGAGTATGAAAGTCTGAATGAAGAAGAAGTAAAAGAAGCTAAGTTTATATATCGAAGCACCAGCAAAGACGCAACCATTTTTATATAACAACAAAAAAGAAGCAGGGAATCAATCCTTGCTTCTCTTTGTATCAATTACCAACCAACACTCATGACGTAAAATTTCCCTGGATTGTCTTCCCCATAAATTTGACGAAACCGTTGTAGACCAGCAGACCAATTATCTGCTTCTACATAAAGGTCATTCTCGACACCATAGTTGAAGTATTTGATATGAACGCAACCTTCTGTACTGTGAATTGATTTTCCCATAAATAAATTCCTCCCTGTATAAACCTATATATAAAATATCCTGCTTTATAAAAACTCTTATATTATAGATAAACAAAAGAGTTTTTATAAAAAGCTAAATTTGAAAAAAGAAAAAAGAGCTACTAATAGCTCTTATTCTCTAATGTGTCATCCCTTCATACACTTTACGATTATTTTCGATATTCTTCTTTAGGGATAAATCTCTTCGCCCAACCAGGATATTGTAGTCTTACATTGACAATGTGACCATTTTGACAGCAAACACTAATATCTCCATTACTTGATTTAGTAAGAGAAACAACAGGCAAAATGTTTCCACCTGAAAACTCAACATAATCTCCTACTTTACAAGGAAATTCCACTAACTTTTCTTGTTCTTCCAGTTGTTTGTATCTTTCTAATTCCTCTAATGCCTTCAATAATTCATTAGAATCTTGACCATGTAGACCTGTTTGCACTATTTCTTTTAATTCCTGTATTGTTTTCATGTTTTTTACCCTCTTTCTCCTCATTTTTTACCTTTTTATGATTGATTTGTGATTTTTCTTTATGTGAAAAGAATTTCTTTTCCAGTGTAATACCCTAATTGACCAGTAATCTCAAAAGGAGTAATCGCTTTAAAGTTTAAATGGCGAGTATTCATGGCTTTACCATTTTCACTAAGAGACGTTGTAACATGAATCACATCAGCCCCACGATAATAAGGAATTAGCTCCTCTGGAAGAGCGACTTTAAATCCACTATTCTCTTCATTATTTCCATATCCCACTACCATAAGGGAAAAGGTTTTATTCATAACAGAGAGAGGGAATAGTTCTTCTGGTCGGAATTGAAAGGTGATGTGCTGATTAGGCGTTTCTTTCTCTAATCGCTTTTCCCCTTCATATTCTTTTAATCGAATAACACTTTCTTCATCAAGAAAAAATCCTTTATAAATAACCTTTGTCATTTGTATCTTCTCCTTACTTAAATAAAGTTTTGTTTTAAACACCTATTTTATGAAAACTTCTTATATTGTAGAGATTTCTTGTATCCTTCATTCCAATAAAAAAGACCTTTAAGTTCACCTATGTACATGAAAAAGAGAAAGCCTTAAAGAGCTTTCTCCTTTAAAAATGATTCTTCTACTTCAAGAGGGACATTTTTTCCATCGAGAGCAAGAACTAACTTAATAAATGAATGTTTATCAAAGTAATTTTGTTTGATAAAGAATAGATTCGTTGATGTGTGTATAACGAGCAATCGGTTAGTCCCTTTATTAGAATTGAAAAACCATGAGATACGATTATCTTTAAATGGAGCAAGAGGAAGATTATCTTTTCCTTCAAAAGACTCAATATAAGAAAAGTCACCGATATAGGCTTTTTTAATATCTTCATAAGGAACTTTTGCTACTCCATTGATATTGATAAAAGAATCTTTCACTTTTACTGTAAAAGCAAGGAAATAGAAAGCAACCGCAATCAAAATAGCAATTCCAAAACATGTAAATAGAAGGTCAAAATGAATGGTTTTTTTTGCTACTTCACTCAAATAGATTGGATAAAGAAGTGGAATCAGTCCTAAGAAATATCCAATCGTTGAAAACCCTTTTTGTTTTAGGGTGAATTCGTTCGTTTTCATTACAATTTCTCCTCTTTTCTGTAATGTATGAATAAGTTTATATTTGATATATAGTATTCTTCAATTGTGTTTATAGTTATTATAATGTATAATTTAGACTAAAGTCAATGAATTTAGACAGAATTTAAAGGAGAGAAAAAGAATGAATCGACAACAAGCTATGCAATATGGAGAAGAAACAATGGAGATTATCAAAAGAGGGGAGTATTCGATAAAAGGAAAAACTGTTTCTATTTTAAAAGAATTGAATGACAGTATTTATGGTTCTGCTCTATACAAGCCCGAAGAATTAGATGAACTATTGAATCAAGAATTCCAAAACCAAATAGAATCTACAGTGATAGAGGTAACAGGAGAAACGACTTTAGAGGCTTCTAAGAGGCTTTTAGACGAAGGATATATTCAGGTGTCAGCCTTGAACTTTGCGTCTGCTAAGAACCCTGGTGGTGGCTTTTTAACAGGAAGTAGAGCACAAGAAGAAAGTATCGCAAGGTCTTCTGGATTGTATCCAGCTATTGCTCAAATGAAAGAAATGTATGATTACAATAGGGGAAGAAAAACAGGAATGTATTCAGATTACATGATTTTCTCACCAAAAGTTCCAGTGTTCCGTCACGATAAAGGGTATCTTTTAGAAAAACCTTATTTATTATCGGTCATTACTTCTCCTGCTGTTAATGCTGGTATCGTAAGAGAAAGAGAAAAAGAAAAAGTAAAAAACATTAATGAAGTTATGTTGGTAAGAATCAAAAAGATTTTAGCCATTGCAAAAGCACAAAAACAAGAAGCCTTGGTATTAGGGGCATTTGGTTGTGGAGTTTTTGGAAATAATCCAGTGGCAGTTGCCAAACTCTTTAAAGAAGCATTAGAAGATGCCTCTTTTAAAAATCAGTTCAAAAAGATTGTATTTGCAGTTTATGAAGGCACTCCACAAAAACCAATGCTTTCCACATTTAAACAATCGCTTCAAATACGAAAATAAGAAGGTGCAATGCACCTTCTTTTTATATTTTCTTGAACATTTTATGTTTAGAACCTTTTTATAAAAAAACTTTTTATCATGACTGCCATCATGAAAGGTGTTTCTTTCAATATGTAAAGTTCAAAAGCCATTTTGTTCAAGAAGATTATGCTGAAATTAGTTTTTCTACTGAATCAGCGTTAAAACCATGATTCATTTCTATAATTTCAGCTAACTCAATAGAATCCATATCAAGTTCTAACCAATTTTCTAAAGCTGTACCAAACTCTTCTGCAAACTTAATCATGACTGCCATCATGAAAGTTTGTTCTTCGATAAGTTCTAAGAAAGTTAATTTCTCTTCTACCGAGAAGTTTAGAGCATCGATGTCAGGAAGAAAGTTTGTACCAAGAGTCTTACCTGTCATATCGAATAAGTCGAATTCCATATCACCAGCCTTTCTACCGATAACAGGCTTAACGAAAAAATATTGGTTTTTGAATTGCAACATAAAAGAGTCCCCCTTGAATCTTTTAGACTTTTTTTAATTTAGATTCATAATCAAAAGATTAATGTCAAAAGATAAGATTAATCCTATAATTGCGTAAGCGTTTAATCTTTTAATCATGTTTGATTAATTTTAGTTAGTGAAGCGAGTAACTTGCTGACTAACAAAATGATTTTATAACTTATTTAGAATTTTGTCTTTATGTTTTTCATGGATGAAGAGGATAGGTTTGGGACTTTTGGTTTAATATCCTAAATAGTTCAAAGGAAAGAGTGTGCAGAGGGTTAAAGAGAGGAAAACTCTCGAATAGAGGGAGGGTAAAAAGTGTGTCTTTCGATGAAGAAAAAGAAACAGAATTAATTATGGAACGAATTAGATTAGGTATGGAGTTAGCCAAAAAAAGAAAAAGTCTAAAAAGAACTTTATCAGACATCGGAGATGCTATGGGTGTTTCTGCAAATTATATTTCAGAAATAGAAAGAGGCTTAAAAGTTCCCTCTGATAAGATTATACGACAGTTAGCAGATTTTTATGGGTATGCTGAAGCAGAATTATTTACGAAGTTTGGAAAAATACCTCTATTGACAAGAGAAACTTTAGAAGAAAACCCCTCATTTAATGAATTGATTGATGAAATAGGAAAAAGAAAAGATTTGAGTGATGATAAAAAAGAGGAAATCATAGAAGAATTGCTTAAATTCACAAAAAAATTAATAAAAAAAGCAGATGAAGAGGGTTAGGTGGTTTCATGAATGATTTTTTTGAAGAAACACTTCTTTATTTATTAAAAACTTTTGGATTAGATGCTTTTTTGCATATAAAAGACTTATTTGTTTTTATATCAGCTTTTTTAGGTGGGATTATTGTTCAACTTTTTTTAATTGGTTGGATATGGAGAAATGTACGAAGTGATACCACTTTGAAAAATATAGCCGTTCTTCGAGTACCAGAAGAGGGCAAAACTATTTACTATACAAATCCTCACAGTGCATTAGATATTGTTCATAAAACCATACTGATTCTCCTGTTGAAGTTGTCAAAAAAAAAGAAAATCACCATAGCAGATGCAAGGAAATCAAAGATTACCATTTACATTTTAATAAGTCTGTTATTACTTGTTTTTCTTGCAGGGTTGTTTGTAGCAACAAATCATATTGATGTTTTAAGATGGACAGAAATACTTAAAGAAATCGAATAAACAGAAAAAACTTTCTCTGTTATCTAACATGATATAGAAAGAAATATTGAATAGATATGAAAAAAAGAGGTAAAGTAATTCACCTCTTTTTTTTAGTCTTTTATTTTGCTTTTTACATTTGGAATTTCATATTAAAAAACAAAAGCCTCTACCTGAAATAGAGACTTTAAATAATAGCATATGAATTTTGAATAACTGTAGTAACAGCTTTTAATGCTTTACCAATAAATATATCGGACACTGCTCCACCATTAGGGTCTTGATAAGAAAATGCTCGTTCTTCTTCGTTATAAGACATACCTAAAAAATGCAAGGATTCTTGAATTTCTAAAGGAAACTCTGATAATCCTGTTCTTTCAACAAAGTAATCAGTAAGAGAGATGTTCAACTCTTTATTGCCTTCAGAGGTTTGAACGACTACTAAATCTGTTTTATGACGCAGAATCCATTGACCTTTAGCAAATAAAGAAACTCTGGAATGTTTTAAGGAATTTATCCCTGTTAAATGAACACCATATACTTCATTTACAATTTTTGAAAAATCTCTCATTGTAGCTCTCTTGTCCATCGTTTTTCCGTAAGAGCTAATTAATGTTGGTATCAAGATAGCTCCAGCTCCTGCAATCGCTGTACCTGTAATAATTTTTGTTTTCTTATTCACTTTATTACCTCCGTTTCAAAATGTATTCGTTTTTATGTTATATTCGTATCGTTCAATGGTCATTCGAGAAAAAAGAATGAATGGAGAGAAGAAGGAATGATTGAATGAAGATGATTTTCTTATAATATAGAGATTCACATACATTAGGACATAGTTGAGGCTATGAGAGTTGAAAGGGGAATGTAATATGAAGATACAGGATATGGAACAATGGGTACTGGATACATGTGAAAGAGAAAAGTGGGAATTGAATCCTGCAACGGACATGAACAAGTTGATAGAAGAATTAGGGGAAGTAAGTAGAGAAATCAGAAGATTTCATGAAGGAAGACAAAGACCTGATGAAGATGATAATCTTGATAAAAAAGAAATCATTAAGGAAATTGGAAGTGAAATTGGAGATGTCTTGTTTCCTTTAATCAAGATTGCAAACTTTTATGGATTATCTCTACAGGATTGTTTTCAAATTCATAAAGAAAAAATGGAAGAAAGATACAAGGTAAATCCAAAAAACGAATAAAAAATCCAAAAAGGCGACTGTTTTAATCAGTCGTTTTTTTATGTATAACATTCAATGTTGTCCGTCAAAAACATAGATAAAAATTATTATCTCCGACATGTAAACAAAAGAAATATTTTTTAATTAATTTTTTCAAAAAAACTTGCTTTCTCCAGCTACATCTTTTATAATCAACTCATAAGTAAATTTATTTTACTTTATCAGGGAAAGAAAACATTCTTTACCGAATGTATTTCAAATCTCCTTTTGAACGTCTTTCCTTTTTGATAAGTAAAATCTTTCCTTTTTATAAGTAAAAACCTGTTTATGCACCTGAAGGTTCTCTCCCTTCAGGTGTTTTTCCTGTTTATAGGGATAAATGGTATTCCTATTGCGTTTCGTTGTATTAAAAACTCCTCATACATAGAATAAAGAACAAAAACGGAAAGAGGAGGGAAACAAAATGCGTGGAGAATATAGACCAGGGCAATATCGGGATGAACTAATGTACGGATTAACCGTTGATATTGTGTTAAAGGAAGACCAAAAGACAGGGAAATTAACTCGTGGAAAAATTCAAGATATTTTAACCAACAAACGATACCATCCAAGAGGGTGTAAAGTAAGATTAATGACAGACAAAGATACGGAATCTATGACAAAAGAAGAATTAGAACAATTGGACAAGTATGAGTTAGTGGGAAGGGTTCAAGATATTATTGAGTTTGAACCACATAATAAGTAATTCATAAAGAAAAGTGTCTATATTGTAGTTTTCTTCATAACGCTATTAAGGACAACAAATAATATAAAGTAAAGAGAGTTCTTTTAGGGATTCTCTTTTTTGTATTTCATAAAGGTAAAGTAAACCTTCCTACGACACATTTTCTTCCTATTTCTTTTCTCAAATTGTTATTATGATTCCAAAAGAGAAAAGGAGGGGTCAATTTGACACAGGAAGACGCACTGATTAGGATTGTTGTTGCTTTTTTATTGGCTGGTATTATTGGTTGGCAAAGAGAGCACCAGCATAAACCAGCAGGGTTTCGTACCCATGTATTCGTAGGATTAGGTTCAGCCCTTACGATGATGACTGGTGTTTATATCATGGAACTCTATCCAAGTATGAATATTGACCCTGCCAGAATAAGTGCTCAAGTCATAAGTGGAGTAGGATTTTTAGGTGCAGGGACAATTATTAAAGAAAAAGGAAGTGTTGTCGGTTTAACAACAGCTTCGTCTATCTGGTTAGTGGCTTGTATGGGATTAGCAGTAGGCATTGGATTTTATGCAGGAGCAGTAGGTGTATCCTTAATTTGTATTATTTGCTTAACCAAAGTTGGAAAACTATCAAACAAAAATAAAGAAAAAGACCAAAATGAGGAAGAGGAAGAATAAAAGGGGGAAGTGAATGTGAAAAGCTATTTATTGATTTATGAAGATAGAATAGAGTTTGAGCCAACAGACTCCATAGAAAATCTCATTTATTTTCAACGAAACCATCATTTATTAGAGGTAGGCTTAAATGTTAAAGTATCCAGTGACCTATCCAACAAAGAATCTGTTATATTAGATTACATTCAGACCTCATTATTTATGAAAGATGAAATAGTAGATGAATTTCTGTCTTTTTTATCCTTAGACTATAAAACAGTAGGGATGTTCATGAAATTGTCAGAAGGAAGGCATCCTGCAGACTGTTTGAGAAATCTATATATGAAATATTGTCGGGAATATCAAAAAAAGACATTATCTGTTTATGATTATCTACAAGTGTATAAGAGAGTAAAAGGTGGACAAATAGAACAATTAGATGAAGATGTTATTTTGTCTGATTATATAAAAGAAGTCGAAATCCATTACGAAAGAGAATCTACTCTCGTACAGTTTAAATGTGAATCTATTTGGATAGATGGTGAGGGTGTAGAAGTATCAGGGGAAGAAGTTTCTTTGTTTTTAGATGAAAAACGCATGAAAAAAGCCTTTTTAACCTTTTTAAATCCTTGTTTAATTGAAAAGAATGACTAAAAAGACAGATTCAAAGGAGAGTCTGTCTTTTTTATTCAATAAGAGTAGACATATACTGGTTACTACCAGGAAGTTTCTTGATATTATCCCATGCTTCAATGGCCTCTGCACGACTTTTCCCTTTATTTTTTGGGTCTGCAAAAAAATCACGAGTGAATTGATTGTATTCAAACTGAGGAGCTATTTTTTTCTGATAGTTTGGTTGTTTTTTACGTTCTTCTTCTGCATACCAAGCGTTGACCACATCGGCATATGTTTTTCCAATGTTGTTTTTTAAATAATTTTGTATATAAGTCGAAAAGTGAAATTTAGGTATAACTGTTTGAAAAAAAGCTCTTACTTCTTGACTGCAACGATGTGTATTTGTAATCACAGTATCAAGAGTTAATTCGCAAGGTGTACTTGTTTTTTTATTTGCCAATGCTTTTTTTATCGGTCTTTTTTTTATCTCTCCTGTCTGAAGAAAGGTAATAATTCTATCAGAAATCTCCATTTTAGAACCAGTGGTGCTCATTCCATGTTCTCTACAAAATGATTGTAATTCTTCTTTCAACCAATAATAATCTTTAAAACTCTGTAAACTTATTTCTTTTGTTAAATTAGGTCTCAAACAAAACACCTCCATTTTTTATGATAGAACAAATGTTTAGATAAATCTAACCAATTATATTCAAAACCTTCCTTATTTACCAAGTTATATGTAAAAAAGAGTATATTAGAGAAATAGATTTCGTTATAATAAAGGGGAAAACAATAGGGTAAAAGTCGGATAAAAGAAGAAGGGATACAGATGTTTGAATGTGGAGATAGTGTTCTGTATAAAGGGGATAAATACAAGATAATTTTCATTTATGAGGGGAGTGGTTATTGCGAAATACGTGGATTTTCAAATCACAAACAACATTTGGTAGCTCCTCATGAAATAAGTAAAGTAGAAAAAGAGGAAAACAAAAACACCTGAACCAAAGTCCAAGTGTTTTCGATACCTATTAGGAAATACGGTCAACCGCTTTTAATTCATCAGCGAATTTGCAATATTGTCCTCTGATTTTTACTCTGTCTTGATTTGTATGGTACGTTACATAAAGCTCTTTCTTTGCTCTTGTGATAGAAACAAACAGAAGTCGTCTTTCTTCTTCAATCTCTTCTGGTTTCATGGAATTATCGTATTTGTAGTGGTCAATGGTATTGAATACTACGTCAAATTCCTTCCCTTTTGAAGAGTGAGCAGTTGTTAGAACGACTGCTTTATACTTTACCTCTTTCTTAACAACAGGCTTTTCATCCTTATAAAGAACTAATTTACGAAGGTAAGAGAATAGTTCACTTACTTTTTCAAACTTTTTCGCTTTTAATTCTTCTAAGAAACCTAAGACAACTGCATCCTGGTCAGCAATTTGTTGAACAGTATCGAAGTAGAAGTTTAATTTATCCGCTTCTTCTTCTAATCCCTCATATCCATCAATGAGTTCTTCTTTAAACATGCTTACAAATTGTTTCACTTCTTCAGGATTCATGTCTTTAATTCGGTCTTCTTGGAAAATGTATAGGTACTCTAACAAGTTGTACTCTAATTCCATATTTTCAAAGAAATCAACCAGTGATGCCATAATTTGAACATTGCGGTTGTTCAGTAATTGCTCTGAAATCTCTAATACAGTTGGAATGTTACGTTCCTTTAAGTATTTTTCAATGTTTAGCAATTCACTCTTAGTACGTGCGATAACTGCAATATTTTCAGGAGCTACACCATTATTGATTTTTTCTTCAATCGTAGTGGCAATCCCTGTAAACTCGTCATCAGGAGTACGGTAAGAGCATAATTTTGGTTTTGAACCATTAGGAGCTTTACTTACCAATGTTTTGTTGATTTTCTTAGTGTTCAAGTCATTTAATAGATTCGCCACTTCAATAATTTGTGGAGTGGAGCGGAAGTTTTCTACGAAATAAATATCTTTTACTTCATCAAAATAATGATGGAAGTTCAAGATAATATCTTGTGATGTGTGTCGGAAACTAAAAATACTTTGACTGTCATCCCCAACGACCATTAAAGATTCAAATTTATCTGTATCAATCAAAGCAGACATAATATCGAATTGCATATTATCCGTATCTTGATACTCGTCAATCATGATATGACGATAAGAATATTTAGACATGACATCTAAATGGTTCTCTACCAATTCTAAAAGAAGATTGATTTGGTCTTGATATTCTAACAGATTACGTTCTTTTAATTTTGCCTCATATTGCTTGTACAGATTGAAAACAGTACGTGCAAGAGTAGGCATTAAACGTAACTTTTCAGCACAAGTATCCACGTCATTGATAAATTGACCTTTAATTGCGTCAAAATACTCTGCCATTTGAACCACAACACCTTTAGCATTAGGGAAGTGAAGAAGTGGATTTTTATAATCAAATCCTTCTACTTTTTCATTTTCATCTAATACTTCAAAGATAATATCGTACTTTTGTACTTTTTCTGCTAATCGAGGAGCTTCAGAATAACCTAAAAGAGAAAATTCTTTTTGAAGCACTTTGTCTCCCCACGCATTGAAAGTCAAAATATCCATGCGACTTACGTCAACATCCTCCATATCCATTTCTTTCAACCAATATGCAATCTTTTCACGCATTTCTTGTGCTCCCTTGTTCGTGAACGTGATTAACAAAACATCTTGTGGTTTCACGCCTTCTTGAAGAAGTTCTACTACACGAAGGGCAAGAACAGTCGTTTTCCCTGAACCAGCACCAGCATTGATTCTTGCTACGCCTTTTCTAAAGAAAATCGCTTGATATTGGCTATCAGTGAGCTTTAATGCACCAGCTTTTTTTACTTCTTGTACTTCCTCTAATACTTCCTTCGCTTTTTCGTATTTGCAGATATTCACGAATTGGCAGTGGTCACACATAGAAGTGTCGCAAGTTCTTTCAGAATCAATAGATAACTTTTCTGTTAGTAAACCAACAATACGGTCAGCTACAGATTCTTCTTGTTCAGGAGTAAAGAGGTTGGAAATAATGTTTTTTCCTTTCTTTATCTCAAACACTTCGACTAATTTTGTTCTGGTATCATCTTTACTCTTTAGGTGATACAGACTTGCTACAACCTTTTTACCAGCATACAGTTTCTTTCCTAACTCGCTTAGAAGGAATAAATCAATGCTGTGTACAGGTTTTGTTTCAATTTTGCGACCAGAATAAGATAATTTTGGTTCGCTACGCTTGATTTTTACAATCTCTACATGGTCTTTGTGTTCAAATACAAAGTCTGCAGTAACAGAAACAGCATGTCCTTTTACAGAAACGTCACCAATTACACCTCTTTGAATGACCTTTAGGTTACGAGTTTTCTCATATTCAAAGAAACGAACCAATTGCTCTGTTAGGATAGATATTTCTTCTGCTTTATTTTGCTTTGAAACAAAAAGAGCATCTTCTAATAGTTCATGAAGTTGATTTTCAATATCAGAAGCGTTGAAAGATTTAAAATCAATTGCCTTAAATAAATCTTTTAGTTTGATACTTAAAGAATAACTTTTTCCTTTGAATGAGCTTAAATTAAGCTGTTCAAAATAACCTTTTACTTTACAAGATTCCATGCTTAATAATTTAGTTGCGTTTACCTTTTTTACGTGTGTCATATTCGACCACTCCTTAATAATGTTTTTTAGAAAAAACCTTTTTTATATAAAACTTGATATATCTTATGCACTTTAGTCATGACTTACAAAATCACAAAAAGTATGGTCATCTCCATTTTCCTATTTTTACAGCGTTGCATACCTCAAAACTTGTTATCTTTATCTTCTATTCATAGAGTCATTCAACAGCTACTCTTTTTATTTTGAACACTACGTCAAATTAGAACCTTTTTAGACTTCCACAATCTATTATTCTCCATCATAATTAGACTATAGTCAACGATTTTATACAAAAAGAAGGGAGCTTCTAAATGATTAGACCAATTTTGCCACCACATTCATTAATAGAGTTCTTGCTCCGCTTATACCAAGAACAGCCTTTATGGTTTTTTAGTTTATTGAGTGGAGTAGGTGTATTTGCAGTAGCATTAATTTCTTTTATTGTGTATCTAATTCGTTCGGAATCGAAATCGGTTGAATTAAAAGAAAAAGCGAAAGGGGATGCTTAAAGTTGCAACCATCTTTATACCATCAAGTCATTAATAGCAGTTATAATAACTTTGCTTATTTTCTAACTACATCAGAAGGTCTTACTTTTACTGTTTGCGTGGCTTTCGTTGCAGGATTTGCGATTGGAGTAGGTATTGTTATGAAGAAATTTATCGATGTGAAAAACAAAATGGAAGAATAGGAGGGAATGAAGTGTCACTGGAAAGAGAATGGGTTAAAAATATTCAAGTCAGAGGAGAAGTGGAACAACCCGATTCAGAGACATGGGTTATCTCAATGGATTTTCCCCATCAATTTAATGGATTTCAAACATATGTAGAAATCACAAGTATCTTGTACAATGAAATTGGAGAACCAAGCATCAAAAGAGTAGATATTCCTTTGTCTGTATGGGAGCAAATGGTTCAATTTGTTGACAAAGAGAAATCTTTTGATAAATAGTGTTATAAAAATAACGCCATTTTTGCAATATAACATGTCATGCAGAAGAAAAAATTTCTTCTGTTTTTTATTTGTTGTTTGACAAGTTAAGTTAAAACGAATAAACTAAACCTATTAAGGTTATACTTTACATAGAAGCAGTTATTAAATAGGAAAAGAGGTTATTAAATGAAGTACATTCCAGTATTAAATGAAGAGTGGAAAGAAGATTTGTTGTCGGATTACGAAGAGGCATTTAAAGCACTAAGTTACAAATTACAACACTTTAATGAAGGTTTTTTACCTGAAAAGGGAGAAATTCCAGCGACACCAGTGAATAAAGGGAGAAAGGAATATCCATTCCCATTCGCTGTCATTATCGATGAAATGTACCAATGGATGATAGGAGAAAAAAAGAGACCAAAAGAAATCGAAGTGATGATGGAAGACATGATTCAATTGGTTTGGTTTAACCCTTTTGTTGATTACACTGAACTGCTGGATATTCCTTGGGATAGATGGTCTGGTTTAATGGGTTCTTATACAGGACAGTTTTACCGATTTGCTCAAATCACGTTGAAGTTAGAAGATGATGAAGGTCTTAATGCTTCGGACTTAGCTTTGATTAGTGGATTAAGTGCAGTAGCCATTGGAAAACAAATTAAAGAGGGAAAAATACAAGCTAAAAAAACAGGAACAGAGTGGAAGATTGAAGCCGAAGAAGCAAAGCGTTGGATTGAAAGTCAGAATAAAAAACAGAAATAAAAGACGAAATAGAAGGGGGGAAAATCATATGACAAAATCTGTAAAAGTTTTAAGTGATTATACACCAGCAAATGAACCTAATACCTTGTCCATTATAAAAGATAATCAAGGGGATATTCATATTCATCTTTATCGTGGAAATGATGATGAACGTGGTGTTCGTATTGCTAATAATGGAACAAGATATTCTCCAAAAGTCCGTCAGGCTTTTTACGATTTGATAACCGTTTTGGAAGAAGAAATGCAAACAACCAAAAATAATGAATTAAAATCATTAATATAAATGAAATCCAAAAGAGGGGAGAGAAAGCGTTTTGATTAAAAATGTTGAAATGAAAAACCAACAAGCTATGGTGACGTATGAATTTTCAGAGCAAGACATGGAAATTTTACGTCATCTAAAAGAACATAACTATATGGAATTTCGTAGAGGAGAAAACAGTGCAATTGTCGATAATCTATATGATTATGGATTTGTTACTACGGATGATGATGCATGGCACTTTACAGTTGTTTTAACCAAATTAGGAAAAGCTGTCGTGGAATCGTGGGATAAATAAAGTTAGCAAACAAACAGGTTTTTACTTTTAAAGAGAGAGAGGGTTTACGGTATGGGAATGACAAAAAAACAAGCCAGTCAAAAAATCGAACCATTGAAGAGAGAGATTGAAGAAATTAAAAAGGATTTGCCAAATGTCAAACATCCGTCTTCTATTTTTGTTCTCAACCAATTGATTGAAAGTAGAGAAGAATTGTTGAAAATGTATGAAAAACATGCTGGAACACCTTCTTCAAGAGAGGTTCGTTCATGAATATCAAACTAAAGGTATGGGATAATGAACAGGGAAAATTCCTTGAAATAGGAGATGAAGAAGGACAGGCTTCTCCACGTTATTACAAACATCTATACTTTGTCTTAGTTGGCAAAGTGGATGACGATGGCTATGACTATGAAATTGATGCAGAAACTTTCCTTTATACTGGTATGTCTGACCGTAAGGGAAAAGAAATATGTGCAGGGGATATTGTCAACTTCTATCATTCAGAAGATAAAGAACTATCCGTTTATGGTTCAGTAGTTGAATATAAGCAGGAATGGTGTGGCTTTTACTTTGGAGGAAACAGACGATTGAACAGTCGAATGAGGATTGAAGTCATTGGAAATATCAAAGAACACCGACATTTAATAAAAACAGCATAAAAGAGAAAGGGGAAAGCGTTCATATGGATAGATATTATCTGTTAGTTTTCAATAAAACGAAAGAAGAAGCAGGAGATTATTTAAAAGATAATACAAAAGGAATTGTCATAGCAAAAAAACATGAACATGGGGAAGAGCTTCTATTTGAAGTGTTTGCTCACCCTCATGATGTAGAGAAATTAAAGGATTTGCCTGATACCAAATTATTTACAGAATATTAGTAGATAATCTTTAGATATGTAAAGAAATGCAGAGGTTTTTACGCCTACTGCATTTTTTGTTTACGCTACATTTAAATAGCTGAACTGTTATGAGTGTGTTAGTGATAGCGTTTAGACTAAATGTATTTTGTAAAAAATAATTTACTTTTGTGTTAATTTAATATATAATATTGTTATAAAAGTTTTTCCTAAGAAAAGGAGCGTACACACATATGGATTTAGCGATTAAAAACTATCAAGCACAAGAAACAGATAGAGGATTGGCGTATGAAGCAGATATTTTGTTGGGTGATACTAAAATTGGGAGCTTAGAAAATCCTGGTGACGGAAGTTATACACGAATCTATATTACAGCCGATAAAGAGGCGTTCAATCAAAAAATGAATGAGCATTTTACTACATTAGGTTGGGATACAACTGACGAAGAAGAATATGCTCTCCACTATACATTTGCTGAACATTTGTTAGACATTCACGATAACGGAGAAGTAAGCGAAGAATATAAAAAAATGGGATTCCTTCACTAATACGAAAAGAACCGTTCCAATAAAGGAGCGGTTTTCTTTATGTGAAAACAACTTTAGTAAATAGAGTTTAAAAAAGAACACTGTCACTGTAAACCAAATGTACTTTCTTGTTTTTATGGTTGTATAGTTAGTTGTTTTTGTCAAAAATAATTTACTATATTGTAAATATGTTGTATAATGGTATTATAAGAAAAGGAGTGGTCTATCATGCCAACCTACATAACAATTGAATTTATACGTGATTTTGTAAAGTCTAACATTGTAAATAAAAATGGTCAGACTAAGATTGTATGGAAAACCATTCATTCGGTTGGAAAACGTATGCGACTAAAAATAGGAAACGAAAAAGAATATATCAAAGGTGGATACGCTAAGTACATTCATTAAACAAAAGGAGAGGTCATTTTGGGAGATAAGATAGTTCAAGAATTAAGACAACGACATTTAGGAGTTCTCATACATATTGTGGACATTCCGAATCTTCCAATGCCTCTTACAAAGTGGACAACGGAACAATTAAATCACTTTGATTTGCTGTTGCAATATGCTTATATTCATTATTTAGATGTCATTAGTTGGAATAATCCCATGAAAGCAGGGGATAAAACATGAAAGTAGATATATCCTTTGAACGACTCAATTCTAAGAACTTTTTAGTTAAGTTTGAAAAGAAGCATTGGTGGTCAAAGAAAAAAACCTTGTTAAAAGAAGAAGTAATGTGTGAACACGACTTAAAAGAGTTCCTGCAAGAGAATGGCATTGTCTTAAAAGGAATCCAAATGAAAAACGATGTGGACTTCAACACGATTTTAGATGGATACCGAAGACATAAGGAAGCTGGAACAAGTTTAGCGAACCAGCGTGTGTATATCGAAAAGTTAAAAGTGGTGTTTGTTAAAGAAGAATTAGGGATACGTGCCAAAATTGAATTTGATGTTAGGGGAGCAAAAGACAACAAGCTCATTGGACATAAATCTATTGAAATGTATCCTTTGAAAGAAAAAGCTCAAGAAGGCGGTATTGAAACGGTTTTTGCCTATGTCTTTCAGCTATATTATTCTGGATGTCATGCAACAGAAGAAGACGAGAGAGAGTGCCTAACAGCTTTTGAAGCCTTGAATAAAAGAACGAAATAAAGAGAGGAAGAGAAAGAAATGAAAGCCAATTATGAATGTGTAAATTTAGATTGCAAATATACAACGAATCGGGAAGATAATTTAAAAATTAAAGACTTGAATGAGGTAGTCAAAGAAGAAGGTGGAAGCATTTCTCCCATTGGAAATGTTTGTCCAACGTGTCACCAAAATTCTTTGGTTTTGGTATTAGAGTAAATATTAGATAGGAAAGGAATGTAACGATAAAGATGAAAGCATTTGAAGTAAGTTATGAAACAGCCGATAGCTCAACGTCAACTTTGGTTTTAACGGAAAATGAAGAGACGTTAGCTGAATCATTAGCCCTTAAAGACAATGAATTTGTGATAGGGGATATGTATTCACGAATTAGTTGGAAAAAGGAAATACCATTAACAAGCGTCATGGTAAAAGATTTAACTGTCTTGGAATTAGTCACCCTTATGAATGTTTTGAAAGTTGATTTACAAAAAGAAGGGAGCTAAAGCTATGGCTTATGTAGCCTGTCATGATTGTAAGACAGTTGTTCACTATAAACCTGTGAATGTAGAAGAGTTTCATCAAAGATTTGTGGAAGGAAATGAACCTATTTATTGCCTTCGTTGTTTTAAAAATAGAGAGAAAAAAGAGGAGGATATTGAAATGAATCAATTGATTGAAAAAGCAAAAGAGTTTGCGAAAGAAGCTCACAAAAACCAAGTAAGAAAAACAACAGGTGCTCCTTATATTGGACACCCATTCCATGTAGCCAAAATCCTTGAAGATGCAGGACTCCCAACAGCAGTTGTAGTAGCTGGATATCTTCATGATACAGTGGAAGATACAGAGGTTACAATCGAGGACATTTATCGTGAATTCGGAAGTGAAGTCGGTGATTTGGTGGCTTTTAACACTGAGGAAAAAGAACATACATGGGAACAGCGTAAAGAACACACTGTTGAACAGCTTAAAAAAGCTACGCTACTTCAAAAAGCCCTTGTGGTAGCAGACAAATTCGCAAATCTGTTAGAACTAATTCGTGTCCATGAAAAAATAGGAGATGAAGTCTTTAATGCCTTCAAACGTGGAAAGGAACAACAAGGTTGGTACTTTTCTGGTGTAGCGAAAAGCGGAAAAGAAAACCTATCAACAGATGAAATCCCTGATTTCTTCCATGAATATGAAAAGGCAGTAGAATCGTTCTTTAAATAAACGATAATCAAGAAGCACAAAGGCAATAGAAAGGAGGTTAAAATCGGATTGAAAACAGTGAAAAAATATAAGGGCTGGATAATTGCTTTTATTGCAGTTTCTATTCTTATGGTTACGCCTTATGCTGTATCCTATTACTTAAATCATGGAAATCCATATCATCAATATATGGTAAACAAGTATATCCCACCTTATATTGAGGAACAGGGATATACGAAAGAAGACATCGAAATGGCTGGTTATATCGAACCGAAATATCTAATCAATAGAGATTATCTTCATGGTCATTATGAAGTCGTTTTTAAAGATGAACTGGATATCACCTATTTTTATGGAGTGGAAAAATGGAATCATAAAGTGAAACAGTTTTGCGAAAGAGACACTTTAAGACCTGATGGCGTGATAGATATAACAAAAGGTAATACAAAGCACTTGGAAAAAGATTGTATAAATTCAATGGATAATCGGGATTAAAGGAGAGTATTTTATGGTAAAACCAAGAGAATTAGCTGAAATCCTGCTTCGCATGGCAGATGAAGATGAAGATATGGAAGTGAAGATTGAAGATAAGAACGGAAATGTCTATGAAGTGGGTCATGTATGTCAATATGACGATGGAGAACGCTATGAAATTGCCATAAGTGCCATCCCTCTTAACAAAGTACCTGAAAAAGAGAAAGAGGAAAAGGTAGAAAATCAAAATGGAAAAGGCTTAACTGGTTGGTTGTCACCAGAAGGAGAGTTCTCCCCTTGTGAATATGGTGAGCATTATAAGTTAGCCACTGAAATTGTCTATGGAAATAATGACTTGAACCGAGAACGTGTCCGAATTGGACATGAAAAGGGTACAGTTATCGATGGAGAAGAAGCCTTAAAAGAGCTTCTATGGATTCCTATGGGCGTTCCGAAATGGGGCGGTCAATCAGATATGGATTATCTCTTTATCTCTCATTTAGGGAGAACAGAAGCTCAAATCAAATGGTTTGAAGAAAACTATGAAAATCTTTCTGAAACCCAAAAAGAGAAGTTAGAAGAACACATCAATGATTATCTTGAATTAAATAATTAATCAAAAGTAGTTCCTTTCTAAAGATGATTGGGGCTACTTTTTTACATTCATTATTAAATGAAGGTCATTTTTTGTAAACATTGTTGGTTTTTTAACTTTTTTCAAAATAAAGGTTATAATTTATTCACAATGAACAAAAAACAAATAATGTGTACTTGATAAGATTCTATTTTATACAGGAGATGATAGTATGAACCTTGAAGAAGCAAAAGCACACAAGAAAGAGCTTGACCTTATAAATCAAAAACATTCAAAAATATTGCAACAGTTTGAAACAAATGGAATGGGGTTAGTACCAGATAATATCAGAGCAACACCAGAATGGAAAAAAGCCAAACAAGAATATGACCATTCGTTCGCAGAGTTAAGAAAATTCAATTCATGGTTTGTGAAGGAATTTAGAAAGAAAAGAAAGTAGATAAACCGTATGACTTTTTAGTTTATATAACCAAAAAATATAGCAGTAAATACGTAAAGACCTTGGATAAACAACCTAAATAACAAAAGAAGTTCCATTCTAAACAAGAATGGGCTTTTTTATGTAAACAGGAATTTTTTTAGCATCATTCCTATTTTTGTGTCACTTTGCTGTATTGCAGTCTCCATTGCAAGGCATTAGAAATTGTCAAACGCCCTTGTTTTGGTGGGTTGATAAGCACTTCTTTTGCTAATTGTTCATACTCTGATTCATCACCAGGAAGATTTACTGAATAAAAAAGCTCTATTAACTCTTCGGGGTCTTTTGTGGTTTCGATAATTTGTAAAATGGCACTGGTTAAATAAGCGTCTGCAGTTTCTGACTTTTCAATGAAATACGCATCATCAATGAGTAGCTGACTATATTTTCCTTCATGATTATCTATTTTTTCATAGGTGAAAAGAATAATATGATACCCTAATCCGTAAATTTTCTGCCTGAAGGATTTATAAGGACAAGATGATTGTGGTCTCGTTCTCAATGTAGATTTAATATCTACGTTGATTTCAGGTAAATCTATTCCTTTAGAGGAACTTGATAGTTTAACTTGATATTTTTCTTTTAATCTTTCTTTAAATTGGTTCTCAATATATGTGCCTATGCTTTTCCCATCATTCACGCCATATAAAGTGGGATGGTTTTGATTTGATAGTTCATAAGCAATGGATTTTGCTTCTTTCAATAAAATGTTTGCATCTATCATCATAACTTTGTTAGACGTACCTCCTTTAAAAGTGTTTTTATATCTTAAAAAGGAAGTAGTCTTTACATAAAAAGAGAATGGTTTGAGATGGTTTAATCATAGAGATGATAGATATTGCTTTTTTAAAAAAGAACAGCTTGGCTGTGATTAAAAGTCTAATAATGCGACATTTACAGAGAGTCTATTGAATTTTTGTAGTACATATATAGGTTTATGTTTTCCGAAAGTTGCAAATCGTGTTAAACCCTTTCATATTCATGCTTTTAAGCATCTTTTGTGTCGGAATATCCTTCTAAAAGTTTAAAAAAGAAGGTCATTTTCTATTGAAGAAATCGCTTAATGCACGTAAAGGCAGTCCTCTATAAGAGGGCTGTTTTTCTATGGAAAAAATTTCTTTTTCATGTTGAGTCATTGAAAAATTGCTTTATTGACTTAATTCTGTGTAAATGCAGACAATAATTCGTCTTATTTCATTGTTTTTAGTCAATAAAAGTAGTAATATAAAAGTATAGAAGAAAGTGAGGGAAGCCAATATTATGTTGCATTTAGCGTACTTAGGAGAGTCAAAACAAATCATTGTTGATAGCAATACGTTACGAATGTTGATTGTGAGAAAACCTGTAAGTGGGATACCAGGAGGATTCATTCATGTTCCTCAATTAAGTCCTTCCTTGCAGTTATTTGACCATAATCGAAAGACTTGGAAACAAGGTCTTTTTACAGAAGAAGATATTGCTTACCTTCACTCGATTCAACAAACGGAAGATGACCCCGAAGCCTGGTGGTTTTTATACGAACGAGAGTTTAACAAGGAGTTAGTCTCACGACCCGACATGGTACGAGCCATTGAAAGGTTAGGAGAGCGACTAAAACAAGGCGTAGAGATTTATACATTTTGTTACTGTAAGAATGTTTGTCGCTGTCACAGAGGGCTTCTTGGAAAACACATGCAAGACAGAGGCTTTGAGGTAGATTTCCGAAAGAAACAAGAACCTATGTTGCCTGTTACTAAGCCTTTGGAGCAATTATCATTATTCGATTAACCATAAAAAAGAAGGAGGAAATAGTGTTATGAAACTATCATTCATGGAAGAAGGTTGGACTCCCAACTATGTAACATTTAAAGAAGCGTATCTAAAAGAACACAATTCTTTAGGTGATATGTTTTTATATTATGTTGAAGAATTTGTAGAAGCCTTGAAAAAAGAAAATATGGTCTATATTTCCTTTGACTTTGGCGAAAAGAAAGTTGAATTGCCTTGCATGGAAGTGGAAGATTTATTATATGATTTGAAACGAAATGAAGGAAATCCTGAAAGTGATGTAAATGTCATTCCAAAAGAATTAGCTGATTTCTTTGGCTATTTTAACCTAATTGAACAAACTAAAAAAGGATACCTCATGGTAGAAGATTATATCAAAAAGAGCGGAAACGCTTCGTTGGCTACTGTGTTAGGACACATTTTAGTGGAAAAACACTTTCCTGCCAATTCAAAGTAATTCATAACAAAAGGGGGGAATTATCTTTCTCCCCTCTTTACATATACCATAAAGGAGGAATGATAGAAATGTTTACAGTAGCAGTTAAAAGTGGAACAAACGGATACAGCGATTATGATAATTGCGATAAGATTTTAGCAGAATTTCCAAGCAATAACATTCCAAACGTAGGAGATATTTTGGAATTTGAAGACGCTAAAAATGGAAATTGGCAAAAATACTTGGTTCGTGAAGTAAAGCGTTCATACAATCACAAAAACAACAACCAGGAATTCAGGGAATGGATTCGTGTGTATGTCATTAATGCTTAGATTGAAATAAAAAAGAGAGTAGGGAAAAAGCATGAATCAAGAAAAATTAGTCTTTGACGGTTTTCATAAAATTGCAGAGATTGAATGTGAAGTAAAAGGACAAACGGTTAAGCGTGAAAAGCTATTAGTTAAAGGGGCAGTTGCAGGAATTGTCATTGACGAAGATAATCGTATGGGATTGGTTTCTCAATACCGCCCTGTCATTAAACAACAAACGAAAGAAATTCCAGCAGGAATGTTAGATAAAGAGGGTCTTACTCCTAAAGAAATCTTAATTGAGGAGATTATGGAAGAATGTGAGATTCCAAGAGAAGAAATCTTATCTGTTTCTGATAAACCTATTCATGAATACTTTATGATGTCTGGTAATGCGGATGGAACAATTTCTCTTTATGAAATTCGAGTGAAACGTCAGGAAAATAAAGTCGTTCAAGACGTGGATGTAGATAGTGTGGAATGGGTTGATATGGATACCATGCGACAATATATCCAAGAAGGTGAAATTGTCGATGGGAAAACCATTTTAGCTTATTACTACTGGCTGACAAAAGATATGAAACAAAAAATAGAAAAAGCAAAAGAAGAAGGAAAACAAGAATTATTAGATTTTCTGGATTCCTGATAACAGACTACTTTTAGACCATGTATTGACTATAGTCAACAATAAATTATAATTAAACTTATCAAGTAATAAGGGAGGCTTTTTCATAGAAATGAAAGAAAAACTAAAAGAATTAAAAGAAAAGGTGGTTTCTTATCAAACAAAAGGACTATCCTTTGATGAAGAAAATACAAAAATGGCGTTAATCTTACCCTTCTTTATGGAGTTAGGATATAACGTGTTCAATCCTGATGAATTTAGAGCGGAATTACTTTCCGATTGTCGTACCAAAGGAAATGAAAAAGTGGATTATTCTATTATGATAGATAATAAACCAAAACTGATTATTGAAGCGAAACGATTTGGAGAAAGCCTTGGACAACATATTGGTCAATTAAAACGCTACTATAATTCAAATACAGATATTCGATACGGAGTTCTAACAAATGGTGTGGAATATTTGTTTTTTACAGATACACTTCATGCAAACATCATGGATGATATACCTTTCTATGAAATCAATGTATTAGACATAAAAGACCAAGACCTTTTGTTCCTTAAAACGCTTGAAAAAGCTAACTTTAATGGTGATAAAGTGAATGTAAAAGATTTCATCAGTCGTAAAAAAGTCACTGCTTTTTTATCTGATTTAGGTAAAAATCCTTCCGATTCCTTTATTCAGTTTGTAAAAGATACTTTAGTTGTCGATGAAGTAAAAAAAGAATGGATTATGGAGTTTTTTACATCTCAACCTGTGACAAAGCCTGTAACCGCTCCTGCAGTCGTTCAACAGGGAGTCCAGGCAACAACAGTAGCTCAACAGCCTCAACCTTTGCAAACGAATAGCGTAGTCGTAACGAAAAAGCCAAACAAAAAATCGGCTTCTGTCTTACCAAAGAAAGTGACTATTTTGGGTGTGGACATCAAATTTGAATCATGGAAAGATATTATGATAAATAGCTTAGAAGAATTAGTGAAACAGCAACCTAATACAATGAGCAAGTTGGACACCTTAATCACTTCTAAAAAAAGAAAGAAATTTTCTTATATTGAGTCGGATTTTCCTTCTTATGCTCAAACGAAAAAAATATCTAATGGATTATTTGTAATGGCAACTTTAAGTTCAATGGACATTACGAAATTACTACAAAAAGTTCTCGTTGTTTGTGGGTATAAAGAGCAAGATTTAGTTATTGAATAGAAGAAAGGAGGGAAAAGAAAGTGGATAGAACCAGTAGAATTTTAGAAGAACTAAAACAAATGGTGGAAAAGAAGGAGCTTACGCCTGAATTAACAAAGAAAGTGAATGAGTTAATTGAAGGAGTAGAGTCCAGCACCATTAATTTAATGTACTATAGACGTTTTGATTCCATTGAGAAATATGGATATGACATTGTAGATGTTGTCATTGAAGCGGATAGACGACAACAAAATAAACGATTAAATGCCTAACCTTTAAGGGTTAGGTTTTTTTATAGATGATAAAATATTAGGTGTAATTTATCGAGAACACTTCGTTTATAATACATCAGAGATGAATAAAATTGGTGTCGTAAATACTTTTCAGTATATCGACTAATTCTTAGGGGGAACTAAAATGAATAATGCTAAAGTAGTTTTTGACGGATTCCATAAAATTGTTGAGTTTGAAGCAGATGTAAAAGGAAGAAAAGTAAAGCGTGAATTACTTGTAGCAAAAAGTGCAGTAGCAGGGATTGTGATTGACGAGAATAACCGTATTGGATTAGTCTCTCAATATCGACCTGTTATCCAACGCCATACAAAAGAGCTTCCAGCAGGAGTATTGGACAAAGAGGGGCTGTCTGCATTGGATACATTGGTAGAGGAACTAATGGAGGAATGTGAAATTCCAAAAGAAGAAATACTCTCTATCAAAGAAAATCCAATTGAACCATACTTCATGATGGCTGGTAATACAGACGCAATCATTTCTTTTTGTGAAATTCGAGTGAAAGCACAAGAAAACAAAAAGGTAAACGATGCAGATGTAGACGAAGTGGAATGGGTAACATTAGAGCAAATGAAAGAGTATATTGCGAACGGAACAATTTGTGATAGTAAAACAAGAATGGTCTATTATTACTTATTGTCTCAAAAATAACAATCCATAAGTAGAGAAAGGAAGGGTGTATGCTCTTCCTTTTTTTATATACATATCTCATTGGTTAAAAGAGAGGGGTCAACACGACTAAAACCAGTTTCTTATTGTTTCGCCTCTCGAAATAATGGTATATTCGATATATCGAACGTCTGTTGTGCGTAAGGCACACAATATCGAAAACTATAAAGGAGGCTTGTATGAGTAAACAGGAAAATTTAAAGAAATTGGTTTTATTGTCGGTTTGTTTGTCCTCTGTCGCAATGGTGACAGCTTGTTCTTCTACTGAAAAAACAGAGAGCAAAACGAATGTGGAAGATAGTTCTCAAAATGAAGAGGTTGAAAGTAGCTCAACGACTAAAGGAGATACTGCTGGAATTAGACCATCAGAGGAAATCAATACAAATGAGTTGGAAGGTACTGATTTTGTAAAATCGGTGCGTTATGATTCGTTGAATGGATATATGGAGTTCTTGGATTCGTATGAAGAATTTCAAACTGCTTATCCAGATGTAAAGCTAACAAAGGAAACGTATGACGCTTATTTTAATGATGAAGTAAATGTACAAAAAATGTTGGTACATGAATCGGTTCGGATGCTTCGGAATAATCCTGATACAGAAACACTCTTTGTTACCTTAACAACAAATACTACTGCGTACAAAATGGAATTGAAATATGAAGAGCTGACGAAGTTCTTAGGATTTGACGTTAGAACTTTGATTGAAGAGGAAAATCTATCTGAAACAGAAGATGCCTGGAAGCAACAATTTGTAGAGAAATATGTAAATAATGAAGAAGGAAGAACCAATTTCTTTCAAACTTTTGTGAAAGTAGAATAAAAAACGACTTTAGAGAGGCTGTTGCCTCTCTTTTTTATTTGAATTGAAAATGAACATATAAAAGAGGTTTGTATGAATAAAAAGGATTCGGAATAGGTTGAACCCCTTTTATATAGAAAAAAAGAGAGGCTTATTTTAAGCTAAAAAAAAGAATGTGAAAGTGGGGAAAATATGAAAAAAATTGGAGCTATTTTATGGTTATTCATTTCTGTTGTAGGTATAATATACAATTATTTTCTTGGTAAAGAAAATCCAAACGATGTTGTTTATGGAGTAACAATGCTTATTTTAATCGCACAAACAGTTGTCATTATCATATACTTACGCATGATATATGTTGCGAACGTAAAGATAAAACGAATAAGAGAGGAGAGAGAAAACAAATGATTCCAACAAAAGATTGGTGGGTAAATCTTTCTATCATTCCTCTTGTATTTTTGATTCCTGACTTGATTGTTCAGGGTTTTTCAATTGGAAAGTTTGTACTGACAATTATTGTTTTACTAAACATTGTAGTTGGCTTTTTGTTAAGAGATAAGAATAAAACATTGCAAGAAAAATTGTTAGAAGAAGAATATAAACGTAAGAATGATTCGATTTAGGGAGGCATCAGCCTCTCTTTTTTTATTTATTTGTGTTCTAAACGAATAACATATAAAACATTATCCAAAATCAAGAAAAAAGGAAAAGGAGGAATGAATTGTGATAATCGCATTAGATGGATTTAAGAAAAAAGAAGTACGTCTTTGTAATGATAGCAGATATTTAAATACCTTAGTTTTAGGTCAAAAAGGGACAGGCAAATCAGACCATGTGCTGTTAAATATGTACTATCAGGATTTGAAAGACAAAGACCATAGTATTTTTGTATTTACCTCAAAAGGAGATACATCTTATAAACTTTACACATTAGCAAAACATATGGGGAGAAAAGTTCATTTGATTAAACCTGAAACCAATAGCTTTAATATTAATCTATTAAAAGGGGAAGAACAAGAAGTCACAGAATATATGACAGAATTGTTTAGTCATGTATTTAAAGGAATGGATATGTTCTTCCAAGAAATGAATAAAACGCTACTTGTTTATGGAATTAAAGTAGTGAAACGTACACTTGGAGAACACGCAACCATTGAAGACCTATGGGATGTCATGGAAAACATCAATGGATTAGGAAGAAAGCGTGTATTAGAGTTTTCACGTTTGAAACCTGAAGACGTTTGTATGGCAAAAGAAAATGGAAATATTGCCTCCTGGTTCTTGAATGAGTATTTTGTTGAGAAAAAAGAGTATAGAGTATATGAATATTGTTCTGCTATCCGAATGAAAATAAGGGAATTGGTTGATTTTCAAAATAACTATAACTTCTCACCAGAAGAGGAGGACTTACCTGATTTCAAGAAAGTTCTAAAGAATCATGAAGTGGTGATTGTGGACACTGAATTTTTGACGTATAAAGACTATGCTTCCTTAATGGGTAGTTATCTATTAATGAAGATTCAACAAGAATTGCTTCAAGCGGATTCTGCAGATAGCTTTATGTATCTGGATGATTTTCAGAAGTATTACCCTGTTCTGACAGAATTGTTAGAAGGAAGCCATATTAAGAATGTAGGGATTATGTTATTCCTTCAAGAAATGAGTCAATTAAATATCTATCCTGAATACAAACATGTGATTCAAAATAGCGTTTCAAACCTAATTCTATTAGAGAGAATTTCTTATGAAGACTACTTGTTTTACAAGACCTATATGAACGCTGAACTTCTGAACCGTAAGAGAGGGGAAATCGTCTATAAACTTATCAATCGTGAAGGAACGTCTGAAAGTACGAATGGTACGCTTTATGCGAATGAAAAATTACTCCTTCAATATGAGAAATTCTTGGATTACAAAAAGAACTTAACCAAGAAAAAGAAAAAAAGAACCAGCACAAAGAAAGTGGAAGAAGTGGTAGAGGAAAAGCAAGTAGAAGCACCTATTGAACTTGAAAAAGAGGTAGAACAAGAAGTAGGGGAAAAGATAGAGGAGAAAGCAGAAATGTTTGAAATCAATCTTCCTGAATCTTTACTAAAAGTAGAGCCATCATCACCAAAGAGAACCTTTTCTCAAATTAAAAGAGAAGGAGACGGAAAAGAATATTTATCTCCTACTGAACTCTTCAATGAAGATGAAGAAAACGAATAAAGAAGAGAGGCTTATCCTTAGAGGATAGGTCTTTTTCTTGTAGAACCGTTCTATATCGCATAAAAGATAAGAGGAACAACAAAATAGGCATAACAATTTATATATGAAGATGGAGGAGTTCAAAATGAACCAAATGACAATGACTGAATTTAAGAAAGAGATTATGAAGAAAGGAAAATGTGAAGAATATCAACTTGCACCGTATTTTACGTTAGAAAGCTGGTCAGCAAAAATGATTATCTTATCTAATAAAGTAACAGAGCCAACAGAAGTAACCTATCGCAAGAAAGTAATGGCGGTAGTATTCCCAATGCAGAAGACAGTAAAGGCATCCCTTACTCCTTATTTTGAGACGTTGCAACAGCATATACGTGTTATGTGTCCTGTTATGACCGTTTTTGATTTAAAAGGAAATCAAGTTGTTCAATTACATGAAGAAGAGAAAGAGAATATCGCATAAGAGGGGTAAAACCTCTCTTTTTTTATTGTCTTACATATAAAGCTAAAACGTCATTAAGCTCATAAGCCATTGGAGGTAAATCTTTCATCTGTTACCATTAAAGTAATTCGTCTATTGACAATAGTCAATGATAAAAGACTTAAATGGGAGGCGTAGAGAGAGAATGACAATTAACTTTAATGATAAAATCAACTTGATTATGAATATAGCAGACTTACTTAGAGGGGTTTACAACCCTGAACAATACAAAGAGGTAATCCTACCTTTAGTGATTTTAAAGCGTTTTGATAGCGTATTAGAAGAATATAAGGAAGCCATGCTTGAAGAATATGAGGATATGAAGGATATTCCTGATGTAAAGGAACAATTAGCAGAAGTGTTCCAATTAAAATTTTCTAATGTGAGTAAATATGACTTCAATCGTTTAGAGCAAGAGCCTGAACATATCGATGCAAACCTATTGAATTACATTCAAGGGTATTCAGATAATGTACGTGACATTATTAAGTCTTTTGAATTTGAAAAAGCCATTGCAAAATTACACAAAAATAACCTTTTGTATGAATTAATTAAAGAAATGAATAAGATTGACTTCCACCCTAATATAGTTAGCAATCGTGAAATGGGATACATTTTTGAAGAATTAATTCGTAAATTCTTAGAAAATGCACTGGCTGGAGACCACTACACACCAAGGGACATCGTAAGACTGATGACTGATTTAGTGTTACTTGGTGACGAAGAAAAATTAAAAGAACCAGGTAGATTAATCAGTGTTTATGACCCGACTTGTGGAACAAATGGGATTAACTCTGTGGTTGAAGAACGGATTCGTGAAGTGAATCCAGTTGCAAACGTAACCCCATTTGGACAAGAAATCAATGAGCAGTCTTATGCAATCGGAAAAGCAGACCTTTTAATTAAAGGTGGGGAAGCGGAAAATATCAAGTTAGGAAACACACTAACAGAAGATAGATTCCCTGATAAGAAATTCAGCTATATTATGGCGAATCCACCATACGGTATCTCTTGGAAGAAGGAACAAAAAACAGTTGAAGACGAGCATAAAACAAAAGGTGATAAAGGTCGATTTGGTGCAGGAACACCAAGAGTAAGTGATGGTTCATTACTATTTGTTCAACACATGATTTCAAAAATGGAGAAAGAAGAAGGAAGTAAAGTAGCGGTTGTTTTAAACGGTTCACCGTTATTCTCTGGTGATGCTGGTTCAGGGGAAAGCAATATCCGTAAATGGATTATCGAGAATGATTTATTAGAATCTATCGTAGCACTTCCAGATTCCACTTTCTTTAATACCTCTATCAGTACGTATATTTGGATATTAAACAACAAGAAAGAGGAAAAAAGAAAAGGGAAAGTTCAACTCATTAATGCTGTGGATGTATATGAGAAACTTCCAAAGTCTTTAGGACAAAAGCGTAAAGAGATTACAGAAGCTCAAATCAAACAACTAACTAAAATTTATCAAGCCTTTGAAGAAAGCGATATTTGTAAAATCTTTAATAATGAAGATTTCTTATTTAAAAAATTAGAGGTGAGAAGAAAATCCGATAAAAAATGGAAGGATACAGAGCAAATTCAATACAAAGAAGACATTCAAGCCTATATGGAACGTGAAGTATTACCTCATATTGAAGATGCCTATGTAGTAGAAGACAAAATAGTAGTTGGTGCAGAAATTAACTTCACACGTTATTTCTATCAATATACTCCTTTACGACCTTCTGATGTGATTAAGGAAGAAATTTTGGAAATTGAAAAAGAAGTTCAACAAATATTAAAAGACTTATTGTACTAAAGGAGGGACAAATAATTGAAAAAAACAAATGTAGAGTGGATTGGGGATATACCTGAATCATGGAATTTGGTTTCTTACAAATATATTGCTCAATTAATAAATGGTTATGCTTTTAATAGTGATGATTATGCTGAAGAAGGTATCCCTATTATAAGAATAAGCGATGTAAGAGAGAATATTGATTGGTCTCAAGTTAAAAAAATCCCTAATGATAAAGTAGAGGGAATGGATTCTTTTTTTATTAACAACGGAGACATTTTAATTGCTTTAACAGGTGGTACAATTGGAAAAACTTCAATTTTTAATGGTCATAGTAAAGCTCTATTAAATCAAAGAGTTGGATTGCTTAAACCATTAAAAACAACAAGTGAGTTTCTTAAATATATTGCCGATTCAACTTTGTTTAAAGAACCTATTAAATTATATTCAATAGGTGGAGCACAACCCAATATAGGAAAACAAGAAATTGATAATCTTAAAATTCCATTTCCAACTGTTAATGAACAGCAACAAATCGCTAACTTCCTTGATGAAAAAACATTCAAATTGGATTCAGTCATTGCTTCCAAACAAAAACAAATCAACCTCTTAAAAGAACAGAAACAGGCATTGATTAGTGAAGTTGTGACAAAAGGATTGAATTCACATGTGAATAATAGTTCACATGCTAAATTGAGATATTTTATTGAATTAGATAAAGGCAAAAAACCAGATAATCTAAATACAGATAAAATTGGAAGACCATATATTTCAGCATCTTCATTCGACTTTGGAATTTACAAAGAATATACTATTGATGAAAAAATATTGGAATGTAATGAAAATGATTCTATTGTTCTATGGGATGGAGCAAGAGCAGGATTAATAACAACTAATCATAGTGGGGCTGTATCATCGACAGCAGTTAGGATTAGAGCCAATAATAAAATTCATCCTGGGTATTTATTTTATATTTTAAAATCAAATGAAAGTATATTTAGGTCAAAGGTTAATGGGACTACTATTCCTCATATGTCAAAATCATATATTGATGAAATAGTATTTAAAGTTTTTCCAATGAATGAACAAGAGGAAATTGTTGAGTACCTTAACAAAAGAACAATAAAAATCGGATGGCTTATTTCAAAAATCGAAACAGAAATCGAAAAATTAAAAGAATACAAGCAAAGTCTTATCTTTGAAGCAGTCACAGGAAAAATTGATGTAACTCATGAAGATACAGTCGCTTAACCACACAAAAAAGACCTACTCAATTAAGAGATAGGTCTTTTTGTATTGACTATTGTCAATTAAAATGGAAGGTCGTCATCAGAAATGTCGATTGGCTTACCATTATTAGCAAATGGGTCTTCATCTACCTTTGTATATTCAGGTTTTGAAGAAGAATCACCACTGCCAGTTCCAGTGTTTCCACCAGTTTGTCCACCAGTTTGTCCACCTTGTCCAGTTCCTTTAGATTCAAGGAATTGAACACGTTCAGCCAACACTTCTGTTACATATTGACGTTTGCCTTCTTGATTGTCAAAATTGCGTGTTTGGATACTACCAGTTACACCAGCAAGGCTTCCTTTTTTCAAGAAATTTGCTACGTTTTCTGCTGGTTTTCTCCACACGACACAGTTGATGAAATCAGCTTCATAATTTCCTTCACTGTTTTTGTATGAACGATTGACAGCAAGAGTGAAAGTCGCAACAGCTACACCGTTTGGAGTGTATTTCAATTCAGGGTCTTTCGTCAGTCTACCTACTAAAGTTACGTTGTTAATCATTTTACATCCATCCTTTTTAAAAGTTTAATATTTAAATAAATATCGCCTTACTTATTGTTCCTATTAACAATTATAGACAGAGATTTATCTTTTATTCTTCTTTATTGAAGTTGTTATCCAAAGTCTATTATATTTATATTTTTGTCTAAAGTCAATGATTATTTACATGTTATTATGCCACTTCATTCATTAATTCCCTTATAATAACCACTTTTAAATCTATAATATTAGAAAAATCAACCAATTAAGGGAGGGGTATGAGTGAAAGGATTACAAGAAAAGGACTTTCAAAATCATATCCAGAATTACTTAGTAAATCATGGATATGTAAAAGGATATACGGAAAATTATCAGAAGGAGTATTGTGTAGACGAAAAGTGCTTATTTGACTTTTTATATAGAACTCAACCAGAATCAATGGAACATTTGGAATCTATTTATCGTGAAAACACACGCAATTACTTCATGTTAAAGTTATCAGAAGCAATTAAAGAGAAAAATCCTATTAAGATTTTAAAAGAAGGGATAGAGTTAGAAAACAAACGCTTTTTATTGGCGTATTTTAAACCATATAGCGGATTAAATAACGAAATCGTAGCTTTATATGAAAAGAATATTGTTTCGATTACAGATGAATTGGAGTATCACAAAGAACGAAAATTCCGTTTAGACTTCTGTATTTTTATTAATGGAATACCTGTCGCTATTTTTGAATTAAAAAATGAAGCAACTGGTCAATCATATGCTCATGCTCAAAATCAATTAAAGTACGATAGAGACCCGAAAGAAGAATTGTTTAAAAGAACACCAGTATTCTTTGCTATGGACACCAGAGAAGCCTATATGACAACTAAATTAGAAGGAGAGAATACCTTTTTCCTGCCTTTTAATAAAGGGAATGAAGAAGGGAAAGGAAACCCGATTGTAGATGGGAAGTTTGCTACTCATTATGTGTGGGAAACCATTATCCAAAAGGACAACCTATTAGAATTAGTAAAAGATTTTATGTATGTGGATGAAGAAAGACAATCCTTTATTTTTCCACGTTACCATCAAATTGATGCAGTTCGTGAAATCAGAGCTAATCTATTGTCCAACCAGCCTAATGATAATTTCTTAATTAAACACAGTGCAGGAAGCGGAAAAACCAATACGATTACTTGGACAGCGTATATGTTATCTAAATTGTTCATTAACGACCAAAAGCTATTTGATAGCGTTTTAGTCTTAACAGATAGAGTGGTACTGGATAAACAACTGCAGGATAACATTGCGTTGATTGACCATAAAAGCGGTGTAGTGAAGACCATTGAGGGTAAATCCAAAGAATTAGCAGATGCCTTAAATAACAATACCCATATTATCGTAACAACAATTCAAAAGTTTGGACATATCTACGATTCTTTAAAAACATTAAATGGTAAGCGATTTGCCATTATTATTGATGAAGCTCACCAATCACAAACTGGACAGTACCAGGCAAACGTCAAAAGAGCGTTAAATAAAGAAGATGTAGATACAGAAGATAAAGTATTAGCTGAAATCAAGAAATTAGGAAAAGCAGACAATATAAAATTCTTTGCTTTTACTGCTACACCTAAAAAAGAAACATTAGAAATGTTTGGTGTACATGATGAATCTGATAATACTTACAAGCCATTTCATTTATATAGCATGAAACAAGCTATTGAAGAAGGATTTATATTAGATGTTCTTCAGAACTATACTTATTATCAAATGTATTACAAGTTGGTTAGTAAATCGAATGAAACTTTGTTGGTAGACCGTAGAACAGCGAAAAGAGATATACGAAACTATTTAAATATCCAATCTATTGCAGAGAAAGTTCCAATTATCGTAAACCACTTCAATGATAAAGCACAATATTTATTAAATGGGAAAGGGAAAGCAATGGTTGTAACAGAAAGCAGGGAACAAGCGATTCTATACTTCTTTGCAATTAACCAATATATCAAAGATTTAAAACTGCCATTCAAAACGATTGTCGCTTTTTCAGATACGGTTAAGGTTAATGGAACAGATTATAGTGAAGAATCTTTAAATGGATTCAAGAGTGGAGAAATTCCTGATAAATTCACTTCCGATGAATATCAGATTTTAATTGTCGCAAATAAGTTTCAAACTGGATTCGATGAAAAGAAATTGGTTGCCATGTATGTAGACAAGAAGTTAAAAGGAATCAATGCTGTTCAAACCCTATCACGATTAAACCGAGTGACAAAAGGAAAGACAGACACATTTATTTTAGACTTTAAAAATCACCCTGAAGAAATTAAACAAGCCTTTGCAGAGCATTTCTTAGGAGCAGAAATTCCAAATGAAGATTATCATGAAGAGTTTTTAGATAGAGCTTATGAACGTGTACTATCGTTTAAGGTTATTACAAAAGAAACTTTAACCGACTTTTCAAAAGAGTTTTTTTCTAAGAAGAATTACGAAAAAATTGAACCTGTTCTTCAAACTGCAAAAGATAGATATAAAGCCTTATCAATGGAGGAGAAAAAGAATTTTACACATATTCTTCAAAAATATATCGATGTGTTTAATTATGTGAAACTCCTTCAACCTATGAAAAAAGAGGAGATTGTTAATCTTTACTTGGTCTCTATCAATGTATTAAAAATGACCGAAACCGAAGAGGATACAAATACACTCTTGCGAACTCGTAGAATACAAGAGATTTCTGACGTGGTAGATATTCAAACTCTTGGTTTTGTAAAGAAGTTTGAGGGAGACTTGGAATTGTCTACGGATGAAGAATTAGAATCACATAAATTAGGGCTGAAATCCGTTTCATTAGCAGAAGAGAATATTGCCTCTTTAGATGATTTACTGAATGAGTTGAATCAAGATTCGGCTACCAGTGAATTAGCCATTAAATATGAAATTCAAATCAAGCAAATCATGGATGAACTAAATGGTGAAGATACGATTTTAGAAGTTGTAAAGCGTAAAGAAAACAAATATGAGGATATAAAAGGAGCTTTAGAAGGGTTAATTAGTGGAAACATTATGCCACGATTAAAGGATTCATTCTATAAAGAGTTTATCAAGCACTTGATGAAACAAAAAGAATCAAAGGTTCGTTTTGTAGAAAAGATAGCTCAAAATTTATATCTAAAATATCACGAATAAGAAGGAGGTATTAATTTGAAAAAGAAAAAAGTAATAGGTTTAAGTTTAACAGGGGTTATAACATTAGCTCTTGTGGGTTGTGGAGCAGAAGTAACAGAAAAAAGTATAGATATTAAGAATGAAGGGGAAGTAGCGAACAATACAGAGAACTCACTTGGAACAAGTATAGATGTGACAAATATTGAAAAACAAAATGACACTATACTAATTAAAGGAAAAACTACTCTTCCAGAAGGTTCAAGTCTTTCCGTTTCTTATGAACTTTCGGGTCAAAAACCAGAAGATACTTATTTAGGAGTAAATGGAGATACGATTGTAAAAGAAGGACAATTTAAAATTTCATTAACACCCCCTAAAGTTCCAGAATTTGAAAATGGAAAGCATCAAGTTAGTGTTATGTTTACACCAAGAGGGCAATCAGATGATGTTTTAAAAATTGTTGGAAAAGACGGTGAGAATTTAACTGGTAATTTCATTTCAAATAAATATGGTTTTAATACAGTTAATGTTGTAAATCCAGTAGATTTAGATATTAAAAAAACAGAATATCCAATGATAGATATAAGTTCTTACAAGGAAGGAACAATTGAAAGAGCTGTAGCAGAATATTTTATTTCTTGGAAAAATAAAGATTGGAATAAGATGAAAGAAAACAGTCAAGTATCATGGGTACAGAACCAAAGTAACCCTATTAAAGAGTTGAAAAACTTTTATGAATTTAAAGATGTTATTGGAATTGATATAAAATCTGTTCAAAAAATTAATGAGGCAACCGCTGAAGTTATAGTTTATACTGATTTTTCTATTGGAAACGATGTTTTTAGCAAAATATTAAAGGCAAAAGTAATAAATGAAAATGGTCATTGGGGTGTAAACCCTTATTCTACAGTGAATGAAAAGTGATTTTTAAGGGAGAGGTAAATACCTCTCTTTTTTTGTTACCTCAAACCGTATAGAACCACTAACCAATAGATTCAAGCTCTCAAATCATAGACAATAGAGTGTAGACATAGATACAAATGAGGAGGTTTACCTATGAACGAAAAGAAAAAGTTTTATCAAAAAACATGGTTTATTATGATGGTGATGTTTAGTCCATTATTTCCAATAGGGATATTTTTAATGTGGAGAGAAAAAGGGGTTCATGTTGGATTTAAGATATTCTTTACCTTTATGTATTTGTATGCCATTTATTATACATTCCAAACACAAGATATTAACCTTAATCAAATCTTAGACCCAAAACAAGAACAAGTAGAGCAAAAAGAAGAGAAAAAAGTAGAAGAAAAACAAGTAAATGAATCTAATCTATCTAAAGACAATACTACGATTGTTGGGTTTGTCGATAAATACGAAGACACCTTTGGAGAATTTAAGAAAATGACTGCAGTAGAAGGGTACAACCAAGAAATCTACGATGCAGTATATGAAGTGAAAACTATTGTTGGGACATTTATGTTCTATTTAGATAAAGGAAAAATAACACTGGTTACAGATACGCAAAACCAGGAAATCAAAGGCATATCGTATGAATAAGGGTGGGAAACCACTCTTTATTTCATATTTGTAGTGAATACAATATAAAACAAAAACACTGAAAGGAGTGAATAGAGTTGGAAAACAAACAAGATAAAGAGTTTTGGAAACAAATGAAAGAAGTAGAGAAGAAAAAGGCAAAAATCATGTTTGGCAATCAACCTTCTTCTCCTGAACCAGAAAAGCCAAAGAAAAAGAATCGCTATCGTCAAATTACAGGGGGTATCCTGGTTGGATTAATGGCAGTCTATGGTGTATTGGCTTTTATTCCTGATAAAGAAGTTCCTGCGATTAGTCAAATAGAGGAGCTACCAGCAAATGAAGTTAATGAGAAAGAACTGCACTTATATTTACAGAAAATTGAAGGACTAAGTGACCACATCAGCCATTATTCAAACGAAATCTTGGCAACAAGTAATGTAAAGAAGGTAAAGGAATTAAAAGAGAGGATAAAATACTTTAAGGAAGAAGTAAAAACAGAAAGTACCGCTTTACAACCTTTAAAAGACTATTATCTTGACCAAATTGCTTTAATGGAGGAAATGGCAGATTTACAGATTGAAAACAAAGGCGACTTAAATCTAATTGAATCCCACCAGCTTCGAGAGTTAAAGAAAGAGTACAATGCTAATTTTGTGAAGGAACAAGAAATCTTCATTGCTTTATTAGAGAAATCAGGCATGTACTATAAAGTTCAAGAAGATGGTTCGCTTTACTATCGTTTATCCGATAATGAAACAAATTAATGCTGTATAAGATAAAAAAGTTTCAAAAAATAAGGTGTTTACAAAAACTATCTATTGGAGGGTATGTATATGTTGAAATGTGAAGTTTGTGAAATGGAAAGTGAGTATTTAGATGAAGTCTGTTATTACAATATTTTAGGAGATTCGATTTCAGATGAATTGGACATTGAACGGAATGCTCAAAATCCTGACGCATTAGCTCATACGTTGTGTGGAGATTGTGCGGAAACTTTCAAATTTGATAGATAAACAATAAAGAAGACCCTGGATATTAAATCCAAGGTCTTTTTGCTGTTATCAATATATATTCATCGTTGTTTTTAATTCTTGTTTATCTTTATCGAAATCTATGTCCACAAAATTCCCATCTGTAAATTTTATTACAACTGAACCGTCTAATATAGACATACCTTCAACGGTTTTACCGACTACTTCTTTTTCAATTAATTGTTCATTGTCTGTCTTTAGCACACTACCCCTCCTAATTTACCACCAGCGATAACGAAACCCCTGAAATCCTTTTACATGTATCCCTAAATGATGTTCATCCTGTAAATCATCAAGAACTAATTGACAACTTCCTGTCCAAGTACGGTCTGTCGTTAAGCACGTCATTGATGAATCTTTCTCTATCTCCATTATTTCCATAGAGGATTCAATTTCTCCATTTTTAACGAAATAGACTCTATCCCCAACAGATATATTCTTAGGAGAGCGATTCAGTGTCCAGAATTGAACCAAGTCTTCTTCTTTCATATGTTTCGATTCTTTATCATCATTTAGATATTCTGATTTTGGAATCGTAACAACAATATCCATTTACATTTCACCAGTAGGGGCTTCTTCTTTTATTTTGACACCCTGATTAGAAATAATAGGGTCTACCCATTCCAATTCATTATCCTTGTTCTTTTCAGGAATAAACCAGTATTCTTGGTTTACTTTCTCAAGAACAAAAACTTCTCCTTGAAACGCCCACTTATCATTGAGGTAAAGGGCTTCTCCATTTTTATCTACTAAACTTGTAGGTAGGGAAGTATCTTCTTCTTGTTGTTCTTCCTTTCTACGTTCTTCCCAATATTCTTTCTCAATGATTTTCTCATATTCTCGGAAAGAGGTTTCGATTGGCTGGAACTTTTCTTCTAAGATTTCACTTGTGACAATGAAAGAACAAATACCTTTTCCTAAATTCATTCCATTGAAAGAAGTATAAGCAATCACTGTCTTAAAATCACCAGTGCTTACATCCTTTGCAAAGTCTGTTGCAAAAAAGATTGTTCCTTCAAATCCGAAGTTGGGGTCATCTTGTTTTAATTCAAATAAGGTATCCCACATTCTTAACTCTTTTGTCCAACCAGTTTCTTGAATCTCTGTTTTGCTCATTCTTCGTTCTCCCCATTCTCTGTTTTTTCTTGTAATAGTGGATTGCCCTCTACAAAGTATTTTCCCAATGATGTAAAGATATAGGAGTTCCACCAGTTGTCATCCTCTTCAATAAAGCCCTGTCCTCTTAAATCACCGCAGTCATCATAAAAGAATGTACCAGTTTCATCTTTCGGGTTTTCCGCTCCGTATTTCCTTTCACGAAAATCAATTCGTTCATGTTTGAAAATAAACTTCATGATTTCGATTTCTGTATCTGACAGCTCATATCGTTTTGTTACGGAATAATTGTCTTTTTGAAATTCAATTTCCATAGCCATGTACCTTCTTTCTATTTATACAATTGTTTGTTTAAGTGCTTCGTTTTTCATGTGCATAAACCCTTGAATCATCATGATAGGTAGTCGTTGATAGTTTTCAAATCCATATAATCCACAAGATACAAATGGATGTACTTCTATTACAACACATTTACCTTTTACCATACCAATATCTAAGGTATAGGAAAGAGGAGCGTCTTCATACGCTTTTATCATGCGTTTCACCGCTTCAATATCAGGGAATATCGCAAAATCCCCTACATAATGCTTAATGCCAAGGAGTTGTCCCATTTGAACAAAGGCTCTCCATTCCGAATCAATGTCTAATACTTCCGAAACCATGTATTTGTCTTCGAGAAGGGAACTTGTTTCGCTGATTTCATCTGTAAATCTCTTATATTGACTATTTGACTTCACAAACCAATGACCAGGAGAGGGAATGTCCTCTTTACTTGCTATAAAGAGCTTTCTCCCTAAAAACTCTTCTTTTCTTAATAGAGGAGGTACATTAAGAGGTTCAATATACTTTCTATTGACGTTGTGGTAGGCTTCGATATAATCAAAGACAAATTCTAAGCTACCAATCGGAACGCAACCAGGATAACCTATCATGTTTTCTGACAACGTATATTCATAGACGGTTTCATTACGAATCCAGTTTTGTGATTCAATCGCCTTAATTAGATGAAAGGCAAAGTCATGAACCACTCTTCCATTCACCGTCTGTATCAAGAAATGTGTCATTCAGATTTCACTTCCTTTCTTAAATCTTTACCACAAATAAAACAGTAGTTCGCCTTTATGGGGAGGGTATATCCAAGAGAACCTAATTGCACACGAACCTTTAGAATATCTTCCTGCTCCCCATCAAAACGAACAGAAGTGGTCATTTCTCTATTTTCGCTTAATTCGATTGTTCTTGAGATAATGTCTTTATTTTCACAAATGGCACACATAGAAATATCCCTCCTTATATGTAATAGGCTTTACCGCATCTTTTACATTCTTTGAATTTTCCTTTTTCATCCTCGTCATAGTGAATGTCTGTACTTCCACAATCCATACACTTATCTTTATCAACCGAAGCAATATAATCGTTATATCTATTTTCCATATAGGTATCCGCTCCTTTTCTGTACATCAATTATACCATTTTTTTATAGATAAGTAAATTATAATTTACATAAAAATAAATTGATGATACAATAAATTTATACTGTTGTTCGGTAAAATAATAAAGAAAAAGAACAGGGGGAAAATACGTGATAGTTAGTATTCGTAAACAAAATTGTGATGAAACAGGAAAAATGATTAAAAAGGGTGATTTATTAATCGCCAATCATGAAGGAGCGGATTTTGATTTAACTGCAGGGCGTATTTACGTAGCAATAAAAAATCAAGGTGACGGTACATTCCATGATTGTATTCATGTGATTGACGATAGAGGCGTTGAACAGGATTACTGTTCGGCTTATTTCTGTTTTTATGAAGGTGAATTAGTTACAGAAGCATAAAACAAGGAAAGAGATAAAACGATGAAAAAAATGAGTATAGAACAAATTGCAAATAAAGTGGAAAATGAAGGGTTAGACTATGTGATTCAGCATTACATAAGCCCTGAACATATTGAAGATGAAGAATTGAAAGAATTATGGACACAGGCGAAAGACGTGTTAGGGAAAATCCAGAAAAAGTTAGACGATTGTTTAGACAACGTAGATGAAGAAGAATAGAAAGGAAGATAAAAAACATGGATGTAAGAAATTTTTTAAGAGTTGCCCCTTATATTAATGATTGTCCGAAATGCGGAAGTGACGATGTTAGTGAGGATAATGGAACAATGGAAGTGAAGGATAATCTGGTTAAACGGACATGTAAGTGCGGTTTCCATTTGGAATACGACATGAACAATGGCACAACCAGAGCCAAAGTAAAAAAGGCGGTTGAACAGGCATTACAAGGGGTTGAGTAGATTTGAAAGAAAAATTTAAAAGCAGGGTTTGTGAAACCTGTAAACAGACTCACCAGCATATTGTATGCCCTCATTGTCATAAGAACGTCAATGTAGGTTCAATGGGTCATGTCGAACATGGGAAAACCACTTTAACAGAGGCTATACGTATCGTATTAAATAAAAGAAATGGAGAATCATGATGGATTTGAAAAGAGCTTATGAAATTATTGAAAATCGTTATAATGAGGCGTATCCAAAAGACCTTATGCTGGTTGCATTTGAATTGGTGTTCAAACATCAACACGAAGCATTGACTTTAATCAATCAAAGGTCTAAAAAAGACAAAAGTCGAGATATAAACCGTTTATCTCTATCTGGTTTGAAAGGAAACACTATTGAAGAAGGTTCTCTGTCGAATCCAGAGATTGAAAGTGAAAGCCTTAAAAAGTTGATGGAAATGGGCTATAACGTAGGGATTGAATGTAAGGGGAAAGGCAGAGTTTACGAAATGAGTTTTGAAGCAACTGCCACTCGTATTCAGCAAGAAGATGAAGAATATAAAGATTATGTATTATCAACGATATACAATCATTTTCACGCTGTTGGAGATACCGTAGAAGAGGTTTCTGCTGGATTATTAGAACAAGTAATAAAGGCTAAATCAGTAAAGAAATGAAGTAATTAAAGGGTGATAAGACTAATTCATATCCGTTTAAAGATGGTTTAGTCAGATATTTCGACAAAGAGAAAGAGGGTGATAAGTATATTTAAATATAAATGCACGAAATGTAATACAGTATCAGATGAAAAAACATGGATTGAACAAAGTATGAAATCAATAGGGACAACGGAAGATGATATCGAGCCACTTAGTAATATTAATTTTGACGATTTAGAGCATAACGCACATGGTTACGATTGTCCTAATTGTTTGGAAGTTTGTTATACGGATGAAGGCGATATCGAAAAGATAGAATGTTAGTTTATGCTTCACAATTCGTAGATAATGAGGCACAGAAACAAAATGTGAAACATAGGGAGGTCTGGATATGGATTTATTAAAAGAAATAAATGAGTGGGTTCAAAAAGGTTATGATATTCGATATTTGATAACGAATCAAGTTGAAAATGGTTATCAAGCCGAGGTGTTAGCAGGTGACATGCCAAACTTCACCTATTCATTTTTCATTGAAGAAATGGAAGAAGAAATTTGGGATTACAGTGTAGATACCTTAGAAGAAGGTTTTTCTATGGCTTTGGAATGGCTGAAAAACAATCGGAAGTAACTAAAAATTACTTAACATGAAGTTCAGTGTATTTGAATTATGTTGTAAAAGAGGGGTAGTTAATTGAGTAGTGTAAAAGATTTCTTAAAAGAGCTATTGACTTCTCGACCAGAATTACATGATTTTTATGATTCGGAACAATATCAACTATCAGAAAAAATCATTGAAATAATGGTGAAGAATTGCATGACAGAAGAACAAACAGCCGAATTATTGAATGTGGATTTAAACTATTTTTTACGTCTTTCAAGTGGAGATAACACAATAGAGGTCAGTGAATACAATCACGTAATCAATAAATTGCAGAATATCTAATTTAAAGGATAATGTGTTGGGGGAGTAATTATGCACTGGTGGATAAAAGAAGAAATCAATAAATATAAAAATAAAAAAGTGAAATACAATCGTTCTATATGGACTGTTAAAGAAGTCTTTTGGAATGAAAAAGAAGAGGAATTTGTGTACTGGATTGAAAATTCCAAAGGTAAATTAGAAAAGGTGTTTGAAAAGAACATTGAATTAATAACTCTGCAACTCAAAATGTTATAACAAGGTAGGGATATAATTATGCAGATTCCAATGGGAAACAATCGGAGAGTTGACTTCTACGGAAATTCTAAAGACGGTATTCATGTAGAAATGGTCAATGAACAAGGGATTACGTATATATCAAAGAATTTAACAGAAGAAGAACGCCTTCAATTGATACATACATTAACCAGAACAGATAATGGGAGAGCGGTATAACTCCTAACCAAATAACAACGAAAAGCCTGAAGGAATTTCCTTTCAGGTTATTTTTGTTTGTAAAAAATAATTTACTTTTTCGTATAAATGTGATATAATGGTTTTATAAATAAGTTCGGGTAATACTTGCATAGGAGTGGAAAACATGGAATTTGGAACATTGGTATTAAGTGTACGTTTTAGCTTGTGGAGTGATTATCGAAGAGTAGATGGTCGATATTTGGATTTAACAACCCTTCGTATAGGGAAATTTATCTTTCAACGACCAGACAACAACCAAATCGTTGTTGAGGTAGACGGTTCTTTACTGCAAGATGCACCAGATAAGATTTTCCCTCTTAATCATGCGAATGTTCAGCATTTTAAAAAGCTGATTGAGGAGAGTTATGAAAGAAAGAAAAAAGGTGTTCAGGAAAAAATAGAAGAACTTATGGCTGAAAATAAGGAAAGACAAGCAAAAGTAAATGAACTTCAAGAAACCATTGCGGTTATCGAAGAGAAAAATAAAGTGGAGTTCTCGGAAAATCGTGCAAAAAATATCAGAGAGCTATCAAAGGCTATGCGTAAAAAGCAAAACCGAATTGAAAACACGAATCGAACGATTGATGATAAAAAGAAAGAATGGCAAAAATACGAAAAAACAAAGCAAATTTCTCTGCAACTTGTAGATGAAACAGTAAAGAAATATCTATAAAGGAGTTAGAGAGAAATGAGAAATCGTTTGAAGTATTTAAATTCTATTGAGCATTTAAGTGTATCGAATTCTAAAGAAAGTGTTTATTTTTATATTTTCAATTACACAATTGGAGACCGTTCGCTAAAACAGTTTATCCCAAGAGAAGGGTTTACTCTTAAAAAAGAAGGTTTAAATATTAAGGATGAACTGGATAAAATGATTCAACAGATTGAAAAAAATTTCATATTGTCTTATTCAGAATTTCTTTGTTTACTGGAATGCCTGGATAAATTTAAAACGTATAACATGAAATATAAAGTCTCTGTCGAAAATGATGAAATTGTTGTATTTTTCGATAAACAGAAGACGCATGAACCGAATAATTTAAAGGATTTTTCTAATTACTTTTACAAAGATAATGATTCATTGTGTCAACGCTATGTTAATAGTGATAAATTCTATATTACTCCATTGTGGAATAAAGAAAATCCAACGATTGAAGATTATCTTAATTACTTTGAAAAAGCACTTTCAACAGTTCATATCTAAATCGAATGTTGTTAGTAGTTATGGAAGTAGAAAATAAATATCTAAGAAGGTGATAAGTATGTTCAAACATAAATGGGAAGTATTTAAGGCTTTAGAAGAAGGGGCTACTTTAACAACAAAACAGTGGGTTGAAAGAAATCCCGAAATGTCTGTTTCTTTTCATAAAGAATCGAATCGCTTTGTAGACGAAGGCAATGAAAGTATTACAGATATGCAGGATATTGTTTATATCGAATTTGAACCGACAGATTGGATTCCATTGAGCAGTCATGGATTTATGTTTGACGGAACAGAAGATAATCTCCTCTTTTACAAGACAGGAGACGAAGAATATAGCTTAAACATTCGACCTGATGGGTTCTTTGTCCTATACAAGCTCAATAAAAAAGACGATGCCTATGATTGGGTAGAAACGTACTTCCATTCGTTTGAAGAGTGTGAGGAGTACATGAAGAAAAACGGACATTAATCCGAAATAGCGTACAAAGAACGTATCAATAGTGTAAAAGGGAGAGGTTTTCATGATTCAATTACAAGCAGAAGCTAAAAGAGGGAATGGCGTTAAAACGATTGGTGATAAAGGATTTGTTCGGGTTGATTTTTCAGGGAATATTTACGATAAACAATTTATTGCAGTAGATGGGTATGAGGGCAGAGGAGAAAACTATCGCCCACGCAAAGAAGCGAAGATTGTTATTGGAAATGGTCAAGAAACCTTTGAATTTAACAGTTTTGAGGAGCTTATCCATCAATTAAAGAAATGATGATAGAGAGCTATTCTTTCAATTTGAATAGCTTTCTCTATTTTTAAATAATGGAGTGAATGAAATGATAGTGAATTATTATTTATATCTTTTTCTAACGCAAATGTTTGTTATTGGAGTGGCTACGAATTTTAATACTGATATTCCTTTTTGGCAAAAGTTGATTGGTTACGCATTACTGGCTTGTGTTCTACCAATTACTGAATACTTCCATAAACGTGATAAAAAAAGATAACTTGATTACCTATAAAGGAGGAATCTGTTTGAAAGACAAACAATTTGAAGCCAATTATCAATTGGTTCAAGACAAAAATGTAGACAAAGAAATCAAACTCTTTTTGATTTTAGATATGCTGTATCATGAGCAAATCAGCTTAAACAAAGCAAGGGAACTATGTACTGAAATAGGCTTTTTCTCTGACCATTGGGTAGTCATGGATGCTAAAGCAACAGAAGTATTTTCGCCTGTTTATGCAAAATTAATGAAAGAAGCAGGAGAAGATAATGAATAAAGAAAACAGCTTTCAAGAACTCATAGATAACGATAAAGTTCTAATCCAAACAGGATTAACAACTGGACAAATGATTGATGTATTGAAAGTAGGAGATAGAGCAAAAACAGAAACAACCGATTCTCCTATTTGGGTAGAGAAAATCCTTTATGGAGCAATTATCGTCATAGAAAATGCAACAAACGAAGAATCTGTTGAGAGAGCATTGCAAATAAATCCTGCGGTATTAGAGAATAGCTGGACAGTGTATCGAAAATTTATATCCTTTTATGATGCAATGAAAGCACATGAAGAAGAAAAGAAGACCATTACGTATCATCAGAGTAAAGATTTAACCTATACGTTTAAGCATGAATTGGAAACAGGTCAATTTAAAGATTTATCGAATGATAATCTTTGCTTATATGAATTGATTGAAGGGAATTGGACAATAGATGATTAGAAAGACGAAAGAAAAGACTCCGAATTTAGCGTTTGAACGGTTTGGGTATGCAACCACCAATCCTTGTGACGTATGTGGAGCAGAGGGTAATAACCAATCCGAACCACGATTCGGCTATGTAGTATGTGAGGAGCATTTCAAGCTATCACCTGTTGAAGTCTCTCAACGAAAAACGGATAGATTGAGTAAGGAAAAGAAAAAAGAGAATCCGTTAGAAGAAATACGTGAGTATTTTTATGAACATATCAACCAAAAAGCAGAGCCACGTAAAGGTTCATGGGCTAAAGAAGAGTTGGTAGGTTTTATAGAAGAATGGGTTCGTTTGCAGTTATTTTTGGTACTATTACTTTCAAGAAAACAGACAGATAACTCCTTGAATATGTTTTTCATCCTTCACACAAGTAAAAAAGCAGGAGAAATCATGGATAGTATGAAAGGCAACAAAAACCATGAACATTATCAAGTATTGCTTTCCTTGTTAATGGAAGAAGGGTATTTGTTTATGAACGCCCTATACAATGCCATGAAGAAGTCTCACGAAAAGAATCTTTATTGCTTTAAAGATGAAATACGTATGATTGAAGACTATATTGAAAAAGAATGGAGCAACTATACAAATGGTTATGAATGATAAAAAGAACATGATTTTAGTTACACATAGCGGTTCATTTCATGCAGATGATGTCTTTGCTTACGCAGTCCTAATGGAGTTGTTTTCTGAACATGAATTGATTCGTAGTCGGAATAAAGAAGATTGGGAGAAAGGCGATATTGTCTTTGATGTGGGTGGTGGAGAGTTTGACCATCATAGCGTAGATAAAATCTATCGTGATAATGGTATTCCTTATGCTTCCTTTGGGCTGATTTGGCGTAAATACGGTAAAGAATACCTTACAAAGTGGTTTTCAGAAGACCAGGTAGAAGAAGCTCATAAACAAATTGACGAGTTCTTTGTACAAGCAATTGATGCTTTTGATAATGGAGTAAATCTAATCGAAAACACGCCTGTTAAGGTTCATACCGTTTCAGACATTGTTGGTTCTTTCAATAACCTTGTAGACGCTTTTGCAGGGTCAACACCTGATATGATTTCCTTCTATCAAGACCAATATTTTGTAGAAGCAACAAAAGTAGCCAAACAGCTATTAGAAAATGAAATTTGGGGTATAGCCAATCAATTTCGTGCGAAGAAAACCGTTCAAAAGGCATTTGAAGAACGAACAAATAAAGCTCTTGTCGTTTTGAGTGAAGGTTGTTCGTGGGAAGATGCTTTATGGGAATTGGATAAAAATGAAGAGGTTCTTTTTGTAGTGTATCCAAAACCTGACGGACATTACATTCAGGTTATGCGTAAAGATAGAAACACATTTAATGCACGTAAAGACCTTCCTGAAGAATGGGCTGGAAAAAGAGACGAAGAATTAAGTGGAATTATCGGAATACCAGACGCTATCTTTTGTCATCCTGCACGATTCTTAGCAGGAGCAAAATCGAAAGAAAGTATTCTAAAAATGGCTGAAATCGCATTGGCTGAATAAAAAGTGAGGTACTGTTTACTAAAAACAGTGCCTTTTTTGTGTAAAATAAAATTTACAAATTCGTTAAAATGTTGTATAATGGATATATAAAACAACAGAGGTAAACAGACATGAAGGAAAGTATTCAACTTCCCAAAAAGGGATTAATTATTAAAAAACCCTGGATTAACCTGATTTTAGAAGGAAAGAAAACATGGGAAATCAGAGGGTCAAATGCAAAAATTCGTGGAGAAATTGCTTTGATTCAAAGTGGTACAGGAAAAGTATTCGGAACAGTTGAGCTAATAGAGAGTAAAGAACTTTCGTTAGAGCAATATCAATCCAGTGAAGCCTTTCATTGTATTCCAGAAGAAATGACAAAGGTTGCTCCTTATAAAAAGATACATGCGTGGGTATTGCAAAATCCCAAACGATTCCATGAACCTATTCCTTATCAGCATCCACAAGGAGCAGTCATTTGGGTCAATTTACGAGAAAAATAGGGAGAGAGTGATAGAGTTGAGTAAAGCAATGAAAATGGAACTGATTTGTAATGGAGAATTGGTCAATAAACATAGTGATGGTGGGAAATGGGGTTGGAGCAATCCGCTGGATATGCTACCACCTGTCGGCTCAATCATTGAATATATGACGTTTAATCAAAACCACAAAGAAGGTCAAGGCGTTTTAACAAAATATGTGGTAAAAGGATTTACCTTCACAACAGAAGAAGACTTTAATCGGTTGTACGGAAATAAAGTAGTCAAAATAAACGTAGAAAAAATGATTGAATAATCAAAAGGAGAAAACACATGAAAACATTTGAGTATAAAACTGTTCCATTTCACCAAATGACAAAAGGACATTATCAAGAATTAGATGTAGATAAATTGAATGAATTAGGCAATGAAGGTTGGCAATTTGTTACCGTTGTGAGTGGAGAGTGTCTTTTTCAGCGTGAAACACGTAAACGTGTAGTAAGACCTTGTTAAATCAAAAGAAAGAAGTTTAATGAAAAGGGGGAAGTATGAATGATTTATATTACTGGAGATGTACATGGGGCAATTGACTTAGGAAAACGATTAAACACAAAAAACTTCCCCGAACAAAAGCAAATGACAAAAAATGATTATGTGATTATTGCTGGTGACTTTGGATTTCCTTGGAACATGGATAAAGAAGACCAGTTTTGGTTGAAGTGGTTAGATAAAACAAAGCCTTTTACAACCTTATTCATTGACGGTAATCACGAAAATCATGATTTGTTGGATTCGTACCCTGTTGAAATGTGGAATGGGGGAAAGGTTCATAAAATCAATGACAGTGTTATTCACTTAATGCGTGGTCAAGTATTTGAACTTGAGGGAAAACGTATTTTTACCTTTGGTGGAGCGGATTCTCATGATAAAGCTCACCGAAAAGAAGGGATTAACTGGTGGAAACGTGAAATGCCTTCAAACGAAGAATATGAAGAGGGATTAAAGAATCTGGAAAAAGTAAATTATGAAGTAGATACTATCATTACTCATACTTGTTCCAGCACTTCTTTAGATTATCTACGTGGAAGATTCAAAATAGCGGTAGACCGAATTGATGATACTCATGCGTATTTCTATCAATTAGAACAAAAAGTATCCTATTCAGAGTGGTTCTTTGGACATTTCCACGAAGACTGTGAACTTCCAAATAAACAAATTTTGCTATATAACCATATTCGTCAGTTTACGGAAAAAGAATCTATCATTATTAGCGATGGAGAGAAGAGGGAACGACATGGAAAGAAAATATAAAATCGGAGAAAAAATCACCCCAATTAACAAAACGCCACGTATCAGACAGCATGACAATTGCGGAACATACTATCAGCGTTTGGAAATGAATCAGGATTTTCTTTATGTAGTCGGCTTCGATGAAGAAGAAGAACAACGATTGGGCGTTCCTTGCTACTGGTGTAACGTGTATCCAGTATTGGGTGGAGATTCTTTTGCAGAAAAAGACCTTATCCTTTATGTAGAAGAACAAAAAGTGGTTTAAAAGGAGGGGAAATTGTTTTGGATTTAAAAGAATATAAAAAACGAGCTTCTGAACAAGAAGATTGGTCTCCAGGGTGGGATGCCATTGATGCAGTGTTTGGACAACTTTATCCTAATCAAGAACCAGCACATTATGGTACTGTCTTGATTAGTCGTGCCATTTTAGGTGGAGACGAATATTTAGATGGTTATAGTATCTATCAATCTCCAAACGGATACAAACATCTGTTGACCTATGGAATGTCTGAACTTTACACAAACGAAGAACGGTTTGGTCAAGAGTGGAGCGGTTGGGGATATGAAATGACCATAAAATTAAAAGAAGATACAAACGAAGATTGTATGTGGGCGATTGACATGTTGGGAAATCTTGCTCGTTACACAAACAGGAAAGAAAGATTTTTTGAGCCTATGCAATTTATAGCAGGAAATGGTACGTCTCTTCACATCGGAGTCGAATCCGCTATTACAGCCTTGCTTGTTGTGGAAGATACTGAAGCAAAAGGTATTGATACTGTTCATGGTAGAGTAGACTTTATGCAGTTAGTTGGGATTACAGAACGTGAACTGGAATATTTAAAAGAGAACTATTCACATACAAAAATTCTTGTAGAAAAAATGAAAAAAGATAATCCTTATCTAATTACAGACATGAAAAGAACACAATCATATGTGTAAAAAAGGTGGGATTTCATATCAATATTCTTTATGGAAATGATAGAATTACCCCTTTGTTAGATTGGCTCTATATAGGTGGGGTTGAGAACAATGTTCGGAGAACTCTGCCTTATGCAGATGTCTGGATTAACTTTTCTCATGAATCAAAGAAAGAGAAACAAATTCATGAGAAAAGAAAAACGAACATCATTTATTATCCTTTGCGATTTGATGATGGAGACCTTCAAAAAGGGCAAGAAATGTGGCTTAGAGCCTTTGAACTCATTCAACAACACAAAGGTCAAAAGATTTTGATAAGCTGTTCAGAGGGCGTGTCAAGGTCTGCAGTCATGTGTCTTTGGCTACTATGCGAAGAGTTTATGGATTATGAAAAAGCTATCACTCATTTAAAAGAGAATCGAAAAGTTTTCATAGATAAAGGATTTCATCCTTTTGTGGAATATTTACAAGAAATTTATTCTGTTAAGGAGCGATTTGAAAGTATGTATAAAGTGATTGGCACAAAGGAACTGGTAGATAAAGACGGAAATAAAGTGTCTTGTGAAGTACGTGAATTTGAAGGAATGACGGATGAAGAAATAGAGGATATGATGCAGGAAATGACCGTTACAAATGAAAAAGGCGAAAAAGAAACGATAGATTTACGTTATCTATAATTGATATTTTGTCAAAAGAGGACAATGAGGAAAGAGGAGAAAGTTAGTGTCTATAAATCTAATTGTGAACCCAACGGTTTCCCCGATGGGTTGGAGAGAGTTCAACAATTCAGTAAATAACCATTCAATTGCTTTAGATGGATATGTAGCAAGTGCTACTAAATTAAATACAAAAAAGAAAGTCGCAAATTTTAATCACCATGAAGACTGTAATCGTTACGCTTCAAGGGCTACATGTGACCAAATTCGATTAGCCATACACAGTGGTTTATTTGATTTCTTTAGAGATGAAAATGGAGAAGTCAAAATGGATATTTACGTAAACGATTGTGATGAAGATGTATGCCTATCTGTATTTCTATTAAAATATGGATATATTTCAGGCAATATCATGAATCCAGCACTAAACACGTTGGTCAATGTGGAAAATGAGTTAGATACGACAGCAGGAGCCTATCCGTATCCAAAAGACTATCCATTGTTACGTAAATTGGCGTGGGTGTTTGCACCTTATAAGATTGCTCGTTCTAATGGGTTGTTACGAACAAAAGACAAAAAGGTGTATGAGGGTGTCATTACAGACGTTTGCAATCGTATCATGGAATATCTAAATGGGAACAGTCAAGAATTGCCTCTTGATACACGATATGAAGTCTTAGAAAGATACCCTGATTGGTCATATGTAAAAGAAATCGGAATTGATAGCCGAACAGGTATGTTTGGAGATGGAGTTAAAGCCTTTGTATCCATTCTTGCTGAACGTGAAAACGGGAATCGTGATTATGTGATTGGTAAAATGTCACCTTTTATTGATTTTGATTTACCAAAATGTTTGAAAGCCTTAAATGATGCAGAAGGGGCAGAAAATGATTTATGGGGCGGTAGCAATACCATTGGTGGAAGTCCACGAGTAACAGGAAGTAAATTAACACCAGAACAAGTGGCTGAAATCGTTAATAAAGCACACAAATAAAGTTACGTGCAAGTTACCAGCAAGTTAAAAAAGGTTGATAGATTAAGGTTTCTTGTGATAAATACCTTATATTTGAAAGTTACCAGCAAGTTAAAATAAAAAACACAAGGACTTCAATATCCTTGTGTTTTTTTGTTATTATGCGATTTGCTTAATTTCAAATTCTTCAACCACGTTGTTATCAATGCTAAAGGCAATGTTTAACGAAGGGAAAAAGAAAAATCCACATTTTTCACGAAGATATTTCTCTAATTCTTCTCCTTCTAATGGCGTGATTTCTTGAATAAAGGCATTTGTTTCATCGTAATTTTCTGGAAACATATCTAATACCTGGTCAGCAAAGTCTAATTGATTTTCCTTAATCTGATTCCATGTTGAAGCCTCTTGAATATTTTGACAAAGCCGATTCAAAATTAAATCGGATGGTGACATTTTGGATTCCATAAATAAATTAATTGCCATAAATGCCATCACATCATCTTTACGGTTTGCTAATCGTTTTTTCAAATCTGGTGTTAGATTAAATAAAGTTTGTTCCATAAGTCAATTCTCTCCCTTTAAGTAAGATAGCTTTTTATAAGCCATACCTGTTTTGTTTGAATCTTATATCATTATACTCGGTTATTTGTATTTAATTAGATGGGAAGTAATGGGGAGTAGGTCAATCAAAAGGGAAAATCCACATAAAAAAACAGAAGGAGATAAGTCCCTCTGCTCTTTATGGTTTATGAATGGGTTTGCCATTGTAATTCTTGAATTTGTTTTTGTACTGCATTAAATTCTTCTAAACTTAATGCTCCAGAATCACTATTGGTTGTTTTCCCATCTCTATGCTCATACTTGTTGTAGATAAGTAGTTCCTTGTGTAGATAATAAAACTCAATATATTTCGTTGAAATCATACCGACTCTATCCATTTCAGAGTCTTTATCTCTCTTAATATATTGAATCCCATCAGAATACGGATTACTTTCATTTTTATACAACTTTTGGACATAGCCTAATTTTTCAAATGCCTCTTTTGCTGTCATTTGACAAAACTCCTTCTTACGATTCGACAATCGTGATTTGTACTTTTACAAATTGTGTTCCAGGATGGTATTCCTCAATCAACTCTCTGCGTGTTTTACCTGTTTTTTCAACCTCATAATTCAGGTATTCATCACTCACTATCATGGCTTGTTCATATTCAGCAGTGCGAACAGAAGGAACAACTCCTGCAGTCCATTGAATCCAACGGAAAAATCCATCTTCTTTTTTCAGTACATATCTAAACATAATTGTCTCTCCCTTTTTTAATAGTCTATAAACCTGGTTATTAATTACTTTCAAGGATAAGTGGCTTTTCGTCTTGGTCTTTCGCTACTTCGAGTGTTAAATCTGTTCCGTAGTAGCCATATCTGTTCCAAACGTAAAGTGTTTGTGTTTTATCATCCACTTTATTTAACATATCAATAACTTCCTGTATGGTTTTTGCACCCATTATCCTATCTCCTTTGTGTAGAATGGTTTTTTATTTATTGTTAAATTCAATCCATTCTTTAAATTCTTCTTCACTATGAAAAATACGGCTACCATGTTGAGGATGAAAAGCAACCAGATGACCAGCATCATTTTGTTTAAAATTCCAACCTTCTTGCATAGTGCTATTCAACATTAAAACATAAGTAATGTAGTTCATATAAACACTCCCTTTAAAAAATCACCAATACCAACTTAAAAAATCGTCTCTCTTATAAAAAGAGATACTGTTCGTGCGACAATTGTGAACAACAACTTCACCACAATCTTTCTGGTAAATATAGAAAAAGCTATTTCTATTAAGTTTGTTTAAAAAAAGCGTAACCTTTAGTAAAAATTCTTTAAACTTTTCCATTTTTATCTCCTTTTACTACTATATCCGAAACGAATTAACGAAGCGATAGTCTATTTTTAATAGAATTGATAGAGTAAGACTTGAACCAACTTAGAAATTCATCTTTTGATTCAAAAGTTTTGTTTTCACGTTGTTTGCTTTCCGCAACAATCACGCTTCCTTTATCAATAAAATACCAGTGGCTATTGTTAGACCGATTGTTCATATTAATGATGTGTTGTACCATATCCATTTTCCAGTTCTCCCTTTTTTATTTTTGTTTAGTCAAAAGCACCTTTTAGAAAAATAATCCGAAGTGAATCTCCATCCGATTTGGTTTTATAATACCCTTCATTTTCAGAAGATGTTTCATATTGTTTGATTTCAGACAGCATTTCAGTTGTAATCATCCCTTTAAAATAAGGAATTTCAAACTCTTGTCCTGCTTCAAGTGTAAAACCTTTTCGGTTAATATCGACTCTTTCTAAAATCGTTTTTACTGGTTGACTTAATGTAGACCATTCACTGACTTTAACTGTCATGTACATTCATCCTTCCTGTATTACATATGATTATTCTTAAAAAAAGAACGCATGAGAAATTCCCATGCGTCTCTCTTTTGGGATACTTACGCCAATTGCTCCATTTGAGATTCCCATTTCAGATAATCTTCAAATTGATTGTAATAAATCGTGTCAGGATAAACACCTTGAATAGTGATGTCTTCTAACTTCTCATACTTCCCAAAAGCACCATTTTGAAGAACGTGAAGAGCTTTTGCTTCCGCTTCTTCAGCAGTGCAGTCATGATAAGTTAAATTTCCAGCACCAGATGTTGTTTTAAAATCAACAACATACGACTTTTTACCATCTGCAGTTGTAAGGTAATCATAGTAACCCATCGATAAAGAATGTTTTTTCTCTGGAATCATGGAAAGAGCTTTACGCAATTTTCCTTCTGTGTTTTGCTCTAATACCGTTTGAAAAAACGCAACCTGACGAATAAATCCTGCTTCTCTTTTAGTTAGTTTCATAAATAAACCACTCCTATTTAAAAAATGTTTAAGTAAAACGCCTTACTTTTATAGAACTGCTATTATTATAGTGTTTGATTTTCGGTTTTATTTACAAACGAAAAAGACAATCGCTGTAAAACGACTGCCTTTTATTTAATGATTTTCTTGATTTGATTGCTTTTTCTGTTTATGAGTAGCTGATATTTCCTGCATCCCTAAAATGGATAATAGGGTGGTTGCAATAAAGATTAAACTTTTAGTCAAAAGGTTGATGGTAAATACAATCCATACATTATGTCCTTGTAACAAAGCATCATTCCCTGACCATATCTCTACATAGGGAACGAGAAAACCAGCTATCGAAAGTCCTAAATAAAAAGTGAAATAAGCGGTAAGAAGATAAAGTGAAATCAATTTTCTTTTTCGATGTTTACTACGTGTTAAAAGGAATAAAGGAACAAATACAATCAATTCTGGCACAAGAAAAGTCAAATAAGATAGGTCAGATATACTGTAAAACAGTTCATCCATAAAAAACAAAACAAATCCAACAAGTAGCCACTTCTTCCTTATTTCTGAATCTTTCACAACAACACTTCCTTTCTGTTTTAAAATCATATTAGTCTTACAAAAGCTATAAAATAGGTTAATTTTTGGCTTTTGTTTCCTTGTTTTCATTATAGGTATAGTGTACAATTTACATAGACTATATACAATGGAATTTTACATATTAGCTGGTCTGATAAGGATTTTCGGTTTTATTTATACCTTTGAATGGATGAATGCAAAAATTTCTATAATGTACTAAGAACTTATAAAACAGGAGAATGTAAGTTCAGTTTGTAAACAGGTATTTTATTTAAAAAGGAGAGATTTTACATGGCAACGATTTATTTAACTTTAAAAACAAACGGTAAGTCTGAACAATTTTTAGGAACAGATGGCAAGATGCACGACAAACTTTGGACTATTCAACGCAAAATTTCAGGCAACATGCAATTATCTGGTGCAATGATTAACGGAGAACCACGATACATTGATGCTACGCTTCCAACAGAAGTGACAAAACTTCCAAGAGGAGCTAAACCAGTTGCAGAGGATGTAGCAGAACGTCTTTGGTTAAGTGATAGTCACTATTTCGGAGAATAAGGGAGGACTTGAATATGTCAAATACAGTAGAAACTAAACCAGAACAAAAATTTGAAACGATGAAATGCTTCCAATGTTTACACTGGAAGCCTATGGTTCAACCTTGTGAAACACCAGAAGAAACGTATGAATCTATCATTCGAGAGAAAAATGCGTGGGGGAAACTCTTAGGAGCTTGTACCGTATTTGGTGGAGCTTATCCAATGTTTGATATTGAAGAGTGCAAACTCAAAGAAGAACACAAACATTTGGCAGAGCATGTGGAGCGGTTTTAATTAAAAAGTTCAACATTAACAATTTCAAGGGAGAGATAAAAATGACACAACAAACGATTTTGTCACTATCTGACGTACAAAAGGTAAACGATACAATTGCAGTGGAGATTTTAGGTTATTCCATTTCTGGAGACTTGTATGTAAAGGACAATGAATACCCTATTATCTGCAGAGAGTTCAATCCACTGGCTAATTTTAATGATGCGTTTATGATTGTAACAGCCATTACAAAAAACAATGACACACAATATACCATTTCTAAAAATGGTTTTGGTCATGAATGTATGATTGATAATGAACGCAAACAAAGAATTAGCAGAGTATCAGCTTGGACACCTGAACTGGCAGTTTGTATATCGGGATTAAAGTATGTTGGTGTTGAAACAGACTATATTCAACCAACTGTACAGGAATTAACTACTGGACTGAAAAAGGAGAGAGCTTAATGACAGTTTACGAACGACTAATGTTTTTAGCAAAAGGTGGCAGAGTGGATTATCTTCACAAAAAGAATGAAAATCTAAAAACAACAAAGTTACAGAATTTCTTAAGTGAGTATATGGTAAGACACGATTTGAATGCTTAATGAATACAGGTGGTTCTAAAAGTAACAGAGCCACCTTTTTATTTAAACAGAACTTTTAAAAGGGAGAGATTTACATGAGAGCGAGTCAAGAATGGTTGGATAATCTTCAAGTTGGAGACGAAGTAGCAATGAATGTTGGTAGTTATGGATATAGCCGATACAAAAAGGCGACCATTACAAAAATCACACCAAAACGTAGATTTACTACCTCTAATGGAATGACTTTTAATCCAGATGGTACAGAATATGGAAAGAAAGACACTTGGAGCAGACGAAGCAATATAGAGCCTGTTACACAAGAGATTTCAGACCATATTGAGCAAACGGAGCTATTGAATGTCATTGAAGCAACGAAGTTTAAAGAACTTTCTTTGGAGCAACTACGTGGGATTCATGCTATTTTAAAAGGATAATAGATTCTATTATGTACAAAAAGGAGCAGATAAACATGTTGAAAAATATCATTAACAATGAAATCATCTTGCAATTAGTTGAAAAGGACATTCCTGTTGAGTTAAGAAAAAATGGGTTTGTTATTGAAGGCTTCTATAAATCTGGACAAGTTCGACTTGAACCAAAAGAAGATGGCACATTTATTGCTCATAGTCGTTATGACCAAAAGGATGATATTGAATCATTCGATGATTTGGTTCATCTTAACCATGAGTGGTGGGGTTATTCTAAAGACCGAAGTGAAGGCTGGAAAAAGCCAGAAGAAAAATGGGCGGTAGAAATGGTTCGTTTAGGATTGGTGAAAAGAAGAGAAGAAAAAGTTGTTCATTACGAATAGGAGTTGACTGTAGGATGTTTCAACATTTATTAGATAAAAAGAAAAAGGATATAACAATTGAATCTGTTCGAGAAAGTTATCAAGAAATGTATAATGAAGGGCGTATCAATGATATGACCAAGATTAAGCTAAAATGCTGGTTGTATCATTCGGAAAGTCGAAATAAGAATGGGAATCCACCATTTCTTTTTGAAAACTATGTACACGCATTAGGAAAAGAAACCTACCTGGATTATATTAAATTTGGACTGATTAATTGTGATGATATTGGTGGAAAAGAAAAGGCAAATGAAATTGTGATGAATTGGTTTGCATAAATAAAAAGGCGGTATCAAGGAGGAAATAACATGAATGAACAAATGATAGCCGAATTGATTGAAATGTTAAAAAGTGAACGTGGACTACACAAGGATGCACCGTTTCTAAGTGATTTTGAAAATGGCTGTAATGAAGGAGCAAATGATATTTTGGATAATGTAGAACGTATTTTATCCAAGTATGTTGATATTCCTAAACATGAGATTGAACAACTTTCAAAAGAGCCGAAGAATATATGGGGCAGAATGGTGTTTAGTAACAATAACTATACAGACTCTCAATATGTACAATTCATTCAGGAACTTAGCAATTTTGATACCAAAGACCAAATCGAAGTACGTAAAAACGATACAAGTCAATGGGATGAATTTCAAGATTCAGGTTCTTATTGGATTGACGCTTTATTCTCTGAAAAAGAAGCGAATCATTTAATGATGCGTTTTAAAGGTTCTTTTCTATTGCTGGAAGAGACTCTTAATAATGAAGGAGATAGAGAAGAGATTGATAGGGAATGGATACGTGCCTATGAGGAAGAGCAAAAGGCAGTTTATGGTGAAAGACCAACAGCTTATCAACTTGTATTTGCCTGGAAGCAAAATAAAGAATACTTTCTTGCAAATAAAGGAAAACCATTTGGTGTTGTAAAGGTGGATAATTAATATGACTTTTTTACAACGTAAAATGACGAATTTAATTGGAAAAGAGATTCAAACACCATTTGGTGCTTGTGAAGTAATGAAGGTGACAGACAAACATGTTACGTTAAAGGATATGGGTGATACAGAATTTGAAGTGGAATTATGGAAGTTCGCTCTATAATTCCTTTCCATTCATTCAAAAGGAGAGAAATCATATGTTCAAACTTGAAAAAATCGAAGAAAAATGTGCTGACATTTGTGAACAATGCTGTAATGAAGAAAAACCCATTTATCACCTGAAGGGGAAATATGATAACATGGATTCCATGCTTTGTAAAAAATGTTTGGATGCATTGAAAGAAACGATTAACAAATTTGAAATGTAAACAGGATTTTACTTAAAAAAAGGGAGAGATTTTATATGGCAAAGCCAACAGGAAAAGAAATGGTAGCAATCTTCAAAGAGGAAAAAGATGCGATTGCGTTAGCAAATCAAATGGACAATTTCGTTAATAACTTTTCTGCTGATACAGAAGGATTTGTGGAAGCTATGAAAGTGGAAGACGAAGAAACAAAAATTCGTTTTGCTACGATTAGTCTTTTTTGGGTCAAGAAATTGAATGACTATCTGGAAAAAGACTGGTACGACTTACGCAATAAGTATTCAGTGGAAACATGTCAACAAATTAGTAAATTCTTAGGGGAAGATTTGCAAAGTTTCTATCCTGAATATACAGGCCACTTAGACCCTTATTACAATGAAGAAGAGGAAGCAGAAGAATGGAAAATTGAGTTTGAAGTAAACTTTGTCGAGAAAATGGCTCGGACACATCGGACACTTCAACAAACTTTCTCTGAAATCGTATTCCATTGGCTAACAGTTATGAATGAATCGATGGAAAATGAGTTCTTTATCAAGGTGAGTAAAAAAATCGAAGAAAATCTTGAAAAAGGATTCCACCGAACTCCAATGATTTAAGCAAAAAAAGACCAGTCCATTAAAAGGGCTGGTTTTTTATTTGTTAAAAGGAGATTCCTCATAAGGTAGAATTTTTCCTTTAATAAATTTTTGGCAAAAATCATCTTTTTCAGGAGTATATACCGCTTCATACGTATAAAACGAACGACAATCCCTTTCATTTTCTAATTGTTTTGTTAAGAGAAAAAGAATCCCTGAAGAAATTAAAAAAAGAAAGCAGAAAATAGAAGAAATGATTAAGATATTTCTTTTCTTGTCCTTTAGATAATTATTAAGAAGTATGAAACTAATAACCAATAAAAGGGAAGTAAGAATCATCCATTGTGTATAATCGAGTTTATTAAACAAATACCAGATTGTATTCAAACCAACACCACCTTTCCAAATTTCTTAATGATTTATTATAGAAAAAGAAAGATAAAGATATTTCTATTAGACTGTTAATCTCTATTATCGTGCATAAACATACAGGTTAAAAACCAATAGAAAGAAATCTACTAAATATGAAAAATGTAGTCTATATTTTCAATATGTAGACAAATAGTTACTTTTCTATTAATTAATCATTTTTATACATAGTACAGTATATTTATACGTATTTATAAATCTATTTATTTATTTCATTTTAGTAGAAGAGGATTTTACCTTTTATCCAACAAACTCAAAAAACCTTGATTTGACAGGCTTTTCGGGATATGATATAATAGATTTACAGGGAATACGGAAGGTTGTCTTTGATGATTTACAAGTTTTAAAGTCTACAAACCATGATATTTTATACATAAGATATTCATTCCGTATATTACTTTGGAAAAGGGAGAGAGATATATGTATTTAGAAGAAGGAACAATTTATCGAGTAAACTGTGGAGAAAAAGTAGAGGTAAGTCAATTTGCAGAGACCGTTCTGCTTTTAGTTAATCAAAAATCATCCAACCGTACATCAGGTATTTTAGATGTAGAAACGATTTATGGAACAAACGATATTTTAGTGACAGTTCTTAATTCAGTTTGCGAATATAAAATGAATGACTACCTAAAACAATTTGGAGAAGTGACAACAGAAAACATTGTGTTAGGAATAGAGAATAACAGTGAACAGCGTTTTGCTCTTGAAAGAGGAGAAGAAGGCGTAGATAACTTAGATAAAGCTGAAGGTCGCAAGTTTATCAAACAATTGAAAAATGAAGACGAAGATTATATTTCTTATAGAGGATTTGTCGTAGAAGATTAATAGAAAGAGATAGTAAAAGACCACAGATTTTCTCTGTGGTCTTATTTTTAATTAATAGGTCTACAATCCACGATATAGAGGCAGTGTAATGTGTTTCCTATATCATCTGGTAGAAATAAACGGTATCCTTCAAAGCCTATAATAAAGAGAATACAAACACATCCTAAAAACAAAAACAGTCGCTTCTTTTTCCAGTAGTAAAAGGAAAAGAATATCATGTTCAACAAAAATACCGCAAGAGAAACCCAAGTGCTATTAAAATAGTACCAATATATAAAATCCATATCCATAGAAACAAATATCAACCTCCTTGTATGCCATTATTGTTTTTTATTATAGAAGAGAAAAAATGAATTTATGATTGCCTTTTGGATGGATATACATAAAAAAGACCAGTCAATAAATGACTGTTTTTTCTGTTAGTCGTTTTTAATAGGTAAAACCTCTGGTGTTCCTTTCAAATCCAAAATTGCTTGGATAATGTTTTCAATCTTATGGATTTCCGTATTCATGTAGTGACAGGAGATTTTGTGTGTTTCTTCTCCTACCCGAACCTTTAATTCAGGTATTCCGAAAGAGTTGGTTTGAATGGTTACTTTACCATTTTCAAATTTCATGATTTTATGTTTTTTCACGTTTTCATCCCCTTATCATTCCCATGTTGTCACACGTTCTACCACTTCAATAGGCTCAAGAATATACACATTATCATCTTTTAAATGAAAGTGTTTGGTATCACCGTCTTGAGGTCGGTCTAATTCAACCAGCATAACGCTTTTCTTTTCTTGGTTGACTTCCCATATTACATAAATTGTGCTTTCTTCCGAGTTCTCCAAAACTGCTAATCGACCTTTGTATTCTTCTGGATAATGTAAACCACTTAATAGATACATTGGCTACTCCTTTTTTCCATGAACAATGGCTAAAATTTTCAAAATAGCCTCTTCCATCGTTGGAGCATTATCCATTTGAAAGCAGGACTCCGCCATTTTTTTGATTTCTCTTAATTTCTCGTCTTGATTGTCTATGGTTTGTTCATAATCACGAATCATATTACCTAAAGCCGACACTGTTTCTACTCCTTTCGTTTTAAGATTGAAAGAAAACCATTTCTTTGCAGTTGGGATTCCCCATTGGTTGAATAGATACTAACTTGTAGCCCACTTGATACATGAAGTTTAAAATGGTTTCTAAGTTAGGGGATTTTTCATCTTTTTCAAAGTCCCATGTGTTGTAAAAACCTTCAATTACCAAGTAGGGTTCATGATGGTTTTGAACCTCTTTTTCCAACCATTCTAAGGTAATAGTTAGGTCATTTTTATCGTTTGTTCTTGCTCTCATGTTGTATGGAAACCTCCTAATATAAGTTATACTTTTCGTCTTCTAAAGAATAGGATAGTTCTTTAAAGAAGGGGATAAGACATTCCGTATAGTCTTGTTTCTTTTGGAAATGCTCAATTTGAGCAGGAATTGATTCTTCTTCACGTCTCATATCTTTTAGTAAATCTTCTTTTTGACGTTGTAAGGAAGATACTTTTTTGTCTAAGCTGTTGTTTAATTTTTTTCGTTTAAATAGAAGGACAAATATATCAGTTGGAGTGCGAATTAAAGAAGTTGGTTTTTCCTTTATCTTTGTCCATTTTTTTAGTTCCTGGTCTATTTCCTTTAGAGATTCTTCATTTATTGTTTTAGTCTTGGATTCTCTGTTTCGTATGTCTTCTTCCGTAAAAATGATGTCTCTTGTCCCATACCATTTATCAAAAATATTAAACTGAAGGACTTCTTGTTCATTTACATAAACCGCAAAGATAGAAGGGAAACTGTTTGGATTTCGCACCAATACACGAACATCGTAAGGAATCTCCTTTTCTTGTACCCACTCTTGGATGGCTTTATCTAAAATAGAAGCCAAATACACTTGAAAGGCATGAGGATTCACTTTGTCATGTTTCATATAAGAAGTCGTCATAACTGCAGTGACAATATTTCGATTGGATTTTAGGTAGATATGTGCTTCTTTAAAGAGCAACATAGGTTCTTTCATACATTTGGTTAAAAATAGCTGTGCTTTTTGTAATTCCAATGCCGATTCTTCAATCAAAGATGAAAAATCCTCTAAAGGAAGAACATCTGGATAATGCCAATGTGTCGCCATAGCATTTCATTCCTTTCTATTCAGGTTCGTTACGGTTATTTTTTTCTTGTTAAGTAATCCAATGTTTCCTTAGTGTTCAAAACATATACCCAACTGCTAAAGAGACAAATTTTCCGTCTAATAGCTGTATTGTTTAAGTTAATAATCGTAACAAAATCTTCTTTTTCTGTTTCTTGATAATCATAAATGATGTAAACAGTATCTTTATCAATTGGTAAACCTTCTTCTTCCAATAGAGCTAAACGACCAACATATTCTTCGGGGTGTTTTAAGTCATTAAAAATGATACGACTTTTCTCGGATAATTCTTTTAATTTTTTGTATAATTGGTCGTAATCTTCTAAAGATAAAGGATTTACAAGAAGGTATTCCTCCAATTCTTCTTCATTTTCTTCGATTTCATATAAATCTTTTATTTCATATGGCACAGATTGAACCTCATTTAAATAAAAAGTAATGACAAGGTTTGTTCCAAATGATGGATGAAGCTGAATTTCAATATGGTTGATGGCTTTGTTTTTTTCTAAACGAAGTAAATCATATATTAAGTTCGTAATTGGTTGGTTTCGTAAACTTTTTATCCCAATACGTTTTAAATCTTTATCATAAATATAGCCATCACGAATACTACAAACGCCTACATGCTGTATTTCATTTTCATTAACGATAAATGTTTGGGTAAAATCAAGATGGTCTGGTACAGATTCTCCTTTTGATTCATATTCTTTTTCTCTTTGCTCTCGAATACTCAATGATTCTTCTATTGTTTCAGATTCTTCCTCTGTTAAATCTCTGTTAGTAAAGCTGAAACTCTTTTTTTCTTCTTTGGTTTTTTCTCCAAATAACGAATTGAATATACTTTTCAATTATTAAAAACTCCTTTTCATATTCATATGTCAAACAAACAAACGGTCAGTTATTATTGATTATAGTCAATAAATATTATACTATATGTAAGCACTTAAATGCAAAGACTCTTATTTTTTAGGAAGATTACCATTTGCTTACTATTTATAAATTGCATAGAAGGAGGAATAAAGGTGATTGATTGGAAAATAGATTTCGATAGCGTGATTTTATATAAAGACGAGAAAAAGGTTGGTGTTATTTCAAGACCGACTGTTTTAATAGATACCTTTATGAACAAAATTATCCAAGTAGGCGATAGAGAAAATGTAGAAACATACTACCGAATTGCAAAAGAGTTATGTAAAAAACAAGATTTCAATATTTATCAACATTGGCGTATGGTGGAATTACCAAAAGACCTGAATATTTTATATTTAGTCATGGAGAATCCGAAAGAAGCTCTACAATTTGAAGTATTTAGAGGGAAAAACTAAAAAGCGGATAACTTAACGAAGAATCATTTTAAAAGAATGGTTCTTTTTTTGATTACGAAAAACAAAGCGAAATTTACAAAGTTAAAAAAATAAAGTATAATATTTGTTATAGACTATTGTCAACATAAGGAGACATATCGTGAAAAGTATTAATATGAATGAAGTAAAAAAAGAATTTCAATCTACACAACGATATTTCAACGGTTGGAATCCAGACACAATGCAACCAATGGAAAAAGACATGGATAAATACTTTGAATTAAAGAATGAAATTACTCAAAAATACTGTACGGACAAAATATCTCAAAGTGAACAAGGAATCATTCTATATGCTGAAGAGCATTATGATGAAATCACGATTTGGGATGAAACTTTCCATATAGGAGATGAAATCCGTTCGTATTGGTTGAGTGGAGATATGGAAGGAACAATTGAAAGCATTAAGGTTTATTTTAGTACCGTATCGTGGGAACTGGAATGGGAAATGGAGATTAAAACCCGATTCAATGACAATATGAAAGTTCAAAAACAAAATTCACCACATTTATTAAGCACACTGCAACACGCTTAAAACAGGAAGGGATGATATTTTTATGAAAGAATACATGGAACTACGAAGTATGAATGGAATGATTGAGGCTGTAACTGAAGATAAAGTTGAGAAATTGGGCGGTGAATGGCTTTCTCAAAATCATAAAATTTCAGTTCTTAATGATTATGCAAGAGATAGATGGATGGTTGTAGGTTATACGCCTCACAGTATTTTGTTAGAACGACAACGACAATCTAAATAAAAGGAAGTTGATTTGTATGCTTGAATGGTTTTGGAATTTGAGAATGACACAGTTGGAGTTTTTCTATACACATTGGTTAATGTATGCGTCTCTTCTGCTTGTAGGTGGGAGTTTTCTATATTGGATAAAAAAGGAAATTGGATAAATGTGAAGAAACATCTCTTCACAAATAATTAAAAGGAGGAAAGAAAAATGTTTGTAGAATTTAGAGAGAAAGATGAAATGCTATTTTTGTATAAAGAAGGAGAGCTTGTATCAGAAGTAAATCAACCAGCAATTCTTTGGGATGGTGAGACGAAACAAATTCTTCAAGTCGGAGACAAAGAGAATGTATTAAACTATTACAACATTGCAATGGATATTTCTAAACGAAAGAAACTCAATTTACACGAGCATTGGGTTTTAAAAGAGTTCCCTAAAAATGCAGAGACCCTTAATCATGTATTGAAACATCCAAGAGATTTAATCTTATTTGAACAAGATAGCCCTTTAGAAAACGATATTGCGTAAAGAGAGGTTAAGGTATGTATCAATATACATTAAAACAAGTGGTAAAAGGAGAGGAAAAGACAGAATTAGTGTTTTCTTCTCAACACTATACAGAAGCAGGATTTAAAAAAGTTGTAAAAAAAGCGATTAAAGAGTTAAAAGATGATGGGTTTTATCTTCCACCTGAAAAGAGGCTGGATATGATAAAAAGAGAACTGATTAATAATCATGAGTTTATTAGTTGTACCAATAATAAAATTGCTTTTGATGTGACAGAAATATAAAAGAATAGGGGATAGTGGCTATGCTAACCTTTAAAGAAAAAATGGGAAGTATTTATCTTATGGATAAAGACACCGAAGAAATCCGATACGAAGTAACAGAACCAGCAGTGTTGTTGGACACCACTTTCTTCGCTTTGTTAAAGATTGGTAATCGTGATATTGTTATGTCCTATTATGAAGAATCTATTGCCAAGTGTAAGATAGGTCAAACGGATTTATTTGAATCATGGGTTGTCATGGATTTGCCAAAAGATGCGGAAGTTTTAGATAAAATTCTAAATAATGTAGGGTATTTAGAAAGTTTTTATCAAAAAGTAATAGAATCCCTGCCGAAAGGAGAATAATCAATTGTTTGGTTTTACAAAAAAAGAAACAGCTAATCATAAAAGTCCAACGGAAAGATATTTAGAAATGTGTGATGAATTGGATGAATATAAAAGAAAAGAAAAAGAATGGGAAAGAGAAAAACAAAAATACGAAAGAGGTCTATCCGTATTTGTTGATAATGAACATCTTTCTCCCATTATAGAATCTATCCTTTCTCAAAAGATAGGAAAGATTACACTGGTTACTACGGTTGAACCCTATGAAGAGGAAGAAGAAGAGGTTTCCGAAGATGACTTACCAGTTGCAGGGATTTGGTATGGAGTAAAAGTCATGAACCAGGAAATGGAAATTGCAAAGATTCTTACTCTATTAGACTATGATTCCTGCTTTGTTAGTGAGGTTGCTACTAAAAGAAGAAGAAAAAACTTATTCTTAGCCACTAAAGTTGCTGAATATATAAAAGTGGCATTAGAAAGCGAAAGAATGATAGATTTTATTTTAAAAGAAGTGGAACTAAAAGAAGAAATTCTTGTAGGTAATGCTCTTTTTAATCCAGAAGATAAAGAAAATGTTATCCGATTTGAAATGAATCTTAATCAAGAATAGTCATCCATTGGATGGCTATTTTTTATGATTGAAACACTTTCTGTATATGATAGGAAAATAGAAACATAAAGGGAGGGTAAAGACATGAAAAAGAAAATAGGAACAATCCTAAGCATCACATTATTAGCAGGAGCATTAGTGGGATGTACCAGCACAAACACACCAGAACCAACACCTGAAATGAATAAGCCATCTACAAACCAAGGAATTACCGTCAATAAAGTTCAATATGAAACAATATCCCAAGGAAAAGCACCACAAACTTTAAAGAACCAAATCGAGAAAAGAAAATCAACAAGAGGATTCTTAGCTCATAGAGGTGAAGATGGGTTATATGTTTATATTGCTTCTGGAGAAAAAACAACTGGTGGATTTAATGTAGAGGTGGTATCTGTAGAAGATAATGAAGGAAAAACCATTATCTATGTAAAAGAAAATACACCTGAAAAGGGTATGATAACCACACAAGCCATTAGTTATCCTTCGGTTACAGTGAAAATGAAAGGGACAACAGAGAATGTTCATGTATATGACGTAACGGATGAAGATGTAAAAATGATAGAAGCTATTAAATAATCAATACGATATAAGACATGACTGGTGAAGACCTAAAAGAATTGAAATAAGAAACTGGATACTTTGACCATTCTTGATAATCAAGTGATGGTCTGAGTATCATACTACATATATCCAAAACAATAGGTGTTATCCTTTAACAAATCGTATTGTAAATTATTTTTTACAAAAACGTATTTACAATATACCTTAACAAAGATATAATAAAGATAAGAGAGAATGCACAGGAGGTCATCAGAATGACAAACGTATTTGTAGGAGAAAAAGAACTTGTATTGGTCTTAGAAGAAAAAGTAGTGAAAAAAGCTAACCAACTGAATGTTAGTGAAGATGATATTAAAAATATTCTTCAAAACAATGAGAAAGCACTTCAAGAACCAGAAAATGAAGAAGTTCTTATTGTAGGGTATCCTACACTTACATTTATAAAAACACCAGATACGATTATCGTAACAAATCTAATGGGACAGAAAAGTGTATTGTAACTTTTCATTCGTATAACAATTAAAAAGGAGAGATAATTCATGATGGAATTAAAGGATGTTATTGTTATTTCAAAACCAATAGAAGGTATTTATGGTGCTCGAATAAATTTCCAAGGTTCAAACGAAAAAGTAGTAGAGTTTAGTCAAGTCTGTCAGTCGATTAAAGATGATGCAGGGCTTATGCAAAACAATTACACAACGTATGAATTTTTCCACCAAAGCAATGAAAGTATCAGGGCTACCGCTTTTAAAGTGGCAGAACAATTGCAAATACCAGTGCTATTCATGTAATAGCTGTCTATTAAAGTCCGAAACTTAATGTTTTGGGCTTTTTTTATAGTAGAGAGGGTTTTTCTGATAAATAGGTAAGCTCTTTTTTAATAGCGTAAAGACCTTTTGTTTCGTATAAAATAATAGGGTTATAAACAAAACTGGTTTTTATTTAAAACATAGATACAGGGAGAGATATGAAATGGAGGAAGAGATTTTATTTATTCAGGATATTTCAGAAGAAGAAAAAGAAATGTTGCAAACAGGGATTAAAAACTTGAAAGAGATATTGGAAGAAGAACAAGGTGCTTTAACTTTTGGTCTATATGACCCGACAAGAATGTATCCTTTTCAATTTATGGCAGAAGGGAACTATGGAATCATATTTCAATACAAACATTATGTCATTAAATACATTAAGGAATATTCTTGGGAAGAAGAAGAATTAGAACATGAGGCTTCTATTTATTTAAAACTTCAAGGAATCAATCAAATTCCTACTTTGTATGGATACTCTTATCGCTTTCTCATTATGGAGAAGCTGGAAGGAAGTATTGTGCAAGAAGGTTTTGTTCCAGAAGACCTGGAACATTTCCGACAACAAATCAGGGAGTCAGCAGAAGCAATTCTTGATAAAGGATACATTCCTTTTGATATAGAGTTTTTCATTACAAGAGAAGGCAAAGTGAAAGTGCTGGATATGGGATTATTTCAATCATATACAGACCCTTCTCAAAAAGAGAGACATTTAAAGAGTGTTTGTCAGCTATGGGATACCTATTTAGGCGTAAAAGAGAAAAAAGAATAGATAAGGGGAGAATGAAAATGAAAAAAGGTCAGAATGTAACAACATTAGAGGAAGCTATTGTATTTTGTCAGGAGAACTTCGCTACCATTCAATTTGAATTTAATCCAGAAGATGATTTAAATGATGTGGTTGTAAGTACAAATCCTTTCAAACGCTATACAGCGAAAAACTTAATGGATGCAGTAAATTTATTAGTCAAAGACATTTTAAAACAACAAAAAGAGTTGGATAAAAAAATCGAATATACAGAAGAACAGTATAATCGTGACCTTTATTGTATGGAATGTGGAGAAGATGACATAAAAAACTTATCCTATGAAGCTAATTATGGCGGTTGGGAAAAGTGGAACTGCAAATGTGGACATGGCTTTCAAATCAAGGCATTGCCTTCTGAATAATAGGTTAGGTACTTGTAAAAAGGAGAGAGAAGAAACATGGAACTAAAAATCTGTGAAGAATATCAAATGCAACAAGACATCGTAGAACAAATTTATCAGGATTTTGTAAAATTAGTTCCTGCAGAACGTCTACAAGAGTTTATTAAGAAAGAAAAAATAGAGAAAATTATGCTGTATGGTTCTCGTGCCAAGGGTACTCGGTTTGATGATTCAGACATTGATATGGTGATTGTAAGCAATACAAAACAAGCCGAAAAATTAATCCGAAAGTTAAGAGAAGTCGTTGGAGAAACCTGCTCTCTGCCTATGGATATATCTCTTTATCATTTTGAATCCCAAACGATTTTCCATATTACGTTTGGAAAACCTGAATTGTGCAATGAAGAATTAACGGTTCAACCAATGCCAAATGACTTTCAGGATTCTTTCTGTCAGTCAGAATGTATTGTATTTACTGAAGCAGATATTTTCTATCAATTATCTTTATTTTAAATCGAAAAGGGCTTAACTCGAAAAGAGTAGGCTCTTTTTTTATATCTTTGAAGAATGGCGTATATAATATATCAGTTTATATACAAAACAGGTTTTCCATTAGGGAATTTACTTACAAAAAGGAGAGAATTACGGTGGCAGTGAAATTTGAGTACGACTTGAACAGAGATTTTGTTGAGGTTAAGGATGTATTGATTGAGGAAACTCTTTCAGCAGAAGATATTGAAGATGGGTTAGAACCAGAAGAACTGGTATTAAAAGTAGCTCTTACAAAACACTCTAATGACCGTATGAATGATTCAGAAGGTCGTGATTGTGAATGGAGTTTAGTTCAAAACTTACTTTGGGATAAAAGCGATATTCTTTTCAAAGTAAAAAATGGTGAGGAATTTGTTATGGTCAATGACAAACACACTCTTGCGTTAGTATGTAAAATGCATCAGCAAAATGGGGTTGCGGTGTTAATTTTGATTACAGTTATTCGCAAAGTGTATATGGATAACAATTACCAAGAACATGAAAAAAGAGTATATATCGACAGAAAAAGCAACAAAGTATATTAATTTTTATATAGGCAAGACAAACATTTTTTATATAGGTACATTTGTAACAACTTTTATATAATTGGGGATTGAGAAAGGGACTTATTTTTTAAGTCCTTTTTTCATGTACATTTTTAAAATGGAATGATAAGAACCAGCATTTCTATAATAAAAAGAAGGACAAAAAATAGGATTTCTATTGCAGAATGTATCTAATAGGGGGAATTGAAATGGCGAACTATATTCAATCAGCATTACAAAAGGTGTTAGAAGGGCAATCTGATGTAGCAGAGCATACTTGTGGAAACTATCATGTTTGGATGAAATATGATGGGTATTCGGCTATGGTAGACATTAATTATGTGAAAGATGGAATACATTTGTATCAAATTTGTCATTGGGATTCTCTGGACAAGCGTATTCATTTGGAAGATGACGATGCTTTGCATGGAAAACAAAGACAACAACTAAAAAAAGCGATACAAGCTATTCAGTCATTAGGTTATGAGATTCAGCAATTGAAAGTATATCGTGAGCCTGAAAATGGAAAGTCTGCTTATGACGAAGATATATCTACTCAATTAATATCTCTTATCGCATAGAGGATTTTTCCTCTATGTATTTTATTGTCAAATAGAGTTTTACCATTGACTATATTCGTGTTATAATTTGAATAAGGAACAAAAAGGAGATTAATAATATGGCGAAAAAATTACTAATCATTGATGGTTCAAGTTTATTAACAACCAGTTTTTTTGGTTTTTTACCGAAAGAGTATAAATTTGCAAAAAATGATGAAGAAAGAGATAGAGCTTTACCAAAATTAGCTCAAACAAGTGATGGTCAATATACAAATGGCGTTTTCACAATGATGAAAACATTGGAAAAAATCATTGAAAAACAAAAGCCAACCTACTTAGCGGTGGCTTGGGATTTAAACAGAAATACGTTTAGACGACAGTTTTATCCTCAATACAAAGCAAATCGTTCTGCAACAAGACCAGAGTTAAAGTCACAATTTCCGATTGCACAAGAAGTATTAAGAAAAATGAACATTCAACAATTTGTGATAGATGGATACGAAGCAGATGATATACTTGGAACTTTTTCTAAAAAATTTGAAGATACAATACCAGTGTTTATTTTAACAAAAGACCAAGATGCCTTACAGCTTATTAGTGAAAAGACTCGTGTTTGGTTAATGACTTCAAATGCACAAAAAATGTATGAGGAAGTGGGTGTTAATACAAGTATATTTAGTCTTCCTGATAATGTATTTGAATTTACACCTGACTATATGAAACACTTTTATGGAATTACACCCAAACAAATGATTGACTTGAAGGGGATTTGTGGAGATACTTCTGATAATATTCCTGGTGTAAAAGGGGTAGGGGATAAATCAGTTGTACCGCTTCTTTGTGAATTTCAGACGGTAGAAGGAATCTATGAGTATTTAGAAGAAACCAATGATAAAGAAATGAAAGCCTTCTTTAAAGAGCTTGGTATTCGTAATCCTTATTCGTATATGATGAAAACATCTGATACAGAATTAGTTGGAAAAGAATCGGCTCTATTAAGTAAAAAGTTAGCCACGATTCATTGTGAAATGGAAGCATTGCAAGATGTTAAGTTAGAAGATTTAGAACTAAACATTGATAAAATGGGAAGAAAAGAAATTTATGAAAAATTCGAGTTTAAGAGCTTGTTGGAAACAAAGGAAAAGTAGGAGATAATATGAAATTATTACAATCAGTTAGAAATGAGTTTTTCAAACAAACAGGAAAAACTCGTTTTAAACGTACTATCGTCATTGCTTTTTTTCTTGCATCTTATTGGTGTGGGATAGATTATTTTGTTCATCATGAACTTACGATGAATCTATGGCATGATATTAGCGTGGTTGTATTAGCCATTATCGTTGAGCGGTGCTTACCTTGGGGAAAGGAAAAGATAAATACGTAATCCAAAAGCTGTCATGGTTTTCATGGCAGTTTTTTTACTTAAAAAACAAACTCTTGTTCTTATTTGTATATCAATTTCCCTGCTAATTTTATATACTATATAAGAGGGTTATTTACAAATTTATCATCTATTGCCAACAAATTATATCATAGTATAAAAAACGTATTTCGAGAATATCGTTGACTCTATAAGGATAAAAGAAGGGAGACAGAATCTTATTATGAATTATAAGTCACTGGTCTATCCAACATATAATCAAAACTTTGACCGCATGGTTCAAATGTTTAAGGAACAAAAATCAGAAATAGGCATTGAAGAATTGTTTATTTTCTTATTTGAAAAAGATAGTGTTTGGAATGAAACTTGTTTTTCTAAATATCAAAAAGGGATTTTAGTATCAAGTTCTTTATCTCCTATTTATGAAGAAGGGATACAATCTTTTTTATCAAACCACTCTGGATTAAATCTATGTCACGTAGATATTCCAGAGTGCCAAATGAATGAGTTCATGAATATAGGAAAAGTCTATCCGATTTAAGACATAAAAAAGAACTGGATATATATTATCCAGTTTCTTTTTGTTAGGGCTATTAAGAGCCTCCACAACCTCCACCACAACTGCTTCCGCAACTGCTACCACAACTACTACTATCTCCACCGCCTGTATCCATTCCAGTTCCACAACCGCTACTGCAGTTAGAAGAAGCAGAGGCATGGACTGGAAGCATATATTTGTCGTAATTATCAGGAGCATAAACGGAATAAAAAATCATACCAGAAACCAATAGAGGAGAATACTCTTGAATGTTTCGATAATGTTTTTGTTCAATTTTAACACTTTTTTGTGCAAGAGAATCACGAATGGTCTTTTTAAGACTTAAAATCAGTGCAGTAACCAATTCATCATTCGCATTTTCACGAAAATAGCGTTGTTTTAATTCAGCAACAGAAGAAGTGTTAATCTCTCCAATTTGTTGTCTGTTTAATGGATTACGATAAAATCCTCCCCACGCTAATGACGTATAAGGTGTAAATTCAAAGAGATGACTATAAATCAAATCAAAAAATGCACGACTGTCTGGTTGAGGAACTTTCTTTTCCACTGGTTCATGGTGAAGGAATTGACCGTAAAATTGATTAGAAAATTGGTCATATTCTTTCGTAAACATCAACATTTCATGCCAAATGTCATCTACTCTTTCGCTAAACATAGGTACATTCTTTAAAAGCGAACACATCACAAAGAATCGTTTTAATTCTAAGGATAATAGATTGTATTCATGGTCAACTAAGAGTTTACTTTGGTGTTCATCCATATAGCGTTGCTTAACTCTTCCTTCAAAGTGAGAATCAAATGCTTGATTTAATTTCCATACAGTAGCTTCTAAAGGAATTTCTTTTCGATAACCTAAAGAATCTGGAACTTTCATTTGCTGTATAAATGTTATTCTTTTATTTTTCTTCTTCTTTTTAACCGTAAAAACAATAAATAGTACGACTAATCCAATAATAAGTAAGCTCATAACATTCCTCCTTAATAAAAGTATAGTATATCATATTGCTTATAGTCAATAATTATTGGTATTTTCGTTAATGCCATGATATACTTTTATTAGTTTATTGTAAGGGAAAGGGATATTTCCTTATCTTTAAAAGGAGGAATGAAATGACAGCAAATGAAGTAATTAGTTTAGGAGAAAACATCTCCTCACCCCTTGTTCTATGGTCTTTCGTTATTTTCGGATTATCCATTTTACTTGTACTTATTATTTTGATGGTTAATAAGAACAAACAAGGAGAGAGAAGTATGTTAGTGAGTATTTTAGGTGGATTTTATGCACTATCCATGCTCACGATGATTATTCTGTTTATGACAGGCATGATTCAGCGTTCAAATTCGGTTGAAAAATGGGAGAATGAAATTGCTCTTCCTTATATTGAAAGTTTAGAAGAGAGCAAAAAGGCAATTATGGGGGTCAGCTTTGGTGTTGGAAGATATAGAAATATTGCAACCATTATTGTTAAAGATGGAGAAGGCGTAAAAAAATATGAAGGTTCTTATGAAGTTAAAACGACTTTATCACCAGGAGAACAACCTTATGTTGGCTATAAATACCTCGAACAAGATTTAGGTTATGATATACAAAAAGGATATTATGATATTACCGTATATGTGCCTCAAGATTATACCTTCTAATCCCCAAAACCTTTTTCTTCCCGATATTTAAATTCCATCATCACATTAAGAGCAGTTAGGAACAAAACTCCTAACTGCTTTTAATAAATAGAATTACCCTGTTTATCCATTTGCCTGATTTATGTATATAAAAATAGACTTCCCGAAAAAGGAAGTCCATAGGGATTCTGATTAAGTTACTTTTTCTTTAACCTTAAATTGTTTAAGTAATTTGGATAGGATAGGATAAAGAATGATATAAAATACAACATTTCCGATGGAATGTGCTAAATCAAATGGCACTCCAGCTATATAGTAAGCAATGAAATGATTGTTTTCTATGAAGAAATAAAAAAGGGATAAAATAAATCCATATACCATTCCTGTTAGCCCTGCATAGAAAGCCATTATCAGAAAAGGAATCTTCTCTATTTTCTTTCCTATCAGTCCACTTACTCCACCAATAAACGCCCAAGCGATTACTTGTCCTATTGTCCATATACCCATTCCCATAATAAGATTACTAAGAATTGCACTTAGGACTGCAATGGTCATGCCATTTCTTGCACCTAAAAATATGGCAGTAATGATAATAATAACAGTTGTAGGCTGAACATTTGGAACGAAGCCAAAATAAATTCTACCCACAACTGATAGGGCAATTAAGATAGATAAGTACGCTATCTTTTTGGTACTCATAGGTTTACCACTTATGCAAGTCGAATTGAATTACATCTCCATTTTTAAGAACGTAGTCATTCGCTCCTACAGTTGCTTCTTCACTATTGATAGAATACATCCAAGCATATTGTTGTGATTCGTCTGCTATTACACCGTTGATGCCTGTAATAAATGTACCTTCATAAGCAGTTTCTAAATCAAAGTTTTTTTCCATTACCTCGATTAAAGATTGTCCTTCTTTAAATTCGATATTTTTGTTGGAAAGTTCCTCTTTTCCATTTTCTTTTGTAATGGTTACTTGTACATGTTGTTCAACTTGTTGCTCTTGAGCAACAGGGGTTATATTTTGTTTGTTTTTATCAGTTGTTTCTTGACCAGCACTACAACCAGCTAACACAAGTGCAGTTAATAGTCCAACCAATAGTTTCTTCATATAAATTCTCCTTTTTATCAGTTTTTTGTCATTTAAATCCATTCAATATTTGTAAAAAAAAACCGTAATGATTATTACGGTTATTTTTTATCTGGTGAATCGTTGCGGAATTGCTTTTCTATTTCTTTCAATATTCCACCAAGATTTTTCCCAATTGGGAATGGAATCATATTAATTGGCAGAGCTGGTAGGGGTTGATTTAGTACGTCTACCAATAATTTCGGATGATTTAGCATGTCTTGAAGCATTGGAACTTTTCCAATTTCTCCAAAATCCATTGTGCCATCTTCATGAATTGTAAGAAGGCGTGTTTCTTGAAGTTTTTTCAAAGCCTGATACCCATGTTCATTTAATTTATCTTTAATATCTGCAAAGTTTAGTGCTTTTTTCTCTTTTTCTACCTTTTTTTCGGACTTTTCTTCTTGTTTTTGACCAGAAGATAGTCGTTCATGAATCGCTTCTTGACCAAAACGATTTAAGAAAGCAAACGCTACTTCTTTTGTCAGGTTCGTATCATTTAAAAGAGAAGCTACAAATTTCGCTTGTTTAAGCATAAGTGGAACAAGTTCTTTCCGTTCGTCAATATAAATAACCTCTTCAAATTCACCTAATAGAAGCAATCCATAGCGTTGAAGCAGGAATAGATTTTTATATCCTGTTTCTGTGAGTAAGTTTTCAATATCGGAAACAGAGAGAATAGCATTATCCTTGCGTTCAGAAATCAGGGCTTGTTCAAGTAATTCTTCTACTTTCTTATCACGTTGAAGACTTATTTCATCTTTGTGAGATTGAAGTTTACGAATCTTATATTCTGTTTCGGAAATTTCTTTTGAATAAGAGATGTAATATTCCAGTAATGAAATTTCTTTCTCTGTAAGAGGTCGAAGTTCCTCCATTTTATCTAATGCTGATTTAGAAAAGGAAGTGAAAGTAAGTGTTTCGTCTTTAAAAGATAACATTTGAATTTGGCTTCCGTATGTATTTGTTACATACCCAACAATGGTTTTTCCTGTTTTTAAATGTGCTTGTATAAATTGCATATAGTATATCCTCCTTTGATTTATCTTAGTCAATTATATTTAAAACATAGACTATTGTCAATGAATATGATAGAATTTAAAGGAAGGATTTAACTCGAAAACCATCGAACTCATTTTGTCCTATAAAAAGTTTGAAATCTTATAAGATAAAAAGATAAAAGGGTTTGTTGTGTCAAAAGTGAAGAAAAACCAAATAAAGAGAGGGGTAGGAAATGAATTTTTTTAAAGAATTGGCAAAATCGGAGGGAGCAAAAAAGTTTTTAGCCATTGTTGTTTTGATTCTATTCTTATTTAGTCTAAAGAGTATGTTCAATTTATTGCTTTTAACTTTTATCTTCACCTTCCTGTTTTCAAGCCTACAAAATCTTATTTACACAAAGGTAAGTAAAGTCTTACCTATTAAAAAGAGCTTGGTGACAATATTGATTTATCTTTCTGCTTTAGGTGGATTGGTTCTTGCCATTGTGAAGTACATTCCGATTTTAGGAAAACAATTAATGGCGATTGGAACACAAATTTCCAATTTTAAAATAGAAGATTATGCAGACAAAATTGACCCAAGACTATTTGGAATTGTAAAAGGAATCAAGGTTGATGAATATGTGGCAAAAGGAACAAAAGCGTTCATGGAATATGCTCCTCATATTGGAGAATTTAGCTTAAATATTATGATAGCGTTCCTACTAAGTTTCTTTTTCATTCTGGAAAAGGATAAGATTGCAAAATTCGGTGAAAGTATCGAAAAAAGTAAGATTGCTTGGATGTACAAATATTATAAGCAATTTGGAATGAGCTTTTTAAACTCTTTCGGGAAAGTATTAAATGTACAAATTTTAATTTCATTCATTAATGCGGTTCTATCTATTATCATGTTGGCTTTCTTAGGCTTTTCACAAGTCATTGGATTAGGCTTTATGATTTTCATTTTAGGATTGATTCCAGTAGCAGGGGTAGTTATTTCATTTATCCCAATTTCCATTATTGCATTTACGATTGGTGGAATCATGAAAGTTCTTTTAGTTGTTGTTATGATTGTCATTCTTCATGCACTGGAAAGCTATATTTTGAATCCTAAATTAATGTCTATGAAAACAGAATTACCAATTTTCTTTACGTTTGTTATCTTAGTAGTAGGAGAGCATACTTTCGGTATTTGGGGCTTGCTTGTAGGGCTTCCAATGTTTATGTTCTTCTTAGATATTTCAGATATTACACCAGAACATGAAGAAAAACCAAAGAAGAAGAAGAAAGAGGCATCTCAATAAGAGATGTCTTTTTTATATATTGAAAAACTGCATAGAATAAAACAAATCACATAAACAGGTGTTTTATAAAAATAATTTTTATATAGGGAAGAGATTTTAGGAGGAAAGAATATGTATTACTTATTAAAGACAGAAAATGACGAAGTGATGATTTTAACAACTCGTAAGGAACATGAAAAAGAAGAGATATTAAGTCTTTGTAAAGAAGGTTATTCTAATGGAGAAGTAAAGCCATTATTGTGTTCTTTACAAAAAGCAGGAATTCTCCGTTGTTTTACATTAACATCACCACGCTATGCGTTTACGATTCTATTAAAAAATAATGGGGAAGTAGAAGTAGTAAAGCATACGCAATATAGCATTGTGGCTTTTGCGGAAAATGGAAGATTAATGAGAGTGGAAAGTAAAACTTATGATATAAGAGAAGAAGCGGAAGAGCGAATGAAAAAGCTACAAGAAGCATATGTATGTAATTTGTTTATCGCTGAAAAATAATCACAAAAAAGGACTATCTGTTTTTTAGATAGTCTCTTTTTTATTACAAACATTGTATGTAGATAGAGAAAATAGATTATTTAGATAGAAAAGTACACGACAATTTCCATTGACTATTGTCTATGAAATAAAGATATAGTAAACTATGAATACGTGGAAAGGAGGAATCGGGTTGTTTTTTATTATGCTTTGTATTAACCTCACTCTTTATATTGCCACTGGTATGTCTTATTACAATGGGAATACAAAAATGGCGATTATCTATGGAGTGATTGCACTTCTATTTACCTTACTTACTATTAATTTTTATCAAAACAAGAAAAAGAGATACCAAAAGAAGAAGAAAAAGAAAGATGATGATTCTGGAACGTGTGATTGCGGAAGTCCAGACGTAGGTGATTGCTTCCGATTCGGTTTTGATATGGATAAGCGTGATGGTGCGGATTGTATTGACATTGAATGTGGAAACTTTGAAATCTTTGAATGTGATTGCGGAGGAGCGGATTGTGGTGGAGCGGATTGTGGTGGGTGCAGTTTTTAAAAAGGCGATAAGAGAACTATTTTTATATGTCCCTTGTCATCGAAAACCAGAAAGATGTTATCATATTAAAGGGAAGCCTATGCCAATTTGTTCACGTTGTTTGAGCATTTTGTTAGGGTATCTCTTTATTCCTTTCCTGTTTTTCGTTGATATTCCGTTTTGGGTAGGGATACTATTACAGTTTCCTATGGTATTAGACGGATACACCCAATTAAAAGGGTGGAGAATGAGTAATAATTTTTTACGTACTATGACAGGTCTCATTAGTGGATTTGGATTATCCGTAGGGATTGTAGAAGTAGTGCGATTATTAATATCCTTTTAAAAGGCTGGTTATCGTAAAGTATGTTGTTTTATGAAGGGTTTTTACAAATATAATTTAATAGTATAATAATGGTAAAAGGGGGTGTATTTTTTGATTGCTATTTTCAGTTCAATATTTTGCTTATTAGTAAGTGTAGCTACTGCAACAATAGCTGTAGTAAAATTAAAGTCAAAAAAGAATGCGGTAGGTAGTTGAACGCCTCCCGAAACCGTATTATATCAACTTATACAAAAACAGTCTTTTAAAGAGAAAAGGCATAGAAATCGTAAAAGATACGTTGACTATGCCTTTTTTACTTTCTTAATTCGATAATCCAGTTAATTCACCTAAGAATCGTGTAATCAACTTTCCTAATTCTAAGCTATATTCACCTGTTAGTTCACCTTTCTCCTTCACGACTTCCAACGCTTTTGCTCGTTCGTCAGTAGTGGCAGTCCAGGCGGTCTCCATACTATCTACGAATCCTTTTTCTCCAACAATATATTTCTCCCACGTAACTAAAATATCTTGATGAAGCTGTTGCCATTCAACAGGAGGAACAATTTGTTTTGCTTCATAGTAAAGATTTGCTGATTCATTCAATAACTTAGAAGCAGTATCAAGTGTATCCTGATTGAGTGAAACATTGGGTGTATCCACTAACACTTGAATATCATCAATATTTACTAATGTTTCTCCTAACAATTTAGAGATAACAATAGTATATTGTACCTTACTCATGGGTTCTTCCTTCTCAACAGGAGCAGGGGCTTTTTCAGGCTCTTTTTCTTTATCTATATCCTTGTTAAAAATTTTATCAAGAATAGAGGGTTCTTTTTCTACTACGACAACAGGATATAATTGTTGTTCAGGTTTTTTAATCAAAAATTTAACGACTTTTCCATTTTCAATACGAGCAATATAATCTTTCTTAGAAGATTTCAGTTCATATTCCAGAACCCCTGAATCCCACTCTTTGCCTTCTTTTAAGTCATACGCCTCTGGAAATTCAATGGTTTTGTGTTCATCCTTAAATTGTTGTAAGGCTTGTGTGACTTCCTTACGTTCTTGTTTTTCTTTATGGGAATGATACATAAAGAACACAATGCCAAAAATCACAATGGTCACTAATAGATAGGGGAGTTTACTTTTTCTTTTCATCGTTTCCCTTTCTGCTCTCATAAAACATCTCCTTTTTATTTAGATTTTTATATCATATGGCAATTATCCTTTTTCATAAAAACCCTTACAATGAAGAAGAGATAGGTAGATTAATAGAAATGAAAACCAAAATGCTTACAAGAATGTTGATACCAGTCCTCTTTATGACCTTTTATGCAATATTGAACATAGGCGTTAAAGTCTTCTTTTTCATTCATTGAAAGATAAGGTAATACATAATTCCATGCGTTCATTTCTAATTCATACGTTTTCTTCCAGACTTCATCTCGTAGTTTTTCCCAGGTTTCTTTATCAGGAGCTTGAAACATACTTCTTCTAATCTTGGAGCGTTCTTGTTTTATTGTAGCAAGAAGAGTATCCTTTTGATGTCCAATTTCATGATAAATCGTAAACTTTACCAGTTGAAGGAAACTCCCTTTAAATTGTTCAGTTAAAACTAACTTCTCATAATGTTCATAGTCTTGGGAAAGTCCAATCATAATCGCATTTGTACCGCTTTTATCAAAACCACCATGAACAAGGGCTGAATTTCCTTTTTTGTTAATGAATAGTTTACAATTTTCTACTTCTTGGGATTCCCAAATTTGTTTAGTTAAATCACAAATATCACGATACATTTTTTTATCTAATCGAAACTTCTTTCGTTTTCTTTTGGCTATGTAATAACTATGTGGCAACATTTTATCTCTCCTTATCCCTTTGTGAAAAGAAATAGAAAGGATACCCCATTGAGATACCCCTTCCTTTTTTATTTAGTAGTCGAAATCGGAAGTGTTCCTTCTTCAAAATGTCCAACGGTTAAGTTTTCATCATCATAAATGTGTTTTTCGTAAATGAAGTTTCCTTTTTTGTCTTGTTTAATAGAAACAACCTCTTCGTTATCTTTCAAGCCAGTAATAACAGGTGTGAGCGAATGGTCTCTAAGATTTAATTCATACAATTCTCCACCTTTTGATACTGTTCCATAAGCAAAGCCAATGATTACATATAGTCGGTTTTCATCAATCCACTCTACATATTTAGGACTGCTTTGACCATTTGAGCTTTCTTTCATGGAGTAGAGATTGGAGTAGCCCTTTTCCTTATCCTGAACAACAAGAAGAGCTTGACCTTCTTCTACAGCACCTTCACCTCTTCCGTCAATCGTTGCTTGTTTCTTAGCAGAAGGGGAGGCTTTCCAACCAGAATGGAAACTGGCTTCATATTCTTTGTTTTCTTCTACATTAAATAAATCCACTGTTTTCTTTTTTTCTACTTGAGTAGTAGGGGGTTTACTATTATCCGTTTTGGTTGGAGTAGGAGTAGGAGTAGCTTCTTTTGCATTTCCTTCTACCTTTGTAACATTCGTTTCTTCCTCTTTTGCTACTGTTTCTTTGTTATCCGTAACAATAGAAGAAGTCGATTCCTTCTTATCTTTCTCTTGTGTAGAAGGAGCTTGTGCAGTTTCCGTTCCTTTTCCTTCGTTTTCTGTTGCATCACAAGCTGTAAAGAGAAGGGTGCTGGAAACCAAAGCTGTAACCATAAGTGTCTTTTTTAAATGTTTCACGTTTTTGTCATCTCCTTTTATTTGTTTATAGTCAAGATAACATATTATACGCACTATATACAATAAAAATTGTAGTAAGGAAGTTATTATTTTAGTATGACCTGTATATTATAGAAGATACAGAAATGTAAAAGGTGTTTAAAAATAAACTACATTAAACAGGAGTGTGTTAATTATGAAATTTTCAACAAAAACTATGGTGAACGAAGTAGAAAAAGTAGAAGGAGTGGTTGCAGGGCGTATCGTCAACGAACCTAAACTTCTTACTGGTCGTGAAGGTAAAAAGGATGTAGCTTACTTCACAGTAGCAAACAATCTTCCTTCTGAAGCTGTATTCTACGAAGTAACTGTTATTGGAGACCAAGTAAAACGTGTAGAAAAACTTGCTAAAGGCTCTGTAGTAGCTGTTAAAGGTGAGTTTGGTACAAGAGAGCACGAAGGTAAAACTTACGAAACGCTTCTTGCTTCTTCCGTTGAAAAACTTGCGTAACCAAAAAAAGAGAAGCTGATTTTATGTCAGCTTCTTTTTTTATTTATATCATATATTTTAAATAAAGAGGATAAGAATATGTCTGTCGTTGATACTTTAGATTAGCGATTTCAGGGATATAATCAAATTCACTTGGAATGTCATCAAAACCATCTTGTTCCATACTAAACAAGGACATACAGATACTAAATACAATAATAAACAAGATTACATAACTCATTAAAAAATTCCCTCCTTAAAGGATTTATTTTCCTTATATTATAGATAGTCTAAAGGGAGAGATTCGTTAAAAACCTCTTCTAAAAATGGTTAGGACTGTATGAACCATAAGTATGAACATTCTATGTACATTATCAGAATTGAGATAAAAAACTATAAATGGAAGATTTGCATCTTGGAGACCGAATAAAATCGAAGTATATTAGAGGAGTAAAAAAAACAGTCCCTTATGATAGGGACTGTTTCTTCTTATTTATTAAATTCAGCGAGAACTGCGTCAGAAAGTTCTTGTTTGAACTCTTTTGTTACAGGGTGAGCGATGTCTTTGTATTCGCCTTCTTTTACTTGACGGTTTGGCATAGAAACGAACAATCCGTTTTTCCCTTCTACGACACGAATACCATGAACTGCAAATACTCCGTCTAATGTAACAGATGCGAATGCTTTCAACGTACCTTGACCTTCTGCTTTTGTAATTCTAACTTCTGTAATTTTCAATTAAAACACCTCTTCTTTCAAAATTTAACCTTATGGTCTGTTTTTATCTTATACAAAGAGTTTCTTAAATATTTCATTATAGGTAGGGATATGGTCGAATACCGTTTTAGTCTAAACTATATGAAACATACAGTATTAATTGTAAAAAATAATTGACAAATTAATGAATCAGAGGTATAATGTTATATATTAGTAGACGTGTTTCCCTCTTTATCTAATCACAAGGAGAGATTTTTATGATAATTGGAGCTTATTACATAGACCGTTCCCATAGACATATTCCATGCTGGACTATTGCTAATACATTAAAAGAAGCATTAGAAAAAGCAAAATCTTGGTCATTAGAAAGCAATTGCTATGTATCTGTATCAACAACAGAAAAAGGGAAAGAAAAAGAAGTTGCTTTATTTGATGAAAAAGGCGAACGACTAAAATAGAGAGAGAAAAGGGGAAGGGCGTTCATGAACTTATACTTATCAAAAAAACAAGAGAAAGTTTTACATGTATTATTAGATACTGCAGACGAACTGATTCAACATGCAGACCCATCCGTTAAAGGAAATATCGAAGAAATCATTCAGGGTGTAACGGAGATAAAAGGAAAATTGACTGGAAAGAAAGGATTGGCGAAAAACGGAATTGCCTTTGAACCAGTTGAAATTAACTGTCAATCTTCTGATGACAAATTGATTGTTCGTGCAAGAGAAGATGGAAAAGCCATTATATTAGAATCAAAAAATCGTATTCCAGAAAAATCAGGACATTTCCGTTTTGATTTAGGTAAAGAAAACGCAATGGCTTTAACTAACGCTATTATTCCTTATGTAAAAGCATGGGGTTTGGAATATACAGCAGAGGATAAAGCGTATCATGAAGAAATTAATGTCTTTGCTGACGAAGTAGAAAGAAGCATTTCTGTCGGTGGTGGGAAGATTTCCTATATTTGCTACACAGACAATGACCAAGATGATTATTGGACTTTCTTAACGCCAAGTAAGGCACGATATTTCGTGGAATTAATGTTAGGTTATATTAACACAGTTCATTAAAAGAAAGGAGTGAGAATTTGAAAAAACTAACGATTACGCAAAGCAACATGACGTGTAAGTTTTGTGGAAAAGAAATGAAGGGAAGTCATAGAGCACTTATGGCAAATCCCTTCTGTAATGATAAAAGCTGTTATGAACAACGCTTAGAGGCTTCTGGAGCAATCGACTTGCGTGATAATCATGAATTGATATGCTTAGAGAATGGATATGTCGAGGTTAAACCTATTGACCCGAATAAGAAATTCAAAGCAGGAACATAAAAGAGAGAGAAATTAGGAGAGTAGTTGTTACTGCTCTCTTTCTAAGTCAAGGAGATATTGTAATGGATATACCAAAACAATGGTTACATATAGGAAACAACCATATAGATATTAACCTAATCGAAGATATACGAAATGCACCTCTTTTTCCAAAACCAGACGGTGGATTTTGGGCTTCCCCATTTCGTTTTGGAACAGATTATTACAGCGAATGGCAAGGGTTTAGTGAATATATATGGGGAAAAACTAAAAATGAAAAAGCGGTTATTTTCTATTTAAAAAGAAACGCAAGAGTGTATAGCATTGATTCACAAGAAGATTTAATCCGATTAATCAATGAAGTGGGTAGTGTTGAAAACCCCTTCCCAATCAAAACAACGACCATTCTTGAATTTGAAAAAGCAAAAGAATACTATGATGTCATTTATCTAACAAGTAAAGGACAACAAGAAACAAGAAATCCATTCTCAAAGCGTGAATACAAACTCACTGGTTGGGATTGTGAAAGTTGTTTAATTCTAAACCCTATGGTTATTGGAAAACAAATGCCAGTATCCATTTAATAAAAGGAGGAAGAACCATGAAAATTAAAAAGAGTGCTATCTTTACTTGGAACGAAGCAAATACAGATATACACTTTCATCTTATGAGAAACTTATCATTTTTGAAAAAGGTATTTGTTGACCGATTTGAAGGAGATTGTATCTTGTGGGTAGGTTTTTATGATTTAGAAAAAGTGCCTCCTCATATTTTTACAGAATGGCAAATTCAAGAGGAAGTAAATGAAGTGAGAGAGGACTATGAAGGACAGTTATTTAAAGTATATTTTCCGAACTTTAATTACTTACTAACTGAATTGCTTGGATTTAAACCAGGATTACATTTTACAAATGAAGAACAGATTGTCTTCATTGAAGAGTAAAAGGAGAATTTATAACATGAATAAATACCCGAAAGAAATTGAATTATTGGTGTACTATGCATCCAACTTAACCATTCCTTCTATTATTGAATTAGTAAATCATCAACTAATTACACGACAATCATGTGTCATTTTAGCTGAAAATTATGGTCGTAAAACAGATAACTTCACTATTCGTTTAGTCGTAGATGGAGAAGAGGAAAATATTAAGGAAGCGGTGGATGAATTAAAACATTTATTGAACCAGTATGCAAAACGTGTATCGTTGGTTCGATTAGAGGATACAGAGTTTGACCCACCTACACCATATGAAGAATTAACAAAATCACAATAAGAATAGTAGTAAATAAGGAGTAAGATTATGACTAACACAAAATTATCAGACGTTTTAACCGTATTGACAAACATAGACGCTCCCATCTATTCAATGGCTATTCCCAATCAAAAACGTGAAGTGATTGGGTATAGTGTAACTTATGCTTTAGATGGATTTAGTGTAAAACTAAAAGGGAATCCAAATACAAAAAAATATCAAAAAATATTAAGTGAATGGGGAGAACTTGTAAGGGATGCTCTATTACAGTCATTTGCTGGTCAGATGACATATCATTCTTTAAATGAGTTCAAAGTAAAAGAATGTAAAATGTAAGGGATTGTTGTTGTCCTAAAGAACAGCTTTCCCGATTTTTTAGTAGAAAAGGGTGGTAAGAAATGTTATCACGAAAATATTCAAACAAAATGCTCTTATTGTATCTTTTATTCCTTATGAACGAATGTAAGAATAGCGAAACACGACTTCAGTGTATGGTGTATAGATTACAAAAATCTATCCGAACGATTGGAAGTACAGAAACATTTAATTACAAATTTGTTCGTTGGAACTTAGGAGCGTACAGCAAAGAGTTACATGAAGATATTCACTTTCTTCTACAAAAGGAGTTAATAGAAAAATCATCTTTTCAATTAACTGAAAAAGCAAAGGGGTTAGTAGAAAAGAATCACAAGTTTATTCAAATCTTCTTTCATGTAAAAGAAAGTGACTTTGATGTTTTGATTCAAACATTAAAAGAAATGAATATTCAAGAACTGTTGCTTCAAACGTATGAGAAATTTGAATTAAATACACGACCTATGGGGAAAGTCATTGAAGATATTATGTATGACCCTGAATATGTAGGTATATAAAAAAGCACTACGGTTGTAGTGCCTTTTCTGTTTACACAATAGCAAATCTTTGTTTTCTTACGCAATTTCTAATTCGACCATAGTAGGCTCAAGAATATCGTCAACGATATCACTAAAAGAATGTTGGATAGTGATTTTCTTTTGATTTATCATTTCTGCTATACGGTCTAATAAAACAAAACGGTTCAGACCTTCTTTTTCCTGACCTTTTGTTTCTAATAAGATTTTCCCTTCTTCATAAGCAAATATAAATTGTGATTGAAACTCTTTTGAGACTTTCTCCCAATCCACTTCTATATTCTCATAAGGAAGAATATAAAAAATACCCTTTTGAATCTTCATTAAACTACCTGGTTTTAACATATCCATGACCTCCTAAAAGTGTTAGAATATAAACGCCTTTTGTATATACATTCTCTATATTTTAGATAATAAAAGATTCTATATTCTTTATATATGTCAATTATAATTGACAAAATAATAAATCTGTTGGATAATGAATAATAGAGATATACAAGGGAGAGAAAATAACATGATAAAGAAAAAAATAGGATGGCTTTTAACGACATTGTTTCTTTCAAGTTCGTTAGTAGCTTGTCAAAGCGAAGTTTCTAATGAAACGATACAAGAATCAACGACAAATAATAAAACTGAGGTTTCAACACAATTAGATAGTGGAAAATCCAATCAAGAAAGTAAAACGGAAACCAATAAATTTATATCATCAGGCGATTTAAAGGTGTATTACTTAGATATAGGACAAGGTGATAGTATCTATATTCAGACTCCAAGAGGAGACGATATTCTAATAGATGGGGGTAACAATGACAAAGGGGATGAAGTCGTTCAATATTTGAAAAACTATGGTGTGGATGATATTGAAATCATGATTGCGACACACCCTGATGCTGACCATATCGGAGGGTTAGATGCTGTACTTGAAAAAATGAAAGTAGAATCGGTTTATATGCCGAAAATTACACATACAACAGAAACCTTTGAGGATTTTGTTGTAGCAGTTAAAAACGAAGGCTTAAAATTGAAAGAAGCAAAAGCGGGATTAGATTTAGGAGTAGAAGGAATCCATGCAACCTTCCTTGCACCAGTTACATCCTATGGAGATGATTTAAATACTTCGAGTGCAGTCTTGAAAATAAAATATGGAGAAAATAGTTTCTTATTTACAGGCGATGCAACCATTGAATCAGAAGAAGATATGATAAAATCTGGTGAGGATTTACAAGCCGATGTCTTGAAGTTAGGTCATCATGGAGCGAATACATCTACCAGCGAAGCATTTCTTTCTAAGGTCAACCCACAATATGCTGTCATTTCAGTAGGAGAGGCTAATCGTTATGGACACCCTACGGATGAAACCCTTCAAAAAATGAAGCAACATGGAGTAACGGTACACCGAACAGATAAACAAGGAACAGTGTTAGCGATTAGTGATGGAAAAGAGATTACGTTTAAAAATGAACCTTCTCTTATTAAGGGGGGAACAAGCTCACAAGTAGCGGTTGCTCCTTCTAAATCAGTGAATACACCAGCACCCAAAACAAATACAACAGGAACGCCATCTAAAGGCTCTGACGCTTCCATACAGGCGAGTGTAGATAATCCTAATCCTGGTCAAAATGAAACGATTACACTTAGCGTAGCAGGGGCAACAGGAGCACCTTATACAGCAGTTTTGCACTTTAAAAGTAAAGATACCACTTATACAGGGTCAGTGGGAACACCACTTCCTATTCGTATAGGTCGCTCTTCTTCAGGCTTTGAAGTTGTGATTGATATAACTGCAAATATAAATGGCAATGACGTTCAGACTCAAACATCATTTACCGCACAATAAAGAAAAGGAGGTTAGCTTATGACATATATCGTAGATAGAATTGAAGGAAGATTAGCGGTTTGTGAAAAAGAAGACGGTTCTTTTGTAGATATTCCACTGGATGAACTTCCTTTTGGGGTAAAAGCAGGAGACGTATTAAGTGTAAAAGATAATGTTATTAACTTGGATAAAGTGGCAACTAAAGAACGGAAAGAAAAAATGAACGAAATCATGAAGGATATGTGGGAATAATAAGAAGATAGACCCCCTAAAAAGGAGGTCTATTTTTATTTACTCAATTTTATGAAATAAATTCAAGGAATACATCAAAGTAAATATCGTATTCTTCACCTTTAATGTCTACAACACGATACTCTTTCCCTTTATTATAAAACTTATCGTCTGTTTCAGGTACTCTATCTCTAATGCTGTAGCCAATATTTTGCCATTTGTTGTCTATAAAAAGATACATTTCCAATTTAAACAAGGCCATCTTCCCCTTAGTTACATTTATTCTTTTTTACCTTTTCTTTTAAAACGAAATATCATCCATTTATCAAAGCAGTCATCACACATAATGTCCTTCAACCACACATCGTTGGCATTAGGTAAATGTGCTTCAAATTCCTTGTGGCACTTAGTACAGGAACACTTTTGATAAACAGACATATTTAGTTCTGTTCCTTTTCAGCATAATGACGTTTAGAGATTTCAAATAGAAAAGGGGTATCCATTGCATGAATAGGATACATTACATTTGCTCCTACTGTAAATTGTTTATGAGCTTCACGAACAACACCATCCACTTTCAAAATACCAGTCTTTCTCCATTCTACGATTTCTTCAAAGCCTTTCTTCAGCTCTTCATTAGAAAATTCAGCAATAATCTGTTCCAGTGTTTTCATGATTTCATCCTCCTGAGTAAATGTTTGATAACAAACACCTTTTATTTAAGAACCTTCTTTATCTTAGATTTAGAACAAAGGGATATTCAAACGTATGAACCATTTCTCATTGTAAAAAATAATTGACAAAAACAAAAATATGTGATATAATATATGTAAATAGATATCGGAAAAACAAACGAAGGAGGAGCGAAAATGGAGTATGTTTTAATGGCGAAGGTTAGTTACCGTCAACCAGGCGATTATGAAGATACAATTAAACGAGTGGATTTAGGAGATATAGAGATTCAATCAAAGGAAGACATCGACCATGTTTGCCAAAAAATAGCTTGGGATTTGAATTTAAAAGAAGATATTCATTTTAATTCTTTTTCGGAACAATATCCAAGCAGTTCAGAATTTTATTTGGAAACTAAAGAAGAGCTTTATGGATTAAATAAGATGTATAAAGTTCGGCTAATAGATTGTATTCGTATCAAAGGTAGGTTGTTTGAATTAAAGCCTTTTGAAATCTAATATAAGGAATGAAAAAAACTATGAGAAAAATCATTGAAATTATTTCTGGTCAAAAAATTGATTTATTGCCATCTGGTATAGATTTGGATAAACATGAAATTGTTCGGCTTTGGACAGTTTATGATGAAGAGCGAATGTGGACTTGGAAAAAGTTTGACACACAAACAGGCGAACGATTGGAGAGACCTTCTTCATTAGAAGAAGTAGAGCTTAAGCACCATGAAGGTATTTTCTTAGAAGACCGAATTCATGATTGGAACATTCGTCAAGGAAACCTATTGGATTACTATTCAAGAGTGGTTGGACAAAATGAAGAAGTGAAAATTCTAATCGAATATAAGGAGAAATAACATCATATGACACCAAAACAACAAGAAATATTAGATATGCTGAAAAAATTATATAAAGAAACTGGTGAGGCGGTTAGTCCATCAAAAATCGGATTAGCATTAGGGAAAGATTATAATTCATCTTCCTCTTATTGTTCTACTACGCTAAAGAAAGCAGTGTCGGAAGGATTAGTCGAACGAACAGAAAAGGGACTTTATATCCCAAAATAAGAGGATAAAGAGTAAATGAATCTGTCCAAAGATGAAGTCACTGATTACCTCTCTTAATACCAATAATTGAAGTCCCTTCTTACTATCATAATAAAAAATAGAAGGAGGGGCTTATGTGGAGATTAGAAAGACTGCAGTTTTAACGAAAGATGACATTGCCTATGCCATACGTGATTATTTGCGAAAAGAAGGTTATGACGTATATGCAGGGACATTTAATTGGATATATGAAGAAAAAGACGGAAGTGTTCAACTGAAAAAGGTTGAATGTGAGGTTTTTGAAGATAAAAAATAAGAGAAAAAGGGAGCATGTGCCATGACAAACAAAGCGAAGATAGAAGAGAAACTAAATGAATTAGGTCTTTCTATGGGTGGTTACAATTCAGAACTTGAACGATTGTCAAAGAAAGAATTAGAAAAAGTTCTTGATAATATGGAATACGGAAGCACTGATATTCAAGTGAAAATTCGTCAAAAAGAGTATGTTGTGGAAGTTTATCATGTAGATAATGAAGTCGATTTTGGAATGCTAACTACGGAACAATATGAAAATCGTTATGGCAGAGCAGTAGGAGAAGAATAAATCATTTATATAAACAAGCCAACATTCGGAACTTTTTATTCATTAGTTCCGTTTGTTTGTGTAAAAGGAGGATGGAATGTGAAACATAAGAACGTAAAAGGCGATAAAAAGGTAAGTGACACTCCCAAGCGTCAACTTCATAAAGTCATTATTGGTGATTCAGGTGTTGGGAAAGCCTCAAGAAATACTTTATGTAAAGTAGAAGATTTAATCTTACAGCGTGTGCCAAAGCTAAAGAAATAGGTCAAGAGAAAAGGAGGATAACTTTTGTTTATCACTCTTTTTTTTTGTCTATACTTATAGATATAAGTGAGTTAAAGGGGAGGAAAATGTGAGATTAATGATTGATTTTGAGGAATCCGAAATTCATTACATAAAAAAGAGTGACTTTGAAGCGTTATCATCAAAAGACATACCAGTTAATAAAATTTTCTTTCTATGTGACAAGATAGAAGACCAGGTAATTACCCCTTCTTTTGAATCAGATTGTCACGTCTTAAAGAAAGATAATGACACTTACCAAGTCCAGCTCACTCAAATGGAAAGACGTAAATTTTGGGATGCTCCTGTTGGTTTAGACGTATATATGAATTGGAAGAAAAAACGAATTCAAGAAATGCAAGAAGAAGGTATCTCTATTTACCAGGATGATTGGGATGACGATGGAGATTACATTCATTTAGGTTATTATATTGACATTCAAGCAAAGAATGGAAAAGAAGTCATAGAAGAATTGGTAAGATTGATTGAAATAAATATCGAGGATACTCTGCAGTTAAAAATAGATAAGCTAATGGATTTTGATTCTAAACTCGATAATCGAACGATTATTTAGTTTCTTTCCTTACATACAGTATCTTATAATAATTATAAAGATATACAGGAAAAAGGGTGATTAAGTGCGAGTATATCAAAAAAATGAAAATGAATTCGTTTTAAGTAAAGATATGGATAATTCTTATACAGATTGGAACATTTCTATAAGAAAACCCTATTCTTTTGAAACATCAAATCTATTTTTATGGAAGGGAAATATTGAAAAAAATTATTACGGAGTAAATCATTCCCCTTCATATGAATTCTCTTATCAAAAAGACAACACTCTACTCATAGAAAACTCCAAAAGACAAACTTATCATTATCCTTCTGATAGCAATAAGAAAATTCCTATTCCAAAAGCAATTTTGAATTTTATCCTGCAAGAATGTGAGAAACGGATAGTGAATTTATAATAAAAGCGATTGGATAACGAAGATAAAACAACTTAGAAGCATGGTCAATTACTAAAACCATGCTTCTATATATTAAAGAATTATTCCTATACTTTTCTTCAATGACACTCCAAAAGGATTCATCTTCTAAGCCTAAACGCCAAATACCAATACCTCTTAATCCCTTTTGGTTCACAATGTCGAGTTTATATTTTCATACCAAACGGAATGAAGAATTCCTGAACTATCTACATAGTTAAAAAAAGTTTTTGTTATTAGTTAAGCACTCGTTGAACTTTTACAAACATATTATTCCAATAGGTTGTGTTGATGTCAGAATACATTACTCCTTTAGAGGTACTTGCATGAAGCATTTTGCCATCACCTACATAAATACCAACATGTCCAATACGTTCGACACCTGTGTTGTTCACTCTATCTGAAGTAGAGTAGAATAATAGGTCTCCTTTACGGATTTGGGATAAAGAAATCGTTGTCCCTTCAAGACTTTGAGAACGTGAATCTCCACTCAATTTAAAGTTTGCTCCTTTATAGAACGCATATTGAACGAAGCTGGAACAATCAAATGTATTTCCTGTAAAGTTTGGATTGTCTGTTTTGTTCCAATAAAGGATACGTGTAGCCCCATATTCATATGGAGTGCTCATTTTTTTAGCTCCTTCAGCAATGATGGCATTTGCTGTGGATTCCCAATTAGAAGTTGTGGGTACTTCTACGGTTGGGGCAGGGGCAGGAGTTGGTGCTGGATTTGTAACGACTGGTGCAGATACACCACCATTTAATAAAGCACGATATGGGATTTCTAACTTTTGACCAATATGAATAATGTCAGTTGTTAAATGGTTTGTTGCTTTAATCTCATTAACTGAAGTACCAAACTTAACAGAAATTTTATATAACGTATCACCCGATTGAACCGTATATTGATTGCTGTTTTTTTCAATTTTTAAAACTTGTCCTACTTTAATAGCAGTGTTTGGTAAGTTGTTAATAGATACAATATGTCCAACTGTTGTCTGATTGTTTTTAGCGATTGCACTTAGGCTGTCACCTGACTTAACTGTATAAGAGAATGTGTTAGCAGATGGAATACGTAAAACTTGACCTACTTTAATTAAATCACTTTGTAAACCGTTAGTTTCCTTTAATGAACTAATCGTTGTGTTATAGGCTTTAGAAATTAGATATAAGGTATCACCGCTTTTTACCGTATGCGTAGAAGCCTCATTTGCGAACGCTGGTGTAGATAAGGTTGCTGTCATCACTGAAGCAAGAAGTAATGTCTTGAAATGTTTATTCATTTTAATGCCTCCTAAATTATTTTTTATGGTCAAAAAATCATGTTCCGTTGACTATTGACAATTAATATAATATCGGTTTTTTGATAGCATTTTCAATGATAAATAGTTTCCAAGATTACCAGTAGAATATTGTTGAAAAACAAACATGAATGTGATATTTAAAGAAAAACCTTTAAAAATAGGATAAAAAAATGATATAATGAGGGGCATATAAGGAGGAGATGGAAACATGACCCTTGAAATATGTACATATGAAATGCCTTTTGAAACAGAAGATAGCTTTAGAGTGAAAATAGAAGCAGGAAAATTGAAAAAAGAAGAAGAATGTCCAGATAATAATTGGATTCCAGACTCTTATTTTGAAGAAGCAGTATAGAAGGTGTGTAGCATAAGCTACGCACTTTTTTTGTTTAAAAAAGAAATCGCTTTCATGTAATCTCTGAACCTAATTGATAAAGCTAAATACCTTCGACTATAATATAGTAATTTTTATAAATTTGGATAGTTCATACTAACTTTTACTTATTGAAGGATATTGAAAAGGGGAGAGATTTTTATGACAAACGCAATGTTAAAGAGGGAACAAGAAATGGGATTTATGTTTTTACAACTGGAGCAGGATATTAATGCTTTAGAAGTTCAAGAACAAGAATTAGAGGAAAGAGTAAAGCAAGACGATTGGTGTGCGATTCTGGATTTGAAACGTGTACAGCGTCAATTAGAAGAAAAGCGTCATGATTTCTACGGACTTTATTTTAAGTAGAATCAAATTAAAGAAAGCCTTTTGTTATTTGGGGATAACAGAGGCTTTTTCTTTTTTACATAAGAAAATCCTTTATAAACCAATCCTTTTCTGTATAGAACAAGATAGAACCGTTTTTATCTATGTAAGAAAAATGGGATTTGAGATAATGAAGCCAATCGAAGAGAGAAAGGAGAGAGAAGTGTGAACGAAAAAGAATCAAAAGGGAAATTTTTGACGTTTTTCTTAATTATTGCAGTAGTCGCTTTAACAGCACTTATTATGTATAACCTTAGTAATGAAGATAATAAATATTACGACATTCTTCCAGGGCAAGAAAACAAAGATGTTTTGATTGCTCATGCTGACAATATAACCAATGTTTCTCATACAAAATACAACTCTAATGACCGATTTTATGTTGATATAGAAGATAAAAAAATAGATGAAGGCATTTTTTATGAGCCTAAAAACAAGAACATAGATAAAGGATTTTTAATCGAAATGAATCAAGATGGTTCGTTTAGTCCTATATATTAATAAAAAAAAGTAGGTGAATATCTCACCTACTTTTTATATATATCCATTAAATTAATAATCTCTAAATGGTCGTCATATGACCAAACTTCTAACTTGTCACCTTCTCCAATTTTTAATTGATGACGGATTTTAAATGGGATGACTATTCTTCTTCCATTTGGAATCATTTGCTTTTCATATCGTTTATCAATAATCGTTGTTCTTTTTCCTTGGTCTTGGCGACAAGTTGTACATATTTCAATTTCTGTTGGGTCAACAACTACATCTTCGCTTCCACAAAAAACACATGTTTTTTCATCTTTTTTCAAAATTACTTTTTCTCCATCCATATAAAGAAGCACAGAGCTTCCTACTTCCAGATGTAATTGGTCAAGAAGTTTAGGTGGGAGGGAAATTCTTCCTACTGCATCTACTTTACGCAAAATCATTTTATTACTCATTATAGGTTGCACCTCACACGTTTATATCCAGCATATACTTTATAAGTATTATTATAGTACAGATTTCATTGACTGTAAAACATAGTTTGCTATTTTTTTCCTATACTATACGATTTTTTGAGAATTTTCTTGTATAATAAAAGAAACAAGAAATAAAACAGGTGTTTAATTTAACAGGAATTAAAAAGGAGAGATGCTTTTATGGAATTTCAGGCGATTGTATTTGAACCAGGTAAAGAGGGAGAAATCAAAAAAATGACTACTTCTGATTTTTCAACTATTGTAGGTGGTTCATATGAACGGACTTATAACAAACATGGGAAATCCGATACAACAGTTATCGTAAATGAAGAAGGTGTCCTAATGGAGCTTCCACGTAACAGAGGCTATCATGGAACATTTATTATCGTAAAAGAACCAGAAAGTGATGAAAGCGAAGGATATGATTCTTTTTCACAAGAAGAAGCGAAAGCTATTAAGAAAGTATTGGACAAAAAGGGGAATTACGAGTCCAAAAATACCTTTTTAAAGACCTTCTTTGAAGAAAAAAATGTGCCTGTTACAACTTTTCAATATGAAAAAGGTATTCATTTTATCACGTTAAGTAATTACGATGTGATTGAATCATTATTAGCTTCATCAGATAAAAATTTTTTAAGTCAAGTGGAAGAAATGCTTCGTAAAATTGACTTTCTTAATGGAGATGTAAATCATTTCTTGCAACACATGGGAAATGGAATGGCTGAACAAATTGCACAATCACAAGATAATTTCTTTAATTTTTAGGATAAAGAGCAGGAGAGGAAAGAAGGAAACCCTCCTGCTTTTTTATGCCTTTCTCCTACCTTTTCCTACCTTTACCCCTCTTATACATACCTTCAAGCACCTTTTGACCCCTATTAGAGCTTTAAAGTAGCTTCCAAGCTACTTCTATGTACCTTTAGAGCTGTAAAAACACGCACAAAAAGAGAGTAGAAAAAAATCTACTCTCTTTAAGGGGTGTTATCTGTAAAACGATTGAGTACAAATGTTGGAAACTTTCAAAGCATGTTCAATACCCAAGAAAGTCTTTCCTAAGAAAATGGTTTCAGTTTCACCAGTAGGTGTAATCACTTCAATATGAATGTAGTGACCTTCAGAACCGCCTTCAACTGCAAAACAAGCTATCCAACGAAAAACAGGAAAATCTCCTTTTTTATCATTCCCCACACTGATTTGGAAATAATCCATTTCGCCATATACTTCTTGTTCTTTTAATACAGTAACCAATTCGTCAAATACTTCCTGAACCGTTTTCTTTCGTTCCATCTTAAGATACCCTGGTTTTTCAAGATTTGCTACCCAAATTTCTGTCTCGATTTGTTTAAATTTACCCATTGTAAATTCCTCCCTGTGATAAGTAAATACAAGATTCACCTTTTTATATAAAATCCCTATATTATACGAGAAAAAGGTGGTGTTTATAAAGTTTAATAAATAACAAGATTGATAAAAGGTATGAAAGTTTCATGTTCTAAGAAGTAAGGTAAGTATTCAGTTATAAAGTTTATCCAAATCACTAAGATGTAAGAGAAATGAATCATGGTGAGGAGGAGAAGCGAGTGGAAAATAAATTAAAAAATAGAACACGTTATACTGCAACAGTGGATACAGATTTAGTAGAAAACTTAAAAGAATTATCAAATAAAACACGTATTCCGCAATCAAAACTTATGGATGAAGCGATTGAATTATTGTTAAAACAACATGGGGTTAGAGTTAAGCGGAAGAAAAAAGCGGAATAAACTAAAAAGAGGAGTAATTCTCCTCTTTTTATAGTTTGCTTATATAAGGGGTATGACATTACACTATTTTCCAAATTTAGATAAACATTCAGAACAATCTATATCTTTGTACGATTTAAATTTAATGTTTCTCATGTCTTTTGGGGAAATTGTGTGAAAAGCATGGTATTTAAGACCGCATTCACAAAAATGTTGGTCTTTTACAATGTGAATACTTTTTGTTTTATTATTGAATACGGTTGGATAAAACATGGTTGCCTTCTTTCTTTTTAATTAGAACAAAATTACTTTACCCCTATTATCGTCTTAAATAAACGAATAATTTCTTCCAGTAATAAGAACAATTGGAAAAACATCTTCCGAAAGAGTTTGAGGAATCACGCAACCATATATGTAGTAAATATTTTCACTATAACGAAGCAACAAAAAAAGCAGGGGAAAGATGAATACCCTGCATTGAAGATTTTTTATTTTAAATTATGTTTATATACTTGTTTATTATCTAAGAAAAACATTCTTTCTGTAAAGGTGTTTGGTTCGATATTTTCAGTGGCACTTTGATACATATACGTTCTGGAATCAATCATATCAATATAGTGCAGAAGCTCTGCTTCAAAAAACATTGGGACTTTTACTGCTCCAAATTCAGGCTTAGAATGGTGAGAGGCTATCATATGTTCCAAAAGGAGAGTGACTTCTTTATCAATCTGCAGTTCTCTCGATAAATCATGGATAGCTTTAATTCCCTGAATCATATGCCCTAATAGTTTTCCTTCTCTGGTATAATCCACTGCTACACCGTCATCATTAGAATCAATCTCTTCAATTTTTCCTAAATCATGAATGATACAGCCTGTAAAGAGAAGTTCTTTGTTCATTGGATATAGTTCAGATAGCTTTATGGCTATTTGAAGCATACAGTACGTGTGATATAATAAACCAGCTTTTATGTTGTGATGAACCACTAATGAAGCAGGGTAGAACTTTAATTCGTTCTGATATTTTTCTAATACCGCTATGGCAATTCGTTTTAAATCTTTATTCTGATACTGCTCTACGACATTTAATATAGATTGGTACATATCTTCATAAGAAAGAGGTGCTTTTTTAATAAAATCATCTTTTGAAACACCGTCTGTTTCATTGATTTGTCGTATTCGTTCTACCGTAATTTGTTTTTTTCCATTCCATTCTCCAATTAATCCTCTTAATTTCACGACAATACCAGGGGAGAGGTCTCCATATCCTGCAATACTTTCTAAGGAGGCATCCCAAAACTTACCGTCAATTGAACCTGTTAAATCTTCAAAGACAAAATCTATGTAGGGCTTTCCATTTCCGTTTTGCGTCTTCTTGTCTTTGGACAGCTTTATAACCGCAAATAAATCAGCCTTTTCTCCAATCTCCACTTCGCTAATGGTCTTCATAGTAGATGTTCCCATGAAAGAAGCACCTCCATTATTATTTATATGACCAGTATAAACGATTTTCTCTAAAATTAGAAGAATTTGGTCAAAGAAAAGAGACCTTTAACAAAAATGTTGAGAATCTAAAAAATCCCATTCATGTCATTCGACTAAAGAAGGGGATTCTAAGTTATTTTTCCATTACTGATGTCTGCTGTTTAATGATTTTATTGTTATTCTCAATAATTGTTTCAGTGTTTTTAATGATTTTTTCATTGTTCTCAATGATTTTCTCCCCAAGTTCAATCACTTCATTGTTATTCTGAATGATTTCATCCTGAGTTTTAATTAGTTCTCGTTTGATTTCTTGCTTTTCAAATGTAGAAGAAACTGTTTTGGTTTTCCATAAATCCATAGGTGTTTGCCCTATGAAAGCGAAACCCCAACCGATAACAAAAAAAATAATAAAGGCATATTTAAAGAGGTTAGAAACGAGTCCTTTTTTGTTCTTATTAGAGGAATAACTCTCTTCTATTTTTTCTTGTTGATTGTCATTGCTTAACAAATAATTCCCTCCTTATTCAAACATGTTTCTATTATAAATGATTTGTTTGATATTTTTTTCTCTTACTGGTTTTACTACGTTTGAATAGGAAATGGTATATCGTTTTGACAAGTTATATGTAAAAAAGGGCATAATAATAGCACGTTTGTTTTCTTATCGAATCCAAAACGTGCTACTATTCAGTCCCCCAACGACTGTTGATTGTTGTTACTCTCCACTTATTCATTTAAAATATCCTTCCGTCAGATATTGCTATCTGTATTTTTGATATTTGCCACCTATTTAAATTGCAGTAAAAATTGTTGACTGCGACCACTCACACATTCAATAGAATGTCGATTATTTTTGTGTTTCACCTTGTACTTGTTCTTTCGGAACTTGTACTTGCTTTTTTTCTTCTTTTACAGGAGTTTTCTTCTCTTGTTTAGAAGTAACTTCCTTTTTACTTTCTTGCTTTTGTTCTTTTGCTACTGGTTGTTCAATAACTGTTTTGTTAATATCTTGTGCAGTGCCACGATATTCCCAAATAGAATGAATACCAGCCAAAGCCCCTGCACCAACGATAACCGCAATGACAACAGGGATGATAATGTTGTTTGAAACAACACTTCTAATCTTGTTAGCAAAATTCACACGAAACTTGTTTAATGAAGTTCGACCTTGTTCCAATAAAGTCATTTCACTTACTGGTTTTGGTTGGTTCGCTTGTTGAATTAATTGCTTGATTTCATTAAAACCTTGAGTCATTTGCTGATTCATTTCTTGTTTTAAATCATCAATTTTTTGCTCAAACTTTTGTTCTAATTGGTCAAACTTTTGTTGATTGTCCAATAGGATTTCTTGTTTGGCAGTTTGTAATTCTTGTTTCATTTCTTGCTTAGTATCTTCCAATTTCTGCTCCACGCCTGAAACTTTCTGATTACCATTGTCAATCTTCTGTACAATTTGGTTAGTTTTTTGGCTAACCTCCAATTTTAAACTTTCTAATTCATGTCTTATAGACATATTTATCAGCCTCCTTTAATTGCTGTCAAAAAAATTAAAATGATAGTTTACAAAGGAGATGACAACTTCTTGCCTTAGTTCGTAAAGAAAATGATATATCCTGAGAGAGAGCCAACTATAAGTCCGAATAATACCAACATATAGTTTACCTGTAATCTGATTTTTTCTTCCACATCTGCTTTTTTCAATACAGTATCAATTTTCATGATACCAAAAAGAAAAATTAAATCCGCTAAGATTGTGACGATTGTTATGATATTTAACTCCATTTTTGAAATCCTCCCTATTAAATAGATTCTTCCCTATGATATGTGTTCTCTCCATTTTAAATTCTTTCCCTCAAAGATATATCTTTCCTGTAATGAAATTAGCAATAAGCCACCATCATTTTTTGTAACTGATGTATTCTATGCAAATTTTTCTATTTCATAATTGAGAGAAAGAAGGGGAGAGAGTGGCTTTTTTCTTTTATGATAATGATAAATAAAGCAAAAAGAAAGAGCCATTCCGTAGAATAGCCCTTTACATACATTATTTTGCTTCCAATTTCTTTTCTTTCTTCTGTCCTTTGTGGTCTTTGTACTCTTTGTCATAAAGAGTGTGAAACATTTGAACAATATCCCCAGGTATTAGCCCAATAATCGTTAAACCAGCAACGAATACAAAAGTAGCTCGAAAGCGAAAAGGTGATAGAAGTTTGCTTAAAACCCTAAATACAATGCTTGTCACTGTTAGAATAATAAAAATCAAAAGGATTTCACCGCTATGCAAAATTGCACTAATTTTAGCAATGATAAACATAGCTTTTGATATATAAACTGACGTTTTAACGTCTGTAAAAAGTGTATTGTGATAAATTTTACGGAAGAATTTATTCAAGGTTTTATTATAACGAGATAAAAGAGTTAAAAACACAATGCTTAAAATCACCGCGGATAAAACATTTTTCACAATATACCCACCATGATGAAAAATCAAAGGCAAAACACATAAAACCGTTAAAAATAAGTAAAATCTTGATTTTTTCATCATTCCACGCAAAGTTAATTCCATTCAATAAATCTCTCCTTTTGATTTCTTTCCTTTTTTCAACCTGTAACATTTGTTACGCCTATCTCTTAAAAACAAAAAAAGCAATTCTACAACAGAATCACCCCTTTCAACAGCTTGTAAGTAAAAACTTACTCCTTTTTTAATGTTGTATATTCATCATCATAGATAAGATGAAAAAACTTATAACTGATGAAATATCTAAAAAAACTTTGTAATTATCGTTTACAACTTGATTATAAAGTGTTATCCTATGTTTGTAGACTAAAGTCAATAGGGAGTGACATTCAATATGAATAAAAAAGACATTGCTAATATCCGTAAAGAATTTAAGGTGGACAACATTATGTTGAAACTGAAAGAGGTTTTCCATGTATATGTACAAAAGGAAACTTCAAATATTGTTCATTCAGAAAGTCAATATTTCAACATGATGGAACTCGAAGAACAAGAGCTTTTCATGGGGAACTTCAAGAAAATCCTAACAGGAAACTTGGATGAAAAGGTATTTGAATTGAAATTCAAAAACGGTGTAGATAATAGCACTCAGACATTATTGTTTGATACGCTGAATACTACGGATGTTGACCATTGGAAAGAAGAAATGCTCAAAATTGTTGAGAAAATGTACACTGACGTTGCTTACGAATTTGATACCGTTGTTTCATTTGTTCGTGGTGAATACTTGAAACCAACGAAAAAGAAAAAAGAAGAGGAAGACGCAGGGAAAGATGATGAAGTATTCGTTCATCCGTTTATCCTTTGCACAATTAATAAAACAGACAAGCCAAAACGTGCCATTTTGTTTGATTATGTAGAGAAGGAATTTAAAGCTAATTCTGTTCTGGATGCGATTATTAATTTGAACACACCACTACAAGGATTCTTCTTTCCAGCGTTTAATAACAACGTAGCTGACGTAAACCATATTCTTTACAGTGCAGGGAAGAAAAATCAACCTGACGGACATTTCATTGAAGAAGTATTGGATTGTCATGAAATCGTTACTGCAGTTGAGGATAAAGGGATGTTTGACCAAGTATTGAGAAGTGTCTTGGGAGAAAAAATCGAATCTACTGAAATTCTTTCTAATATTTACGAGGAAATTGAGAAAGTGATTGTTGAGAAAATGGAAGATGAAGAAAGTGAAGTTCCAATGCTTGATTATCATGATATGACAAGAATTTTAGAAGTGAGCGGAGTAGATAACGTAGATACGGACAAATTGGAGCATATCTTTAAAGACGTAGTGGATGATGAAAACTATGAATTTAAAGCAAGTAGTCTTCTTCCAGGAAAAACAGTAAAAATTAACACAAAAACCGCTTCGGTTAATATCAACACAAAAGATATGAAAAATATCAAACAAATTATTAATCATCGTGGCAAAAAATGTATTTTGATTGAAGTAGACGAAGATGTAGAGATTGAAGGATTTACACTTGAATCTGAACGTCTATAAATCTCATGAACTAAATAAATAATAAGCACTTTACTTAAGCACAAGAACGAATGATTCTTGTGCTTATTTATTTTTTATGAAAGGGTATGAATAACAATGAGGAGAATTATCCGAAATATTAGAAGGGGTATTTTCCTATTATTTTTTTTACAGTTTTCTGCCAAAAATGTACTTGCCGATAATTCTGAAACCATAAAAAGAACTACATTAGATGTGGCTATTCCGTTATATTATGAGTTTTCTTACAACCCTAATAAGCCTATTTCCGATATAAAACCGATAGTTATTGAAAATCGAACCAATAATCATATCTATGTAAAAGTAGCCAATATATCTATTGCAAATGATTCCCAATGGAAGCCTACACTGATAGACTCCACTTCATACACCTCAGAGCAGTGGAACAACTTAACAAGCGTTGAATCCGAGAAAAATTTAGCTCTTGGAATCAAAGCAATAAATAGCAAAAATTGGTTACATGGAATTGAGAATCAGGTAGTATGGAGTACCACTGAAAAAGAATTGAGGAGATTAGGTATTGTGAAATTAAAGAAATCAGTGGAAGTTCAACCTGTTTTTCAGTCGGGAAGTTTTCCTGTTAAACAAGTTCTTAGTGCTTATTATTCATTTGAATTTGGTATCTACAAACCTAACTTGTGAAAACATGTAAAAAATAATTAACAAAAGAAAATATTTACGATATACTATTTGTAGGAAGATTTACTTATCAGGATTGAGAGAGGTGAGTGGGCGTTTGAGTTGTTTAGATTGTTCCTTTATCTCTTTGAACAAAGGCTCTTTGCATTGTCAACATGGTCTACCTATTCATATAGGGGAGCTTTCCCATCCAGAACAGTGCAAAAAGGGAAAAAAAGAAGATAATTATATCGGAAAGACATATGGAATGAAAACCATGTTATCTCTCATTTTGACCTCACAAGCAAAGAGTTTATCAAAAGAAGAGATAGATAGACTTCAGGAAGAGATAAGCGTGACGAATCAAATTCTCTTAACCATAGATTTATATGAACAAAAAATAGAGGAAGCAATGATTGAGAGACCAGAGGAAAAAAACAGAAAACAAGCTATCTCTTGTTATCATTGCACTCATGCCTCCTCTACTGATTATCTCTTTGTTCAATGTGGTTATTATCACAACGATATTGGAGAAAGATTAGAAAGCTGTCATTCGATACATAACGAATGGGAAAAACAAGAACAGATGATACGTGAGATAGGACTTAGCCATTTTTTTGACTTGGTTCTTCAATACAATTCAAGTCTTTGGCTATATTGGAATGAAGATATGACTGCAGGGGATAAATGGATTGCTATTTTAGATACCTATGAAGAGACGTTGGAGCGAAAATATTATCAAGTACGAAAGGCTAAAAAACCAATAAAAGAATTCTCTTTAACTATTCAGGAAATGCTGAAAAAAATAGAGAAAAGAGAGTCAGAATCAAGCCCAATGAGAGAAGCATTAGAAGATGGCATAGTCTATTAGATTACTCCATCTCCTCCTTCCCAATAGTCGTTATTTCCTTTTTTTGATACTAAAATAATAGAAACAAAAACAAAGGGAGGAGGGAAGGAAGTGAAGAAAAAGAAAAAATATATCATACTTTTAATATGGGTATTGATTCTTGGTCTCTTATATATCAATGACTTATTAACCTTTGATATAGAGCAAATTCAAGGGGTACTGGAAGAAAGTCAACCATACGGAATGGTATTATTTGTTTTATTATTCGCCATTCGGATATTTCTCTTACTTCCAAGTCTTCCTTTTATGATAATGGGTGGATTACTATTCGGTGGATGGAAAGGTTTTATCTTATCCTTGATAGGTTTAACGATTAGTTTAACCTTTGTGTACTTCATTGCTACTGTTTTTTCAGAATCCGATAGAGTACAAAAAATAAAAAACAAACACCAGAAACTATTTCCGATTATTGAACGGTACAATCAGAAGTTCTTAGCGGTAGGAATTTTAGCTCCTGTTGCAAATACAGATGTGGTTTGTTTATTATCTACATTTACTGGCATTTCCTATGTCCGATATTTAATCACTATCACGATTGTAAATGTTCCGACAGTCTTGCTGTATAGTTTTATGGGAAATACGTACAATACTTCCTTTACAGGCATGATTACGGTGGGAATCTTTAGTATCTTGAACTTTTCAGTAGGATTATATATTCTCTATAAAATCAAAAAAGATATGAAAACATTAAAGGAAAGAAGTAAATAACAGATGAATCTTTTTAAAGAAATTGAAAATTGGAGCAGAAAAGGAATTGCTATTGAATACGCCATTATTGACCAAATTGAAAATGGATATGCTGAACAAGTCAACAAAGGTCATATGCCACCAGTGACTTATACCGTCTACGTCAATCGAATGAGTGATGGAGAAACGCTATATGCAGAATCCTTCGATGAAATAGAGGAAGCTCTTGTTGCAGGAGTAAAATATGCGGAAACGCATATAAAATAAATAATTTCTTTATAGGAAAAACACAGGTATTACGCCTGTGTTTTTCTTGTGTATTCCCTTATCTATCAAAAAAACCTATATCCTTACAGAAAAAGTCTATTATTTTAGACTTTCATTTGGATAATATCTAAAATATTGGAATAATTAATGTATTTTTTGTTGAAACAGGTCTATTAGAATGGTATTCTGTATATAGAAACACCATCAGAGGAGGATATTTTAGTTATGGTTCAATACTTAAATGAAATGTTAGATAAATTAGTAGAGTTGAAAAAACTCGGAGAAAATATCAACGAACAATTCAAGACGATTCAGGATTTACCTATCGAAGTGAATCAACAGGGAGTAAAACTGGATGGTGCTCTTATTAAATTTTTCAAAGAAACGTGTCATCGACCAGCAATGGATGGTGATTATATATACATAGAAATGGACTTAGATAAAATCTTTCGATTCAGATATGTCATAACAGGGGATACGGAAGAAGTCATTTGGATGAATATGAATACGATAGAAAAAATAGATGACCAACTTACTAAGCCATTAATTTTCTTCTATTGGGAGACATTATCACCAACTATAAAATATTACATATTTGAGAGAAATGATGAAACAGATAATTGGGACAATACGGGGGATTCTTTCTCAAAAGTAACGGAAGCGTTAAATGAGTTAGACAATAGGTACTCGGAAGAAGAGTCTCAACATTCTGAATGGATATTAGCTCAATTTTTGGAAGAAAAACTCAATGAAAAGGGAATATCAAAGTCTGAACTTGCTGATAAGATTGATATAAAATACAAAACGTTGATTAGTAAATTTAAAATTAATTCATTTACAGGAGAAGAATTAGTCCGAATGGCAATCGCTTTAGACTTAGATTTGAACGAGTTGAAAAGCAGTTATATGAGCAATGAAAAACTCAATCAAATAAAGCCTGATAAAGACTTAAAATATATTGCTTCTTTGGTAAAAATCGGATTTACCAGTGGGCTTGTTCCAGCTTGGGAATTAGATGTTCCCCAAAAACAACTATATCCACTTAATCGTGCGGAACAAAATGATATTTCCGAACAATTAGAAAAAGGGTATGTTTCAGGATACTTAAAAGGTGAACATCCGAGAGCATGGAATTTGAAGATAAACAATAAAGAACTAATAAAAGTTCCAACAGAAAAAGAAATTCTATTAGAAGAGGCGAAGAAAACCTTTCTTAAAGAAAGAAAAGATAAATAATTAAAACCAGATATAAAAAAGAGGGGAGCTATAGCTCTCCTCTTCGCACAAATGGAATATTTGGATTAGGGCATGACCCACGCCTTCCTATGCTGATTAATTTCCGAACATAGCTTCTGCTTGTTCTGCTAATGCGTTATCAACTTCCTCTAATTTTTTAGCGTCTTCTTCACTCATTTTAGAACTGTCCATTACAGTGCTATCAGATTCAGACGTAGTTTCTGTTGAAGAGGAATCTTCAAAAGTCTCTTCTTCTCCACCAGTTCCTCTATCTAATAATACAGAGCTTCTAACTGCTTCTTTTACATCATCGATATAATCTTCTGATAAAGAACGGTGATTAAACGCAACGGTTCTTGTATCACTTTGTTCAATAGAACCTTGATACATATATACATCTCCCATTTTAATCGTGAACTCATGTGCAGTTTTTCCGTCAACGGTAAATTCAGTTGGTTCTTGAATGAACTCAATTTCACCAGTTGCACCAGCATCCGTTAGAGATTTTTTTACATTTTCAGTGGTAAATTCATATTTTTCTCCGAAAGACATATTGACGACATAATAGAAATCCGCTTGGTCTGCTTTAGAAACGGTAAAATAACCAGGCGTTCCATATTGTAAGACTGCATCTTTATCTTCAACCCATTCTGATGGATATTTGAATTGAACACCATAGTTTTCACTTGTGTAAGTAGCCAACTCTTTCTCTTTTTTTACCTCTTCTTTCTTTTTATCCGTTTCTTTCCTTTCAGTGGTTGTCTCATTAGAACTGCACCCTACTAATGCGATACTTACACCAGTTACCGCCATTAAAGCAAGGTATCCTCGTTTCGTTTTTCTACTCAATTATTTACCCCTCCTATAATTCGTCTGTCTGTTTATATTCTTCAATGGATATTTTAGTAGATATATCCAGCAATTATAATTTAGGTAACGAAAGGCGATGTTGTATGCTGGTCGATTAAGCGATTGAACTTCATCTATAATATAGAAATGTTGATAAAACAGGTTTCCAACAGGAAAAATTTTATTTATAGGGAGAGATATTTTTATGGCATTAGAAACAAAAGGTTTATTTATCACTTTAATTGAGGATGTAAGAAAACAGTCAAAGAGATTTCCTGAAATGACAGAATTAGATGTTATTGAGAAGTTTTTTTCTGAAAAACATGAAGTTGCTATTCGACTAAACCGATTTCATGAGGAAGTTATGGCTGGTGGATTGTCTCAATGGCGAAAAAATGGATTCATGAAAGAAGATTTTGAAATTATATTTGAATATGTGGAAAAAGGATATGCTCAAGAAATCAAAGGATTTGATGACTTGCTATCTCTATTTACCTCTATTCGTGATTTAGGAAGTCCTGAAAAGTTCTCTTATTCTGAATGGGTAAAAGAAGAATGTACGCAATGTGAAGGGACTGGAGGCACGTATGTATCTGGAAAATGTACTGTATGTGACGGAAAAGGTCGTATTCCAGAAGAAGTAACTATTGTAGGGGAAGGTGAAGAACAATACAGCAATGTATTAAATATGTTTAATGAAACATACCAAACATTAAACGAAAAGGAAAGAATCCACTCTTTTGAGGAGTTTATTAATCGTTTAGATGAAGAAGAAGTGGATATTGAAAAAGCTGTTAATGTCCATACGAAAAGTAATCAAAAATTTAAACCTGATTGCAAGTTAATTGGAGAAGATGGGAATGTGTTCAATTTAATGGCAATTGTCTACCGAACATTAAAAAAGGAAGGTATGACAGATAAAGGGGAAGAAATGCAAGAACGTGTATGGGCTTGTAATTCATATGGTGAAGCACTAAATATCTTTAGTGATTATGTGGATATTTGTTAAACAGGAGGATGTCGAATGAAAGTTTGTTTTAGTGTTGACCATAAGACTCAAGTTGAGCTTGAGGGCAAAGAAATTGAGCCTGAAATTGTCATTCGGACAACAGAAGGATTACTGGTTGAAATATTTGGAACAGAAGAAGGGCTAAAAGAGTTTGCTACCAAACTTTATAAAGCCACTCATGAATAAATGTATAAGTGTCGAAAGAAGTCTTGTTTCCCACAAGGCTTTTTTTGTTGGAAAAATTTATAATATCAAACCAAATAGAGCTTGACAAGCATTGATAGGTAAATTTAAATCATTTACACTAATTTAGATAAGAATAATTATAAACTAAATACCAATCATCAAAGGAGGTCGTGTATGCTAAAACTCTTAATCGCCTGTTGTATCGCATTGGGTCTTTTAGGGATAACCATGTGTGGGTACTCTATTTATTTACTTCGCATCAATGGAAAATTAGAAGATGTAATAAAGGAGAAGGATAAATATATTGAAAAACAGGAGAAGAACTTGAAAGAAGCAAAAGAATCCGTAAGGGAGAAGGAGAAAAATCTACTCTTGCTACGTGAACAAATAAGAGTTAGGGACAGAGAAATAAACCAACTAAAACGGAAACCTATTCCTATCCCTCCAAGAAATCAACAGGTTATCTAAAACAACATAGAAAAGGTGGATAAAATATGACAACAGGAAAAAACATCATAAAGGAATAAGAAGTCTGGTTACTCATTAAGAAGAGAAATCAGACTTTTTTTATTTGTGTTCATTATTCATAGTCAAAAATAACCTTCTTATTGCCTAAAGTCAATGTTTTTGATATGATTGATTATAGGATTCGATGTTAGCACGAAGAAAAGAGGGTGAAAAAACTATGAGTGAGCAAAAAAACATACACAGTCTTATTGGGGATGACGGTAAGATTAGTCTTCATAAATTAGGATTAACCTTAGATGATGAACAAATTGAAGCGGTTATGATGGAATATCGAAATACATTGGTTAAAGCCAATGCAGGAGCAGGGAAAACAAGGGTTTTGACATCCAGAGTAGCCTATTTGTTAGCTTCTGGTATTCCACAACACGAAATTATGCTATTGACCTTTACGAATAAAGCCAGTCGTGAAATGTTAGAACGGGTTCAAGCTATGCTTGGTGGTAGAAAGATTCGTATTTCAGGAGGAACATTCCATAAAATAGGGGGGATTTTCCTTCGTAAGTATGCAGATTCGCTTGGATATAAGAGTAATTTTACGATTTTAGATGTGGATGACGCAAAAAGTTTAATTGAAGAAATCCGAAAACCCTACTTGAAAGAACATGGATTAAAGAAAAGTGAGTTTCCTGAAAAGAAAATCATTTACCATTATGGTTCAAGTGCAATAAACAAAAATATGTCTTTAGATTGGATTAATGCAGAAGAAAACCGCTTTGCTCCACATATTTTATGGGGGATTGAAGAAATTCTTCGGGAATATGAAAAGCGTAAAAAAGAAGCAAATGCAATGGACTTTGATGATATGATTGTCAACTTTGGAAAGTTACTGGACATTCCAGACGTGCGAAAAGAAATCAGTTCTCAATATAAATATATATTAGTTGACGAGTATCAAGATATTAACCATATTCAGAACAAGATTATTAAAGGTCTGAATAAGGGGAACAACAATCTATTTGTAGTGGGAGATGCGAACCAGGCGATTTACTCTTGGCGTGGTTCTGATGTGAGCTATATTGAAGGATTCCATCGTCAATATCTCAATGCAGAAACATTGTATATTACACACAACTATCGTTCTGATGGAGAAATTCTAAAGTTAGCGGAACATTCGATTAACCATAATTATGAAGGGAAATCGAAAAAGACAAAAATCAATGCTTTTCTTCCTTCTGAAAACAAACCAACGCTTTTCAAAACACAAGATGACTTTAAACAAGCAGAATATATTGCTGAACAAATTCATCGCTATACAAGAAAAGGTGTTGCCTATGAAGATATGGCAATCCTGTTGCGTACCAATTTCTTAACCAGAGTATTAGAAAAGGTGTTGCGTCAACATGGGATTCCTTATAAGTTATTAGCTGGTTTCTCTTTCTTTGAACGAAAACATGTGAAAGATATTTTAGCTTTCTTGCGATTTGTAGAAAATCCAAAAGATGAAACAGCGTTTATCCGAATGGCTGGACTATTTGATGGATTAGGTGAAAAAACAGTAGAAAAGCTCTTTGCAGGTTTTAAAGGAGCAGGGTATGAGGTAGAAGGACTTAAAAAGCTCAAAGTAACAAAGAGAGCCAAAGAGGGTCTGGACACTATGATTGCTATTTTAGAAGGCATTATGAACCCTTTTATGACCATTGAGGGCATGATAAGTCATATTGTAAAAGAATACTATGATGCTTATTTAAAGCGTACTGAAGACGATTATAACGAAAGAAAAAATGATTTGGAGTATTTGTATGAAACAGCAAACGGATACGACAAATTAACGGATTTCCTTAGTGAAATGATATTGGATGAAGTAGTGCAAGAAGAACAAGGAGATAATGTTGTAACGATTACAACCGTTCATAAATCAAAGGGATTAGAATGGGATTGTGTATTCCTTCCTTATCTAAACGATGCCATTTTCCCTTCTGGAAGAAGCATGAATCAACCAGAGGGAATTGAAGAGGAAAGACGTTTATTCTATGTGGCAGTCACAAGGGCAAGAAAGCACTTGCATATGAGCTACATTGAATGGCAAAGCATGTCTTACAAACCTATGTATCCGTCAATGTTCCTTCAAGAATTACTACCTGTTCATTATCAAACTATAAAGTAACTATATATGGAGTATTTATCTTCTATGGGATAGATACTCTATTATTCTATTGATTAAGGAGAGAAAGTGAATGATTTGGTATTTAGTAGGAGGATATATCCTTATCGGAATTCTTACTATTTTCTTAATGGCATACGATGCTTTTAGTCAATCCTTTGATTTTGGATTATCAGATGGGTGGGAGTTCTTTTGGTTTCAACGATATGTTTTATGGCTTATCGTTATTGTTGGTTGCATTTATTTTTTGCCAAAAGAATTACACACCAAAATATCAGAACGTAAATATGTAAAAGAGTGGCGTACTAAAGGTAGTTTTACACGAAAATTATAGACCATAAAGGAGAAAATAACATGAATAAAAAAGTATTAATCCCAACATTAGCATTAAGTTTTGCTTTACCAGTACAAGCGTTTGCAAGTGAGGTAGAGAGCAATCAAGAACCCAAAACAGAAATAGTAGAAGCTGGACTTACACCCGATGATTTTATGTATCCCATTGACCAATTAGGGGAATCTATCGGACTTCAATTGGCTGATGAAGGTGTTGAAAAAGCAACAACATTAGATGTTATAGCAGAAGAAAGAGTGTCGGAAGTCGCTGAAATGATAGAACAAGGAAATACAGAATTAGTAGCACCAACCTTAGAGGACTATCAAGCAACATTAGATGAATTAAACAATGAGTTAGATACAGCCATTGAAAATGGGGAGGATGTAACGGAAGTCATTGTAGCGATGGAAGAAAAATCAGAAATCGAAGAAGCATTGATAGAAGAAGCGATTGAAACATTGCCTGAATCCGAACAAGAATCTATAAGTGAAGTGATAAAGGAAATGGAAGAACAGTTAGATGAAACGACTGAAACCGTTGATATTGTAGAAGTAACTGATGAAGCAGAAGGTGATTCACTGAAAAAACAAGTAGCGACTTCTGTTTTAGTAGCCAAAATTGGAGAAGAAGCACTAAAACAATCACAAGAAAATCAATTAAACGAACGACAAATTTTAGCAATCCAATCTATTGCTGATAAGTCAGGCAAATCATTTGATGAAGTATTAACTGTATTTCTTAAAAATGAGAAGGGTATTGGTTCAACAACGAAAGACCTTGGTTTAAAACCAAATGAAGTTATGAAAACTGTGAATCATGATTTTAAAGAAGCGAAAAAACAAATTCAAAAGCAATTTAAAGAAACAAAAAAAGGGTCTCCAGCAGTTCAAAAAGAATCAGTTGAACAAGAAAGTATCGTAGATTCAGATAAGTCAATGATTCAAGAAACGGTTGAAGAACCAGTTCAAACGCCAGTACAAACACCAGTACAGAAAAAAGAAGAGGTAAAAGTAAAACCTTCTAAACAACCAGAATCAAAACAACATTCTGTTACTCATGAAGAAAAATCAAAAGGAAAGTCAGAAGAAAAGAAACAAGAAAAACAATCAAATGCGAATAAAAAAGTAGAAGAAAAAGCGGTAAACAAACCACACAATCAAGAAGTAAAACATGAAAAGAAAGAAGAACCGAAAAAAATAGAATCAAAAGTAACTGCTCCTTCTCAGGTAACAGTTCCGAAAGTAGAAGAAGAAGCAGAAGTAAAGGCACAAATGCCAAAAGCTGAAACAAATCCTCAACCCTCTAAAGAGAAAGAACAGGGAAATAACGGAGGAGGGAAAGGGAATGGCAACGGTAAAGGTAACGGTCAAGAGAAAGGTAATGGTCATAATGAATCATAGATAGGAGCATTTTATGAGAACATGTATAGTATGTGAGGAAGTGGTAGACCATAGTAACCTATTAGACGAATTTGAAGCCTTATTTGAGAGAGTTGACCATTCTGGAGTAGAATCCCTTATTGAAAAGGAACAAGTCGTTTATGAAGGGCTAATATGCTCTAAAAAATGTTACCATGAATATGTTTAATCTAATAAAAAGGACTCTCTTATTTTTAAAAAGAGAGCCTTTTTTATAGGAATGGAATAAATTGTGCAAATTGTTGTTGAATAAGAGAAATATAATCTATTGGGAAGAAATACATGACCACACCAACAGCTAAAATCATGATAAAAATAAGGAGAATGATAATGGCTTGAAGTCTAAAATAAGAGGCGAATAGATTCATGGTTTCGTCATAGACATCTTGTTCATTTTGTATTAATCGTAGATTATAATTTAATCGTTTAGCACTTCTGGAAGCACGTAACAAACGAATGCTCAAAATGACAATAAATAAACCTGGAATTGCTCCTACATAAAAAAACGGAAATCCAATTAACGCAATTAACGCACCCATTATAAGACCAAACAACCCTATAAACTTACTCCATTTAGCCAATGCTTTCAAATGCTTTTTCATTTTTTCACCTCAACCTTTCTCTAAATTTAAAGAAGAAAAAAGATATTTAAAGAAAGTAAATACCTTTTCTCTTTTATCTGTCTCAAAAAACTTTTTTATAAACTACTCATACTTGCAAGGCTACCGAAAACACCTAATGCCATAAGTAGAAACATCAATCCATATATCACAAACATAACGATTAATAAAATCCCTTGTGTTTTAAAGAAGGATAGATAGTTCTTCAATAAAGACTGGAATGCTTCTTCATTGTTTGCTTCATGATATAGTCTGTCTGCATTTTCAGAGGCTTTTATTAACTTCCAACCCATATATATCGTCACCAATCCAGGTATAGCTCCTACAAGGAAAGCAAAAGCACCAATAAGCGTAGATAACCCACCAGAAATTAAAAGTGTCCAGCCAACGAATTTACCCCAAAAGGATAGTTTTTTCAAATGTTCTTGAATCACATAATCACCTCCTTCTCTTACTAAATAAAAGTCTTATTGTATTGTATAGAAAAGAATTCCTTTCTATAAATAAAAGGAGATGAATGCTGTTTTATATGTAACCATATTAACCAAACAGTAAGAAATATTTACCTTAAATACGTCAGAAGTTGTTGCCTATTGTCTATAAATCCTGTATAATAAGATTATAAACAAAGAGAAAACGGTAAACATACAGGAGGCATTGACATGGGATTAAAAGCGGTTAAATATACAGGGGATGCAGGTTTTGAAAACTATGAGGTAATTGAAAAGAAGACACTGAATTTCTTGGATGCAATGAATAACTCGAATAAGTTTTATACGATTGAACTTCATCAGTCAGAGGATAAATCAAACTATCGAGTATTCACTGATTATGGTCGTTTAGGTGGAACATCTACTAAACAAGTACGTGAAACAGATAGTCTTTCAATGGCTCAAAGAGAGTTTGAAAGCATTGCAAAAAGTAAAGTTAAAAAAGGGTATGCAGAAATTGAATTAGCACAAAGTTCTACTGGCAGTCAAAAAGCGAAAGAACTCATTGATGCGACTGAAATCAAACCCAAGAAAACTGCACGTAAAAAGAAAAGTGAACTTGACCCACAGATTCAGCAATTTGTTAAACAAATCTTTGATGAAGCTGGAAGAAAATTAAGTCACTTGGTTAAAGGGGATATGAACTCTGATGGGGCTTCTCCGCTTGGAAAACTAAGTTCTAAACAAATTGACAAAGGTCGTTCCATTCTTACAGAAATTGCAGATTTGGTCAACCTACGACCTAACCTAACCACTCAAGATGTTCTTACTTATACAAATGAATATTACCGTAATATTCCAAAAGTGTTTGGAAGCAAAATCTCACCAGAACAAATTGCGATTAAATCTATTCAACGCATTAGTGATGAAATGGAAATCCTAAAGTTCTATGAAGATGCTCTTCGTATGGGTGGCGTACTTTATGACGTTGAAAACATCGACAAACAGTACAAATCATTGAACTCTGAAATCGGTATTCTTGACCCAATGAGTGACAAGTATCGTGAACTGGTTCATTATGTGAACAGCACAGAAAGTCGTCATCATGGCGTAAACCTTCAAGTAAAACGTATCTTTACGGTTAGACAAAAGAACGCTCCTGCCTTTGATGATAGTTACGGAAATGTAAAAGAACTGTTTCATGGTAGTCGTTCAGCGAATCTTCCTGGTATTCTATCAACGAATCTTCGACTTCCAAAATCACTTGGAAGTGGTGTTGTAATTACAGGAGCAATGTTTGGACCTGGTATTTATTTCGCTTCACAATCGACTAAATCAAGTCAATATTCTTGTAGCCGATTTGGTGGAACAGCAAACAAATACCCATCAGCGTTCATGTTCGTTGCAGGAGTTGCTTTAGGTAAAGTAAAAGAAGTAGAAAATGCTCACTACTTCCATGAAGCACCAGCAGGATATGATAGTGTTCGTGGAGTGCAAGGTCGTTCACTATTACACGATGAATACATTGTCTATCGTGAAAACCAACAAGAACTTCGTTATATCATTGAATTTGAGCCGAAAAGCAAACGGTATTAATTAGTTAATTTAAAGCAGGGAGAAGTAATTTCTCCTTGCTTTTTTGTTATAACAATAAAAACAGACAGCGAAAGGAGAATATATGAATAAATACGCTATGATTCAAGTGTTGGAATATGTGAGTCACTTTAACCTTTTCATTCCATTGGATAGAGTGAAGAAACAAATTCTTGATAATGCAAAATATAAAAGAAAAGGTCTTACGAAAGAAGAAATAATTGAGAAAGGCTTAAATATCTATCCAAAATCAGGAATACAAATTGATTCATTATTGGATAGTCTAATTAAAGACAACTATATAGAAACGGTTGAAAAAGAAGAAATCGAGGTACGGTTAAGTCCGAAAGGGATAAATACACTGTTGGATTTATATACAGACAATTTATCCGATTCATTTTTGGCTTTTCAAAAAGAAGTAAATGCTTTAACTCAACGAAAAAATGAAACTGATTTCGACCCTGTACATGTTGCTGGAATGTACTTTTACAACAGAAGTATAGATAAAATTGAAGAGACCTATTTCACTGATAAGTCCGTACAAGATGAAACACAAAAATATCATGAATATATGTTTGAAAAATACGGTTTAAAACCAAACACTGATGATTTCTTGTTACATCTAACACCCAAACTATTTTTACCTGTTGAGGATATGTGGGAAGATGTAGACCTTATTATAGAGGGGATAGAACTACCACAGTTTCCTATGTTCCTTGATAGACCCTATCCGAATCAACGGTATATAGTTGCTGGAACAAAAATAGGAAAGGAAAAAATAACAACAGGATTTTATCCGATTATTGCCCCGAAAGATAAGTTTCCTGCAAACAAAGATATTCGTTACCACTGGAAATTAGGGAATGGGAAAGAAATGATTCATGATATTCACATTGAATTTGAGATAGATAGAGGAAATCTATTTTCAACAGAACAATCATTAAGCAGAAGCAATTGCTTACCTTCAATTAGATTGGCTACGTTTGTAGAAGATGTTCCTCTTATTGGAAAAAATCGAAACATCGAATATATAAATAAAGAGGAAAGAGTTTTGCATATAAAAGAAAAAGTAACGCTTACCTCTTTTCCAACACGACTTCATTCTTGTTTCTTTGCGGATAAAAACTTTGAAAAATGGAGAGAAAAAAGGGATAGGTAATAATAAAGAGGCTTTCCTAAAAGGAAGGTCTTTTTTCTTGAAAATAACTTTATAAAATTGACGAAAAACATTCTATTTAGGCTATAATAAAGACATGGCAGTGTAAGAATAGGGGGAAGCATATGAAATATATTCTATCAAATGACGATAAGTTTTCACTTGAAATAGAAGCAGATATAAAGAGGAAAATAAAAGGATATGTGATTGTTAGTAAAAAAGAAACGATAAATGAATTTATTGAGAAGGATATACATGATTTATATGAATTAAACGAATCTGAAATGAATTTTTCATTTGAGAGTGAAACAATTCCTTCTTTTTGTGAGAAATACATAATTGAACCACTTTTACCGAACCAAAAAGTAACGAATGTATCTATTTATCACGAAGGGGAAACTATACATGAAATTGGTTTGCCTATAACGGTGTTAATATTTGAACCCAATAAACCAGCATATGAAAAAGAAGTTCCATATACTCGAAAATCCTTTTCAGATATAGTGAACGGACATCCAGAGTATGTAACGCTAAGTGAAGATTTGGTTTTAATCTGTAATGAAGAAGGAATGTTGATAAATCTTCCACAGCACAGAGGCTTTTATGGGACATTTTTAGTTGCAGGATTAGTTAATGGCTGGTCAGCTTCTTTAACAAAAGAACAAATAAAAAAAGTGAAAACGGTATTAGACAAAAAAGAAAACTTTGAAAGTAAGAGCAAATATTTAAAAGAATACTTTCAAACACATGATATTCCAAGAAAAGTGTTTTTTTATGAATTTGATAATATTTCTTCTCATATAGGAACAGAATCTATCATTGAGTTTCTTCTTTCACAAGAAAGCAAAGAACAATTGCAAATGATAGAATTAGAAATTAGAGATATTGAAAGAAATCAAAAAGACATATACCCATACTTAAAAAGTGTGGGTTATCAGATGGCAAAAAGACAGAACAAAAGATTCTAAGAGCTACTTCGGTGGCTCTTTTTTATGTAAAAAAGCATGAAAATTTAAAAACAATAAATTTTTTTCATAAGTATATTGACTATAGTCAAAAATGACTATATAATAAGAAAGTAAATATCGTGTTTAATACGAATTAATTTAAATTACATCAGGGAGGGTCATACATAGTATGAAAGGATTAAACGATATTAAAATTTCTCACAAATTAATAGGAGGTTTCTTGGCGACATCGCTTTTTGTTGGTGTTGTGGGAGGAATCGGCATTACAAATATGTCTCAAATTAATGAGAACGCTAAAACCATTTCAGAAAGTAATTTACTGGAAATTCAAGCAATGTCTGCGGTTAATTACACTGTAACAGAAACCAAATCAAGCACAAACGAATTAATTAACATTGCGAATAAAAACCAGATAGAAAAAATCGCAACAGAAATTGACAATCTCGCTAAACAGTCAAATGGGAATGTTTCAAAATATGAACAACTTGAATTGACTGATGCTGAAAAAAAGGAATTTGAACAGTTTAAAATATCCCTTAAAGAATATCGAGAAGCCAGAGGTCAACTTCTTGAGCTGGTAAGACAAGGGAATTATGAGAAAGCGATTGAGCTTAGTGAGACAGATTACAAAGGGAAAAGAGATAAAGTCATTAACGAAATCAATTTCATCATAGAAAAGTCTATGAAGGAATCAGAAGAAATTAAAGATAAAAACGAAGCACTATATGAATCTTCTTTTACTATCATGCTTTCTATTATTGGGGTAGGATTGCTTTTATCCATAGCACTTGGTCTTTATCTCTCACGAAACATTTCCAGACGAATTAATGGTGTTGTTGACTTTGCTGATGGTTTAGGTAAAGGTGATTTAACTCAAACGATTCCATTTTCATCAAATGATGAAATCGGTAAGATGTCTAATTCTTTAAACAAGGCTGTTGAAAATATGCGAAATCTTGTTTCAGAAATTATTTCTGGTTCACAAGAAATGTCAGCAACAACAGAAGAGTTGTCGGCAACAATGGAAGAGATTTCAGTTAGCATGGAAAGTGTAACAGAAACTACGCAAGAAACAACAAGAGGAATTGAAGAACTAAGTGCTTCAACAGAAGAGATTAGTGCTTCCAGTGAAGAAATTGAACATTCTTCAAATGAATTATCTGTAAAATCCAATGAGGGCGGTAAAAAATCAGAAGAAATTAAAATTCGTGCAGATAACGTAAAATCACAAGCGGTTGCCTCTGCAACATCAGCGATTAATCTGTATGAAGAAAAGCAAAGTAAAATTAATCAAGCAATTGAACAAGCGAAAGTTGTTTCCCAAATCGGTCTTTTAGCTGATACAATTGGTGAAATTGCAAATCAGACAAACCTATTGTCTTTAAACGCAAGTATCGAGGCCGCTCGTGCTGGTGAATCAGGTCGTGGATTTGCGGTAGTGGCAAACGAAGTGCGAAACTTAGCGGAACAATCAAATGCTTCTGCTTCTAATATTAGACAAGTAATTACTGAAGTTCAACGTGCTTTTGATGATATGACTAATATTTCAATGGAAGTCATGGAGTTTATCAACACGCAAGTTAAACCTGACTATGAATTGTTAGTAGAGGTTGGAGACACATATCAAAAAGATGCAGAGTTTGTAATGGATATGTCGAATGAAATTGCAGTTGCTTCTAAAGCCATCTCTGATTCTATTTCAGAAGTAAGTGCTTCACTGTTAAATGTATCTGCAACGACAGAGCAAACATCTTCTGGTTCAGAAACAGTTCTTCAAAATATTTCATTGGCATCTGATTCTGTTAGAGAAGTAGCAAACGCTATTCAAAGTCAAGCGGAAATGGCTGAAAAGCTATCCAGAATGTCACAACAATTTAAAGTATAAAGATGAACCATCCGAAAGGGTGGTTTTTCTTTTTTTATGATAATCTTTCTACAAAAAAACTATAGTAGAACATAGAAACAGAAGAAAGGAAATGTATTCACACATTACTGAAAAAGAGGAGAGGTTTATGATGAAATTGTGGTTTAAATTACAATTTTGGGTAACGATTATTGCATTGGTCTATGTCTTTTTCATCTTTAACGATGGCTATGTAGGAAAGCTATTTATGGAAGTCCTATTTGGATTCCTTGGCGAATGGATAAAAGGTTTGTTTCAAGGTTTCTTAGATGCTATCGTGGATAGTGCTTTACACCAATAAGAAAAAGGCTATATTAGCCTTTTCTTTTTTACATATTGATTTATTTATTGTTTTCTACGTCTTTTTTCAATTCATATTCTCCTTCACTGATTCCCTTCTTTTCTTCGGTATCGTTTGTAAGAGAAACTTTTAAAACCAATTGCTCTCCTTTATCTTCAATGGAGACTGTGCCATTTTTACCTGATGCTTCTTTAAATACACCCTCAATGGTATCTCCTTGAATCATTCCAGTAAAAGGAGCATGGTGATACGTTGATGTTTCTCCATTTTGCGTCAACACAAATCCATTTACCACACTGTTATTCTCTATACGAAATTCTAATCGTGTTAAATTATTTCCTGACTTTCCAATCCAAGCTCCACGATACAGATAAGGCGAAGGGGTGTCTTTATCAGCAGAAGCAGTTTGAATGACTTCTTCTACGGATGGTGCTGTTTGCTCTGTTTCTTTCTTCATTTCCATATCCTGACTTGGCTTTTCACAACCAGAAAAGAATAGTGTTAATAAAGACAGGAAACAAACACCAATAGTTAGTTTTTTCATAGTCTTCTCCTTTCTTTTTTCATGTCCCTTTTATTATAGTCGAAATGAAGAATGAGGATTAAAAGGAATGGTTTTATGTTACCTAAATGACTTAATACATTGACTATTGTCTATGAAAATAGTATGATAGAAATAGAGAAAAACAAAAGGAGGAAATAAGACTGATGAAAGCCGAACACATCAATCCCTTTATTACAGAATGTCAGTCTATGTTTCAAGAAGTAGCTGGTATTCCTTTGAAAGTAGCAGGAACAACCCTGAAACAATCACCAACCTCGAACAAGAATGTTGTCATTATGCTTGGGGTAACAGGAGACTTGCGTGGAAACGTAGCCATTAATATTGACGAAGAAGGAGTAAAGTATATTGCGTCTCAAATGATGGGAGGAATGCCTGTTGTAGAATTAGATGAAATGACAAAAAGTGCAATTTCAGAACTTGGAAACATGATTATGGGTCGAGTTTGTACTGCCTTTTCCACAAAAGGAACTTTCATTGATATAACACCACCTTCTCTTCTAACAGGGGATAATATCCAACTTACCTTTTCCCAATTACCGCTTCTATCTATTACCTTTAAACATGAAAACATAGAAGTTGAATTTGATATTTCTATTCATGCGAAATAAAGACGATTCAAAACAATAAAGCATCACAAAAATGACTATAATCTAATAGGTTTATATAAAACAACAAGGAGAGTGTCAATCATGAAACTCACATCTACTATGGTATTCGATTTTCAATTAATTGAAGAGCAAGGAAAGAAAAGTGGAGTGAAAGGGAGAGAAGCCCTTACTGGAGAGTTCTATATTTTAAAAAATGGAGAAATCATTGGTGGTCTAAGTGTTTCCAACTATTATGGAGAACAATGTGTTAGTATCGAAACACCTGATGCGAATTTCACCATTGATGAATGGATAATCTTTGTTTCTGAAATGAAAGAACGATTCTTGTTGGAAGGTTCTCAACCTATCATGATGAACAAATATCCACAATCATTTGCGATGTAAAGAAGGGGAAACCCTTCTTTTTTATTATATAAAATGAAATATGATAAATAGAAGAGGAGTTATATATGAAGAAAAGAGGAGTAAGACCATTATGGCTCTACTCCTCTTTATTATTTCTTTAAGATATAAAGCGTTCTACGAACTTGATGATTATAAGTAAAATACGTCACAATCATAATCGTATCATCAGAAACCTTTATATCTCTAATGACATTAGGATAAACACTTAACACTTCTTTAGTCGAATTAGGTTGATGGAATGTACCAGCATTTGCATGACCAGTAATCGTTGCATAATCAGGTGTAGTGAAACTTATATAAATTGAATGGAGGATTCCTGAAAAATCTGTATCCACCTTTTCTCGTTCAATATCATCTTCTATGACCGTTAGATTCCTAAATTCCCTAATTTTTTCTTTATACTCCTCACAAAAAGTATGATAACTATAAATTCTTCCGTTAAAATAAGAGAATTTGTTCATCATTTCTTTTTTTGCTTCTTCATATTTATTCTTTTTCTGTTGTAAGGCATAAGCCTTTCCATCTGCTTCTTTGATTAGAGCATCACGCTTAGAATAAGAATATTTAACCCATTGATGACTGTATTCTCTAATGTTTGAACCGTATATCTTTTCTAAATAGGATAGTTCTTCATAAGAGCCTTTTTTGATTTTTTTCCATTTCTGGTATTGTTCGTCAGTCATAGCCTTATATGGATTAGGGCTATTATCTTGAAAAAGATTTTTAAAGAAACCCATTAAATCACCCTCCTAATCTATTTGAAAAATCATTTATTAGAAGATGGTGGTTTATTTTGCTGTTGAAGTTTGAGTGACCGAATCTACTTTCTTCACATTTCCAGCTTCTTTATCTTTTTGAACAGGTGCTTGTGCATCAGGTCGTGCAACAGGTGCAGTTTGAGAAGCATTAAGAGAGGCTACCAAATTTTGAGTCGCTTCACTTACTTCTTCTTTCGGTTTTTCTGTTTGTTTCATTTCAGCCTGTTTAACTGTTTCCGCTTTTACGGTTTCTGCTTCTTTTTGTTTAACAGATTCAGCATACAGTTTTCTTGCTTCATCGGAAATTTCTACTTTGTCCACCTTTGGAGCTTTTGTTTGTGCTTGAGCAGAAGTGCTATTTTCTACATGAGTAGCTTTTACGCTATCTGTTTTTTGAGTTTGGGTTTGGGCTTGTTGAGCCTGTTTGGAATCCGTTTTCTGTGTCTCTTGTTGTGACTTTACACTTTCCGTTTGAGAAATCTTTTGATATTGAGCATGAGCTACTTGATTGTTTTGAGTATTGACTTGCATTATATCACACATCCTTTTCATTTTTTCTATTATTATAGTGTACTCCTCTATTAAACTTTACAATATCCGTAGACTATAGTCAATATGTACAGGGTTTTACTTCCTCCAATACCAATAAAAAAACCCTTGCTTTTATTTCTTAGCAAGGGATTCATCTTCTTATTTTAATTATCTGCAAGAGCTTTCTCTATTTTTGTCGTGGCACATAAGATTCTTCACGTTTAAGAAACTTTTCATAAACAATAATAGATTCTTCCACGTCTGAATCTATCAAATGAACTTCAAGAAGGTGTTTGTCAGCTATTGTTTCGATATGCTCAACAAAGACCACTCCCATATCCACTTTATGCAAATTGTCCAGATTGGTACGATAAACACTAACTCCTTCAGAATTAAGTAGAATACTTCCTTCTGTACCGTCTTTTAATGTAACGGTTTTTCCAGGTATATCGGAAATTCCGTTACCATCCCATGCTTCCCAATTCGGCATAAGTACCTCTTTAAATTCGATTTGATAGCCATAATCCATTTTTTTGTATCCTCCTTGAAATAAATTTATTTATGTAACAGAAATACAGGAAGAAAAGACTTCCTGTATTCTATAATAAAACATTCCTTAATAAGCAAAGACTTCTTCATTTGGGTCGTCTAACACACCGTCACATTGGTCGCAACGCTTCCCATTAGAAGAACCCATACCGTTTTCCTTTACATATTGACCATCAACATAGTTCCACGAAATGTCATCTTCTTGTGTTTCCGTTACTCTTTCCATAGCAACATAACAATGAGGGCATACTGCTTTTCCATCGGCTGTTGTATAGAAAGGAGCTTCCTCTTCAAACTTAAAACCAAGCTCGTCTTCGCCACAAATGACTTCAGAAATACCTGTTCCATTCAAATGAGGGTGAGTGCTCTCAATAGAAGCATAAGGCATTTCTTCAAAGTCTACATAAATGTCCAAAATGGTTTCATTTTCTGTTTCCTTATCAGTACCATATTTAACTTCTGTTACAACACCTTCAAGTCCTTCATAATCAGAACCTTTTAACGCAATAGCTTTTGTCCCTGCTGTAATAAGTTCCAACTTTGGAAATGCTTTAAGTTCTACTTTACTGAATTTGATAGTCATGAATACCATCTCCTTATTTAATGTTATAGGTTATCATCTATAATATATTATAGCATAAAAAGAATAACTTGTAAATTATAATTTACAAAATACTAAATTTATGTTAGTATAAAGGAGGGTTAAGTATTGAATGAATTAATGAATGAATTAGGAAAAGAGTTACAGATTGAAAAATTGGAACATGAATCAGAATATTCCTATTGTGAAAAGGTAAAGGCATACGCAAAAGAACATCCAGAAGAAGCAGAAAGAGCTATTATTAAGGTGAGTAAAAGAAAACCTTTTTACCACATGTCGGATAAAGAAAAAGAAGAAACCAAAGATACCCTATTGCAGATTCTTACGAAGGTTGCATTTGGTGTTCTACGAGTGTAAAGGAAGTGTGAAAAATTATGTATAAAGAAAATGGAATAGATTTTGAAGTGGGTCGTTGTTATCGGCACTTTAAAGGCATGTTGTATTACGTTATAGGCATTGGAGAACACACAGAGACACATGAACTTCAAGTTTGCTACAAAGCCCTTTATGGTGATAATAAACTGCATTTCAGACCATATGACATGTTCATTGAGGAAGTACCAGAAGACAAGCAACCAGAGAATGTAACTGGTCAAACATACCGATTTGAACCATTTGAAGCAAAACAAGTTATCTAACAAACGATATTAAAGGAGATTACAAAAATGAGCCTACAAATTGCAAAAATAATTGAACCAGTCAAAATCCAAATTGAATATACACTATGCCATTATGTCGCCCCAAGTGTAGCGGAGAAAAATTGTGAATATGTAACCGCACATTCTTTGAAAGAGCTGTTAGACGCTGTATCCAATACTAAATTAGAAGAGCTTAAAGAAGATTTTGATGCAGATGAAGTGTTTGTGTCCAGTATGGTTGTTATTAGCAAAGATGAAGATAATCAAGTCATTACCCACTTTGACCCTGAAAATCAAGTAACAACGATGAAAGTTGAAGTCGGGGAGCAGGATATGGCAAGTAATTTGGCACATAGTCTTGCTATGATTGAGAAACAAACGGATGAATTTCACCAAAATATCAAACGAACAATTGGGCTGTATAAGAAGGGAGAGTAAGGGTTGAAATTAAAAATAACCATTGATGCAGGAGAGGTTGGCTTTTGGGAAGTTGATACTGTCACTGATTATTACGAAGAAATGAAAGAGGTACGGGGAGAGGAACACGCAACATCCTTTTTCCGTTCAGGAGTTTTTGAGGGGGAAGAGATAGAATCACATAACGGAAAGCATTATATCTATGGTTATCTGGAAGGATTATATCAGAGTGACCGTTGCCCTCACTTTTTGTATGATGCAGAAATTAAACAAATTACGGTTGAAGTCTTAAAAGAAGTATCTACGTTGGTAAAATGTAAAAACTGCAGACATTGTGGATTTGATTTTGAAGACTTCTTTCATCCATCTTATAAATGTAAAAAAGAGAAACAGAATCTCAAAGAAGTGGAGAATATGGAAGACTATGAGATTGAGTGTGATGCTTTTAAATCAAAATATATTGAATATCCTTTAACCATTGAAGGTATTGATAAGCCGAAAAATAAAGGAATCGAACCTTACTTTGGCAAAGAGATAGGAACGCTTGTTAAAATTAGACCTTGTACAGAAAAGTATGGCAACAAAACCTATCTTGGACTACTGTTAGGAGATGTAGATTTAGGACTTATGATTAGTCACAATGAATCTACTAATCGAATGGAAATTTACCGTCATTTTAACCCTGCTATCTTTGTCCCTGAACTAAAAGAAATTATTTATGGCTGTGAAAGCTGGTGGGGCGTGATTGAAAATGAAGAACAACTGAAAGAAATCACGAATCAAGACATTGATAATGTTTGGTATGTACAGTTATTGAAAGACATGAATAAAAAAGAAGAGGGGAACGAATAAGAGATGAAAAAATGGGGTCTATTTCTAAATAATCAATTAATAGAATCCTTTGATGATGGAAAAGAAGCAATGGAGAAATCCTTGAAGTTATCAGCCGAAACAGGAGAAAAATATTTGTTCCGACCTGTCCGTTTTACAGATATGACAAATGAAGAAAAACTCTTCCTTATGTCTGAAAAATCGAAAGACCTTCAGTTGTTTTTAGAGCAAATGAAAGGGTCAGGGAGAACCTATTATTCTCATACAAACATAGAGGCAGACGAACTGGAATGGCTGGTTCAAATGGCGACTGAGAATCTTAAAGAATCTCCTAATAAATAAAAAAGAAAAAAGGCAGGAATAATTCCGATACGGAATGTCCTGTCTTTTCTAATTTATATCAAACTATTGAAATTACAAGTCCTTATTTATAGGAAGGATAAGTCTTGTAAAATGTGTGAGATAATCTGGAAAATCGCTATCCAAAGGACTTCCGCAGTGCGGTGGTTCTTGAATAGGGAATGTCCACCATAAGCAATCTCCGTCATCTTCAGTCCATTCATCAATCGGTTTGGCTACTAAAGAATCTTCTAACTCTCCAAGTCTTTTTACTGCCATGTTATAAGCAAAAAAAGCATCGTAATCATTAAATTCCTTCGGTTTATGTTCATAGTCCTTTAAATCATATTCAAAATTACCAATCGTTTTCTTTGTGATTCGCTCCATTACAAATCAACCTCCAAAGTGTATGATGAAAATATCTAAAAAGAGATTACTTAATCATATCTTGAATGATTCCCAAACTTGTTGAATAATCAGTAGGCACAAAATCAACACCTTTTTCTTTTAGTGCTTGGATAAGTGTTGTCTGTCCTTTTTCATCCTTCATTAATTCTTTTGCCACTGTATCTTTTTCTTCTAAATAAAAACCTTCGTTACTTTGAGACGTTCCTTTTCGATAAACGATAACTTTCCCATCTCTCTCTCCTACTAAATCATGTTTTACTGCTACATTTAGTAACTCTAATGCCTGAATGTATATCATATTATCTAACCTTCCTTTCATGGTTTAATCTTAATAAGATTGCCTTTTTTATTTGTTTCTATCACATTTTATACCAATTCGTAAAGACCAATCACTCTCTACTAAACAGAAAATGCCTCCTTTAGAATATCTAAAAAGAACATTTATTCGTATAAGAAGTTTCCCTTTTCAAAAGGAGCATGAGAAAATAAAAGAAAAGAGAGAAAGGGGGAGATAATCATCGAGAAGCCGATTCAAAAAGGAAGAAAAGAAACCAAAAAGACTTCTTCTAAAACAATGAAATCTCCTGCCAAAAAGAAAATAACAGAGAAGAAAACTAAACCTTCTTCTAATAGAAAAGGTTCTGTTACCACTGTTCAAAAAGAAAAACCCAAAAGTATTAAACCCAAAGATAACGCCATAAGAGTTGCAACAATAAAAGAGCCTTCCAAAAAGAAAAAAGTAACCAGTCGTTCTGGAAAATCTACTAAAAAATCAACTAAAAAGAAAAAACGACATTGGAATGACACGTATTATTATCCATTCTATCTATCGTTAATAGGGTATTTGATGTTTTCCTTTGAACTGTTGCTAAATTGGTTTTTAGCAGAAGATGTTCCGCAATTTTTAGGAATCATTTTCAAAAATCTTATCCGAGAGCCTTATGTACCAACTATTATTGGAGCGATGTTTTTACTACCTGTCCATACATATGTAAAAGGAATGAGGTCTGCCTTTCCAAGAATAACTTTAATCGGTTTTTTCTTTATTGCACGAAATATAGCTCATTTGACGTTTTTAGCAATGCTTTAAAAAAGAACAGCTTGGCTGTGATTAAAAGTCTAATAGTGCGACTTTTATAAAGAGTCTCTCGAATTTTTGTGGTGCATATATAGGTTTATGTTTTCCGAAAGTTGTTTATCGGGTTAAACCCTTGTCATTCCTTCGTTTTCGGGACTATTTTTGAACATTTTTCCTGCTTATAAAAAATGTTGGAAATAAATAAAATATAAGAGTTTCAATAAAAAAAGGAAAGATTTTATCTTACTTGATTAAAGGAGAGAATGTATTTATGGAAAAAACAGTTATTGGTTTTGGTGATTTTCTTTATGGATATGTGAATGGAGACCGCTATATGGTTTCTAATACGGTTGAACAAATTTGTGCATTTATTATGAAATATCGGCTCAATGATGTTCAAATCATAAGCATATTAGACCAAATGGAAATTGAAACGTCTATGGGCTTCCTTTCATTTGTTAGCAATCAAACATTTTTACGTGAAACATTGCTACCAGCATTAGTTCCTATGCAAAGAGGAGAAGTAGAAGTTCCTGAATTTGTACCTCATACAGTTGAAAGCGATTATGTTATCAGCAATGTTCGTATGAACTCTCGTGCAGGATACTTTTTAGGTGCAATAGACTTTGAAGAAGGCTTTCCTCAAACTTATGACAGACAGAGTGGCTATTATGAAACGGAAGAAGAAGTAGTAAAGGCATATCCGAATTCTATTGGCAAGTCAGAGGCAATGGAAATGGCTACTCAAAAAGGTTGGATATAAGGAGGGGATTTCTATGAATTATCAAAAAGTAACAGAAGAAGAAGTCTATCAGCGTTTAACTGGATTGGCACTGGATGTTATGAATCCAATAGGGGGAGCTATTACATTAGTAAATTTAGCCTCTCTTATGAAAACGAGCCGATATCAAGTCAAAAAGCATATGGATAACTTAAAGAAAAAAGGTATGGTAGAACTAAAATGCTTCAATCTTTCAACAGAAGAAGAACTATATCCTCCTTATTGGGGTTATCTTTTAACAGAAAAGGGGAGAGAGACAGATTACTTTCGTGAAAGAGAAAAAAGAGAAGATGAAATCTTTAGAGAGTGTTTTGGCGTTTAAGAAGTATTAATGATTTAAAAAAGACACCTACAGATAATTGTAGGTGTCTTTCTATATAAAAGGGGGTATATAAAATTAAACTGCTTTATTTTCCGCTAACTCTTCCTGGTCAGCTAATTGCTTCAAGTGACTGATAGCTTCGTTTTGCTCTTCTTGTACCGATTTACCTTCTACAAATTGAGCAAAGACAGATGACATAACCGATAATCGCTTTTGTACATTTTCTTTACGAGCACTACCAGATTGACAGGCACTTGCGTAGTTTTCTGGAAGCTCACTGAAGAAATCACTCGCCCATGCACCAAATTCTTTTGGTGTGACATTGGCTAATTCACCTTTTTCAATCATGTCTAATACCAATTTGAACAGCATAGGGACATGAAGTTTCTTTAAGAACTTTTCCTTTTTAGGGAAGGATTCGTTCAGATAGAAACACGCATTTTGCATTTTGGCACGTAAGTTGTCTTGAATTTCAATATTACGAAGCTCTTGTACAAAGGCTTGTAGTTCTTTTCCACTAAAACCAGTTTCATTGTTGTGAACAAGGGCTAAAATTTGGAGTACCAACTCTTGGTCTACAAATCTTTTTCTTGCACTCTTTGAAAGATTGGCTTTCTCTGCAAAGAAATCAAGCTCCGCAATGCTTTCTACAAAACGTAATACTTTTGTTCCAAGAATTGCTCTGGTTGTTTCAATTTGACGAAGAGGCACACCGTTATTTAATCGGTAGAAAAGCTCTTCCATTTCTTGTTGATTGATTTCTTCAATTCTAACAAAATCAACTTCATAATTCTTAATGGTATTCTGCATATCCACTGAAAGTTCAGAGAATTTTAAACCTGCAATTGCTTCACCATTAACAACAGGGACAGTAGGATGAATGGAGTACGCATCTTGTAAATAATCAAATATACTGCTTAAACGCTGTTTCCCATCTAAGAAGTGGTAGACAGATTCCTCTTTTGTAGCAAAAAGAGAAGGAATTGGATAACCAGATAAAATACTGTGAATCAGAGTCGATTGTCTTTTGTTGTCCCAAATGTTGTCTTTTCGCTGAATTACCAAATCAAAATTAACTCGTTTGGTTTCGTGCATTTTGGATAATTTTTCAACTTTCCAACTCACTTTGGATGTTTTCATTTTTTAACCGCTCCTTTAACTTTTATTTACTATAAAGTATATTGCCATTGTGAACAAATATATACACTTTTGGCAAAAAATCACAAAAATAAATAAAGTTTATTTATAAACAATATTATAAAGGAAGTTATTAAAATAGGAAAGAATTACATGAAAAAAAGAGCCTTTCTTTTTAGAAAGACTCCTTAAATGGGCTATTTTTTACAAATATCTATCAACGACTTCTAATTGAAGTTTGTTGGCTTTTACAATATCGTACAGATATTCTTTGAAGAATCGTTCGTCTTCAGGTGTTTTATATCCTTCCATAATACGTTCGATAGATTTATTTCCCTGTGGGAATTGTCTGCAGTACATTTCCGTATTGTACTCAATCGTAAATTGAAGCAAAAGCTGTCTTTTTTCTTGTAGAGGAGTGCTTCTCTTTTCAAGATAAATTGCCAAAAATTTAATTGCACTATTATAGCCCGAATCCTGTGTTCTCCGAACCAGCGTGTCAAATTCTTCTTCTGTAACAGGTAGGTTTTTTAGATAAAAGAAACGAGCAATGGCACGTTTGATGCTCTTTCTCTTTGTATAAGCAAGTTCCTTTAAGTTAAACAATGTTATTTGCCCCTCTCATATGGTATGTATTATTGACTAAAGTCTAATTTACTCAATTCTATCACATATAGTCAATGGTTGTAAATCTTTTTTGGAAAATTTTATAGAAAAAACGTAAAAAATAATTGACCATAAACAACAAAAATGTTATATTTTATACATAAAGTTAATACACACCAATTTATACCATTAGTTGTACATGCAACTAAAATGTGACGAGTAACACCATCAGAAGAGGAACGAATAAAAATTTGTGGGGGAATTAAATATGAACAACTTCATTATTGAACAATTAAAGGTAGAAGAAATGATTAAGCGTATTAATCCATCTGTTAAAGCGAATTACGAAGGGATGATGGATGTTTTAAAAAAGGAAAATCCTACAATAATGAATCAACGAGTATCAGATACTTTTAAACGAATCATGTATCTACAATTGATTGCACATTCTATTTCAGAAAGCTGTTCGATTATAAAAGATATGGCAGAAGGGGAAGAAAAAAAGGAAGAAGTAAACCAATTTGAAAAAACTGTTTTGGATTTTTGTAAAGGATACATCAACCATAACGTAGCAATTCAAGATAAAGAATCCTTTGATGATAACCAGGAAAAAGTAAGTGAATTACTTCTTGAAAAATGGAGTCAAATCACTCAACACATACATATTTCTGTGAACCAATCAGCATTAGCTTATATTCAATAAATATGGAGAATGAACATACATAATCAAAGGGACAACTTTCTTCGGAAGGTTGTTTTTTCTTGTTCTAATACGGTCATAGTCATTGACTATAAGCAATAAGTGGGGTAGAATAAACATATAGTGTTGAACTGGAGGGATATAATTGGCAGAGAGAGAAACTGTCTTTATGATTACGGTCTTTAATAAAGTAGAAAAAAACCCATCAGAAAACAAAGTCGAACAATATTTTGATGCCTATTTGTTTGGTAATAAAGAAACCGTAGGAATTTTTCCTGATAAGGAGCGTTGTGAAGATATTTTAAGTAAGAACATATATAATATCCACGACAATGCTGGTTATGAGTTTGCGGTTATTGAAGAAGTAAACTTTAATCAGATTTATCCTGAAAAGCTGTCAACGGAATTATATCAAGCGAGGCATTACGATGTGGAACTTCCGATTTTGAAAGAGGATGGCTCGATTGAGAGATTTCATAAAACATGGAATGTAACCTACGAAAAAGTAGACCTATCTGACAATGAACCGTTAAGAGAATTTTTGTCAAAATACCGATTTTCAATTTAACCTTCTAACTGTCTTTTTGCCCTCGTATTAGAGAAATAAGAGAGGAGGTGTCAGGGTGAGTAGAGGGAAAAAAGCTCTAATCTGTAGTGTTGTAGTAGCCATTCTTTCTTTTTTATTGATGAAAGGAATGTATATCATTGACCCTATTGGCAGTGATACTGGAATGTTGACTGCATTTGTATTTATTTTTATAAATGTACCTATATGGATTATGTCTGGTATGGTTTTCCTTTATGGTGTTTTTGTTATGGTGAAGGATAAAAAGACTGGATATGAACCAAATGAAACTCTTGATGAAATAGTAGAAGAAGACATATCTGATAGAGAAGAAATCGAAGTAAATGAAGAAAAAGAAAAATGAATAAAAAAAGGTAAGAGGATACAATATCTCTCTCACCTTACATACTATGATTGAAATTGCCAATTAAATAATCGACTTCTTCTAAATATTGACGCATGGAATCCTGCTTTAACAAAGATTCTTTAGAATCAGATGCGTGATTAAAAAATTCGTAGTACCAGCGTTTAAATATCTTTGAATAGCCAAGTTCTAACCGCATTTCATGGAACTCTTTAAAGGATACTTTTAATACATATTTTCCTGTATCCTGAATTTCATCCACTTCTGGTAATACGCTTAATTTGTCTGTTGTAACGGTCTTTAATTTGAAAAAATTATAAGACGTAGCATCATCGTTATTGTCATCCTGATAGTAATGAGCATTAACAATATCAACAGCATCTTCTAATTGTTCATAATACAGGTCGGTTTCTTCATCGTCATCAATGCTTCCGCTTATAGAAGTTAAAAAGACATTCCAACCAATTTCCTCAAAACAACTTACGGTAAAAAAATATGGAAGCCCTTCGACATGAACCTCAAATCCATTTTGAATAAACGTCACTGATTTTTCTTTGTTGTGGAATACCTCTTCTGATTTATGTAGCAATTCTTCCGCTCCTTGAATGGAGCATACTATATCTTGTGTGTGATTAAACATAACCTATCCACTCCTTGTATGTAATTATAACATATTTCTGACAAAATGAAACTATTTTTGGATGATTTTTACGTAAATTAAATTTTACGATTTATTATTTCTATGGTATGATATAAGTAGAAAAAGAGAAGAGGAGATACACTAATAATGGCAGTAATTCAAAAAGACGGAGTTATTATTGGACTATCTAATATTACAAGTTATTATTGCGAAGAAGATGATATTCATGACCAAGAAGACTTTGGTACGTATGAATGTTTTGACTTCACTTTTACCGTAAACGAAGAAAATATCCTATCTCAAATTATTGGAACGTCTGTAGTAGATTCTCAAATAGGGACATCTTTTGAGCTTTGTTCTGGAAATATAGTATCTTTGATTCAAATGATAGAAGACGGATTAAATACAGGGGAATATCAAGAAATTGAGTTTTTAGAACCTAATTTTTCTTTTGAATTAAAACCAAATCAGGGAAATCCTGAAAATCCAAGTTTTACGTTTCATATTTGGTTGAACAGTGGAAATTGGGAAGGGATTTATGGTTCAACAGATGTCGGTGCTCGTATTCCTATGAAAAAGACTGTATTAGAAACCTTTTTAGAAGAGTTGAAAACGGAATGGAACAATCGTGAAAAGAAATGGTATAGAGATAGAGATAAATAAAGGCTACTTTGGTAGTCTTTTTTGTATGTAAAGGAAAACGTCTACTAATAAAGCCATGTTTGTTATTTATAATATAAGAGGTTTAAAAAAACAGGTTCTTTACTTAAAGAAAGAGGAGAGAGGTTTATGTCAGTTACAAAGACAGGGAAGAAAAAATTATTTAGAATGACAGTAAAAAGAAAAATCATGTTAAGCGGTATTATTACGACACTTAATATAAAATTGGATAGTGTAGATGAAGATGGATTAGGTCGATTACTTGTTCTTGATAATGACAAAATGACAGAGGAAGTAAGAAAAGAAAAGCTAATGGAGTTAGATTCTCAACTTCAAGAGTTATCGTTAATTCATGACGTATTAGAAGTTGTTTGTGTACATGAAGATGATGTGTTTTTAAGAATACACATGAAGGAAGATAGAGGTTGGAGAAATGAATGGGATGTACCATTAGAGGTATTCAACGAATCTATTGATAAAATGATTGAAATATTAAGATGGTTTCAACATTCAAAGTTCGTTCATATGAGTGAAGAACAATTTAAGGATTATGATACAAAGGTTGAGTTCTTATTAGAATTGAAAGCATTTCGTAATTCAGAAGAATAGCATAAACAGGGAGTTTTCTTTAAAAGGAGAGAATCACTATGATGTATGACAAAGATTATGAGGAAAAACGAAGAAAAGGTCTTATGATTGATGAAACGAACATTCATTTATTTGCCAAACGGATTGACGTAGACCAAATCCGAAGAGAACGTGCTAACAAGTGTGCGTGGTGCGGTACATTCGTTCCAACTGGACAACACGCTCCTGGTGGACTATGTGGAGCTTGTAATGAAAAAGCAGACTGGAATGACGAACCTGGTGAAGATTGTGATGTTGGTGCAGATTTTGGTCGAAACAATACTTCAACTTTTGGATTTGGAGTGGATGTAGACGAAGAAGAAGACCCTGATGTGGGCTTTTAAGGAAAATGAACGGAAAAGGTGAGAATATGAAAACATTAGAAGAAATGAAAGAAGAAATTAAGGTATATACCAAAAAACAAAAGGAATCATTTCAAGAAACAGACGATTCTTGGAATACGATTACACTTTATCATGGGACTACGACTAAATATTTAAATGATATTTTAAAAAATGGTCTAACACCAAGAAAAGAAAATAAGGTCAATAACTTTTCAGACGTTCCTTCTAATGAGGAGTTGGTTTATTTAACAACAAGATGGCATTATTGGTATGCGTACAATGCGAATCAAGAATCTTTAATCAAACAAGTCGGGGAAAAGCGGTTTGAAGAGGAAGATATTGAAACGCTATGGAATGAAACAGGTGACTTTCCTATGTATGTGACATGTGAAGTTCCAGTTGAATTTCTAACTTTAGATGAAGATGTCGTATATCAAAGAAAAATTCGTAAGGGATTTCGTGACGGAACAATTACGTCTCCTGCAGATATAACAGTGGATATGTGTTTAGAGCAAGGAACAATTGCTTCCCTGCAGACCATTTCTCCTGAATATATTAATGAAATTGTTATTCTTGGCAATGCCGAATATAAAAACTATTTGCTGGAAGGACAATATGGAGCAGATGCAAGTAATTGGTTTAGTGGATTAGGAATAGGTCATTCAGATTTATGGGAACTAATCATGCTTGAACATTCTCATTTTAAAAAAGGGAATCAGGCTTTAGAAGTAGAGTATCCACCAGAGAACAATAAACCGATTAAGAAAATACAATTAGAAGATAGTGGTCTTTCCATTATTCGATAATACAAAAAAGACATCCTAAAAATGGATGTCTTTTTTATTGGATGTCATTAGTTAGAAAAATGTGTCTGATAGTGTTCCAATCCAAGATTGTTTCTTCGTTTAACTGAATCTAACTTAGTAGTACCAGAAGAAGTTGAGTAACCACTCTTGTTGTAATCTTTTACAAAGAAAGTTTGAACCCAAGAAGCAAATTCTTCAGGTGAACGATTTTCTTTCATTGCTTGTTTTGATACATATAAAAGAGTTACACTCTTAGATGCCCCAAATGACTTTTTGACCGACTTTTCATCTAACAATGTGTAAACGTCATTTAGATAGTTTCCAAGTTCTTTTAATTCTTCAATATCTGCAGTTTTAAATGCATCTTCATCAAGGAATTTATTAATCGACTTGCTATCTAACGCTGTATTATTGTCTGTTTTTAAAACAGATAGTGCTTTAAGCAACATATCAGAATGTGTATCGTTATTAACTGCACTATTACTGAATCCTGCTGTAAAGACTTCCAATTGCTTTAGTTCTGAAATAGCAAAAAGTAAATCATATGACATTTTAGATTTTCGTAGTTGAGAAGGTTTTAGAGCTTCGCCATTATTCCATCGTTGGAATAGTTCAGCTTTCATTTTTTCGTCAAGGTCATCATAGCTCTTAATATCTAAGATTAATGCCATAATGCGGTCTTGATATTGTTGTGGTAAGTCGTTAAAGTACATACCAGAAACATTAATTAATACTTGCTCTCCATCTTCATCAAAGCAACGAACAAACGCATCTTTCAAAGCGTAACGGTTACGTACATAGTCACGAATTGTTGTTAAGCGTTGTTTACCATCTAAAACATTTCGGAATTTTTTCTTGTTTTGACGAATCACTTCCGTTTTGATTTCGCCAATAGAGACTTCTTCCAAAACAGATACAATTAATAGAGATTTTTTCTCGATTGGCCATACACAATTACGTTGGATTGGGTCATTAAACTTAAAAACTTCCAATCGGCTCATAAATTGAGCAACAGACATTTCATCTCTACTCACATCAACAGTGAAAAATCCCCATTTCATGTCTGGTGTAGGAACGATAATACGAATATTTTCTCCTGTTTCCATATTGTTTTCTGCGATTTGACTTTCAAAACCTACTTCTACCATTTTTGTTGCTTGTTCCATTAAAAATCACTCCTAAGTAAAATTTGTTTATTATATAAACACCTTATTTATAAAAATTCTTATATTATATGTGAAAGAAAGGCAACTCATAAGAAGAAGATGGAAGTACAGAAGAAAATCAACGATGTTTGGCTTTTATTTGAAAGACTTTTATTTTTGCGTAATTAAAACTATAATAAAAGGTATTTGATAAAAAAGGAAAATTCTTATTTACTTATGAAAAGGGAGAGATTTTTTATGGCAAAAGTTCAAAGAGAAAAAGTAGTTGTAAACTCAAGTTATTATAACTTTGACCAACGATATGAAGAGGCAATGAGTGATTTTGATGATAAGAAAATCATTTCCATTTCCTTGATTTCAAGTGACAAAAATGACGATTCTGTTCGTGAAGAGTACCTTGTGTTTTATGAGGAGGCTTCAGATGATGAAGAAGAAGACGACATGATTGAAGCAGGAGATTTAGTTTATTATCGAGATGTCAACACAAAAGTAAAAGTCTATGAAACCGTTGAAAAGGTCATTTTTGATGACGGAATGGATAAATGCTTCTTTGTAGAAGATGAAGAATCAGAAGGTGGCTTTATGGAAGTAAAGGATGTCACGCTGGTTGCAAAAGCAAAAGACCGAAAAGATGTTTGATTTTAAACCGTATTGGGGGAAACGAAATGTATCTTTTTGAGATTTTGACCAGAAATGGAAAGTTTATTTCCATAGGTTCAACAGAGCATGAGGCAAAAATTAACTTCACTATCGCTTATCCTTCTGAAAAGATAAGAACGATTATTCAAAAGGAAGAAAAGGCAGTAAGTGTTGCTGAATTAACAGAAGAATAATAAACAGAAAAGAGAAGCAGTGGTTTTATGACTACTGCTTTTTCTGTGCAAAAATTTATACATATTTACTCCATATACATTGACTATAGTCGTTGATTATTGTAACCTAAAAGGAGAAAAAAAGAGAGAAGGTACAGCATGTTAAATGAAACTTTGATTGTCATTGATACAGAAACAGGTGGATTACATCCAAAAGAACATAGTCTTCTAACTGTAGGTCTTATTGTTGTTCAGAACCTTCAAGTGGTAGAACAAAAAGAATGGAAAATTAAACACTCGACATATCACGTAACAGGTAAATCATTAGAAGTGAATGGAATCAATATTTTAGAATTTGATAAAGAAGCAATGGATAAAGAGCAAGTAGGAAAAGAAATCATGGAGTTCCTTTCTAAATACTGCACGAAAAAGAACAAAGGTATATTTGTTGGTCAAAACACTATTTTTGACAAGAATTTCTTAGAGGCATTTTTACAAAGTTTGAAAGATACAACTCGTTTCGAGCTATATCAAAAAATCATAGGTCATCGTTACATTGACTTAATGAGCATTACTGCATTCCTAAATCTTGCAGAGGTAATAGACACCAAAGGAATTGGTTTAGATGCAGTCATTGAAAAGTTTGGATTGCAAGTAGAAGCACGTCACACTGCTTTGGATGATGCACGATTGACTTTTGAAGGTGTTTTACAAATGATTCAATTAGTGAAGAAAAATACGGAAGAAAGCGTGGACTAAAATCCATGCTTTTTTGTTTGTAGATTGTTAAAAAAGGGTGATATAATTAAACATAAGGTCTTTACGATAAAAGGAGAGATAAAATGGGAGAGAACACAAGGGAAAAGCGAGTGGAACTCATATTAGCCTTAATCGAGCATATAAAAGAGCCATTAGATAAACTGAATGGGGAACTACATAAATTATTGAATGAAGATATTCCAAACAACAACTACATCACACAAACCCCTGAATTTGATAAAGTTTCAAACTTCTATATGGGATTGCCTACCTGGTCAACGATGAATGATTTGTCAAGAGAGGTAACTGAATTAGAGAAAACCCTCAAACAATTCCATGTTGGAATCCATTAAAAAAGACCTCAAAAAAATGAGGTCTTTTTGCTTATGCAACTTGAACTTTTCTAAATTCATTAATTCCATAAACATTCGTTTCTACTTCATATCCCATTTCAATTGCATGTTCAGATACTAATGTGCTATCAACAGAATATAGATGTTCTTTGCCTGGTTCACAAATGCCTTCTCCTAAATCATATCCATTTTTCAATAGATACAATTCCATTTCAGGTTCAAACATAAAGTCATTCAATTCAAAAGTTTGTTCTTTTAGTCCTTTTATCATCATTCACACGCTCCTAATATAGTTGATTAGCCAATACGTTTAACAACTGTCCAGCCCTTCGGTTTATTACGAAGGTTTCCTTCATAAACTACAGTTTCATTGAAACCAGTCCGTTTACACTTGCGTTGTAATAGATATTGAATACCAGCATAATGTGTCATGATTGCTTCCACCTTTCCAAAATGTTTGTTCAATCTTTATGCAATATCTTCTTCTTCATAAGGAATCCATTGTCCATAAGAAGAAAGATTGTTTCGCAATTCATCTTCCAAGAACTTTTCAATTCTCGAAAGCAACACATTTACAGAATAAGTAACATTGCCCCCACAGCCATCTTCTTTGTGTTGATTGAAGAAACGATAAAGAGGAGATTTTGTTGGGTTTCTAAAGCTAATAATGACTTCATTTTGCTCTTTCTCAACCATTTGTAAGTTTTCATTTTTGATAAGGGTTAGAATATCACCTTCATCTCCAAATCCACCTAAGACGTGAAAAGGCTCTAAAGTTAAAACGCCAGACCAATAAGTAGCCGAACCACTTATATAGCCATAATCATTAAAATCAAGTTGTTCAAATTTTCCTTTTAGTAATTTAACCCAATCTTGACGAAGGTCAAAAGTCCAGTCAGGGTCAAAAGATTCGTCTAACAGATTCCAAAGAATGTCTGAAACATTAATGTTCTTGATTTCTTCACCATAAATAGATTTTCGTACTGTTCTTGCCATAAATAATTCCTCCCTTAAATAAGTAAAGTCCTGTTAAAAGTATTTGAAAATCAAAACCTGTTTTCTATCAAAACATATTAGATTATATGTGAATCGCAATAGGGTTATAAAAGGAGGGAAGTAAAAGAGTATAGAGTAGCTTTTCTTTATTATAGGAGAAGTTCATATCGGACTGATTTCTTGTATAATCGTATATGATATAAGGATTTAACAAAAAACAGGTTTTCATTAGAATCTTTTTTAAAGGGAAATATTTTATATAGGGAAGACGAAAGGATAGGGATGAATATGTTAGTGTATCATGGGTCAAAACAATTATTTGAGGCATTTGATTACAGTAAAATTGGAACGAACGGAACAATGGAAGGAAAAGGCTTTTATTTTACAGATAAGAAGTTGATTGCAGAAGGTTATGGTCAAGATGGTTATCTTTATACCGTTGAATTTAATGGGAAGAAATCACTTCATAGCGATAAGAAAACCATTACTCGTCAGCAACTAAAAAAATACCTAAAAGAGCTTGATAAAAAAACCGATTACTTATCAAATTGGGGAGATACAGCTTATGATGGTTTAGAAAAGGTGTTGAATGAAGCAGTTCGTGGAGAATATGAACAAAGTGATAACGATGTAGATATTATCGCTGGAATTGCTAACGCTTGTGGAGACATGGAAACAAGCCTTACCTTACTTTATCAACTGTTAGGGTATGACAGTATTGTAGTAGATGGAGAATGGGGAAATGGACAGCGTATTTACATTGCATTGACCAATGACATCATTAAGATAGTCGATGTAAAAGAACTTAAAAAAGCATAAGAAAATAGAAGAACATTTATAAATCAGGTAATCGGAGGAATCAAAATATGGAAAAAAGTAAAGTGATAAAAAAGGTTAGAGAGTTAATTCACGATAAAGGTCTCTTTGGTGATGCTCTTACAATAAGACGAGCGGAATATGCTGTTATTATGCAGACTTTCGGAATTACATGGGATGAAGTTAAACATCCATCAGATAGCTTCTCGTGGTTTCTTGAAATGCAACGTAGTGAAACGGATTTAAGACAAGAACTTGATAGTATGTTGAAAACATTAAACCTTGCAAAAACAAAAGGTTTACGTTGGGATGAAAAGGACACAAAACTTATGATAAAAGGATTCTTAAAAGGAGTAGAATTTTTTAATCAAAATTTAAGTCGTGAATTTTCATTTATAGCCCATAGAAATTATGATGTAGCTTGATAAAAATAAAGAACAGTACCTTTTTAGGGGTACTGTTCTTTTATTGTAAAGATGAAGTAGGAAGGTTGAATTGAGTATTACTTGTTGTAACAGAACCGCTTCCATAACCATTCGACCTTGGCATATCAAACTTAGAATCATAAAAATGAGCACTACCATAATTCCAGTAGAACATATTTTTAATGTTTCCTTTACCAACTACAGTCACGTTTTTAATATTTAAATCATAATCGTTCATATAGAAAAGATAAGGAACTGCAGAATCGACTTCTATTCTTACATTTTCAATGGTTGTATTTCGTGCTGTACTACCATCCCAACGACCCCACACATTAAAGATTGACCAAAGGGATTTGATGTTTTCTTGTTTCACTTTGATTGTCATATTCTTTAACGTAATGTTCGGAGCATTAAAGGTAATGGCAAAATGCTGACCATCAGAGAAATACTTGGAGTTAGTATCGTCAATAACCAATGTGGTTTGGCTTGGGTCTTCTCCAATAATGGTTAAACTTTTACGTAATACCATGTTTGAGTATTTTTTATTTGGAGAAGTCCAGAAGACATCATTCGATTGAATGTTATATGTTCCGTTTTGAAGATATATCCCATCTCCTGGTTTGGCTAACTCAATCGCTTTGGTAAACATATCGGTTGCTTTGGTTTGTGTAACCGTAGTTCCTTGAATCCCTTGCGTATCTACCATAAGAATATTCTTTCCGCTTTCTTGAACATTTGCCAATTCTTTCGGGATTTCTTTCTTTCCTTCTTCTAACCCAAATTCAAATACATAGTTAGCAGTCAAAAGGTCTTCAGTCGGAACAGAAGTACCAGCTTTTAATGTAGGCTTGGCTTTAATTGACCCATGATTTTTGATTGTACCTACTTTTCGTTCTTCTTCTTTATCGACACTCCAAACAATCCCATCATTTAGCTCATATAACCATTGGTCACTTGGTAAACCAGCTACTCCAAGAGCTACCTTTTCGGCTGTTTTAGCTTGTGTCAAGTTTCTCCATCCTTCATCACTGTATAGGGTAGGAGATACTAATGAAGGTTTCCAATCTGATTCTTCTGCAACACCAATGCTGTTCATTTTCATGTAAATGGGGGCGTTTGTTTCACTATGAACATCTATTTCTTCCGATGTCATACTTTCTGTATTTGGATTATATATAAAAGTGGTCATAGCTGGAACTTTTACATCTAATATCGTTGCCTCAAATGTCCCAATTAACTTTGTGGTTTGAGAATTAACTCCATAAGAGGAAATCGTTGCTGTCATGGTCACTGTTCCAATAGATAATAGACTTATAAGGGGAATCAGTTTCCTTTTTAATTGTTTTTCCTTTCGCATGTAAAAACCTCCTTTCAAAATCAAATAAAACTCTCTCCATCATAGATAAATCGAAAAGTTTTAATCTCTATTCATCTAACTATTTTACTATTTTTATATAAAGTTTTTTCATGAATTGCGTTTAATAAGGAATGATATTTATATTTCTACCAGTACATAGATAGAACAAACCAAAAGATATAAAGATTGTGGATATTCTTTATAATATAAAAATCATAAGAGAGAAAGGAGAAGGGGTATGGATATTGATGTAACAATTAAAAAGAACTTTATGAAAGGCATGATGGTTGATATTATTGCAGACGAAGACGCAAAGACTGGAAAGATTACAAGGGGCTATATTGCTACGATTCTATCAAAAGAGAATAATAAAAAGGGAATAAAAGTGGAGCTTACCAGTGGCGTTTCTGGAAAGGTACAATACGTACCAAGTAAAGATGATGTTAAGTTGGAAAACTTCAAGTTCTATAATAAGTTTTTCTTCTTACCAAAAATCTATTCTATCTGGAATCAAGTAGAACGTAAATACATGGTTCTACAACACACTTCTCCGTCAGGTAAGATAGAGAAAACTGCATTCTTGTTTGATTCCGAACAACAAGCAAAAGACTTTGTAAGCGGAACAAAGTTTGAAAGTAAGGATTATTCCATTCGTGAAATCAATAGAAAGAAACCTATTGTAGACAACTTCAAAACATTGGAGATTAATTATTTTCGGATTAATAAGGAGCGGAAAATTTCCTTTGAACGAATGATAGAATGGGAAAATTACTTTAAAAATATGAGATAAAGATTGCCTAATAGAAATATTTCTATTAGGTTTTTTTATTGCCACAACGATAAATATATTTTATGGAAAAAATAATTTACAAAAATATAAATATAAACTATAATAAAAATATCGACAAACAGAAAGGATAGGAAGATGAAACCATTTCACTTAGTCACATCCAATGAAAACAAATTAAAGGAATTTCAACGATTTGGTTTGCAAAATATCCAAATTGAAAAAGGAAGAGATTTGCCCGAAGTAGAAGCTGACCCTTTCACTGTTATTTTGTATAAATCCTTAGAGGCAGGGGAACAACGAATTGTTGAAGATACTTCTCTACATATTGAAGGAGAGAAAGTAGGCGTGAATATTCGTTGGCTATTAGATTTCATCTCTAATTTTAGCGGAAAGAAAGCTACATGGGAGGTATTGTTAGGCGTTCATAATGGAGAAACGATTACCACCTACCAGGGGCTTATTCATGGGGTGATAACGGATAAATATAAAGAAGAACCCAAAGGTTTTGGCTTCGATGCTTATTTCATTCCTGATGGTTCTACTGAAACATTATACGATTTAGAGTGCAAGGGAGAAAAAGACTTATTTTCTGCACGTAAAAAAGCGGTAGAATTTCTGCAAAATGCTCAAAGCATTCGTGAAGTAAAGATTCAAGACATTCCTGCATGGACTGGTACTATGCAACATGAAAAATAAGAAAAAAGGGTGAAATAACATGTTAAAGTTAGAAGTCGAGTTAAGAACAAAAGATAAAGAGGAAATCTCTGAAATCATGAAAGAAATTGGAAATAAAATCAAAGATGGTATTGATATGTCCAATGATGGAAAATACTTTTTTCACCTAAAAGAAGAATAGACAGACAAACTACCGACTGGTAATTTTTATAAAGAATATCTACCAGCATATAATAAATGAATAAAATAAATAAGGAGGAATCACTTTAACTTTGAGTCAATCAAATTATTTAATTACAAAAAAAGTAATGCCAAAATTCTTTTTATCCTTGCTGATTACGTTTGCAGGAATGGTCATTGGAGCAATGTTCATTCCACCAGCAATCGCCATATTCATGCCTATCTTCGCAATTGTACTTCTTATCTTTGCCTTTTTTGCAAAAGGAAAGAGAAGTAAAACAAAGAAATATGATTATGCTTCCAGTCGAATGACTTTGGGGATGCCATTTGTGTATTTCCTTGCTTTTATTCTTGGTATTGGAATGTATCCAGCTATTGCTCACTATCTTTCTGATATAGGAGCAACGTATGTATTGCTTGGTCTTGGTGTTACGACTGTTATCTTTGGTGGGTTAGCGTTATATGCGTATAAAACAAAAGAAGATTTCAGTAATATGGGTGCATTTTTATTTGTATCACTCTTAGCATTAATTCTGTTAAGTATTGCAGGATTCTTTATCCAAGCTACTCTTTTCCACATTGTCTTATCTATTGCTGGTGTAGTGATTTTTAGTGGATATATTCTGTATGATATTTCTTGCATGAAACGTGCAGACTTCACAGAAGAAGACGTTCCAATGGCAGTGTTAGATTTGTTATTAGACTTCATTAATATCTTTTTAGATGTATTACGTCTAATCTCTATCTTTAAAAATTAATACAATAAAAAAGAATGGTGTATGGAAGAATGAACTCCTCTCATGCACCATTTTTGTTATTTTTGCTGTATTTCTTTTTGAAGGTCTACATCTAATACATATACTTTTTTATTCGTATCCTGGTCAAAAACAGGTGTAATCTCCTCAATCTCCTTCATTGTGCCAAATGGTCGATAGCCATTCCGCAATGCGACATATATATCCGCTTCTTTATCCAACTGTTCTAATTGATTTATCACATCTTGCACTTTCAATGTGTTGCCTCCTCTCTTTTATTGGTCACACTCAACACTCTACTTTGGAAAATTAGCACTCCAACTCCCATATGATAATAATACGATTAAATGAACTGAAATATTAAATGAAAGAGGAGTGTATAGAAATGAATGTGATTGAAATTAATGAAAAAGCGATAGAATCTTTTGGATATGATGAAATAAAGGGGTTTATTACTTTCTTAGAACAAAATCCAGAGGAAAACAAAGGGACATTGGTGATTCGTTTTCCTGAATTAGAAGCAGAAAAAGGTGAACCTTTATTTATGAATAAAGTAATAAAGGGTTGGTACATGGGATTAATGTACAATACACCAAATTTGTTATATTTCCTATCTGATAAACATGAAGGAAGACAATGGACTGATTTACAATTTGCTATGATGATGTTTTCTGATGTAAAAGAAAAAAACAATGACGGAGAATATGTAACAATTGAAGTAAAAGTGCATGAAGAAATATTCGGTACATTAATTGATAAAACAGCCGAATACATGGTTAAAATAAGCGGAAATGAAAAATTGACAAGAGAAGAACAAGAGTTTTTTGCTCATTTATTCTTTGATTATACAAATGGATTTCATGGAATGTAGAGACTATCAGGGCATAGTCTTTTTCTTTTGGGATGATAAGTTATGTTGTCTTGGTAAAAAACTATAATATAAAAGGTTTTGATAAAAAAGGTGTTTTTTAAACTCATTTTAAAGGAGAGAGTGAAATGAAACAACATTTACTTACCATTATTGGACAAATTCAAGAGGATGCAAGATTTTTTATTTATGAGTACAACGAAGACGGAACATTTAAAAGCGTATTTAAAGAAAAGCCTTATGTGCTTTCCCTTATTCAAGATGCAACGGACATCCAACCACATGAAAATTATGATGATGTCATATTGGTAAATGGCAATATGGGTCTTTGGACTAAATCTTTCTCTGAAAACATTGATTATCCTACTGAAAATACGGAAGGCTTTATGGAGTATATCAGTCAATACAATCCGTATTACAAAGTATTTATCAAGTTGGATGAAGAAAAGAAAACTATCACGTTTAAATTAGGAGACAAAGAAAAAACTTTGGAACTGATTGAACGTACCAACTATGTCAGTAAACCACATTATAAAAAATACATGAAGTGTGTCAGTGTGGAAGATTTGAAGAAGCATATTGATGATAAGTTTTGGAATCCACGCATGGTTGATATCGGAAGAATCGTATTGGGGTTAAAAGATTTTAAGGTATCTTCTTTTTTAGAAATCGCATAATAGTTCGTTTAATAGTAAACATAAATGGAGGAATTAAACATGAACGTAGTAGAAACTTTATTAAATGGTGACAAAATCTTTCGTGAAAGTATCGACAAATTCTTTAGCACTACTTTTTATCATAAACAATTTTCAATTCTGATAGATTTAAAAAGTAATGGCTATTCTGAAGGAGAAAAAATTGAAGCTATCAATGTAAGTTTTTATGATAGAGCAGTCAACAAGTTAAAGCATTTGAAAGTGTACGAAACAAGCAAAGGTTTATACTTTAATGCGTATGGTACAAGAGTGTATTTAAACGATATGATTCGTAAATGGTAATACTATTAAGAAGCGGAAGATATATTTCTTCTGCTTTTTTTGTTTTTTCGTTGAAATAAATCGTGCTAACCTGTATAATAAATATAGACAATAGTCAAAGGTTACATATTTTTTGACTAAATAAGGGAATGAGAGGGAAAGAAGTATGAGAAATGGATTTTCTGTTCAACTATTAGAAAGCAACAACCCTTTAGAGGACATCCTCATTCCAGCGAAACGTAGAAAAGGATACATGGAAGGAGAAAATTCTGTTGTTCCTATCTACTTTTACCGTTATGTAGGGATAGCTGGATTGGATTCTATGTATCAAGATAACTATTATAATCAAGTTTTTCAATTACATCATAAATTACTAAAACATTCAGCAGGATATATGAAATTTGAAAGCCCTATTGATATGCCAAACCATGAGGAAATTGAACGTGTAGTTGAGCAAATCAAAAAAGGGAGACCTCAATCAACGACATCATGGAAAGATATGATGGTTTCTCAAATCGTTCGTTCAGGAGCATTAGCAGTCTTCCAATCTCCTGTTATTAACCAAAATGTCGTTATGGCTTTTGAACAAGTTATGGCTTTGTATATGAAGACAGAACGGAATGTGAATGAATCAAAAGCAGAGAATTTCGCTTTAAAGTTATTGGTTTGGTTAAAGAGATACCAAAGTCATTTCTATAAAGAAACTATCCTAAATGATGTACCAAAAGTTCTGTTCTATGGAGATGTTAAACAACATGAAGTTTACTTTCTAACATTATTATCTTTAATCGGTTGTGACGTGTTATATCTTCAAACGGATAAAGAGAAAGATGTGGTGTTTGAGGAAGTGGATAGATACGGACAATTCACTAAGAAAGTTGAATTTGCAGAAAGTTGTGCTTTAGAAAAATTTCCATTAAGTGAACGTGCGATTCAAAAGACTACCGTTGCGTATAATGCATCAAAAGAAATTCAAAGTGTTATATATGGAACAGATGTAGGCATGTTTAAAGCATGGCAGTATGAAACAGGTACAACAAAATCAGTTATGTTAAAAACAACCTATGATGAATTGAAAATTCTTTGGAATGAAGAAGCAAGAATCAGACCTGAATTTGAAGTCAGAGACGAAAGAGTGTATGTTCCGAATATCTTTGCAAAGGTAAATGGAACAAAGCAAGAGCTTTCTGATTACTGGAAAGATGTGAATGAATTAGCCAATTCGGAAAATGCAGTTCTTTACAAACAACTTCCATTTAGCTCTGTTCGTTACACAAAACAAGAGTTGTTTTCTACAGCCTTTTTGTTTAATCAACAAGGATTTGTAGATAAAGAGGCTCTTTATCAAAGCCCTGTTTATACTCTTCAATACCTTAAACAGTCTATTCAGGACTTCATGGTTTCTAAGATTAATGAATTACTTGAATCCAAAATGTTCGTGAAAGACATGGATGAAAAATTGCGATTAAAAATCTTAATGACCATTATCACAATGGATAGTGAATTATTGAGGTTGATTGAATCCTTTGATTATACAGGTAAAATTCCAAAAATCGTGATTTATGACGGAACAAGAAACATGTTTAGTGAAGAAGATAGTATTCTTTTAGCCTTTTTCCATTTGGTAGGGGCAGACATTGTTATCTTTACTCCAACGAATTATAGCAATATTGAACAATGGATTAAGCCTGTCTATTTTGCAGTTCACCAATTGCCATCCGTTCAATTTGATATGGAATTTCAAGGGATGAACTTATCTCTTAAAGTTCGAGCAAGTTCTAATGGTAAACCAGTTTCAACAAAATTAATTGTTGTTGTCGGCACAGTCATTTCTATTGGAGGACTTGTCCTTCAATTCTTCTTATAATTTTTCATATAAGAGAAACCATTCAAGAACATACCATACAAAAACAAAAAGCCTGAACAAATCAGGCACAAAATAAAGGGAGGAACATCTATGTTACAATTCGATAGACCACAAAATCAATCTCAAACTCTAACAAAAACTGCTTTTGCAGAACCATTGGAAGTAAAACAAGAGTTAGTTCCAATTGATATTAATACTCAAACAACTGCAGTAGTAGAAAAAGTGAAAAACTCACCAGAAGTACAAGCTCTGGTACGCCAAATTGATATAAGCAACACACAATCTCTTATGGCTTTTGGTAAAAATGCTTCTGAAGAAGTAGCAAGTTTTGCGGATTCTATCCTTCGTACAATGGAACGAACAAAAACAGAAGATGCAGGGCAAATGATTCTTCAATTGAAGAAAATTATGGATACGTTTGATATTAAAGATTTTGAAAAACAAAACCCTGGTTTCTTAGAAAAGCTATTTAATCGTGCTAAAAATACGATTGAAGAGATTTTCAAAAAATACCATTCAATGGGTGATGATGTGGATAAAGTGCATATCCAACTTCGTCAATATGAAGCTGAAATTAATAAAGCAAATGATAGCTTGGATGAAATGTTTGATAGAAACTTGACTTATTATGAAGAATTGCAAAAATATATTGTGGCAGGGGAAATGGCTTCAGAAGAATTGGCTACCTCTTTAATTCCAGAGTGGGAGCAACGTGCGAATCAAACAGGAGACCAATACGATAGAGTAACCGTTCAAAATTTACACCAAGCCAAAGATATGATTGACCAACGTGTATATGACTTGCGATTAGCAGAAAACATTGCACTTCAAAGTATGCCAATGATTAAATCTATTCAATTTGGTAACTACAACTTAGTACGTAAAATCAACTCTGCTTTCGTCATTACGCTACCAGTTTTCAAACAAAGTTTAGCACAAGCTATTATGTTAAAGCGTCAGGCTGTACAAGCGAAAGCTCTAAAAGCATTAGATGATACAACCAATGAATTGTTGTTGAAAAATGCTCAAAATACTGCTCTTCAAAGCAAAATGACTGCTCAATTAGCAACAGGTAGCTTTGTTCAAATTGAAACACTTCAAAAGACATGGGAAACCATTATGCAAGGAATTGAAGAAACAAAACAAATTACTGTTGAGGGACAACGTAAACGTAAAGAGGAAACTCTGAAATTAGAAGAGTTTAAAAAGGCATATGAACAAAAACGATTGACATAATGAACCAAGGAAGCTGTAAAAGGCTTCCTTTTTTCAGACTCTTACCGTTCACTAAGCCCTATACCCTGCTAACTGAATAAGGAAGAGGGCATTTTCTATAATGAAAGAAAGGAGGGGAAATGAATGAATAAAACCAGGAATTATACAACTTGTATAGAGATAGAAGTGTTTTATCCTGATAGTCAAGGACATCCAGATATTCATTATCATTATGCAGGAGACCTAAAGAAGCTATTGGAGATATGTAGTGAACCTCATTTGACCGCAATCAAAGAAACCTATCAGGCTGAAATGGTTAAAGTCGGAAAGATGGAGTTAGTGAGCTTAACAGACGATGAAGAATTTCCTATACAAGATAGGAAGCATGTGATTGAAATAACTGAATCAGGGATAATGGATACAAAGAGTATGAAGGAGTAATCTTTCATATTCTTTTTTTAGTAAACGGTTATTTGATTGATAAAATCCATTGACTATAATCAATAATAGTAATATAATAGACAATAGACATATACATAAAGGAGGCTAACAGCTATGACAAGTCAGATTGTTGTATTTGAATTAGAAGGTCAATTCTATGGCGTAGATATTAAAGAGGTAAATGAAATTATTCGTATGCAGGAGATTACAAGTCTTCCGAATAGTCAACATCATGTAGAGGGGATTATCAATCTTCGTGGAAAAATTTGCTCTGTGATTAACGGAAGAATCCTTTTGGGATTAGATAAAAAAGCGATTGAAACAGAACAGAAAATCATCGTGTTGGATGGAGCAAGAATTGGTGTGGTTGTAGACCAAGTATCCGAAATTTTAACAGTAGAAGAAGCTGACAAAAAAGGAATTGAAGGCTTAGAAGCTCTGAAAGCAGTAGGATTTATTGAATATTTAGTAGAAGCAGATAGTCGTATCATTTCCGTTCTACGTCTAAAAGATGTTCTGACTCCTTCTGAAGAAGAAGAAGAACCAGAACCAGTAGCATTAGAAGCGTAAGCAATAGGAAGGAGATACAAAAAATATGATGATTCAAGACGGATTACTTATTTTGGAAGAACATGATTACGATAACATTGGAAAAGAAGTAAAGGCTGGAAAAAAAGTTATCAAAGTCGTCAAAGCAGAACTAAACAAATATGGATATGAATTATTCCAAGTTCAAAACATGTCGATTAATCGTGACCCAAAATATTTCAAATTATCTATGAAAGTTTCAAAAGCCTTACAACAAGAAATCTTAAAAGACCGAAATAAGAAAATGCGTTTCAGGTAAGGAGAAAGAACATGGTTATGTATCACACTATCCGATTGACTGCAGGGAAGAATGAAACGATTCTTTTTGATTTAGACACCAAAGAAAAGACGAAATATCCAGAGGATGTTTTGGACATTATTGATGATTTTAATAAAAAAGGATATAACTTAACAGCAGTTAATGATAGATTTTACTTTTTAACAAAGCGTGTAGACTAAGAGAAGAACATTCTTCTCTTTTTTGTTGTTCCTAAAAATCAATAATGTCCGTCATAAAGTTTATTTGTAAACCGTTAATCGTCAATAAGGAAATCTTGATTTTGTTATGTACGGATTCATTTCAAACTAAAATAAAGAATAAAGACTAAAGACTAAAGACTAAAGATAAAAGGAGGAGAACTCGTGATTCTAAAAGAAATTTTAGCAGATGTAAATATAGAGGGTGTAGAGAACGCACTAAGAAAGTTCTATTTTCATCAGAACGACTTTCATCAACAATCTTACAAAGAATTGTTAGAACAATTAAAAAATGTTCCGCTTACACCTTTGAAAAACCATATGACGTTGCATGTGGAGTTTACAGAGGACTGCGGAAGTAATGAATGTATATGGAGTGCTACGTATTCTTTATATAGACGATACAAACGAAAATACTCCTTAGAATTTGCTAACATTGAGCAAATTGCGAACGCTTCTGTTAGGGAAGAAGAAGTAACAAGCAAAGAAGAGTATATGGCTCATGTTTTATGGGAATATTTATATAACCAATATTCCGAAGAGGAAGAATCAAAATTTCATGCAGAAGAAAAGAAGAGACGACAAATGAATAAAACAGAGTATTGTTCGATTGAAGATGTCTTAAATTCACTGGATGAAGAAGTTTTTGATGAAGATTGAAAAAGCCTTTTTAGGCTTTTTTTATGTCTTCCAACTATTAACTCGTATAGATGTAAAAACAAGCAGACAGAGAACGTAAATTGTGATAAAATGACTATAGTCAAAATATGGGATAATTAGACTAAAAAATATGAGAGGGGTAAAAAAAGAGTAAATATGAGAGAAAAGAAATTAAGTCAAAAGAGAAAAAAGCAAATTATCCTCTGTTCGATATTGGGTGTAGTTGTCCTTGTCGGTGGATGTATAGGGTATATGTACAATCAAATCAATCATGTCAAAATAGATAAAAGCGATGAAGCATTAGGGATTACACGTCAGTCTGAAGCACATCCTGAAACAGATAAACAAGAAGAGGTTGTGTATAACAAATACAATAATGACATCATTAATATTGCTTTATTTGGTGTAGATAGACGAGATTCCAACGATAGAGGAAGAGCAGATTCTACGATGATATTAACGGTGGATTTTAAGCATAAAAAACTCAAATTATCCTCTCTTATGCGTGATATGTATTTAGATATAGAAGGGCATGGGAAAACGAAATTTAATCATTCCTATGCGTATGGTGGAGCACCATTAACGATTAAAACCATTAACCAAACCTTCGGAACGGATATTCGAGATTATGTAACGGTAGACTTCTTTACATTAGAAAAAATCATTGATGAAATCGGTGGGGTAGAGATAGATGTAAAAGAAGAGGAATATCCATTAGTCAACCAATACATGACGGAAGTTGCTAACATTAAAAAAGATAGCATAGTGGAATTAACGCATGGTGGTGTTCAAACTTTAAACGGAAGACAGGCGGTTGCCTATGCTCGTATTCGCTATGTAGGAAATGGTGACTTTGAACGAACTGAAAGACAACGTAAGGTTTTAACTCAAATGCTTGAAAAACTACAAGGAATTAATAAGGCAGAGCTACCAGGCTTAGTGATGAAGATTTTACCTTATGTTGAAACAAGTTTAGAAGCTAACACAATTATTGACATGGGAATGGAATACCTGACAAAAGGGATGAAGGATATGGAACAAGACCGATTCCCAAGAGACGGATACTGGAAGCCTTTAAGTCTAAAGAGCGGTTGGTATATGCAGGTGGATGTAGAAGATACAAAACAACAACTCCAAGACTTCATTTATGAGCCTGAATCATTAGCAACAGATACTTCTTTAGAAGAGAATACAAGCCGAAATATTCCTGAAAAAAACGGTACTTCTGTAGAAATAACTAACTAATTCTTAGGAAAGAGTTTCATAAATATTCATACCAAACAACATTAGAAGGGGGTGGGGATAGTGAAAAAGCATTATGCGAATGGAGAACCTAAATTTGAAGCGATTGGTGGTTGCCAATATCAGTTGCCTTATATCAACGCACAAGGCTATGAGGACAGTGATATAGGCTTTGAATATGAAGATGGATTGTTATGGTTTTATAATCGAAAAGGATTGAAGGAAGGAATGGATTTGCAGGAAATGAAAGCTCTTGCCACTATCCTTACTCAACTAATTAAAGAAGAAGAGAATAAACAAAAATAAACAAAAAAAGAAGCCCAAATAAAATTGGGCTTTCTTTTATTTCAATAGAGATTCAATTTGGATAAGAGAAGCTGGTTTTGGTTTAAAAAACTCAAAATCTTCATCGTAAAACTCTTCCCATTCTGCCAAATCCTCTTGACAACGATGATGCTCCATTTCTTCTTTACTGTTATGTTCATACATAGTTGTTAGATTTCTTCTCCATATTTCTTTATAATCATGGTCTAAAACAATCACATCTCTAACGGTTGTTTCATCGTCATAATCAGTTGTTTCTCCATTGAAAGAGGGAACACTTCTATATGAAAATGTCACCAGCAAGAAACAATTCTTAATATCCGAATTAATTTTCTCTACTTCACTCATATCAATTAAATCGTTTGCATCTTCTCCAACAAATTCATCAAAGTACCATTTCAAGGTCATGTCGTTGGTTTCGTAATCAACCACCCATGTTTTTTCACCAGTCGGGTCTACTGCAAAACGAATATATCCATCTACGTGCATCTTAATTCCTCCCCAAATTTCTTTCCTGTTTTGTATTAAACTTGATTTACGCTAATAGCAATTGATTTTCCAACTCTTCTACTTTCTCAACAAATACTGTTCGTTCAGTAGTGTTTATAACAAGTGAGTCAATCGCCCATTTCGTGTCTATAAATAGTTTTCCTTCCAATAATTCAATTGGTACATTCATTATTTGAGATAAAGAATCCCGATATTTCTTTGAAATCTTCTTATCATTCTTTAATAAAGATTGAACTGTTGAAGTTGAAATACCCATTGATTCAGAAAGCTCTTTTTGGCTCATTTCTTTTGCAAATAAAGCATAACCAAGAGCAGTAAACTTATCAAAGTAAATAGATTCATTTAGCTTCATATCTTTTTCTGATTCAATTTTACCAAGAGATTTTAGTATCGCAATATCCATTTTTAATTTAATAGTGGAGTTCATTTCTTTCTTCATGAAATAAAAAGGAATTCCATATACTTGTTCCATTTCCTCTTTGTGATTATCAGAGATTGGTTCATATCCAGAAGTCCAGAAATTTGCAAGAAGAAGGGAAATCCCCATATCCTTTGCTAATTGTCGATTTGTTATCCCTGTCATATGTTTAAAGTATCTTAATCCGTTCATATATAAAACCTCTTTCCTTGTTGTAAAAGTGTATGTTATCCTTTTTTAAAAAGAAAAGGATGCTTCCAATAAAAGCACCCTTTATAAAACTTATCCTATAGAGATATTAGCTTTTAAAGATACAAAAGGCTGACCGTTTTTTGCAGTGTAATTTACAATGTTATAAAGGTACTGTTCAAGAACTTTTCCATCTTTCTCTTCTGTTCTTTCACCAATGACCTCTACTGGTTCACCACTAAAGATAGAAATTCCTTTTAGTGGATTATCGTAAAGCGTTACTGATTCTACCAACACACGATAGCTGTCACCTTCAAATTGAAAATCGTATTCACCGAGGAGACTTTCTGAAATCTCTGGACAATCGACTTCACAACCTTGTTCATCGAACAATACGTTGTCAATGTATGGTGTGTCACCGTTACAAACCTTTATGTCTGCTTGAAAACCATTAGCAAATTTAGCAGTATAAGTTTTGATAGTGGCATCATGGTCATAATCAGGGCAATCTCCTTCTTGAATAGAAAGAATTCGCTCCATTTCCTCTGCTTCTTTTTTGTCCACATAAATAATAGCTCCGTATTCCATGTAAAATCTCTCCTCTAAAAAGTTTTTTTATTCCTGTTTGATTCCTTACAGTATTTACTCTTCTTCAATAACAATTTCAAAAGGGTCTACATCCATACCAAGTTCTTCACTTACTTGTTTTGCTTCCTCTTCTGTCATGCCAATCGAAATTCGTTTCATAAATAAAATCTCCTTTTTAAATGTGTTAAAATAACACCTATTTTGTATTAAACCTTATATTTTATTCAAATTTATCGCTGTTCATAAGAAGGGAGAGAGACTTTCCACTTCATAGCCATGATTCCCGAATAATTACCTTTTCAAAAACTAAAATATAGAAAGTTGAAAAAACAGGTTTTTTATTTAAAAACATTTTATGGAAAAATATTTTTTTACTTAAAAAAGGGAGAGATTTTACATGGCTAAATTTGAAAAGGTTCAAGTAACTGAAGTAATGGCAGAAGGTTTTAAAGGATTCCAAGAAAAGACTGTTATGGTGCTTGAAGAAGGAAAGAATACATTCATTGGTGATAACGGAAAAGGAAAGAGTAGTGTTGGTGAATTGATTGTGTGGATTCTAACAGGAAAAAACATGATTGGTAAACAAAAAGATTTAAATATTATAAACAAAGACTCTACGACTGCAGTTGGCTCAATTTCCTTTATGGATGAAGATGGGGAAACACATGAAGTAGAACGAAAGCTAAGTTCTACAACAACCCTTAAATTCGACCATAAACGTATCACTCAAAAACAGTTAGAAGAATTAATTTCTACCGATTTATTCTTACTTATCTTTAATCCAATGTATTTCTTGTCTTTGGATATGGATAGCTCCCGAAATGCAATATACTCTCTTCTTCCAGGGGTGGAAAAGGAAGATATATTAGCGGAATTAAATGCACAAGAAAGAGCATTTTTAGAAGGAGAGCATTTTGAGCTTAAAGACACAAATGACTATCTCAAAAACCGTAGAAAAGAATTAAAAGAAATCGAAGATAAGAAAAAGCATCTTCAAGGGTATATGGCGAAATTAGGAGAAAAAATTGATATTCCTGCTCCTCTTGCATTTGATGACAAGAAAATTGAAGTAGTTGAAAAGCAATTAGAAGCTCTTAATCAGCGTAAACCTGAACTGAAAAACCTTTCAGAATTATTGATGAAGAAAAGTGAGTTGGACAAGTTAATCACTGAAGTTAAAGGAACACGCTTTGAAAGTGAAAAGGTGAAATTGGAACTATTAAACCAAAAATCCTTGCTTGAACAACAAATTAAAACAGAAATGGCAAAAGAATATAAGCCTATGGATACTTCTAAATTGGAAACGGACATTGCAGTTCTTCGCAATGATTATAAGAGTGTAGCCACTCAGCATAAGGTCTTAGAGCAAGAGGGACAAGCCTTAGATAAGAAACAAATCCATTTCCATGAAGGAGACCAATGCCCTTCTTGTAAGCAAACCATTACTGCACAAGCAGTATCCGTATTAAATGGGGAACTTAAAAAGCAAGTGAATGAAACGAAAGCGGTTATTCATGAAAAACAAGAAGGATTCAAAAAGACATTATCTGACCTTGAAATAGAAGGCAAATCTTTGTTAGCTCAAATCACGAAAGCTAAAAACGAAGACGAGTTACACCGTAAAAAGTTTGAAGAACAAAAGAAAGCAAATATTGCTTCATTCCAAACTCAATTGGATAAAGTGAACTTCAAGCTCAATAACTTAAATAAAGAAGAGGAACGCTTTGTTAATGAACAAAAAGCGAAAATCAGTGTATTGCAACGTCAAATTGATTCCCTTGAACTAAATAAGTTAGAAAAGGAAAATGCTCAAATTCAAAAAGCCTTCGATGAAGAAGTAAGAAAAGAACGTGCCACTTTACAAGGAACACTTTCAACATTAAGAAAAGAGAAAGAATCAGTGGTGAAAAGTGAGACAAGCCGATTAGCTTTGGTGAAACGTGCAGAAGAAAATGCGAAGGAATTAGAGAAGAAAAAAGTAGAGTTGGCGAACTATGATAAGAAAGAAGTCCTTATCAATAACCAAATCTCTTACATGAAAATCTTTAATGCTCAAAAAATTGTTATTATGAACCGAACTTTATCCACACACTTAAATCACATTTCCTTAAAATTGGAAAAAACTGTTCAATCAACAGGAGAGATTAAAGATTGTTTTGAAGTTCTATACATGGACAAAGAGCTTAAAATTTGTTCTACTTCTGAAACCATTAAAGCTGGACTTGAAATTTCTCACATGATTCGTGAACTATCTGGTCTTGACTATCCTGTTTTTGTGGATAATGGAGAATCTATTACTTCTTATGAAGATACTGCTTCTCAAACCATTGAAACAAAGGTTGTAAAAGACAAAAAACTTTCCATTCTGAAAAATGGTAAAGAAAAAGAGGTTGTAGCAATTCCAAAAGCAAAAATCAAAATCACAACGGTTGATAATGATGAAGAGATTGTAGAGGAAATGGCAAACTAATCTTTATAAAAAGGGCTTATCTTTTTAGATAGGCTCTTTTTTTTGAGGTGATTCGAGCAACATTAGTTTGTACTGATTTATATATGGAAAAGATAGATAGAAAACAGTGTAAAAAGGGATTGTAAAAATATGATGACATCATCTATGATAATCATGTAAGTGTAAGTAAAGTTTAGATATAAACATAATTAAATTATGGTAAACAAGGAGGAAAAAATGGAACAAAGGGAAATAAATCTGCCAGAGCGATATGTGAAAGATATTTTATATGCGATTGACGTTTGTCTTCCCATAATGGAAGAAAGGATAGACAGAATAGAAAAGGAAATGGAGTTAAAAAGAAAACCCGAAGTAAGTGAAGAAGTAAAATCTTTTATGAAGGTTATGGGGTCTCCTAATATCCCTCAATTAGAAGAATTAAAGAAAAAAAGCGAAAGTTTGCTAACCATACATAAAATGTTATCCAAATAAAAAGAGAAGGGGTCTCCTTCTCTTATTGTTCTACCTTCAAATAAGAATATTTAATTTGTCCATTCGGAAGAACTTCATAGGTCATTCCAGCATAATCAAGTAAAGATACCAACAATTGTTGTTCTTTATTAGAGGCTTCCTTATATTCATTTGTGTAAAGATTTAGTTTCACCATATCTTCATCAGTGCTGGTTGATTGGTCTAAGAAATTATCAATAGCTGATAATAATAAACTGATTTTATGCGATGTATTTTCGCTTAAATCAAGGAATAAGGGATTAGAAGGGGAAAGTTGATTCTTGTATTCTGTAAGTCCATATTGCTTGGCTAACAAGACCTCACGTTGCTCTTCTGCGAATCCAGATTGAACGAAAGCATAAATATCCGCTAAAGTAGAGTTTGCATAATTAACAGCCATTGTATTGAGTTTAACAAAGTCTGCTGTTTCTTTTTGAACAGATACCATTTCAATTTCAGTAACATCTCCACGTTGTAGTTGTGCTTTCACAAGCGGAGTAACAACTGCTACGACACCAACGAATAAAGCTAACCCTACTACGCCATTTACTACCGCTTTTCCTTTTCTTTTGTTTAATGATTTTTTGCTTTCTTGTAATGTACTTTTAAATGTTTTAAAATCCATCATTTTGTCCCCTAATTTTCCCATCACTCCTGCAACTTTCATTTATTTATCGCTTCTCCTTTACATTAACATCGTTTTATTCAAATCCGTACAACGTACTTACCACTCATTTTACCATATATTATTGACTATATTCAATGAATCAGTTAAATAAAGTAATGAATTCTTATTCTTGTTATTATATTTTGATTAGTGTGCAAATAACAAAGCAGGAATGATTATATTGTGCTTATTACTATCGTTTTTACATAAAAAGAGTATATCTTATATTAGTGAATTAAATCTTTGAATATTTTTTAAGTAAAAAATAATTGACATATAATATATTTGGTTATATAATAGATATATAATCAATTAACAGAAATCAAAATTTTAGGAGGAATTATATTATGCTATTAGCAAACACAATCAACGTACTAAATGAAAAAGGATTTAAATACAAGGTAGAACAAAAGGATGCTACGCTTTCAATGGCTTTTGGTCTTATCGCAGAAGGCAAGAAAAATAAAGTGGAAGTTGTTCCTGGTGAGACGGACATTCAGGTAAAAGTGCTTGGTTCTGAAAAATCAGTAGATGAAGCTGGTCTTGGACAATTACTTGATACGATTCTTGAAATTAAAGCTCTTCAAGAAAAAGAAGCTCTACTTGTAGAATCTCTAAAAGCATAACCAATAAAATCATAACCAATAAAAGGCTGTAGTCATTATCGACTATAGCCTTTTTTAAAGAGAGCGGAGGAAAATGATTGAAGCAACATATAGTGCCGAAACAAGCTAAACAATTAACGGAACAACAATTTTATGATTTGTTTGAAGAAATTGTTCCAAGAAAAGATTGGGCGAATTATCACCATAAAAAAGTAACCGTTGGAAAACTAATCGAAGTGCTTAGAGGTTATGGACAACTTGAAATTTGCACAATACATACTGATTGTAATGTTCAATTATTTGAAAGAAAGGTGTCTCCTACGGATGGTCAAACGCCCTTATATGAAACAAAACATAAGGAATTGATAGATGCCTTGTTTATTTGTTTGCTTTGGTTATTGCAAGTGAAAGAAGAATAATTTGTTTTAGAAAGGAGTTTAGGATAGTTTAATGCTGAAAAAAGTAGCGAAAAAACTCTGGTCAGGCATTAAAAAGGTTTCAGCAATAGTCTTCGGGATTTTTTTGCTATGGGAATTGGATTGCCTCGATTGTGATTGTGACATAAATAACCTTGGAACTGCAAAGTGTAAGAAAACATTTGAAAGAGATGGATGGACATTTGAGGAAGGAAAAACGTATCGTTTTCAGGTAGAATCTCCTTTTCCTAATAGATATGGAGAGGAAAAGGTGAAAGTTGTTCATGGTAAGAACTTTATGTTTGAAAAAGATGAATTTGAACAATATTTTACTGTATTAAAGAAAGACCATAGCTCTAAATATTAAAGAGAAATAACCAAACTGTCATACAGAAATGTATGGCTTTTTTTGTTGAAAATCAAGCCCTTTATTGTAAAGTATAATTTACAAATTCGTAAAAGTATGATATAATAATTATACAAATTAGGTCGGGGGGAATTAAATATGAAGAAGGATGAATTGAGAAAATCTCTATTAGAACGTGGTGGAAATGGAAGAACATTAATGGAGCTTCAAGCTGAAACAGGTCTGGAGTATTTCAAAGTTCCTTTTGAAGATGTGGAATATATAGGAACTGTAATTGTAAAAGTCGAAGAAGGGCTATTAGAAATTCCTTATCGTATGGTGGACATAGAAGGCTCTTTAGAGGAGTTTGTTGTTGGAGCAGAGCAATTAATCAATGAAGAGCGTATTCGTGAAATAGAGCGTATTTACGCCTCTCAACAGGGACAATTTATGGGATTCTGCCAACCTAAAAAAATAATCAATTATATGCAATTAGCAGAAGAACTATTTACTCAATATAAAAACAAAGGTGTACATTTTAAAGATATATGGAGACATTTAGAGAAGGAAGAAAAATGCAAAGGGATAGAACAAGATATTTTAGAGTCTATTGAACTTTATATCCGTTACAACCTTTATGATAATAGCTTAAAAGATAAAGATATTGATGATGCGAAGGAACACTTAAAAAGCCAATGCTAAAGCAGTTGTAGTCAAAGTGGTTTACTTTTAACCAGCATGGAACAGGAGAGATGATAATGTGTAAATTTGATAAAGCATGGATAGGAACATGTAAAGAAGAAAATGCAACTGGAAAAGAATATTGTGAAGAACACATAAAAGAGGTATGTTCTGTTTGTGGAGGACAAGCTACTCATAATTGTGCAGAAACCATGCAATTCGTTTGTGGTACGAATCTTTGTGGGAAATTGGAATGTAAACTGCAACATTTTTATCGAGCACATGGATACGCTTTTTTTGAATTACGTTCGTTAGAAGAAAAATTAAATCGAACACCATTTAAATTGGTGGTAGCTTCCGTTTATTATGGTACAGAAAATGAGATTGATGTATGGCTTAATGAAGAATACAAAGACCGATTGGAAGTCTTGTTGATTACCCATGACGAAGAAAATAACATGAAGATTTATCGTTCTCACTTCCGTTATTACGTTAAACACAAAGAAGAAATTCCAGAGTTGTTCCAAAACTCTTGGTATCAAGAAGAAGTTAGCAAAAGAGGCGTGTACTATTCCGATAAAGCCATTCCTATTAAAGAGCCTTTTACAACGGATATGCTTAATGCGTTAGAAAAGGTAATGGGAGAGGAGAAAACAACATGAATTTATATCAAGTGATGTTGAAACATTTCTCTCAACATGACAGTGAAGTTGGAATATTTACGTATTTGGTAGCTGAATCTGATGAAGCTGTTTATGAATGGATTAAGGCTGAAAAAGAACTGAAAGATGGGAGACAAATTTTCAATTCTTATGGACTGTCGGAAAAAGAAGGAGAAATCTTTGAGATTTATGACAGTGAATACAATGTTGTTGGGGAAGAAACATTTAAAGAAAGAATCATTCGACTAAAGGGCGACATGAATGATGAAAATGTAGAACTAAATGATTTGTATTACGGAAAAACACTATTGGGTTGGATACTGGTCAACGAAAATATTACAGAAGAACAAATACAAGCTCTCCAAGACATAGGGGTATGCTTAGAAACCGTATAAATCATTTCAATTGAAGGGAAGAAGTCGATATGGTGATGCCATTCTAATGCCTATGTTTATCATAGGTTCTATCTTAGAAAGGATGTTAGAGATACTATGAATAATGAATTTAAACCAAATTATGCTGTTCCACCAGCCGAAACCATCAAAGAAATGATGGATGATAAAGAGTGGACTGTAAAAGACTTATCTATTCTGTCACTTCTTTCAGAAGAAACAATAAAAGGTGTTTTGTCTGCAGACGTAGAGATAAATGAACACATTGCGTTTCAGTTTGAAAAAGCATTGGGTATATCAAGAACCTTTTGGCTGAACTTAGAGCGGAATTATCGAAATACGATTAAGAGATTAGAAGCGGAAGGAAAGAAGTTAAAGCGTGAGGAAGGAGGATTTGTGTATGAAGTTGATTGATAACCGAAGCCTTTCTTTTGGAAAAGGCGATATTATTGTCATGGATTCAGGGAAGAAGTATTGGGTGATATATGAAAATACGTGCATTGCCTGGTATTTCTTAGATTTAGAAACATTCGAGTTTAACGATGAACTACACATTGATATTTCTACTAAACTACAAGTTGGGTTAGTGATTGAAGGATTAGGAAAAGTGGTTCAAATCATTAAAGCTGACCAAATCCAAACGACTATTTTTGACTGAAAAGGAGAGACATATAAAATGCAGAGTATGGAACAATTTATTGAAATGGGTTATGAACCCCAAGAAGTAAAACATTTGCTGGAAATCCAAGGTGTTTATCAGGCAGGAAAAACCGTTTCCTTGACCGTTGACAATCATACCGATGAAGACCTTTTGAACTCTATTGAAAAGAAACAATTGGACAGTAATCGTTTAACGATTAAAGAAGTTGAGTGGAAAACTGGTCAAGTTCGTTTTGTAGATTGTGAAGGTTGGGCGAACATCGGGAAAAATTGTTCCCTTTTAATAAGTAATGCAAAAAGAATGGCATAGGAGTAGTATCCTATGCTTTTTTTATGTAAAGTGTTCTAAGAATAAAGAATCTATCAAACTTCCTTTTATAAAAGAATGGTATGGAAGAAAAAATCTATAATATAAGGATTTTTAAAAAATAGGTGTACATTTTGTATATATTTTAGGAGGCGTTTTTATATGGAAATTATCGTACAGGTTCGACACAATCAACATCAAGGGATTCCTCATTTTGAGAGCAAAGCAACAAATTGGGAAATGGCTAATCGTCAATTAGAAGAAGGATTAGAACTTATTCGTTGCAAGAATCAATTTTATAAAGAGCGTGGAATCTACAATGCTCTGATTTGTGGCATTATTGATTTCTCTGTTACAGACGATTCAGGGACAATTACAGGTCAATTTGGATTCGATATTAACCAAATGGATAAAAGTATCGAAGAATTAGTAGATTGGTATAGTTCAGTTCAACAATTGGCGTAGGAGTGACTTTATGTACATTCAATTTACTGGTGATTTTAAAAAGTTAATTCCAATGGGATACAAATTCTCCAAGTTGTATGCAAGTAATTATATTTGCTACCACAAAGATGAACTTTGGATTTGGAAAAAAGGAAAAGAGTTGGAAATTGCTGATTTTTACAGCAGAAGTCATGTAGTCCTTCAATATTTAATTGACCATGATTTTGTTGTACCAAATGAATACAATCTGGTCGTATTGAATCAAGAAACCTCACAAATAGAGGATTATGAAAGAACGAAACATTCTGATATGTACTTTTTCGGGAAATTATCTGAAGAAGAAATGGAGCAATTCTATAAAAGGTATCATCGCAAATTCTTACAGAAAGAAATGATAGATGCACTAAAAGAATTGTATGAATTAAAACTCATTGAAATAAAAGGAAATGAGCCAGAAGGTTTTTCAAATTAATTTCAGGGAAAGAGGAACTAATCATGTTAAAAACCAAACAAGAACGTATGGATGCAGTTAATCAAATCATTGTAGAGATTGCGAATAGAGGTCGTCAGTTCTTCCGTAGTAATAGTAGTGGAACGATTTCTCACTTCTATCTTGCAGGAGATAAACAAAAACGTCTATGGTTTATGGATAAGCGTGGTGGAAAGGTAAACCCTTACCCTTCTAACAGTCATAGAGATGACCACTTTTCAGATGGTGGTACACTATGGGGCTTACTGCAGGACTTTAGTGAGTTTATCCGAACAGGAAATGATTCTAATGGAAAGAATGGATATGGTGGATTATATTGTTCACATTGGGGTTATCCAGAAGAAGATATGATAGCCATTAGAAAAATAGCAACCGAAGTTGGTTTTTTAAGAAAATCATAATGTTTAATATAGCCACAGTGGAAATTCTCCATTGTGGTTTTATTATTGCCCTTTATGGAGTTGAATGAGAGGGTTTCAGAACATGTATAATATAAAGATTTTAGAGAGTAGGTGTATAGGTTTATATACATTTAGGAGGGTATCATGCGATGTCTACAAGTCATTGCAATGAACATTTTATATGAAACAAATTTATAAAAAGGTGGGAAATTAAACGTGGAAACTTATCGTATGACTATCGTATTTAATGATGGAATTAGACCTTATCACAATAGATATACAGTTGGTATTTCGGATAAAGAAATACTTTCTTGGATACAAAACTATGCAAATTCTTATAAGCAATATAAATGGTTTGAATTCATTGAATATCTACTTGTAAATAAGAAAAGCGGAGCGGTTTACAAAGGGAAAATGACGAAGTAATAAAAGGAGTGGATTTTTTGACGTTTAAAGTAATAGTTGCAGGAAGTATGAATTTCAATAATTATGAACTGCTTAAACAAAAGTTAGATGTTTTGCTATCTCAAAAAGAGGATGTTGAAATTGTTTCAGCAAAAGCAAAAGGAGCGGATTTGTTAGGAGAGCGTTATGCAAAAGAACGTCACTTAAAACTCCAATCTGAACCTCCGAATTGGAAGAAATACGGAGATACTGCATGGGTTGTTCGTAATCAAGAAATGGCTGAATATGCAGATGCCTTAGTTGCTTTTTGGGATAGAAAAAGTCGTGGAACAAAAAACATGATTGACTTAGCAACTCAACACAATTTAGAGATACGAGTGATTTATTATTAATTTTTTACAGGAAAGAAAAATTAGAAAGGTTGTGCTCATTCATGGGAGAATATGCATCATTTGCAATCTGGAGAAAATTAGATAAAGAAGAAAATGAATTGTATCACCAGCTTTATCAAATTAAGCAAGAAGGTGGTTCAATAGAAAATTATTTAAATTCTATCGGAGAAGATGTGATGAATTTCCCGATAATTGACTTTAAGGAAATCAATCATCAAGTTTATTATAATTTGTATCCAATGAATATTCTTGAACTGGAGAAGAATATGCAACAATGTAAATACAATTTGCTACCTGAATGGCTTCTTTGCTTTACCTTTGATGAAATGAGGGTGTTAGGAAAGGAAATGGGTGTTTTCCAAGCCGAAACAACGATACAACAAGCTGTTGAGCGTATTGATAGTTTAGACTTGGAAGATAATGCAAAATGGCAATGGAAAAGATATGAATTATATTGTTGGTTGCGTGTAAATGCAAAGCCCGATGACAGAATCCATCTTTCTTCGGATTTAATCTATTATTCTCAAGAAGGAAGATACGATGTAGATTACGTAAAGAAGGATATAAATGAAAAGATAAAAAGTATCAAAGAAGAAGTGTCTGTTCCTTACTGGAATAAAGATAAGTAATGAAAAGGGCAGAGGAATTATCCTCTGCCTTTTTGTTTTGGTCGTAGTTTAACTTCTTTGACAGTCACTTCATACAAGACATCATAGAAGCTGTCACAATCCTCACAATACCATAATTCTTTTCCCAACCATTCATCGTATTTAATAGTGTTTTCATCCTGACTGCAATTAGGGCAGACGGTTATATCAAGTTCTTTCTCCATTTACCTATTCTCCCTTAGAAATTCCTCTAATGACAGCTTTCGATATTGAAAAAGTCTTAGATTAAACATTCGATTACTTTTACTATGGTCATATAATGCCTTCATAATAGCTTGTCGGTCAGAATTGCGTAAATCATAGGTTGCTCCTACCTTATAAATATACTCTTCATATTTGTCTTCCGTTAAAACTTCGTATTTAATACAGTAATTGTTAAATCCTTCTTTTTCAAGGAAGTTCTGCTTATAATCCTTCTGTTTGGCAGTATGAACCTGTTCTTTCGGGACTTTTACCCATTCTCGATAAATTTCACGTCTGGAATAAATAGTCGTTTCATTACAAATCGGTAAATAGATAGGATGTTGATAAACCAAATGATGCTCTTCAATCGAAAGGACTTTTTCGTTTGCTTTCAAATGATTTAATATATCTTTTACCTTCTCTATGGAATCACAACCATAATAGATACATCTTCCACCAAACCCTTTAAAATCTTGAAACACTTCAATTGTATAGTCCATTTGATTTCTCCTATACCAATTTTTTATAGCGGATTTCAATATTTACAATGTCTTGTCCACAATGACCACATTTCACGTCTCTTGGCAGTTTCTCATAATCCTGTTCATAACCAGAATTACATTTAAAACACGTTGCGTTATGAATAAGTTTCATTTTGTTTTCGTCTACAGCGTCACGCAAAATTTCATGTACATCCGAAAGCGAAATTTGTTCTTGTACTGGAAGGGGAAGGCTATCATATAATTCCGAAGGATTAATCACGTCATCTGTTTGGTACTGCTCTATCTTTTGACTTAGAACTTGCTTTACTGAATCACTCGTTAGAGTAGATTCTCTTTCTTCTTTTGTTTCAGCTACCTCTTCCATAGGTACTTTTGTTTTTTGTTCTTGTCCTTTAAATTCAATCGAATACAAAAGCTCTTCTAATTTCATTAGATTAACTTTTAGTAAATACGTAATAAATAAGGAAAGGTCATCTTCAAATGACTCAAAAAGTTCCTTTGTTGAACCTTCTACTAACTCATGAAGAGGAATCTTTCGGTCATGAATCAAAAGCTCTGCTTTTAATCCAACCCCTTGTTTTTCTTGAATAGCCTTTTGGATAAACTGCAAATCCTGCTCTTGCTCTGTTAATTTATGGTAATCGTCTATAAACTCTTCTAATTTTACTCGTTTTTGTTCCATTTACATTCATTTCTCCTTTCAAAAACATTGATATATCTACTATTATAAGGGTTTTATAGACAATGGTCAATGAAACACATGATATTGACTGGAATCTATGGATTTTTAATAGATATCGTGTTATAATGAGGCAGAATGATAAAAAAGAGCAAGTCTTTATTTTTTTACACAAATATTGACTATAGGCTACAATTTAACATAAATTGACTAAAATCGGAACAACAAATACATCATGGGGGGTTCAGTTTGGAAATTTTTGAGAATCAAATTAATGCTGTCAAGTTTAGGTCTACAAATTATATATGGAATCAATTGAAGCTCAATAGCCCTTGGTCGATTGGTTATGTATCGACATTGATTGAAGCAAGGGATTTCATGACAAAAGAAGAGTGGAAGAAACATTATTATCGTTCGGGAGAAGAGCGGTTACGTAAGATTGATGAACTATGTACGCCTGAACAAAAAGAAGCTCTTCTTGACTTCACGAAAGCTACGCCATCTCTTCCTAAAGAATTAAAAGAGCTAAATTTTTCTTATGGAAGAACAGAGGAAGAGTTAGAAGAACGTGGCAAATACATGTATGAAAAAATTGTAGAACAAGGAAATAAGCAAAAGGTCACATTAGCCGAATGTGTATATAGCGTAAAATTTCGTGTCATGGCAGAAACATGGAACGGAATCGTAGCAAGAGAAAGAAATACGATTAAAACAATTGGTCAATTCTTTCCAACCTTCTCATTTAAGAAAACCGAAGGAGAGAGGGACTATCAATATGGAATTGATTATGAATTGTTTGAAGAAGATGAACTGGTTTGTGCAGTTCAAATCAAACCTATGAGCTACAAAAAGGGATTTTCAAAAGAGATTATCAAGGCAAAAAAAGCCAACGAAGCAAAGAATCAGAAATACAAAGAAGAATATCAGGCAGATGTATTGTACGTTTATTCCAATAGCAAAGGTGTCATCACAAATGATGATGTGTTTGCTGAAATTAAACAACGTGCGATGCTTAAATCTGCTTTTGTTCAACAATAGATATTGACTATAGTCTTGAACAATCAAAAAATTGACCAAAAAACAGGGAGGGGGTAAACGATGAATCACTATACCATGAAGGACAGATTGGAAATTGGTGATGTTGGTATTCAATTTATTACTCCTTGGTTGGAAAGAAAACCTGAAACCGTAGCGGTAACAAATGTGGAAAATGATAAACGCTATCGAAAGTTAGATATTGACCTTATTTGGATGTATTTAATGAATAATGAAACGAAGATAGTCACGATAGAAGTAAAGACAGACAGCTATTCAACGACTGGAAATTACTTCTTTGAAACAGTGTCCAATCAAGGAAAGGACACTCCTGGTTGTTTTCTATATAGTGAAGCCGATTTTTGGTTCTATTTTTTCAAAGATACAAGAGAGTTAAATATCATTCCTTTGCAACGTGCTCGTCAATGGTTTTTAGAAAATGATAAAAAATATGATTTTAGAGAAATCGAGTTAAAAACAGACGTAGGTGTTGATGGATATAAAACCAAAGGGAAACTGGTTTCTAAAAAATTATTAAGTGAACAAGTGTTAGGGATAAAAACAATTATCTTACCTGATTACTTTCAAATAGCAGGATAAAGAGAGGAGAAAACAGATGCCAATTTATGATACAAAACGATTATTTCATTTTCAAAAAGCAATGGTGGACTTTTTAGAACGCCATAACGTAGAGGGGATTCTAACAGAGTTTGATTTCAAACATGAGGCTAAAGTATATCTTGGCAGTGGTCAAATGTTTAATGAATTTGGAAGACTTGGATTAGAGCTTTTAGCGGATATTTGCGAAGCCATTCATTTAGATTATTACCTTCCACAGCACAATACGTCTATCAATGACAAAGGGGCAGACACAATCATTACGAACAAACTGATTTTTGATGCAGACAATGATGAATTAGCCACTTGTCATATGATGTTTTCTCATTTTACGATTCCAGAGGATAGTGGATTGAGTGCAGAGTGTGGTCGATTTGCCTACATGAAAAAAGTGAATCCAGACCAATATTATGCGAACGTAGCCATCTTAGATGATATTCGTTCTTTGACAGAGCCAAACCCTAATCAAAAGGGTGTTGAGAACCAAACAATTTACATGAACTCTTATACTGCTGGTGCTCCTGATTATTTTGGAGAAACACTCTATGACTGTTTTAAATATATGTACGAACAATACCAAATCCATAAAAATAACAATAAATAATTGTTAAAAGTTGGGGAGTGCTATCCCCCAAACTTTGGTTATGAAACCCTGTTGTAAAATCTAAAATAAAATAGTTTTATATACAATAGGGTTTAGATTTTGTCTAATAGCTTAGAAAGAGGTAGAAAATTTTACAGTGAGAAGGTGAGCTAAGTTGTTTTATTATGAAAATTTAAAAGGACTAAATAATTCAAAAGGAGATGTATGGGATATGATTACAATTGATGGCGTTGTTGGTGTAGGGAAATCTACACTAATGGATATTTTTACAAAGGAAAAAGGGTATGTGGCATTTGAAGAACCTGTTGTAAACAACCCTATTTTAGATAAGTTTTATTATGATAGAGAAAGATATTCTTTCCCTCTTCAAATTTTCTTCTTAAATGAGCGTTTTAAGCATATTAAAAAAGCAAGTCAACAAGGAAAAGCAGTTTTGGACCGCTCGATATATGGCGATTTGATTTTTGCAAAAATGCTCAGAGATAATGGGGAAATGTCAGAAGAAGAATTTAATATTTATTTAGACTTGTTCCATAATATGATTCAACATTGTAAAGCTCCTGCTTTAATGATTTATCTGGAAGTGTCTCCAGAAGAAGCAATGAGACGTATTGCAAAACGTGGTCGTGATTATGAACAAGTGGTAGAGGCAGAATATTGGATTAATCTAAATAAAGAATATCGTGAATACTTCTCTCAATATAACTTCTCACCAGTTCTTACAATCAATGTTGACAATCTTGATTTTGAGAACAATCCAGAAGATAAAGCGTTTGTCATGAATCAGATTAACGCAAAACTTCTTGAGTTAGGAATTGAAGAAGCAATCGCTTAAACCACCTTATAGGTGGTTTTCTTTTACATAAATAGATAAAGGAGGAATGAAAGTTGATAGGAGCTATCGCAGGAGACATTTTAGGTTCAACTTATGAAATATTAAATACAAAAAGAAAAGATTTTACCTTATTTAGACCTTTAAGCAGATATACAGATGATACGGTATTAACAATTGCAACTGCAGATTGTATTCTTCATGACGGTAATTTTATGGAGTATTATCGGAAATATTGTATTTCTAATCAAATGAGGGGGTATGGTTCTAAATTTTATCTATGGGCGTTATTTAATGGAAAAGAACCTTATAACAGCATGGGAAATGGAAGTGCTATGAGGGTTAGTCCAATAGGATATATAGCAAAGAGTGTAGATGAAGTCCTTTATTTTGCAGAAAAATCCGCATCTGCTACACACAATCATCCAGAAGGGATAAAGGGTGCTCAAGCGGTTGCTCTTGCTATTTATTTGGCTAAACAAAACTCTTCAAAAGAAGAAATAAAGTATTTTATAGAAAGTAAACTTGGATATGATTTATCCATGTCTTATGATGACCTAAAGAAAAGTTATAAAGGGGGAGGAACATGTCCTTTAACTGTTCCACAAGCCATTATCTGTTTTTTAGATTCAACTGATTTTGAAGATTCGATAAGAAATGCAATTGCTCTTGGAGGAGATAGTGATACACTTGCTTGTATTACAGGAAGTATAGCAGAAGCCTATTATAAAAAAATTCCAGCAGAAATTATCGAAAAAACCATCAATAAATTGCCAACTAAATTTATTGCCACTATCCATGAGTTTAGCGAAAAGTATATCCCTGAACAAATCTATCACAATTATGAACAAGCAATAAAAAAAAGAGGATAAAACATCCTCTCTTTTTGTATTATTCTGCAGGAACTCCGTATTTCTCTGCAAATTTGTAAAACTTATTATCAGGTGTAATGCCTAATGCTAATTTCGCATATCCATCAGCCAATTCGTTAAAGTCATCTCCTGTATGAGCATCGACTTTACAGAAAATAATTTCGATATCAGGATTTGCACCAAAGAACTTTTGCATCCACTGATAATAGTCTTCGGAGAACTTATTATCACGTTTCCAGTAACCAGTAGCGTGTAAAGCAACGCCTTTGTAGTCAAAGAAAAGAACCAATTTCTTAAAACCATGTTTTTTAGCAAACAACATAGCGGTCATTGAACCAAGAAGTTCTCCACCAATTTGTTGCATGGAAATGGCTTCCTGGTTTTTCCCAACGCCTCTGTCAGTGTGAATGACCTTGTTATCTTGCACACATACTAAGCCAAAAGAATAATTGAAAATATCTTTACTGTAACTACCATCCACATAGACGTGAAGACAGTCTTGCGGATATGTTCCTTCACTTTTACGTAAGAATGGTTCGTCTGCTCCAAGGAACTCTTCAGCTTCCTCTTTTGTAACAAACCCTTTGTATTCAGGAGTAACACCATGTTTTTTGTCATTAATCCCTTGAACAAGTGGGGATGCTTCAGCCCAAGAAGTTAAAATCAGATTTTCAACTACCTCATTTGTTTGCGTGTTAAATCCTTTTTTAATTGCATAGAAGTTTTTCTTTGCCATACCAATTTCTCTCCTTTTTATTTAACTATTTAGTAAAATTCCTGTTTTCTATGTTTGTTTTATCATACTAATTCAAAATCTAATTTATAAGTTCCATAATTATAGTACAGGAAAATAGAAAAAACGTAAAGAACTATCGCCTATAAAAATGGTCTAAATTATTATTGACTATAGTATTTGAAAGATGGTACTCTAAGAGTGTAAACGAATTCATAGAAACAGAGGAGATAGACATGTCGATTAAGAAAAAGTTGCCTATTTTTATTAGCGGTTTAGTAACAGCTTCCCTTCTCACAACAGGAATAATTTCCTATCACGCAAGTTCTAAAGCACTTCTTGAAAGTGCAGAACAAGAATTACATACTAATGCGGAACGAACCGCCAATTTAATTGATTCCCTTCAAAATGGTGAATTGATGATGGGTTCGATTATGGCAAATAACAAACGTGTGAAGGATTTCGTATCATTCAATAATAGCGGAAACGAAAAGGAAGCACTTTCTTTAGAATCAGCAGTAGATAAGTTTTTAAAAGACAGTTATGAAAACACCACAAATCATGCACACCTTTTTGTCTTAGATAAGAAGGGGAAAGACATTGCGGATAGCGACTCTGAACTGGAAAAACAAACAAATACGTATGCAGACAGAGATTACTTTAAAGGAGCAATGGCAGGGAAAGTGACCATTGGTAAAATGGTTGTCTCTAAAACAAGCGGTAAACCAGTTATCGTGATTGGAACACCTATTAAAGACGATAAAGGGCAAGTGCAAGGTGTGTTAGCCAACTCCATTAATGCTGAATTTTTTACAAGTAATTTAGAAGGAATAAAATTAGGGGAAAAAGGAAGCGTTACGATTCGGGATACTGATGGAATGCTTATTTCACACCCTGATAAATCATTGATAGGAAAACCAGGAACAAGACCAGAATTAAATGATTTCGCTAAATCTGTTCCATTAAGCGATAACAAAGTGAATGTGAAAATGAAACAATTGGGTTCAGGAAATGAGAAAACCATTGTTATGATGGCGAATATCCCTGGAACAAATTGGGTAGTAGGATTTGAAAAAAACTTTTCAGAAATTCAAGCACCATCTAAACATATATTGATGAATACCATTTTGATTGCTGTCATTGGTATTATTGTTTCAACTTTGTTGGGTTTGTATTTCTCAAGAATGATAACTGTCCCTCTTTCACGTTTAATGAACCGTATGAAAGAAATGTCAGAAGGAAACTTGAATGTGAAAATGGATGAAACGTATAAAGATGAATTCAAATCATTAGCAGAAAGTTTTACAACAATGGCAGAAAAAATGAAGTATGTCATTGGTGATATTAATAGTTCTGTAAAGATTCTAAGTCAAAGCACTACTGAATTAGACCAATCTTCTAAAAATACTACAGAATCTATTGAAGAATTGAGTGCGACAACACAAGAAATATCAATCGCAATGGAGTCACAGGCACAAGATACAGAAGCTGTTGCTAATCAAATAACTGGATTGGGTTTTCAAATTAATGAAGCAAATGAACATGCAGAACATGTACAGCAACAGGCGAACCAATTAACGAACGTGTTCAAAGAAAAAATCAGTGTAGTAAACAATCTAATGGATATTAACGAAAAAAATGAAATGGAAGTAGGAAAAGTATCCAAGTCTACTCAATTATTAGAAGAAAGCTCCTCTAATATTGGTAATATTACGAAAGTGATTCAAGGAATTGCAGAACAAACAAATCTATTAGCGTTAAACGCCAGCATAGAGGCCGCACGAGCGGGTGAGGCAGGAAGAGGTTTTTCTGTCGTGGCTGAAGAAATTCGTAAATTAGCAGAACAGTCTTCCAATTCTGTTCGTCAAATTGATATGATAATCAAGGAAACACAAAGATTCACAGTTGAAAACTCTGAAAGTGTAAAAGCTATTCAAACCGTATCAAAAGAACAAAATCAATATATTTTAGAAACAAAAGACTTGTTTGAATTAGTGATTGGTCAGGTTTCCGAAATGACCAACTTGGTTCAGGATGTAACAAATAAACTAAAGGATATGAATGTCCGTAAAGATGAAGTCATTGCTTTCATCCAAAATGTTTCGGCATCTGGTGAAGAGGTTTCGGCTTCAGTTGAGGAAGTAAGTGCAACGAGCGAAGAACAATCAGCTATGGTTCAACAATTAGGTGGTATGATTGAAACCATCGATGAACTATCCAAAAAATTAGAAGAATCAGCTTCGATTTTCAAGCTATAAAGAGAGAGGTAACTCTCTCTTTTTTTTGTTTAAAAAGTCATAAAAATAAGAAATGAAAGCAATAAAAAATAACTCATTGACTATAGTCATAAGTAAATGGTACTATAAAGTTAATAGATAGTGGAAACGAAAGGGAAAGACAACATGGAAAAAAACAAGATAAAGCACACAAAACCAGAAGTCGATATTAAAATACCTTTGATTTTTTCATTTATTCTCATGACAATGGGAATGGTTATTGGATTAAGTTCAGATAAGTATAGTTATTGGGGGATACAAGAGAAAATTGTAGCTTCAGAACAAGTCGGGTTATTGGGATTAATGAGTTATCATACTTCATTATTTGTGATGATAATGGTATTTATCAAATTTGGACATAGCAAAATAATACATTGGCTATCTTTGATAGTCGTGTTTGGCACTTTAGGCTTTTTTGTTTTTAATAGTGGTTCATGTCTAACAGAAAAAGGTCTTTATGAAAAAGAATTTAGCAAAACCATTTATTATTCGTTTGAAGAAATTGAAACTTATGAGATTAAAAAACATGAAAGCATAAATGATGATAAAACCTATCAGTATAATCTCTATTTAAAAAATGGAGAAAAATATACCTTTAATAAGAAAGACCTTGATGGAGATTTGTTATTAAGAATCAATGAATCTATCATGTTGGCGAAAGGACAAACCGAATGAACAAAACCTCAAACATTACTCTTCCTTTGATACTCATTTATCTATACATTCCTTTTTTGCTATTCGCTCAACAAACAGGGAAAGGATTTAATGGTGTCTCTATTGTGGTATTGTATCCAATTTTTATTGCATTTACCATTTTTGGATTGGTCTGGTTTGAAAAGAAACCACGTTGGTTCAATGGAATGTGCATGGTCTTTTTCCTGCTTCTGGTATCTGCACCGTTGGTCGTATAAAAGGAAAGAAAGGCATAGGAATTTACCCTATGCTTTTTTTTGCCTTTTAAATCGAGTTTTAAATCAAACAATATCAAACAGAATTAATATTCTAAAATAATATCTTGGAAAGTATAATACTATTATATGGATAGTGGCAAACACGAAAGAATCAAAGGCAAACAAGAAGAAATGTAAAAGGAGGAACCTATATATATGAAGTCTAAGAAATTTACAAAAGTAATGTTAAGTGCAGTTGTTCTATCAACACCTTTTTTGGGTTTAAATATAGATAAAGCTCATGCAATTGAAAACCAAGTATGGTCATTTAATTATACAGGAGGATACAAAGCCTTTACTGCTCCTTATACTGGCACATATAAGCTGGAAACTTGGGGAGCAGAGGGTGGAGGTGTTCGCCTAAGTGGAAACACAGCCTCTGGTACAGGAGGTAAAGGTGGTTACGCAACAGGAGAAATCACTTTACAAGCAGGACAGACCATCTATGTTTATGTGGGTGGTGCTGGTTCAAGCTCAAATTCTGGTGTGGCTTCTGGTGGATATAACGGAGGCGGTTCTGGTTATGCATCTCAGGCAGGAGAACCAGGTAACGGTGGTGGAGGTGCGACAGACATTCGTACTGTTCCTAATAATGCTCCACTAAACACATCTTCCCTGCAAAGTCGTTTAATTGTAGCAGGGGGTGGTGGAGGAGCTGGTGAAGACCCTGGAGACCAATACGGTGACGGAGGAGGTATAATTGGTACAAATAATTATTATCCTGGCACACAAATTTCCGCTGGAACGAATGGCACATTAGGAGCAGGTGCATCTACTGGAAATGGTGACGGTGGAGGAGGCGGTGGCGGTTACTACGGTGGTGGTACAACTTCATCAACTACCGTTGGAGCAGATACACAAGGGGGAGGCGGAGGTTCTTCTTTTATAGGGAAATTAGCCAACGCCCAAACCATTGCTGGTAACTCCACTATGCCTTCCCCAACAGGCGGTACACAAGTAGGTCAATTAGGAAACGGTAGTGCAAAAATTACGTTGCTTACTGTTGTAAATGTTAATCAACATACAACTAAAGTTGTTGGCACGTTTGAAGCAACTACGTTAAATGTTGCTTTACCAGCTACAAGCTCATTCTTATACAATCCAAATAACCGTCAATTCACAGCACAAAACATGGCTGTAACAAGCGATACCAATGCCCCTATCTATATGAAATTATCTTCAATTGGTGTAGCAGATGAGTCCACTTGGAAGCCAAGTTTAACTGCTCCAACAACGTATTCTGAAGAGCAATGGAACAACTTAACCAAAGTTCAAACAGAAGCGAATGTGGCTCTTGGTGTATCTGCATTAGAAGGAAGTAACTGGCTAAGAGGTGTCGAGAACAACGGTCTATGGAGTACGTCTCCTGATAACGTCAAAAAACTTGGCGTATTACGAACAAAATCTCAAGTAGAAGTCCGACCAACCTTAAAGGCTGGTACTGCTGTCCCTATGGGGAAAATATTAACTTCTAACTATGTATTTGAATTTGGTTTAGAGTAATACTTATCAGTTTATGGAAAATCATAATCCATAAGAAAAAGCACAGGATTTTATTGTCCTGTGCCTTTCTTTTTATTCAGTTACTTCGACAAAACGGTGAATCATGGTTTGTAAAGCATCCCCATTATCGTCAATAAGGTGATACATGGTATCCTCTTTGCCAACTGGCTCAAGTTCTACTTCATATATCTTTCCAACCGTAAGGCAATCTTCATACGTAGAATTGTCGATACATTTCATTTGTTTTTTCACGTTTTTCATCTGAATCTCTCCCTTTTTTATAGTTTAAGCCTTTTTAAATTCCACAATGTATTTAATCTTAACTTGGCTCTCTTTATAGACAATGTACTCATTATGAAGAAGCGAACGACCTTTCTTTCCAAGAACACTGTTATAGCCATAAGGAGCGGAAGTAAGATGACCTTGTGCGTCTGCATATTCCTTCACTTTACCAGTAGCAACATCACATACTAATAGGAAGTAACTATCATGGCTTGCACCATTACCAAACCCCCAACAATAATTAGCCGATTTACTGGACTGGTCTGCAAAATAAACACCAGCACCAAACATGCTTCCAGTGTGCTGTGCTGATTGAGGTTTAATCTTTAATCCATTTTGGAAAATACTTAAATAGTTCTCATTTCTTGAACCATGAAAGAGTTCCATTGTACTGACTTTGTAGGGATTAAAGTTTTTGTGACCTACCATATCTTCCACTTGATAAATTTCTTGAACATCAATATTGAAATGATGACTGCGACTTTGAGATTTTGTGACATAATCAACCAATCTTTTGTATTCCTTCGTTCTGGAAGAAAGTGCTTTTAACTGGATATTCAAAGACTTGTACTTATCTTCCAAAGTCTTTTCAAGTGTATCTTGGGCTTGTACAACGGAACTCATAACGCCCAATAAGTCTTTCTTTTCGTTTAGTTTAAAATAGTCGTCAATCAAAAACTTTCGATAATCGACTTTGTTTCCAAACGATACAGGAATGATAGAATAGAACTGATTCGATAAATAGTCAAAATCTCTATAGCCTTTGTTTAATTTTTCTTCAATCTCATTTAACACATGAAGTCCTCTTGCTACTTGTGTGGCAGATAGTTTCCCAAGTGGCGTATCAATAGAAGAAATTAGATAGCTTGTTGCTTCTTGATAGAGTTTTCCAATCAACTTCAACACTTTATCATTGACTTTTGATAAGTCAGTTTTACGTGTTTTGGTCTGAACTTTGGTCACAGAAGGAGCAAAGCTAAATCCATCATCCACCTCAATATGTTCATAGCCTTTCCCACGTTTAGAAGAAATGATTTTTTCAAATTCCTCTCTTGCACTCCAACGACTACTAAAATATCTACCTTCTTGTCGTGGTGCTTTTCCCATACGACCATACTCTGTGTAAATACGGAAAGGATATGCACCTGTTCCTTCTTGAAATTCAATAATATAAAACTTATTTGAGTTTTCACCCAATGAGGCGTAGTTCAAAACTGCTCGTTGTTCCACATTTGTAATCAAGAAAGAAGGACTGCTTACTGCACTAATAGAAATTGCCTTTGCCATATAAAATCTCTCCTTTAGTTAAATAAAGTATTGACCAAAAAAAATAGTTTTTAAAGAAAAAACCGCCTGATTTATCAGCTTTATAGATTATATGCAAAAGAAAAAGGCAATAAAAAAACTCCCCAATAAAAGGGAGAGATTTCAAATATGTATGTACTAACCAGAAATATTATCTAAAGCATTTAAATTATTTAATAGCCATTCTTTTCGTTGATACAGTTTTTCGTGTGTATCCAAAACAGAATCATTCATATTGATTTTGTTACCAAACACGATTGGGATAAGAGAGTAAAATTTGTTTGACAAATATAGAAGGTCAGAGGAATCTTTCATTAATCGTTCTTCAATTTCTTCTAATATTTGCAGACCTCTATGAAGTTGGATTTCAGATAGTTCACCAAGCTGAGTATGTAATGATAAGGAATTAGGCTCTATTCGGAGAGAACGATTGTGTATTTGATTAATGCGTGGTGTAAATAAATCATCAAAGTCTTCCTCAATAGCGACCAATTCATAGCCCTTTGCTTTTTTAGACGATAAAAGGGAGTGGAAGAATTGATTGGCTGTCTCTCTGGAAGAGAAATATCGAGATTCCTGACGTGGAGTTCTTCCCATACGACCATATTCTGTATAAATACAGAAAGGTTGAGTTCCTGACCCTTCTTGAAATTCAATAATATAAAACTTATTAGCATTTGATTGTAAGGATACAAAATTTAAAAACACACGCTGTTCTACGGATTCTGGATTAAAGAGAGAATTATGAAACTGTAACAATGTATCATTCTCCTTTCTCTGTTTTTCTATAGTATGAACCATATACCTTTATTTTAAAATAAAAAAAGCCCCTAAAAAGGGACTTCTTTATTATGAAACCATTTTTTCAGAGAAGCCGTCTTCACAATAAGAAGAAAGGAAGGTATTAAAACGCTCTTCTGCTTCTTCTAATTTATTGAAAGAGTAGGACTGTCTGCCATGAATCTGTTGACCAGAACCACTTACGACAGATACCTGATAAGGATAAACTCCTGTTGATTCTTTGATTTCTACTTTGTGATATTGATTGCTCTTATCAGAAACCAATACAGCGTCTTTTACGATAAACTCCATTGCAAATAAATCTAACATATTTATCTCTCCTTTTTATATAAAAACCTTCCAAATATTGTTTAAAAAACAACCTGATTGTCATATGATTCTTACATTATATGCAGATAAAAGGGATTTCATAGAACAAATGAAAAGTTGCGAAAATGTCAGAATAAATAATCATAAATTTACCTATTTTTTTTTACCCTTAAACGTATTAAAATAAATACTTTAGTAGTCGATAATATGTAAGAACATCGTATCCGTCAAAATAATGAGCTAACGGTGAAATTAAGGAGTGTAAGGAATAAATGTCAAAAAAGATACGTGTGATGATAGTTGAAGATGATGCAATGACTTTAAAACTTCATAAGGAAATGCTTGAAAAAGAAACGGATATAGAAGTTGTAGGACATGCTGATAAGAAAGAGGAAGCGATTGATTTAGCCACTGAATTAAATCCAGATGTTCTGCTATTAGATATAAATTTAACCAATAAAGAAGACCAATATGGGATTGATATTGCTATTCAATTATCTATTTCTATGCCTAATATCAAAATCATTATGTTAAGTGCTTTGTTAAATGAAGATACTGTTAGAAGCACCATAGGTCTTGGCGTTGCTTGTAATTATATAATTAAATCTAACCATGAAAAAATACCTCAAGTCGTTCGTGATGCCTATAATGAAATCCATACAATAGAAGGAACAGTCATTGACTTTATTTTAAAAGATTATCAGGAAAGTTTAAAAGCAACGATGAATAAATTAACTTCACAACATTTGAAAATATTGGAACTCTTTTATAGGGGTTATTGTGTAGAACAGGTAGCCGACATTCTCACATTAGAAGTTCAATCAGTAAGAAATCACCAACAAACTATCGCTAAGAGATGTTTAGGTTGGAAGTGGAGATTTAAAAAATTAACTACAGTTGAGTTAGCCAAACGAGCAAAAGTAATGGGGTTATTTTAATAAAATATATAAATAGAAATTGGGTAAATAAAACATGAATAAAATCAAGATATCATTTATTGTGGTCAGTCTAATGATTCTGATAGTTGTAAATTCTGTTTTTTATGTATCAACGAAAAATACATTGATTAATCATCAAGAAGAAAGGGTAACACTTGTTATCAATAATGTTAAAAGTTCTGTCGAATCTACGAATCAAGCAGAAACCTATTTCAATTACTTGTTAGCAAGAGGATTACAGAAATCTTCTATTGCAATAAAAAATTCTCTTCCACCAGATATTAACCAAGTGAAAAATGAACAATTGGTTGATTTAGCACAAGAATTAGATTTAGAAGGAATTTCACTATTTGTCAAAAAAGACAATGATATTATAGTGGAAAAGTCGAGTAGCCCTAAAGAAATAGGTCTATCAACAAATACATGGAATGAATGGTATATGATGTTCACTCAACTAATGGAAGAAAAAAATGTGAAAGATATACCTGGCTTTGGGGAAAAATTGCCAAATTTCTGGTCGGGACCTATCGACACGAGTTCCGCTAATCCTGAGTTAATCAGTAAATGGGGATATTACTATGATGGAACAACCAACTATATGATTAATCCCTTTGTAGATGATGAATTGATTAAAGGATTTCAAAAATCTGCTGGTGTTGAAAGAACCATTCAGAAAAATCTAAGAGATAATCCCTATTTATTGGAAGTTTCCGTTCTCAACAGTAGAGTTTTCAAAGAGGGCGAAAAAACGCATGGGGATACGAATGTAGTTTGGTTATCTGACCGTATGCTTGTATATGGTTCGTATAACTATAAAGATAATAAAGACAAAGCAAATACAGTTAAGGCTATCGAGGAGTATCAACCAATTAGGAAAGTATTGGTCATCAATAATAAAAAGGTGTTAAGACACTACATTCCAGTATCCTTTAAAGGAAGAGATGTTGATAATTTGAAGGATGATATGGTAATAATTGTGACATCTGACTACAAAGTAATACTTGATAGCTTAAATAAAAAGATTTTAAACATCTTTTTCACAGGTCTGATTTGTTTGATTTTAGGATATGTCTTAATTTATTACTTAGTCATGAGTATAAACAGAAAAGAGCGAACCATTTTTAATATTCAAGAAGTTTATTCTAAGCAAATTGATACGCTTTATCGAACGGTAAGAGAGAATAAACATGATTCTACCCATCATTTGTTTACGATTTCAGGTTTAGCTCATATGAATATGTATGATGAATTACAAGACTATGTTGATAATCTATTAGAGTTGAAAACAGAAACGAACGATATTGTAAATATCAATATTCCAGCGTTAAGTGGGTTGATACAGGCTAAAATTGCAGAATCTATTGAAAAACAAATTACGTTTCAACATCATTTTGAAAAATTTGAATCTCTTCAATTAGATATGATGAAAGTTACCAATTTGGTTCGGATTATAGGGAATATATTAGACAATGCTTTTCATTCGGTAATGGATAATGAAGAGGGGAATCGAACAGTTGTGATTACTGGTCGTTATCAATCAGGGTTAATGACCATTACCATTTATAATAATGGAAAGCCTATTCCTACTGATAATATAAACAGGATTTTTTCTCATGGTTTTACTACAAGAAAAGACAGAGGTGGGAATGGATTAGGATTATCCAGTTCTAAAAAAATCATTGAAGGTTATAAAGGGAAAATAAGGGTAACAAGTGACGAAGATTGGACACGTTTTACGATTCAACTACCTATTTCTTCAAAAGAAGTAATTGCAGAAAGTAAGGAATATCATTAAAGCTCTTACTAACTGCAATATTATTGTTATTATTAGGGATGTTTACCTGCCAGTATCATCTCTAAGAATGCTCATTTTCATTCATTAAGCTAATTTAAACAGATAACCAATGCCTAATTCGGCTAATTCTACTACATCATAGCTTTCAATTGTTGTATTATAGCGTTCGCCTAATAATTCCATTAAGTCTTCAAAGAATGTTACGTCTTGCACATCTGCCAATGTGTCGTTGTACCATTCTACTACATCAATACCCATATCTTCACAAAAACCAACTTTCACAGTATTTGTGTCATAAAGTTCTGCCAAAACTTTATTTAGTTCCTCTGTTGAAAAAAATAATGATTTCATTCTATGTTTCCCCCTAAGATGTTTTAAAGTCTTTCGTAAGTACATTTCAAATGTCTTTCGTAAGTACATTACAAAGTATATAACGAATGGAACTAAATGCCTATACTCATTTTTTTGAGTATTTTTGAGTTAAATAGGTTAAAAATCCAGTTTTTACAATGGTTGCAGAGGGAAAATGAGGAAAAAATAAGTTTTTGATAATACATTGCTATTTAATAATATCGGACTTTTGTCATAAGAAAAAAAGAAGTAACTGTATAGTTACTTCTTTTATGACTCTTGTGAATCATTCTCTTTTTCTTGTTTGACCGATAAATTATTTTTAAAATAAATACTGGTAGAAGGGAAGGCAATTAACACATTTTCCTCTTCTAAAATTTTTCTAATTTCATAGTTAATTTCTTCTTTAATTCTCATGAATTCCGCAAATTCAGAAGTAGTTGTTTCATATAGAACTAAAACATCTAAGCTATTAGCAGTAATGTTATCAAAAGCAACGGTTACAGTGTCATCACAAACACCATCATGCTGTTTGGCAACCTCGTTGATTCTCTCCGTAATTTTCTTCAATTGTTCCTCTGTTGTCTTATGTGTTACGCCTACCACGAATCGAACACGTCTGTTTTGTCTTCTTGTCCAGTTATAAATATACTGATTGGCAATCACCGCATTTGGGACAGAAACCAGAGCTTTGTCTAATGTTCGGATTCGGGTGCTTCTAAAATTCATATCTTCCACAACACCCTCTAAATTGTTATCGGTGGAAATTAAATCACCAATGGCAAAAGGTTTATCTATTGCCATTGAAAGACCAGCAAAGATATGAGAGAGAGCATCCTTTGCTCCCAATGCGAGAGCCAACCCTCCTATTCCAAGACCAGCAACAAATCCATTGATGTCATAACCCCATTCATAAGTTATCATAACAAAGCCAAATACGAAGATAAAAACTTTGACAATACGTGCAAAGAATGGAAGGAGAACACTTCCTGTTTGTAGATTAAACTTCGTTTTGAAGGCATCTGGATGTTGTCCAAAGTAATTTGTCACATAATAAAGTCCTTGGAAAAAGAAGAAGATTAATAGAGTTTTAAATATCTTAAATAACGGTTCATAGGTAAACATGGATACATTTAACGCATAACCACAAGCGATTAAGAAACCCGTAGCAAAAACCAAATTCTGTGTTGGTTTTGCTATGTTTTCACAAATTTCTTTTTTAAACTCCATTTGACGATTGGTATAAAGTGTTGCCATTCTTTTAAAAATGGTTTTAACAATAAATCTCTGAATAAACCAAGAGGCTAATACAATCAGAAAAAAGATAAAGATACTGTCTTTCTGCTGAAGTAGAGCAAATTTAATATCAATTAAATACGATAACAATGGATTCACCTTTCATTCCCTTCCTTTTTCTATAAAATATTTATCATCATAGTGTTGTTTAAAGAAGAAAATTCCATGATTAGCTCATGGAATCTTCTTGATACTGTGCAATAATCGTATCTAACTCTTCTTCTGATAGGGTTTCTTTTTCAAGCAAGGCAACAGCAATTTTCCCTAATAGAGAATGGTGTTTTTTCATAAATTCAAGTGTTTCTTCATATAGCGTTTTTGATATAGAAGAGGCTTCTTTTAGAATCTCTTTTTGACCTCCAAGAGCAGAAACTTGAATCATTCCGAATGTTTCACTCATGCCATAGTAGTCAATCATCCCTTTGATTTGTTCAGTAGCACGTTCAATATCATTAGAAGCACCAGTAGTAATTTTCTCTTCATCTCCAAGTAGAAGATATTCAGCAATACGACCAGCATATAGCGTCTTGATATTGTTTTTAATTTCTTGTTTAGAATACAGACCCATTTTCTTTGGTGTAATGAAGGTCACGCCACCAGCACCGCTTGTAGAAGAAATAATCGTCACTTTTGGCACTTCATTATGAGCGAGTAATTTCGCAACTAAGGCGTGTCCTGCTTCATGCCAAGCCACTAACTCTAATTCATCATCTTTACGGTCTTCTTGGTTTTTCTTTTTATGACCTTTCATGACCATTTTAAAGTACGCATCGTCAACATCTTCTTTTGTTACTTCTGTATGATTACGTGTAACAGCTAAAATGGTTGCTTCATTGATTAGGGCTTCCAATCCTGCCCCTGCAAAGCCAATGGTTAATTTGGCTAATTCATTGAAGTCTACATCTTCAGCAATCTTTTTGCTACGTGCATGAACCTTTAAGATTTCGGCTCTATCACGTTGGTCAGGTAGATTAATAGCAATATGCTTATCAAAACGACCAGGGCGAATAAGGGCATTATCTAAGTCTTCAATGCGGTTAGTTGCTGTAATGACGATAACTCCTTCACTTCCATTAAAACCGTCTAATTCGTTTAACAGGGCGTTAATGGTTTGGTCTTTTTCAGAGTTACTATCATTTCCTCGTTTTGTACCAACTGCATCAATTTCATCAATAAAGATAATACAAGGAGCTTTTTTACGTGCCTTCTTAAACAGGTCTCTTACACGTTTTGCTCCAAGACCTACATACATTTCTACAAAGTCAGAACCACTAATAGAGAAGAAGGGAACACCAGCTTCACCAGCAATGGCTTTCGCAGTTAGAGTTTTACCAGTTCCAGGTGGTCCGTAAAAAACGACACCTTTAGGAAGTTTCGCTCCCATATCCGAATACTTTTTCGGATTCTTCAAGAACTCTACCAAAAACTGCATCTCTTCTTTCGCTTCCTCATTACCAGCAATTTCATTGAACTTTACTTTCGGTACGGTTTCTTTTGTTTCTTCATGTCCAACACCTTTACTGTTGGACATCATATCCATAATGATTTTAAAAACTATTACTAATATAATGATTCTGAATACAAAAAGGAACATATCCAATAAAACATTTGGTTTATCTGTACTAACTTCTTCTACCTTTACTTCATTTTCCAAAAGATATTTCTTAAATTCTTCATCTTTTGGATTGTCTGTTTTATAGGTTTCCTTGTCTTTTCCTTCAAAAGTAAAAGTAGGAGATTTGAGATTGATTGTAACTTCCTTGACTTTATCTTTTTCAACCATTTGGGTAAATTCTTTATAAGAAATATCCTTTGGTTTTTCTGGTTTCTGTACGTAATAGGTTACACCTGAAACTAATAACAATATCAAAATAAAAGGCAATACTTTTTTTCTTTTTTCATACCACCCTTTAACTTTTTCCCAAAAATCTTTCAACACACATCTCTCCTCTTATAGACTATTGTCAATATTGTACTATAAACAACAAATTAAATCAATAGACTATAGTCAAAGAAAATTAGAGCGTGAAAAAGGGAGAAAAAGGAAATAAAAAGGGGAAATTTGGTGAATAAATGAAAATTAACAGATTCAAAAGTCCTATTTTGAGGAAAGTAAATAAGGAAGTTGGAGGTAGTGGGCAATTTAGACTAACCCTTGGCATTATTGAGGTTGCTAAAGAATATGATAAAAAATGAAAATGATTATAGTCTGAAAGTAGGAGTGAAATATTCACAAATCACCAAAGAATTAGAACTTCAAGAAAAACAGGATTTAAAATTGAAAAAGAAAATAGAGTTTATTTTTTTGTTTGTTAAAAACTATCTTTTTACAAAAAAAGGAAGCAATTCCTGATATTGAGGGAATGAGTGTTCGTAAAAAGTTGTAAAAAGTTATTGACTTTAATCTATGGCTTATCTATAATAAGGATATGGAGTTATTACTTTATAAGGATAACATTCTATCAAACTTATAGAGCTAAGAGAATAGTACATAACAAACAAGAGAGAAGCTCTATTACACACTTTAGGGGGAAAACAACCATGTCAACAGTAACTATCTATTATCCAATTTCTTTTGAATCAAACGAAGTATTGAGCGAAGTGAAAAAGTACGGTAATGTCTTTACGTCTCCTGCAAATATGGATACGAGAGAAATCCATACAGATTTGCCAAGAACAGATTTGGACAAACTGGAAGCCTTTTTTGTGGAAAATGAAGTTCCTTACGATTTAATGGAGTATTCAAAAGGGGCAAATGCACCGAAAATGAAAAAGGTTCGACCAGAGCAAGAATTTGAGAAGGAAATTAATTGTGTGTTCTATCAGGGAGAAGAAATAGAAGAGGGCGTTGTAGCGGTTTCTACATTGCTATCCATTATCGAACAAGCTGATAAGGATACATTAGCGGAAAGTTTACTGGAAGAAATCAAGAAAGCAACATTTAAATTTGACAATCTTGAAGACATTTTTGAAATGTAATACAAGTATAAATAACCTATTGGCAGACAGGTTATAAGCAGAGAAAGGTTTGTTGGCAGACAAGCCTTTCTTTTTTGTGTCCTTTTAAAGAATGAGGGGGTCATTCTCTTCACAAAATTGCTTTATTCTTGATTTCTTCCTGCGGTAAAACTAATATGTTACAAAAGGTAGGTATCATATCATTCGATATTGTAACAGATTTTTGTGTCGGTGAAAGTGATATTTTTTACTTTCCCATAATTGGTAAATTTTATTCTGTCTCAAAATAAGTATATCAAACATGTTTTGAGATAAAAAGAGTTTTTTAATAATTTTATACAAATTTTTATGCAATTTTTACATATTCTTTATAAAGAGACTTTAATCATTTGCAATTCTCATTCCTTTGCTCAATATTTGTGCAGGGTTTTGTAAGGTTTGTACAAACTTCACCTATAAAGAATAATATTATGAATATTTCTTTTTATTCAAAATATGAATATTCATCTATAAATATTCATATTAAAATTATTCATATATGTCTTTATCCGTTTTTCTCAAAGATTAAACCTTTTTAGTATAAAAAAATGATAAAAAATATTTTTTTATGGCTATAATTTAAATAAAGAAAACATCTGTTTTGTGTTGAGTTATATAAGTGCATAGAATATAAGGTTTCATATAATTAAGGTAAAGCAAACTGCTTTTAAAAGGAGAGGTTTAAATGAAACATATTCAATGGTGTCAAAACATGCTAAAGGACAAAGAAGTACAAGCTCTTTTAGAAGAGAAGGTTCAAATTTTGATTGATATGTATTTTAAAGGTAAGTCTGATTATGCGATTGAAAAGTTTATTAAAAGTTTTTGTGAAGGAATTCGTTATTTAGAAAATGAATTATTGAAAGACAAAGGATTACACCCAAGTCAAATTCAAAAAAACATGACGTATTTATCTGCTCACCCACAAGAAACCATTAAAAACATGGCAGAGGTAAAACGAGTAGTAACTGTAGAGGTAAATCGTCAATTTAGACATTTTAATACGTTTTTATCAGAACTTGCTTCTTAAACACAAACAGACCTTGCTATAAAAGCAAGGTTTTGTTTTTGTCGTTTAATCATCTCTTTATTTGTCTTATACTGAATAAGAGAGAGGTGTGTAGGATATGATTCAATTTTCTATTCAAAAAGGAAATGTGAAAAAAGGAAATTATGTCAAACTCCAAAATAGTTCATTGCTTTTTGATAATATTCCTATTCTTTTGCGATTTGTACAAACTCATTCTGATATAGAATTAGAGGAAAAGTTGGAACTTGCCTTAGAATTGTTCTCTTTTCCAGATGGAACGATTTATGTTTTAAACTATATTGGGAAAAATCGAAAAGTAGCCATTGAAGATATAGAAAGGATTGCTTACCATCATATAAAAGAGTATGTAAAAGGAAGAGAATGGATAAAAGCCTTTTATCATGACAAACCAAAACATATTCAAGAATTAAATGATTTTCTTTGCCTTGAGCCTTTTGGTGATTATATAGCTGAAGTTTCAGAAGAAGAAAAAGTTTATGAGATTATTTTAGATTTAGATAAGAAAGAATGGATTTTCTGTCATAAAAATCAAGAAAAAATGTGTTTATCTTTTGATGAAATAAGAGGGAAACATATCGAAGAATTAACTTATAATATTTATCAAAATTATATGATAATTCCATTATCCAGTTCTTAGTTATCATCTTAAAATAATAATTTCTCCTATTTCTATTGAATGAAGTCAATGGTTTTATTGTGATTTCCTTATCTTTCCTTTATAATAAGGATGAAAAATATGGAAATCGGGAGGAGTTTTTAGTGAGCGTAATTCTTCAGTACAGCCTATGGATAGATAGTGTCCTTCTGGTCATAGAAGTAGTGGTTAGTTATTTTCTCTATCGCCTTTTTAATCAATATTTTTATACAGATAAATTTAAATTAATTGGAGTAGGCATTTCTTTTCACGCTGTAAGTTTACTCTTAAATATTATTTCGTATTTCTTTTTTACTTCTATCTCTTTAAATCCTATTATATCCACATTAGATTCTTTAGGAATGGGGTTTCTGTTGTTTGGTTTTTATTTTATGATAAAACGACTGTTGCATTTTAGCCATATTGACCATTTAACCCAAACTTTTACGAAACGATACATAGACCGTTTATTTATAGAAGAGAAAAATTCTTCGGGTAAAAGAGATAAACACTTCTCGATTATCTTTATTGACATTAATCATTTTAAACAAGTCAATAATCAGTTGGGACACGAAGGAGCAAATGAAGTATTACAAGAAATTGCGAAAACGCTTCAAAAAAGTGTTAGAGTAGGAGATAAGGTAGGAAGATATGGTGGAGATGAATTTATTATTCTCTTACATCATGCCACCGAAATAGATGCTGAATTAGTCTTAAATCGTTGTCGCCAATCTATCCTGAAAAATGACTATCTACAGTTACATAATATTGATGTTAGTGGTGGAGTGGCTACTTATCCTTACGATGGGAAAACAATAGAATCTTTGTATAAAACAGCAGATAAGCGTATGTATGAACATAAAAAAGAAACAAAGGGTAATGCTATATAAAGAATAAGAAGTCAAAAGAATCTTTTGTTAGATTCTTTTTTTATTTCTCTTTGGGATGGATTAACCGTTGAAGCATTAGAGAGAGGTCTTTTTATAAAACAAAAATTGATATATTTAAAGTGTTAGACAGCCCTAATAGAAGAGATAATGATAAAATAAAAACAAGAGAAAGGAAAAGATTTGAACAAAAAGGAGAGGTATAGTTGGGACACAATATTTTTTATGAAGGAATTGTGAAAGTCGATAAACCTTTTGATGATGCTACCTATCAATTAATTATGAACCTTGCTAAAAGTAGAAGAATGATATGGAACACTCAATTATTAGAAAAAGATGGCGTAGCAAAGAAATCAGAGATAGGTTTTGAGGGGGAGTTTTTCTTTCCTGTTTTCAGCAATGTAAAAGAACGTGATGAATTTGAAGATAAATATGTATTAGAACCTAACTTTCCACCAGGAGGTCAGCCTGATTTATATGGTATATGGGTCGTAACTGAAGATAAAATGGGTTTGATATGGAGTAGAAAGGAAAAATCTTATAGAGGACATGAGTGGTTACAATATTTAGTGAAAAAAATACTGATTCCAAGAGGGTACAAACCTTATGGAATAGTGAACTGGTTTGCGGAATGGAATTACCCTCAAAGAAAGTTTCATTCGATAGTAGAAGGACATAAGGTGGTTAAGAAAAGAGGGTATCATAAAACAGTAAATGAACCCGATATTGATGCTTGGTACGATGAAAAAATTGCTTCTTATCAAGAAAGTCACCAAAATTGGGTTTCGATGATTGTGGAAAATCAAGTTCAATTTTTGCACAAAAATACATTTCAAAAGACACTATCCTTTAACGTCTACATAAATAAAGATATTATTCAAGCAACATTAAAGGAACATGAGATTATATCTTGCAATTATTTGTATCGAAATGTAAGAAAAGAAGAAGAGAAATGGAATCATGAAGAGGATTTTAAAAACAAAGTACAAAATGAATTTTTGTTAAATAAAGTGAAGGAAATAATTTTAGCGTATATACAGAAATATCCTAATTTTTTGAATGAAGCCATACTATAAATTTCAGTCAGAGGGATTTTTCTCTCTGGCTTTTTTTGTTGTTAAACCCCCTCCAACACTGGTTTTGTTGTGGTTTTTCTTTATTTGCATAGAATACAGCAACCAAATAAAAGGAGGTATGAAAGTGGAACAAGTCGTTAAACAATATCCATTGATGTTTGATTTTTTAAACCAATATTTTCACGAAAATGCTTATGAGGACAATCCTTTTGCGGATAATGCCAGTCATTTAGTAGAAGAAGCGGTAAACGAGTTGTTCCAAAAGGGATTGTATTCTCCCCAAGTCGAAAAACTCAAAGAAGAAATGTATTTCTTTATTCACACTCCGATTCTTCCAGGATTTAAGGATTCATGCCTTGAAAAAACATTAAGAGTGGAATTAATGGGGTTAAAACCATTAGAGTTTGTCCAATATGTATATTACACGATTACCATTGAACAATGGAAAAGAAAGTGAAAAATAATTAAAGTAAGTAAGTCAGGAGAAATTCTGGCTTATTTTATTTATCTAAATTGACAATATACAAAATTATATATTTTATTGACTTTAAAGAATTGAAAAAGACATTAAATTCAGGTAATATTAAAACATAAAGAAATAAAAGGAGTGTAGCCATGCTTCATATTTGTATTATTCTATTTGCAATAGCAGTCGGAGTGGCTTTTATAGCAGAAAAAGTAAAGCAACCATACCCAACATTATTGGTTATTGCTGGATTAGTGTTAGGGTTACTTCCAATAGAATCATTGGAAGAAGTGAAAGGGTTTATCACAAACGATAAAGTGTTTAAAGATACAATTATCTTGTTATTTTTATCAGCATTATTAGGTGATGCTTCCTTAAAACTCCCTTTTCATGAACTAAAGGAAAACAAGAAACCTATTCTACTCTTAGCATTTATAGGTACATTTTTAACTTTCCTTCTCGTTTCCGCATTGACTTATTTTGTACTTGATTTACCATTGCAACATGCACTGATTTTTGGAGCATTAATGTCTGCAACTGACCCTGTATCAGTTCTAAGTATCTTCAAATCAATGGGATTAAATAAGCGATTATCGGTTATTGTTGAAGGAGAAAGTTTGGCGAATGATGGAGTTGCAGTGGTACTCTATAAAATAGCTTTAGTAACCACTGTTGTTACTCTTTCTGGTGTATCTCATGGAGCATTAGAGTTTTTAAAAGTTGTAGCAGGAGGTTTAATTGTTGGGGTAGTGTTTGGATTCCTTTCTTCCCGACTAACCAGCAAAATTGACCATCATTTAATTGAAATTGGCTTATCCATTGTAGTCTTTTATGGAGCTTATGTAACGGCAGAACACTATCACTTATCAGGTGTAATTGCGGTGGTAGTAGCTGGTCTCATTTTAGGGAACTATGGAAAGAAAATCGGAATGTCCGAAAACACATTAGATAAAATAGATTCATTTTGGGAATCTATTGCATTTATCGCCAATGCGGTTATTTTCTTAATGATTGGTTTAGAGATTTCACGTATTGGATTTGAAGGGAAATGGGGAGTTATCGCAGGAAGTATCATTATTGTTGTGTTATCCCGATTTGTTGCAGTATTTATCAGTCTATTATTTGATAAAACTGTGCCTAATTCATGGAAAACCATTATGTCTTGGGGTGGATTAAAAGGTTCTTTATCTATTGCTTTAATTTTGAGTATATCCCCTGACTTTGCTGGAAGAGACTTGCTTTTGTCTTTAACATTTAGCAATGTCATGTTTTCCTTATTAGTTCAAGGAACAACGATTCCATTATTGGTAAAATGGTTAAAAATTAAATAAGAACGAAAAAAAGGGGGGTGATGATTTTATCCCTCTTTTTCTTTTATGTGTTGAACAATATGTCCGATAATAGAAGGAAACACTTGCAAACGACAGCATTTTCCGCTTGAATCATATATAAAAATATAAAACATATCTTTTTCTGTCTCTACATAGACTGCATTCATTTAACGCATACGTTGTATAACCTCTTCATCTTCAACTCCATTCATCCCCATGACAATACTTTTTTCAATTAACGGTTGAGAAATGGCTTGTTTAGAAAAGAGAGGGATTTTTTCTTGATTAAATAAAATGTAATTGTAATGTTTCAATACCAAGAACTCCTTTATTTATTCTTATTACACTATTATGAGAAAGAAAGAAAATTTATGTACAACCACTGAATGAAATTAGAAAATAAGTGAAAAGATATAGATACAACATAGAAGCAACACCTTTCGTAAAGTCAGAAAATAATTTCTGGCTTTTATTTATGAAAAAAAAGAAGACAGCTCCCTCAACTATCTTCTTCTTTTAAATATGTTATGAAATTTTGTTTAACACCGTTTCGATATAAGAAGCTGTATCTGGACATTGTTGTTTAAATCCAGTTACCAAAAAGTATTCAGCAAAACTTTGTGCGAAATATTCACGAATATTGCTTGTGTAATACGTTCCGTTTGCGTAACGCTCATAATATTTATGCTCCCCATCATAAATATTGTGAAGGCTAACATCAATGCAACTTAAGAAACGATTGCGACCACCCACGAAATAATCAACAAAATGACCTACTTCATGTATCAATGTAGTTACTTGCCAACCCCAATTGCCACGTAAACCATCATCCCATACAAAAATGTAGTTTTCTTCACCGTTAAATAACCCTGAGTAGTTTCCTTCAATAAAGCCTTCTCTACTTTTGCTGTAAAGAATTAAAACTTTCTTTTCCTTCATTAATTCTAATACGTTATCGGGTAAAAGTGTTAAAGAACCAAGAAGCATAATAAAACGTGCTTTACTTCCATCCATATTAACCACATCAATACCTTCTAACTTTTTAAACTTCACTGCATAATGCAATGTAAAACGAATCCATGTACCTACATTTGTTGTCATTAAAAAGGCTACAAAAAGTCCAATTACTAAAATCCATTCCATAAATAAAATCCTCCTAAATATAAGTTCTCACCTGTTTGTTAAATAAAAAAAATCCTGTCACCTAAATAAAAATGTCAAAAAACCTGTTAATCTATATACCTAAAAACAAGAACTGCACAAATCTACATATCTTAGCCTCCTATTGATATTTCATAAAGAAATTCCTATTTTTTGTCACTTAATAGATTATAGATAGTTCTCTATGATTTCATAATTTAAAAAAGGACATTTATCTAAACGTGAGCGATTCCATTGTAAAATGGGCGTAAAACAAAAAAGAATAAGAGCCATAGTAGATAGCTCTTATTCCGTACATAAATCATTCTATATAAAAACCACTGATTTCAGCGATATGAATAGAATCTTCTATGATTTCTTGATTCACTTGTTTCTTATTGTTTGAAACATATAAATGTTTTCGTTCTTTCGTAAGCAGATATTGAAAATCAACATCGAATTGCTCAACGGACAAATCAATAATTTCTCCATTGAGTTCACACCAGAAATGACCGTTACCATTAAAAGTTCCTTCTACCTTATAGAGATTATCTCTATATTGCTTATAGAGAGAAGCAATGGTATAGCAAGTAGTCGCTTCACATTCATCGATTAATTCTTCACCAGACCCTAATACTTGAAGAACCTGAGTATATAAATCTAAAACGATATTTTCCATATCTTATTTTACTCGCTTTATCATTTTTCCATCATCAAAGCGGTAAACACCTTTTCTTTTAATTCTAACCAAGAATGAACCATTGAATGATTCTCCGTTATCACTTCCACCCTCAAAAACAATTGAACAATTTTCTTTTGGTATAAATCCAAATGCTTTTGTTACATCCTTGTATTGACCAGTCATAATATTCATAAATGATTCCACCTTTTCTTTAGTCTTGAATTTCTTTTACTTCTTCGATTTCTTCTAAAAACTCTTCCCCATCAAGTTTAATTTCGCCATCCAAATTGGAGTGGAAGTAAACGTAAATCCCTGACAAATCATTTTTTCGTGTTACCATATTGATTTCACCATCACCAAGATTCTTGGTAAAAATGTGTTTACCTTGTAGCGGTAACACTTTGTCCATGATTGATTTTTCACCATCTGTTACTGCTGGATTCATGTAAATCTCTCCTTTAATAAGTAAAAGTATTTTTATCCTGATTTGTTGTTACTTTTATCATCATAGATAGTTTCCCTCTTTTTATAAGAAAAAAAGAGCAAGAATGGTATCCTGCTCTATCTCTTCGGGTCATGATTCTGTTCTTTTTTCTTCTTTTCATATCGTTTATCAAATATCAAAATGATTGTCCAGTAGGTACAAAGAGCACCAAAACTCACAAATTGATTATAGGGTGTTGGAAGTAGGTATATCCCTGCAAGAGCGATAATGAAAATAGGTAAAAATATCAACATTCGTTGTTTAAAGGTTAGCAAAATAAATCCTCCTTTACTATAAAAGTTCTGTTATTAATGTTCGTCTTCTAACAGGCAATAAATATTGTTCAATGATAATATTCCACCCTTTTGCCAGATGTGGATTACTCGATTTCCCTGTATTAAAGAGTTCGATATAATCATTGACTTCTTTTTCGGAGTCAAATATTTGTCCATAAATATATTCGTTTGTTTCATAGACCAATAATGTTTTTTCTCCTGTCACATCCATTTGAATAAAAGTATTTTGAGCGGTTTCCAATACATATTGAGTGTCTTTCAAAAACATCTATCCCTTCTTTATATATCGTTTATAGTAGATGATATTATTTAGTTTGAATAAAGTCAATATAATAAAAGGTATCGAATAAATGAGGAAAAGAATTTTTCTTTATATTTAGGAGGATGAAAGATGAAAAAGGACAACTACACACTAACATTTCAAGAAGCAATTGAAAAATGCTTGAAAGGGGAAGGATTTATTCGTGGCGATGATTTTGCAAAAGGTGTTTATGTAAAGCCAAATAAAGATGGCATATTGATTGTAATAGGAGTGAATGAACAAGGTTGGCATGAAGAAATCAGTACCTTTATGATTACACATTCTGTTGTGTTTCGTCAAAAGTACAAATTGTTTTCAGTAGCAAATAAAGAAGCATTAGAGTTAATCGAAGGATAAGGAGAGAAAATTATGCCAATGGTATCAAAGTTAGCTTGGGACAATCCATATTATTCATTTGGAGAAATGAAACGACTTGCACCAGGAATTAAAGGTCATTTGATTGACACTGGTCATAAAGGAGTTTATATCCCAACACTATTTTCTGAAAAACAAGGAAATGGTACAGCAGGAGCGTATATTGACAGTTTAAAAGAAGCATATGCTCAAATTCGCTTTCCAAATGTATTAAGTCCTATATTGCAAGGAATGTTGAAAAGGCGTGGATTTTATTTAAAGAGAGAATATGTACCTATTTTGAAAACTCATGCAGATGTTTATGTCTGGAGAAGAAAATAACGAAAATGCCTCTATCCATAAGAGGCTTTCTTTGTACTTATTAATTGACTATAGTCTAAATAACGATTACGATTGTTTTTAATCTTAAAAAGGGAGAGATTTTTTTATGAAAAAAGGAAGATTAGTAGGAATGGCATTATCAGTGGGGTTATTAACAGGTTTGTTCCAACCTCTTAGTGCAAATGCTATCAATAACGACTTAACAAACAATACTCAATATGACGTGAAAGACGTTCAAAAGGAGATTTATGTAGCTCCATACTCTAAAATGGAGAGTTACATGAAGACAGTAAAGAAACAAGCAGATAATCGTGTGGTCAAAGGAGTAAGCAATCAAGCTACTTTTAATAAAATGGTAGATATGATGCATAAGGAACTTCCAACTCAAATTACGTTTGAATCAAGTGTTCCTGAAAAAACATTGAAACTATGGTATGACGAGTATCAATTAATCGGAACTCCATCTCAACAGACGAATTTACACACGTTAGCTTCTTATTCCTTAAAAAAAGGAATCAAAAATACGTATGTATTAAAAGATAATTCTAATGACAAATATTCAGCAAAACAAATTGAAAAGGGTATTCAATTATTTGCGAATGATTTTGCTTTAGGGATAAAGAATTTACCGCAGGATGTTAAGATTCATATGGTATATAACTACATTTACGAACAATTTCAATATGGAGCATCTTCTTATAAAAAGATGATGATTGGAAATGCGTATAATGGAAAATTGGCTTGTAATGGCTTTTCACGATTATTTTATGAATTGGCACATGCAAGTGGTATTCCAGTCAAAATGATTGAATCAGATGACCATTTTTATAACCAGGTACAAACATCTACTGGTAAATGGGTCATTATTGATACAACAACAGACATTTTGTTAAAACAAAAGCATGGGGCGACAGGGTTAGCAAAAGAAGAATATCTAAATTATGTATCGAAGGTAGGCTTTTATTGGGCGAAACCAGTTAGTCGTGAATCTGCACAAGCAGACTTTTTAGATAAAGAACAAAAAGAAGAATTTTTAAAGTTATCTAATTCTTTACTTAAAATGTCTTATAAATAATAGGAATTTTGCAAAGGGACTTCTCTATTGGGAAGCCCCTTTTTCTACATTTTTATTGGATACTTGAGAATTTGCATACAATGTAAAAAGAAATAAAAAAGGGTTTCTATTTGAATGTCTGTATAAAGAAAGGGAAGATACCTATGAAGAAAATGCTGTTATTAACAAATTATGAAGAAATCAAAAAAACTGTCCCTGAAATGGAAGAAAAAATGAAATACTATCCTGAACCTTTTGTCTTTTTAGTAGATGATATTGTAACCATGATAGGTGAAATCAGAATCACTGAAGAAGATATTTGTATCAAGATGGTAGAGAGCATGGATAAAGGAAAGGGTCATGGAAGGGAATTTATTGAATTTCTAAAAGAACTCCCTGATAAAGAAGAAATTTGGGGGGAATCTGTTGTTCCAGCAATTCCTTTTTGGAGTAAAATGGGAGCGGAGTTTAATTCCACTCTTTACAAACAATATGAAGAATCAGTAGTAAATGGTGAGGAGTTAGAAGAAGACTTTCTTTTACCTTTCACTATTTATTGCCAAACATTAGAGCCTACTCATTAAGAGAGGCTTTTTTGTTTGGGTAAATAATATATGTCAAAACACGTTGTTTATAGTCAATATTTATAGTATGATAAGAAGTAATCATAAAAAACAGGAGGCTACACCATGAAGAAGTCATTTTTTATCGTAGCATTGCTACTAATGGTATTCAGTTTAACAGGATGTGTCCAAGATGTTGCAAACAAAGTAGAAGAAGGAAAAACAAAGGTTGAGTATATGGCAACCATGAGTAAATTAGTTGTTCAAAGTGCCGATGCATCTCTCAGCTTATATACCTTATATCAAAATCCTTTGCAGTATGGAACAGCAGAGTGGAAAGAAGATTTCTATACAAATAAAGAGGCGATAGAGAAAATCCATTCAGAAGCAACAACTATAAATGTTCCTGCAGATATGCAAGACAAACATGATACATTTGTAAGTGGATTAGAATTAGCCATGAATACAAACAATACGGTTGCAACTGGAATTGAAAAAGGTGAAGAGCTAACGAATACAGCAAAAGAACAAATCAATGAATCAGTTACAATATTTAAATCATTAAGCTCTGTATTTACTGAATAGAGCATAAAAAGGAGAGGGGTTTATTCCTTCTCTTTTTTATATATAAAAATAGGGGAAATAGATAAGATTTAGCGATTTTTTAGACAATTATCATTGATTATAGTCAATGTATATGGTAATCTTTGAATGTAGTCATTAACTTTAAAAAGAGAGGAAACAGAGGAGACATGAACTTACACAACTTGGTCTTATACGGAGTATCATTCTTATTACTCTTACTGGTTGTTATTCTTATTTTTGGAATCGCTTTATTTTTTATTATTAGGAAACAGGATTTGACACAAGAGCAACATTCCGTTCGTAGAACTTTTCCTGTCTTTGCACGTATCCGCTATTTAGCCGAGCATTTAAGCCCTGAACTAAAACAATATTTCTTTGAGGGAGACCATGAAGGAAAACCATTTTCACGATTGGACTTCCAATCTATTGTTAAATCAGCGAAATATGCAAAAACTATTATAGCGTTTGGAAGTAAACGTGATTTCGATAAACCAGGATTTTATATCCGAAATGCGTTCTTTGCTAAACAAATTACGGATTTAGAAGCAGACAATAACACCATGACTGAAACAAAAAAATATATTACAGACGAAGATACTTTTTTTGGTCGAAAAGAACATATGGAAGAGGCTACATTGAAACCTTGGAAGTATATAGATAAAGATGCAATTGTTATTGGGAAAGATACATGTGAATACCCATATGTATTAAAAAGCCCTGTCGCTATGTCAGGTATGAGTTACGGTGCATTAGGAGACCACGCTATCCGTTCTTTATCTTATGGATTAAAAGACGCTGGAACATATATGAATACAGGAGAAGGTGGTATATCTCCTCACCATTTAGAGGGTGGAGCAGATATTATCGCCCAGATAGGTCCTGCCAAGTTTGGATTCCGAAATGCTGATGGTTCATTCTCTTGGGAAGAACTTCGTAAAAAAGCAAACATTCCTCAAATCAAAGCCTTTGAAATAAAATTAGGTCAAGGTGCAAAAATTCGTGGTGGACATATTGAAGGTTCAAAGGTTACACCTGAAATCGCTGAAATTCGTGGGGTTGAACCATACAAAACGATTGATTCTCCTAACCGATTTGAAGAATTTAATGATATGCCAAGTCTTTTCGACTTCGTTGAAAAAATTCGATTGGAAAGCGGAAAACCAGTTGGAGTAAAAATTGTGATTGGTAGTGAAGAAACATTTGAAGAATTTGCAGAATATATGGCAAAAACAAATCGCCACCCTGACTTTATCACCATTGATGGGGGAGAAGGCGGTACAGGAGCAACCTATCAATCTATGGCAGATTCTGTAGGACTTCCAATAAAACCAGCCTTAATGATTGCTCAACGAGTATTAAAAAAATATGGTATTCGTGAAAAAGTAACCCTTATTGCAAGTGGTAAACTATTCTCTCCTGATAGAATAGCAGTTGCTCTATCAATGGGAGCGGATATTGTTCAAATCGCAAGGGGATTAATGATTTCAGTAGGATGTATTGGAGCACAAAAATGTCATTCTAATGACTGTCCAGTTGGGGTTGCAACAACTAATCCAAAATTACAAAAGGCGTTAGTTGTAGAAGAAAAACGCTATCGAGTAACGAATTATATCACAACGCTTCGTGAAGAATTGTTTACATTATCTGCTTCTGCTGGACTAACATCTCCAAGACAGTTCAATGAAAAACATGTCGTTTACGTAGATAAGGATTTTCAAGTAAAGACATTAGCTCAATTAACAAAAAACGAAGAAAAGAAAGAGTCTTTATTCGTGTAATGAACAATTAGACACCTAAAACAAGGTGTCTTTTTTGTTCATTACATTATTAAAAAAGCGGAGATAAAATACATCATATTTCATTGACAATAGTCTATAACACGATTATGATTAAAGTATAGAAAAAGAATTAAAAAAGGAGAGCTGAATGTGAAAAAAACAATAATGTTAATCGGCACTATCTCCATAGTATCAACTTTGTTGTTTGGGTGTGCGGAAGCAAAAGAGCCTATTAAAGAAGATACACATTCTTCAAACGAAGAGATTAATTATCCTAAAGAGGTCGTTTTACATACAGAAGATGAAATTGTATCTGATGGTTATGTAGATTACGTATTTAATGGGTTTATAGGAGAAGATACGTTATCTTTTGAACAATCACAATATGATAAGACTTACAGTTCTTTTCATCCAGCAAAAATAGGTTACACATTTCGATTAAAAGAGATAGAGTCAATTCAGTTTGAAGTGATAGATTTTAGTCGTGACCAAGGGTTTGTTAAATTGAAAGTAATCGTAATGAAGTAATTGATTCCTATTATTCAATTGTGTCCGTCACAAGGAAATTACAAAAAACGATTTCGTTCAAAAAAAGAATTAAATAGGTGAGAGAGGCTGTGTGAAAGGTATGAACCAAGAAGAAATCTATCAAGAAATTGTAAATTTTGAACAAAGAGCAGGAGAATCTTTCTTAGACCAAGGGTTTAATTTGCACGAACTAACCTTTATGACTTGGTGTTATGGAAAAGGATATTTAACCAAAGAAAAATATAATCTATGGGTGAATGGTTATCAGGAAGATACATTAGAAGCAACAGATGCGAATTATTATGTTTATGCACCGAAAGACCATTATGGAGACGATGTTCCATTTGCTGTTGTCATTTCAGAAGAGTGGAATGAGAAAGACCAGGAAAAAGCCCATCGGATATTGGCTGAATTTATTTCTGGAATTGACTTGTATGTAGACCGATTAAAAGAGTTTGTTAAATAAGGAGTGGGGCATCTATGAGTTTTGACTGTACAACGATTGTATTAGAAATTGTGGTAGCAGATACAGAAGAAGATTCACAAGTCATCGCATTTTATCATCATCCAACAGGGAAAAAGCTGAATTTTGGCTTTGACGGAAGTTGGTTAGTTGATTTTGAAGGATTCCATTGTGACAAGGTGAAACTTCCAAAAGAAAAAGGTCACTATAAAATGAAAGCAGAATGGAATGATTCCATTGAAATGATACAGGGTATTTGGGACATTCAAAAAATAGAGGAGTAAACAAAAGTGGTCTAAAAGCCACTTTTAAAAATCCCTATTGATTGATTCTGTCCGTCACAAAGAGTTATACAAAAATCAAAATGGCTATTAAGGAAAAACAAAGGGAGCTACATACAATGATGAAAATTTATCGAATTGAAAATGAAAATACGATGAATGGAATGTGGTACGACATCAATGGAAATTACAATCCATTCATTGTGAACCTATCAGAAGGGAAATCAAAACATTTACCAATGGATTTCGATGATAGGTATTCCAATGGCGGTTTAAAGTGGTTCAGTGGTTGTCATAGCAAAGAACTTATGAGGCACTGGTTTAGTGATTTGGATGCTTTTGAGTTGCATGAGAATGGCTATAAACTCTTTGAATTTGAGAGTGAACAATTCATAGTGGAAGAACATCAAATTTTGTTCACAAGAGAAGGGATTGTTTCTAAAAAAGAGATACCCCTTGAAACAATATGGGATATAAATGAACGAATGATAAACAAACAAGCTATTTAACAAAAAATATGATAAAGAATAGGGGATAACAATGAAAAAAGGACTGAAATGGATTATTCCAATTACACTGGTTGCTACGATGCTTACAGGATGTATGGAAGTGAGTGAAATTGAGAAGCAACAAAATGAAAAAGTAGAAAATGCAAACAAGCTGATGAGTCAAACAAAAGTGCCGAGTGTAGAAAAAAGTTTGGAACGTGAAAATATTCGCCAACGTATTTTGGTGTCTAATGATTCGGATACCCTTCAATGGATTTACCCTATGAGTGCAGGAACGATTATTGGTCGATTCCCTGTTAAGGGGAAGGTAACAAGCGGAAATAAACGACTAACAGCAACAGAGGGGTATAACGCTAACACTTCAACCAGTGAAGAGCTTCCTGATGAAATGGGTACGTATGGTTCAAGTGGGGAGTATATCTTCTGGTTTGACCCAACAGGACTGCCACATCAGCATAAAGGGGATTACTTTATTAGTCCTGTACCATACACACTTCAAAACAATACGATTTTAACGGATATAGATGCAAGTGAAGAGCAAAAGCGTGAAGAATATGCAAAACAAATGGAAGAAGCAGATAAACGTATGAAGGAATTATCTGAAGAAAATGAACGGATAGCAAAAGAAAAAGCAGAACAACAAAAGAACGAAGAAGAAGCTAAAAAGAATAAAGAATAATAGATGGGTAGCTGAAAGGCTACCTTTTTGTTCCTCTTAATCTATTCTGACCGTCACAAATAGTTATAGTAAAATGAAAAACCAGCAATTAAGGTAAAATAAAAACAGGACATCAAAATAGAATGTCCTGCTTCTTTGTTAGAATTTATCAGGGAAATGACGAGAAATTTTAGCAATTTCTTTATCAATTTTTGCAAAAACCTCTTTTAATTCCGATAAAAGTAAGCCTTTTTTAATTTCAAAAACAAAAATCTTACCAGCATATAACGTATTTTTATCCCCAATGGAAACTTTATCTTCAATTCCTTTTAATTTTAACCCTTTCATGCTTTTTGTTAGGGTCTTAATCGCTTCAACAACAGTTGCATAAGCAGAAATGTTTAACGCACATTGTTTAACCGCTTGTTTACTGTCGTAAATGTGAAGACTATTATCGTACTCTTGCATAATAAATGAAAATTTGTTTTCATTAATCCATTTAGCAATACATTGTTCAAAGCCAATACCTAATTCAACATGTTTGTCATGATTTCCAACAGTATAGTAGTTAGTCGTTGTGATACGAGTCACGTTATTATTATTAACCGTAGAAATCAAGTCACGTAGTTCGGATTCTTGATTTTCAAATCCTTTTCTAAGTTCCCATGTCTTATTTTCTAATTCTTTGATTTGTTTCTTTACCTTTTCCATTTCTATCTTAGTATTGTACAGTTCTTTTAATTTTGTTCTTACGTCTGAATTTAAACGAGCAGAACCTAATGAAATATCTGCTAATTTCACTTTGACATTGTAATCTTGGTTTAAAAGTACGACTTCTGTTTCGTTCATATCTTCAATTACCATGATTTGACCTTCTAAATCTTTAAGGTTAAATCCCCACTGTTTCACCTCTGAATTTAATACTGCTACTTTTGCAATTGTCCCTTTTTTGATGTTCATAAAAATCAGCCTCCAAATATGTAAATGATTACGCCTTTGTTTTTTAAAACCTTATATTCTATACAAAAAGAAAGGAGATTACTAATTTTAAAAAAGTATAAAAAGCTGGATACGCATAAAAAAAGAAGAGGGATGAACCTCTCCTTTTTAAAAATCAATTCAAATATAAGGCTTTACCAGGAGCAATACGGATATTCTTATAATAAGTATCCGCTAAACTTCCACCATTTGACGTGCCATCTCCGAAATTGAATAGATATTGTCCAAAACCAGAACCGTTACGCAAGTTAAATGTTTTAATCAATTGACCATCTATATACAATGTTCCTTTGTTTTCATCTTTAACAATTCGATACGTATGATATTGGTTTCCAGTCAATTTGTGAGTAACAATAGGACTTGCAAAAATATCATCATACAATTCTACTCGGTCAGGATAGAAGGATAGACTTAATCCTGTATTTCCAGTACGAATGAGCATCATACTGTTAAACCCTCTGTATCCATCGTTACCCATAGCCTTCACATCTAATTCAAAGGTAGCAGTAGTTTCGGTTAATGGGTGAGAGTAATTGCCTGATACTCCCTTACCACCAACAAAAAATGCTCCATCACTTGTTAAAACTTTAGCTCTATCCCCATTATAAGTCCAAGAGGAATTATCGAATGAAAAAGAGCCATTAGAATTTACCTGAACATCCTTATTTATATCAATGGTAAACTCTTTGCTGTCATCTGTTTCAATTGTTCCTTCCTCTAAACCAAATTCAAAAATATAGTTTGTTGTTAATACTTGTTCTGTCGGAAGAGACGTACCAGCTTTTAACGTAGGTTTTGCTTCCACTAAACCATGATTCTTGATTGTACCTATCTTTGTTTTATCTCCGCTATAGACACTCCATATAGGTGTCGTTTCTACGTCATATAGCCAATTATCACCTTCTAAAGCAAACAATCCAAGAGCCACCTTTTCTGACGATTGAGATTGTGTTAAGTTGTTCCAGCCTTCAGCAGAATGAGTGTCAGGAGAAACCAATGAAGGTTTCCATGAAGAGGTATCGGATACATTAATCTCTTTCATTTTTGCATAGATAGGTGCGTTCGTTTGATTATCAATAGGTATATTTTGTGAGACCATTGTTGCTGTATTTGAATTATAAATAAACGTAGTCATAGCAGGAACTCGAACATCTACTATTGTTGCTTCAAATGTTCCTATCACTTTGGTTCGTTCAGAGGTCGTATTTACATCTGTAGCAAAAGAAGGAAAAGGGATAATTGAGCCAATCATTCCAATAGAAATCATAGCAAGACATCCGATATTGACAGATTTTGAATATGTTTTTTTTCCTTTTTTCAATTGGTAAACCTCCTTTATAGATTAAAAATAAATCATTCTTTTTATGATAAGGTTTTTTTGTCGAATTATAACGATTTTAAAGAGAGATGAAGATGGAGAGTTATGGAGCAGGGATTATTTCTCTACAATATAAAAGGTTTTATATATAAGGAGTAGCAAGACTACATAAAAGGACAGGTGAAAAAAATGGAAAGAATACAAGAGGAAATCAAAGAAAGATTTAAGAATGGACATCATTTATTAAGGCTGAATCATACCCCACGAATGGGTGAAGAAGTGACATTAGAAGTGGAAAAAGAATGGCTTCCGTATTTACATTCAGAGGTTCATTTGCTTTCTCCATATCCACAACATGAACGCTCTTTGCTGTTTTCCTATATTGAAGAACTCATTCAAAAGTTCCCTCAATTAGTGGAAGAAGAAATGATAGATAAGGGCTTGTTTAATGTATTAAAAACACTTTTGTTAGCCTTAGATTATCTTTCTCATGAACGATTTATTAATGGAGAATTTCAAGAAAAACATCGTGAGAAGCTAAATGCTATTTTACGAGAATGTTTTGAAGATGAAAAGACCTTTGCTTTTTCGGAATATGCAAACCGACCAGTATTATATTCAACTCCGATTATTAAAGGAGAAGATAAGGTGTATTGCATGGATAAGCGTGTAGAAAAAAATCGTTTGTATATGGCAGTTGTTTTCTCAAAACCTATGAATCAACAAGAACGATTTAAACAGATTGGTCACTGGTTAGGGGAAGTACATTTAAAGCCAAATACAGATAGAATTTCTTACGAAGATATGTTGAAAGGTCAAACCAATCATGAATTACATGTCGATGTTCTTTTTTACTTCAATATGGTAAAGCAAACATTTTCTTGGTTACTCAACAGTGCTTCATGGAGAATGAATGAACTTATGCCATTTGATGAAATGGATATCTGCTCTAAATTAGGAATCAAATAATCAATTTAATAGGAATAGGAGTGCTTTTATATGAAATGGTATTACCAATGGAGAAATAAACGACACCAACAACTTGCCGAGAGATATTTTGGAGTAAAATATCAGACGCTTTATGCGTTTCATGTTGAAAAAGCAAGGTATTATGCTGTGAAATTAGGCTGGTTAAAATAATTCGTTGATTAAAAACATTTCAAGATAAAAACGTAGCGGAGGATTGATTTAAAATGGCTGAATCACTAAATTACAATGAAGTAATGCAATTTATGAAAGAATTTAAGGTGGATTTAATTAACCGATTTGATGAACTGATTATTGACGAACCAACCAATACCTATGTAGGAATTGGTCGTTGCAAGGACATGGAAGACGTAAAAACGTATGTTGTATATGCTCTTTGTCGCCCGATTGGTAAAGGTTTAGATGATACATCAGCTACAAGGCTATTGAATCGAGTAAATAGTTATTTCCAAACAAACTTAACAAAACAGGATATGCGATTAATGTACAACAAACTTTGTTCGGTATCTAAATTAGAGGAATTTAAGGACTTTATCAAAAGAGGATTCCCAATGCAAGAATTAGAGGATTAATAGGTTAGGAGTTTATTGTAGTAAATCCATAAACCATTCGCTGAATAAAAGGAGAGAGATAAAATGGGTACAAAATTAAAAGAGGGTCAAGTCGTTCAGTCATCATTCTTTGTGAGAGGGAACATGGGGAGAGACCAAATCATTAAAGTAGGTGATTATGAGGATAACTATATCTATTTGAAATACTATAATCATGAACAATATGCGAATGGAGAACCTTCCATTGATGAAAACCGAAGTGAAAAAGAATATTTGGTACTATCCGTAGAAGAACAGTTTCCACAAACAACTGTTGGACATCGAACGAGTTCGTATCAAAACACCATTGTAGCCATTGAGCTTAATGCAGATGGCACATACAATGAAGAAAATCAAAAAATTTCTTTTAGCACTTGCTATGTTTATACAGGGGCTATCATGGAAGAGAACATTCATATTGTACGTGAAATGAAAAAAACGTATATCTAAGTAAGCAAAGAACCTTTTCTTTAGGGAAAGGGTTCTTTTTTTTTGCAAACCGTTCATCATCTCTACAGTCCAACGTATCGCAATCAAATTACGATTCGCCCAAAATAAAAAGACCCTCTCAAAAAAGAAGGTCTTTTTTATGTATATGCAACCTGTCGGGGAACAGGTTACATGGAATATTTCTCTAATTTTACCCTATAATTTTTGTATGAAAACAAAAAATAGGGAACACATAGATGTGACTTATCAAAGGTTAAGAACTTAGAGAATAAACAATTTGCTAAAATTAGTTTACTCTCATTATATAAAGAAATCAATAGGATATTCGTTTTATATAAGGTAGTTTCCCGAATGGGAGTGATTTATTCATTCCTGTGAGGGTGAAGAATTGCTCCTTTTTTGTTTTCTCTTAATCTACTTTAAGAGAGGAGCGATTCATTTGAAAAAATTAATGAATATTATGAAAGAAAAAGCAGAGTATGTATGGATGGGAGGGGAATTCTTTCTTATCTATATTGCTTGGGGATTAACAGGTAATTTACCTTTTATCCTTGGTATAAAAATATTCTCCATTTTGTTTAGTGAACAAATATTCCATGAGGAAATAGAGGGAAGGTTTAAAAGAGTGCTTTGGCAACTTTTATCTTTTATAGCATATGTTGTTGCATTTGCTTTAACCCATACAGGTTATGAAGCATATGGTATTTTCCTAACTCTATATGTAGCATCTATGGGTGCTGTCCTTCTTCATACAGGAAAGTTTCACAACTTCTCAAGTAAAGAGCAATTCTAATAGGTTAATAGGTATATCCAATTATTGATTTCACAAAGATTATCCTTGGGGAAGGGTAATCTCTGTACATAGAACCTTATAAAACCATCCTTATCTATCAAAGAAAGTAAGTTTGAAACATAATAAATTAAAAGGAGTTGATAAAAATATATGTATGATTTTAAGTTTCTGCTAATTTTTCCGCAACTAATTATAGTAACCTTATCAAACTTTGAAAACATTGGTATAACACAAACAGGATGGATTCCATCTATACTATCTTTTATATTGGTCATTATTTGTTTTTTTGACATACTTTCATTAGTAGATTTAAAAGATGAAGAAATGAAGGAATTTAAACCTACTGGTATTACATTATTTATTCTTTATATTTTAATTAATGTCGTCTATTTTGGCATCATGTTTTATTATCGTTCTAACATTACAAACATAGAAGGTGTTTATGCCATAATTGGATTATCCGTTACACAAGCATTCATATTTATTTATTTTCTATCTAATCTTTTTCCACCTAAAAATGATTCCAGTCAAAATAAAGACCAAGACCTTCCTCAATAAAAGGAAGGTTTTTTTATTGGATGAAATGAAAGTGTTTTCATTGCCTATTGTGACCCTTAAAAATTATGAGAGCCATATAAATCGCATAGAATATAACATTCTTTATATATATTAAGGAGTTTATTTAAAAACATATTTGAGAAGGTAGGAATTGAACAATGGGAGTACACACATATTTTAAAAGTTTATCAAAATTAGAGAGAATGTATCGTTGTCCTGGAGAATTTCAATTTGAACAGCACAATGTAGCAAGTCACTCTTGGAAAGTTACGCAATATGCACAATTTTTTGGTGAAGTTGAAGCGAAAAACGGAGCTACAATTGATTGGAAATCACTTTATGAAAAAGCATTAAATCATGACTATCCTGAAATTTTTATTGGGGATATTAAGACACCTGTCAAATACGCTTCACCAGAATTGCGTGAAATGATTGCGAAGGTGGAGGAAGGCATGACGGAAACTTTTGTTAAAGAAGAATTTCCTGAAGAGTTCCAAGCGATTTATCATGAAAAACTGAAAGAAGGAAAAGATGGTTCGACTGAAGGAATGATTTTAGAATTGGCTGATAAGCTCGACCAATTGTATGAATCATATGCTGAAATCCAACGTGGAAATACAGATGAAGTATTCGTCAATATTTACCGCAAAGCCATTATCAAAATTAAAAATATTCCTCTTTACAGCGTAGAGTATTTCTTAAATAACATTTTACCAGAAATGTTAGAAGAGAAATCAAACTCAATGGTAGATATTAAGCAAATTACCGAAGAAGCATTAGCGGTTTAATCCAGAAAGTCCTCATATTATTTGAGGGCTTTTTTGGTTTTTACGCTATGATAAAAAGAAAAGCAAACACCATTAAGATGTCTGCTTCTTTGTCTTTCTTTTTTGATTCTTTATCACTTCTCTACATACGTTCATAGTAAAACGCTGTTGTTTTTCAGAAGGAAGTGTTTTTTGCTGAATCACTTGCTTCCACATTTGTCTTAAAAAGGGAAGAGTAGATTCATTTGCTAAAGAACTATCTTCTTTTAGATATTCTCCCGCTTTTCTCAATGATTTTTCCATATCAGATAAGGTAAAAGTTCGTATATCCTGCGGTTTCTCTAATGCCTTTTCCGTCATCATTGGTCGATGAAAAGAGGTTGTTCCATATTGACGTATCTTATCCAGATGTTCAGTCGTAGGATATCCTTTATGTTTGGCTAACAAATAATGAGGATACTTCTTTCCTTCTTCTCGAAGCTCTTCGTCACACCAATATTTAGAAAGAATAGCAGAAGCGGATACTGCATCATGAGTTCTATCTGCTCCTATTATGGGACTAATAAAACGCATGTCATTCACCGTATGCTTTCCATCTAATACAATTGGAATATCAGGAAACCATTGCCTAACGGTTTCTATTGCCTTTCTCCATATTATCTTCTGTAATTTTAACATTCCCTTTTTCTGTACTTGTTTGTCCACATCCTGCGGAGAAACAGCCAAAATTGCATAATAAAGAGCTTGTTTTTCAATTTCTTGTGCCATTTCTGTGATGCTGTTATCATGAAGCACTTTACTGTCAATCGGCAATCGTGAAATCGTATGGTTTGCTGGTAAAATCACCACAGAACAAACCAATGAACCAGCGATACTGCTGACACCTACTTCATCAATTCCAGCGTAAACCTTTTCTTCTTTAAATACCTTCGGATTGTTTTGTCCTATCTCTTTTACTACTTGAATGTAGGGTGGCTGATTTTGCATCGAAACACTCTCTCCCTTTAAATAAAGATACTTTCCAGTATGCCTATTTTCTTTTCATTATCTTCTATTATATTCAATTTTTTTCTCCATTAATTTCAGGTAAATGAGTTGTTTCTTATACATCAAGAGCCAAAAGCGTATGATAAAACATCAGAAAATAAATAGGTGATTTTTTATCATTTTTTAGCAGTTTTTTATATATTACAGGACAGATTTTATTTATTAGGAGAGATAATCATGAACAGTCGTAAAGAAGTATTAGAAAATTTAAAGTTTGCAGACCAATATATGTCAACGGTTTTTCCAGACATGGACAAACTATCATTTGTTATTACAGGGGGAGCTTCTTTCTTATTGAAGGGCTTTAGTAACAAATTTACGTTGGATATTGATACGATTACTGAAATGAACCACGATGTATTACAGTTCTTGGAATCATTCAGTATCAACAACTCTGCTTCAGAAGTAACAAAACTTCCTAAGTCTTACAAAGAACGATTAGTAAAACTAAAAGGTAAGTTTGAAGTGTTAGATTTGTATTTACTTAGTCATGAAGACTTGGTTCTATCTAAAATTGGTAGATTAAGTGAAGACGATTTGAGAGACATTGAAGACACAGGTATAATGGAAGAAGTCGATATGTCATTACTAACAAAATTGGCTGAAGAATTATCTGCAGAAGATATGGAATTTGGTCATAAATGGAGGTATTTCAACCGTTATTTTTCATTAAAAGAGGTGGTTTGATGACAGTGGTCAAAAAGTTGTTTCAAGAATACATTCAAGAGCTTCATGCTCACTTGTTTGATAATGAACCATTTGAGCAAATCATACAGAATTTCAAAGGAAGTCACAGGCGAAAGCGATTTGTTGCTATGTATCTCATACAAACAAAGAGTATCTTTTATTCTTATTATGAGAGACGAACTGAACTGCAGATAGAGAAGTTGTTTAATCAAATTATCACTGCATTGCTTTACAAAAAAGAGCAAAATCGGTTAAAGCAATTTTTCGTGAAGAGTTTGGAGCTTCATCCAGACATGATAATGGGGAAGGTCAGTTCTTATGAGATAAAAGAAATTGAAAAAGACTTACATGCTTTTTCCTTTTATCAAACAAAAAAAGAATTAAAATCTGAATTAGAGTAAGAAAAATGAGAGAACATTTATGGTTCTCTCTTTTTTTGTGTTCGACACGACTTAATCATATCCAAAAGTATATATTTGTCACTTGTAAGCGTATTCCTGCGTATTGCCTCTTATACATAAGTTCCTCTCTTTCTATTATATAAAGCACTGTAAAAAAGTGACGAAAGATATAGAAAGTGAGGAAGAATAAGTTGAATAATAAAAATCGAAAAAAACAATTAAGTGTTGCCATGATAGTTGCTATGACTGTTACGACTATCCCTTTTAATGTATTAAGTGTAAAGGCAGAAACCCTATCAGAAAATGGTGGATTTGAGAATCGAAATGTTGCTAAAGACCCTTTACGTGTATCTGATGAAGAAGGAGCAATTAATGTTTATTTTAATAAAACTGCTATGACGGAATATGCTTATCCTGGTAATGAAGCGAACCAAAGTGTGAATTTAGAGCAACAATTAATTAATCGTATTAATGAAGCAACAGATACCATTGACATTGCTACGTATGAAATCAATTTACCAAATTTGGTTGATGCTCTTATGGACAAAGCATCGGAAGGCGTTCAAGTTCGTATGGTAGCAGATGCAAAACCAGACGGTGGAGCAGAGGAAGATGACGGTAGATATGACACTATGCGTTTGAATGTAGAAAAATTAGTAAGAGGTCATGACAATATCATTGGAACAGATGATGACGTTCATGTAATCGCTGATTCTCCAATCTTTGCAGTAACAGACCCAACAGAGCGTAAATCAATGGGACTGCCTGAAACTGCAGAAGATATTTCTGAAAAAACTTTAAAAATTAGCACAAAGAACGTAACTGGTCATTTAATTGCAGATGGGGAAGTGAAAACAACCTCTGGTGGTGGATATTACAGCCCTGCTGACCAAATGCACAATAAATTTGTGATTATCGACAATAGTTGGGTATCTACTGGTACTTGGAACTATACGATAACAGGTGTATATGGTTCAGAAGAAAACATGGAGAAAAATATTTTAGACGGAAATCAAAATCATTCTGTTGAAATTAATTCAAGTGAATTAGCTTCTATTTATAAGACAGAGTTTGAAGAAATGTATGGAAGCTCTACTGAAACACCTGATATTAAAAAATCAAACTTCCATTCGAGAAAAACAGATAATACACAAAAATCTTTATATATTGGTGGGAAATTAGTAGAAGTATATTTCTCTCCTGGTGATGGAGCACTTCAAAAATTAACAGATACCGTTAAAGAAGATGCTGATGAACGTGTATTTTTCACGATTTTCTCTTGGTCAGACCAAGGATTAGTAGATGAATTAAAATACAAATATGAGGGTTCATACGAAGACCAAGTAGGCGTTCGTACAGGCTTTGAAATTAAAGGTTTATTTGATAAGAGCTTCATTAATCAGTATTGGTCAGCAAATATTGATATGTGGGGCAAGACAATGACTGGAAGCAAGAATAACCCGAATACACGTTGGGCGAATCCTGCTCCTGTTTACAAAGACAATGAAGTAAGAAAACTTCATGCAAAAACGATGTTAATCGATGCAGATACCGATAGTGACCCAACAGTAGTTGTTGGTTCTACAAACTGGTCTGCTAATGGCGATTCTACCAATGACGAGAATATGCTTTATATCCATGATAAAGACATTACTAATCAATTTGTACAAGAATTTTACGCAAGAGAAAAACAAGCGGGAGTTCCTGATGTTTTAATGGTCGATGAAACAAATGCCTTAGAAAGAGCAAAATTACTTGTTCCTATTGCAGAAAAATCTATGAAGCAAGAAGATGTAGACAAAGCAAATGAAGCTCTTTCCATTGTGGCAGAAGGGAAAAGAGGGGATTTAACTGAAAGACTTCAAGTAGTTCAGGAGGCAATAAACTATCAAAAACAAGTAAATTCTGTTACAGGCTTTGTTGAAAAAGCAGAATCTACAAAATCTGGTGAAGATGTGTATTTGGCTTCTTTATTGGTAGATAAATTACGTACAACTGATAAAGAAACATTAACAAACCGCTTAAATGCAATCGCTGTAACGAATCACTTCAATACAGAAAAAGAGTTAAAACATGCGGAAAAAGAAGTGTATCTTGCTGAAAAAGTAGGTAATGACACGCATATTCGCAAAGCACAAGAACGTGTATCTGCTCTTTATTTAAGTGCTGAAAGAACTTCTCTGGTAGAAAGACTAAATGAAGTCATTCATCGTGAAAAGTAATTACAAGAAGGGGTCACGTTTTAGCGTGGCTCTTTTCTTCGTTCTTATATAACCCAATTTTCATTGACTAAAGTCAATAACCGTTTTAAAATTTAGATACTACTTCTAAGGAGGGGAATAGATTGAATCTACGCCATAACGCAAGTGTTCATTCCGAATACGATTTTGTAGATGTTGAAAATGAAGGAGAAGTCATTGAAACATGGACTTATCTTGTTTATATAGATAAAGAGTTTAATAAAGCTCTTGAAATAGAGTTTGAAATTCATCATGAACCAGAACATAAGGTGGAATTGGTTCGTGCCACTACGGTTCAATACGGAACGAGAATTGAGCCTTGTCCAATGTGTGGGACAACGGATATGGAGTTCTGTCAGGAGTTTGAAGCAGAAAAAGAATCGGATGATACAGAACACGCTTTTCTGCATGAATGTGGATTTACCAAAGATGAAATCTTAGACTTAGCCATTGAAGTCTACATTGACGATAATTTTGAAGATATTATGGAGCAAGAAGATTTTAATGATAGCTTTGTCATTGAAAACCAAGAGGGCAATACAGTCTATCTTTATGAAACTTACTCTACTAATCGCTACTTCATAAAAGGGAAGAATGTGTTTCATTTTTACCAACATGGAGAAGAAGAGAAGGAATGTCCATTCTGTGAATCAAAAGAATTGTCCCTTCATACAGAAGATGGAGTTTTACAAAAATGCTCTGTCTTAACAAAGAATATCCGTCATTTAAAGAAACTCATTAAGAATAGTCAGTAACAAGAAAGCCCTCTATGCAAGAGGGTTGTTTCTTATGTATTAAAGTTTCTATTCAAACATTCTTTTAGTGTCAAAAATAAAAAATAGAAAGAGAGGTATTCTTATTGTCCCTGCTTTTGCTTGGTTTAATTTTAACAGCACCTTACCATCTCTTTAAATTCTTCAAAAATAAAACCTACAAAAAGAAACACGCTTGGGTGTATCCAATAGCTTATTTATGGGGGTTAAGTTTTGCTACTATATACGTATCATTGATGCTTGACTGGCTAAATGGGTGGCAGATGTTAGTTTTAGTTGTTTTAACGCTTTTACTTAGCCCTGCTGTGGTTTTTTTGAGCGAATTAGAAAAGGGAAAAAATATATCGAATGATTCTAACGAAGAAGAAGATAATGTGAACAAGTAATCGAAAATATTTACTATGTATCAAAAAAGAGTTAATTAAACATGATTCTTAATGGCAAGGGAGCTTTCAAATGAAGGCTCTCTTTTTTGTAGAAATGTAAAAATTGCATAGAATATATAGATTTTATGAAAAAGGTGTTTTGTAACACGTTAGAAAGGTGTGTTTTGGATGGTATCTGAAGCTCAAGTTTTATTTAAAGAGGAAGAAATTGAAAAGAAAAAAATTGGTCGAAATCTTTACAATAGAAAGGGTTATCGTACAGGAGGAATGAGATTGGGAGACGCTTATCTGCAATTATCAAAGGAAGAAAAAGAAAAATTAAATGGAGATATAACACATTTTAATTTGAATAAAATTTTAACTGTTTCCGAATACAACGCTCTATCCGAAGATATGAAAAAACTTTATATTAACCATTGGACAAAAAACTATCCGTTTGAAGAAGTAGCAGGGAAGTTTGGAAGTTCACAAGTATTAAAGTTTGAATGCAAACGATTTGGATTAGGGTTGGAAAGTGTGTTAAAAACCGTTCAAAAGAAAGATGTTCATAAAGCAAAAGAAGACTTTATCAGCTTTGAAGTTTTCAAAGCATTTTCTAAAGAAGAGCAAATTTCTTATTTGAAGAAACTGAAAAAAGGAAAGCTCTTACTGAAAGTGTCAAAAGCGTGGGGAAAAAGTGATTCTTATGCGTATGTCATCCTTAACAATGATAAAAAGCAGAAAGCAGTAAATAACAAGTCTAAAAAAGAAGTGAATCAAAATCAAACTACTATTACTGGTATCATTTCTTTCAAAGAGTTTAGCTCCTTATCGAAAAAAGAGCAATTCAATTACTTAACAAAACTGCGTAATGCAGATAGAAAAATATCTTTTGCCAAAATTTCAAGACAGTGGGGCAAAAACAATAACTATCTCAGAAATGCGTTCTTTTTATTAAAAAATGAATTACAACAGGGAGAGGTAAAAGTGGAGACAAAAGAAAAAGTGGAAAACAAAACGAATATCCAGGCAGAGGAAAAGAAAATGGAAATCGTTGCACCACCTGTAACCTCACCAGCAACAAAGGAAGAAAAGAAGTCAGATTTTCAATTTAACATTGAAAAAGAAGGTTTATCACTGGAAGAATTGCAACAGCTTCTAACAGGATTTGCTCCTTTACTAAAAGGACAAGCCTTAAAGATTAAACTTTCAATCGAATCTTAAAAAAAGGGGCTATTTTAGCCTCTTTTTATTTTACATATTGTTTTTATTTAAACATTTTAACTAATGAGGAAAAGGATTTTTTCAATACGTTCAAAGCGAATCATCAAACAAGAAACATGAGAAAATGGAGTCTTCCTTATAAAGAAAACCATTTAACTCCTGAATACAGGAGTTTTTTATTGATATGACCAAACACATGATTATCCATTACCTAAGAGGGGAAATCCCTATATGAGAACAATGTTGTTATTGTCTAAACAATATGAAGGGTGGTAAAATTGACATACTAAAATTTGACCAGATATTGTTTACATCTAAGGAGAAAGCATCATGTTAGCAAAAAAATATCAAGATTTACCTATGACAGAAAGAACGAAGAAAGACTTTATAACCACTGTTCAGATTCAGCCCAATACGAAAATCAATAAATATGTAAAAAGAAGATTAATTGTCTTTTCCATCGTATCTGGAGTGCTCCTTATTAATGGTGGAGCAACCTTATATTCGCAATCACAAGAATTAGAGGAGAAACAGAAAGAATATATCCTTTTGAAAAAAGACTTAAAACAATTAAAAAAAGAAGGGAAAACCTTAGAAAACGAAGTAACTAAATTAGAAACACCCGAATACATAGAACAAATTGCCAGAAGAGACTATTTTCTTTCCAAAAAAGGAGAAATCCTTTTCCATATACCAGAAAAAAAATAAAACGGGAGAGAGAAGCAGATGTCTACTTTTATAACCAGTATTTTATGGCTTATTGGATTTGTTGTCATTACTCGAACCATTAGTATTGTCGGAGGAAGGTATAGTCGATTTATCAAAAGTACCTTTCAACAAGATTTAATCATTTCTATGATACTTACTTTTTTAGTGGTTTTTATTCTTAAATAAAAGAAGTGATGAAATGATAATGTTAAAAATTGAACCCCCTTTTAAATAAGGGGGTTCTGTTTATTGAATCCAGCATTTTTCTTTCCAATCCTGCTGTCCTATAAAATAAGGGTTCTTCACTAAGGCTTTTTCGTTCCATTCCTCATACTTTCCCAACCAATCTTCACCTAACTCAAATAAAGCCTCTATATTTGCCTCTGAACGTGCTTCTAACAAGCAATAACCTGTTGTGCCACGCTCATACATTTGAAGGGTATAGAAGCCAAGCTGTCGGCTTATATAGCAATAAACGTCATGATTCACACGCTGGTAAACATGAAAGGTAGGTGTAAAAAACCATCCTTCTTTTTCTGTTAAACCGAAATAAAACATATATACACTCCTTATATGTACACTTTGTTCAAGAGTACAAAAAAATTAGACCTTCTAATAAAAACAATATATCTTCTTATCCTTATAACATTTTTATATAAAATCCTTTTTTATTTAAATTTGTATATTATATGCGATTACCAACAACGTATCAAATAGCGACTTTGCCTATATATCTTTTATGTCATCTTTCAATCATGCTTTTATTTAAACACAATTTAAATGTTTTATCATTATAAACTGAAAAACAGAAGGCTATATCATCCTTCTGCTCTTTTATCCAATGGATACGAAGCTAAATGTACTTCAAAATATGACTTTCCATCTTTCACTTTTTTCTGCATTTCATTGATTACCCATTTTCCTGAATGAATAATCACTTCTTTTTCATTTGTAAAACATCCATATTCAATATGTTGATTTACAATAAGTCCTTTTTGCTTTTGTGCAATAAGCAAAACAGAAATAAGTTCTTCTTTTTCCCCATTGATTAACTCTGCTGGAATAAAGTCCTCTAAACCAAATCCAAGAGAAACACTTTCATCTAATGACCATGAAGATAGAGAATTCCAATGCTGATAAATGCCACCTATTTTCAAATCACTTTTTTTAATTTTTGTACCTCTATATACCTCTGGAACAAATTCTTGTTTTTCTTCTGCTATCTGACATAGATAAGAACTGTTTTTATTAGAAAATATATAATCAGCTATTTCAGTTGCTTCTTCATTTGTCATTTCTCCAACAATATTTAGCACCCTTACACCTTCCTTTTCATCCACATTTATTGATATTATCTAAAAAAATCGAATTTATTTCTGCATAAGATTGGTTGAATAATGCTTTAGGTTTCTAAAAAATGCTGAGAATCCATAACGAGTAAGTGATAAGTTTATATTTTTGTAAAAAATGTTTTCTTTTTATATTGACTATTGGCAATATAATATATTATCATGTTTATAGGACTTGTTATTAGACGAATTTACACATAAAAGCGTCTTCATTAGACGCAACACACAGAATCTTGATTAATTTTTCCATTTTTTTTGCATAAGATAAATGGTTAAAAAGATACAAGAGTCTACATAATTGTAGAAATTTCAACAGGTTTCAACTTAAAAGGAGAGATTTTATGAGTAATCAAGTAGTTTTCAAGAAAGTCTTCACTCAAGAGGAAAAAGATATTTTTCATCAAGTGAAAAAAGACGTATGGGAAGGAACTGGATATGACATGGAATATGGGCGTGAGGGTTCGGATTTATATATCGCTTACGTAAACGGTATTCCAGGTGGAACATTTGAGTTTACACCCTATTCACAGTTTACGAGACCATTTATGAGAGAATTATTTGATGATGTTGTACAAAAAGATATGACGGTTGTGGAACTGGATAGCTTTGCTGTCTTGCCAGAATACAGAGGTCTACTTGGTCGAGAAATCGTTCGTTTCATGATTTTTTACGCACAAACCTATGGATACACGCATGGTATTGGAATTTCCGCACCATCTGTATTTAAATCTTTCAATAATACTTATCACATTAGAGGAGAGCAAGTAAAAGAATCTATGTGGTACAAAGGTGATGACGTTATACCAACATTATTTTATCTAAAAGAGGTTTATGACAATCTTGAAGATGAAAAGTATGCGTGGTATGAAACACCAATTGAAGCGAAAGAGGAGGTAGTGGCATAATGAACCACGAACTATTGAGAAAAAGAAATAATTGGGTAACTTTTGTATTTGGTGGAACAATTCTAACAGTTCAAATATTGAATATCATATTCGGTATTCCATTGGGACTTGTTTTCTCTATTTTAGGTATTTTGGGTGGTGTACTTGGTTCTGCTACGCTTGTGGCGAATAAAACCAAATGGAAAGACCAATTAGCTGTACCTATGAAATATTTCAACTTGATTGTTATTGCAGTCTTTTGGTTTGTCGTTCTAAACTTAGACCCTCATATGATTAATATTATGGCAATGTTTTTCTTTATTGCTGTTATGGGGATTTACCAAGACAAACTAATCAACCTTTTAACTATTACAGTTGTTATCAGCCTATTGAGCTATTTCTTCCTTACACAAGGAGATGTTATTTTCCATTCTACAAGTGTAATTGACCTAATTTACTACATTCTGATGTTCGTTTTCGTATCTATTTCGTGCTTTATGCAATCTATGTTTAATAGAAAATTGCAAACAGAGGTTGAAGTACAAAAAGAAGAAGCGATTACTTCTAAAGAATCAATGGAAAATATCTTGAAGCGAGTAAGAGATTCCCTTGTTTCGGTTAAAGAATATCAAGAAGGATTGAATCAGACAACAGAGGTAGCAAGTATGCAATCTGCTGAAATCATTCAATCTATTCAAAGCATTGTAGAATCTTTTGATATTCAAACAGAACAATCAAATGAATTGGTAAGTGGAATGGTTGAAACAAACTATCAAGTGGAAGATATGACAAAATCCATGCAAGACATGAATGAATACCTTGTTTCTACACAAGAAGCAACGAAAGAAAGTGAAAAACGAATTGTTGTATTGGAACATGATTTAGAGAGTTTTAACGGAGATATTCAAAAAACCATTGATTACATGCAAGAGCTACATTTGGAAACAGAGCACATTGAGCAAATCATTCAAACGATTGCTGATATTTCGGCTCAAACAAACTTATTGGCACTTAACGCAAGTATCGAGGCCGCTCGTGCTGGTGAGCATGGAAAAGGTTTTGCAGTGGTAGCAGAAGAAGTTCGTAAATTGGCTGAATCATCTAAACAATCATCTCAATCTATTTCAAACCTTCTATTGACCTTTAGAGAACGTATTTCTTCAGCGTCAAATACGATTTCTGAATCTCAATCTTCGATTGAAAAGAACAGAGAGAGTATGCAAGAAGTTAAAAATATTTTCACTGATGTTGAATCCAATATTCAAAGTGTCTCGAACAAAACGAAAAATCTTCAAGATTTTATCATTTCCGTACAAGGCATGATGCAAGAGGTAGAGGCAAAAGCAGAAGAAAGTGTTACCATGACGGAATCGAATAAACGAAGCCTTCATGAAGTATTAGAGCTTGTTTCTACTCAACACGAAGAAATTGGTTCTCTATCGGATGGATTTAAGAATATTGAACACAAACTACAAGAATTAAATCATTAATTACCAAAAGACCCTATTGAAATCAATAGGGTTCTTTTTTGTTCAAAATTTTTGGCGTAGAAAAAGCATAGGGATTTCATTCCCTATGCTTTCTTATCTTCATTTATTTAACAGGCAATGTTGCGAAGGGTTGGTCAGTTACGTCTAAGACTTTATCAATGTCCAAAACGCCACCATTGACGCTATAAAGCATTTCACCTACAACCGTTAAGTGTCTATTTAACCCATATTTCAGCACTACTGCTTTATCATTGTCTGCTAATCTATATAATTGCCCTTGTGTCGTTTGTAAATAGTAAGTTGGCACATAGCCTCCTTTTAAGGTGTCAAACGCATTACGAACAATGAATTTACCTGATGCTTGAACAGTAGAAGAATTGCTTGATACCTTATCTACATCAAGAGTGGCTTTTCCTTCTGGATAAGAAACTTTTCCTTCAACCGTAAGCGATTTGTTATAACCGTACTTCAATACAGTTGCTCTGTCATTATCTGCAACTTTAAACATTTGTGTTCCAGCCTGGAAGTACACATTCGTCACGTAAGAGGTTTTTCCAGTAGAGCTTTTAACTACATCTCTAACTTGAATGAATTTACCTGTTCCTTTATATGAAGTAAATTCTCCACTTACAGTATCAATATCCAACACTCTTTTTCCTGTTACAGTATTTACGAACTTACCTTTTACCGTAATGGTTTTTCCCATTCCGTATTTTTGAGCAACAGCTCTATCGTTATCCGCTACAGGGATAAATTGACTTCCAGTTTGGAAATGAAGAACTTTGAAAGAGATATATCTTCCAGTACGAGGGTCTTTCTGTGTTTCAATACGGTCTACAAACTTCCCTGTCGCTTGATACGTTGTATCTTGTACAATGCTTGTTGCAAAACTTTCAACTCCTAAAGAACTTACCATTGCAACGGTAACGCCTAATCCTAACATAATTTTATTTTTTGTTTTCAATTTTTTTCCACCTTTCAATTATAAAATTTCGATTATTTATTATAGATTTTTCATTATTGAATATAACTGATAATTCCAGTAATCAAGCTGATTTCAACCAGTTTTTAGTCATATTTTTCTCTCAATATTGTTTTTATTCAAACGGAATTTAAATAGAGTTATACTAAACATGAGGTGAAAAGAATGACGATTCGAGATAGGGGAACGAAAAAGTGGACTTCTCTTATGCTAACAGAACATGTGGAGCAGTTAAGAGATTATTTTGAAGATGAATACTATCGGGTAGAAAAGCCTGAAATAGACGAGCAACAATTAGAAGAAATGAATGATAAAATCCATGAAGCAATAGAGTTCCATTATAAAATCCATGTTACACACTATCAAAAAGGTCATTACCAGGATATAAAGGGACATATTCATTATGTAAATCCAATTGACCAAACTCTTTATATTGTAGACAATGATGGGTTTAGAAATAAAGTAACAATAAGCGATATTCTCAACATTCAAATTCTGAATGAATAAGAGCTTCCTACCTGATAGGAGGTTTTTTAGTGTCTCTTTTATGGCTATAGCATAAAACGCATAAGATAAAGAAGATTTTATATAAAAATGGAACATATTTTTGTACATGAAAAAGGAGAAGATATGATGCAAACTTTACTTATGAATGAAACAGTGGATGAAGCACCAGTGAAGAAGGAGAGAAAGTACCAACGAATAATTGACCAACGAAAGACATTACTTGAATTGGGTAGAAAAGAGTATTTAGCAAAAACAAAAAATATGGAATACGACATGGAAATGGATTGTATTGACCATTTCTTTGAGTGTGAAGGATACAAAACGTATGAGGATATTGCTACATTTGCTAAATCTATCGGAGTAGAACGTGTTTTTGATATTGGTTGTGCTTATGGTCATCAAAGTGAAACCTTTTTAAAAGAAGGGCTTGACTATATTGGGGTAACTGACCATACAGCAAATTTCTGGAACAAAGATAACTTCCAGTACATCATTAACCGCTATCCATGTGAATTGCCTGTACAAAAAGGGGATTTAGGTGTATCGGTGTTATGTTTGACTTGGAATGTGTATCTGTATGAAAATGAAAAAACCTTAACGGAACAATGTGAAGCCTTGCAACGTGATTTTGAACATTGTTTACTCTACATTCAGCCTGACCGTATGGAATTTGTTAGTCGGTATTTCAAAAAGGTAGAAAAGGTAGGCGGAGGCTTATACTATTTCAGTAACAAATAAGATGATAAAGAGGACTCCTGCAAAATAGGGGTCCTTCTTTTTTTATTGAAAAGGTATAGTAAATGAAAAAGAAACGGAAAAAGGAGGGAGAGTAAAATGAACGAAGAGATAACAGTATCCTTTTTAGAATTTGTAAAAGAGCTTGAACAGGAGTATAAGTATCATGCTAATGGTGGAACAAGCTATCGAACTGAAACAGCTAAAATAGCCTTAGAAGTGGCTAAAAAGACAGGCAAAAGCACACCATTTTTACATCGTGAAGCAACCATACAATATGTAACAACTTTCTTTCCGCATTTGGATGAAGAAAGAATAAAAGATGTGGTCAAAATGCTACATGTTATAGCCAAAGACCTTCACCTCAAAGCTAATCTTTCTGATGAAATGAAGGCTCGACTTAAAGAAAAACAACTAAATCGAAAATCCTTATCTTTTCTTCTAATAAAAGATAAATAAACCACTAAAGTATTCATAATATGATTATGGTAAACTAAATAGTAAAATGTAAAAAATATTTTACCTAAACCTTTTTCTTTTGTATAATGGTTTTATGAAACTACAAAGAAAAGGGGAAGGCTATGTTTAGAGAAAAAAGATTGTTAAGAATGAACGGACAAGAGTTTGTCAGGGGATATATTTTTCAATATCAGTCTATATTGGAGAAAAGAGCAACAACGTATAAAGTAGTAGGGAGAAGAAAAGGATACATAGAAATTGTGAAAGCAAATTGGGTAGAAATAGCGGTTAAATGGTTGATTGTAAAGTATAATGAGTATAAAAAGCGAAAAAATGTAAAACACACTTAACATAAAGTCTGGAAAAATGATAAGTATGTTTACGATTGGAGAAGGAATTAAAGATGAAACCTGAGTACATATCTCAATTTGAGGCGTTTATCCATGAACACTTTTTAGATGCCCTTAAAGTGTCACCAGTAAATAGCACCACTCCTTTTGAGGTTGGGGATAGTAGAAATGGAGAAAGACAATTTATCTTTGTATCCAAATGTTCTCCTTTTATGTATGAACCTGTAAAGGGAAGAAGTATGAAAGAAAGAACCTCTGTGGAGTTCACCATGTATAATGAAGGTAAAAACTTAATTCTTCGATTTGAAGTCTTAGATATGATACTGGAAACAGAGATTTTATCTCACCAAGCTCACCGTTTTTTATCTACTCTTATCCATCAGGATAAAATCACTTTAGTAATTATCGATGCAAACCAATATGATATTGTTTGGATGACAAACACTATCCCATTTAGAACGATTCGATTTCACTATAAAGAAATTTTTGAGATGTACAACGTAATATAGACCAAAAGTTGCGAAGTCCTTTTTTAAAAGGGCTTTTTTTGTTTGTAAATTGGCATCTATATCCAAAGATAAATTTACATATAAGAGAGGAGGAACAAAAAACAAGGTGTTTTATAAAAACAATAGATAGGACAGGTGAGGTAAATCATGATGTATTTACAAATTGACCCTTGTAAAAACCAAAACAAGGGAGAGGTTAAGGTAACTGGTTTATGGTTTAAGATGGCTCTTTCCCTCTTTTATAAAATGGGTATAATCGGAGCATGTCTTTTTATTCTAAAGGTAACACTGAAAAAATTAACAGATACAGGTGAAATAAAAAGTGCTCAAAAGGTTGCTTTGTTATCGGTGAATTTTTTAGTAAAAGGTTTTTTGTTTCTAATTTTTGTGTCGATTTGGGATTGTTTTAGCCAAATATGGTGGGTTTGCAATCTCATTATACAAGCTGGTGATACAGATAGTTTAGTTTCTTTTCTATTAGGAATTACAAAGGTTATTAATCACTTTGCTCTCGAACTTTATTTAACAACAACTTTAGTCGCTCTAACCGTTATGTCCTCTAAGCATAAAAAGGGAGAAAAGCTCTCTTATTTTAAAGTATTTTGGACATGTAGGCATGTTTTCAAAATAAGTTAATAAAAAAAAGTCTCTTTTTAAAAAAGAGGCTCTTTTTTTGTTGTTTAGTAATTCCAGCCATGCTTTTTCGCATACTCTTCAGGGTCTTCCCCCTTCTCATACGCTTCTTGTGTTAATCGGTTGTATTCTTCTAACTCACTTTGACTAATAGATTTGTAGCTTCCGTCTTCATTCTTCACAATTCCTGAATCTGTCAATATCATACAGCCTGATAATAGGGTGCTTACAAGCAGGATACCTATTATCAAAACGAATTTCTTTTTCATAAATTCCAATGTAATGCCTCCTCTATCTCAATTCTTTCTATCTCTTACTTGGTGACTTTCTCTTTTATAACCAGTTTTTTCTATCATTAAACAGCATCAAACATATGATAATAGTTTCATTATAGTCTTCCTGCATATAAGAAAGAAAATGCATCAAAGGAGGGCTTGTCGTGAACAAAAAAACACCTTTTCTACTCTTAATGTTAATCGTTTTGTTATTTCTTACCCCTATTACAAGTTTTGCATCTGGAAAATCAATCAATGTCTCTTATAATGGCAAATCAGTTGCTTTTTCACAAGTAAAACCTTATATGGATAATAAAACGCACCGAGTTATGCTTCCTGTTCGAGCGGTATCAGAAAAAATGGGAGCAAAAGTAACTTGGGTATCCAAAACCAAGATGGTCATCATTAAGTCGAAATCAAAAACCATTATTCTACCAATCAATACAAAGAAAGCGATTGTAAACGGTAAAACGATTAAATTAGATGCTTCGGCTTCTTTAGTAAAAGGACAAGTTGTTGTTCCTTTACGATTTGTTAGTGAAGCATTGGGTACAACAATAAAATGGGATGCAAAGAAGAATACAGTTTGGATTACATCGCCAACAGGTAAAAAACCAGTTACAAAGCCAGTAACGAAGCCTGTCGTAACCAAACCAGTAACACCAAAACCAGCACCAGTAAAAGAGCCTGTAAAAAAACCGACTACACCTGTTTCACAAACTCCAACTGAAAAAGAAGAGGAAAAGCCAGTAAAAACGCCTGTTATCCCTGCAAAGCCTGTAGTGACTGAACAGAAAGAAGAACCTGGTCTATTGAAAGAAGCAACTGGAAAAGGGGTAAAAGTAGCCATTATGGATTCTGGTATTTCTGCTCACTCTGACCTAACGATTGCAGGAGGGAAAAATTTCGTAGATTCTAACGCTTCTTATGCTGATGGTCATGGTCATGGAACAATCGTTGCTGGTATTGTTGCTGGAAAGAAATATGGACTTGCTCCTGATGTAGAGTTATATTCTTTGAGAGTATTAGACAACAACAATAGAGGTTGGGGCTACATGATGGTCAATGCCATTGATTGGGCGATTGAGAACGATATTGATATTATCAACATGAGCATTATTATGGATACTGAAGATTATTACCTCAATCAAGCAATTAAAAAAGCTCTGGAACATGGGATTATCCTTGTTGCTTGTGCAGGAAATAACGGAGGAAATGTCACAAATCCTGCTTCTTTAGATGGTGTGATTTCCGTAGGAGCATTAAATTCCGATTGGAAAACAAGAGCCTATTTCTCTTCCTATATTGGAAAAGTAGATTATATGGCACAAGGAGCAAACATTTACAGCACTAACCGATTTGGTTCATATGATAGTGGCTGGAATGGAACATCATTCTCCGCTCCTTATGTAACAGGAATCTTCGCTCTTTACAAAGAAGCCTTTCCGAACGCAACAGCACAAGAATTAAAAGAATTAGTTCTGAAACAGTCAAAATCAGTAGATGGACAACCTGATTGGAAAATTCCACAAAAGCCAAAATATACAACGAAACTGGTTGATAACCAAACGCATTATCTTCCAATTCGCTAATACCCATTCTTTTGAATGGGTTTTTTACATATATATGAGGGAGTTTTTATTTTGCCTATAAACACCCTAAATAAATTAATTGTCTATAGTCATTGAAAATGCTACAATAAAAATAGCATTTAAATCTAACATAAAGGAGTTTTTATCGTACATGGGAAAGAATAATCAAAAACAAGCTCAAAGCAATAAGACAAGCATCACTATCATTGGTCTTGTTCTTCTTGGAATTATCGTGCTTATGAGTTCACTGATATTTTTGCAGGAAAAAAGTAAAGGTGATACCTCTAAGGATTTAGAAAATATGTATTCTGAACTATCAACCATTGGAGAAAAGTCTTCACCTGTTCATATCGTAGAGTTCGGAGATTACAAGTGTCCTTTCTGTAAGGAATTTAATGCGTCTGTTGTTCCTACGATTATCGAAAACTATGTAGATACAGGAAAAGCTCAATTTCACTTTATCAACTACAGCTTCTTAGGAACAGATTCTCCTTATATTGCTCAATTTACAGAAACCGTTCGCCAAGAATTAGGTGAAGAAGAATTTTGGACATTCCATGACGCAGTTTATGCAAATCAAGGAGACGAATCAACCGTATGGGGTACAGAAGAGTTCTTGACAGATATCCTAAAAGACGTTGTATCGAACGAAGAAGATGTTCAGAAAGTAGTAAAAGCAGTTCAAGAAAACAAATATCAGAAAAATATTGAGGAACAAAATCAATTAACGAATAAATTGCAAGTAAAAGGAACGCCAACGATAATGGTTAATGGAAAAGAAATGGTTTTAACATCACCAGAAGCGTTCTTCCAAGAGTTAGACAAAGCTGTTGCTGAAAATAAATAATAAAGAGAGGAGAGTTGACAATTTGTTGGCTCTTTTTTCTTTTTTTATCAGTTTAGCATTGAACCCATCTTTCTATCCTTTTAAAATAGAAGGTAATCATGACATGAAAAGAGAGGGTGAAAAAATGGATAAGGCTGAAAGAGAGATAGATATAGAGCTAAAAAACATAAAAATGGAACAAAATAAAGAACTTGGTTATTTAGATATTTCCATTGAAGCCTATGCTATTGCATCTACAGAAGTCGAACAAAGAAAAGTTGGAGAAGCTGTACTCAACATATATGATGAAAATTGGGGGAATGTAGTTGAATTTGCTGACGAGCATAGCTCTACCCGATTAGATATGATAACATCCGTCTGTTTTAAAGAATGTGAGGAACAGTATGGCTTTGTTCCGATAGATGAACCATCTCATGATTTACATAGAAGAATCGTATATGGAAGATTAGCCATTTTAGACAACTTCACTATTTTTAAAGAGTTTCAAAATCAAGGATATGGGACAGAATTTATGAAAGAGCTATTATCCTTTCTTACTCATATTCTAAATGTGCATTTTATCCTTTTACAAGCTCAGCCTTATATACAGTCATTTCCCCATCAAGGAGAACAATTAACGCCTTTTCAAATAAATGAGAATCGAAAATACATAAATAAATATAAACAAAAATTGTTTTACTATTATCATGAACGATTTGGATTTCAGCCAACTGGAAACCCTGAACTGAATTTCATGGTGTTTAAAACAAACAATATTAGCTTTCTTCAAGATATGCGAAGATGGATTTCAGATGAAGATATCACTGCTTAATGAAAAATGCTATTTGCCATATAAGGAATATATGAGAGCTTATAAAGGAGCTTAATGATTGAGAGGCTATGGGAAACCATAGTCTTTTTTGTTCGTTAATATATACTGAAATTTAACATTAAAAATAAATCTAAATTTAATACTATATTCAGTATTGAATATAGCCACTTATTTGTGTATAATAAAAAATACGATAAACGTACATGGGAGGAATATAAGTGAAATTGCCAAATCTAAAAGAACTAATGATTAGTCTAACAGACTTTAAAAAACAAATACCTGATATTATCACTAAAAAATCTACAAAGGTTATTATCAAAAACAATGAACCTGTATCTATCTTTATGCCATATGAACAATATCTCTCTATGAATGAGGTCATAAAAGCGACAGGAGAAGATATTACACTAAGCAATGGAGTTGTCGTTAAAGTATGTGTGGAGCAAGAAGATAACCAAATTGCGATTAAAACATATCTTAAAATGAAAACATCTGGTGAGTACAAGCTCCATTTTACTCAATATCTTGGAAATCCAAATGTAGAACAAACGCTGACTACAGAAGAATTAGTCGCTCATTACGAATTGAAAAAATAATCCCTGAACACTCAACTGTACAAATGGTTGAGTGTTTTTTTATTGAACAGAATAGAACCGCTTATCCATAGAAAGGAAGGGTTTATTTTTTGATAATAAAGAGAGAGAGGAGGAATCTATATGAATTATCATTTTCCTCACCAGAGGATACTTGGATTAAAAGAGCTTGAAGAAAAACAAGCTCAACAAGAATATGTCTCACGAAAGAAAAGACAATTGGACTTAGAGGAAGAACGTGAAAGAGTGCAAAACCAGAAAGAGAAAATGAGGTTAGAATTTGAACAACAACCAAAAAAGACAATTTCAGAGATAATCACTTTTCAACAATGGATAGAGTATATGGATAAAGAAATAGACTTTATTGATTTCCTGATAGAAAAAGCAGTTCAAGAAGTAGAAAAACAACAGGAAGTCATGCTCGAAAAAATGAAGGATACAAAGGTATGGAATCAATGGAAAGAGCGTTCTATGACCGCATTTTATAAAGAAGAAGAACGAAAAGAACAATTAGAAGCAGATGAAGTGGCAATATTAAGTCATTTCCGCAAAAGTCTTTCATTTTAATGAACCAAAATAACGAAAAATCATAAACAAATGAGCTTCCTGAATACATGTGGCTTTTTTTGTATTAAATCAAACCCTATTAGTCATTCTATGTTCCTCTTTTAAGCTCTTATAGATTCAAAAGGGGTGGCCTATAATGTAGGACTGGATAATAGAGGAAAGGGGATAAAAACAAATGTCAATATTACAAAATCAATTACTATTAATTAATCAAACAAAAGAAAAGGAGCTTCAAGATAAGCTCATTGAAGGATTTTTAAGAGAATTTACAAAACAAGACTATTTTTACTGTGTGGCTTCATGGAAAGAAAATCTTCAAGACGTTTACCCATTTGTCGGTCATTTTCAAAATGTACCTTGCTTTTATGTCTTTACGGAGGCTGAAATTGCTAAAAACTTTGCAAAACACTATGAATTAACGAATCCTAATGGAGAACCCTTCTTTTTAAAGATAACAATGAACTCCTTTTATCAAGTGATTCAAGACTATCGTGAAATAGGTGTGCCATTAATCATGTTCGATGAAGGAGCTAATTTATTGTGTCACAATATATCTTATGTCATTGCAAGGGTTGAGGAAATTATAAGAGAAAAAGAACGAAGTGAAATTATCTTAGGAAGAGATAAAGAAACAGGAGAAAAAGTATTCTTGATGAACCAAAATAGATTAAAAAATACCCTTTTATTAGGTGGAGTTGGTTCTGGTAAGTTATCCTTATCGGTTTTACCTATGATTTATCAAGATTTAATGAAAAAGAATCAAGCGATGACCGTTTTATCTTCCAATACCGATGTGTTAGATAAATCATTTATCATGGCAAGGTATTACAAGAAGACGGTTACTTATATTAATTTAAAATCACCCGAATCATATATTGAAAAAGTATCAGGATTAACCAAAGAGGATTTCTTAAATGAGAACAACGTATTGTTAATTTCTGTATCAGAAAAGGGAGAAAACCCAAAAGAAAAAGAACTACTTTCTATTATTGAAGCAAGAATGAAAGAGGCAGTTCAGCATGATAGCAGAGCAAACAATGAAGTCGTTCAATCCTTATATATTATAGACACTCCTCCGCTATTTCCCTTGACCGATTTGGTTAGAAACAGCGAAGAATGGGGTGTAAGCATTACCCTTTCTCTTGAAGGTGAAAAACTGACAAAGAAAAATGGTGTTTACGAAAAATCAATTCTTAATCAGTTTGGAAATATGATAGCTTATCCTGGTTTATTACCAAGAAGTGTAAAGGAATCTATCGGGATTGATTATAGCCATATTGAATTTCTAAATTTTAAAGAAGCAGGATATTATGTAGATAATAAAACTGGTCTTGCTCTATTGGACTTTATTCCTGTTGAAGAAGAAAAAGCATTTAAACAATTTTATGAGAACTTACGTTTCAAATAAATTATAATATGAGAGCTTCCTTATCATAAGGAGGCTTTTTTATTTGCAAACAATCGCTCTTTTCTTTTAAATAAAACAGCTTGGCTGTGATTAATAGTCTAAAAATGCGACATTTCATAAGAGTCTATGGAATTTTTATAAAACCTATATAGGTTTATGTTTTCCGAAAGTTGTTTTCTGGAAAATTGTATATGTAGAGGGAGTTCGGGGGGTAATTTATCTAAAAAGAACACTCTATAATAAAAGGTAATCATTAAAGAAGGTGTTTGGATAACAACTTTATTAAGGAAAAGGATGATGAAAAATGGCAGAAAACATGAATACTTATTGGAATGAAAATGGAAAGTTTGAAGTTGAAATAAAGCAGTTAAATGATTTAAGACCTGATTGGGGAATGACTGATAATCCTTATATCAATTTATTTATTATTGCTTCAAATGTTTACTATGACGTATATAACAATGGTGGTGGTAATCTTAGAGATAACTACCCAAGAAAGATTGAAGAATATTTTGTTCCATTTGCAAGTGAACTAAAGTCACTACGCTTAAATGTGAAAATGGATACGATTATTCGGAATTTGAAGAAGAAAGAGAAGCTGGAACGATTCTTGGATGAAGTGATTCTATATGTACAGGATAAAGATTTGAACTATGATAAACACACTATCTATTTTGATAATGATAAAGAAGAAGTATCTAAAACCAAAGTAGAAGGGTTCAGTGTTATCACATTTGGTAATCAAAAAGATTGTACTGATTGGGTCAATCACAGAATGAATGCTTGGAATTTTAAAATGGTTGGATAATCTTCCGAAAGAGACTACCTGATGTTCAGGTGGTCTTTTTTGTTTGGTTAAAAACTGTATTTTTGTATGAAATCGTATTTTTATTCGCCAAAACACTTATTTTATAAACAATTCACTTCAAAATATTGACTATAGACTACTAATAGATTACTATTTTTATATAGAATAAATCATTAATTATCTTAAATAGCTGGAGAGAGAGAGGAAAAGTAAAATGAACAGAAATATTCGTATTCTCGGAACAGGTAAATATTTACCTTCAAAAATGGTGACATCGGAAGAGTTAGATAAAAAATTAGGATTAAGAGAAGGATGGGTAGCCAAAAAATCAGGTGTAAAAGTACGACATGTGGTAGATGGAGAAGTAAACTCTGATATGGCTGTAAAGGCAATTGAACAAGCATTAGAAAATGCAAACATGAAGAAGGAAGATTTGGACTGCATTATTTCAACCTCTGCTTCTTTTGACCAACCACTACCTTGTCAAGCCAGTCTTATCAAAGAAAAAATGGGATTCAAAAACAACCCAATTCCTGCCTTTGATATTGATTCTACTTGTTTAGGTTTTGTTGTCGGTTTAGACACGATTTCTTATCTTGTAGAAGCTGGAAGATATAAAAATGTAGCGATTGTTTCAAGTGAAATTTCTTCTCTTGCTATCAATCCAAATCAACCTGAAAGCTATACATTGTTTGGAGACGGAGCTTCTGCAGTTATTATTACGAAATCTTCAAATGAAGAAACTTCTTCTATTAACACATCATTGGTTGAAACCTATCCAGAAGGCGTACACATGACGGAAGTTAGAGGTGGTGGGTCAGCCCTTCATTCCCGACATTATTCTGAACAAACGAAGACAGAATATCTTTTTGATATGGATGGTCGTGCGGTATTCCGCTTGTCTTCACGTTTAATTAATGGTTTTATGGAACGACTATTCAATGACAGTGGCTTAACCATTCAAGACATGGATATGGTTATTCCTCACCAAGCAAGTGCAATGGCAATGGACATTATGCGTAAAAAGTTAGGTGTTCCTGAAGAGAAATTCATGAACATTATCGAGAATCATGGAAATATTATTTCCGCTTCGATTCCAATGGCTCTTCATGAAGCAATTGTTCAAAATCGAATCAAACGTGGAGATAAAGTTATGCTTCTTGGAACGTCTGCAGGGTTATCACTTGGAGGATTAATCTTTGAATACTAAAAACATATTGGTGACAGGAGGGCGTTCTCCTGTCGCCCTTCATCTATCCAGAATGTTACATGAAAACGGACACACCATTTATGTTGCGGAAAGTGAGTCTTATCATCTTTCCAAAAAATCAAACGTCATTCAAAAGAGCTTCCTTGTTCCAAAACCAAATGACAATCACGCTGATTACATTCAGTCCCTTATTGAAATCTGTAAGAGTTGTTCGATAGATATACTCATTCCTACATGCGAAGAATTGTTCCATATTTCAAAAGCAAAGGTTCAGTTTCAAGAGCATCAAATATCAGTGTTTTGTGACGATTTAGATAAGCTACGATTACTTCATAATAAATTTGCATTTAACCAATATCTAAAAGAACATGATTATTTATATCCTGAAACGCATGAATTTACGTCATTAGATAGCTTAAAAGAGTATTTAACTCAAACTTCTTATTCAAAATTGGTCTTAAAAGCAGTTTATTCTCGCTTTGCTTCGGGTGTTTATTTCATAAGCCCCAATCAAAAACTTCCTGATATACAGATTTCAGAAGAAAATCCTTGGATTGTACAGGAGTACATAAAGGGAACGCAATACTGTTCTTATTCTATTGCCATTGAAGGGAAATTAATGGCTCATACGTGTTATCCGACTATTTATACAGCAGGATTAGGGGCAAATGTCTATTTTAAGCATGTTAATGAATCTAAAATTGAGAAATTCGTAGAGCGTTTGGTCAAAGAATTAAATTTCACAGGACAAATCGCTTTTGACTTTATGAGTGATAGCAACGGTGACTTTTATCCAATTGAATGTAACCCAAGAGCAACCAGTGGACTGCATTTATTTGAGGGAAACAAAGAGTTTTGTTCTGTTTTTTTAGGTGAAGAAACTCATGGGAACGTAAATCCGACAGGTGAAAAAGCCTTTAAACTTGGATTGCCTATGCTGATGTATGGAATATCAGAGGGATTCCTTTTCCGTCAACCAGGTTCTTTTATCAAAGATTTTATTCACTCCAAAGATACGATTTATTCTTCTAAAGATAAACTGCCTTATCTTTATCAAAGTGTTATTTTCTTTGTTATGGTTGCAAGAAAATTAAAGAGTGGAAAAGGCTTAACCGAATTAACAACAACGGATATTGAATGGAGTGGAAAATAACTATGAGCGAAAAAGTTTTAGTGACAGGTGCGACAGGGTTCTTAGGTAGTCATGTTGTCGAACATTTTAAACAATTAAACTATGACGTTTACGCCATAGGTCGAAATAAGGATAAGGGGAAACAGCTCGAAGAAAAAGGGATTCATTTTCTAAATATGGATTTCACACAAGAGGAAGAAATGATAGAAGCCTGTAAGGGAATGGATTTTATCATTCATGCTGGTGCATTATCATCTCCTTGGGGAAGATATGAAGAATTTTATCAATCCAATGTGGTAGGGACAATGAACATTATTAAAGGTGCAAAGAAATATGGAGCAAAACGTATTGTTCATGTTTCTACTCCAAGTTTATATTTCCGCTTTAATGATGACGAAGGTTTTGATGGAAAAGGTGTAAGAGAAGACCATCCCCTGCCAAAAGAAATGGTCAATTATTATGCGAAAACGAAATGGTTAGCAGAACAAGAAGTCGATAAAGCCTTTGCAGAAGGTTTGCCGATTATTACGATACGACCAAGAGCCATTTTTGGTGAAGGGGATAACGCCCTAATGCCAAAACTGATAGCTGTTAATGACAAAGTAGGTGTCCCTATTTTTAACGGTGGAAAAAATAGAATGGATATTACCTATGTAGGAAATGTTGTTCACGCCATTGAACTTTGTTTGTTTACAGACGAAAAGAACCTTGGAAAGAAATACAACATTACAAATGGAAAAACCATTGAGTTTTATGAACTATTAGACTACTCATTTAAGAAAATGGGGAAACCATTCCGTAAACTTCAACTTCCATATGGTCTTTTGTTTGCATTAGCAGGGGTTATGGAATGGACTCATAAACATTTCTTTCAGTACAAAGAGCCAACACTGACGAAATACAGCGTGAGTGTATTAGCAAAAACACAAACCTTAAACATTGAAAAAGCTCAATTAGAGTTAGGATACAAACCACAAGTATCTATTGAGGAAGGTATAGAGAAATATGTAGAGTGGTATAAACAACAAGAAAAGAAGGGCAACTAAATGGAAATTACATTATTAAAAGCTGGATATTGCACTCAATTAGAACGAATAGCCAAAACCAATGGGAGAATGAAGAATATTCGTTTCCCTGCTTCCTTTTTGCTAATTAAGCACCCAACAAAAGGAGTCATTTTATTTGATACAGGATACTCCCAACATGTTATGGAAGCGATGAAGGCATTTCCTTTTCAAATTTATGCAAAAACAACTCCTATCTATTTGAAACAGGGAGAAAGTGCAAAAGAGCAGTTAGAAAGTATGGGTATTTCTGCAGAGGAAGTAAAATACGTGATTTTATCTCATTTCCATGTTGACCATATGGGCGGTTTATTAGATTTCCCTCATGCCAAATTTATTTGTTCAAGGGAAGAGTATCGGGAAGTAAAGGACAAAAAAGGCTTTTCAGCTTTACAAAGTGCTTTTATCCCTTCGTTATTACCAAAAGACTTTGCTCAACGCTCCTTGTATTTAGAGGAAGCTCCTATTGTGAAAACACCTATCATTCATGACATTTATCCAAAAGCCTATGACTTACTTGGAGATGGAAGCATTTTAGGCATCAGCTTACCAGGGCATACAAGCCACCAATTCGGCATTTTACTGAATTATAAGGAACAACCTTACTTTTTTGTTTCTGACGCTTGTTGGCTATCTGAAACATATCAAAAGTTGGTCTTTCCAAGTAAGGTCGCAAAATTAATCATGAAGAAACATCGAGACTACTATGAAAACATTCAGAAGTTGCATAAGGTCTATACATTGCACCCAAATGTAAGGATTATCCCTTGTCACGATGAAGAAGTAACTTTATAGAAAAGGGGGATAATAGTGAATCTTAAATTTATCTATCTGTTTTTAAAAGAATACAATCACGCAAGAAAGGTAAATCGTTTTACATCTCTTGAACAAATTCAGCAATATCAAGAAGAAAAATTACAAGCTCACTTATCTCATGTTGTACCTCTTTCACGCTTTTATCAAAAACGCTTTGAATCCTATTCTTTTTCAGAGTGGAGGAAGCTACCAGTCATGGATAAGTCTATCATGATGGAATCCTTTGACGACTTAAATACGGTTGGAATCAAAAAGAAAGAGGCTTTTGAGATTGCATTAGCCAGTGAAGAGTCGAGAGACTTTTCTTCTACTTTAAAGAATGTAACGGTAGGTTTATCCTCTGGAACGTCTGGAAATAGAGGGTTATTCCTGGTTAGCCAAGAAGAACAGGCTCGTTGGGCTGGTAATATCCTTGGAAAAGTGTATCCAACTTCTTTGCTATTTGGAAAAAAGCAAACCATCGCCTTTTTCTTACGTGCGAATAGCAATCTCTATAATAGCGTCAACAATCCAAAGGTCGCTTTTCACTTCTTTGATTTATTAGAGGAAATTGAACATCATATTGAGCGATTGAACCGCTATCAACCAACGATTCTCATAGCCCCTTCTTCTATGTTGCGTATTTTGGCACACGAAAAGAAAGAAGGAAGGTTATCTATCCAGCCGATAAAAATTGTGTCGGTAGCAGAAGCCTTGAACAGCGAAGACAAAATGGAGATAGAGGAAGTTTTCAATCAGAAAGTTCATCAAGTGTATCAATGTACAGAAGGATTCTTAGCTTATACTTGCTCTCATGGTACATTACATGTTAATGAGGATTTAGTCGTGATTGAAAAAGAATACTTAGATAAAGAGAATGGTAAGTTTGTGCCAATTATTACAGACTTTACCCGAACGTCTCAACCTATCATTCGTTACCGTTTAAATGATGTCTTAACAGAAGGAGAAAGCTGTTCTTGTGGGAGTCATTTTATGACCTTAAAACAAATAGATGGTCGTTGTGATGACTTATTCTATGGTAAAAAAGTAGAAAATGGAGAAATTCGCATTTTATTTGCAGATTTTATCCGTAGAGCGATTATTTCGGCTTCTGATGTTTCTTTAGAGTATAAGGTAAGGCAATTATCATTGAATGATATGACAGTGGAACTGCAATTAGCTGATGAACGTGAACGTGAACAGGTGGAAATGAAGATTGAAACCAATTTTCATGCGTTTTTCAAAGAAATGGATTGTGTTCTTCCGACTATTTCCTTCTCTACGTACCAAGCACCACCAAAAGGGACAAAAATAAGAAGGGTGGAAAGATGTTTTCAGATTGAAGGAGGCATTACATGATTCGGTTTTATGACAAAAAGAATATTGACGAAATGCCTGAACCGAAAGGTAAGAATTCAAAATATGTCAAAGCATTTTTTTATCCCTTTGTAACAGGAGAAAGCACTCAATACATTGAAAATGTGAAAACAAAAATGGCTTTTTTATCGGTTGACGATATTCTATTATCTGTAAACATTAATGAAGAGGAATACGAGAACTCCTATGTATCTTCTCTTTATTCTCACTATATTTCTTACGCCATAGAAGAACTGTATCTTTTAAAACAACCTCTTCTTGAAAAAGGATTAACACATCTGATTAAAGGAGCAGGACACTTTTTAAAAGGTACAGAGATTAATAAAGTCATTTATGTAAACAACTGGTTATTTTCTACAAATTTGCAAGTAGACTTAACACCTACACAAATTAAACGGATTGTAGCTTTCTTAATCAGCAAGTTTCCTGAACACATGATTGTTTTCCGTTCCTTATCCGATTATCTGCACCCAAAACTAATTTCTTCTTTTAAAGGAAATGGATTTAAGGAATTAGCAAGTCGCCAAGTGTATATTGCGAAGCCTTGGAATCAATTGACAAAGAAAGAAAAGGGAAGTTTAAAAGGGGATAGAAAACAGATTGAAAAACATGGGTATGAGCTAATCGAGGAAATTGAACCAACCCATGAAAATATCCAGCAAATACATTCGTTATATAACGAACTTTATATTAACAAGTATTCCAATTACAATCCAAAGTTTACACCAGCCTTGTACCGTCATTTCCTTGAAAATAGGTTGTTAAAATTTACAGGGGTCTTAAAAGATGGGGAAATGGTTGGCTGTATTGGTTACTGGAAGTTAAATGGGGTCATGACAGCCCCCATATTGGGATATAAAGTGGATTTAGGAAATGAATCAGGATTGTATCGAATATTAAGCAATCTCCTTTATCAAGAAGGAGAGAGGCAGGGATTGATTGGTCATAGAAGTGCAGGAGCTTCCGAATTCAAGCTAAATCGTGGAGCAATCTCCTCAGTCGAATACAGCATGATTTATAATAAGCATTTACCAATGAAAAGAAGAATCGGTATTGGATTGCTACGACTTCTTTGTAATCAAATTGGGGTAAAGCTGTTAAAAAATAAAAAGTTATAAAAGACTGCCTATTTTTTAGGTGGTCTTTTATTTTTTAGTTGTTTTTTTGTTTTTGACTATAAAAAAATCATTTAATGATTAACTGAAAGCCGAACATTAAATGAAGAAATATGATTGAATATACGTTAATTTTAAGCGAAAATGCCAATGCTCCATCAGCCCAACACCAGCCATTTCGTTTTAAACACGAACATTGGGTAAGTATGTATATCTTGGGTAATTTGTATCTTTTTAAAAAATAATTGACTATCTATAACGATAAAGCTACAATACGTTTATCAAGTAATACTTTTTTGATGTTTTGTAATACTTTCATATTTATATTGAATTAAGGGGAGATAAAGATGGGTAATCCAGCGTTATTTGGAATGAAAAAAGATGGTCAATACAGGGTAACATATGTACATAATTTTGGTGGGTTTATGGATGGTTTAAGTTATAGTACCATGTATCATGTTTGTAAATTTGTTCATCAACTTTCTAATGAAGAGCTAACGAATATGTTTCATCATATCATAACAGATAATGAAGAAGAGAACATAGATGACATAATGATTAAAGAAGAAGAAAAATTTATAAATCAATATGGTCAAGAAATGTTTTCTGTTATGAGAGAAATATCACATGGGGCTGATAGTGAATTAATAAGAAAAAGACTTAAAGACATTGAGCATCAATACAAACAAATGAAAGAAAATGTTAATGAATATAAAACAGATGAATTTCCTTTTTATCAGCCAAGTGAAATACAGTATCTTTTGATTGATTTTTTAAGTGAAGCAAGTTCTAAAATGGTTGCCTCTAATGGCAAAATGATAATCCCTGATTATAGTGATGCTTTGGATAGTTATAGTACACATTTTATCATTGATTTAGACGATAATGTGTTGGATATTTTACATGATTATAATATCTTCAAACTTTCATTTTCTAAAATAAGAGAAAGTTCCATAGAAAATGTTGAAAAATCCGTTCATTCATTTGGAAATATTTTTTATGCTTTAGATGGTCATTTAGAAGAAGATGAATATTTAGAACGATATGATTCAGGGAAGATGACGCAAAAAGGGCAATTAACCATCCCTGTTGAAGTGAGAGAAGCATTGGATATGAAAGAGGGTGATAGATTGGAGTTTGGTCTTTCTCACCATGAAGTCGTGTCCGTAAAAGTCAAAGAAAAGAAAAGTATAACTGCGGTAAGGGGAATTTTAAATTATGAGGCTGAAACAGAATGATAGTATGGTAATCCCAACATCAGAATGGCTTATTAGCTTTTTTACAGATACTAAAAATCCAATGGTAACAAAACGTCTACACTCTTTGGATAAAGGAGAAATTTCTTTGTTTCTCCCAAGTTGTGTCATCGTACAAACCATGTTAGAACTAAAAGAACAGAAAGGTATTCCTTATCAAGAAAGTGCATTGGCATTTTTATCTTTAATGGATACAGGTTGTTTGGAGCTTGAAGAACGGAATGTAATCTTAAATACTCTTCATAGATTCAAAAAGTATCATAGCAATTCTAATCTATTCGATATTTATATTGCATGTAAAGCAGAGGAAATGAAAATAAGAGTAATTAAATAGTTAAAGTAAAGAGCTACCTGATATTCAGGTGCTCTTTTTTTGTTTGGTTTACAACACGATTTTATAGGTCAAGATACCTTCAAAACTGGATTTGTTTTACATTTTCTTTTTAGTAAAAACTTGTCAACCTCTGAAACCCTTATATATCAAGGAAAGTAGCTTATGATAGTATCAATTACTGGATGATTTAGGAATTTAAAATCGGTGTAATAAAAAATAGAAAGAGGTGGATGATTATTTACTACTATCATGGAACAAGCATTGAAAATGCAGTATCAATTTTGAGCAACCGACTATTGAAAGGAAAGAAATCCTTTAACAAACATAAAAATAGGTATGTATCCTTTAGTACAAACAAATTGGTCGCACGACAGTTCGGAGAGGTCGTATTACGATTTGAACCAATGGAAAAGGCTACTCCTGTTGAGCTTACTGATTTTGATTGGATTCTCGAAAACCAAGAGATTGCGGAATATGCGTTAAGTGGAAAAGAAGAAGGTCTAAAAATGGAAGAACAAATCGTGTTGAAAAACAAACATCGTTTTGAGAATGAGGCGGTAACGATTTACCTGATTCATGATGATGCGAAGCATTTAGAAGAAATGAAGCAACAATTAGCTCACTTATTGAAAGATGGCGACAAACTAACCAAAAACGCCAAAATGTATAAAGACTTTCAAGACTGGAAGTAAATAAAGACTATCAAAGCTCTCTTCTCATGAAGGGGGCTTTTTTACATAATTATGGAAAATAGGAGAAATAAATCGAGACTATAATATAAGGATTCAACAAAAATAAGGAGATATTTTTATATCTATGAAAGAAGGGAAGGAAGGAAAATGTTAGAATAACAAAGTAGAAAGAAAACAGGTAAGATTTTGTTTAAAGGGGGAGATACATTGAGTTTGTTTTATATTATCTTTTTCTCAATGGTATTGGCTTATGTATTATTTAGTTTGATTTACTTCACTTTCTTTACGGATAAATATGTGGAGAATCTGCAGTTGTTACGGAAAATATTCTATGTCATTTATGTAGTTGGAGTTGGCTTGGGGATTATCTTGGGGGAAATTGATATGACCAAGTGGCAAGAACTCTTCTACTTAACCGCTACGTTTGTATTTATGGATTTAGCGGTATTTCAAACACCTGACATATTGAAAATCTGGAAAGCAGAATTTCAACATAACAACTACATCCGAAAAATCATTAAGAAAAATGAAGAAATCATAGGCTACAATTTTAAAAAGGTTCAATGTTTTACAGATGTTATTTCCGTTACTGAAGACCATTTCGATACAAGAAATGTTCCGACACAATGGAGACAGTATAAAGATGAACTACGAACGTATTTAAATCTTTATGCAGATACGTTTCAATTCCATGTATCTATCTTCGAGTTTGATACGACTGCTGACGCTGATTTATTAAAAACCAGCATTACCCATGCTCTTAATCGAGTAGAACAGTGCTACAATCAAACCATTGATGAAGCGGATGATTGGAAAGAAGGATTAATCCAACAGCTATTAGATGGAAAAAGTATTGAATTGCGTAACAAAAAGGAAGAAAAGAACTCCGATATACCAGGAGAGTTGAAGAACAAAGTGTTTATTGTGGCTTATTATGGGAAAAGTTACAATATGCTGATTGGGGTTAGTTCAAAATTTGTAGAGGTAGACGGAATCGATGCTTCTCATATTTTAAACCTTGCACAAATTTACGATTGGTACATGGTTTAATCTACCAAACTACGATATTTGTAGTATAATGAGAGTATAGAATCCAAAGGAGGAAATCAATATGCAACAAAAACAGCAAACATCTCCTAATTCGATTCATGGAACAGTTAAAAAACCGATGAAGGCAAGTGTTCGCAGAAGCAAAGGTTCTACGAATCCTAATAGAAGAAAAATGTCTGTCTCTATTTCTGATTCATTTGAAGAGATACATGACATGAACCAAAAAGCACTTAAATTATTAGCAAAAAGAGCATAAAAATGAAGGGGTGTAAGAGATTTTCTCTTGCACTCCTTTTTGTTTGTCATAAAGTTTACACTCTCTGGATAGAATGGTTAATAAATCATAATAAGAGAGAGGAGACTGCTTATGGCATTTGAACGAAATCGCCCTGCTACCAATCCAAGTCGTAGACGCATGTCTGTCGCTGATATGACACACCCTATTTCAAAGGAAAACAAGAAAGCATTGGAATTATTGAATAAAATGGACAAAAAGAAGAGGTATTCCAGCTAATCATAAAGTAAATAAGTTATCCATAATAATTAATTCAAAGGTCTCCCTAAAAGGAGACTTTTTTTGTGGAATTTTATAGAACGTGGTTAAACAGTCTAAACATATCGAGATATTTTATTTTATTAGATAATGAAGGAAAGGAGAGGAGAGGATATTTTGAAAAAAAGGAATATTGTATTAACGGTCATTATCTTCATTTTATTGAAAATATTATATTTTGTTTCTATAAAACATTGGATGGAAGTTGAGCCAAATAAGGAATTTTTTATATATGCACCATTATTTTTCTCTATCGTCATGATATATTTTTCTATGAATTTATGGAGACATACAACAAATGGATTTCTTAATACATTAACAAACAATAAAGTAAGTTTTTATCATCACATTTGTATAACTCTTGTACTGATAATGTCTGGTGATAAACATCATAAAGATTACCATATGCTACCAATCTTTGAATCAAATAAATTATTATTCATTGGAATAGGAGCAATAGATGCTATTGCTATAGCTCTATTTTTTAATATGTTGTTCCGAAGTTTTACTCTTACCTTGTATCGAGCAAGAGATAATCAATAATAAATTGAAAAGAATTTCATGTATTGAAGAATCGTAAAGGACTATCTAATAGTGTGGTAGTTTTTTATTTTACTTCAAAAAAATGGAAAAGGTTGGGAAGGGTTCGACCACTAAAACGATTATTCACTAAACATAACCATATAATAAATTACCAAGAAATAAAAAGAGAAAGGGGAATCAAATCGAATTGGCTAAGAACAAAAATGTGAAAAAGAAGAAGCAAGTAAAGGTTGTTGTGCCTGTTGTATCTTCTAACAAAAACAAACAACCATCTAAAAAGAAAAAATGACGAAAGACAGAGCTTCTTTGGTAGTGGGAGGCTCTTTTTTCATTAATCTATAACCAGATATGTACTGGTATAGCATATAAAAAATAAAAATGAAGGAGGTGATTGTGTGGAAAATAAATATGGAGGCTTTTGGATACGTGTAGTAGCAAGTGTCATAGATTTCTTAGTTTTATTTATACCTTTATTTGGGGTAGACTATTTAATCTATCGCCTGATAGGTCCTGACGTTCCTTATTTAGACTACATTCTTGATGACCAATATGTAGATATGTGGACTTCTTATGATACAGTAAGTCTTATTGTCATTACCTTAATAGGTATCCTCTATTATGGTTTATTGACATCTAAATTAGGTGGTACACTTGGCAAACTGGCATTAGGTTTACGTGTAGTTGGAAAGAATGGACAATTTATTTCTGTTGGTCGAGCAATCGGAAGATACTTTGCTTATATTCCTTCCAGCATTTTAAATATCGGATTTATTATGGTTGCTCTTACAGTAGAGAAACAAGGGTTGCATGACTTGATTTGTAAAACTTATGTTGTTAAGAAGTAAACCCTATAAAGAGGACTTTCTGAAAAAGAAGGTCTTTTTTATTTTTCAGTATCAGTTGGAGATTTGATATAATGAGCCTATCTACAATAGGGAGGATAGCATAAATGAAAAAAGGGCGACCTAAAGGAAGTTTTAAGGGACAAGGAAAAACATTTGATAGAGCATTGAATTTCGGATTATTAGAGCCTCACGAAGTCGTAGAAGAACTAAAATCGAAGAGCTATATGGATGAAGACGGTGATTTGACTGATAAAGGAAAAGGTTTTGCTGAAGATAGATTAAAGAAAATGGATAATGGAGAGTTAATCCTAATTGAGAAATACTTTGCTGAACTGTTTCAAGCAAACCCAATCGAGTATAAGTAAAGAGAAAAAATAAGCCATAACAAAAGGGGTATATATTGTATATATCCTTTTTTTGGTGCGATTTCTCTCTACATAGATAGAATATTGTTTCTTTGTATCAATTATAATATAGCATACTCATGATAAGGTGATATTTAATCAATTTAAAAGGTGGTTTTTTAAGATGTTATATGAAAAATGTAGAGACATGTTGGCTGTTGATATTTCTATGGAAATTTCACAATTAGTTACCATTAGGAAAGTTTTATCATTAGCAGATAAAAATTGCGAAAAATTGTCATTGCTTGATGTTGAAAAATTGTGGCGTGGATATGAAGATTGGCATGATAGAGACATTGAAGTGGATAAAGATTGGATGAAAAGGTTGATGCAGTGGATATCTAAAGATTTTGTATCTACTGAAGAAATGGGAATGATTTACGCTGGTATTGATAAATTGTTTGATACAAAAGAATAAATATTAAACAAAATTTATACTTATCTGTGCAAAAAAAGGTGTTAAAAGACAATTTAAAAATAAGAAAAGGTTGGGGATTGTAATGGAAAAGAATATTTATTTAGGCGTAATCAGTGAATACTATGAGGGAAAAGTGGCTAAACGTACACAAGTTCCATATATTAATCACATTTTTGAGGGGCTAAAAGTTTTGAACGCTATCGGAGCTACACAAGAATCTAAAGATGCTTATTGTCTGCACCCGATTTATCAAGCAAAGAAAACACAAGAGGAATTGGATTATATCGCTAAATATGAATCTTCCTTCAATCCACATGTGGTCTTGTTGGCAAAAGAATACGCAAAAACGGCAAATTCTTATCTTTGCAAACGTCATTATCAATCAAAAGATGATGTTGTTACTTTAAGTGAATATCCAGAAGTAAATGATATGCTTATTGCTGATAAGGTTCAAAACCGAAAAGACTTTGAAATGCACTATGAGAGTCAAGAAAACAAAGATACCTTTGACCGAAGTGATAGACTATCACAATACTTTAAAAATTGGTTAAACGTATTAGGTATTCCTGAAGAACAATATCAAGAATACAAAGAAATGTTAGCTTAATACTAAATATCTGCATGAGGAACTGCCTAATAGGTAGTTCTTTTTGTATCCTTTAGTTTTTTTACATAAAACCTAATAGAGCCATTCTAATATAGATTTAAATAACACTATTTTTGATAATAAAGGAAAGGAGATGATGTTTTTTGAAGAAAAATCGTATTGCTATTGGATTCAGTATCTTTTTAATTTCAAAAATTTTAACTTACATAGTAAGTTACTATATACTTGACTTTGCTTTTGATAAAAGTAATTTTATCTATGTTGATTTGCTTTCTTTTGTTTGTCTTTTTTATTTTTCACAAAGAATGTGGAAAGAGACAACAACTGAGATGGCAGAACTGTTTACAGATAATCGAATATGGTTTCGTGGTGAATTACTTCAATGGATAGTCATTCTTGTACAAGGTCATAGATTTCATAAAGTTTATTATGAAACAGGATTGTTTGAAACAAATCCAATTATGTTCTCCATATTAGCAATGGTTGATACTTTATCCTGGTTGATATTAATTCATTTTTGGTTTAAAAACACAGTTCTTACTATATACAAGACAAATAATAAACCAGATTGAAAAAGAAACATATTTTAAGCCTTCTATTTTAGGAGGCTTTTTTGTTTGGTTAAAAAGAGAATGACTAACAGGGTTTTGTAAATTCTTATGATTATTATGAATATCTTTTTTTCTTCTGGAAAAAATGAAAGAAAAAGGAGTGATAGACATGGTAAATTGTGCAATAGGTCTTAAATACCGAAATCAATATAAAGTAACGTATGGTCACTCGGATGTTTTTTTTATCAATTTATCTAATGAAGGTGTTTTATTTCATTTATGTAATATAGTAAAAGCCCGAACAAAGGAAGAATTGCTTGAGATGTTTCACCACATTGAATTAGAAGAGGATGAAGATTATTGTTATTCAGAGGACTGTCTTTTTGGAGAGAGTGGAACGGATACTCAAAATAAGATTGAAGAGTTATTTAAAGGTGAAGATATGATAGCCTCCTTTACAGATGGAACAGTACATATCATGGATGCACAAATAAATCTAAACTTAATACCTAATTGCTATTACTTAGATTTAGATGAAGAAACACTAATGATAAACGAGAGTGGATATATGTATGGATTACCATTTTTCTTTATTCGCTCATATGATAGAGATAAAATAGCAAAAGCTCTAAGCAAAATAAAAGAGTGTCACATGGATTTATTTAGGTTGACAGACGAATATAAAAGTAATAAAAAGTATAAAGCCATGCAAATCAGTAAAAATTGGAAATTAAGAGTAAATTAAATGATATAGGTGTGGAGTAGATAGTTGCTCCATATAAAAAGAACCCTTTGGCTAATAGCTTGGGTTCTTCTTTTGTTTACAATAACCGCTCATTTTTCGTATCTAATACTGTTATCTCCTTATTTTCAAGAACAACTAAACAGCCTGTCGGAAGAGAGAGGAATTTCATGAGTTCAGGTTTGGAATGAAGCAATTCATATACATAAATTTGTTTGAAATCATTCTCTGTTGTTGAGGAACTATCTGTGTCATCAAGCGTTCCTATGAACCAACCAGATTCACCCGATTGACGACCATCCATTCGTTCTAAACATAGGGAATCAGATTTCAAGGCATCCTTATGAACCAGAATGGTATCTTGAAAAGAAACAGATTCACCTTGAATTTTCGCTTTCTTTAAGACTTCATTTTGTTGAACCTGAACAAATAAAGAAAGAGAGAGGTCTTCAGTCGTTTCTTTAAAAGGATTTGATATATGGTCAGGGGATAAAACTGAAAATACACCATCATGAAGACATAGGATATAAAATGACCATCCCACTTGAATTTTGTAATTATCTTTTAAAATGTCATACGTTTTATGTTCTTTTTCAATTAAATCCAGCAAAAAGTTACCTTGTGTAGATAGATGTTCGAGACAGGTAAGTGATACCTTTTGTTTTCCAATTGGTTTGGAAAGTCGTACAGTTTGATTTTGAATCATAAAATACCTCCTTAAATTTTGATAATTTATTATAGATAAAGAGGTTTGGAAGAAATCATGATTATAGTAAGATGTCGCTCTTATAAAGCCTTATCATTCATGAATTTGAGCTTATAATATATAAATTTTAGAATGATGGTTCGAGAAAGGAGAGGAAGGCATATTGGCAAATCTTAGGGGTAATACAGATGATGAATTAGAAGATATTTATAGAGAAAAGAGTGGAAAACTTCGTGATGAAGCAGAACGTGAATTACGAGGAAGAGGCTATCATTATAATAATGGTGAATGGATGGATGACGAAGAATATGAAAAAAGTTTGGAAGAGGATTCGGATACTAACTGGTTTATCTTTAAAGCCATTTTAGTTATTGCAGGATTAGTGGCTTTCTTTGTAGCATTGAATTATGTTCATTTGGTATTTTACTTTGCTTATGAACACATGTTGCCAATCATTGTCGGTTTTGTTGCTTCTGCAGTATTAATGTACGTAGGAAAAGGAGCATCGAAATCTTTAAACTTTCTATTCTATATAGGGTTATTTGCGATTTCAACCAGCTTATTTCCATTGATTGTAGAGATGTTTGAAAATCAAGACTATATGGCTTTTTTCTATGAATCCGATTCATTAGAATTAGCAAAATACGGTTTCATTTATGTTCTATATGTTGCTTTAATTCCTTGGTTATTGCTGAAAATCATTACAGCAATTGTTCGTTCTTTGACAGAAAGAGAAGTAAAATCAAAAACAACTCAAAAGAAAGATTCACAAAATCCTCCTATTAAGTAATGGGAGGTTTTTTATTTGGATAAAAACAATATTCACACCAAGCTAATAAAACATCATAATATTTTTTGATTATAGTCAATTAAATATGGTATATTTAAAATGGAGATAACAGATTTTGAAAAATGAATTATAGAGAGGATACAGATATATGACAACCAAAAACAGCATTAGAAAACAAATGAAATTTTTAATATTATTAACCATTTATGACGATATTGACTATCAACAAACAGGGATTACAGCAAATAATTTACTTGTTAGTTTAGCAGATAATAAACAAAAATGGTTTCAAGTAGGTATGGTAAGCGAAAAGAAAGATTATCCCACAACACTAAAATTTGAACTATCTGGACTTGAAAAAAACCAGATTTTGAAGAAGAATTACGCAAAAAAATATGTTATGGGAAAGAATTTTGATGATGGATTTAGACAACTGGTATCAGAACTATCGGATTATCTGGAATTAGATATTGAGTTAGGAGAATGGCATTATCAAATTCAAGATTATAAAGAAGAAATCATTGAACAATTAAAAGATGGTTTAATGCCTTTCAGTATTCTATCTCAAAATGATACAAAGAAGATGAATCTATTAACGATTGAACAAGTAACACGATTAGCACAATTAAGTATTGAATTAGATTGTTATGAGTGAAATCGCTTTGATTAAACAATTTAGCCAATTTGTTGAATAATTTTTAAATAGGACTACCTGAATTAAGGTGGTTCTTTTGTTTGTTTTAAAACAAAAATTTATAGCAATCCATAGGTAGCCACCAAGACCAAAAGATTTTGTGGATGCTGATACGACATATAGTATGTCATCGCTCCTATAAAGCCTTATCATTCAAGGTTTTGGGCTTATAATATATAAATTTTTGAATGAATAAGGAAGGGGAGAAAAAATAATTGATATATTTAGTTTATGCAAGTTTGATTGTGGCATTATTGGTCTTATTTGCCCTTATAGGATTCTTCTTTATGAAGAGTATATACAACCAAAGTACGTATAAGAAAGAAACAAATCAGCCATTTTTAGACATGTTAAGCAGGACTGCAAGGATAAAAGGATGTTTTACAACAAATAAGCTGGATAAAATGCCTGGTACTCATAAAGTGTTAGTCAATGTGCATGTCCCAAACAAAAGTGGGGGTACAAGTTTAATTGATATTCTTTTTGTTCATGAAACAGGGATATATGTCATAAACATGATGAAAATTTATGGTTGGATTTCTGGAAATGAAAAAGAAAGTCAATGGACTAAAACCTTGAAACAAAACAAGAAAGAGCTTTTTGATAATCCGATAAAAGAAAATGAGGGAAGGATAGAGGAGTTAAAGAAGTTGCTCCCGACTGTTCCAGAGAATCAGTTTAAATCCATCATAAACTTTAGCGAAGAATGTCTGTTAATCAAGATTGAAACGTATTCAGAAAGAACCTTTGTCTGCAGAGAAGATAAGTTAAAAGGAATGATTAAAAAAGAAACCAACCAATCCTTTGCAGTCTTTACAAAAGAGCAAATTGATGAAATCTATAACACCTTGAAACCATATTGCAAGGTTTCCTAAGACCAGAGCTTCCTAAAAAAAGGGAGCTTTTTTGTTTGGTAGAAAACACGATTAATAGCTTGTCATCACGCCTGAAAAGCCTTATCATTCCTAAATTTGAGCTTATAATATATAAATTTTTGGATGAATAAGGAAGGAGATGAAGAAGTGATAGTAATTTTTGTTTTATTTATTCTTTTTATATGGGTATTAGGAGTGGCATCTCTTGTTCTCATATTAACAAAGAATAAGAACACTGCTGAAAACTTACCTATTAAAAGAACTGGAAATTCCTATTTTAAAGTAATTGGAGACAAAGGTTTATATGGTGAGTATTTAACGGTTAAAGAATTAGATAAAATTCCTGGTAATCATAAAACAATTGTTAATGCGTATATACCGAATGGAAAAGGAGGCACTACTGAAATAGACGTATTGTTTATTCATGAAACAGGAATATATGTGATAGAATCAAAAAATTATAGTGGATGGATATTTGGTCATGAGTCTGATAAGAACTGGACACAGACTTTCCCAAATGGTCATAAAGAATATTTTTATAACCCTATTAAACAAAATGAAGGTCATATGAAAGCATTAAAGAATTTGCTAACTTTTGTTCCTAACCGTTATTTCACATCATTTATTGTTTTTAGTGAACGATGTGAATTGAAAAATATAACTGTTAATACACCAGATATATTTGTATTAAAGAGATACGATTTGGTAAAAGTTATGAAGAAACAAATTTCAAAATCAAATAAATTACTAACAACAGAAGAAATCGAAACAATTTATTCGATTATTAAACCATATACCGAAGTAAACGAAGAAATAAAACAACTTCACATTAAAAATATTGAAAGAAATAAAAATGGAGAAGAGCCTTTACGTGTTGAGCATAAAGATAAAATTGAAAATAAAGGAGAGTTTAAAAAACAACACAAATCCAAACCTTCTACAACTAAGAAAAAGAAGAAAATAGAGAAATTAATTCTTAATGCAGTTGTTTTCCTAATTTTATTGGGTGGACTAAATGCTTTTGGCAATAGTTATCAAAATTCACTTGAAAGCAAAAGGGAAAAACAAGACATTATTGAAGAAGTACAAACAAATGTACAACAACCACAACAAGAAGTAGAGGTAAAGAAGGTAGAAACAAACCCATTAGCAATATCAAACCAAGAAATAAATGATAAAATTAAAGAATCACCAAATAGAAGAATAACAGAGAAAGAGGCGTTTCAACTTATTGATAATCAGTTAGCAAAACCATTTTATCAAGGATTTGAAATGCATCCACTTTCTTCAAGTTCCAAATTTGAAAACAAGACTGATAAGCGTTTCAGTTATTTCAAAAGCAACGGACCTAATGTACCGTCTGATAAACTCTCTGTACTAATCTCTTATGATGATATAGGGGTAATGGAAATACAATTTCAATAATATTAGAGGCTTCCTAAGTATAGGGAGCTTTTTAAGTTTTTATAGAAGATGATTAAAGCATCATTTTAAGAAAGAGTTCTTATTTGTTTTGTTAAAGTAGAAATAATGGAAGTAGTTGTCCTTATTGTTCTGGTAGAAAAAATAAAAATACAAAAAAGAGTAGAGGCACTGGAATACCTCTACTCTTTTTCTGTGTTCTGTTTATGTAATAAAAAAGGAAGTTAAGAACTATTGGTGGTAGTTCTTTTTATTATGACTACATCAGGAGTTATTTTAACTATACCATAAATAATATTTACTGTAAATAAAATTTTACAATTTCATATACACATTATATGTTTCTAATTACTTTCCAAATTATAGACTATACCCCTTGATTGTAAGATATAAAAACAATTCTAAAAGGGGGCATAGCAATTTGGAAAGAAAAGAATACAAGAAAGTTCATCGAATTAACATTAGAGTTAGTAAAGATGAATATGAACAAATTAAAAGACAAGCTAAAGAAAATAGAATGAATATGACTGATTATCTTCTGATGTTGGTTAGCCATGATGAAGGTGTGAATCACTTTAGGTCTAAAAAATAAGTATATTATAGGGTAAATCTGTACAAGACACCCTTTATTTAAATATTCCTTATATATACCGCTTTTGTTGACTATAAGAAATAAAAATCTTATAAAACGGAGGCGGTATTTTTGCATGAAGTAAAGTTAGAAGATAGTTTGGCATATAAAAGACCTGATTTGGTTAAAGAGTGGGATTTCGATAAAAATGGAGATTTAACACCACTTAATGTTACCTATGGTAGTGGAAAAAAAGCATGGTGGGTTTGCGAAAAAGGGCATGAGTGGAAAGCTCAAATTAATAGCAGATTTCAAAAAAGTGGTTGTCCTCATTGTTTAAAAAAAAGAGCTACAAATGAAACGTCATTAGCAAAAAACTATCCAGAATTAGCAAAAGAGTGGCATCCCACTAAAAACAGCTATAAACCAGAAGATTATAGATGTAGAAGTCATCAAAAGGTCTGGTGGAAATGCAAACATGGACACGAATGGGAAGCAAGAATCTATTCGAGAGTAGATGGTAGAAATTGTCCTATCTGTAATTTAGGAAAGCAGACATCATTTCCAGAACAAGTAATATACTTTTATTTGAAACAGTATTTCCCTGATGCTATTAATAGATATAAAGATAAAGAACACCCATATGAGTTAGACATTTTTATCCCTTCACTAAAGTTAGGTATAGAATATGATGGCGATGCTTATCACAAGGATTTAACAAAAGACATTACAAAAAATCTATACTTCAAAGAAAAAATGATTGATTTAGTAAGAATTAGAGAAAAAAAATGTCCTATTCTAACAGACAATAATTCTGTTATATATATTTTACCTGACAAAAAAGAAACAACTTTAATTGAGGCTCTAAAGTATATATTTTGTTTTATTAATAAAAAATATAATCCTTCATTGGATTTATGTGTTAATAAAATTTTATTTGATATATCTAATGACAGAGTTCAAATTTATGAACAATTAGACAGAGGTAAATATGAAAATTCAATTGAAGTAATTAATCCAGAATTAATAAAAGAATGGCATCCTACCAAGAATGGAAGTATAAAACCTTCAGGGATAAGTCCATATAGCAATAAAATTCTATGGTGGAAATGTGAAAAAGGACATGAATGGCAATCATTAGTTGGGAATAGAACACAAGGTAATGGTTGTCCTTATTGTGCTGGACAAAAGGTTTGTGACGATAATTGTTTGGAAACATTAAAACCAGAATTAGCAAAAGAATGGCATCCCACTAAAAATGAAAAGCTAACAACCAAGCAAGTGACTTGCGGAACTAATAAAAAAGTATGGTGGTTATGTGAAAAAGGACATGAATGGAAAGCAAGCGTATATACACGTTCTAAAAATATAGGTTGCCCTCAGTGTTCTGGCAGGGATGCCTCACCAGAAAATAATTTATTGTCTAAAAATCCTTTATTGGCTTCTCAATGGCATCCCACTAAAAATAAAAACGCCCCTGATAAATATACAAAATCAAGTGGAAAAAAGGTATGGTGGTTATGTGAGAAAGGGCATGAGTGGGAAGCAAGTATTGATAACAGAAGAGGTGGAAGAGGTTGTCCTTATTGTTCTGGAAAAAGAGTTAATATAGAAAATTGCTTGGCAACATTAAAACCAGAATTGGCAAAAGAATGGCATCCCACTAAAAATGGAGATATTACACCATATAAGGTAACAAGCGGAAGTAATAAAAAAGTATGGTGGTTAGGAAAATGTGGTCATGAATGGGATGCTTTCATTGGAAATAGAGTAAAAGGTAGAGGTTGTCCTTATTGTTCTGGAAATAAAGTTAATGCAGAAAATTGTTTAGCAACAATAAGACCCGAATTGATAGAAGAATGGCATCCCACTAAAAATGGAGATATTACACCATATAAGGTAACAAGCGGAACTAATAGAAAAGTATGGTGGTTATGCTCTAATGGTCATGAATGGGAAACTGGTATTGTTCATAGGAAAAATGGTAGTGCTTGTCCTATTTGTGTCAGGAAAAAAACTAAAGATTAATCTACTTTTTAAACACATGATAATTTATCATGTGTTTTCTTTTTGCTTATCATATAGAAATTTATAGTGAAAGAGAGGAACAACATTGTCTATAAACAATCTATGTGATATGTCAAAAGAGGAATTAATGGAGTTAGTAATAAAACAACAAACAATATATCTACATGCTGTATTTTAAACAAGAGCCTTATAAGGTTTATATAGGTAAAACACAGGCGTATAACAGCAGAATCACGAATCATAAGAAGCGTTTACGTCAAAGTAAACAAACGAACCAGGAGCTTCAGGAGTTATTCAATATTTATGGAGAAGAAAACTTAGTAGGGAAGTTATAGAGAAAGTTAATATGGATGACGAAGAAATCCTTAAATATGAGAAACAAATCATCGAATCCTATAAGGATAATTATACGATTCTGAACCGAATTCATAATGATACATTTCAAGGTGGCCAACCAAAGGATTTTGTGGATGCTGATAAGTTTGCTGAAATTTATCCATTGTGGAAAACCAAACAAATAAAAGCCACTAAAGCGATTGAGATTTTAGGAATCAGCACTGGAATGTTTTATCGCAGAGTTCGTGAAATTGAAAATCTGGATTCAAAGACTAAAATCAAGAGAGATTATAGAAAGAAGGGGTAGCTCTTTTGTTTATATTATAATGGTTCATTTATGGTGAAAACGAATCTTTTCGGAATATATAGGTGTGAAATTTAGGGGTAAGCTGGTATAATCCAGATATATCCCTAAAATACATAAAAAGTTGGTGTTTGGCTCATGAATGATTCTTATAAAGAAATCCTTAAAGAATTACATCGTACACGTAAATTTATTCAACCAGATTCACCAAAACTTGATTCAGACCTTCAGCAAATCTTATCAGTGCTTGATACACATGAATTTTTTCTTCATTGCAATCTAAACCCTGCAGTCAGCTACAACGAAGCAGTTTTTAAAGCATGTCGTAAGGCTTCTATGTATGTGATTTATTCCATTAGCCATAAACTCCGTATGGGTAAATTTAAGCTCCAAGACATTCAAATTTGTGACGGATTTGTTGGGAATACGCCTCATACATGGTTGCTGTTTAAAAACGAACTCTATTTAGACCTGACATTAGCTCAATTTACCCATTTACCAATACCTGAAATCGCTATTCTTCCAGTTGATTTATCACAAGACCTTTATCAAGTAAATCATACATTTTCATGGCAAGAATGGGTTCAATTAGAGTCTTAAGCTATGTAGCTCTTAGACCAATAAATCCACATAATCACCTACTTTTTGTAGAAATATCCTTTAATTCATGCTATAATATTGACTAAAGTCAATGAATTTTGAACAATTTCATTGATATTTCGATTATTATTGCATAAGGAGGATATTATAGTGGCTCTTACGAATAAAGATAAAAACTTTCTAATTAAATCTATGGCTCAATCAAAAAAGGTGTTGAAAATCTTCGGCAAAGGGATTCCTGAAAAGGATATTGCCTTCTTGCAGTCTATTGAACCAGCTATCAAGAGTGATACGCTAAATGAAGACCAAATCAAATTTCTTGTCAAAAACATGAACAGTGTGTACCTTACAACTAAGTCTAAATATGTGAAAAGGGAATTGATTCCTAACCTCGAAAGTCTATTAGTGACGGAGAAAGAATCGGAGGAAACCCCTGTTGAAGAGTGATTTTTTAACCCAAAAGTTAGCTTTTGACCTATCTCAACTGCTACCAGGTAGAGCAGTCAATTTAGTATCTTCACCACACATGCCTGGTGAATCACCACGCAAACATACAGCGATTATTAAGGATATATCCCCTTTTTCTGTTACCTTGATTATGGTTCATCTTGGCGATTATGAGAAAGATAATTTAACTGGTAAAGTGGAAGAAAAAACATATCCTGTTGAAGCGTTTGAAGGTATTGGTTGCTATAAGCTGGAACGCCTTTTTGCTAAAGACGAAATAAATGACCAGCAAGAATAAGAAGGATTACTCCTTCTTGTTTTACATAAGAGAAAAATGAATATAGGTGATAAATCATGCTTAAAGTTGTTAAATTAAGAGAAACGAAGCCTGAAATAACCCATAATCAATTCAAAGAACAGTTAAAGAAACAACGGATGCTTCAACATATGAAACAAGAAGAATTAGCCGAACGTGCAGGATTAACCCGAAGAGAAATTTCTGAATATGAGCTTGGAAAAGAGATTCCTGATGTGCTAAATCTAAAGAAATTAGCGATTGCTCTTCGTGTGTCAATGGATTATTTATGGGGAGAATCAAATGTTGGAACTGAACAAGAACCTATTATGATTCATTTAGAAGACATTGTATCAGGTGACTCCCCTTATGGATTGCAATTGGATGGTTTTATGATTACACCTAAAGAATTGCAAGAAGCCATAGATTATATAGCTTTTAAACGATTTCGCAAACCACATAGACAGTAAAAAGACCCTCTCTTTCCCTGATTGGGTCTCTTTAATTTTATTTCAAATTGTCGAAAATCGTCTTTTTCGGAATAAATGCGAACATATGTTCTTGTTCATGTGTACTGATTTTTTATTTTCTTATTCTTCTTGCAATGCTATACATTATGACGGTTCTTTTAATTACCTAATCTCTCTCCTTTTTTCTCTCCTTTTTTCTCTCCTTTTTCTTTAAAATACCTTCTTTTTTTGCGAAAAAGTGCATACCCTCCTCCCTTCACCTCTATACTATAAACAATAAAAAAGAGGTCAAACATCCTCAACCCCCCTTCTATTGTTGGTAAATTTATCTATGAGTAATATAAAAATAGATAAAAACAAGGAGGTGTAACTTATCTTGAATCGTAGAAAATTTAAATTAGTTCGTGAAGCTGTTACTCGTTGCTCTGGTTGTGGAAGAATGACAGATGCTTATGGTAGCAGTTGTGAATATTGTGGTGAACGTGATTTTTAAAAATGGGATTTCCTTTTGGGAATCCTTTTTTTATTCCCTCTTCTTCTCTTTTTTATATCAAATCATGTTTTCATCTCTATTTATTGTCAAAAACGAAAGAAAATCGTACTATGAGTGAAAGAATGGTATTAAATAAAGAACTTTCATTAAAGGAGATGGGAATGTGGAGACTTTATCTTTTATAGAAAATGATATTTGGATTTTATTTAATCCTGATGATAGTCGTTATCTAATCAGATTGGAAGACCATAAATCATTGGCTTGTACCTTAAAGATTTCAGTTCAGAAAAAAAGAGATGATGAATGGAAACCTTTAGGCACATATTATCATTCATGGTCAAATGAAGAAAAATTTAATCATCATACCTATCATGTGTTTGTAAAAAAATTCTTAGAAAGTGAAGAATTTAGAGCCAACTTGGAGCAAAACGGTGAAAAATGGGCTGGAACAATTCCCTATCGCAATGAAAAAGGCGTTAGTCTAAAATGTGCAGATAAAATCCAAGAATTAAACAATAAGAAAACCTATAAATTTAAGGATTTTGCTGAACTTAAAACATATGGATTCGATAAGTATTCACGAATGAATCTGGAAACCCTTATAGAAATCCTCCCTGAATCCTCATTTAAAGCCATTCAAGAGGCGTTTCCCGATGATAAAGAAATCCTGTTACGAACGCTAAGATGGAACGCTCGTGGTCTACGAACAGATTTAGCCATTCGGAAGGTCAAAACAGATATAGAGATTGCAATAAACGCTAATCAAGTCCCTCTCTCCTAACATTATGGACAAGTCCTTTTAATTGAAGATAATCTGTTTTTCCTCCCTTCTTTATATTCTTATTGAATAGGAATGAATGAGAATACCTTCTATTCAATTGTTTATAATAAATTAGTTTTAAAAATTAGGTTATCTTCTTTGAGATAAGTTTTGAAAGGAACAATATATATGAAATTAATTGATAAAAACAGTGAATTTGGTGAGATGATTACTATTTTTGAGGAAGATGCTGGTCAAAGTCTTTATTTATCCAAGCTGGATATGCAACGATTGTTTTTAAAGGGTTGTAACGAAGAAGATGAAAATGAACTTCTCCTCCGCTTGAATACTTATTTAAAACAATTAGTCGTAGCCAGAATCAACTTTATCCATCAAAGGCAAGGATTTGGGGAGCGTTTATTAGATTTACTGATGAAGTATGGAAAGGAACAAGGTTATAAGCGAATTATGTTTGAATGTGTATTATCAGAACCTCTAAAGAAGTTTCTAACCAAACATGGTTTTCGTTTAGCCTCTTCTGAACCATTTGAAATGAATTGGATAAAAGAAATGTAATATGTATGCCTTACAATCTATTTTAATTGTAAGGTTTTACTTTTGTGCTATTTTTTAATCTTGAATATATCAATAAAGCCATTACAATATTTATAAGGAGGGAAAGTGAAGATGTCTCGGTCTACCTTTCATAAAGAACTTGAACAAAAGGACACGATATTAAATCTCTACTATAGAGAAAAAGAATCTATGAGTAAGATATCGAAAAAATTAAATATATATACTAAACATATCAAAAAAATATTAATGGAATATGGTCAAGGATTGCGTTCCAAACAAGAACAAGGCAAAATTAATTATCAAAATTTTAGTGAAGATAGTATAAAACGAATTCGTCATGGAGCGGTAACAAACCGATATACGGAAGAATACGGTAAAAAACTATCTATAACCCAAACAGGTAAATCGAATAATCAATCCAAACTAACAGAACAAGACGTAATAAATATTCGGAAAGAATACGAAGAAGCTCTTTCTGTAGGAAAACAAAAGGTTTCTACACAAGAGATATTAGCTGAAAAATATCATGTCAAAAGACCAACTATTAGTGATATTGTTCGTGGGGCAACATGGAAACATTTATTATAATGTCTCCTTCCCTTTTTCACGAAGAGATTCAAATTTGATTGTAAAAGTGAATTTTTTGTTTCTGTTTCATTCAAGTATTTCATTTTTGATACATGGTTAAATTTTAAAAGAAATAATCCTTGTATTCTTCTTCTTTTTTAATTTTTTCCGCCATTAAAAGGAAAAGAGAATCAAATTTTTTCCTTAGAGCCTGTTCTTCCTTAAGTACATGTTCAAAGAATAAATTAGAACGACAGTTCACAACGCCATCTCTTCCTACCCACACGTCAAGAAAAGCAACCATTGCTTCTTTTGGTGAACCATTTACTTTAATATACCCGTTACTCCAAATTGAAGAGTTTTTTGATAGGGTTATGTTAATCAATTCCATTACATAGTCAGCATACCTTTGGAGTGTATAATCTAACACTTTTTCATACTCGCCAGTAGTATCTATTTTAATTTTTACTTCATCACCAGAAAAGTCAAGGGTTATTCGGCACAAGTCTCTACTTTTTCCACTTGCTTCTATTTCCATCAATACTTGAATTCGTTCTTTTAGGTTATCCCTTGGTTCGTTCATTACATATCGGTTTTTCATTTTTCTCCGCTCTCCTCTTTGATTCGTATGATTTATCTCTTACTAATTCAAGTTATGTCCATTTTATCTTTTATTAATACTCTTTAAATCCTTTTATCAGGAATATCCTCTGGATTGATAATTTAAATTTTATTAACCTTTTTATTAAAACACCTTGGAAATTTGGGATAAATACTCCCCTCCACCCTTTTAAAAGGTTGAACGGACTCAAACCTCCCTTCTATTGTCAGTAAATTGAGGTATCTATACAATAAAGATAAACAGAAATAAGGAGGTGTAATTTATCTTGAAACGTAAAAAATTTAAATTAGTTCGTGAGGCAGTTACTTCTTGTTCTGCTTGTGGAAGAATGACTGATGCATATGGAAGTCGATGCGAATATTGCGGTGAAAGTGATTTTTAATCAACAGGATTTCCTTTGGGGAATCCTTTTTTATACCCCTTTTCTCCACCCTCTTTTTTCACAAAAAAGAACAGAGGTTTATACTATCCCTCTGCTCTACTTGTTAAAAATTAATTATTAATCAAATCCTCTATTAACAATGGTTCATCTTTCCATTGAATGAACTCATATTTCCCTAATTCTGTATGTGTTGTTCTTCTTTGTTCTTCCAAAGATATAGGTGTTTGTGTTTCAATCCAGTGGTCATATCCCCCTCTACTTCTTCCAAAAGGAATGTAATTGACTTCTTTATCTCTGTGAGGTTTATTCACAAAGACACTAATTGAACCAATTTCATTTCTCACCAAATATCTAAAACCTTTTAATCTTAAATAACTTAATTCAATTCTTTCAGCATACGTTAATTCAATCATTGTTATCACCTTTCGCCATGTAAAATATAGTTTCATTTACAACCTTAGAATATAAGTTCAATAAAAATCTTTACCTTCTTTTGCAATACCTAATTTATATTTAGTTGCAAACCAAAACCCCTGGTCTTTTCCGAAGAGATACCATTCTTTTATTTCACCTAAAAGTTTCTTCAAGATTTTCACTCCTTTTTACATCATTTCTTTAACTATCTAAATGCTTCACCTTATTCAGCCCAACGAGCATTGTATCGGTCAAACTCTTCAAATAAAGAAGCATACTTTTCATTTCCCTTAATGAGTTCAATCATTTGATTTACTAATGCTTCATCTTTTTCAGAAGAACCAGTGTAACCTCCCCATGTTCTTTCGGTCTTAGAAGCATAGAAATGAACAGGTTTACGCCAACTCACATTTAGTTCATAAAAAGTTTTGTACTTGTTGTAATCTGGTACATCTTCATTGAACCATAATGTTTCTTTGCTCTTATCCATTTCTACGGAAGCAGAAATATAAGCTGTCCCAATCAATAGTGGTTTACCAGTTTCTTTATCCACCGCAAAAACAGGTTGAGCATTGTTCTTTTTCCATTCATTTATCAAATCTTCCGTTCCAGCTACATCTTCATGCAGTTCTTGAATCTTTTCAAAAATCACTTGTTTTGCTGATTTTAAAGACCTCACTTTTTTGTCCAGCACTTTAATATCTCTTCCATTACTATAAAAGATAGAAAGATAGAGTGTAACGTACCAGCCAATCGTGTTTCCTCTGTTTGAACGTCTACGACTAATGGAAGCGTAAAAGTTGTACTTTGTAGGTTTATAACTACGTGATAGTTGCATTTCGTAGCTTCCACTCCACTGCCATTCCCCATCAATGTCTGTACCACCAGTACCATTAAATGAAATATCCTTTACCGTTAATTCTTTTTGTTCCTCTTGTTCCATTTCCAAAACTTCTAAACCGAAAAATGTCATATAAAAACCCTCCAAAAGTGTATGTAAAATACGCCTATTTTTTAAAACTTCTTATATCTTATTCATTTGCCATGATTTCATAAAAAAGAACAATAAGTATATACTCATTGTTCAATCTGGTATTTTATACAGTTATGTTTTAAATCTTATTTACCTTAAATGTTTGCAAGTGCTTTGATTTCATTGTAAAATAATCATATCAACAAGACTATTTTTAATCTATTTAGCATAATTTAAAAAGAGGACACCGATACTGGTAATATCGATGCCCCCTATGTAACCGAGCCTTAAGGGTTTGGTTCATCGAATAATTGAATTATTTGCGAGAACGACCACCCTGTTTGCTTTTGCCGAGCTTTTGGGTGGTCTTCTTGTTCCTCTTGCGTTTATTTGTAAAGACTTTAACAGAATATGTTACAAGTTCTCTTGCTAAAGTCCTAACGATTTCTACAAGTAAAAGAATAAGAATTTCCAAGACGGTTCACCTCCCTTCTCTGCAAGATGCATCGAAAGGACAACAATGAACCTCCCACCCTAAAACTCAAAGGTTACTACACTATTGTAATATAAATTGCTTATAAAATACAGAACCGTTGTTTTTTAGTTCTCCTTCCTTTTTTTCTTAGAGAGATATTTGACTTCAATTATCCAGACAACTATCCCAATGATATAGCAAGGAAGCATGGTTAGGTGTAAATTAAAAAATGAATCTTTCTCTGGTATATTCATATTTTTCATTCCACCAAAATGCTCTGTGTTAAATAAAAAGTAAAGTCCTATCCAAAAACAAAAGTTTGCATAATATCTACCTCTAAATAATGCAATAAGCGGAAGCAAAATACAGATTGCCCCTACAATAAAATGAATAAGAGGATATTGCATAAACACAGCTATCCACCAATGCGTTGTAAATATCCTTTCATAGCCTATCATAATTGGTGTTCCACCTTGATTTTAGACTGCTTTTTTCTTTGTAGATAACCGACAATCCAAGAAATAAAACCCACTATATAAATTGGGAAAACTATCAACAATAAAATAAATCCTTCAACCATCCCTTCAAAACCTCTAAATTCATGCCAAGGTCGTGTAAATAAAGACAAAAAGAAACCTATCCATAAAATAATGGCTGTTTTTTTGTATTGCTTAATACTTGCTGTAGTAGAAATTACTAATGAAATAATATAAAAGTACATTCGCCACTCTCCCTTCTATAATTTTTATATAGTAGAATTTAGAAAAACTAATTATTCTTACTCCTTGCAGGAACAGTTTTGATATATCTTATTTCATATATTGAATAAAAAAAGATGCTCTTATAATAGAGCATCCTTTTACTTACTACTGGCTTTATTCAGCAAAAACGCCTTTGTCCATTACAGACGGATGATTGTACTTACTGTCAAAGAAACCGTTAGCTGGTTGTTCCACACCAAATTCTTTTGCATAGGATTCATTGCTATTGATTCCAATTACATAAGGGACAATCCCTGGTGCTTTTTTGAAACCAATCAGCAAATCTTGGACATTGGCTTCCCAAATCTTTTTAACTATAAGAGCTTGTTCTTTTTCTACGCTACCATCCTCTGCTTGTTCATACTTCGCATCAGCTTCACGCATACTAAATACAGAACTTTCGATTAAGTTACCAAAGTAGATTTTATTTGGAACATATTTACCGTCTTCTGTTTTTTCATACCAAGCAGGATGGCTTTTTGCTTCAAACGCATGGTAAGCACTCCAATCGCCTGTCGCCACAGCATCTAAAATTAAATCATTTCGTGTCATGTTCTTGTGGTTAATGACTTTATCAATTGCTTGTTTTTCTTCCTCTGTGAATACGCCATCGTCTACAATCTCAACATCATAAACAAAGTCGTCATTTGTAGTTGTTACTTCTTCTTTGACAACCGTTTCAGTGCTTTCTCCACTTACTGCAGACGAAACAGATTCATTTGTTTTAGTTGTCACTTCAGGAGTTGTTGCTCCTCCAACAACAGCAACCGTAGTCTCTTTCACCACGTCTTCTTTAACAAATACACCTTTATCCATAACATCAGGATGATTGTATTTACTATCGAAGAAGCCGTTAGCTGGTTGCTCTACACCATATTCTTTTGCATAGGATTCACTGCTGTTAATTCCTACGATATAAGGAACAATACCAGGTGCTTTCTTGAAATCAACCAGTAATTCTTCAATTTGTTTTTGGTAATGAGCTTTTTGTTTTAAGGCTTCTTGTTGTTCCACACTACCATCTTCTGCTTGTTCTGCTTTTACATCAGCTTCACGCATATTAAAAACATAGCTCTCGATTAAGTTACCAAAATAGATTTTATTTGGAACATATTTTCCATCTGCTGTTTTTTCATACCAAGCAGGATGTTCTTTTGCTTCAAATTCATTATAAGCATCCCAATTATCTGTTGCTACTGCTTTTAAAATCAAATCATTGCGTGTTGTGTTCTTTTGATTGATTTTCTCATTAATGGCTTGTTTCTCTGCCTCTGTAAACTCTTTTACTGATTGAGTTTCTGCAGTGTTTTGTACTTCCGTTGATTGTGTACTTACTGTTTTATTTGTTTCTTCTTTATTATCAATAACCTCCGCATGGGCTAATGGAGCTAATGCTCCAAATAGTGTAGTCGCTACCATAGCTGTTGTAATCATTTGTTTTTTTGTCTTTTTCAAAATAATTCCTCCTTTATAATCAATAATTTTAATAGTTTTTATTGTTGCCAATTTCTTAATTAAGATTATGAGCTGTTCTTAATAACGAACAATTGAACAGCGTTTAAGAAATTTTTTCCAACAAAGCCATTATTACACTCTTATTGACAATAGTCAATGGTACAGGATGTCTTAGTAGAATATTACACTTTTGTTGTATTATTACCCTTAAAAAACTTCCTTATGTAAAAAATAATTGACAAATAACGAAATGTATTGTATATTTAATTTGTAAGGTTGTTCCTTCACAATTAAATATGAGGAGGTTTTCTATTATGAAAACAGGAGAAATCAAAAGATTACAATTCGTTCAACAAAAAGGATTTGGTTTGGAAGGGTTTGGGATTGTGGCTGACGTTGATGACAAATGTACAGAAGTACAAGTTATGTTGGCAGACATGGATGAAGATTTTGGAGTAACAGTTCTTCCCTATTCTGATTTAGAAATCGTAAGTGAAGTCGATGTAAAAAAGAATCTTGAGGTCATTTCTAAGGGTATAGCATCTTTTGTTTACTTCATTATCCAGTTGAATGATATTCCAGAACTTTCCAATTATCATCTTCCAGAAAATGAGTTCATTGCAAATATTCGTGCAACGAATGAAGTTTGTCTTTATTGGAATGAAGAAAGTACGAAGTAAGGATAGATAGGAGAGGATTTATTTCCTCTTCTCTCTAAAACCTGATTTTCCTGAAGAAGTTTCCCTGATTTCCTGATAGAACAACCTCCTTCTCATAAAAAAGGCACTAAAGTTATCTATTCTTTAGTGCTTTTTGGTTTTATCCGAAAAATAGTTATAGGAAATGTATATGTTATAAAACAATGTACTAAAAGGAGGGATTAGATTGAATGAAGATAATGATAGAAATTTAGATATTAAGATAACCTATTGGATTTACATCGTATTACTTACAATAGGTCTTGTTCAATACTTTTTGGGAAATAAAAACCTTCTCGACACAATGGTTTATATAGGCTTACTATGTATCGGTCTTATAGGTTCAGAGATATTCGGATATTTCTACTACAAAAGAAAGGATAAATAACTCTTTCTTTCACATAAAAACAATTCAACATAAAAAAACACTATTGGATAATCCCTTTAGTGTCTTCTTTGTTTTGTTTAATACCCTGCCATTTCTACCGCATTAATTGATAATCCATCAGAATAGAATTTAATAGCCAAACGTCTCGTTTCAATATGCTCATTAGCGTTTGTAATGGCTAATAGCTTCTTATCTATCTCTCTTGTAAGCAATCCATGTATTTCACCCTTTTGCTCACTTATCATTCGGTCTGTCATTCGGACAAATGTATCATACTCCCATTGTCCGTTTACTTTCTGATATAGAAATTGAAATTCTCTTGGAGAATAAATCTTTTCATTGTCTTTCATAATTGCATATTCTTCTACCAATTGATTCACATACTCAATTAATTCTTCTAAAAGTGTATTGAGTTTTGCATAGAAATGTAACCCTTTCTTTTTCAAATCCTCTTCCTCAATCTGATAAAATCGACTTCCTACATTAAAGCCATTTTCATCAGCAAAAAGTTGTATCATAGCAAAAGGAATTTTTTCACCCTCTTGGCTTAATAACTTCTCAATATCGACTACATACATCGATTCTTTTAAACACTCCATAATATTCTCTATAAATGGAGATAGGAACATAACATAATCCGCATCCATTTCTACTCCTAAAGAAAATTGAGCGACTGTTTTTGGTGATTTATTGTTTAAATAGACCTCTAATAAGGAAACCTTCTTCCCTTCTTCTAAGCACAATAATTCTTCAATAGGCATAACAATTGATTGACTCATACTTTCCTATCCCCTCTCTTGATTTGGTCAATTAAAAGCAGAATTTGACTAACCTGATTCATTTTATTCAGTTCATCATTCCAGTCCATCTTATGAATCACCTGAAGCAATTTTGCCATTTGGAATTTTTCTAAATCCCCGACAATCTCCTCTCCAATCTTAATAGAAAAGGCTTTAAATAAATCTTCTAAAGCAACTGGTTCATTTTTATGTATAGTTATATCCTCAAAAGAGCAAATATCTTCAATTCTGAAGGACAATATCATAGATAACTTATATAAAGTCTCTAAAGATGGTGTAGACGAACCGTTCTCAATTCGACTGATGTATCCTACGCTTAAATCCGTATGTTTAGAAACCTCTTTTAAGGTAAACTTTGCTTCTTTTCGTTTTTCTTTAAGAAACGTACCTGGTTGGTCAATTTTAAACTGCATCTTTTCACCGCCTTCCCCTTTATTATAATCAAAATTTTACTTTTGTAAACTTTTATATTTTACTTTAGTAAAAATATTGTTTTCCCCTTTCTAATCCTTCTCATAAATGGTAAAATAGAATTGACTATAAATAATGAAATTTGACGTAAAAGGAGTTTGAAATCTAAAATGAATGTAAAATCAAAAAGGAGATATCCAATTCTCATGGTTCCTGTTTTGAGTGTTGCTTTTTTCTTTATTAGCACCTTATTTGTCATGTTGTTTTTTGGTGATGACCCTTCACAATTGACTAAAATGATTTGGTTTGGGCTTAATATTGCTTATTTAATTCATTTGTTATTTGCACGTAAAATTGTCTACAATCCAAAAACAAATAAACATACAGATACAGTTCTTAAAAGAAAAAGGGAAATCACATATTCACCAGAAATTAACCGAAGCCTTATGCCTAAAAATGAATTTAGTGAGTCGTACAAAGAGATTAAGAAAGACCTCATACCAGAACCAGTGAAACCAAAACGTCATTATTCACCAGATGTACTCAAAAATGAAGCTAATAACTTAAAAAATACTTTTGTGGAAAATCATTGGGATATTCCCTTCTATCCATTCGTTTCCGTTAATATTGACAAGGCAAAAGAAGTGAAATTTACAAATGATGATGCAGTTGAATTCTTAGAAAAAGAATTAGAATCATTGAAGCAAATGAATTTTAAAAAGCTGGAATCAAAGGCACGAAAAGCCCTTCGTTCTCTCACTCCAAATAACGAAGTAGGCGTACCTCTTGAAGAAATTGAAAGTGTGTTAAAAGAGTTTTCTATTGATAAAACCGCTTTAGCCATTTTCTCTGACGAAATAGAACAACTACAAACCAGTTTAAATGAAACGATTCAACAGACAGAAAAAGATTTAGCCATTGTGGGTTCAGGGGTTCGAGGAGAACAACGAGTCAACGAAGAATTAGGTATGTACGATTATATCTGGGAACGTCTTTCAAGTGCTCGTCTTAACATTAACGGTCAATCCGTTGAAACAGACAATATCATTATTTCTACCAAAGGGATTTATTCTCTTGAAGTTAAAAATTACGCACAAAGCGGAAGCTATTCCATTCGTGTAACAAAAGATGGTCAATGGTTGAAAGTCTTTCCTAATGGAAACGAAGAACCTATTGAAAAAAGTGTTACATCTCAAATGAATCGACATATAGCCCTAAAACAAAAGTTTGTATTTGATGAATGGCAAAAAAATAAAGGACAAGATGTGCCATTTATTCCGTTCCAGCCAGTCTTTGTAATAGCAAATGAAACGGTTCGGATTGAAAATGAAACGGATTTACCAGTTATGAGGGCTTCTCAAATCTATCATCACATTATGAAACAGCCTGATATATTAACAAAAGAACAAGTAAGTGAAATTACTCAAATTATTAAAAGAAACATGCTCCCTCTTAACAAGTATGGATACAAAGAATATTCTACTTACTTGCAAAATATTGAAAAAGAACTTAACAGCAGAGAAAAATTGTTAAGTGAAGCGGTTGAACTTATTCCAACCTATATAGAAAATGTACTTCAAAAATCAAAACAATAAGGAAGTGTTGATATTGCAAACAAAAGAAATCATTTTAAACGGTGTTACCCTTTCCATTGAATACGATACAGAAAAGATGAAAGAAATCGTAGACTCTTTAAAGGGAGACTTTGAAGGACAATACACCAAAATGTATAGCGTAGATGAAGTGGTAACAAAAGAAGAATTTGAACAAGATATTGAGGAAGCGGAAGCCTTTATACAACAATTGGAATCTGACCAAATTGACCTGGTAGAACATATGGATAAGGTTAGAAAAAAGAAAAACCATAAACTATGGTCAAAATCAGGACAGGATGTATTAACACTTTCTAATATTAGTGAGTATTTTACTGATTTTACCAACGCTTGGCGTGTGATGGTGTTTCGCTTAGAAGTTATAAATGAAACAACTTGCGAACTTTGTTTGAGAGGTCGTACTTACACTTATTAAAAACACTAAAAAGAGCATGGGTATTTAAACCATGCTCTTTTTTCTATTAATTATTAAGATAATCCATTAAATGTTCCCATTCTGTTTGCTGAAATTGGAATGTTTCTATTCCACTTGTACAATGAAACATAACATTTCTATCAGTAAAATTCATTTCAGTTTCCAACACAATATTAGCATAGTCTACTCTTTCAGTATGACTGTTTTTTACCTTTCCTTTCATCAATAATTCGTCTATTTTCTTCCAAGAAAAATGACCAATAATGATTTTCCAATTTTCTTTGTTCACAATAAATCTCACGCCATCGTCTCTTGTTATCACGTTTAATACTCCATTATCTGACTGAAAAGATTCAGATGCTTTCATTTTATCGCCCCTATTTACATTCGTTTTCTTCCTCTTTACCCTTTTAATCAAAGTACATTCTATATCTTCTTCCTCATTTAACCACAGAACATACCAATTAAAATAATAAAAAAGACAGATGGATTAGTTTTCATCTGTCTCTTTCATATTGTTAGTATTTATACAACATGGTGATAAATTCGTGACCGCCACCAATAGTCCAGAATAACAAGAGGTCGCCACGCTTGATTTGACCTGATTCAATTCCTTCATAAAGGGCAATAAATGGAGAGCTTGTACCAGTGTAACCATAACGGTCTCCAGCATAAACGATTTTTTCATCTGGAATAGCAAAGCGTTCTTGAATTTTATCAATATTCGCTTTTGCAAATTGTGATAAACAAAACGCATTCACATCATCAATTGTTAAGTCATTTCGGTCTAAAATGGCTTCAAATTGCTCATACGTGTAAGGTAAGGACATTGTTCCGTCAAACGGAAGCCAAAGCATAGAATCGGCTCTTCCACCAGCTTTAATCGCATGAGAAAGTCCTTTGTGTGGATACAAGATGTTGTTACGATTTTCTGAATCTACTTCAAACATAGCATCAATAAATCCAGTATCTTCTTCTGTCTTTTCTAAAATAACTGCAGATGAAGCGTCTCCGAAGTTTGCATAAGTCATAGCATCATTCGGGTCTGCTAATAAAGAAAGATAATCCGAACCGACTACCAGGGCTTTATTAACATGTTTACTGGATAACATATATCGTGACGCTTGTTCTACTGCAATGGTCATACCAGCACAGTTTGCGTTCATATCATAAATAACTGTCCCTTTCTTTGCTCCAATTGCATTGTGTAAAAACATAGCATTTGTTGGAACAGTGACTTCAGGTACTTGTGTAGAGAAGATAATCATATCGATGTCTTTTCCTTCTAATCCTGCTTTTTTCAAGACACCTTTAGAGGCTTCGATTGCCATTGTTATTGAGTTTTCTTCCAAGTTATCAATTTGATAGCGTTGTTTTCTTCCCATGATTTCTAAGAAATGTGTAATGTCTTTTCCATTAATACCTTTAAAATGGTCAATATAGAAATCATTGTTAATTACTTTCTTTGCGTGATATACATCCACTGCTTTAATTCTAATGTTTGTCATAGTTGTTTAAAAAAACCTCCAATACATAATTTTAGATACTGTTAAGTACACATCTATATTACTATATCTTTTTTATCGTATGATTAAAAAATGGTTCTATACGTTTCGACTGTAGTCTATATAAAAAATAATAAAAAGGCAAGACCCCTATTATTGGAATCTTGCCCTTTTTAACGCTTACAGATTAATAAATTTCAAGAACTTCCAAGTTTGTTAGTCCGACATTACGTGCCAAACGACTTAGTTGCATTTTAATGATTGGTTTCTTTTGAATTCCAACTTCTACTTTTTTGAATCCAGAAGCCATGTACATTTTAAAACAATTTTCAAGGTTTGGAATCATTTCTTGAGTTACTATTTCCAAGTCTCGGCAATCAAACTTCAATACAAATTCATCTGCTTTGATTGAGCCTACTTTAGCTTGATAATCTTTGATAAATGCTTGAGCTTTCTCAGGTGTGAAAGTTCCACTCACTGTCATATCAATTGTTTTTCCTACTCGATTCACATTCATTGTGTAAGTTCCTACTGTTGCCATAATAATTTTACACTTCCCTTTCGTTTATGTAACCTTTTATTTTTTATTCTCTTGATACTTCTTATTATACAAATAGGAATGACTATTGTCAACGATATTTTACATATTTTTTAAAGAAAAACGCACTCGATTTTATTTGTGGTAAAATACATGAAAAAAAGAGCGTATCCTTGGATACACTCCCTATCTTTACTAAAGTTAAGCCTCTATTAAAGCACCTTTGACAGCATCCTTTAATTTCTTTCCAGGTTTGAAACTTGGTACTTTCGTTGCTTTGATTTCAATTTCTTCACCTGTCTGTGGATTTCTACCTTTTCTTGCAGAACGCTCACTTACAGAGAAATTTCCAAATCCGATTAATTCCACTTTATCTCCATTTTTTAACGCATTTAAAATCGTATCAAAAACTGCATCTACAGTCTTTGTTGAATCTTTTTTGGACAACTCTGAGCTTTGTGCTACTGCATTGATTAAATCTGTTTTGTTCATTATGTATTCCTCCTATTTTCAAACGAAACATATGTTTCTATACTATAGATACCATAGGTCATAGATTTATGCAATAAAGTTCATAATGAAAGAAATAAAAAAGGGAGAAAGATATACTCCCATTCCCATACAAAAAATCATTTATGTTCCATAAACTCAACATTGTCTATTCCAGCAAACAACATTAGACGTTCTATTTGACCTTTTAAAATAGGATTTTGAACGACTATTTGAATTTTTTTAAATCCTGATTTTTTATAAAAGACCACTGAAATCTGTGGTTTGTGTAACTCTTCTGGTAAAATTACATTAAGTTTCAAGCAGTCAATTTTAAGAATATAATCCTTCATATCAACAGGTCGAATTTTAGATAAATAATTTTGATTAAAGGAATCGGCTAAATCTGGTGGAAATGTTCCTTTTAAATCCATATAAATGATTTTTTCCTCTGTATTTATATGAATGTCGTAACCTCCATTTACGTTCATAAACACTGTACACCTTCTCAAGTATAAATTAATCTTTTCGTTAGTAAACAGTCAAAAAAGCGGATATTGACTCCGCTTTTCATTATAAAACGATAATACTCTTGTGGTAAAGAAATAAATTTCTTAAATTACCATTCTTTTTCATATCAAATGTTAATTCATCCATATATTCAGTGGTCATTTCCACTTCATAATGTTCTCCAATAAATTCTTGAACCATTTCCTTTTCTTCTTCATCTTCAAAGTAAATCGAAACTTCTTCTCCCTCTTTTACTTCTTCATGAATATAAATAGGCTCAATGATTTTTACTGAACAAGGCACGTTTTTATCATAAATGGTCTCATAGGCTTCTACATAATTTCCTTCATATTCTTTATCTGCTATATCGTAGATAGAATAAGGAACAATATCTTTTGCTGTTTCTTCCCATGAAATCAACTTGATAAAGAAACGGTCTTCTTCAGGAACAACGAATGGAGTTGTAATCCATACCTCATTTGTGATTTCAGCGTCACGTACTAAGTCTTTTTCATACAAAACGTCTGATAAAATCATATCTTTTTCAGAGATGCCTAACTTTTCAGTGTCAATTTTATATATTAGATAGTATCCTCTTAGTTGGATATTTAATTCATCCAAACGCCCACCACCATTTGGTATAGCTGTCAAACAATCTTCTATCGAAGGTGCAACGGAAATACGTGGAGTTACACTATCTTCTTGGTCTTGATGTCTGCAGTCAGGGATACGTGGAATAAATTCTCCATTATGTTGAAGGTCTGTTGATGCATGATAATAAATAGCCATTAAACGCTCTCCCTTTTGATAAGTATTCTTCCCTTTTTCTATTTATGAAAGGCTCAACTATCCTATTAGGCAAAACCTCTTGTTGTTCCATGCTTCACCCAATAATCACCATATCCCCCATAACGATAAATATAGCCATTCAATCCTGTCTCTTCCCATACATCAATTATGACTTCTTTTCCAAACTTCTTTTGGATTTGTTCGGATATATCTTGTAAAGTCAGATAAGACATCCCTTCATGAACTTTTAACTCCAGTTCTTCGCAAGGAATCAATCTTGTCTCTCTTTCACCTTCAAGAACATCAACAATTATCCTTGTGGTAATCATTTCAATAAACATTTCATTCAGTTCATTGTTCATTCATTATCATTCCTTTATAAAAGTTTTTCCTGCGTTATTAAGATATATGACGGATAATCGACATGTCATAAACGACAATTTCTTTAGCTGTTCCAATTATGCTATCCAAGATAATACCGTTATTACCTTGTGAAGAATAAAGGTTTTTATAAAACTCACCTACTACCGTATTCACACTGTCTGCAGGAGTACCAGCTTCATAAACTTCTTGGCATTTATCTTGATAAGACTTTAACCAATCACCTTTTAGAGTTCCTAAATTTGTATCATCAATTTCAACAGATACAATATGTTTGCCATAAACCTTTGCACGTTTCTTTGTTGTTGTTAAATAAACACCATTACCAAAGTGACTGCCATTCTCTCCTTGTTTTTCAAGAGAGAACCCTTCCTTTCGTATAGACTCTGCCTTTTCTTTTGTTGTTCCATGATAGACTATCATTGTAAAACCTCCTGAAATATATAAATATATGCCTTTTTTCTAAAACTTCTATATCATATGCACTTGTCCACATGGTTACATAAAAGTTATTATCACATAAACTTATAGACTATATTTTTTACTTTTCAATATCGTTGACTATATACAAGAGTGGTGATATAATCCTACATGTTGTAAAAAAAACAAAGCAAAGTAAATTGTTTATAAAATGCAAATGCAGTCGATATATATAAAGGTAAAAAAGGATTTAACAGCAGGAGGCTTTTTCATATGTATAAAGAACTTAAAGAATTAGGCTGGAGACATCTATATACAGGTAAAGCAAGTGAAATTCTTATAAAAGAAGACAAAGTGATAAAATTTTACTCAAAAGATGTGAAAATATATGATTGTGAGCCATTAGTTGATTTAAAACATCTTCCAGAAGTGCCAAATTTAATTGCGTATGAAACTAATCAGTATGCCATGATGGAATATATTGAAGGTTGTCCGATGAATAAGTGTTCTTCTGGAGAGCTTGAGAGAATGATACCTTTGATTTTGTCCTACTTTGATAAATGTTGTGAAGCTGGTTGGATACCCAATAAACTATCTTTACATCACTTCATTTGGAATCACAAAAAAGGTCTACGTGTTATAGATTTCACCCGATATTTGAAAATTAATAATATGAGTAAACAATTAAAAGAAATGATTATAAAAAGAGAAAAAGAATCTATTCTCAATCAAATTAATCAAGAAATAGAAAGAAGAGTAACTTTCAAGTATGCGTAATAGTAAAGCATAAGAAGGTTTCCTTCTTTTTTTATAACCGTTAATTTCAAAAGAAAAGGCAGGAGAAATTCCCCTGCCCTTTGATTACTTTATTAGTTGTTGTCGTGCTTGTTCATTGAAATATAGATAAGGATTGTCTACTTTCAGTGGATGCATAGGTTCACCTAAAACATCACGAATCGCCCACGAATCAATCATAAAGTGGTGTGCGACTGTATCTTCATCTATCACTTCAATTAAAATAGTAAACATAGAGAAGTCATAATATTGAAGACCTACCACCATTATATCCATGATTCCTTCTTCCATTTTATCTGTTGCTTTGATAGTGATTTCATGAGGTGGCGAATCCATTATGTCTGCAACCGCAATTTCAACTTCTTTGTCATTTACAATTCCTTTAATGATATGTTTACTCATATTTTATCTCTCCCTTTAATAAGTATTGAAAATCAATTCCTTTTTTATAGATTACTCTATTATTATAGAAAATGCTTGTCTACTTTATAAAGCCTTTTATAGCACAAAAAAAGAAGGGGGTTTCCCTTCTTCTTATTTCTTATACAGCCTCTTTTTCCAGCTTAAATTGAACTCTTTTTAAAATTCGGCTTGATTGTACTTGTGTAATCCCCACTCCTTTTGCTACGGAAGTAAGGTCTCCTTGATAACGGATAAATAGTTCTAACAAGATAGATTCTCTTTCATCCAATAATTCAGGCAGTCTTTCTTTTATTTTTTCAGCCATTTGATTCATATATTGATAAGTTAATTCACTCATACTTTTCCACCTTTCTTTTTATACACGTTTATTATTTCAGTGAATGTCGAATCACTTTATTGTTTTGATAAGTAGCCATATAAATATAATCATTATCTACCGCTATTCCTTCATTCACATATCCATTGTTAAGCGTTAAAGTCGTTTCTTTAATTGGATTGATAGGGTCGCTAATATTAAAGACATGGATATTGTTGTTGTTGCTTTCTGATACCAATAACGTACTTCCATGAATAGCAGTACCATTTGTAGAACTGAATCCACCAATTTCTTTAATAAATGAACCTGTTGCATAATCAAATATATAGAGTTTCGTTGAGTAATAAGGCGTTACATATAAATAGCCATCTTTCACTTGGAAAGTAGGTGAACCGTATAGTTCAGGATGTGACACTGCCTTATTTAAAGTTTTTGTGCCAATAATTTGTCCACTCGTTTTATCAATCACGTCTATTTTAGTGCTTGAACGGAACGCTAATAAATTTGTTCCATCATTACCCAATGAATAAAAGCGTTGAGAACCCCCACTAATCGTTTGCACTCCAGAATAGGTCATCGTTCTTTTTAGGGCTTTTGTGTTCTTGTCATAAACATAAATGGTATGTGGTCGGAAATAATCAACTACAAATAATTCATCTCCAATAATGTTCGGAGAAATCGCATTAGAAACAGTCGCAAACAATTCTGCATGAGATGAATCTAATATCGTATGTGAAAAATCAAGGATTGAAGACAGATATTCTCCTTCTTCTAATCCAAATTCAAAAATATAGTTTGTGGTTAAAATACTTTGAGCAGGAATGGCATTACCAGATTTTAATACAGGTTGAACTTCAATGTTTCCATGATTCTTTAGAGTCCCGACTTTATTTTTTGAAACTGTTTCATTACTCCATATGGTTTGATTATTTAAGTCAAACAGCCAATTATCTCCCTCTAAAGCGTGTACCCCTAACGCTACTTCCTTTTGCGTTTTATCAGTGGTTAAGTTTCTCCATTGTTCTGCTGTATAAGTTGCAGGGGCAATGAGGTTAGGTTTCCAACTGGATTCTTGTGATACGTTGATTTCCTTCATATTCATATAGATGGGAGCATTCGTATTACTGACAACATCTAAATTTTGAGTAGTCATTTGCTCTGTGTTTGGATTATAGATAAAGGTATTAACCGCAGGGACAGAGACATCCAATATCGTTGCTTCAAACGTGCCAACAACTTTGGTTGTTTTGCTTTCTTCTGCATAGGATGGTGTAACAGCTACTACAAATATCATCCCTGCTAAAAAGGAGCTTGATACGTTTTTTCTTGTTGATTTTCTAAGTTGTTTCTCCAATTTATTTTCCCTCCTTTTTTAATTGGTTATATAAAGTTATATAGGATTGATTAAAAAAGGGATAGCTTATCTATCGAACTATCCCTCTTTGTCTTCTATTTATAGATGAAGAGCCTCACCTGGAGCGATACGAATATCTTTGAAGTAAGCATCACTTGAACCACCAGAAGTTCCGTCACCAAAGAAGAAACGGTAATACCCATAATTGATAGTTGCAGGAGTTTCACCAATATACTCACCATCTACATAGATAGTTGCTATTGCTCCCTCTTTTACAATGCGGTATGTGTGATATTCATTACCTGTTAAGTAATGCGTAATATTCCCTACCTCTATTTTGTCAGGATAGAAATACATTCTTACACCTGTCCCACCAGTCTCAATAGACATAGAGCTATTTAAATTCGCTACATTGCTTAAAGTTTTTGCTTTTAATTCAAAGGTTGCAGTATCTAATACAGGAAGATTGTATTGATAATAACTTAAAGAAGCACCAGCAACATGAAAAGCTCCCTCTGAAGATAAATACTTAGGACTGCTTCCAACAACTTGCCAAGTACCAGGTTCAAAAGCAACTATACCATTTGATTGAACCTGTAAATCTTTGTTTATATCAACAGTAAATTTATCACTATCATCGTGTTTTCCTTCCTCTAAGCCAAACTCGAAAATATAGTTCGTGGTTAATATATTTTGAGAAGGAATAGCATTACCCGACTTCAAGACAGGTTGTACTTCAACAATGCCATGATTTTTTAAAGTACCTACTTTGTTTTTTGAAACTGTTTCACTGCTCCAAATCGTAGGATTCTCTATATCAAACAACCAATTTTCTCCGTCTAAAGCATGTACCCCTAAAGCTACTTCTTTTGACGTTTTATCAGTCGTTAAGTTTCGCCACTGTTCTGATGTATAAGTTGCAGGAGCAATCAGGTTAGGTTTCCAACTGGATTCCTCTGATACATTGATTTCTTCCATGTTCATATAGATAGGAGCGTTGGTATTACTTACAACGTCTAAATTTTGAGTAGTCATTTGTTCTGTATTAGGATTATAAATAAATGTACTGGTAGCAGGGACAGACACATCCAAAATGGTTGCCTCAAATGTACCAATGACTTTTGTTGTTTCTTGTGCAAAAGAAGGTGTTGCGATAGATAAGACCATTGTTCCTAAAAGAAAGGAACTGGTTATTTTTGTCCTTGTTGATTTTCTAAGATGTTTCGCCATTTTAATCCTCTCCTTTTTTAAAGTTTATATATACGTTATAGTTTCATATTGAACCTTCTATAACAAAAAACGCTGAAATCAGGAGAGATTCATCCAAATAAAAAGGAGATAACATAAGCTATCTCCCTTAAATCAATTAAGTCTTATTCGTCTCCGAATTTTAGCAAGAACTCTGGATTAATCGCTTTAAAACTGAAGCGGTTATCATTCTTTGCTACTTTCTCTTTAATCACAATTCCTTCACGCTTTGTTGTTGGGTTAATAACACTATACCCTTTAGAAAGCTCCACCAATTCGTCAATATTGTCTGTTAGGATAAAGTTTTCATCCAAGAATGGAACTGTTAAAAGCTCCAATTCTTTCGCCAAAGCTGTAAACTCTTCGTAATCAAGATAGCGGTATTTATCAATATCAAAAATGTTGTAGAGATAGAAGCGTCTTTCATTGCGACCCAATTTATATTTGTTTTTTTGAATACCATCACCAATGGTTTCGCCTTGAAGAGAAAGGTTTCTACCCAATGCACGTAGCTTTCTTTCTACGTCATATTTTTTCGCCATCATCCAATACGCATTTTTATCATTTTCTATTAAATTCAGATTCTTAGAACAAACACCAAAATCATCTTCATTTAAATAGAAAGAGGTAGCAACTCCATCTAATTTCTCACTATACACGCACTCTCGACCATTATTTTTTGTCAATCGTTCTTGCAGGATTTGAACTCTATCTTCGTCAGGCTTTCGCATGAAACTTGGAAACATTCCTCGTACTTCTCCATCCAAACAAGCTGGAATAGGTGGCTCATATTTCGTAACGCCAATCAATTCCGTTACCTCTTGACCTTCTTCATAATCACCAGGAGGTAAAATACTTAATGGGAAGCAAATACCTTGTGATACCTGTCCTCTTAATTTTAGCGTTCTAATACGGAACTTGTTTTTTCTTAAAAATTCAAATTCTTCTTTTTCAGGGAAAAGAGAGTCAATTTCTGCATAAACGACCTTTTCTCCTACTTGAAATTCGCCTTTTTTAATTACTACCGACCAGCCTAAAATTTTGGCTACTTCAATTGCATCTGCCTCTTCAATCGGAAGCACTGCTCGTACCGTTTGGATACTGACTAACTTTCTCATGATGTACATTCTCCTTTTCGTTATTCTCTAAGAAGAAATGTACTACTTTTATAGACTATAGTCAATGAGTTTTTACACGTATGATGAATTTTGTCAATAAAATAACATTTTTTACAAAAAAATATTAAAAATGTCGAACATTGTAGAACTAAATAGGTATATTAATTTCAAATTCAAAGTATTATTATATAAGTATAAAAGCAAAACCCCCTGTCCACGATTTGGGGTAGACAAAGGGTTCATCTGCTTTATGCTCTTTTATTAAAATAGACTTTCCCATGTATTTGTCCGAATCTGTGGGAAGGGTCTATTTTTTTATTATCAAACGATTTTTTGTTTATACATCTCATATTTTTTCAGTCCCTTTTTCGCACTTGTTAATACAACAAGAGAAGAAAGAAGAATCGGAAGAAACGACCAGACATAAAAGACTCCACCACTCGCATAAATCGAAGTATAGATAGAAACGATTGCCATAGAGAATATAAACGACAATAGGTAAACACCAAAGCTAATGTGGTAAAATTGATAAATCGCATGACTTCCTTCTTCATTTTTCACTTTTTTGTGAGTTTGGTAAAAGGTGAAAATAGAAATAACAAAGGAAATCAAGCTAAACGGTACGACATAAGCATAAAAATTTGTTTCTAAGATGCATAAATATAAACTCGTAAATAAAAATACACAAGAAACTATCCAAGGGGCTAAAAAATTGTAAAGGCTTACATTTTTCACATCAAATTTCACAAAAATTCCTCCTTTATTTGGGTTCTCTAAACTTATTATATCTTATGCTTTTAGTTAGACGTTCACAACTCTGTCACAATTTAATTATACCGAATATATTGACAATAGTCAATGAGTGTTGTAGTATAAGAATACCATAATAAGTAAATCCAATTAGCATTTCGCACACATCAACAAAAGACCCAAGTCCTCAACTTGGGTTTTTTATATGTAGAAAGAAGGTTTTCTTTACCATTAATAAGTGAGGGAAGTCTCTTTTATTATCTTCTTCGCCTCTCTCCCTCCCTCTATAAAATACATTCAAAATGACTATAGTAATAAAGAGTTTTAGAAAAAAGGAAATTTTACTTAATTTCATTTATTGAGGAGGTATGCTTTATGCATCATTTAAACTGGTATCATCAACAACAGGAAAAGAAAAAAGACCAAATGAAAAAGAATGACATTTCTTTAATTAATCAGGAATTAAAACGGTTGTTACAACGTCTTCAGTCTTTTATTAATCGTGAAGATTATGAAAAAGAAGCACGAAAAGCTAATCGTTACGTGGTTCAGTCCAGCATTTGGAACGTGGGGTATCGAAATAATATGGAAAGTGAACAAGTAGCGGTGCAACAAGCTCTTTTAATTCAAGCGATACTTAAAAGAGAAGAAGAAGCCCCTCATAGTCGTGCCATTCAAGAAGAAACGGAACGCCTTATGAGACGTTTAGGAAATGTCGATTGGAGTGTTTATACGGATTATCGTAGACAGGTGAAACATTCATAAAAGGAGTTTGATACTTATGTATATCAATTTATCAAAAGATAAAAAAATCAGTTATGATGAATTTATCCAACAGGCAGTAGAACTGACAACTGCAAAAGGAGTTTTTGATAGCGTTGAAGAAAATATAAGGGATTACTTTAAACCTTATCAACCAGAAGACATTTATCTGGTAAATGGCAGTACCCATGAAGAAAATATGGGGAAGATTTTTATAGGTAATACTCTTTATAAAGATTTGTCTTCCCTTAGAGTGTCTGTAGTCGGTCATTTTAATGGAACAAATGATTTCTTTAAACGAAGAAAACGGAATCAATTAGGAGCAAATGCGGTTATAAAAATTTTAAACCACTTTTTATAAAAGAAAGAAGGAATAGACATGGCAAAGTTTAATAATTTAGAAACAACTCTTATTGAAAAATGGTACAGAAATCTGATTGATGAATTGGTGTCAGAAAACTTATCTATGAATGATACGGAGCTTCAATGTTTACTTAGTGAAACGATTGAAAACCGTATTAAAGATGAACAACTCCAATACCTTAATGAAGGATTTGTTTCTGAACTAATTGGCGAGAGCTTTGGCAAAGTCGATTATTTTGAAATTATTCAACATTATAAAAGTCAAGTAACCATTGTGACAGGAGTTAAAACATCTGAACTATGGAACGTCACAGAAGGTCAGAAATGTGAGGTTTTGAAATCATTCTTTGACAATGGTGAGGGTTGGTATAAATTAAAGGATATTAAAACTGGTGAGGAATTTGAAAGTCCAGATATATTTTGGAAATAAACGCTATTCATTAAAAATGAACCTCGGATTATCCAAGGTTCATTTTTATTTCAACACGATTAATGTTAATGTCTTCAGTTATCTTTCTAAATCAGCCTTTGTTGTTTAGAAAGTTTTCGACCCATTTCCCTTCATTGTTTTTCGTGTACTCATAATCGACTTCGCATGTTGAACAATGAATTTTTACACTTTGGGTTTCCTTATTTTTTTTCATCTCTAATATTTGAATAAACCTTTCACGCTGTTGCTCTTTGGGTGCTCCATTGACCAATTCACGTATTTGCTCTGCTGTTTCCATAAAACAAGAGTATCATTGTAAACGAATGATATTTTTTTCTTCTCTATCATCGTTTATTAAAACAGAGATAACATTTAAGGGTTCGGAGCTATAAATCATATCCTCTTCGTCATACAATTCAATCTCAAACCCATCATTTCTATTCGCAAAATAGGTAATGGGTGTTACCTGGAAAGGACAGAATTGATACAAAAGCTCTTTGATTTCCTCTTTACTAATCATCTTTTGATTAAAATAAGGAACTAAGACCTCTTGTTGTTCTGAATCCATTGTATAGATAACTTTTACTTGTGCTTCTGCCATGTTTCTCTTCCTTCCTTTTGAAAGAATAAAATATACACCTGTTTTATTCCATTTCTTTCTTATATGTAAAAAAGGAAGTTTATATTTTCCGTTTATTCAATGGATGATTCTCTGCCATTTGCTTCATTTGTTCATTATCTACATGGGTGTAAATTTGGGTAGTCGAAATATTACTGTGACCTAAAAATTGTTGGAGGCTTTTTAAATCTCCCCCACTACTACGATACAAAAGGGTGGCGGTAGTATGTCTTAATTTGTGAGGTGTCAGCTTCTCCTTCTCTAATCCAGAACGCTCATTCACTTTTTTTACCAGTCTTTGAACTGTTCGTTTATTCAGCCTTGTCCCTTTTTGAGAAAGGAATAGAGCTTCTTGGTCAGTCATATTGCTAACCTTTCCCCTCTCATATTGTAAGTAATCCTTAATCGCTTCCATACAGCTATCATTTAAAGGAAGAACTCTCTCTTTATTTCCCTTTCCAAGAACCTTTATCGTTTTACCTTGAATGGAGTTTGTATTTAAACCGCATAGTTCGGATACTCGAAGACCTAAATTAAGCGATAATATCATTAAACATGTGTCCCGATAATAATGATTCCCTTCTTTAATTCCATCTAAAAACTGTTCAGACTCCTCTATATTTAGATAAATAGGCGTTTTTGTGCCAATCTTGGGGCTTTCCAATTCACCAGCAGGATTATATTCTAACAATCTTCTCTTTCCTGTCAGGTATTTGAAGAAGGATTTTATCGATGCAACCTTTCTTGCTCTTGCTGAAGAACCATTGTTTCTATTTACTTCACAATACTCTAAAAATAAATACAAGTCTTCCAATGAAACATCTTTAATAAAAGCTATGTCTATCTCTTTAATAGATACCTTGTTCATTTGTTCTAATTCTATATCTTCACGTATGCAGTATAAAAAACGGAACAACATCCGTAGGTCATATAGATATTCTTGCCTGGTTTTCTTTGATTTCCCCTTAATGGTGGTGAGATATATTAAAAAATCTTGTAAAAGTTTCGGGTTTGGTGATGACATAATCATTTTCACTCCCTTTTTATTACCTTTATCATAACGAAAAAATATCATTCTGTCGTCATGAATAAATTGTTTTTTCCTATCCTTTTCTTTAAAATAATAAGAAAATGAATTGAACGATAAGGGGAATAAAGAATGGACTTAAAAACCTTTGAAAGTATAAAAGAAATTGCTCGTTTATCCAAACATTATGAGGAAGAAGCGGAGTCAACAGAGGGTGGCGTAAAATTAGTTTATTTAAAAATGGTAGAAGATTTAGACACATTGTATGATAAATTGCTCCGTATTGGAAAGTATCGTGAAGATGACAAACCTGAATTAGAAGGGATTATGAACAAAACCGTAAATGGTGTATCTATTTACACCAGAGTAGATATTATTAGAGAATACGATAATGGTCTTTGCTTAGTGTTTGATACACAACCAGAAGCCTATTTAGTTCCGATTGAAACCGTAGATATCGTATAAAAATGAAAAGAATAAAGATATATCAAACCGTTTCTCTATTGAATAGATAGTTTTGGATTATGTATAATGAAAATAAGCCGAAAAGATGTGTAATCACCTTTTCGACTCAACCTTTTTAAAGCTCTTAACCTAAGAAATGGTTCAGAATTAGGAAAGCAACGGATAAACCGAATACAAAACCTAATACGAATACATTTCGTAATGTGAAGATGTTATTGGGAGTAACATCTTTCGCCTGTTTCAACCTTTTGGAAAGGGAGATTTTTTTCATTTTTAAAACAAATGAAGAAAGTCTCTCTTTTGCTTTTGTATCTTCAAGTCTTTTGAAAACCGCATCTGTTGCAAAGTCAGCATTTAATAGTGCTAACAACACAAGAGATGTACCGATAGTCTCAAACTTCGTAAATACGAAAGCGAACATAAGGAATAAAACAAGGCGTTTCACTGTATCACCTCCTTTCAAGTTATTAAATAAAAAGGAGGCGTGATGTTACTCCACCATTGGGAGAGTACATACGCCCCCAATGGGAAACACTTTATTATTCTTTTTCTATATGATTGTCGGATTGATTATCCAGACGTTTCTTTTTCTTGTTATCGACTATCCAACCTATCATTTCATCCACCTGATAAATCATTAATATCCCCAAAGCACCTAAAATGCCGATAAAATAATTATCTATAGGCTGAACTTGAAGTCGCTGAATGGTTAGAATGACAAGATAAATACTCACACAAAATAAAAGAATCGCACGAATAACAGTCCATTGTTTCTTATCTTTACTTCCTTTAAGCGGTATCATTTGATATACCTCCTCTCAAACATTTACTGTTGTATGTAACGACCTCTTCAAATAATCCATTGATTCCCTTAATTACTAAAACCTTATATTATAGATTTCAAGCCTTTCCTTCATAACAAAAAAAGACGACTATGATAGTCGCCCTCTCTGTTTGCTTATTTTTTTACCACCAATGAGAAAGTGGTTTTACCCCAAATATCTTCACTACAATTAATACAGCAACTACCAACAAAATAGCTGGTACTACCTTTTTTACATACTCTTTGAAGCTCATACAATCTCCTCCTCTATTGGCTCATTGAAATAGTCAATCAAGTTGTTAAAATCTTCATCCAATATCTTTAACCAGGTTTTTTTAGAGTATTGCATATCACGATAATTCCGTTTGTAATAAGGGTTGTCTCCTTGAAAGTTTCGATTCTCAACCAGTGTAGAATGAACCCCATTCCACAAGCGGTCAATCATAAAATTCTCCACTTTACTTAATCCTTCTCTTGGAATTTTATCAAACTCGTCTTTGATTAAATGGTCATACATTTTGTAAATGAGAACATCTTGGTCAAATAATGTATCTGGAAAAACACGTCTGTATGGATGATTCACTAATTTCATAGCTTCATCTAACAACGTACTATCATGAGGCATACCTTTTGGATATTGCTCCAATATTCTTTGACATGCCTTTTCAATGCAAACCAATTCAGGATGATGCGATGTAACGGACTGGATATACTGCAGTATCAATCGTTCCTGATTTTCGTACTTTATTTCGATTGCACCACGATAGAGCTTCATTACCAGTGTTAATGATTCGATAATCTTCTTATCTCTTTCCAATGTAGTGTTGGACATATATAAACGCCTCCTGATAAAAGTTAGGATTTCCTATCCTTTTTATGTCTTTATCCTTCATTATACGTTTATTATCCAAACTTTATTTGGAAAGCAAGGTTATTACTCACTTTCTGAACGATGCTGTTTAAATAAATCATCAAATCCCTTTGACATTTTTTCCATTAACTCTAATTTTCTTCTTGTTTTCTCTTCTTGATAAAGTCGATATACTTCATGGAACTTTTTCTTTCTTTCTACTAAATAAGCGGTAATCCGTTTAGGTTTATTCACATGCCAGTCTGCCGACACAATACAAACTCTTTTATCCTTTTGAGCAAATGTATCCAATATGGTATTAATGTTTTGTGAAGTAGCGGAAATCATTAAATCCCATTCTGGAACATAACCTCTTGCATACACACTGGTCAAAGGCTCTTCCATTCCGATTCCTTCATTCCTTTTTACTTCGTACCCTTTTTCCTCTATTAATTCAACCATATCTAAAAAGGCTTGTACTGTTCCATCAGGTTCTTGTGGGTAATCTTTGTATCCAAAAACTCTAAAAATATCTTTTTCTTCTTTTTCTTCTATTTCTATCTCATATTTATGTATCTCAAATAAATCGGATTCAAAGAATGTTTGTAAAACCGACTTATCTTGAACATGAACATTGCTACGATTCGGATTGTATAAATGGGTAATTGAAAAGTTGTCTGAAAGAGGTACATTCTTTGTGAAAATATCCTTCATTTCCCCTACCAATAAAGGCTGTTTCTTTTTCCCTTGAACGTGTATATAAACGTGTTTCAATGGAATCGTTGTATCTTCTTCTTGGAAAAGCTCATATCTCCCTATATCCTCTACCTTTGTAATAAAAGCACCTGATTTTCTTCCCTTTATAAAAAAGGTAAAAACCAGAATGCCATTCTTTCCTTCTAAGACTTCACAAGTATCATATTCATGCCAGGATTGATTGACGACTTCCCCTTCCATTTCTACCTCTACTAACATGGTATTGCTTTCATTTATGTATTCTTTGATAATGGAGAGCAAATCTCTTATCTTTCGCATATTTTATCACCCTTTATAGTCATATTCCCTTCATTATAGCAAAGTTGTTTTCTAATCGAATAGCGTTTCTATCCAAATAAAAAACCGCACATGAAGTACGGTTAATTAGATTCAGTTTTCTTTTTTTGTACAAACAGCATATCCACTATGGTCGTAATAAAAGCGAATACAATAGCCAGTGTCACAATCGGAACAACTGGAATAATAAGAACACCAAACCATAAGCTAATGTGACTCATCATAAATGCAGTTGTGATAATAAACAAAATTAAGGAAGCAAAAAACTGTAGGATATATCTTGCACGACCTCTTGGGTTGTCCCATTGGGGTCTTGTAAAAGCGTATCCTATATTCAAAATACTTACTATATATAAAGCGATAATAAATGAATTCAACATTATCTCTTATGCCTCCCTACTTTTCTTCTTTTTATACGAAATCTGACATCGAATTTCGTCATATAGATAAATGATAAGCGGAATAACAAAAAAGAGAATAACAGGTACACCAAACCAAATGCTAAACCGAACCATCATTCCAGCCGACATGAGAAGAAAGAAAACTACTGCCACGATAAAGTTCTGTCTTGCCATAATTACTCCTTTAGGGTCTCCATGACAAGCTCCTAACATCAAAAATCGAAAGCCTAAATTCCATATAGATAGACCATAAAAAATACTTAAAACGATACTTATTGTAATCTCCAAAAAGATTCTCCTTTCTGTTGTGTAATGTTATATTGTACGTAGAAAAATCCATTTTATAAAAAACCTTCATTTGTATAGAATATAGAGACTTTATAAAACAGGATAAGGTTTTTACTTACCTTAATTGGAGGAGATTTTTAATGGAAAATCATGTATTAGTAGGTTGTATTCAAACTTTAAACAAGGTGATTCGCACTCGTTTCTTTTATGTAAGCAAAGAAACCAATGAAGTAAAAGACGTAACATTGGAACTTTGCAACGCTATTGAAAATTTTAATGACCATGCAAGAAAAATCAGAGATACAGGTGAATATGCAATGTTTATTCCGTATGATTTTAAGGATGGGTTGGCTGAATATAGCTTTGGCTGTGGTCTATCTCATTACTTGCAACGTAATGAATTTGAAAACATTATAACAAGAAGTCAGAAAGAATTAAGTTTCCCATTAGAAAAGTGTCGTATTTCTATGTACACACCTGATGATGTGAAACACATTCTATCCTGCCAAGGTGTTTTTGATATGAATATTACACAATCATTAAAAGAGCGTTTCGGAATAAAAGAAATTGCCTAAAAGGAGCGGATATACGATGAATATGACAAAAGAACAATTAGTAGAAAAAGGCTGGACATCGATTGGACTTGATGGCGTATTGGAATATTTTGCAAGAGAAGTGGAACATGGGGAAGTTCAATACATTCCTGTACATGAAGGGAAAACAGTTGGAAATGTTCGTTCGACTACCAAAAATATTATCCAAATCCTTTCAAACTTTGTTGAAAAAGAAACAAGATTATGTAAAAGATGTGATTCGCAGGTTGAGGAAGAAAAGGAATTAAAAGAGTATCCTTACTACTGTCCTAACTGCGATGAAAACATGTATGAATTTGAAACAAAGTTAAAAAATGCAGAATAACTGCAGATAAAGGGATATAGGGAAGCCAAAAGTTTAGGAGATGTTGTGTAATGGTTGAGAAAATGGACTTAGAGGTGTTAGGGAGACTAATGATTGAACATGGTTTAGTCATTCGAGCAATACCAATGGAAGAGACATCTGTATATGAAGTTTATCACAAAGATAAATATCCAGATGGTGTTGTTTATTATGATGAAAGACGTAAACGTGAAATGATTAGAGTAACAAAAAAGCTCTCCAAAGGCGGTAAATTTATTATTACGAAAGTTAATGGTCAAGGTACAATAGTAAATAATTGGGGTAAGCCAGTTATTTTCTATGACACCATTGAAGAAGCTGTTAAATCTATTATCGAATGATAATCTAATAAACAAATTCATAATAAAACAAAGCAGTGGAACATTCCACTGCTTTTGTTATGCTTTGTTATTAAACAATATCTAAATCTCCATTTGGATTGATTTTCTTTTTACTCTCCGTTAAATATAGAGAAATAGCCTGTTTGATTTCCGTCTCTGATTTCCCTTGTTTCTTCAAATTAGCAGTAATTCTTTTTAACTCATTCATTTGCTTGATAAACAAGTAAACCCCTCCTTATACATCAATGCCGATACTTAGCAAAATTAAATCTTCCATAGCAATACCATGAACCACTTTTAATTCATTGAGTATCGTTTTAAATCTTTTCACCTTTTCATCAATGCTTTCTTGAAATTCCTTTACTTCTTTCATTTTTTGATGCCTGAAAAAGTGGTCACGACTGTTGATTAATTGAGGTATTTCTGTTTTCAAATCCAAATATTCATTATATAAGTCTTGTGCCATCCAGCTTTTATTATCTAATAATCCCATGTGATTAAGCTCTCCCTTTACACCAAGTTCTTTTAATTTCAACCTTTTCCCAACCTCTTTTACCTAATTGTTCTAATCCAACAATGGTGAAAGAATCCATATAAATGCGATTCCGAATATAATCTATTGCTTCTGCTACGACCTGTTCCTTATCAAGACCACTGGTAAACAATTCTTGTTTTGTACCAGCCTTATCTTCCCAATAGACTCGAAATCCGATTTCACCTTCAGGTACATACATTAAAATCTTCTCCTTTAAAAAGGGTATTCAACTATTTATTACAAATACCATTTTTGATTTTGATTGATTCCTAAACAATTTTAATTGAATTGTGTATTAAACTTCCCAATTTTCTAATGATTCTAAAGAAGTTACTGTGACTAACTCAAATTGTTGGTTATACTCTTTAAAACGGTCATTAATTATTTTAATACCTTCCTCTGCCTTATCAACAGCTTCGCTATAACCATTTGCATTTAGCCTTGCAAGTCTGACTTTATCATCACCTTTTAATTTGTAAGAAATTATATAAGTCATATTATACCTCTCTCTATTCTTAAAATTTAATCTTCTCGAAAAACACAAATTGCTCCTTCGGCTTCAGATAATTGTTCTTCCAGCTCTTTAATCTTTTCTTGAGCTTTTAAATACTGTTCCGTATAAAACACCAAGAACATCCTTTCCATGATTTCATCCTCTTTTTCAGGTGAAAGATAGACGGGTTCATTCTCCTGTGCTTCATTCCAAATCAATTTATCCTTTTCTGCCTTTTCTTTGATTCCTTCAAATACTTTTCGTGCTTCTGCATCCATTTGATTCATTCCTTCCTTTTTGTAAGTGATTATACTTCCCACTTGTTTTTTTGATACATAGGGATAATAGCTTCCTTAAAATACTCTTTAAATGGTTCAAAATTATCCTCAAACACTTTGATTCCAGTTACCATTTTGCTAAAATCTTTATTGATTACAGCAAAGTCAGTTCGCAAATAATCGGTGAAAATTTCTTTTGTTTTAAAAGATTTTGCTCCTAATATCACCATGCTTAAGACATTATGATTTCTTGGCATCCGAATGAGGTAACGCACTTGAAGATAACTTAAAGTGGTAAAACCATAAGCTAATTCCACTTCTGCCCCTTCTGGTAATTCATTAAATAAATTGTCCATTAAAAAAGTATGAAAATTTTCAAATACCTCTACGGAAACATCTGCTTTTTCATCTAATTTACTTTTAAAATCAATCATTGAGATTCCTCCTCAAACCAACTGGTTATGTATTGTGTAGAACAATGCCTTATTTTTGTAACCTTCTATATTGTAGATAGAAGGAGTAGTGGATATAAGTGGCAAATGAAAGACCCCTGATAAAAACCAGGGGTACATGATTACAGCAAACCTTGTGCTATTAATCGTTGCTCTACTCTATCCATTTCTTTAAAATAAAGTTTCTTCCCTTCTTCACCATGTTCAAATCCAGTTCCTCTACAATCTGTACATGGATAAGGATTTCCTAAAAGAACACCTTCTGAATCGATGCCACTACCTTCACACCACTTACATTTATCTGCAGTCACTTCAATTACATCGATTAAATAATACGGTTTTTCTCCATCCACATATTTAAAGGATTCAATTCTGAAGTCTACACCAATAAAGGCCACTTCTTGCTCCTTTTTCCATTTTTCTAATTCCTGAATAGCTTCAATTATGGAATGAACGTCAATCCCTTTCGTATTCTCTTTTAATCGAAAGATAACAGGGTGAAATAAATCCAATGCTTCTGTTACTTCATAAGATTTATATATATCCTCTGATAGTTCCTCTTGTAATTCCTCTACAAATTCTTCATTAATATATCCGTCATACGCAAAGTTTTGTGCAATTTGAAAATCTTTTGACCAATGTGTAGAACCATGCCATTCTTCTACCACGTTCCCTACCTTAATTAAATGGATAGGAAAATTCATGCCACGATGTAGTACGTTCTTTACTGATGTTTGTTTAGAAAGTAAATAAGTCTCTAATGTTTCCCATAAATGACGACTCCCTAAAAATTCATCTAAACTGTCAATAATATGTTTCTCCATATATACCTCTCCTCTTTTATTACGAATGTAATACCTATTTTTCTATAGCTTTTATATTGTAGATAAGAATAAAGATATATAATCACAAAAAAACACTCCAAAAAATCAGGAGTGCTTGTTGTTTGTTATAAAACACGTTTCATCTGTTCTTGTTATGATATTTTTTCCTCTTCCCATATTTTATATAGATATTCTTTTTCAAATATATATAAAATTCGATTTAAAGGTTTGTAATTGGTATTGCGTTTTATATCAAGAACAAGGTCATATGATTCTTCTTGAACTGCTTTTATAGTATCGTCAATCTGTGGAATAACCTCATGTAAGTATTTGTTTTTTAAGGTATCTTCTTTCAGATTATTTAACGCATCTATACAATCTTGTTTGTTCTCAACAGTAAATACCTCAATCCCATTTTTATCCAATTTAGTTTTCATTCTTAACTCCATTTATAATCTCTCCCTATTTAGAAATCTCTGATTTTTGTAAAACGACCTTATGAACTAATTTTCACCTTTTCCGTATCAAAACCTCCAATACATATGTATTCTAAAAAGAATACCTAATATATAAACTTCCTATATTATAGTTGAAAATGAAAAAACTATTATCTACCGTTCTTTCATATCAAGCAAAATAAAAACATCTCTTTAAAAGAGATGTCTTTAAAAATTGGGCTATTGGTTGGTTACAATAATTCTGTTAATGCGGATTCACTCATTAAAGCTAAATCAATCACATATAAATCATTTCCATTTTTCATTACATCAATAGAATATTGTCCTTTTAAATGTAATTCAGGTAACAATTCCAGAATTTCTTTCCTAACTTTAGGTAAAAACTCGTTGTATTCAGACATAAGTTTCTCTTCATGTTTTAAATATGTTTGATAGTCTGCTTCCATTGAGTCTGACAGTCCAGCTTTTAACGCCCTTTTCATCACGATTGGATTCCAATATGGAACAATCCCGATTAATTCTTTCGTATCACAATCTACGAATGCTCTAAATTCAGTACGTAATGGCATACCGTTATAAATCGTAGGATTATTCTCCACATCCTCTATATACTCTCGCACCACTAAGTCAACGGTTTGTCCAGCTCCAAGTCTCATGGCAAAATTGTTGATAACTTGAAAATACTCACCCATTTCTCTTGGTTCAAAGCATTTTGCATTAGCAAATTGGAATTTGGAACTAAAAGTGCCAGTTTTAATAAAGTACGTCTTCCCATCTTCTAATTCAAATTGATTAAATATAATTTCATTAAACAATGCTTTATCTTCTTTTGAGGTATCTTGATACTCCAATCGAATAAATTGTGCTAATTCTATTGGTAGTCGGAACACTTTCGTCTTCGGACAAATCAATTCTGATTTAGTTTTTGATAATCCATATTGAACTTCTTTTAACCAGTTAAACATACTATTTTTATTATCAGCAAAACGACCATAAAGTTTTTCTGTTAAATCACTTACACTAATCGTTCGAGATAATAAATTTTTAAGTTGAGTTCTCTCTGCAGACTCTTCTGGTAAATGATTAATTCGGTTTTCCAGGTCATTAATCATTCCATCTACATCGAAACCATCTGAACGAGCAATTTTTCCAGGTACAATCGCACGTTGGGCTGTTAGCTTATTCATGTTTTCAACCAATTTTTTCATTGCCTGTACAGATGGATGATAAGTCGCATCCTCATAGTTTATTGGGTTTAATAATTCATTCTTTTTTTCCATTTAATATCTTCTCCTTTAATATAAGCTCACGTAATGTATGTTTGCTTATTTTTATATGTTCTTTATGTTCCTTCGCATTTCTTAGACTATTTCTTATTTATCTCTTCAAGAACACTACCACAATACCAACAAGTAAATCTTGTTGTACTTATCTCATGTTCATGACTTAAACACTTTTGATTTGAACATTTTCTTACCTTCCTATGACTTTCTAAAATGTCATTTTTCACTTTTTCAATACCTCTTTCATATGTTCTTGAATTGTTCCTTCCCCAAGCTCTATAATTTTAGCTTTATACAGAATGGTTTCGTATTCAAAGAAGAAAGTCTCCATATTCACGACTGTATATCCAGTAGCAAATCCTTTGAAAACATCCAATACTTCCATTACTCTCTTCGCAAAAGTAAAGGTTGTTTGATTTTTTACGGTTGGCAGTTTATCAAACTCGTCAAACATATCATGAGTTTTTATATCTCCAATTTCAGTAAGTTCCATTTGGAATACCGTTTTTTCTCCGATACGGACAAAAATTCCGTCTAAAGAGGAACTACTGTATCCTGCTTCCAATCCTTTTACCTCATTAAAAATTACGTGTAGCTTGTGAATTAATTCAAACATTCTAATTCCCTCCAAATGTCGTTCTAAACAGAACTCCTTTTATATAAATAACTTTATATTATAAGCATGTAGAGAGTTATCCATTCTTTTCATGAAGCCATTTATATCACGCATAAAAAAGAAGAAACATATCTTTTTATTGATACATTTCTTCATTTTTATTTCTTTCTAATTTATGAAATAATCTTTTTCCTTTATCTTATTTAGCAATAGAATTAAATCATCTATATCATCCTTATTTATCGGAATTGATACTTCTTCATTAGGATTGCATAATATAAATGTTTCATCTGTCGCTTGATACATTTGTAATCTTTTTTCACCTTTATAGAATTGTAAAACGCCTTCTTTATTTAAAATAAAATTATTTTTAGCCACTATTCATAACTCCTTCAAAATCCATGTATTACGTATTTTTCATTACTCATGGTCTTTCTTTACAAATGGTATCAATCAAGATTTATATTTGCTTTAGCAAATTCCTCCCAAGATTTAGCTTCCTCTTCTATCTTGTCTTGAATGATTTTTTGATATGCCTTTTTATCTTCTTCTGTTCCTTTAATCAGTTCGCAATCCATAAACTTTTCAAAGTTGTTACCGAAAAGATGATAAATGCTATCGGCTTCTTCATTTTCTTTATCATAAATGCCTGGACATTCTCTTTCAAAGGTATAAAGTCCATTATCCTCTTCAAAGTATTGAGGGGTTAATTTGACCGTTTGATTGATAAGGTCTTCTCTCTCATACTGGATACACCATTCCTGACCAAATTTAACGCTATCTCCACGCTCTATGTTCATATTACATTCTCTCCTTTTTCTTTCCCTATTGTTGTATCCCAAAAATAATTAAATAGCTCTTCCAGAATTTCGTTTTGAACAACTGGAAATTGTTCTGCATGTAGATAGGCTTGGGTTTCCTCTGATAAAAAGGAAGCTGTTCCATCTCCACTAAACATACAATTTTGGAGTTTCCAATAATGACCTTCTAAGAATTCTTCTAATGCTTTTCTCTCTTCATAAGATAATTCTCTGAATTTATCATATTCTTTTTGACCATCATAGCTTTTATATAGCGTTAGATTGGCTAACCAGCCAAATTCATTCATGATGCTGTTATAATAAAAGCCATGCCAACCAAATGTTTTGGTTTCTTCTTCAAAAAGGAACTTTCCATGTTCTGCTCTATGTTTCATGTCTATTAAAAACAAAGCATAGCACAGCTTCATTGAATTAAAGTGAAAATATCGTTCTCTTTGTCGGAAATCATCCTGAATATAAATCAAATAGTACGCCATTTGAATCAATTTTGAAGGTTTTCGTTTCGACTTCCATTTAAATAAATTGAACAATCTTTTTTCCTCCTGCCTTAAACATATTCAATATCCGTTTCAACACCAAGATTTTCTTTTAAAAACTTTCTAATTTGTTGGATAGTCCCAAAGTCTGCCATAACAGCATCTTCTTTAATATTAGACCACACTGGCAAATGACAATATGTGTTAAAACCAATTAGAAATAAATGCTTACTACCTTTGATACAAAACATATCTATTCACCCTTGTTTGATTATTGGTACTTGATTTTTTCAATCGGTATCACTGGTTCACTTGTATAAAGTTTCCCTGGAATAATAGGAAGTATGATTTTATCTAAACGTACATAAGCACCACGTTTATTATAATAAAACATAAATGTTCCTTTTACCCATTCGTTAATTTCATCAACAAAAGCCCATACCTTTTCTCCTTCTTTAAATGTTTCCTCACTCATGCTCTCTCCTCCATAAATCGGTTCATAATAGAACGCCTTTTATATAAAAACTATTACTATAGTAGAAATTAGAAAGTAAGATTATTCTCAATAAAAAAGAGTGTCTGAATAAAACAGACACCCTTCTTGTTATTTGATAAAGCCATCAAATTGTTTATTACTTATACAAATCTTCATTGTATTCACCGTTTTTCTTTAGCATATATTCGATGCCTTCAACAAAGCCTTTACTCCATTTGTCACCATTATTTACCCATTCTAATTGATGTTTTTTGAGCAATTCTTTTAATTCATCTGTCAATTGTTGATTATTGTTTTCACTCATTAAAACAATCCTTTCTTGCTGGATAATATAGTTTTGTATCTAAATCTATTAATCAATAGATTATGCCACCTGACCTTTACGTTCATAGGCAATCTCATGACCAACATCTCCGTTTGCCAATTGAATCCCTTCGTAAAGTTTCGTCAAATCTACATCCTTTTTTAATTTAATGGTAACAGTTAAAGTGCTATAATCGACTTCAAACACGTCTCCATTGTAACCATGACCAATTAAATCATAAGGGTCTTCTAACATATCAGCCAAAGCAAGTCGCTCTTCTTCTGACTTACAAGAAAACACAAACTCTTCTCCTGCTTTTCCATCAAAGATTTCTTCAATTGGCATAGTTCCTAAAGGGCTATTTGGCTTTAATGTATAGATATGAAACACATAGACTACTTCAATGTCTTTTTCGTCATACAAATATTCATACTCTATTTCATGGTTGCCAATATATTCGCCCCATTTATGCCAACGCCAACCGCCCCATTCGGGTTGATGTTTTTTATAAATAGGTGTCATGGTAATGAAGTGACCTTGAGTTCCTTTTTCTAAATGTGACCATTTATCCAATATTTGTTGCTCATTATCACATACACCATAAGAAACATGTCGTGAATCACCATACAAGGCTAACTTATACATTTCCGCTATCTCAAATAGGGAAATAAACTTCATATCACGCTCTTTACGGTAATTCCATGCTTTATGAGCTTCTTCATAACCAATACCGTATGGAGAGTGAATATCAAGATTAGCTTCGCTAAACCAATGTTCAGCATTTAAACCAGTGTAATAGATACCCTCTCTTATTTTAAATCCTTCATGTTGATTAGAAATAAAAGGTGAACCAAATTTCTTTACGGTTTCATCTCTATTATAATCACTTTCTTCAAATGCTTTGTTCCATTCTTTTGATGGTGCGAAAATTGGAAATGTTACATCTGCTAACATTCTAATACCCCCTGTAATATGTTCTTTTCCTGATTTTTTGTTTTTACCATGTTAAGATTGATTAAAATTCTTCCTCAAAAACGATGCCAACCGTTTCTAATACTGCTAAACAAATCGCCAACATAGGTGTTGAAGCAATACCGTAATGTTGAGCATCAGCTCCCATTTGGTTTTTAAAGTTTACTTCTGTTTGCGTTTGATTTCGGTCAATAATCGCTCTCCAATTTTTGTCTTTGCACACCTTATCCAATGCCATCCAAGCGTCTTCAAGGTCTACAGAAGGAGTAAATCCTGAGTGGGTTTTCCCTTCTTCATCTTTGTAAGCAATTGTATGAGGTTCTGGATACCCGACTGTATAGATTTGTGTCCAGCCCATTACTTTTTCTGCTACCAACTTATCAAATTCTTTATTCATGTCTTTAGCCTCCATATGTATTCTAAAAAGAACACCTATTATATAAACCTTTTACTATAGTAGAAAAAAACACACCCCTTTATAACGGATGTGTTTTACCAAAAATATTATTCAATCATTATCCTCATTATCATCTTCTGTTGTGAAATATTCGGAAAACTCACTACTGTTTTTAATGAACTCGCTTAAAGATTCCATGACTCCCACAGTATCTTCTACATGTGTTTCATTTGGATTTTGCTCCGCTAAAACTTCGTATATGTGAGTCAATTCAGGTGAAATTTCCACTTTTTCATTACGTGCTGTGTAATAAAGTGCTTTAAAGATGATATCAGCTTGTATTGTATTGATAGAATGTTTCATTTGAATACCCCTTTTTAATTATTCTTATACCTGTTAGTTTGTTTTTTCTTCATCTATTCTATATATTAAATAGAAATGCAATACTTTTTAAATGTGTCAAAATTCAACGGTGGAATCCAATCAAATGAATGATTTACTGTATCCCAAAATTCTGATTCGTCACTAATTCCAAATTTCTCTACACGTTGAATATTTTTTGTCATTAATTCCAAGCAACTATTAAACAAATCTTCAATACCACAATCTCTGTATTGTCGATAAGTATATAATTCATTGTTTAAATACACTCCGACACTTCCACCAAAGTAAATAATACTTAATTTCGTATCCTTTGCATGTACCTTTCCCCATTCTTCACTCTTTGTCCCAACCATAAAGTAAACCCTTTGATTTTCTTCATTCATATAATTACTCATAGGTTCAAAAGAATAACCTTGTTCACGAAGTTCTTCTACCTTTTTAAAGATTTCACTTGGTAGTGAACTTTCTAATTTAATTTGTTCTTGAACTCTTTTTAATTGCTTCATTTTATCTCTTCCTTTTCCTTTTATTTAATTCTTTTTCCTGTTAGAATTCGCCATCCCACATTAATTCTTCTTTAATACACCATACACCGTTTTCATCTTGATACATGCCTAACGTATTAAATTCTTCTTCTACTTCACCCATATTCATTCGGTGTTCTTCTGAATCTGTTGAATAAACGATATTTACATTATCTTGTGCCATTGTTAATTCGCTCCTTTTCCTTATCGAACTTCCATGTAGTAATTAAATCCACCATAAGCTCTGTCCAGATTAAATGTAATCCCTTTCTCACGTAAGAACTGAACCAATTTATCACGTTGCGTTAATGTCATAAATAGACAGTGACGACCTGACCACTTATCTTTTTCCAACTCTAAACCTGGTAAATACATCAATTCATTCATTTCATGAGTAGAAAATTGAGTTTGACGACTGTATTTGGATAAATGACCGCAAATATATTGAGCAAATTCCTTAAACAGATTTTCTGTTACTGTAAAACATCCTCTGTAATACGTGCCATCTTCACTCCATGTTTGTTTGTTAAAGCTAATCTTTACCTGTTTCATCAAAAACGCCTCCTAAATTATGTATTCTAAAGAGAATACCTACTATATAAAAACTCTTTCTATAGTAGAAAAAAACACACCCATTTATAACGGATGTGTTTATTCCAGCATAGATTTAAAGGATACCTTTATGAATCATGTATATCAGCTTAATGCTAATAGAACATCATCAAAGAGAAGTTTTAATTCCTCAATGGTTGTACCTTTTTCCTCATATTCCTTGTAGATACTTACCAATTCAACTGCAGTATCATCAGTGATTTCCCCACTTTTGATTTTGTTTTCTAAAATCCCAACCTTTACAGCTAAATGGTTCTTTAATTGTTCTTTTTCAATCGTATTCATTATGTTTCCCCTTTCAAAAATCATACCTTTTATCAAAATATCTATCAGACTCATGACTTAACATAGTATATCTACTACTTAAAATCAATAATTGACCTGTAATGTGCCTTAATGAAAGAACATGTTCTTGTTTACTTTCTTATTTATTTTCCTAATGACATCCCAGTTTTTGGGGTCACTGATTCGATAAGAATACTCTTTATGCCAAATATTTATTCTCTCAATATCCGTTTCAGTTAAGGTTTCATAAGGATTTCTTTCTTTTTTCGCCTTAACGTAACCGTTTCTAAATCCAAAACGATATACAATGAGCAAACAAGGTACAAAAACAATGGTTAATGCAATTGTGATAAATTCAAACATATAATCACCTTTTCTTTCCCACTTTATAGTTGGATATATTTCTTACCTTCCTCTGTTAATCGAACTGCTCCATGAAGAAAAGTAGAATGGTGATAGATTTCTACCAACCCTTTCTTTTCTAAAGCATAAATCGTTCTCTCTTGAAACGCATCTTTCGGGTGATGCTTTCCATGTTTATATGGTTGTAAAAGAGATTCTAATACCTTTTGTTGAGTTTCTGATACCTTCATTGTGCAATTCCCCCTGTAACCAATTGTGATAGAGTTCGTGTTTCATAACCCTCAATTTCCGTATAGTATGTTCCATTTTCATTGGATATAAGACTGCGTTTAATCGTTCTTTCTCCTGATTGGTCATATACATTAATACTGAAATTCTTTTCATCTGTAATGTCCACGTCAATTCTCAAAGGACAAAAAGAAGAACGATTTTCAATCTTCCAGACTACTAAAAGGGTTCTTGACGTTCCACTGTAACCTAACTGACTATCATGTAAATACGAAATGGTATAAAATAAACCATCTGTATCATATTTGTGGTCAGACAGTACAGGTAAATCTAAAAAATCTTCACAAACAAATGATGAAAGAAGCAATAACCCAAATTGATATTTGCGTATTTCTTTCTCTTCCAAGTGCGGAAGTTTTGGCTTACCTGTTTCGACCATTTCTTTTAGTGTTTTGTTCATATCACTATCTCTCCTTTTGATTATGTACCTATAAATAGATACTTCCTAATTAGTCATTCTAAAAAGAACGCCTTTTATATAAAGTCTGTTATTATTATAGGGAAAAGGTCTTCTTTTATAAGAGAATGGTCTTTCTTTACAATCAAAAAAGACAGAGGATAATTCCCCTGTCTACTTGCTCCATTTAATAACTATTCATTGGATTAGCGGTTGCGTGTCCGTAAATTTTACGACCTCTTCCTTCCTCCACTTCCGTAACTCGATACCAACGATTGGTTTCGTCATCTCTAATAATATCGTTTTTACTTGGTTTATATGAGAAAGAAAATATCTTTTCCCCATTAACATAAAACGGATACATATTAACACTCTCCTTCTTTAACGCTTTTTTTAGCCTTGTTATAGGTGCATAGCATACATGTTTGTGGTCGCACCCCTAAATCATCGTCAATAATAATATATACTTTGTCATCCTGTTCACTGGTTGGATGATTGCATTTCTGACAAAATCCCATTTTTTATACCCTGCCTAACAATGGTTTATCTTCGCCATAATAATCAGCAAAAGAAACTTTTAGAAACTCAAATCTTTCTTCTACGACTTTCTTCTGTTCCTCTGGCAACCAATCAATAATATCCAGCACTTCTTCGTATCTCGTTTGGTTCTCAATACGTTGAAGATATTCCTGGTTGGTTTTTGGTTGTGGAACGTCTATAAACAACGCCCGATAGAGATTATATTTCTTTTCTGCCAACCTTTTTAAAAATCTCTCCATTTTTGTTTCTCTCCTTTAGTCCTTTTGATATGAGAAATCTAAATAGTAATAAGGTACAACTCTGTGACCTTTTTTTTCATTGTAGATGTGAACATATCCGTTTTTATCTCTCTTGGATGTAACGATATATTCACCAGTGAAACTTGAATCCACTCGATTATTCCAAAATACAGTTTCTCCGATTCCGTAAATAGTGCGTAACCACCATTTTTTTATGGCATTTAGATAATCCTGCACGTTTTGACACTCCCTTTTTGTATGAATGACATGAACTTATTTAAATGGATAATCTCCCCATGTAGGATACGAAACAAAGTCTTTGGATACAATGGCAATATGCTTATCATGGAGTCGCTGTACAAGAAGTTTTCCTTCTTCTATATGAGCGATGACTTCACACATATCATCATTCATGAGTTCTGCTTCATAGTCATTTCGATTCATCTTTACGATAACCTTTTTTTAAATAAATGTGTTTTTATGATTAGACTAACTCAATCTTTGTGCATGTTTGCATATTGTCTTCAACCGAGCCAATATTAAAAACTTTTCCTACAAAATAGTCTTCTGCTTGTTCAAACGTAGCATTAATACCTGTTGTAATGGTGTCTCCATTTTCATAATAACATTTTACTGTAATCATGTTTATCCCTCCGATAAGTACATTCTAAATAGAATCCCTAATATATGTGTAACCCTATATTATAAGGTGTTGTCCTGTCAGTTATAAGACACGTATCCAAAAAGAAACAGCCTACGTTCAATCGTAAGCTGTTGTGGTATGAAACTATGCTACTGGTGTGATTTCCAAAACTAATGCAACCGTTTTGTTGTGTTGCTTCAGAAAAGATTCGTCACCCAAACGTCTCATAAGATTAAAAATAGGAAGTAAAATTTCCTTAGAGATAGCTTGATAAATCGCTTCTTCTTCTACCGAAAAAACAGAACCTTTATCTTTTTCTGCTTTCATTTTCCAAATCATTTGGTCATACATAGCAAAAGTATCCCATAATTCATCTAAGGTGTCAGGGTCATTGTAATCTTGTTCTGAACCTAACCACAATTTATCCAATTCCAATTGTTGTTTCGTTTGAGAACACCATTCTCGCATCGCCCATTCTTCTTCTGTTGCTTTCATTTCCTGTTCTACTGTCATGATTATCCCTCCGATAATTGGTTCTGTAAAAGAACACCTGATTGATATATACGAACCTTATATTATAGAAGGAATCGTTTCTTTATATAAAAAAGACACGCAGTTTCCTGTGTGCCTTTCTTCTTTTGGCTATTTACAAATAGAAGTCCTATTTTAGTTATTTTAATTTGTAATCTTCTGGATTGCGAGAGCGTTTTTTGATAATCATGGCAATGTTACTTTTTGAAACGCCATACTTTTTCGCTAAATCGGCATAGCTTACCTTGTTCTCACTATATTGATTTGAACCAAATTCGTTTCCCTCATAGGCTTTTAGTATTTCTTCTATTTGCTCATTGGTCAAGACAGCCCTTTTTTTGTGTCCTTCCCCTTGAATTAAATCTTTACGTTCTACCAAAGATAGATTGCTCGGATAAACATTCAATAAATTGCCATCCTTTGCGATAACACATAGATTTTCATTGTCTAAATCAAAGGGTTCAATGAACAACCAATACATTAATCTCGTCAATATGAAATTCCTACGTTTCCCATCGACTAATAATCTTATTTCATACCGCCCATTCCTTGCACGTTTGGATAATTCTTTTCCATAGCGATTTATTATCGTTCCATCTTCATATATCTTGTAATCAGAAAAGATTCGATAATCCTCATTCACTTCTCGCTCACTCCACTCTAAACAGAACTAACATTTCATTATTTAATACAACTTTTCCCTTAAAAGTGTCCCTCTTTCGCCCATTTTTTAACTAAAGTAGCAAAGAAATCCGCTTTCTCTACGTTAAATAGACAACATTGACACATTCGTAGATATTTTCCGCTTGTTGTTGGCTGAAACAATTCATTTGCAATTAATCCACCTGTTAAAGCGGAAGTAAGTACATGAAAGAAATCATCAATATTATGCTGGTCATCCACTACATAAAACTCCAACACATAACATTCAGGATATCCGTTATTTGCTGGAATAGTTTGCACTTTAATGGTCTTTAAAGCAGGAATCTCCGATAATGTTTGTTTCAAATCAGCAAAGATAGCCGAAGCCTCTTTCTTTGGTGTTGGGAAACGAACTTCATCCATCATATCATTAAACAAATATCCATTGCTGATTGCCTTTTGTACTTGCTTATCAATAATCTCTTGAACATTCGTATTAATTGATAATTCTTTTTGCGAAAACTCACGAAGAGCTTCTTCTAACGCTTCGATAGAGCGGTGGCTTTTAAGGGAAACCGTCAAGTATTTTTGGAAGTTCGGAACATCTACGCCTGTTGCCGAGTGTCTGTTTATTGCCTGTACTTCAAAACTGTAATTCAAGGTTGAAATTTTCTTTTTCAACTTTTCTAATAGGAATCCAGCCAATTCATCCAGCAGTTCAAACGCATTATACAAAACTCCAATGGTTAGATAAGGAACTGGTGTATGAGTAGAGTTAATCTCTCCTCCTTGACCCTGACAAGAGCTTTGAGTTAAAAAATAAGGCATATCATTTACAATCTTCACACATTCTTCTATCTTCTCATCCAGTTTGACCATTGAAGGAAGTTTAGAAAGAAATTCATTCTTTTCATTTTCTGTTAAAATTAATTGGTTTTTGGGAAAATAATTATCGTTCATTTTGCTCTCCTTTTTTATCCTGTTTTTAGTATGTAATAGATAATATCTATATCCATTATACATTAAAATGATTTGATTGTAATTTTTTTTTTACACTTTTAGTAATTTTGGTAAGGGTTTAATTAGTTATCTTTATTAAGAAAGGCACAAACATTAAAGTGTGAATACTATTGTTTATATTACATACTATAAAAAAGCTTTTTTGATATAAGTCTCATTAAAGAAGGCGAAAAACCTTCTTTTTTATATAGCCAATAAAAAATAATAAATTTTTATTAAAAGTTATTGACTATAGTCTATATACGATGTATATTATTTAAAGTCACCAAGAGCACCACAAAACAAAAAGGAGGTATATTTATTTTGCAACAAACAGAATTAAAAAGAAGTTTATCCATGAAGAATCTAATCATCTTCGGTATGATTACGATGTCTCCACTCGCTCCATTCCAAGTATTCGGCTCGGTATCACAAGCCAGTTATGGAATGGTTCCGTTAGTCTATTTAATCGGTGCAATCTTAATGTTCTTTACTGCACTCAGCTATGCACGATTCAGTAAAGATTATCCAGTAGCAGGTTCACTTTATACTTATGTAAGTAAAGGGATTAATCCACATGTTGGATTTGTTGGTGGATGGACAATGTTATCGGACTACATGTTCGTACCAGCTTTATTAGTGTTATTTTCAAGTACATGGCTTAATGCCTTGTTCCCTGATTTAAACACATTTATCATCGCTGTAGTGATGATTGTTATTACAGGTTTAATCAACATCAAAGGTGTTGAATTAAATGCGAAAGTAAATACAACTTTATTCTGGTTACAAATTGTTGCAGTAGTAGCATTTGTAGGATTAGCAATCAAATTTGTATTTATTGATGGTTTAGGATTTGGTGGTTTCTCAATCTTACCAATTTTCCAAGCAGAGCATATTAGCTGGAGCTTCGTAGCTTCTGCAACTTCTATGATTCTATTAGGATTCGTAGGTTTCGATGGTATCAGTACCTTAGCTGAAGAAACTAAAAATCCACAAAAAACAATTGGTAAAGCGACAGTATTAGCTTTAGTAACAACAGCGATGATTTTCTTCGTTCAGTCTTACTTAGCTTCATTAGCTCATAAAAACTATATGGATTTAAACCCTGATATGGCATTATTCGATATTGCTCGTGAAATTGGCGGTTACTGGTTCTATGTAGCTTTAATCTTCATTAACGTAGTAGCAATTGGTATTGCTGTAACACTTAATATTCAAGCTTCATTCTCTCGTGTACTTTATTCTATGGGTAGAGATAATGTAATTCCTGGTTCTAAATTCTTAGGAACATTACACCCTAAATTTAAAACACCAGTAAATGCAATCATTTTCTCAATGCTTGTTTCTGTAATTTTCATTTCAACATTAAGTTTAGGAACTATTGTGAGCTTTGTAAACTTCGGTGCAGTAACTGCGTTCGCAGTATTAAACCTTGCTCTTATTATCCATTTCTACTTCAAGAAAAAACAACGTGGAGTAAAAGGATTCTTCTTCCACTTATTATTCCCATTCATTGGGTTCGCAGTTTGTGCGTTTGTGTGGACAGGATTTGACAAATTAACTATGACTGTTGGTTTATCTTGGATTTTAGTTGGTGCAGTTATTGGATTCATTAAATCTAAAGGATACAAACAAGCTGGACCTAATATTGACAATATGTAAAAACACTTTCGGGAAGGAATAGTTACTATTCCTTCTCAAACTTTTTAAAACGAAAACTGATGATTATGAAGGAGGAAATTTTTATGAAATTAAAAGATAAAGTAGCAATCGTAACAGGTAGTGCAAGAGGTATTGGAGAAGCAATCGTTCGTGATTTTGTTAATCAAGGAGCAAAAGTAGTCATTTCCGACATTTTAGAAGCGGAAGGAAAAGCACTTGAAAAAGAACTGCAAGGACTTGGACATTCGGTTTATTTCTTCAAAACAGATGTTTCATCTGAACAAAACGTACAAGAGCTTGTTGCTTTTACTGTAGAGAAGTTTGGAACAATTAATGTTCTATGCAATAATGCGGCCATTAACATTCCAGGTTCGGTTGTTGAACTAACAGAAGATATTTGGGATAGAACAATGGATGTCAATGTGAAATCTCAATTCTTAGTATCGAAACATGTTATCCCTGTCATGAAAAAGGCTGGTGGCGGTTCAATTATTAACACTGCTTCTGCTAATAGCTTTGTTGCAGAGCCACGACTTTCAGCTTATGTAACTTCTAAGGGAGCTATCCTGATGCTTACAAGAGCAATGGCATTAGATTTTGCACTTGATAATATCCGAGTGAACTGCATTTGCCCTGGTTGGGTTGACACTACCTTAAATGATGCTCACGCAGACCTATACGGTGGTCGAGAAGCGGTATTAAAAGACCTTGCTTCTGTTCAGCCTATTGGTCGCCCTATTGCTCCAATGGAAATTGCAAAAGTGGCTACCTTCTTAGCTTCGGATGATTCTTCTTGTATGACAGGCTCACCAGTTATTGCAGATGGTGGCTTTACAGCACTATAAGAACATAAAAACAAGACGACTATTTAAAGTTGTCTTGTTTTTTAATGTAAGGCAAGTTTAAGGCATTTTGGTCAAAGCTCTTGTTATATTTCCTATTTAATAGAGTATAATATGAAGTCTTTTATATAAAAGGATTATCAAAAAACAGATAAAATTTGGAGGAATTTACATGAAACAAATTAACGAAACGGTAAAATTCATCGAGGAAAAGATTTTAGAAATTACAGGCGGTCTTCCTATTGCAGTAGTAGAACAAGTACGAGAAACTGATGCTATTGTTATTTATGAAGGTAAACATTTATATGCTATCTCTAATCAAAAACTTGAAGGTGGTAGTGTAGTATCAGTATCAGGTACATCACAAGTTCCAGCAAAAGCTGAAACGATTGAAATGGGTTTATTGCCATTCAATCACAATGCAGTTGTTGTAGAAGCTGTATTAGACCCTAAACAAGCTGAATTTATTAAAACGATTCTTATTGCGAAGAACTACATTCAATTGATTTAATTCTTCAGATTTCGTTGACAATAGTCAACATAAATGATAAATTTATATCATAGTATGATTCGTATTAAGAGGAGATGTTAACGTGAATAAAAAAGTCAAAACTATTATTATTGCTACCGTTGTAATCGGAATTGTTGCTTGTGTGATTGGAGTAGTTGAAGCTACTCGTGTTCCCTATGTTGAAGGAACATTGAATCAACTTGTACATGATTATTACGCAAACAAATAAATAGTATCATAAAAGCCCTTCTATAATAGAAGGGCTTTTATGTATTTAGATTCTTTATTGAGATATGATAAAATATAGGAAGAAATGGAATGGAGGCTTTGAAATCATGAGTACAGCAAACTCATTATCACTTTTAATAGAAAAGCAATGGGAAGCCTTTTTACGTATATCAAGTAGCAAAGATTATGCTAATCGTATAGAAAGACAGAAACATCTAAGTGACCTCTACAAACAATTGTTTCAAGAAGACCCCTTTAATCGTTTTGCCATTCGGAATCAATCATGGAAAAAAGATTTTGGTCATGTCCATGTATCATTTGAAGCACCTGATTTTCAAACACAAGGAGATAGTTTTTTAGAAAGTTCTCCACTAAATCTGCATTGTACCCTACATACAGACAAAGAAGATTATACCCTCATAATTCCTTTACATCGTCACAATATGGAGCTTTATTTATATGGAATTTTGACAACCAGCACATTACCTTCCCTTTTATCAAACATAGATGGTTGTTTTATTGCAAGACCCTTTAATGAACCGACTTCTTATAAATGGATGATAAGACACGAAGATTTCCTTGATTCCTTATATCCAGAAGAATATGAATGGGTAAACGAGCTAACTAACGCCTGTCTCCTTGCTTTTGAAGACCTAAATGTTCTACATCTACAACAAATATTTTTTAACGGAAAACTACGCTATTCTATCGGAGACTTAGAATTATTAAAAGCGTGGAGTTATGGATATATTTATACCTCTGATACTCATAAAGGAAAACTTTACGATTCTTTTTCTTTCAAGGACTTTTGTAGTTGGGCGAAAAATTCAGAATACAAATACGGTATGAATTTACGGATAAAAGACCTTTCATATGGGTTTAATCCCTTTAATTGCGAATGGATTATTGAAAAAGAACCTACTCCTTCATGGTTTGAATTAAAAGAGGGAGAAGAAACACAAGTTGAAGGGATATTAACAATAGAAAATCATAACCTTCCCATAGACGTGATAAAAACACGAAAAAAATGGGGTTGGAAGGATTCAGATTATCTCCTTCCTGTTAGAGAAAAGGCAAACATTCAATCAGCCTACACAAACCAGGTTTTTACTATAAATGGAGAAAAAAGAACATTAAAGGAATGGTCAAATCTAACGTATATTCCTCTTGCTATCCTCATTAGTCGGATTCATAATGGTTGGAATATGGATGATTTACTATCAGATAGCCCAAAAGAAACACCTGCAAAACGGAATAAGTAAAAGAAAATAGCCCTTCTATTATGGAAGGGCTATCCTGTATGTTCGTTCATTATGCCTTTTGAATTAATACGAATCCATTCATTTCAATGTCGCTGTAAAACGTACCATTATAGGCTTCTAACTCTTTCATTACAGCAGGAACATGTTCCTTTTCTACAATGGTTTCACCTGTATAAACGACTAATTCTGCTTTATATTTGGCATCCACTTTTCTATACCTCCTTTTTTAAACTCTTATCTCTTCTACTATGTACTATTTGACTAAATCGTACATCATATCAGTGGAAATTTTCTCCATTGAGTCTGGAAGAACCTTTTCATTTAAAGAAACATATAAGTCTTCAATCTCTTTTTTCTTTTTAGGTGATTTTCTGTGAAGATATTCACCAGCTAATTTTTTAAACAAATGCAACTCATTTGATAGATTATCTTTTGTTGATTTCTCTTGTTTGGTACTAATTTCAATACCCTTTTTCCATTTTGATATTGATAGTATATCTTCTTTCTTATTCTTTTCTATCTTCATTACCTCCTCAAAGTTTGTTTTCAATCTATTATTTCTTGCTCTTTACCCCTTAAATATACATTCCGATTTCAAATCCAACGATAATCCCATCGTCTTGCAATTTTTTCAATACTTCATTCACTTTGTAGTAAACGCCTTTTGCAATAGAATGTTCTTTGTTTTTCATTAAAATGGCTTGATAATCATATGGTTGCAAGAAATCTTCATCCAATATATCTATATTGGTAATCTCCAACGTCTCTTTATCGACTGATAGATTAAAACTAATGTCGTTCCCTACACTTCTGCAATAGTATAAAGTAGGTTCGTGATGGTTCGTAAATCCATACTTCAATAAGGATTCTGCAGTTTGATTTCCACTAATTTTAATATGTTTATTAAATCCTTTAGGCGTTAAATCTTCTTCTTTAGGCTCTATAATGACAACATCGTACACTCTACATATCTCCTTCCTTTGTTCTCCCATGATACTATTTATCTTATTTTCTCTTTTCGCCTCATTTTCTTTCGCTCTACTATGAAATTTTTCAGTAGCTTCTTCACTTAATTTAGGAGGCTGTCTGGTGAGTGAACTAATGATAATCACCTTCTTTACGATTTTTTCAATGCTTTTTCACGCCTCTTGTCACACCAATAACAAAGGGCAATATCTTCCCTTTTCTTTTTGTATAACGTCACTACGTCTTTTTCACATTGAGGACATTTCTGTTTGTCGTATTTCACTGTCAACCCCCCCCTTAATTGTGTTAGAGTCATAACACTAATTTGTTTAAGAAGGTTTTTATCTTCTATTATTTCAAGCAAGAAATAACCTCCTCGATAGAATGAATAACTTGAAGTGGTTGATTTGTTCTATCAATTTGGTAATGGTCAAACGCCCATGTATCCCTTTCTAAGTGAATAGCACTCATTCCTACTTCTAAGGCAGGGTAAATGTCACTCTTTAAAGAGTTTCCTATCATATAGGCATTAGAAGAGGTGATTTCTCTCTCATTTAGCAATTCTTTTAGTACAACTGGATTTTTCATTGGGACAATAATAACTTCATTAAAGAATGAAGATAATTTGGCATCCAATACTCTTTTTTCTTGTATAGCAACTGTCCCTGCAGTCAACAGCATAAGAGAATATCCTTCCTCTTTTAACTTTGTGAGTGTTTCATACGTGTGAGGATAGGTTTCAAGAGCGGTTTCGTAAAGACTATATGCCAATGTATAAATATCTCTTTTCGTTTCTTCTTGAATGATGTGTTGAGATGCTTTGGCGTACCATTCATATGTTTGTACCCAACTGGTCGGAAATCGTTCAGGTGAAAAACCCATCTGCTTCACATTTTCTAAATCTATTTCATTCATTTTATCAATGATTTCCTTCGGGCTTTCACTTAAAGATAGGATGCTGATAATTCGATTGGCTACTAAAAGAGACGTTTGGTTGAATAGCTCTTGCGTAGGAATCAATGTATCATCCATATCAAAAATTAATACAGGCTTAATTATGTTCCCCTTCTTTCCAATTGCTTTTCCGACTTTAGATGGAAGAATCACTTTTTTCATATTTTTTACCCTGCCCTTTTCTGTTTATGTAATAAATTTAAATTATATATAAATCATACCATTTTTATTGACTATATTCAATGGAACATGACTTATTTAATCTGTGAAAACCACCGTTTTATAATATGTGAACAAAAATGTATAATATAAGGTAATCTATAAACAAGGGATTCTATTGAATGTACTTAATAAGGAGAGGGTTTTTACTATGGATTTTCAAAAGGAATTAGAATTTTTAAAGGAAGCGACAGTCGGTTTATTTAATAAGAAAGGTGTTTCATTTGATTTTGGAGCAAAACCATATTCTACAGGTGGTCATGTCGTTCGGATTCTTATTGTCAATGGTGATTCATCGACACATGGAAATCATCAACGATTAGAACTATCTTATCTAACTGCTAAAGATACGATTCATGTATCCTTGCTGAATAATTCTGTTACTTATGAAAAAGTAAGCAAAGAGGTAAAAAAAGAGGTAATTCAGTCCTATATGAATGAATTGCTGGATTCTCCAAGAGGAAAAGGCGAAAAATCCTTTTCAGAAGAAAATGATGTGATTGATTTTTACGCTATCTTAAATACCTTATCTGACCAAGTGTTTTCAAATGATTTCTTTGAATTCAACAGTTGGAAAAAAACGATTTATCTACATGAGGAACTTAAGGTAGGATATAATGCGTTGAACAATGAGCTACATGTTCATGGTGGAGTTGGAAGTGTTGCAAAAATGGGTGATTTGCATGACATTACAGCTTCTATTGAATTGGGAACTCTTCCAGAAACAAATAAAACATATATGAATGTTCATTCAAGTATTGCACCTTCACCAACCTATCCAAAAGGGGTATATGAAGAGGCAACAGTAGATATGTTCGTTCAATCGGTTATCGAACAGTATCAAGGTGCTTGGAATAAAAAATAATTCATAAAAATGCTAAAGACCTATCTATTTATTTAGAGGGTCTTTTGTATTTCATGATAATTTGTCTAATCATCAGATAGGGATACCCTGCTATAATGGATTAACAAATCCTGAATATAATGGTCATATAGCAATCAATTCGGAGTCATATAGACAGTTTATATAAGGGGAGATTTTTATGGATTATAGAGGAATGGTTGAAGTTGTAAAACAGGTAACTGGATTAGACGTTCCAGTTTATTTCTCTGATATGGAAGCCAATTGCATTGGTAGTCCTTATTTTGGAATTGGAAACCACAGCATAGATATTTGGGATGAAGTAGGTGAAGACTTATTCGATGACCCTATGTTTGAGCTTACCGATTTCATTGAAAACAAGCATTTGAAATACTATCATGTGGGATTACCTGATAAAATCATGAAAAAAGATGACGACTTTCTTTACACTGTAACAGAGGAGCAATTAAGAGAAAATGGTATTGCTATAACCTTAACAAGACCTCTTTTAGAGACCTTTGTTATTCTTCATGAATTTGGACATGCTCATGAACTGTTTGTTTCTTATGAAGGAAATGTAGAGAAATATCTGCAGGAAACAACTGAAGAAAACAATCATACCAGCTATCAAATCCGAGCTTATGGATTAGGTGGTACGGAAAAAGGATTGCGACTTCATAAGTCCACTGCAACAGAGAAATATGCTGACGCTTTTGCGATTCAACACTTTCAAAAAGTCATAAAAATAGGAATCGAACAGCATTTGTTTTAATGCGTAAAAGGACTGATAGTTGGTTATCGGTCTTTTTCCTTTATTAGAGTATTCATTGAGAGGAGGTTGTTTATGTTTTCAGCAAAGTTAGTATCAGTTCTTTTGTTTCTGCTCGTTCTTTTGTTGTTTTTTATGCACAGGGTATGTAGTAAGATAAGCAATGAGACGGAACGAGAAGCATTTGAAAGTATGTTTACGTATGCTGAGATTCTGGCACTTTTGGCGTTTATGATGTCATTAGGCAATTTATTTCACCTTTTTTAAAGAAAAGAGACTTTGTTTCTCTTTTTTTACATAGAAAAAGACCGCAAAAACGGTCTCCTCGATTCTTTAAATAACAACAATCTTGTCAAATTTCAATGATTTACCTATCCCATCCTAAACTTCTTGCACCAGTATTGTAATTATCCCAACATTCCGTTCTAAGACCCTCCAAAAATTCTTCCAATTCTTCTTTTGTTCGTTCTTTTTTCGGGCTTTTTTCTGGTTTTCCTTCCCATAAGAAATCTTGAATCTCTTTTGCGATTTCCTCATATCCTTCAACCATATCACGTTGAACACTACTCATGATTCCTGCTCCTTTCTATCTACCCTTTTTTAATTCTTTTCATTTTCAGATAAATCAACCTCAATATAACCCGATTTATATGTCCCAAATAGTTTACTAAAGAAAGTTGCATTGTTATATAGCTCTTCTTCCGTTACCATCGGTTTCCAATGAGGGCATTTAATGATTCCTGGTAACTTAGTTCCACGTTCCTCAACAGCTTTTTCATTAACACACCACCAAGATTGAGAAGCCTGACAAAAGTTACAATCAAAACAACTTTTTCTATCACTATCAGGTGTTCCATTTATAGCCATACCTAATTTCATTTTTTCTCCTCCATAATAAATTCTGAATAGAAATCCTAATCTATAAAACTCTTACTATAGTAAGAAAAAGGCAATTTATTTATTCAACAAAAAAGTGTCTGTTAATTTGTTCACTACTCCCATAGAAAGTTAAACTTTTCGAGTTTTTTAATTGTCTTTTTGAGAATACGTTTTTTCTTTGTTCTGTTATGAATGTTAATCAACGTATCAAGTTCTTTGAGGTAATCAAAAGGCATATTTTACTTTCAACTCCCAATGTCGAATTATTACTTTTTGAATAATTTATAGTTCCCCTTCATTTTTATGTAAGTTAAGTCTGCTTATAGGTTAAGATTACCATATTCATAGACTATATTCAATAAAATATGGTTATTTACAATTATAGGGCTGTATTAAAGATATTTAATAGGTAAAAGCAAAACCCACAAAAAATTGATTTTCTGTGGGCTTCATTATTGCTTAATACGCTCTATTTTACTAAATTCTTTTTAATAAACCAATTTGGTTTCTTTCCCACACATGACACAAATCACATCCATTGCATCTGGTTGGTTTTGGTGACAATAAAATAGCCCATTTGAGTTTTGCTCAATGCTTTCAGATAGGTCAAGTTCTTCCTTCTCCGTAAATTCGGATGGTTTTAGTTCTACCTTTCCTTCACTTCCACAATCACACTTCATATACAACGTCATGTTTAACATAAAATAGTATCTCCTTTTTTAATTCTGATTAAATAGATTCTAAAGAAATCCGTACTTGTTTTCCCTTTTGAATTTTATCGATGTTTGTTCGCCATAACTCATAATTTTGTGCTTCCATGACCATCTCTCTTAAAGAGACGTTCAGCCATTTATGGATATAAGCGTCAAAGTCAGAAAGGTTCTCATGATAAATCCCTTTTTTCCTAATCGCAAATCGACCAAAATGTTTGTATTCACGATATTGTTTGACATGAGCTAATCCATATGACCAAATTTCAAATCCGTTATCATATAGCTCTTGAACCAACTCGTTTTTTCCGTAATCATGAAAATAATCACGAAATGACAGACACAACACTTTGTTCAAAATTAAATTATTGATACTCCCTTTTTCTTCTTGTCCTAAATAAAGAATATGTTCCACTAATGTATTCATATTATCCACTCCTGCCTTTTCTCCATTTACTTCTATAAAGTCCCTTACTTATGGCTTTGTAGTATTATAGTTTCTTTCAAAACTCTATTATTCCAGCACTCTTTTTAAAATAAAAACTGCTTCTATTAAATTGTCAGACTATTTCTGTCAGACGAAGTGTTGTGGAGCTATGTATATAAAAGTGTATTTCGATTCGCCTGAGAGAGCGAAAATAATTCCATGATAGAATGGAATAACAAAAATGGTTTATTCTCCTTTTTATATATAGATACTTAAATTTATAGAAAAAGACCGTAAAATACGGTCTCTAACAGCAAATATCTGGATAACGTCACCAAATCTCTATTTGGCGACATTTTTATAGCATTACATCGCTATTTTTTGACCTTCTTCAAGTATTTGTTCGTAATCTTCTTTGTAGTACCACAAATATCCTTTATACATGTGTCCACTTATTTTATTGCGATATTTACCTCTACATGCTTTTCCAACAGAAGAAATATCAAATTTATATAAGTTCACATCCTTCAACATATAATATTCCGAAATTATGTGACCTTCCATATCTATTTGAATAACTGGCTTTATATTCTTTGGTTCTTTTTTACAACTTAATTGGTCTTGCATAATGACTTCTGAAGGTTTTATGAATTTATTTTTTGTTAATAAATTTTCATAATCTGCTTTATAATACCAAAGATAATTACGATATTCGTGTCCTTTTGTACTATAGCTCCCTCTACTGGCTTGTATGATTCCATTCATGTTGAATCCTATAATTTCAGATGCAGAAGTATATTCTTTTACAAAATCTCCATTAATGCTTAATTGAACAACCCCTTTTTTTGAATCATGATTTATAAGCAGACCTTTAGATATTGCATTAGATATTGATGTTGGTGTACATCTGTTTCCAAGCATATTAGAAATTTCAAGGTAAGTGTATTTGTTTTCATCTAATAATTGTTGGGCTTTCCTTAAATCCCAAGCTCTTCTATTCAACCCGACATATCCTTTTGGTTTTGTTAATAATTTTCTGTTAATACAGCTTGAGATGACATGTGGTTTTATTCCTAATTTCTCTGATATTTCCTTAAAAGTGTGAAATTCATTTAATGATGCTTGTGCTTCTTTTAAACTCCAAGTACGAGTAGTGTCTTTATTCATATCAACAAAATTAGGTATTTTGTTTAAAAAGGGAAAAAACAACTGTATAGCTTCTAAAGGAGTATAATCTCTACTATCTAAAGCAATATACTTATAATCTTTTTCTAAAGCATACACTTTCTTTTTTTTATCGTGGTTTTTTCGTTCCTTTTCATCATGAAATGCCGATTGACATTCAATAACTAAATTAAAAGAGGGAATATAAATGTCATACCTACTAACTCCTCCTTTTTGACCTCTAAACCCCAAATCTACTTCCCATTCTGTATCTGGATGAAAGTGTTTGAATACTTGTTTTAAAACTTTTGCCATGAATGATTCTTTCCGATTACTGGAACAACAAATACATTCCTGTGTTCCACGTAAAATATTATTAGGTGTAACATTCCAATCTTGACCACAGGAAGGGCAAACATGTAAGAGGTTTTCTGATACTTTCTTATAAAAATGACCTTCTTTTACTTTCACTGGACTCCTAATTTCTTTTAACGCACTAATGTATTCTTTATGAGTTTTACATCTTGTTTGGTAAACTATATTTCTTGTTTTTGCGGTTTCTTTATTTCTACATACTTTGCATTTTTTTGTTTTTTCATTTATCAAATTAAAAGCATTTACATAAAATTCAGTGTTACACAAGGTACATTCACATAATACCTGATACTTGTTTATATTATTATTTTTACCTATATTTTTGACTTTCCAATAACCAAACATCTCTTCATTTTTTATATCCTTTGGACTTCGTTTCTTTATATCACGACACATTTGCATCAGACCTCACAATTTAGTCAAAATTTATTTTATTTAATCTATAGTCGATAAACATTCTAAAAGAAAAAGGAATAGTCTCCTATCCCTTTTCGTATATAGTCCAGTATATCAAGTTTGTACACTATAGTCTATAAAACTATAATTTTTAACAATAGGGATTACGTGTGCTTCTTCTCCATTTTTTAGCAAACATTTTGTATAATGAAAATAAAGAATGAAACAGAATAAAATACCAAAGGATGATTAATATGAGTCATGGTTTAAATAAAGAGCAAAGATATGACTTTATGGTAGCAGTATTAAAAAAACACGCTCATGCCTACCCTCTTATGACAGATGACCAACTGCGTGATTATGCGGAGCTTATCCATATCTTTTTAAATACAGATAATGATACATCTCAAAAAGGTGCGGTTGCCACTATGATAGGACATGTGGAAAATGCTACATATATGAACAGAGCTAAAGAAAAGGCTATTGAAGCAGGAGAACATCATAAAGCAATTAAAGTTGCAAAGAAAATGATTGAGAAAGGTTATACATATGAAGAAATTCACGAATTAACAGAATTGGCTTTAGAAGAGATTAACCAAATTACTCTTTAGTAAGGAGAAATATATAGATGGATAATAGTAGACTAATTAGAAATTATGGATTAGAGGTAGATGAATTTGAAACAAGCCCATTTGAAGCATTACATATGTTACATATAAGGAGTTGTTTAGAAAAGATTATTCAGCAACTAACATACGAAGAAAAACTTAAACTATACACTCATGATATGAAGTTAATTCAAAATGCGAAGAAAATGGTAGAACGTATTCAGGAAATTTATAATTTTTCGTTATCAAAAGAACCTTTTACTGAATGGTGGTGGCATTTAGATAAGGTTGTGACAGGTGAAATTTCTTTCAGCGTAAGCATAGATGTTCAGGTAAATGCAGTATAATAGAAGATATTAAGAATAGAACAGGAGTTGCATAACATGGAGCAATTAATGTGGAAAGTAATCGAAGAATCAAAAGCAGGAAAAGAGTATTGTCATAATGAAGAACAATATCAGAATTTACTAAAGGTATTAGGTCAATATGACAAAGCAACTATCAAAGGTATATACGAAGAGTGGAACAAGCTGTATCAATCCTTTAGTAAAAGTGTTGAATTCAATAAACTGCATTGGAGCAAAGGTGGGATTGTTAATGCAGGGGATGACGGATTCTATATGGATTTTGGTAACTGGTTAGTTGCACAGGGCGAAACACTATATAAGGAATTTAAAGAACGTGGTCATCAAGCAGTTCTTGATTATGTGAAGAAACATAATCTTGATGAAAGTGAGTATCGGTATGAATGTATGATTTATGCGTTCCACCAATTTGATGCTCTTGACTAATAAGGTTATGTAATGAGAGGGGTTAAATAACTCCTCTTTTTTATGTGTAGATTAAGCGGAAATGCCTCCTCCACCTTCTTCTCCTTTTACTCTGGCTCTGTCCCAACCTGAAGCACTTAAAATGCTAATCGTTTTTGGTGGATTCAGCTTCACAAAGTCTTCCGATTTCGATTTACATACGGTAGCAAAAGGACACTCTGCACAATTCTGATATAAATGGTGATTGGATAAAAACTTGTTTTTCTTAATGATTTCATTTCCTTTGGGGTGCATACAAGGAATGTACTTCTTTTGAAATTGAATAGTATTTCCTTTGCAATGAGGGCATTTCTTCACTGCTTTGCTTTTTGCAACAAACTCTTCCTCACAATCTTCGCAAGTAAATAGATACATGTTTTCTATACAAAATTCTTTTCCAATGATTCGGTAGACTAAGTAATCCAATAAACAAGGACTTTCTATACATTCATCTGGATATTTCTCTTTCCATACTTCCCATACCGTTCTCCATGCTTTTTCATTCATTTGATAGATTAAATCATGCTGATGGTCAAAAATATCAAAGAAACTGGATACTAAAGGTATATCGGTCTTTAAAATTCCTGTCCGTAAAGCTACTTTCATCGTGTTGGAATCACTGGCTACACCAATTTTCTCAAAGTTCTTTACATCTTTCCAGATATTCAATACGACCATATCCCGAATAAACATATCTGCCTTCTTATCTTTAATCCCTAATCCCTCACTGTTTATAAGAAACTCTTTCACTTTCAACACATCATTGTCACACATAAAAGCTAAATCTATTGCCTCAATCTGATAATCTATTAATAATTTGGCACTTGCCTTTAAGAATTTGATTCGTTTATCTCTTTGTTCCAATGTAATGCCTGTTTCTTTTAAAAAGGTTTCGGGCTTTTCATAGATAAATTCTTTATCAAATAGATGGGGCTTCTTTTTATAAACCTTTAATATCTTTTCAATTTCTAAATCCATTTTAAAATCTTGGGAAGCAGTAAAATATCGAACCTGACAAATGGCTTCATTTGATAGCCCATATGTCTCATAAATACTATAAAAATGAGCTTTTGATTCTTTATATAATTCGTGAAAAACATCAGCAAGTTCTTTGCATTTATTTCGATTAATTGTAGGATTTAAAATATCCTGGTGACGTTGTTCCCAAAATTTATGGAAATCAGAGATATATTCAAAGCTCTTTCCTAATGCTTGGGTATCTCCAATACCTTCATAATTCGTATATAGATATTGATTTAACAGGGAGATGACTTTTCTTTGTTGTTCAATCGTTACCTCTTCTGCGTCTTTTATATTCATTATTTCTAATAATCCTTGTATAAATCTTTCCAAAAATAAAACGACCTCCTATGTCAAATCTCGTTGATTATAGTCAATGATATGACAAAATTGGTCGCTTCATCTATACAGTTTTGGTTCTATACAGTTTTAGAAAATGAATAATGGTTGATTATTACTTCTCTTTATTCTTTAGTTCTTCCTTACAGTCTGGACAAATTAATCCTTTTGTTTTTTGAACAATTTCCATTGTGTAATCATGTCCATCTTTACATTTCCACCACATCACCTTTTTACTCTTTGTCAATACGTGGAATGGAGTTAAATCTTTATTTTTCGTGGGATGCCATTCTTTAATTAACTCTGGGAATAGCACACCTAAATTATTCTCTTTTGTTGGCTTATGCCCTGCACAATAAGGACACCCACTTCGACCTTTCGTTCTACTTGAAACTTTTGAAGGATACTCATGTCCTTTTTCGCATTTCCACCATATCTTCGCTCTCATACCAAAAGTGATTTCTTCTACTTTTAAATCACCATTTTTTGTTGGATGCCATTCCTTTGCTAATTCAGGAAAAAGAGCAATCATTCGATTATCTAACTTAATCTTTTCTTCCAAACAATGTGGACAAGAAACCCCCCTTTTCCGATGTTTAAGTTTTTCTTCCCACTCGTGATTCTGTTCACATTTCCACCAGACCTTTCTTTCCATTCCTGGTGTAACATCAAAAGGAGTCAACTTTTTATTTTTTTCTGGATGCCATTCCTTTGCTAAATCTGGCATTACAGTGGCTAAACAATTATCTAAACAAACAAAATGATTGGCACAATATGGACAAGCTGTTCCACTTACGGTTCTATGAGAAATAATGGTTGGATATTCATGACCTTCTGGACATAACCACCAAACCTTTTTATGACTTGCGTATCGAAATTGTTCTGGCTTTAAAACGCCATTTTTGGTTGGATGCCATTCTTTTGCTATATGTGAATGTGTTACTTTAAATGAATCTTCAGGAGTTGTTAAACGCCCTGAACAAAAAGGACATCCTGTTTTAAGATTTGTCCTTGAACTAATTTTAGCTTCCCAAGCATGTTTGTTATTTTTAGGACATTGCCACCATACTTTCTTGTTGCTACCAGTAGAAACATCCTCTGGTTTTAGTGTTTCATTCTTCGTTGAATGCCATTCTTTCGCTATTTCAGGATAAAGAACAGACAATCTATTTTCATTAGATAATTTCACCATGTTTCTATCACCTTTTCTTTATATTTCATATAAAAACAGCAAAGATGCTTCGGTTAAAAGCATCTTTTTGTAATTTAATAGGTTCGCATAAACTTCCTTAATAGCCCTTCATACTTATCTTCCAATTTCACTTCTATTCTAATTCGTTTGAACAATGTTCGATATTCACCAAAATACATAGATAAATAAGCAAGTATAAAGGCTAACATCGGCATAATCAAAATTAGTAGTGATTCTATAAATGAGAAATCAAGTCCGTAAAGCATAACACCAGCAAAGAGCATGACAATGAGTTGTATCTTAACAAACTCTTTTAAAAGTCGCTTTCCTAAGACTTTATACATGAGCTTCATATCACTCATAAATAATTTCAATTCTTTTCCCCATTTCTTCTCTATCTACTTATCCTCATTCTTTTTCTCGAAATGAGTTTTCCATAAATCTTTACATCTTCCAAAGCAGAAATTCTTCCCTTTATATTCAGGTAAAGGTTTGTCTACATACAATGGTTGATGGCAATAACCACATGTATCTGTCGCCCCCCTATTTTTCAATTCCTCTTTGAGCTTTTCTAACAATTTAGTTGGGGTTTCAAATTCATCAATTCCAGAACCAACTCCTTCATCTTCACAAGCCGAGTAAGTACGGATAATGTCTACAATTTCATTAGTGGATAACTGCATATTTTGCACCCCTTTCTATTTGATACTTGTTTTCGTTTTACTCCATAAAACTGTAATAAAAAGCAGGAGTGTTCTCTCCAAGATAAGCATTAACAATGTTCGTATAAACATGGTCTGTAGCATCTTCACCTGATAGTCCTTTTTCGATATAAATATCTATCAGTTTATGAATATCATATAAAGGCACAAATACACTGTTTCTCTCCTGTACCCCCACAAGGGCTTCATCAAATTCCTCTTCTAATAAAATAGCGTTCTCATTTAATTCGGCAATATGTTCTCGTTTATTCACTCTATTACCCTCCTATTTCCAAATATTTGACTTTATATTATGATAACCTAATTATTGACTATAAGCAATAAAAATTACTCTTCTAATCTTACATTGTGTGAATTAATTTTTCTACTTTTTGCATATGATAGAAGGAAATTTTTAAAAAGGGAGGAAATAAAATTATGAAAAAACAAGCTGTCTTATTTTTAAAACTTCTTACACTTTTCTTTTTTATTGGAGCTTTTTTCTCACCAATGATGGCAACACAAGCGGAAGCTAAAATGACAAAAGCACAATGTCAGTCTCAGGGGAAAGAATTGGAGAAAACCTTGTGGGATAATTCTTCTAAAGCAACAAAAATGGCAAAAGAATTAGCTTACAAAGGTCAAAAGAAATGGACTTTTAAAGATTACTTTAATGTCATGAATTATGTAAAGGCGTTTGAAAACAAACTCTTATCTATCTTTAAAAAAGGTGGAGATTGTGCGATTTACGGTTCTTACAATTCCAATACAGATAAAATCCAATGGAAATAGAAATAAAAAAGAGAGGAATTTTCCTCTCTCTTTTTTTGCTGTTACGCAATATTTTCTTCATCGAAATTATGCTCTTGTTGTAGCTCTCGCTCTAACATCACACGTTCAAAACATTTCTCCCCACGAAGTTTTTTAATTCCAGCAATTTTCTTTGAATGATTTTTACTTGTTAATTGAGTGTCAAGCTCTAATACTTCAATCTGTAATTTGAGCATTTCATCTTCTTTTCTTAACTTTAATATCGCAAGTTCTGTATGTGTCATTTTTTTATCCTCCAGTACATTTTCTATATAAAGAAATCCAAATATATAAAATCTTTATATTGTACAGATAAGGCGTATTGTTTATTCTTTTATTCATCAAACAAAGACACCAACAAAGAGTGTTCTTGGCTATTTTTTAATTTGTTTTAATGGAGTAATCGCTTATTGTCTTCCGTTATATTGATTGACCACAATCTCACGTTTAAGAATAGACATTCACAAAAAAAGACCTTTCTATCCATTCAGAAGGTCTTTGTAAAAGTCTTGTGTACATAAATCTTCCCTAATAAAATTTTTATAGGAATAGATATGTTGATTTTTCATTTTGGAAATATTCTTCGTCATTCTGTTTTCTTTCATAATTTCGTAATCTTTTCCGTACAATGAGTGTACTTTCTGAAATACTTCTTTTCTTTCTTCTTCTATTGCACCACAAATCATCACTTTCACTTCATTTGGTTGGAATGACATTTCATTCATTGCTACATATTCATGTATCTGAAGGTTTCGGGACTTTTCGAGTAATTCCCAATCATTGGAGTATTTTAAGTCCAGCCAATCTTCATACTCCATACAGTCACAATACTCATATATCTCTTTATTTTGACAAACCCAATCAAAATCATAATCTTTTACAGGGATTAATCGGGTATCAATATCCTTAAAAGCTAAAATGATTAAACCAAACTCATGAGCCATTGATATGTCAGGTGTAAAGGAGACATACGCATGTTTATGTTTTTTAATTTTTCGAGTACCAATCAGCTTTCCTTTTTCTAAAATAGACCCAATAGAAGCAAAAGTTGTTCCATGATACAATATCATCCCACCATCTCCTTCCCCTTTATCATTTACCTTATACAAAAAAGTTATTCTTTCTATGTGATTCTTATATTTATGTATTTTTCTTCAATATCGTTTGAAAACTAACCATATTTGAACTATTTAAAGTAAAAGGTCTTACCTTTTTAGTAAAACCTCTTACTTTCTTATGAAAAAATCATATAAATTACTAAAATAATTTCTAAAACTGCAATCGCTGTAAAACCAAACTTAAATGTAGCATGTTTCGTCTTGTGCTTAAATGACTTCATACCTAACCAAGTCCCTATTGCTCCACCTATTAAGGTGACTTTCCACAAAGTTGCTTCTGGAATGCGATATTGTCCAGCTTTTGCTCGTTCTTTGTCACTATACATAATAAAATATCCATATAAGTTCATTACGATTAAATAGATTAACAAGATTTTTCCCAATTTTATCCCTCTTTTCCTCCTATTTTTATATCTTATACAAAAAAAACAAATAAAAAAGAACGGAAAGACCCTTACCTTTTTGATATATATGATTAATACTTGCTCCTTTAGGAGAGCTTAATAATAATGAAAAGGAGTGATATTATGTTGCCACATTTAGCTCAACATATATTGATTTGGGTTGGTGGAATTTCATTGGGATTACTTATCGGTAGTTGGGGAACTATCACTTTGATTAACAAAGTCAATAATGACCAAGAATTTTTAAAAGCCTATCAAAAAATATATCCTGATAGGGTGTTGACCGTTATAAAGCAAAAAAAAGAGAGGAAATAATCCTCTCTTTCTTCTATTCTTTCATCCAGCCTGAACCTTTGCATGTTGAACAGGCTCTACGCATATCTCCACCTGAACCATTACAGTCATCACAGGCATGACCATTGTTTTTAGCTTTTTTGTCTTTTAATACTTTTCCAGTACCAATGACCAACACTTTTCCTTCTTGGGGTACAACCGTTTCTATCTTTTTAATCTCAATTTCCGTATCCTGGTATTCAACTAATGAACCAACAGAAACAAATTGAGGATATTTAACCAAAACTTCAAATTCTACAACTAAGCCTTTTTTCAACATATAGACTTCCCCTTTCAATCTTCACCTTTTATTTGTACTTTCCTTTTTTACGCAATTTTCTCTTCGCCAAAATGATGTTCATGTATTACCTGTTGTTCTAACATCACACGTTCAAAGCACTTATCTCCACGAATTTTGATTTTCTTTAATTTTGTCGTGTTCATCTTCCCTGTCATTTGTGCTTCTAACTCCAGGACTTCTATTTCTAAACGAAGAATTTCATCTTCTTTCTTTAATTTTAAAATCGCAAGTTATGTCTGTGTCATTTTCTTATCCTCCAGTATGTTTTCTAAAAAGAAACCCAAATATATAAATTTCTTATATTGTAGAAAGAAAAAGAGGTCATTATGCTTTTGTACATCCAGTCCTAATACGGTTTAGAGTTATTCTTTATTTGCAAATAAAAAAGAAGAGGAATTACCCTCTCCTTCATGGTCTTGCATGGGTTTGTTGATATAGATGTTGATTTGTTGCTTGCACCAACTGAAATCTTGAAATATTCGATTCTTTCATATGGATTTCCTGGTGAAACGCATTAATCATCACCACAAAATATATCAAACATAACCATCTTTTCGTTCAATGACTCTCCAATCTATCTTTTTCTCTCCTTTAATTCTTATCTATTTCTGTGTTTTCTCCGTTTTTTTCTTTTTCTCATTCTTTTTCTCTGATGAATCCTCTAAATCAAAATGGTCTCTGGTATCAGGGAATATCATCATAAAGGAAAACAAGGCTACACCAACTATATACATGACTAATTCGCTTATATCCATTGTTAATCTTCCTTTCTCTCATTTTTATATGATAGTAGAACCATTCGTTTACCATAACTTCAATGATTTTGAACCCCTTACCAATAAAAAAAGACCCTTTATGGTCTCCTTTATGACAATTGACAGCAGAATACATACGCTGGTGGCATATTTATCAGTTCTCTTTTTACCTGAATGGTTTCAAAATACTGTTGAATAAAGTCCTTTTTCAATAACGTATATTGAAAGGTGATAAACTTCCCTTCTTCTCCTAAAATCTCTTTTGTTTTGTTTAGAATATTACTGGATACAGCTTTAGGCAAACTGGCAAATGGAAGACCTGAAACCACATAATCTACTTGGTTGATATTGTGTTCTTCTAAATAGTGGTCAATCTTTTCTGCAGAATCATGAACGATATATAAGTTTTTCTCTCCTTTATATCTCTTTTGTAATAACTCACAAAATTCATGATTATGTTCTATTAGGATGACAACCGTTTCTTTCTTTCTATTTTTCAAGATTTGCTCTGTAAAAACACCAGTGCCAGGGCCATACTCGACTATACATTTTGCATGTTCAAACTCCACATTTTCCATCATTTTTTTGGCTAACTTTTTTGAACTTGGAAGAACTGCTCCCACTGTTCTTGGTTTTAATAGATATTGAATCACAAATAATAAATTCTTCATAAATACCTCCTCTTAATTTTCATTATAATCAGCGTATCCGCAAAAATAAGGCAGGAGGTTATTTACGAATGTTTAGCAAACACGATTATCCTGTCAGTTTAATTTGGATATGGATATGTAGAGGAAAAAGACCACGAAAGGTCTCTTATCCTTAAATTGATAGAGGCGTTAAGCTGTCACACCATTTACAAAAGGCTTTAATAATAGGAGCAATATTTTTAGAGTCTAATTCTCCACCGAAACCAATAAAACCATCACGATTGAATGAAATTGCTTCTCTTCCTTCAAAATAACTGCCTTTTACTCTTAGATAAGCATATTGGAAACCAGTTCTTTTTAAGATTTTCACATCTCTCACTCTTGGCTTCCGAATGGTCATTCCCATTGATTCGGCATGTTCACCACCATGTAAGCGGTAATCTTCTAATGACTCTCCCAATAAAGTTACTAACCTATTAATATCTCCTTCTTTTATATCCTGATAGGTTAAACCTTTATTTTTGAAATAAGCTCTTGCTTCATCTCTTGTCATATTGCTTTCTCCTTTATCGTGCCACGTTTTTCAAGAATTGTTCTTCACATTCTTTTACGGTTAAAGAACCAGCAAATTCAGGTAAGCTACGGAACTCAAGCATTCTACCTTCTTTGATTGCACGTTCAATTCCATATGTCATGCCACGACTAATTCCTTTGTCAATATACACAACGGTCTTTTCAGCGACCTTTCCCCAAGCTAATCCTGCCTCAATTCCATGTTGTCTTTCTTCTGGTATATCATCATTTAAGATTCCATCTTGGGTATAAAGTAAATGGGAAGCAATTGGGGCTTCACCACGTAGCAAACTATCTCTTACTGCCATTCGTGCATAATAAATGTTCGCTTCTACTTCTCCTGCAAATGGGCTTTCCATAATAACTAATTGATTTTCTCTCATAAATATCTCTCCTTTTTTAGTTTTACAAGTGTAATCCTCATTTCTAATAGCTTGTATATTTTACGTGAAGTCTAAGTCTTTTATAAAACAACAATTCAACGCATAGAAAAGAGCTACCTTATTGGTAGCCTATTCATCTTCATTGGATTGCTCGATTATTTTTGCTTTGGTCAACCATCCAAGCATAGGGTCTACTTTCCAATAATAGTTACCCATTTCATCGTACTCATATCCTTTTGCTGATAAAAAACGGAAAGCTATTTCTCGATTTTTGAAAACTTTTTCTGTTTTTCTCCCCATTTGTTCAATTTCTATAGTTGTCATTTCAATATGTTTCAAATCTCCATTACCGCCATTTAACTGAACCACCATTTTCTGCACAATCTTTAAAAATATTTTTTAAGTCAGAAAACATTGCACAGTCTGACCTTCCTGCATATCCATAGCAAATATCGTCATTATAATCTTTGATTTTTTCGTAAATCTGTTTTGCTTGGTGTTGGTCAATAGAACCTTCACAATCAGATTGATAACAAAAATTAGCGATTTCAACCGTTATTACATTGGCTTCAAGTAGTTTGTCTGTTTTTGCGTTATAGGTTTTGTAAAAAGCATCTCGTTCTCCATAAATAAACATTGCTTTATCTAACTCTTCATAATGATTTCCGAACTCTGAATTAGAAAGGGTTGCTACCTTTTTTCTAAATCGACCAAAGCCACCATATCCGATATCTGCACTAAAATTTTTAGATTTAATCGTGATTCCCATTAAAATTCCCCCTTAAATTTACTTCCTAATATACTTCAATGGTTTATTAAAACCATTTGTGCCAAGTAGCCCAAAAGGTCTTTTTCCACTTTCCATTCACGTACTCGTACCCATCTATATAACACTTACCATTAATGGTTGTGATATTTCTCCCCTTCATATTTGGAGGAAATGCGACAACTTCACTCCCAAGAATCACTGTTCTATTTTTTTGATTGACAATGACACTGCCACTGCTAAATGCCCCCATAATATCACCTCACTGATTTGAACTTTCGATTTCATAGAAATCCATTATCTTCAGACATATTACTTAAATTGATTTCCCATCAACCATTTCCTTCATAATCGGAACGAACGCCAAAGTCATTAACTTTATCGCTAACGAATCTCCGTCTATTGGCTGTGCAAATGTTGTTCCATCTATATCAGGCATGACAATCCAGAAATCACTTGGAGATTCCCTTGTATCATTGTTTACAAGCAAGTCATACTTTCCATATACACGAATAGGGTAGTCTTTTCCTAAAGAGGGATTATACAAATCATATGAAACGCCAACTTTGTTGATTAATTTATAATTTTTACCTTCTTCTAAATTCATGTTTATTCCTATCCTTTCAAAAGATATTTAAAATAGATGTTGTGCGATTATATGTAAAAAGGGAGACATTTCTGTTCCCCTTTTATGCAATGGCTTGTATGCTGTTATCTTCAATCAAACTTAATTTAAAGCGAATGGCTTCTTCTTTTGCGTTATCAAGACCTTTAAACTCTCTTGCATTAAAGCTAATCCATTCCTTTTTATTTGATTCTGAATTTGTAAATTGCACTTTAAATCCAGTTACTTTTCCACTTTTTTGTTTGATTTCATATATCCCACAAATCAAATCCTCTCCATGCTTAGAGATTTGTTGTTTGTAGTCACGTTTCCCTGCTACATAAATGTTATTTCGCAAAAAATTGTGGTTGTTTCTATCACGATGTTCCACACGTTTTCCAGTTTCTTGAACATTCAAGAGCCATCTTCCCAATGGAATAGAAGTGCGGTCAATGGTTGTATAAGGAATAATCTTTTTATTCCCCTCTCTCCCAACAGCCATTAAGCCCCAATGTACTTTGGATACATTCTCATAATCCTCTTTTTCCAGAACAATTGTTGCTTCGTGTTTTAAACCGTAGATATACAACAGAACATGGTCTTTCATTACCACAAATTTGTTCAGGTATTTCTTCTCCATGTTTAAAATCTCTCCTTTTTATCAGTAAAAAACCTTATTATTTATTTCAATCGAAATCCTGCTTTGTCAAAATTCTTTATATTATATTCAACCCATTAATTTACTATTGATATTTTTGGTTCAATATCTTATCTTTAGTGTACCTTATTTTATTGACTAAAGTCAATGATTTATGGGGAAATTTTCTGTGAACTTTAAATTGGAATAGGTTGGGTTCATATCCAACAGCCTTCCAAAACACTTATATCAATATAGCAAATGCGTTACGATATCCGACTTATTCAAGCAAATGCTGTATGGTATCAAACAATATTTTGTTATATTATTGGTTCATAGTTGTTATATTAATAAAAGTTTTATAGAAAGAAAATAAAGAACTTCAATTTTATGTCAGTTTTCATATCAGACTATTGAATATAGTCAATTAAAATAGGGAGAGGGAAACAAGAGACACCTCTAAACAGAATAAAAAAGGGATATAAATAATTGGCAAAATTTGTTGACAATATTCGACAACATTTGAGGTATTTAGTGGAATCATCTATAAGTAGCACGTATATAATAACAATTTACTTTATATAAAAAACCAAAATAAAAAAACATTTAAGAGGAGGAAAATATATTATGAAAAAGAATAAAGCATTACAAACAGGATTAGCACTTGCAATTATGGGTGGTGTTGTAGCACCTACTTTCGCTCACGCAACTGAGGTGACACCAGCTCAATCAAATCAAACAACAAAGGTGGTTGGAACTTTTGAAGCAACGACTTTAGATGTTGCGATTCCAGCAGTAAGCACATTCCTTTATAACCCAAACACTGAGGAAATGACTGCTCAAAACATGAACATGGCATCTCGTACAAATGCACCAGTTTATATGACTATGAAAGGAATTGAAGTTTCTACAGAATCTACTTGGACACCAAGCCTTGTAGCTCCTGACAAATACACTGTTGAAGGTTGGAAGAACTTAACCAAAGCTGAAACTCAAACAAACGTAGCTCTTGGTTTATTCGCTAACCAAGATGCTGATTATTTAACTGGTATCTTAAACAACAACCTATGGAGCACTTCAATTGGTGGAGGACAAAAAGTTGGGGTTATCAAAGCAAATCAATCCGTTGATGTAAAACCAACATTAAAAGCTGGTACAGCGATTAATGCTCAACAAGTTCTAACATCTAACTACGTGTTTGAGTTTGGATTAGAATAATCAAGCAACACCTAAGAAGGGCTAAGACAATTTCTTAGCTCTTTTTTTATGAATCTTATTAAGGAGGAAAAAAATTGAAAACACAAAAAGTTACCTTTAAAAAACCTGTTGTTCTTGCATTAGCAAGTATTATGGCTTTAGGAGTAGTTGCTCCTTTAGTAACCATTAATTCTCATGCGGAATCCGTCAATATTAACTCATTAAATGCAGGAGACATCATTTTATTTGCAGGAGAGAACTATATTGTAGTTGACCCTGCGACTGGATATATCGTAAAACAAACACCTGTTACAAGTAAAAACTTCAGTTCTTCTGATTCTGATTTTTATTTCAATCCTATGTCAGCAGGGAACATTGGACAATATTTAAACAATGAATTTTTAAACAGTATTCCTACTGACCAAAAATCAATGCTTACTTCTCGTATGTGGACTGTTGAAAATAAATATTCAGGAGAACTTATATCTCAAATTGGTGTGCGTGTTGGACTACCTTCTTTACAAGAAATAGAGAACAATCCTGTACTTGCTGAAGCATTAAACAACGCTTGGACAAGAACCGCTTTTAAAGATACAGAAAGAGGGATTTCAAAGCCATTGGCTGTTCTAAATGGAACTTCTTATGAATATTACTCTGTTGACCATATTGCAAACGTACACCCTGCTCTACGTTTAAAACCAGATAGCATGGTGACATTAGTTGACCGCTATGAAGCTCCTGCTGATTCTAATGGAGTAACAGGCGATGATTTTACAACAAAAGTAATTGGAACTTTTGAAGCAACTACGTTAGATGTTGTTATTCCTGTAACAAGTTCTTTTATTTATAACCCAAATACAAACCGTATCGATGCACAAGAGTTTACGATTTTTAATCAAACCAATGCTCCTGTTTATGCAACAATGAAATCTATTGCGATTTCTCCTGAATCAACATGGAAGCCAAGTTTAGTTGCTCCTACTGCTTATTCTGCAGAACAATGGAACAACTTAACAAAAGAGCAGACACAAGCAGAAGTAGCTCTTGGTATTGTGGCAAATGAAAGTCTAAACTGGCTTCGTGGTGTTGAAACAAACAATATCTGGAGTACACAAGTTCAAGATGGACAAAAAATAGGTGTTATCAAAACTGATTCTCCTGTTGTTGTAAAACCAACTGTTCAGTCGGGTACTGCCTTAAATGTAAACGGTGTTTTAACTGCTAACTATGTCTTTGAATTTGGATTAGAATAACAAAAAGAGGCAGGGATAATCTCCCTGTCTTTCCTGTTTTTCTCGATATAGATAATACGGTTTTCATATATACAAATGACTAAAGTTGTTGTAATATAATATTATGACTATAGGCAATGAAATTATACAAAATTAAGGAGGAAAATCATGAACGAGCAACAAGTATTAAATCAAGAATCACAACAGCCTCTTCCACCGAATCCTAATAAAGAAAAGAAAAAAGGAAGTAAGGTGTTAATCGCCATTATCATATTCTTACTGTTTACATTACTTGCTGGTGGAGCATATGTTTACAAAACTTACATTGCAGACGATGGAAAAGCACAAACAGAAGAAAAACAAAAATCAGATGGTGGAGAAATTGTACGAGATTATGAATTTGACGAATCAGGGAAACCAGTTCCAGTAAAAGCTCCTAACATTGGTATGGCAATCAAAAGTGCTATTTTAGGAAATGTAAATGGTAAAGCTGAAATGGCAATCAAAAACAGTGGTGACATTCCTATCGAGCCAAAAGTTATCTACAATGGCAAAACAATTTATCAATCTCCAACTCTAAAACCAGGTGAAGCAGTAAAAGCCAACTTAGAATTTGGTGAATTAGCTGTTGGTGAATATGATTTCACTGTATTGGCTATGTATCAAGGTGGCTCTGGTCTATCTCTTAAATCAAAAGTTGTTGTATTTGAACCAGGTACAGAAGTAAAAATCAAAGATGATTCTAAATAATGACTAAAGAAAATCCCCTACTAATGTAGGGGTTCTTTTTTTTGTGTAAATACAGTCTAATTATTTTAATCTTGTTCTAAATCTAACACGATTTCGGTTGTGGCATTATCTGTATCTAAAATTACACCACCATATAATCCTAAAACCGTTGTATTCTTGTATTTTGTCCTTTTATTAATGTGCTGGTGTCCATGTAAGATGAATAAAGGCGAATGATTATCCATGTATTCAATCAATCCTTCATAGCCTTCATGAGCGATTCCAGCTTTATCATGTATGCCTTTCGGTGAGTTATGAGACAATACCATATTGACTGCAGGACTATTTCGTAACAACTCCTTAATTTCCTCTTGTTCATGAATCGGGGCTTCTCCCCTTTTATATCTAACACACCCTTCTACACCTAACAATCGACAATCTCCTATCTTCGCTGTTTTCCCATGTAAGTTTGGAATCTCATAATACTCTAAATCACCAGGATAATCATGATTTCCTAATACCCCTGCTATTGGCTTGTCAGAAAAATTCTCTTTAATCGACTTTAGAAACATAATATCTATATCTCCAAGCAAAAGAACGGCATCAAAACGATTGTGGTCAATATTTAGAAACTCTCTCCATTTAAAATAATCAACAAAGTGCAAATCAGCAAAAACCAATAATTTCATCTTGTTTCTCCTCTCTCTTTTTTTATACAAGAAAAGAGGGGAAATTCCCCTCTTATTCAGCTACTTCTTCTTCATTTAATTGTTTTGGATATACCACATACTCTTTGTGATAAAGAGGAAGATTTGAACCAAAGATAGTAATGACGTATCTACCCAACATCCAGTTTTGTCCTTCTGGCTTTTCAATGTTCAGCCATTCGTTGTTTGTTGGCACTTCAAATTCAAACGTGTTTTTCGTGATAACATGCGTTAATGTCGCTCTGTACATTGATTCTTCTACTTGTTGCATTTCTTCTACTGGTAAGCGGAATGTCAACGCTGGTGCGTCATCTGTAATGTCTTCGACACCTTCTGCAATGACTTTGAACCCAATACGGTTAATTTCTTTTCCATCTACAAAGTTTTTAATCACGTATTTACCAGGGTTCAGCATGTAAGGAATCACAATGACGACATCCGTTGTGCCACTTAAGTTAAACTCTTCTACAATGCTTCTCTCTGAATAAAGAACGGATTTTACTTGTTTTTGTTCTTCTGATTTTAGGTTGAACTTAAAGAGATAAGAACTCTTCATTGGGAATACAGTAAAGAATCCATGAGTTGCAACTGTTAAAAGAACATCTCCACGCTTTGTAATGTTAGAGAAGAATTTTTGATACGATTCAGCCATGATGTCTTTAAAAATGGAATCCACATCCATAGAGAATTTACGAATTGGGTCTTGCTCACCTTGAGCCATTAAACCAAAACCTTGTTTGTATTCTTCTAAAGATTCAAGGAATGTCATCCAACCACCGTCAATGACTTCTAAAGAAGTTTCATATAGTAATTGGTCTATTTCACCTTTTTCAATCTTTTCTTCCAATTTTTCAAGGAATTGAGAAAGTTCTTTTTCAACAAGAGCTTTGTATTCTTTGTAGTCCATTTCTCCTAATTCTTCTTTAGAAACAGCAAGTTCAATACCGAATTTCTTTTTCAAATCCTCTTTCAATGTTTCTCTGTCCCAATCACTCACATGATTAGAGACTTCACGATATGCCTTCAATAAACCAGTTACCATTTCACTTATTTTTTCTCTTACAGAATCCATTGTTAAGCCATTCGTTAAAATACCTCTTCGGATATTGTAAACATACTCTCTTTGATAGTGAAGGATTTCATCCATTTGGAATTGGAATTTACGAACAGAAACGCCTTGTGAATCCATAACATCTTGGATTTCGTCTACCATTGTTGTCACAGTTTCCTTCGTTGCAGGGTATTCTTTATTTTTCTTCACGAATTTTTCAAACTTGTTTGTTGGATACATAACAAGGAACTCGTCTTCAATCGAAGTTAGGAATTGACTTTCCCCTGCTTGTCCTTGACGACCAGAACGACCCATTAGCTGACGGTCAATACGCTTCGATTCATTTCGGCTTACGCCTAATACAAATAAACCACCTAAAGTTTCCACTTCTTCTGTCAGTTTAATATCTGTACCACGACCAGCCATATTCGTTGCAATGGTAATTGCTCCTTTTTCTCCTGCTTTTGCTACGATTTCATTCTCTTCTTTATCATTTTTCGCATTAAGCAGTTGGAAAGGTATATTGGCTTTTGTTAAAATTTCTGATACTTCTTCACTTTCTTTTACAGAAATTGTTCCAATCAGAATTGGTTGTCCCTTTTCATGCTTCTCTTTTACTAATTGAAGCAAATGAGCATATTTATCTTTCTTCGTTTGGAACATAACATCGTTTTGGTCAATACGAGCAACAGGTCGATTCGTTGGAATGACTTTTACATCCATATTGTAAATTTCGTTAAATTCCTTTTTGGATTCAATCCCTGTTCCAGTCATACCAGATAGTAAGGCAAACTTTCTAAATAAGTTTTGGTATGTGACCATTGCCACTGCCACGTTTTCAGGTAGAATCTCTACTCCTTCTTTTGCTTCAATTGCTTGGTGCAGACCTTGTTGGAATCGTCTTCCTGAAAGCACACGACCTGTAAATTTATCGACAATATGAACCTCACCGTCACGAACGATGTAATCCACATCCGCTTTGAATTTAAAGTATGCCATCATGCTTTGTTTTACTGCATGGAATAATGTATGATTTTCAATCAATTCAAAACCGAAATATTCTTTTGCTTTATCAAAGCCTTGCTCCGTTAGATAAGGAATAAAGACTTCATCATCAATCTCATAATCCCCTTCTTCCAATGCTTCAACAAATTCTTTTGCTTTTAGCATATGAGGTACATTTTCAGAAGAAGAACTTGAAATGATAACAGGGTTCTTCGCTTCATCTACTAATACCAAATCCGCTTCGTCAATAATAGCAAAATCAAATTTCCCTTGCATGAAGAACTCTTTGGTTTGAGCAATATTATCACGAAGATAATCAAAAGCAAATTCGCTGTTTGTAATATACACGATTGGTTTTTTATAGTTGTTTTGTTTCTCCAAAGTATCCATGTCTTTTAGAATCAGACCAACTTCAATGTTGAGATAATCAAAAACAGCTTTTGCTTGTTCGTAGTCACGTTCTACTAAATATTCATTAACAGTGATAACATACGTTTGTAAGTTCGCCATATATCCCCAAAACGCAGGAAATAAAGCAGTAATTGTTTTCCCTTCCCCTGTTCTCATTTGAGAGATATTTCCCTCACTTAAAGCAAATCCACCAGCTAATTGTACATCGTAAGGTGTAACACCAAGGGTACGCTTAACAACCTCATGTGCAATCGCATAGGCTTTTATTTTTTGTTTATCTTTATTCGATTCTTCACGAACCTCTGCTGTATAAGAAATTAATTCTTCTTGTGTCATATGGCTAATAGACTCATGTGCTTCATGAATCTTTTCGATTTCTTTTTTATATGGGACTTTCTCGATTTCTTCTTTTTTCTTCCAGAATAACATGTAAAATCTCCTTTCGTACTTCGCATATGTATTATCATACTATTTTTATTGCTTATAGTCAATGAGATAAAGGGTTTAGACCATAGTTTTTAGTGGTGGCGGTTACAAGGAAACACGAAAGAAAGCCTTACTTGACGGTTTATTTTCCCTTCATTTCCTGTAAGTTGTAGGGTAAATTTGGTATAATAAGAGGGATTGGAACAGGAGGTGCAAACAGTGAAAGCAGATATACAGAAGAAGCTCGAAGAAAAGTTGAGAGAGCGATTAATACGTCTTCCTGAATTTGTAGCTGATTATATATTTCACTTAGAATTTCAAAAGAAGGAAATACGAACGAGAATTGAATATGCCAAAGACATTGAGTTATTTTTTGATTTCCTTTTATCTGATGGGTTAGTTAAAAAGGAAAGTCTACAAGAAGTTGAGCCATCTGATTTAAAATCCTTAAAGCCAAGAGATATTGGAAACTTTTTAGGGTACTTGACTTGTTATAAAAAGGCTTATGTTACGACAACTGGAAAAACCAAAATTCAGGAGTTTACAAACTCCGATGCTGGAAAGTCTCGAAAAATCGCTTCACTTCATGAGTTTTACTCTTATTTACTGGATAACGAGTTAATATCCAAAGACATAACCAAAAATATTGATGTAAAGGTTGATAGAAAGGCTTCAATTAAAAACCGATTAACACCAGATGATATGGATAAGTTTTACACGACTATTTTAGAAGACATGAATATCTCTAATGACCGAGAGTACATTTATCATCAAAAGGTAAAATTTCGTGATTATATCATGGTATTATTGCTTTCTTATACAGGTGTTCGTATATCAGAACTGGTTCAGTTGGACATAGGAGATATTGGAGTAGAAGAACAAGCAATGGTGGTCGTTCGTAAGGGTGGGAAAAATGAGGTAGTAGACATTCCCTCTGTTATTATTCAGGATATTGAAGAGTTTTTACGTCAACGAAATGAATTACAAGTAGATACCAAAGCGATATTTGTTTCTTTACATAAGAAACGTATTGACCCCAAAACAGTTAGAGCTATGCTTGACAAATATCGTTTACGTGCAGGAATTAAAATGAAAATCACTCCACATGTATTTAGAAGAACCTTTGGAACAGAACATTACAACCGTTATCGTGATATGTATTTAACTGCTCAAATTATGGGGCATGAATCAGCCGAAACGACCAGGAAATTCTATGCTGACCCGAATGAAGAAAGAACACGACAGTCAATGCGTGATTTTGAATTTGGTCAAACAAAAGATAAAACGCCATCTGTTTCGATTAGTATTCAAAAGTTGAAGGAATTGGAGAAATTAACAGGAATGAATATTGGAGACTTGTTAGTTGAATAAGGAGAATCTATAATGGGGAAAAATGGGAGAACTTTAAGAGTTCTCTCTCTTTTTATGTATGATAATTTCTTGAACAAAATAGCGGTAAGCCCTACTCTCTCAATGTATTTGTCAAAGAACAACTTTCGGAATACATAAACCTATATAGTCCATCGAAAAATCTAAAATGATAGGAAAGAGAAAAAAAAGAAAAGCTCTATAAAAATATCTAAGCTGTTATTAACTTTTAATCAACAGCCAAGCTGTTTATAGAACCTCTCTTGTAAACCATCTTCATTCTTTTGTAAAACATCTTCTTTATAAAAGCTATCCTTCAGGAAGAAGAAGATGCAATAAAATTGTTCTTTATCTATACATTAACATTTTTATCAGTCCATGAAATGATGTTCTTTGTTTCATAAAAACATGGATTCATTAAGAAAGATGAATTTTTTTCATAACCACCACTATCTCCATTGGTACAAGGGTGTTTACTTTCATATAGAAGGTCTTCTGACATTCCTAATTTACGAAGTGTTTTACCATATTTTCTGGCATCTCCCCATAGGAAATAACGAATATCAGGGTTTTCATTTGATAGATATTCTATTAGCATTTGAAAAAAGGGTTTCCATAGAGATAAATGACTTCCTGCTTGTTGGATACCACCCACTTCACATGTAAAAGCAGTATTTAAGAATAAAACGCCCTGATTTTCCCAATATCCAAAGGCTTTATCAGGTGTAGGAATTGGAAAAACATCAATTTCCATATCATTTCTTACTTCGTTAATGGAAAGTCCCATTTCTAAATCAAAATAAGATTTATGAATGAGCTTGATAACATTTTTTAGGGAGGGATTAATCTCCTTCTGAAACCATGAAGTTGCTCCGCTCACTTCAAAAGCTCTTCCAGTTGCAACAAATTCTCCATTGGCTTTTTGTTGAGGATAAGGGTCTTTTCCTAATACAATAACCTTTAGTTCCTTTACATTTAGTGTAGCAAAGCGTAAGACTACTTCTGCTTTTGGTGTAAAAGGTTTTGAGATAATAGATTGCTCTATTTTCTGCAGTTCATTGATTACATGAGATTGGTTGAAAAATGATTCCCATGAATCATGAATAGATAGGTTTTTTAAAAATAGAGATGTTGATTGTGACATTTATTTTCTCCTTTCTCCTTTTGTTTTTCTTATATCGCTTTCAAAGTATTTATATTATACATTAGTTTTACTAATTTGTTAATTATTTTTTACAAAATAAAAGCAAGAGAAGATAAATTCTCCTATTTGCTTATTAATAGATTTCACCTCTTGCTATGGCATTATAAATACTCACAACGGTCTTTCCTTTCCCTTGATTCCAGTCGCTTTTCATGAGACTTGTAAAATGTTCGGCTATTCCTGAATCACCTAATTGGAAATTGCTATGATGATAAACTTTGATTTGTTCAAAAAAAGCGGGATACATGTCTAAAATGACCTGTTTTTGCTTCGGCTTATTTAACTCTTCCCATGTTGTGTTTTTAAAACTATCTATCATGTTCTTTGATAAATAAGGAAGAATCATTTTCTTTCCTTGTTCTTCAGCTAATTGTGTAACAATTTCTTTTTGAGCATAGTTGGGATTGGAAAAGAGTTTGTTTCTAAACTCGTTCATAAGTTCTACAGTATGTTTATAATGTAGACATCCCTTTTTGCTAATCACAAAATGACCATCTGCACCTAAACCAGCTACAACAACGGTTTCTTTAATTGTTTTTAACGCATACATCATCGCCCATGTACATTCAACCTCTGTTTTCTTTTTCAACCCTTTTTCTTTAATTAAATAAAGAACATCTTTCTTTAATAATTCTATATCCGTAGGCAAATAAATCGGAATAAAAGGAACTCCGAATGTTTCTGCTATTTTTTTTGCCCCTTTAAAGTCTGAACTTTCTCTGTAGTCTAAAGTAAATGAATAAATCGTTACAGATTTCCCCTGTTCCAGTAAAGTGAATAAAAGAGAGCTTGAATCTATCCCCTTTGATAATAAAAGAGCTACGTTTTCATTAATTGTAGACAATTCCGAACTTAATACGTGCTTTATTTTTTCTGTTATCACACCAATTCCTCCTTTTTCTATAATGTTCTATCATATGTAAGAAAGACAAGTTTTTCAAAAACAAGATAGACGGACTTCTGTTTATTAAACAATATTATAGTTGTATATAATATAAGAACTTATCTAAGAGAGGAGAATGTTTAGGTGCAACAAATAAACAAATATTATAAAATTGTTATTGCTTTAGGGGAATTGTTATTAGCAGTTCCGTTCTTGGGTGCTTCTATTGTATTTGGTTCTGCATGGACTGTTTTAGGTCTTATGATGTTCCTTCATATAATCGGAATTGTATTATCTGTTACTACAAAGCAAAGCATGGGTGGACATATCTTTGGTGTTATAGCAAATCTCATTGCTTTCATTCCTTTTGTTGGTATGTTGGTTCATGGTATCACTGGATTAGTTCTTTTGATTCAAGGATTTGCAACCAAAATCCCACAACAAGAACAACAATAATGATAAAGATTTAACATGTAAAGAGGGGATAATTCCTCTCTTTTTTATTGACTATAAACAATATATTTATTAAGATAGACTAAAGGAGTGATTTGTGTTGAAAAAGAAAAAGACAGGCTCTTTCCTTCTATCTTGTATTCTTATAGGAATCATTTTGTGTGTTATGTGGTATCTATATCCTTTTAGCAAATTCGGAGCAATGGTTGTATATGACCATGTTCAAGCTCATAATGCGAAATCAGATATTCAAGAATATGTTGAAGAAACACATGGAAAAAATATGGAGATAAAAAGTTTCTCACCTGAAGGAGAATCCCGAATTAATATGGTTGTAGCTTCTCTCTCTAATAAAGAAGATAGTAAAGACTACAACATTTATTATGATGTAAACCAAGATAAGGTTTTATTTGACGAGTTTCAATTTAAGAAAGATAAACTTGCTTATCTAAATACTTTAATTGTTTCTACTGGTGAAGAAAAAGCAGGAGAAAAATATCTGATAAAAGCCATTGAGGAGCAAAAACAGATAATTTCTATTTATGAAAAAGAAATGAAACAAGAAATTCCTGAAATGGATACAGCAGATATATTGGAATCTCAATTAGACAAAGAATATGAGCAATTAGGAGTTTTGCAAAATTCATTAGATGCTCTTGCATTAGAGGGCTAAAAATATGATAAAAAAATGTATAGGATTTTTATTTCTCATTTTAATGTTGTTATCTCTTACAGCTTGTGAAGAATACGTATCCCCTATTATGTTCCAGCTTTCTGATTCAGACTATCCAGAAAAGTATCCTGCGACTGTTGATATAGATTACTATATTGCGAATGATACAAAGAATCTATATGGAAAAGATAAATACATTACCTTTAAATGGGATAATCATGGAAAGATGTCCTACTTTACTGCTTATCCAGTAAAGAAAACAAAAGATGGATACATAATCATTGGTTCTGAACATGATGCTTATGCGATTCCGAATCCAGAAAAATTCGGCTACAGTGAAATTATCCCATTGAAAGAGAAAAATGGAACATTCAAAATGACGTTTGAAAAAGAATATTATTTGAAAGATTTTATTCATGATTCTTACATGAGCGGTTTAGATGTTGTTTGTTCATATAATAAATGTTTACCTGAATCAGAAAAAGAAAAGTAATTTGGAAAAAGGATGGCTGAAAATGGTCATTCTTTTTTAAATTTCCTTAATGACCCCTTTTCTTTTTTTAAGTAAACTTTGTGACGGACAGGATTGATTGTAAGGATTGCAAGGCATTCCTTTTCTTGTCATCTTAAAAGACATCCACCCTCCTCTTTGTTATACGTTTTCTTTAAATTTCTAAGATATAAGGATAGGAAAATTTTGAAAACGGAGGTGTCTTTTTATTTGAATTTAAACAATACTATTTCAAAACAAAAATCAGATAAGCCGAAAAAAAATACTAAGAAAGCTGTCGCCCTTTCTATCGTGGGTGTAATTGCTTTAATGACTGCAGTTAATTCTTTTGCGATTATCCCTGCTGGTCATAGGGGCGTGTTAATGACTATGGGAGCAGTTGAAGATAAAGTCATGAAAGAAGGATTTAATATTAAAGCTCCTTTCTTCCAAAGCGTAGAGGAAATGGAAGTACGTGTTCAAAAGATGGAAGCGGAAACAACTGCTTCTACGAAGGATTTACAAAACGTGGTTACGCATATTGTCGTCAACTTTGAATTAAATCCAAATGCAGTCAACATAGTGTATCAAGAAGTTGGGTTTGACTATGAACAACGTATTATCACTCCTGCTGTTGCAGAGTCCTTAAAGGCGGTCACTGCGAAATACAAGTCGGATGAATTGATTTCCAAACGTGAAGAAGTATCTCAAATGGTGAAAGAAGCATTGGGTAAAAAGATGGAGAAATACAATATCCTTTTAACGGACATTAACATTAAAGATTTCACCTTCAGTAAAAACTTCAACGACAGCATTGAACAAAAGCAAATTGCTGAACAAAAATACTTGAAAGCTCAACGTGATTTAGAGCGTATTGAAATTGAAGCTCAACAAAAAGTAGAAACTGCAAAAGCTGAAGCAAAATCTCTTGAATTGAAAAAACAAAGTGTAACGGAAGACCTGGTTCGATTAAAAGAAATTGAGGTTAAAGAACGCATGTTAGAAGTACAAGAGAAGGCTATTGATAAATGGGATGGCAAAATGCCAAATGTTACTGGTGGAGCAGTTCCGTTTATTAATGCAGAGTTGACATCTACTACTCAAAACTAACAAAGAAGCAGAGAATTAACTCTGCTTCTTTCTTTGTACTCTATTCTTCTTCTGATTCGTAAATCCCCTTCTTTACCTTTCTTAATTCATCATCCAATTGAATTTTTAAATGATTCATAAGTTTGTATCCTTCTTCTACTTCAATCTCTTTAATGCCCTCTACGAAAATTAAATGGTGATAATCAAAGTATTTACGATAAAGAAAATTTTCACGTTCCATATCATTTGTTATCGTATGATTAGCCCACCAATTACATTCTGTAATAGAAAGAAACGCTTTTTTAAAATCTCTTTCTTTCAATACAGAAATCATGACTTTTTTCTCTTCTTTTGTGTAATCCATTTGAATACCCTCTTCCCTTTTTATGTTTTACTGAAGTAAATCCTGTTTATTTTAAAACTCTTATATTATATGTATATATTATACACTCCAAAATTCCCTTGTTGACTTTTTGGCTTTTTTAATAAATCTTTATGACGGTCAGTATTGATTTTTAGGGACAAAAAGAGAGCGAAATTCACTCTCTTCTTGTTTTTTTTATTTATTCTTCTTCAAAGTAGCGTAAAACTTTCTGTTTTTCTTCGTAATTGAGCTTAAATACATTTGTTTCAATTAAACGATAAAAACATTCTTCTACATATCCATATCCCTGACTTCTTTCTATTAAGGGTGAATAAGTCGTTAATAGATAACCTTGTTCTTGTTTTTCAATCGTTATAATTTCTTTAAAACTACCGTCTAATTGAACTTTGTATCTAAATATTCCATTACTACAAAGAGCTACATAGCTTAAATCGCTTGGATTTTGAATCAAAACATCTTCTTTTTGCTGAAAATCTATTTCTTCATCTTCAGAAACAAATATGATTTCCATATTCATATATCCAATAATGTCATTGTATGTTCCAGCTTCCTCTTTATCTTTTAGACGATACCCATAAAGACCTAATTGTTCATTAATGTCTTTACATAGTTTTTGTTCAGATTCCCTTAATTCTTCGGCTTTCCAACTATAATAGAATCTTCCTAAAGATTGATAGGCTTGTTCATCTGGTAACGAATTATAAAGTTCACGTACTGTTTTGTATCCTTGATTTTCCATTCCTGTTTTCCTCCATTCATATCCAAAGAGTTCTCCGTACTTTTCTAAGGTTTCTGAATCAATGGTTCTTGAGCCTTTTTCATAGTGCCAAATTGCATTATGACTCTTTTGTATTTTTTCTCCTACTTCCTCTAATGTCCAACCTCTTTTGATACGTTCCATTTTTACTATGTCTTTTAACTTCATGTTCAGCACCTCTACTCTTAGTATAAGTTAGTTCTTTCCTTATTTCCTTCTCCTTATTGGAGAAAAAGAGGATTACTCCTCTTCTTCTACTTCGATACCTACTGCTTTTAAAGAAGCTAAACAAATGGCTTCTTGCAGAGTAATAGCTTCACCAGAATAAAGATGATTTTGAAGTCCATCTCTTACACAAAAGACGAATGTGACAACATCGCCATCTGACAAATCATTTCCCATACTGACTTCCATTTGACGATTAAACTTCTTCTTATAGGAATACCATAGTCCAAACTTCATAACGATTTGCCAAGCATCATTCATGTCTTCCATTGGGTTAAATATGCCTGTCATATCAGAAACATCTCGATATTTTCTATCTTCTGTTCCTTTCATTACTTTTTCAGCAATTACCTCGTTTTTTTGTCTTGTTGTCAACTCATTCCATTTGATTTTCATGAGTGATTCCTTCCTTTCTGTGGTTAGTACGATACTATCCTTTTTTGTTGTTTTATCTATTATATACAGAGAATAAATATCTCATTTTTATCTATGATAATTTGTAGTCTAAATATAAAGGAGGAATAAATTTTGAATAAAAAAGCAATGACAGCTATCGCTTTAGCTGGTGTAGTATCCGTAGCATTGGTAGCTCCAGCAGAAGCGTCATCTACGACACAAAAAATTTCCGAAAAGAATGTAACGAAAGAGCTTGGTACAATTGATGTAGTTAATTCTCAAGTTTTCCTTAAGACAAAAGAAGGAACTTTTAAAGTTTCTACTTCTCAGTCTTATACGTTTAAAAAACTTGATGGAAAGAAAATTTCCTTTGACGGTAAACTTTCTACTAAAACGACCTATGACAACAAAAAGAAACCAATCAAAGTCGAAAGAACTGTTAGTATTTATAAAAGTAACTTTGTCATGTAATCATCAATATGAGAAATACTTAAAAAGGAGTGCCAACAAAGCACTCCTTTTTTTGTGGTTATGCGTATAGTAATCCTTTTTCTTTTAGTTTATCTAAGCCCTTCATACAGGCTTGTAAGGCATACCCTAAACATAAGGAAGAAACGATTGTCCCTAACCCGACAGGACCACCAAGTATGAATCCAACCAGTACCGCTATAAATTCGTTTATTGTTCTGCCTAATGCAAACGAAACCTTTAATTTGGTAGCAGTAGCGACCATAAATTCATCAAATGGTGCTTTGAACAAATTCGTTCTTACATAAACAGCAATCCCTAACGCTAATAAGAATATCCCTAAACCAAATAAAATGATTCGCACAGATAATGTTTCTACTTCTACCCCGTTAAATAGAGTTGCGAACCAAATATCTACAAGTACGGATGATAAAACAACAATAATTAATGCTTTCCAATCAGGTATTTTTCTCAATATAAAACTGCTCAAAAAGAGAACGAAGATTTGTACAAGAAAACACCACACGCCATACGTTCCTCCTATATGTTCTTTCAATCCTAAGTAAACCGTATCCCATGAACTCACTCCTAAATCAGCTACAATCATTAAACTAATTCCAAATGTTAATATCAGTTGTCCAATCATTAATTGAATCAATCGTTTTTTCATACATTTTCCCCTCTCTTTTTTCGTGTCTCTAAAACAGCTTTTTATGTTATGCAGAGAGAGTCTGATTACAACGTATCTTCTTCCTATGTAAGTCTGATAAAAATAAAAAGAGTGCTATTTAAGGCACTCCCTTTTACTGATTATGCGTGTACAAGTCCTTTATTCTTTAATGAATCCAACCATTTCATACTTGTTTGAATACCATAACCCAAACATAATGATAAAATAATTGTTCCCACTCCAACAGGTCCCCCAAGTAAAAAACCTATTGCTACTGCAGTAAATTCATTAATTGTTCTTGCTGTTTGAAGAGATACATGAAGCCTTTTAGACGTGGCAATCATTAACCCATCAAATGGACTGTTGAAGAAGTTTGTACGAATATACGTAGCAATGCCTAATGCTAATAAAGCAATACCTGTCCCAAAGACAACCGCTTGAAGAACAACACCTTCCATAAGCACACCAGGAAACACTACACCCAACCAAAAATCAATTAATGCAGAAGATAAAGCTATGCCAATCAATGATTTCCATTCAGGTTTCTTCCAAAGAATTAAGCTGTTCACTAAAACTAATGATAATTGAATAACAAATGACCATGTGCCATATGTACCACCAATATGCTCTTTCAATCCTAAGTAAACGGTATCCCATGAACCTACACCTACATTTGAAATGACCAGTAAGCTAATCCCAAATGTTAAAATAATGTGTCCCACTACCAACTGTAATAATCGTTCTTTCATCTGTTAAATTCCTCCCTGTAAATAAACGTGGCGTGAATGGATTCACTCCTGCTTTATATAAATACTCGATATCCTATGCAGGAAAAGTCTTATTATTCTGGTAGATAAAGAGCCTTTAGTCTATTAAAAAATAAGAAAGCAGACTGTTTTAGTCTGCTTCGTGAAATATAGGTTATTTATTAAAAGTCTGATACGTGAGGGATTACAATTGCCCCTTCACGCCCTTCTTTAGTGTTTAGCCATTCTTCTAAGGTTGACTGAATCTATTATATTCATAATCTATCACTCTTCCTTTAACAGCCTTTTTTATTCTGATTGCAAATCATATTCTGATTCCAATTCTTTTATCTTTTTCCTCATTTTCTCTATTTCTATTTCAGCTTTTTCTTTTTCGTCATTCCATTTCCATTCAAAGCAATCAGAACAATATCGTTCTCCTTTATATATCACCCAATCACTATGAAGCTCTGCACCACAACCATCCAATTCGCAATGCAGTCCTGCAAAATAATTTCGATAAAATTCAAGCTGTTTGGCTACTGGAGAATCCTTAATGTCCTGACTTTTTATGATTTTTGACATAAAATCCCCTTCCTTTTATCATTTTTTAGTAGTTTGATATAGCCCTTATGACGGACAGAATAGTATATTAGGAATTGATTTCAAACAACATTACTGTTCGTTGGTTAATAATCCACCTTCTGCATTTAACATTGGTGTGATACTAACACCACCATCAAAGTTTTTATTTCTTGTAACTTTTAGGTATTGTACTCCTGTTTCGGTATCAGTAAGAATAAACGTATATCCGTCTAATTGTTCCGTTGTGAAACGATTTGCCTTTACTTCTTCTCCAACAAAAGGCTTTCCATCCTTCTGATATAGAGGCGTTATATCTACTCCACCATCAAAATTTACATTTCTAACGACTTTCATATATTGAACTTTTGTTTTTTTATCAATAAGGATAAATGTATATTTATCTAATTGTGCTTCAAGAAATCTAACCTGTTTTACTACTTTCTCTTCCTTTGAATCATTTGTTGTTGCTACGGATTCCACTTTGCTTCCAGTATCAGAAGTCGTGGATTCAAATGGATTGTCACAACCTGATAATAAAAGAACCGAAAATAGTGAGACAGCTATAATAGATATTACCTTTTTCATATGACTTCCTCCTGTTTTAATTTCCGTTTATGACGGACAATATTGGTTTATAGGGATATTAACAGCGTTCTATATCAACGGATATTCCTTGTAATTCACCAAGTTCATCAATATAGGAAATGATATATCCATCAATGCTATAACCAGGATTATCAAAACTACCAGCATGAAATACTTTGCATTGTGTTTTGTAAGTGTCAATCACTTCATTGGCAATCGCTTTTAAGTCTGAAGATTCTAATTCGGTTTCGTCAATTGCTTCGATTTTCTCATTAATAAATTCAACAATAGGCTTCATTCTTACATCCTCCTTTTTTTCTTATTTTGTCATTTTAAGTAGTTCATTCGCTTGATTGGCTACTTTTTTTACTAAATGAGATGTATCATCAAAAGAATCCATACTCTCTTCAATTTCTTCTAATAGTTTCTTCATATTAGATATGGTCACTTTCGCTCTGTAATTATCTTTAAAGTCCACTTCTACCTCTCCTTTATTTATCCCATATTTTTGTCACAAGACCGAAAATCTTTTGCTTTGTAACCCAACCATTCATATATCCACGATTGTTTCCAATTTGATATTGTTTGCCCCTAATAGAATGGATTTTATGCGTAACATAACGACCACCTACACGACAAAAGACAATATCTCCTATCTTTAATTCCGTTTCTTCCTTCACTGGCGTTAAAGTGACTGGTTGGTTACTTTTAAGAATAGGCAACATACTGTTCCCACCCTCTTTGTATCGTTCAACTGGTTCTCCATTTTGGAGTAATTGTGCTATAAATGACGATTTACTCACTTTTTCACCCCTTTTTTCTTCAATTCTTCTCTAATTTTGGTTAATCTACTACAAAATTCTCTTGTTGTAAGAACTGTTCGACTTTCATCATTATGCCCCATTGAATGAGTTAAAGTTGCTGTTCCAGTTGCTAATAAGGCTTTCTGGAACTTTTCATTTGTTGCTAAACAAGAAAATGCTTTATCTAACAACTCTTGATACCTTTCACTATGTCTATTAATCTCTTCCCCTTGCCAATAAAGAGTTTGTGTGCGATACCAGGCTTTCTTTTTTCCCTTAAACTTGGCTTGTTTTCCTACTAATGTGCAAACGTGTTTTTGCATATCAGGGTTAGAATATTTTAATGACTGCAGAAAACCTTCCATTGAAGCACACTCTACTCCATCGATAACGAATGGATGCGGAGAAAAGTTACTTAATGAAGCAGAAGGGTATCCTGTTCCTGAACCAATATCCATATTAATAATCCTCCATTTCTATTTTTTATGTAAGAAAGGCAAAAAGAGGAGCAATTTAATCTCCTCCTCCACCACCGCCTCCGTCAAATCCACCGCCACCGCCATCGCAGTCGAATCCGTCACAGTCGAATCCATCACAATCGAATATGTCAAAGAAGGAGGCTTCCCCTTTTTCTCTTTTCCTTTTCTTTCTCCAAATAAGCTGAAAAATAAAAAGGTACAGAATGACAGCGATACCGAAATAGATAATCGCTTTTACAAAATCTTGATTAAACACATTCCAACCAATAAAAATAAGACTTCCTAACCAATACAGGCATACAAAGATGCCACGAAATACATCACTCACAAGCATTTCCCTTTCTATATTCAAATTAGGAAACCAATGTAATCTCTTGGTGTAATTTCTTTCTGATTCCCCATTGTTCTCTCTTTTTTTGAATTTCTCTATTTGTCTCTCCAAATAGAGAAGCAATTTGCTTATCAACTAATCCCTCTTTGATATAAAGTATCTTCAAATCTTCTTCCGTTAGTTGATTGATAGATAATTCTTCTCCATTCAACTTTCTATTTAAGAAATGAGCGTATCTACATTGATTTTGTTTAGTTGCATTTTTTAGATATTGCTGTAAAAACATTCGTTCTTTCAGTTCATTCATCGTTGTGCTCATGTTTCTACCCTACCTTTTAGTCAATTTTTATATTTATGTAGCCTATAGTCTATGTTTTTTTAAAAAAAATAAGGGTTTACTCCTCTTCTTTTATTGTAACTATTCAATTGACAATAGTCAATGATTTTGTTGGTAAATAAATCTGATTGTCAATCTCTTAACTGTCGTGTCTGGTTGAACGATTTCTATATTTTTATATATCCTTCATCTTGGTTTAATTGACTATAGTCGATAAAACCTAAAGGAGTGTATATATGAGAGAAATCATTCGATTTACAAAAGAAGAACGAAATCTGGTAGAAAGTTTTGCTGAAAAAATAAAGTGGAAACATCCTCATTTTTTAGATAAGAAAAACCATACCAAGAGAACAGAAGAACAAGTAAAAGAAAGTGTCATTTTAGGAAAGTTAGCCGAAGTTGCGGTGCAAAAATACCTAAAACAGCACTACGGACAATTGGTATCAGCGTTGGATTTTAATATATATGGAGAAGGCGTTACGGATGATTTTGATATTTTGGTAGGAGACACTGAAATTAGTATAAAAAGCTCCAAATTTGGTTCAAGTTGCTTAATGATAGAGAAACAGAAGTTCAAAGAAGACGATAATGGGAATTGCTTGTTGTTAGAAAAGAAACCTCTTCCTGATTATTTTATCTTTGTTCGTGTGAATCTTTTTAATCCTGATAATGTGTATGCCGAAATTACAGGGTCAATTTCTTCTAAGGAATTTTGGAAAAAGAAAAAATTTATGCCAAGAGGGTTAATCTTAAACAAAGATAATGCGAAACGCTATCTTATGGAACGTAAAAGACTTCCTGAATTAGATTGGAATGCAAAAGGAACAAAATTGTTGGCAGATAACTACGGTGTACATGTAGATGCTTTACATGATTTAACTAAACTATTACCCAAAGGACAGTTAAACTAACGCTTTTCCTCATTACTCTTTAAAAGAGTAATGGTTTACATAAAAAAACACCAGTATCGAAATACTGGCATTTCCCCATTACTTAATGGCTTTAAAATTTTCCATTGTTGTTGTGATTTTCTTTTCTGTATCAGCTACAGTTTTTTGCAAATCCTTCGTAATCTCTGATACGTTTGCTACTCCGTTTGTTATCTCTTCTACATTCGTGTTTACATTTTTAATCGCTATATCAACATTGTTCGCTAATCTACGAACTTCATCGGCTACGACAGCGAAACCACGACCATATTCACCAGCATGGGCCGCTTCTATGGAAGCATTAAGAGCTAATAAATTTGTTTGAGAAGAAATGTCTTTGATAGACTTAGAAATGTCCCGAATTTTTTTCGTTTGTTCGTGCAAGTAATCAAGGGCTTCAATATTTTCTTTTGACTTAGTTTTCACCACATCCCCTAATTCAATAGACATATCGTTTAATTCCGACACTACTTTTTTCTCTTGATTTTCACGTTCCGTAATATCCGTAGCAATTTTTAAGACTGCAGTCACTTTTCCATTATCATCTAATATAGGAATATAGGTAGCTTCCAATGATAGAATATTACCTCTCTTCCCTACACGTTGAATTTTTTCTTGAGATTTAATTCCTTTACGTAAATTATCCCATAAAAAAGTATATTCCCTGCTATTTCTAAATTCTTCCGTACAAAATTGTCTGTGTAGCATCCCTTTCATTTCACTAACCTGGTATCCCATTGTCTTAGCGAAATTATTATTGACCCAAATCACTTCTCCATTTGGAGTAAATTCTATCATGGCTAAATGGGATTCAAGAGCCGATAATACTGCTCCTTGCTCCAATACTTGTGTACTTATATTCTCTGATGTATTAAACATTATTGCTTCTCCTATGCTTTTATAATTATTTCAATGTCATTCTAATGCTATTCTCCTAATTATACCTTATTTAATTGACTATAATCAATATATTTCTACTATTTTATATAAAAAATACAAAAACATCAGTACCTATAAAAGATACTGATGTTTAATAAGAGTTTTTTCTATATTCTATCTTCGGATAATTTTTCTATCCTCTTCCCATTCTTCAAGGCTAATAGGTTCGTAGCGACCATCTTTGTAGACCTTTGTAACTTGCAATGGGAATCTCTCAAATTCATTTTCCTCATTACGCTGATAAACCAATACATAGGCGTACTCTTTAGGTGAGTGCCAAAAACCAAGCAAAGTTTTGATTTGATACTGAATACCACTTTCGATTTTCTTTCGATATACAGTTTCAAACTGAACTCCAATACCGTCAATTTCAAATTTATAGTTCATGACTATCCCACCTTTTAATTAATAAATGCCTTTTTATGCAGAACCCCAATATAATCACAAATCTGGAACACCTTGTCGATTTCTTCTTGGTTCTTTGGTAGTTCCATTAGAGAAATATCATCTGCCACATCATGTAGTCCAAATGCACGATATTGATTTTGTACGGTTTCAAAATAGGTTTCCATAACTTCCTTTTCTCCAATTTTTAAAAGAACGGAATCTCTGGAATCATACACTACAGTTGGGTTCACCACTTCATTAAAAACTTTCCCTTGTCCATCACGAATTTGATACATAAAGTTATCTCCTTTTTCTTAGGTATATAGATGATATACTGTGTATGTAATCAATTTATAAATCAAACATCATTGGAAATGAAAAAGCCCCTTTTTAAAGGAGCTTTATAGATTCATCGAATTTAATCACTTTCCCAATTAAGTTAGCAACATGAATGACCTCTTCTTTATTGGCTGTCGTAAAAGCACCATAAGTATGCTCGATAAACCCAATCACACCTTTTTCATTCGTATATAAAGCCAATGGTCGGGTTAAATCTCCCCCATTTTCTATTTTTCCATTCTCTGCTTCATAGGTATATTCATCACGTTCAAAGACCTCAATTTTTTTACCGTCTTCTGTATCTGATAACTTTAATTCAAGTTTCCCAAAGTGAATAAGGGGTTGTAAATATTCTTCCAGTTGAGGAATTGTTAGTTCATTGTTCATATCTTTTCTCTCCTTTAAGTGAATGTTATGAGATGACAGCTCATTGATTTCAGCTTATTTCAATGTTACCAAGCTATACCAAAATCACGCTCTGCTATCTCCTTGTATTTTTTTAACCAATATTGTTCTTCGATACTTCCATGCACCTCTTTTATCGCATAGGCATATATTTTGCCTAATTTGCTTTTGTTAGAAAAGGGGTCTTCTATATAGGAATGTTTTTTTACAACAATATAAATATAAGAACAATTATGTATTTGAATAATTACTCCATTCCCTACAACTAATACATATATATCCTGTTCTGTTTGTTCAGCATAATAACCTTCACCTCTCATTGCGACACGTTGTTGATTGCCTAAAAATTTTAGAACATCTTCATCTTCAATAGAATGGATTTTTTTCCAATGAATCACTTCTTTTTCCCCTCTTTTTTAAGAAAAGTAGTTCGTTTTTTACTATTTTTCGTTTTTTCTTATGTAAAAGGCTGGTCTTACGCCAACCCTAATTCTTTTAAATCAATATTTAAGTGTTTCATAATAAAATCAATCTCTTGAACTTGCTCTTTCAATTTTTCTCTACGCTCAATCATCTTAGCCAAATTTCTCACTTGTTCTCTTTTAATAATATGGAGATAGTAAAAATGTTTGTCTTCAGATTTATACAATGTAGGAATAGATGGCTTCAACTCACTGTATAGCTCTTCCCAAAGTTCTTTATTACTACAAGAAAAGTAACCCTTTTGTTTAATTTCTTCTATTGTATCATTGAAAAATTGATAGTTTTCTTTCATTTGTTTACACCTTCCGTTTCATTACGCTTATTTCCATCATACCATAGATTTCATAGTAAGTAAATTATTTTTTACAAAAAAGAAGAACCCTTTTAAAAGAGTTCTTACTTCTTAATTCTTGTGTATTCAATATACGAATAAATGACTGTGAAAAGAATCACTACAATCGCTGAAACAATAAACCAATAAAAACTTAGGTGAGTTTGGAATAGAGATGTAACAATCGAAACTAATCCAATGAGGACAAACCCAATTCCACCTACTCGGTGTGTCTTCTTCCATACCGTTTCATTGGCTAATGTCCAAGGCAATTTTATCCCTGCAAAGTAATTCATTCGTAATTGTGTCATATAGTTTCCTATCATGATAAATAATACCCCAACAATTATTCGGAAGAACAACGATACATTTTCTATAATTTCAAGAGACGCTAAAACAGTCAACCAATGAAGAGCTATCATAACAAAGATAATCGATGCTGTAATCTTAATATAGGCTTTGTCATGTTTAATATGATTGTCTTTCTTCGGGTCTATCTTTGGCAAAAAGATTAGCATCCAGTACAAAAAGGCTGGAATCACTGCCATGACAAATATAGATTGCTTAGAACTAAAATCATCTGGAACACCTTTCATATTCCAATGGGTAGGTATAGATTCTGGTAATGCTGAATAAACGAAGCACGTACCTACAAATGATAAAATAATAGAAATCCAAATCAATGTTTTTGTTTTCACACTTTCACTCCCTTTCTTTGAAATTAAAAAACCAGCTTATCACTTCTTGAAAAACAGTTGTATTAAGGGAATAAATCAATTGTTTCCCCTGCCTTTCCACTAACACTAATTCAGCCTCTTTTAAAATACCTAAATGATGACTTAATGAAGGTTTGCTAATGGAAAATGATTCAGCTATCTCTCCTGCAGATAAGTCCTTTTCTTTTAATAGATTGAGGATTTTTCTTCTATTCTTATCTGATAGGGCTTTAAACAAACTATCCAATTGTTCTTTCCCCTTTCTTTTCATTTAGACAGCTATCTAAATGTTTTTCACTATTATAGTTGACAGAATATTTTTTATAACAGCCCTTTTTTGTTTAAGAGAGTTTTATATCATATATATGTACAAAAAAAAGAGAAGTCCAACGACTCCTCCTCCTTAAAACCAGTATCCTTCCTTAAAGAACTCAATATCTCTCAACTTATTCCCATTAAAATCGTATAAAGAGAAAATAGTAATTTGCATACCCACATACATTTTGACCTTTTCTTGGTATCGTTTCAATGTTTTAAGTATATTATCTCCTTCACGATAAGGTAGAATCAAACCTACTCTCTCTTCTCCGCAGTAGACCATTTTAGCTCTATCTACATACTCTGAAAAGGTAATGACCTTTCCCCATTCTTTTAATTTATCCGAATAGAATGGATAAATCATGTATTGTACACTTCCCTCTTGTACGATACCGTTCATTACGATTCCGTTTTTAGATACATCTAATGTTTGCATAAGTAAAGCCCTCCCGATAATAGTTAATTGGTGAAATCAATCACCTTATATATAAAACTTCTTATATTTTAGTTGTTTGAAATTCATTTCATAAGAAACCAAAGGAAAAATTATCACAACAACCTTCTGAAAAAACAGTGGGAAACATTAGGGGTAAATCATCATCATTCTTACAAAAGTGTTGAAGTAAAAAGGTTATGTATAAAGTATAAAAAATGAGTAAAGGGGAGAACAAAATATGCAGAGTATGGAAGAAATATTAGACAATATTAAAGAACAGCAAAATGCACAACAAATATTATCCTTTCACGAAGTTCAAGACTTGCCTCAAATATTATCGGAAGACGAATATATTGAATATATAGCAAGTGCAACAATGAATAACAAAAAGGGATTATTGGCTTTAACAGACGAACGAGTGTTATTCATTTATCGTGATAATGGATATACACGATTCGACCAAATGAATTATGAGGACATTACATTTATTCACCCTCAAAGAGATTCATTTTATGGAGAAATCGAAATTTACTTAAAGGAAAATAAAGCTCATGTTCGAGATATTTCCAATTATGACTTAAATGAAGTATTGGAGTTGTTTGATAGTTATATAGATAATGAACCATATCAGCAACCAGCTAAAAAAGGTTCTTTCTTAGGAGGATTCTTCAAATTCGTTGGCTTTGTTACGTGTATTATTTTTTTAATTGGATTTGGTGTTGGTATTTATGAAGAAATGTCAGTATCAGAAACATCATTGTCAGATACAAGCAATGAGGAAATTACATTAGATGGTTTGTCACCAGAAGAAGCATTTAAAGAATATGGAATTGAAGTCACAAGTATCACATTAGACAAAGAAAAAGATTTAATTGTAGGAGAACTTACAAATAAATCTGACCAACTCTATCGTTCCGCTTATATCAATGTTCATATTTTAGATAAAGAAGGTAAATTCTTAGATAATTTCCTTGAATCAACAGAGAATTTTGAACCAGGAGAAACATGGAAAATCGAATTGTACAATTACGAAGAAAATGCTGAGACCTTAAAAGTCAAAGAAATCGATGCTTATGAGCCATTAGATGAAGAATAAAAAAGAAACCGCAAAGAGATGATGCTCTCCTGCGGTTTTTTGTTTGGTACATAACTCTATTTGATTATGCAATCTGTTTATCAAAGATATAAGAATAATCAGCTTGATACCCTCTGAAATTGCGTTCAACTAAAAGTCGAACCAAAATTTCTTTTTGGTCATCCTCCAAAAACTTAGTCTTTGCGACTGCAATCAATGTGTTTTTTGCCATTAATTCTGTTGGATTCCCTTCATCCACCTTTTCTTCACGAAAACTTTGAATCGAATCATTAACCACCTGTTGTCTCCCCTTTTGTTTCACGCACAACTCAATGGCTTCCTGTATTGCTTTTACTTCTAATTCTGGATTTTCGTAATTGGCGATAATCCAACTCATATCTGGCTTCCCTGCTACTTGATTTGTCATGTAAATCTCTCCTTTTTAAGTAAAAAATCTTTCCCTTTTTTATATAAATCAACATTTCCCTTGATTGTTGAACCTTCTATATTATAGAAATCTGCTGACCTTTTATGAAAGTTGGAATGGTTAATTATGAAAAGACAAGATTTACCGTAATATATATAGATTTTATATAAAAACAGGTTAAGCACAGGCTTACAATTAGGAGGAAATTTACTTATGAAATGGTTAGAAAAATGTTCAGCAAAAGGGTTAAGAAGATTTCAAAATGTGTTGATTGTATCAGGTATAGCGTTTATCCCAAGTGTATTTATGGTGGATTCTCTTATTTTGAAGGGTTTTTTGTCTCTTTTCTTTCTTTCTAATTTTTGGGGATTTAGAAAATCAGAAAAGCTAATTTCAAGAAAAACAAAACAACGAAGAGAAACGCTACATAATACGCAAAAGATTCACAGTTTACATGAAACGTGCATGAAATTCATTCAACACATTGAAGACGTGTTAGTTGCCAAAGGGTATAGCATAGAGAAAGGAAACAATCCTTTGATTGACGACATTTATCATGAGCTATCTAATTGTCAAACGGTTATGGATTATGTTTTGTTTAAAAACAAATTAGAGTTCCGTATGATGTATGTAGCCAATATGCCAAGAGAAAAAGCACAAGAAAAAACTCAATCACAACGAGCAAAAAAGAGTGCTTCAACATCTTCTGCATTGTCACAGGCTTTATATATCTTAGGACTTCCAGAAGGAACAAGAGATATGTCAGTGGTTAAACATGCTTACAAAGCATTGGTTAAAAAATATCACCCTGACTTAAATCCTTCACCAGAAGCTGGTCAGAAAACAGTACAATTAAACTTAGCTTATGAACAAATTCAAAAATTTTTAAAAGCATCGTAAGAGAAGAAGGAGCAATCCTTCTTTTTTTATGCCCTTTAAGACTTTTACATAAGACCTTATGTTTTTTCGTTATCTTTTCTCACCCTTTTTCTCTAATTGTCTTTCTTTCTTGCCCTTTCCTCTTTTTAATTCAAGTGTATGTACTTTTGGCATTATTAAATAAATACTCTCCTAACTATAAACAACGGATTGGTCAAGATATAACCAGCAGTTGAATCTCATTAAATAATAGTCTTAAACATGGCATATATTGTTGAAATGGCAACGGTTTAGACATTCTTACAATCTATTAGGTAGTGAAACGATTCTCGATTTCTATAATAACTGTGGGAATACCCATAAATTATTATATTTGAGGAGGAATTATATCTTTATGAAAAACAATAAGAAAAAAATCGCATTTTTAACTTTAGCAGGAGTCGTCTCGGTTTCGACTTTGAGTGCTTATGCAACTGCAGAATATCAACAATCCAAGAATGAGCATATGACAAATTCAGTTCTTTGGTATCAGAAATCAGGAGAAATGAAAGCTCTTTATTACCAAGCCTATAATTTAGGTAAAATGATGGTTGACGAGCGTTTAGAACAAAAAGACATGAAAAATAAAAACAAAGCTCCTAAATTGGCTATTGTTTTAGATATTGACGAAACGGTACTTGATAACAGTCCACACTCTGCTTATTCTATTGCTGAAAATGTTGACTACCCTACTGGCTGGAGTGAATGGATTGCATCTGCACAAGCAGAAGCTCTTCCTGGTGCATTAGAGTTCCTTGACTATGTTGATTCTAAAGGAATTGAAATCTTCTATGTCTCTAACCGTACTACTGAAGAAAAAGACGCAACAATGAAAAACTTAAAGGAAAAAGGATTCCCACAAGTTTCAGTTGATAATGTTGTGTTAAAAACAACAACAAGCAGTAAAGAAGCACGTAGAGAAGCTATTGCAAAAGACTATGAAATCGTAGCGTTCTTTGGCGATAACTTGGGTGACTTTGCAAAAGACTTCGATAAAAAACCTTTAGCTGAACGAAATGGCAATGTTGACCGTCTACAAGATGAATTTGGTAAGAAGTTCATTGTTCTTCCTAACCCTATGTATGGAGATTGGGAAGGGGCAGTTTATGAGTATAACTTTAGCAAATCTCCTGCTGAAAAAGATAAAGCTCGTAAAGACGCTCTAAACGTGTTTCACCCATAATAAATAAAAAAGGAGAAGGTTTGCCTTCTCTTTTTACATAATAATCCACTGATTGTCCTTATAAAAACAAAAAAAGAAGGGCTTCCCCTCCTTTCTTTAACTTCTCACTTTATTCTTTGTGATTATTCATTTTTGTAATGGTTTCACTGATAATGAAGGAATCTAATATATGCTTCCGTTCTTCCTCACTTATTGGTTTGTCAAATAGAATAGAGCCATCATTTAGTAGGGTATATTCTTTAGTGGTATTCACTAAGACTTTTCCCATTGCATAATCCTTGTAATATGAATCATTGATTCCCAATAGGTAAGAAATCGTTGGCAAGAAGTCGGCTTGATTTCCTAAAACACTAATGGTTTTGGCATCTAAATAGTTCTTTTGATAAATAATTAGAGGTACTTTAAACGATATATCTTTCCATTCAGGTTTAATTCCTTCCATAGCGGATACTTGGTTAAAGTAATATTTATGAACCCCCATATGGTCTCCATAGACCGCAACGACTGTGTTATCCATTAACCCTTGCTCTTCTAATTTATCTAAAAACAAACCAAGTTGTTTATCTGTATAATGAATCGCTTGGAAATAATGACCCAATTCTGTATTTTCTAAGTTCTTATCTAACTTTAGCTCCTGGTGTTCTTCAGGCATAATGAAAGGCATATGACTTGTCATGGTTACAACGGAAGAATAAAACGGTTTCTTTTGTTTTTGAATAAAGTCAGAAACTTTATTTAAGAGGCATCCATCTGTTATTCCAATGCTGGTACGTTCTTCGCAATGATAATCTGATTCACTGTAAATATTTTTAAATCCTAAAGAAGTGTGCATTTTTTCCCAATTCCAAAAAATCTCTTTATCTGGATGATAAATGGTTGTTTCATATCCATTTTGATTTAATATAGCAGGAAGTGTATTGTATTTTAATTCAGGATATACATAGGAAACTGCACCTTTTCTAATCGGATAAAGTGATGTGTTAGTCGTAAATTCGGCATCAGAAGATATTCCCTCATTCACAATTTCATGGTAATTATCAAAATAAAGGCTGTTTTTGAGAAGTTTGTTTAAATTCGGTGTGATTTCTTGTCCATTGACCTTTTCATTAATCACAAATTGTTCAAGTGATTCAAAATGAATCGTTATCAAATTTTGCTCTTTAAATAAACCATAGTATTCATTGTTTGGTAATTCCTCTTTATTTTCGTTCATCCATTTATGAACAGAATCTTTCTCTTCTTTGCTAACCGTTCTGTATTGAGATTCTACATACGTATAGATATCATGCAAATGATAGCCAATTGGAGATTGTGTTATCATGGTATCACTTGGTTGGTAGCGAAGACCTGTAAATGTTGACCATCTTTCAGTGTTGCAAATCCCATTTACTGCAACAAGTAGAATAAGAATGAAAATAATAGGACTCCTTTTGCTTATTTCATTCGTCTTTGCGGTAACTATCATAATTGGAATAAGCACCAACAAATCAATGAAAAGAATAAAGAATTGAGGATTTATCAGGCTTCCAATCCCACTTGCCCCTTCTTCTATCGTTGATAATGATTGAATATGGAAGAAAGAGAGAAAACTACTAAACCCATTAAAGTAAACCAGGTCTGCAAATAAAAGCACTGTAAGAACAAGGTCTACCCAAAATAGATACCACACCCTTCCCTTTCCTTTCAGGAGGAAGAAAAAAGACGTAACCAGCAAAATAAACGCTACATAGAGATACATATAAGTAGTCCATACAAACGTATAATTTAAGATATTAAAGATAGTTTTACTCCCACCAATATCTTCTTCAGGCACAAAAAAATAGATAAACCCAATAGACTTTATAAGCAATATCAAACACATCGTAAAATACACTAAGATGTCGTTCACTTTCTTATTCATTAATAAATAAATCACCATCCTTTTTTGTTTTTTATGTTTTAATCATTATAGTTAGGATGGATATTTTTGAATATAAAGGAAGAACTTTATTATGTTCTATAGGAAAAATTTTCATTTTATCCATATAAAAAAGAGAGGAAATTCCCTCTCCTTCTCTTTCTTGTATAAACGATATTAATAGGTTTTGGAAAAAAACTCTTTTACGAAATCTTGACCTTTTTCGGTGATAACAGCCCCAAAATAAGGTAGTTGTTCATTTCCTTTGTATCGTTTTCCTTCTATTCGGGCTAATTCATCTAAATTGTCAATAATGGTGATAAAGGTGGGTTCTTGTTTTTGTACTTCCCTTAACAATTTAGCATCCTTGTAGCCAAAAATAGTCGCTCCATCATTTACTGCTTCCATTAGCTCAACTTGTTCCTTTGTTAAACTCACCTTTTCTGCCCCTTTGTCTTCTGGTTTGGGTGGAATAATCTTCAATCCTTCATGTTCTACCCATTCATTAGTCCATAGCTTCTTTGTATCACTCATTTTTTACTCCCCCCACTCTCTCTTGTATTAATAATCTTGAATGATTTCCAAGTGTTCAATATTTTCAAAGCGAACTAAAACTTCCTCTTCATTTCTTTCATTGTCAAAATCTATGATGGAATCAACTTTGGCTTTCGCTTGATAGAGTCTACCCCTCTCAAAATGGTTGGCAAACTTATTGGCTATGTCTTTCGATAATGTCCACGAATAAGCCTTCTCTAATGGCGTAGAACGCTTTCCTTCGCCTCTGTAAAGAGTTAGGTATCCTTCACTATCTACCGCTCCCAATTCATTTAAAACAGCCACAGCAGACGTATTATCTGCATACGTAAACACTTCCTCCAACACTTCTTTTGGGAACATTCCGAACCCATAATTAGCATGAGTGTACATGCTCTTAAAGACTTCCCATAATTGCTCTTTCTCAATGTCCTTGTATAGACGGAGGAAATAATCTATTGCAAATAAATTCCATTCAGGGAAGAAAAACAAAATATACTCTTTGTTTAAAAAGTCCTGCCTCTTTAATTCGTTTGCTTTTAAACACCCAATTGTAAATTCATTTAACAACCAAGCAGGGTCTAATGAGTTAATTTCAACGGTATAGTAATCCCCTACATAGAAAAATTGCCTGTTGGTTCTTGGGTTTTTATTTTTCATGATTTTCTTAATGTCATATCCATGCTTTTTCAAAAGAGTTTTCCATTTTTCATAAGTTAATCCTTGATGTTCTTCATTCCAATACCGTTTATCAATAGATTTATAAATCTGTTTCGTGACTGGAATCACATTTTCTAATCTTAATTGTTCATTCGCATTATAAAAGACATCTGCAATACTCATATGGATAACTCCTCACCTTCATTATGTATATCAGTACAATCAATAATGCACTCACAATAATCAATGACTTTTGTATTACTGGTTAGATTATCTGGATTAGGCACTCTTTCCCGAATCCATTGATAATGGGAATGTAGTGTCTGTAATTGCTTTTTAGCAAAAGAAAGGGGTACTTTTACGTAAATATCCATTGAAAGTGGAAAGGCTTCTCCTGCAATCAAGATTTCTTTCTCAATGGGTTCTTCTGGAATGATAACAAAATCTTTTTCTTCATTAAAGAAAATAGATTCTTTGCTTTCCGAAATTCTTTTATTCTTCACAAAAACAAGTGTGTCCTCTGAAATCGAAAGTTCCTGTCGCTTATGTTGACTTCTATTTATCAAAGAATATTCTTCTTGATAGTTGGGTGTATAAGTTAAAAGACTGTCTTCTTCTGTTTCAATAAAGGCGTAACACCCTTCTATTTTTGATTTTACAGAACGAACATGAGATTGTTCATAATTTCTAAAGCCTTCATTCGCATATCGAACCAATGTAACAGTTTCCAATACTATCCCTCTTTTTATGTAAAATATCTTTCCTTCATTATCAATAGACTATCATATATATCACTTGTTGTAAAATATAATTTACAAAAAATGTTCTGCATTTTGTTGACTAAATTCAATTAAAGATGTATTATTAGACTATAGTCAACGTAAGAACGAGAAAACAGTCATTTTGTTTGTGAAATAACAATGATTTGAATATAAGAAAATATATCTTTAACCAAAACAACAGGTGTTTTTATATAAACGAAATGAAGAGCCTTTATAGATAAAAAATAGGGGGAAACAACATGAATAAGGCATACAAGGCAGAACTTTATAGAGGGAAAGTAAAAAAGACTGATAATCAGAAGAAAAAGCATGTCACTCAAATGACAAAAGAAGAAATTGCTTATTTAAAGAAGGAAATCAAAATGTTTCCTACTTGGAAAGCAAAAGCATCTAAACATTTGAAAAAGAAATGTGTTTCATTAGACCTTGACGATGTTCAAGATACACTTTTAGCACGTAATATAGAGGATTTTATTGTGGAATACAATGAAACACTTAATGCTTCTGGTCAAATGGAGAGAAGAATCTTAATTCGTGTAGAAAGACCAAAAATGGTTCGCTTCAAAACACGTAAAAAGAAAATCGTAGAAGCAATGGCACATTTATGTTTCGTTGTTTCATTAGATACTTGGGAGATTGTCACTGCTTATTGGAACAAGGAATCTGACGAACACGCACAATTGGATTGGAGACGTTACAGTAAGCACTTACGAATCGTTAAGTAATAAAGAGGGCAAATGCCCTCTCTTTTTTATTATTAGAACATATTCATCCATTAAGAAAAATAGAGACCTTTCTTTATAGGACTGAAAAATTAAAGGATTTACATAAACACAATAAAAAGGAGTGGTTTGTCATTCCCCCTCCCTTTTTCTAATCTTGTTACGAAAAACATTATTTGCTTACATATAAGATTGTTTGTTTAAGATTTTATCCAGTAACTCTACACTTACACTGATGTTTTTACAGCCACACTCTTTAGCATCTTTCACATCTTCTTTAAGAAGTATGTATTCTTTAATCTCTTGAACAGTTTTAAATCCCTCTTCGCTACAATATTCACAAGTATATACTTGTTGTACTTCTTTGTTCGTAACAGGGCAATCATCGTTTCCATATTTACAACCATGAATAATACAGCAATGGTGGGCGTGTACGCCATGTTTACTCTTTTCCATTATTACTCCTTCTCTTCCTCTTTCCAATATTCATTGTTAAAATGTTTTATTCCCATTTCCTTCAATGCTTGTAGTTTTTCAATCATTTCATCTATATCACAAATATGAATATAGTCTGTATTTTCACCTGTTTCATCTTCACTTGGCTTCACACCATTTGAACCCATTCGATAATCAATGCACCCATCCCATTTAAGTGTTACTTCGTCTGTCCCATAGGCTTCATCTTCTACGACTATATTTCGAGACCCTTCATACTCTTTTACCTTTTTAAACATTAGAGCGTACTCCTTACTATTTATTATTTATTCTGCTACCTTCAAAGACCATGCAATACCATAATCTTCACCACTTGTTGACCAATCTTTTAACAAGGCTTTTATCCGTACTTTTACATAAGCTACCCATTTCTTTCCTGAATAAGTTTCTGTATATACAAGAGAGTCTTTGAAGGGAAAAAGAGCATATACTTCCATTTTCCAAGTACCTACAGTGTTCAAGTCTTTTGGCATATCTTTAAAAAATCGTTTCATCATATTCATTTTCCCCTTTCAAGAATCCCTCTCTATTTTAAAGAACTCCGTCTTTTACATAAATAGAATATTGTTCCCATGTCAGTCCAAGAAATTCGTGTAATTCTTTATCCGAATCCCCATTGTGCCACTCTTCGATATAGTCATCAATTTTTTCAAGGTGAATTCCACCTGATTTGTATAGGGAATAAAAAGTCTGTTCGGATTTTATCCCTGCTACTTCTTTTAGTTCATTAGCAATACGTTCATCCGTATAATCTACATAACCAAGGGCATGTGATAGAATTTTTGATAATTGCTCCTGGCTTAACGCTGATAATTTAACACCTAATCCTGTTTCTAAAGCATCTACATTATAACTTTCTACTACCACTTCTACTCGTTTCATACGTTTCTTCTCTCCTTTTTATCCTTCTAATTCTTCATTTATCTTTTTGAAACTATCATTTGCATAAATATATCTTGGTTTATGGTTACTTTTTGTACCATCTTTCTTCAATGGGACAAACATAGGGTTTCTTCCGATAAATCCTTCTGGAATCACAATAACGCCTTTTTTACCGTCTTCAAATTCAATGACATTTCCTACTTCTAATTCTTTTCTTGCTAAAGAGCGGAGATAGTACAGTAACTCTTTGTTTTTACAAGATAATAGCTTTTCTACATAAGCGACCATTTCTTCTTCATTGAAAAGAACTTCGTGTTGCGGAAACACCTTGTCTCCACTATCTTCAATAACATATTTCTCACCGTAAAAGACGACTGGTATATTCAACATCGTTTCTACTTTAAATTCTTTTCGGATTTTTAAGATAATCCCTGTAATCAAAGGATGATGAATGACAATTTGCTCATTATCTCCTAATTCTTTTAAATCATGAGCAGTTATAACTTGTTTATGTATCGGTGTAGGATTATGGGCTTTTTCAATCTGATTCTTAACCTTTTCCATTCCTTCATTGAGTTCTCTCATTATCTCTTTCCCCTTTTATAACAGGATTTCTTTCCCTGCTTTTATTATACTTCATTATACTTAATTTGTAAATTATTTTTTACAAAAAAATATAATATTGAACGCTTTCTCTTTTTGATTTACACTAACTATATCAAAGAAAAGAGGTTTTGTTATGGATGATTTTCAGGTATCTCACCAAAAACTTTCTATCGAAGAACAAGTTAGCCATGTTATAAAAACGGTTAAAGATAGATGGTTACATTCGTATCCATATAGTACCGAAAATGCAATAGAGTTTGTTTCTAAACACCCTGAAAAGCTACTAAACAAAGAAATGTTTCGTGTACATGCCTTATATCTCAACATGCTCTTCCGCTCCCTTACAAAAAAGGACAGTCTCATAAAAAATGAAGAGGTTTTGAACGAAGTCGCTCATTGGGATAATAAAGGTGGTCTTTGTATCTATTTATCGGTTCTTATGTATTCTCTCTTATTAGAGGATAAAGTGGCTAATCGGAACGAATTGCGATATATCCAAGGCTTTACGACTTATCAATCTCAAAATCCTTTTTGGAAATTGGTTTCTTCAGATACAACCATGTTAAATTTCCACGCTTGGCTTTCTTACAAGGATAGTGTATTGGATTTCAGCATAGGTCAAGAAAGAGAAAATATCCAGCTTGGAGAGAAAGATTATCTCGTTGGAGATATACCAGAAGGTATGAAAATGGTTGGCTTTAAGGAAAATCACAAAACGGTACAAAAATATGTAAAAATGTTCGCTGATTATCGAAAAATGAACGAAAAAGAATGGGTTTTGGAACATAAATTGCAGGGTCTAACATGTATGGTCGATTCTTTAGAATATATATCAAAACAAAAAGAGGGCTAATTAGACCCTCTTTTTTATATAAAGAAAAAATCTTTATGAAATATTTTGGATGGTTTCATTTACTAAGCGTTTGTATTTCTTCTCAACACTCATGGAGGTTCTATTTATCTTCTTTGCAATCTCTTGATAATTTGTTCCTTTTTCTCTTAATTGAATGACTAATTCTTCCTCTTTTGTTGTCCAAGGTCGATAATAATTTCCTTTTATTTTCTTTTTCTTAAACCTTAACGTATCAACCCATTCAGGTTCAGGAGGAATGGAATTAGGCTCAATTTTGGTAAAATCAACACGTTCTTGATGCTCGTAAGCCCATTGCCAAAACTGTAAGCTATCTATAAAATAATAAGTCTTAATTTGTCTGGTTTTTTTCTTTGTAAATGACAAGTCATGATTATGACACCAATTTTCAACTGTTTTTCGGTCAACCCCTAAGAGCTTTGCCAATTCACCCATTGTTAATAGTCCTGTCTGCTTTCTTGTGATAGAAATGTTTAATAGTCTCATTTGTTTTAATACGCCACCAACAGGTCTATTTAATTTTTTGGCTATGGTTTCGACTTTTAATACCCCAACATGTTCAAGTAAAAATTCATTCTCTTCACAACTCCATACATTCGCCATATGTTCACCTTCTGTCTAATCTTTTTCTGGTTGTTGTTTATGAATGGAGATTATATAAAAAACACGAATTTTATCCTAACATAATAGTTTTTTAGAATCTATACTGAAAATATTGGTTATTTACATTCTTAAAAACAAAAAGAACTATCCCCTTATAAGGAATAGTTCTGTATTTATTATCTTTTACGTAATGCTATAGCTTGTTGCTTTTTCATCACCTGTATTGTCATTTTTATTAACCTTAGATGGCTAAATGAGTAAACGTAAAGGTTTTATCTTCTTTTGTAAAAACCTCTATCTTATCTCCTGAAAGGGCATAATCTGTATCGAATAACACATATCCTTCTTCGATTAATTCCTTTTTCTTTTCCTCATACTTTTTGTAATCTTCTTCTTTATATCCAACAACAAAATCACCTTGTACAAGACTAATGTGTGCCATATTTATTTCTCTCCTTTAATATCCATATTCATATCCATCTTCACCACGTAAGACCAGCATTTTAATTAAACAACGCTTCTGCTTATCACTCACACGCTTTATTCGTGCAATGGTCTTTAAGATTTCTTTAGAAAATGCTTCAATGCTATCCTCTTCGTCTACCGATTCTTCACGAAAGCTACTAATTGCATCATTAACAACTTGTTGAGGAGAATAGATTTTCACATATTTATCTATAGCTTCCGAAATCATATAGTTTTCAATCATCATTCCTTCATATGCATCATCAAGAGCACTCATATTTAACACTCCCTATGGAAAATATCTTACCTTGCTTTAACTTAACTATTTTTTACATTTAAGATTAGGGTAAATGCAGATTGTAATTCAGCATCCAGCAGTTCATATATATCTATATAACCTTCTTCTTCTACATAGTAGAATGTAGCCCCTAATTTATCCCAAAAACGATAAGCTCTTTCTTCACATAAAACAAAGCCTGTTATCTTTTCTAATGAAAAATACTCAAAAAGAAAATAAATAATTTCAGTTCCTAATCCTTTTCCTTTTTCAATGACCTCAATCATACCTAAATCCATTGTGTTGTCTTTTATATCAAACCATACATAAGCAACAGGCTTATTACTTTTCAATATCATATAGGCATCCAGATTACTTTTTTGTTCATATTCTGTATTTTCAATGTCAGTCATAAAAACAGGTTTAATACTCAACATGATTTTAGCCTCATTTCCTATACCCCTAACTCTGGTTTATCCGTTTTTGATTCTCAAAAATAGCTGATACTTGACCTCACTACTTTTTATTTGGGGATATATTTTCAATAACTCTTCTTTATTTAAATTCTTTGTTTCTTCCAAGATTTTTTTATCAAGTTCGTGCTTTTCATCTTCTAATTTCTCAATTTTGTCGATAATCGCACCATGCCTATTAATCATTTCTTCTAACTTTTTCACTTTTTTACACTCCCTTATGTATGGGTTTTACTCAACATTCTCTAATAACCACTCCATGAGGCATAAAACTCTTTTCATCCTCATAATAGACTTTGGTTTTAGCGTGTTTTCCCACTTCGCCTCTTAAAAGCTCTTCCGCTTCTTTTTCATTTCTTGCCCCAACCTTATATCGACCTAATACCGTATATCCACCATGATTGGCTTGACCTCTATGATGAACGATAAAAGTTCTTGATTTTGGTTTACTTGCCATTGTATTTAACCTCTTTCCTTTAAAAGTTCCTTATATACAAAGAAAAAGCAGATTAACTCCAATCTGCTCGTTCCTTTTGTGCATTACGCCCTTTACGTGAGTAAGAGCCTTTCCCTTTATCCGTTTTGTGAACGCCAATCCCTCTTCCAATTTCAGAAGTCGTAAACTTTCTTCCTTTCACTGGATTCAGTTGAAACGAAACTCTCATTGGGTTTGATGTTTTCAAACTCGTTGATTTCATTGTCTTTGCCATATCTGTTTCCTCCTATGTTATATAAAAAATATTTTCCTTTTTTCTAAAATCTCTATATTATAGATTGCTTTACCTAATTTATTATTTTTCATTTTGTAAAAATAAATTTACTAAAACATTAATACATGATATAATAAAGTTATATAAAAGTAAAGGGAAAATCTAAATAAAGATAGAAAATGAACATTTATAGCACATATGGAGATAGTGAATAAGAAAAGGAGTGAATAATCATGGATAAGGTCTTTGCTATTGGCGATATACATGGAGAGAATAACCGATTTCAAAAAATGCTAACTAAATGGAATCCTGATAACCAACAATTAATCCTTCTTGGGGATTTAGTTGATAGAGGCGAAGATGCTTATGGTGTCGTTCATTTAGCCAAACAGCTTCATGACAAATATGGGGCAATCGTATTAAAAGGAAATCACGAAGAGTTATTTTTAAGTTGGTTGGATAGTCCTTTTAGTGAAATGGATTTGTATTACCCTCAAGGTGGTAGAGAAACCCTTCGTTCTTTCTTTGGAAGCAATATCACCTTTACTCATATGCCAGATAGTATTGCGGATATGGTAAAAACACAGTTTGTTGACGAAGTTTCTTTTTTGAAAGACCTTCCTTACTATTACGAATGGAATAACCATGTATTTGTTCATGCTGGTGTTGATTTAATGCTTCCTAATTGGAAAGATACAGAAACAAGTGACTTCTGCTGGATACGCAGAGATTTTCATTATAAGCCTAATCATACAGGCAAAATCTTTGTTTTTGGTCATACCATTACGAATCATCTAAATCCTGGTGGTCAAAGTACAGACGTATGGATTTCTCCATGCCAATCAAAAATAGGGATTGACGGTGGGGCAGTGTTTGGTGGTCAATTACACGCTGTAGCCATAGACGGAGACCAGCATACCTTCTATTCCTTAGATAAGGAATTGCATTTTCAACAGCACACAAAAACAATTGGTTTGGCAACTTTAAATACGAATAGATAAGAAAGGAGTTTGATAACAAACATGAATCCATTAACGAAAACGGTATTAGGAGTAACGTCTCTCTTTAGCAAGACAAACAGTGCTTCTTCGCCTTTTGAAGTCTTACTGGAAAAAGGAACGGATGCTACGAAACAAAAACCGTATTATACAAAGGTTACTATTCAGTACCACGATATGATTTTCAAGAAGAGAATTCAAAATCTTTTAAAAGAGAAGAAACTACTCTTGGAATATGATTTTCAAGAGATTAATAAAGGAACATTTTTAAAGCCCAATAGAGTATTGGAGGCAAACACTTCTATTAAAGAAACTATGTTGAGTACAACAGGAGCTATATTAGTTGAAACTTTAGTCCCCCTACCCTTACAAGGGATGACTCATTTAAGCAACGAACAAGTAATTAAACTGAAAAGAATAAATGGTCATGTTTTTTATTTTTATAATCAAGGAAATAGAGATTCTTTTCAGGATAGCCTTTTGGAGACATTGAGCCAATTTTTGAATAAAGAATACGACAAATACACCCAAATTAACGAACAAAGGAGTGAATAAGTGCTTGGAAAGAAAAACGATTCAAGAATGGGAAACGCACTTTGATACGTTTATTATGGATGGAGATGGTTTTCCACAAGGTACAGTTAAGAATGAAACACTATTTACAGAAGAAGAGTTTGTGAAAAACACTCGTATTAGTACGGTTAAAATGAGCGAAAAGCTCATAAAGGCTTGGGAGCAAAACTCCTTATAAATTGGCAAAACTTGCGTATGATACAAAGAACTTTTTATTCAACAAAGATTAGATTGGAGGAATTATATTGAAACAATTATCAACAGAAGCAGAATTTAAACAAGTAACAGGGGAAGGAACGGTATTGGTAGACTTTTTCGCTACCTGGTGTGGACCTTGCCGAATGTTAGCTCCTGAATTAGAGAAAGTAGAAACGGTCAATGTTGTAAAAGTAGATATTGACCAATTACAAGAAGCAACTTCAGAGCATGGTATTATGAGTGTCCCTACTCTTATGCTTTTCCAAGATGGGAAAATTCTTGGTAGAGTATCTGGATATATGCCGAAAGAAGCTATTGATGAATTTGTCGCTTCTAAACTAAAATAATGTGAGGAACAGTCTGCAAAGGCTGTTTCTTTTATTTATGATGACCAAATCTCAACAAGAGAGCATAGAAAATACGTTTTTACGCAGTAAAAAAAGGCAAGAATTGTTCTTGCCTCTTTGTATCAATCTTAATTAGATTAATAAACTTTTGTGATAACCATTGAAGAAGGACTTCCATACCCTTTAACGTGGAACGTTTTACCAGTGTTTGATGCTGACCAGAACCAATGGTCATCATTTAATCCACCTTTACCATGAGCCACACGTTGTAAGCCCATTACTTTTGATTGGAAATAGATTTTTCCGCTCTTTTTAACAAATTTACCATGTAAGTCATAATAAGTAGTCTTAGCCTCTGCTTCAATTGGTTGAGTTACAGTACCTCCTACCACTGCTACGACTGGTAAAGCTACAGCCATTAAAGTTAAAGCACTTTTTGACATTTTTTTATTCACAATAATCCTCCTTTCTTTTTTAGAATATATCCTATTATAGAAAAACAGGAACGTAATATTCTTTAACATTGCTGACTTTGCTGTGTTTTTTAGTACAATAAATATGACAATAATTTATTAAACTGGATAAAAACACATAAGATATTATGTACATTAAAAAACAGGAAAGAATACATTTCTTTTAATTCACAGGAGGCGTTTTAATATGGCAAACGAAAAAATTTATTTATTGGTACAAACAGAGGTAAATGATGAAGAAAACAATTCAGGAGAATACTCTATTCTTCGTGAAAATCCAACTGAAATCGCAGAAGGTTTTGAAGTAACAGAATTAAATATTGAACACACAGATAAACTTCAAATGTTCGTCATTTTAGATGAAGACAAAAGTGACGCTCATGTGTATGATGTAGTTCGTCTATATACAGATAAGGATTCTCTACAAGACGTAATCAATGCAGTTCGTAGCATCCCTGGATATACAGAGGAAGACTTGCATACTGTGATTTGGGAAGTCTTTAAAGGTGAACCAAATCCAGAAGACGAGTTCGAGATTGTTCACTTCTAATTGCCTTGTATTAACAAAAAAGAACCACAGGATTTAATTCCTGTGGCTTTTTTATTGATTATTGTTCTTGTGTTAATAGTTCACGTACACGATTCAATTCGTCTTCCGTATGAACTGTTCCACCTGCATTGAATTCTAAATACCATTGCAACACTTCTTTTCGAGTTGCTAATTGATTGATATTGATTTTAACTCCTTGGTTGATTCTTGGGCTATCTTCATATTCGCTATAATAATGACCAAATACTTTTATCTCATTATTAACAAATCGGATAATCGAAGTCGCACGTTGCAATCCGTCTACACAAACGAACTCATTGTACGTATCACTTTCTGTTGTTTGCCAATTCGGATGGTTCAAATAAATGACCTTCGCTGTTTTTCCTCCACGCAACAAAAACTCTAAGTAAGCAATTTGTTGTGCTTCATTCCAAAATATGGATAGGTAAGTCTTTGGGAATTTCACCCTCCGCAAATAACCTTATTCGGCTAACCTTTTCCCCCCATTCACACTGTACGTGCGACTTTCACCGCATACAGCGTTCCATCATTGTAAGCCTATATCGCAAGTAATTCCCTGTTTCCAACTAACAAACGAAGTTTGTTTACCTTTTTCTTCTCTATTTCATTTAGACTTAATATCTCTAATATCTTTTTAACGGTTTCCTCTTTTGTTGCATGTATTAGCTTGTGTATATCTCCTAATACAAAGAGTAAATTACTATATTCATCACTTCCACCATCTTTACGAGGTATTTTATGATGTACTTCCATATTTCCTTTGACAAGAGGGCGTTTTGTTATAGCACATAATCCGTTTTGTCCTACATATAATGATATGCGATTATCGTTAAACTCTGTTGATTGACCTTTAACTGGATGTTCCATAAGGTATCTGAGAGTTTTCGGACTAATTGACTTCAGCTTATCATGGACTAAAGCTCTTCCTGTCTTGGTGTACATACATATCTCTTGCGTAAAGTTAATTGGTTTTGAGGTGTTCACTCCACTGATAGGAAAAAGTGGATGTCCTTCAATGAATATTATTTTCCGTTTGTATTTCCCATAATATTTGAGATAGGTCTTGCTTAACTTTCCATTTTTACTTTTTATGCGAGAAGTTCTCTTTTTAAGAGTTTCCGACAGTTCATAAGAGATTTGCTTCATGTCCAGATATACATGCGTTGCTTTTTGGTAATAGTTTTGTATTCCCAATACTGTTGCATTGTATTTCATTGCCATTTCGGGCGATGGACTTTTCTGCAATTCTTTAATTTTCCCTCGAAGGACTCTTTTAATTTTCTTTTGAGCCTTATCTGTAATATGTGATTTTATTACATATTTTGACCGTTTTGGTGTTGCTTTTAGTTTAAAACCAAGAAAATTTGAGTAGTTTTTCCTCAGATTAACAACTTTTGACTTATCAGGACTAACTTCAAGATTCAACCTTTCTTTGAGCCACATTTTTGTAGCAACAAAGGCTTTTTGTGCGGATTTATAATCTTTACATAATATCTTGAAATCGTCTGCATATCGAACGATAAACATTTGCTTTAAATCACTTTTGTTTAGTGCTCGATATTTGTTGCTCTGATTGTGATATTGGAGTTCAGTCTTCATGTTTTCCCATTGAGAACAAACCCACCAATCAAGCTCATTTAATACAATATTTGATAAGAGAGGTGAGAGAACTCCACCTTGAGGTGTACCTTTTGTTGGTTTACCCTCACCCTCTATTTCTGCTTTCAACAGTTTGGAAATTATACATAGTAGGTTTTTATCCCTTATGCCTAAGTTCCACATTTGTTTTAGCAATTTAGCATGGTTTACATTGTCAAAGAATCCTTTAATATCTATGTCCACCACGTAATGAAATCCTCTATTGATTAAATTAACTGTTCTTGCTAATGCGTGATGTGTACTTCTATTCGCACGAAAGCCATAGCTGTGTTGATAGAATTTAGCTTCACATATTGGGTCAAGAACTTGCTTGATACACTGTTGTATTAGACGGTCTTCGATAGTTGGGATTCCTAATGGTCTCTGACCTAATCCTCCATCTTTCTCTATCATTTTCCTTCTAACTGAGTGAGGTTTGAAGTTTTTGAGTCTCTTTTTAACATAGAGAACAAGCTCTTCAGGGTTTATTTTTCCAATATCAACTATTGTTGTCCTGTTTGTTCCTCTGGTTTTACTACCTTTGTTTTTCTTGATATTACGGTAGGCTAAGAGAACATTCTCTTTTGAAGTTATAATAGATAGCAAGTTTGTGAATTTACGACCTTTTTTACTCATTTCATAAAGTTCATCCAATGTTTCTTGGAAGTCGTAATATTCATTATTTCTAAGCTGTTGCCTTTTTCGGTTAGTTGTCATTAGTCAGCTACTACCTCCTTTTATTAGAAAGGAAAGTTCACTTCTGTTAGTCGTAATCGAACCTAATGAATTTAGGGTTTTGCGTTTAATACTTAACAATGACTAATGGCTATCCCTCCACTATGTTTCCATAGCTTCAACGGTACTATGCCATCACTCTCACTTGAACAAAAATGTGTTATATCATATTGATTTTCCACATTACCATTTCATTGAGTGTAAGCTCTCCATGTTCCAAGTTTTCTACGTTCCAATAGTTTTATCCATCTATATGTTTTTAGGTTGTTCCTTTGAGCCTGTTCACTGGATACTGCCTGTAACAGTATAAGGATTTTCATAGTCACGATTCTTACTCACCCTCATGAACCCTACATTTTGTAGTTACGACATTTCTATCATATAACGAGTTTAGACTCTTTCATTCGGAACTTTCGTCAGTTGTGTTTGTATTCAACAACATTCTAACCATGAACATTTTGCGGACACCCGACCTATGGGTTACACTATCCACCTCTGGACAGCTTTCGTTCTACTAATAGTTTAGTAGATTACGGTAACTCTCAGCCGACTTCACCGAGCTTCTGACACTTCAATACTTACTTATTTCCATGCCAGTCGGAGTATTAGTGGAAGCCCTTCAAGGCGTTACCCTTTCATTTGACTTCTCAAACTATTAGTTCTCCTAAGTTCTGAACCTTTCAAATTTCTATACAGTTAAGTTCTAAACTGTGTAAGTTCTTTATCTTAGTGCCTAACCTTTTCAGTTAGGAACGTATCGCACCGTGACCACGTTGAAAATCTGGATTCATTTCTAAGCCTTCTGTTTGTTCCCATTCCTTAATTTTACGAACAAAATCCTGTAACGTATAATCACATTCCCAACTTCCATCACGAGTAAATCTTGGTATCTGACTAAATTTCATATAATAACTTCCTTCCTTTTTAAAATATCTATTCCTCTTTATCGTTCTTTCCTTCATTCTCTGCTTCTTTATCTTTGTTGGCAAAAAATTCATCCAAGAGATACATTAAGTGCTCTCCGTTATCCCCATCTCCTCCTGATTTAAAACAGAAGAAATCATTACAAAATTCAAAATCGTAATCTTTTACAAATTGAAAGATTTCAATTGACCTTTTATCATGAGGAATACCTTCTTCCCATCTTTCGTTAATGTCGATAACTACATCTACATCTACTGCCATTTTCATTCATCCTTCCTTAATCAATATGAACTTGAAAGTTCTTAATGTCTTTTAGATTTTTATTGCTGATAACAGGTGAAAAACCAAATTCCTTTTGAAATTCCCTGCTTCCATATCCCCAACTATTTGTATCCAAGTTTTTATAATGGATAGCAGATGTGGTATTGCTTGTCCAAACGTAATAGGCTTTAATATGAACCCCATTTAACTCATACGTAGCACTCTTATCGCTATGGTCAAACATACTTACAGATAAAGGGCTATTGATAGCAATGTAATAATCCAAGTCATAGATTTCAATATTACTGATTTCCATTGAAGTATCAGTCAATCTAAGAATATATTCTTTTTCCAATTTGTTAGAAACATAGTCTTTTTCTGCAAATCGTTCATCATGAACCTCTGAAGTCATGATTTCTACGTCATTTGCATTTACTTCAATAATTAATCCACCTTTATTCGCAAAATACTTTGCAATGGTTTTAGAAGAAGTGAAAGAAACTAAATCATTTTCACAAATCTCTCTAATTCCGTTTTTCATTAAATACTCTACTATGCAATCGTACTCTGCTTTTCTACGTTTTCTATCAAAGCCTCTTTCTGTACTTGGTGGTACATTTTCGATAGCTTTTTGAATAGCTGGTAGTCGGTAAAAGTCACGTAAACGAATACCACGATAGATTTTTTTCGGCTTTTTAAACCCTGCTTTTTCTTCTTGTTTTTTGCAGTACCAAAAATAAAGATACACTATCTGAAGAACTTCATTTACCTTTTTAGCCATTACCTCTCCTCTTTCTCCTTCTGGAAGCGTAACAGCATATTCATTTCTAACCTTTACTTTTTCTCCATTTTCATCCCTTACCGTTTTCAGTAATAGCTTACTAATGATTCTGGATTCACATAACATAAGTAAAAAACGTGTTTGTGCTATATGAGAATCGAATACGGTCTCTCCTTCTTTTGGCATACTTAATCCATTTTTTCCAATGGAATGAAAGATAGATGTTGAAGGTGAGTTTTTCCAAGCGTAAACTGCAGAACGAATCATTTTTTGATAAAGTTCAGTATCAATCTCCATTGATTCACATAAACTTTGTTCAGATTCTAAATCCTTTTCTGAAAGTCCTTGTAGTTTTTGGCTAAACTCTGTCCAGTTACCAAATGTAATAAATCCTGTTTCTCTCTTTGTCATTGTCATTTCCATAAATAAATCCTCCCTATGTATCCATTTTCTAATAGAAAAACCTGTTTTATATAAAACTTCTATATTTTATGCGTTAGAGAGGCTAAACAATCAAAAAGCATAGAGAACTATCCCTATGCTTCCCAACCATTGTTTATAACTTGATAATTTCCTTTACATTTGTCGGTATAACCAAGATTTCGCCTTCATTTCTATCATCAATATAATCAATCACATCATTGATATGTACTTTTCCTTGATAAACTTTTCCTTCTTTGTCAAACCGTTTAGCGAAGAAATGTGCTATCTTTTGGTTAATTGTCCAACTATATGCCTCTTCTAACCCTCTGGATTTAGAGCCTTCCCCACGATAAATCGTGATATATCCCTTGTTATCTGGCTTTAATTGTTCTTTAAAAGAAGTATCCATATTCAAGGTTAAGACTTCTTCTAAAATATCTGGTTGAAATGCCTCAAAACCATATTCCATTTGAGTATAAGTCTCTCGAAACAGAGAATATCTCTTTTCCAGTTCTACCTCGTTATAGACCTCATGAAAGATATTTAATACATATTTGTTACTCGTTATGTGAATAATGGATTCATAATCCCCTTCATCACGAAACTTCTCCATATCTTCTCTAAGAGAATGAATGGTCTTTTTTACTTGATACATGTCTAAAAATGATTCATTCAAATTCTGAATATCCACATACGTTAATTGATGGATGTAAACAAACGGTGAGAAAGGATTTACAGAAAGATAAAGGTCATCCTCTTCTATTTCCAACTTTTTAACAACCTTTTTTAATTCTTGTAAAGAAGGAACTTGGTATTTACCACTATCCTTAATCAGTTGATAAACTTCCTTATTATTTAAAAGAACAGAAGGGAGCAAAGTCCCTCTCCTAATATAGTCCTTTATCAAAAACAACGCATCTTGCATTATTTTTCTCTCCTTTTTGTAACAACTTTTTCTTGTCGATAAATCTTAGATACCGTTATGTCTATGTTGTAATTTCCATTTAGATAGAAGAATGGTACATCATTTTTGCTCATTTGTTTCATTGCTTTTTCATAAAAAGAATGATTAAAGGTTTTGGTATTGATACAAACAACATCCACATTATCTAAAAAGCGTAAATCTATCCCTTTATTATCCTGATTGACCATAATGAAATTCGGGAAGACTTCCTTCACTTTATTGACCCATGATTGTGAACCACCAATGACAGCCATTTTGATAGTTTGCAATTCCTCTATCATCATTTCCATTTGGTTTCCTTCTACTTCTTCCTCTTCTTCATTTTTCAAAGAATAAATGAACTCACGAAGAGCAAAAACTTCTTTACTATGGTCATGTAAAGTATCCACTTCTCCTTTTAAAGAAGCATTTTCTTTTTGTAATCTCTTCAACTCTTCCCAAAGTTTATCATTTTCTTCCTGGACTTTTTTCTTCTCTGCTTCAAAGGATTCTTTTGCTTCTTTTAAATCTTTTTCTTTTTCAGCTAATTCTTTCTCATATTCACCCAACTCAAAGTAAAAGTCATCCTGTAATTGATTAAAATAAACGTCTTTTGATTTTTTGTACTCTGTTACAAGAGCTTGAATAAAGAAAAGACCAACAATAAAAGGAAGTTTATCTTGTTCTTCTATGTTATTGCCATGTTGTGCATTGATATATTCAAAAAAGACACTATCTAAATCTTCTTTTGATAAACGAACCGAAGAAGTTAAATCCGACTCATTAAAGCCTAACGCTTTAATCCATCCTGCATAAGCTCCAATGTATTTGGATATTCCATTTTCAAAAACAGATTTTCGTACTTCTCCATATTTTTCTTTAGACATATTATGAGTAGTCCCGATTTTCTTTTCTTCCACTGAAATGATGTTATCAAAAAGCAATTCTAACGTAGTATTACTGGTTTTGGGAGATACATAAAAGTCTTGATATAAGCCATCCAGTTCATTTCTTGATTCCTTAAAGTTTTCTTCCGTAAACAGAATCTTTCCTGTAAAAATATCTTGAACATGATTGACAAACATTTGCTGAAAATAACGACCAAACTCTGATTGTAAATCCAAATGTATTTTTTCTTGATAGCACAAATACATTAAAGCTATACAATGGAAGAACATATCTTGCTCTGAAAAGTCTTTGCCTCTTTTCTTTTGGAAAGACAAAGCAAATTCATCAATCGAGATATAGTTTTGATTTTTCATGAAGTTCCATGAAAACTTAAATCCTTTCTTGAGAAGACGATAAATCAGTGTTAAATCGTTATGTTTATAACACCATTCCACAATCCCTGCTACTTTTTTCATTCTTGCTTCTTTATCAATCATGTATGTTTTAAAGGTAATGTCATCATAGAAGCCACTTAATTTATAGGCATGATAATAGTCTAATTTCTTTTCTTCATAAATCGTATCAATTTCTTCATGTAAAAAAGAATTTCCTCCAAGTGCCACTATTACATATAAACGAATATTAATTGAAAAGTTTTCAGACATGTTAAAATCCCCTTCTTTTAGGAATGAATCATAGAGACGATATGTAAAAAGCAAAAGGAGAGAGAAATCTCCCCTTATGCTACGGTTTTTCCGACTTGCATGAACAAATTAAGCGTTTCCTTATATGTGGGATTATCTACTCCAAAAGGAAAGAATATACACAATTCATGTGCTTCCATAACTCCTGTTTTTTCTCCAACGATAACCAAAATAGATTCTTCTACTTTGCTTGATAATTGATTGCCTATTTCATATAATCGTTGCAATACTTCGCCACTTTTTAACTGATGCTCTATCGCAAAATCTTTGGCTAAAGTGTCCGTTTGTTCATCGTGCCAATATTCCTCATTATATAAGTACCCATATTGACCATTACATTGAACCAAATAACCTTCTTCTTCATTGCCGAAGCCTTCTTTTTCAGCCCACTTATCTATTTCCTCTGGAACAGATACATCTTCATGACATAGCTCCCAACAACGATTGCGTAAATATTCAATGGATTCTTCTCTCATTTTCTTGACCATGCTTCTTTTTCCTCCTTATAAATAAAACCTTTCCTGTATTCAATTGTATCATTTACTGCCATATTTGTAAATTATTTTTTACACCAGCTAAAATCCGTAAACTTAGCTGGAAAGGAATTGAATATTTCCTTATGCCCCTATATAATAAGGATATATCATTTATGACGGTCAATATAGGAGGATGGGAAATGGAGAATTATTATCAAATTGATGGAGACATTGCCATTATTGACGTTCCCTACAAAGACACCATCGTTCGACTTACGATTGACAAAGAAGACTTATCAATTGCTCGTTCTATTCATGGTCGTTGGATATTGATTTATAAAGACACCGATAAAAGTTACTTTTACTTTATTTCTAACCAGGATAAATCTATTTATTTACATAAACTCCTTTTAGGTGCTGGTGAGGAAGATAAAGTCTATTTTAGGGACAAAGACCACACCAATTTACGAAAATTGAATCTAACCTTGAATACCTATGAGGCAGATGAATCTTTCCGTCAAAAAAAGCGTGAAGGATATAAAAATATGTCCGAACAAGGTCGGGAAAATTTAATGAAGGGAATCAAGCAGAACCGATACTCAAAGAACTGGTCAGATAAACTCTCTACCACGAAAAAAGGACAAAATAACCCTCAAACTATCCTAAACCCTTCTATTGTGAGAACAATTCGTGAGGAATATGCTCTAAGACACTTCACACAAAAGGCATTAGCTGACTATTATAATGTAGGTCGAACCACGATAGCCGATATCGTCAATTACCGAACATGGAATGAAATCGGAGAGAATCCAAACAAGGAATATCGTATTTACAAAGAAAATGAACTCATTCCTTTAAACTTGAAAGAAACGCCCATTCAGGAGCATGTTTTTACTAATGTAGATATTTCAAAAGAGGATTTCGTCATTGAACTGCAGGGGTCGGGGGCATTACAGTATATATTTTGTCAAAAGATTGGTGAAATCAAGCTCTATGTTGAAGTGAGAAACAGTAAAAAGGAATTTGTTCATAGCTTTGAAGTGGTTTTTCCTGAATTTTTAACCCCACAGCATATTCATAATTATGTTATTGCTCAACGGAAACCAGTCCGATACATGAACCGACATGGAATACATTCTTATATGCAAATTATCTCTACCCTCTTGTTTGGAGAATCTTACGACCAAGATATACAGTTAGCCATGAAGTTATAATGCTTCATGGTTTTTTGTGTGAAAGATTAAAAAATTTTCCTTATCAACGCTCTATTCCATTGACTATAATCAATAAAAAGCGGTATAATTTAGGAAAAGCGTGGAAAGGAGTTATCTTTTTTGGACAAAGATGATAAAAAACTTATTCTAAAATATGTTGGTTTATTACTATCAACATTTATGATTTCTGTTTTAGTTTTTCTTAGAGTGTTCATTGTTCCTTTGGTTATATTTACTGTTATTTTTAGCTGGACTCCCTATGAAGTATGTATGGTTATTTTTCTTCTTTACTTTATTCCTCAAGCTAAAAAAGAAGTGTGGGACAACTATAAAGAGGAGAAGAACGAATTAGAGAAAGAAAGAATCAGATTAGAACGTCACGAATCCTTACCTACTACAAAAGTGGAACGTGCCTTACAGCTACAGCCAATCCAATCTATGGAGGCTTTAAAAGGGATAGCAAAAGATGTGTTTGAATCTCGTAATTATAAAAACGAGTTTTCTTCCTTATCTATTTCTAAACAAATAAATTTACAACCCCTGGAAAGCAGAGTCGATAATAATGACCGTTTAAAATTAGTAGAGAAAGAATTCGCACATATTCAATCTTATAGCCCTTCTCACTTTTCAAATGGAATGAGCTATATAAGAGATATGTTAGGAAGGGATGCTATACAAGGTGTGCCTATTTCTCCAATAAAAGAAATTCTTTCAAAAATGGGAATTACACCCTCTTCTATATCACCTATGTCAACGGATGTAGAAAGATATCAAAGAATCTATCAAGAAGCTCTTGCTTACTTAGAAAAAGAAGTGGCTATAATGGGAGCAGGGATTGGTGGAGAAAATCGTGTGAATGAAGAGTTAGACATGTACAAAGGTTTTTGGAAGCACATTCCCAATGTCCGTTTTGAAGTAAATGGACAATCGGTAGAATCCGACAACATCATTGTCTCTACAAGAGGGATTTTCACTATTGAAGTTAAGAACTACTCTCCTAAAGGGAGTTATGCCTTAAAAATAACAAAAGATGGACAATGGATAAAAGTATTCCCAAATGGAAATGAAGAACCTACAAACAATGTAACATCTCAAATGAATCGTCATATTGCCTTTAAACAACTATTAATCAATCAAGAGTGGGAAAAATCATATGGCAAAACATCCTCTCCGTTCTTTTTTGAACCGATTTTTGTAATTGCGAATGACACGATTCGGATTCAAAATGATACCGATTTACCAATTATGAGAATTTCACAAATCTATCATCATATTATGAAGAAACCTGAAATCCTCACACAAGAACAAGTAGAAAGATTAGCTCATATTATTAAGATAAATATGCTACCAGCTAAAAAATATGAACTAAAGCACTATGAATCAGTGTTAGAAAAAGCCTATCACGATATTTTGTTAAGAGAGTCAACTGCTAATCAAGTAGTTTCTGCTATTGATGAATATGTAAACAGGGGTAAAGAAGAATTAATTCGGCTTAAAGACAATATGAAATAAGACAAAATAAAAACAGCCTGAGAGAATCTACTCTTATGGCTGTTTTATATTAATGACCCTTCTAATTTTTGCGTTAATCGCTTCTGCATCTCTTTCTGATAATGCTCCGCTTTGAATGACTTTGTAATAATGTCCGTTTTCCCCATATAAGGAGCAAAGAACTTCCTTCTCTTCCTCATTCAATTCTCTCCCTTTTAACGGATAGATTTCTTTTAGTATTTTGTCTCTTTTTCTATTTCTTATGTCTTCTCCAAAGACAATGAACATACAAATAAGAGATATAAGCACAAGAAGACCTACGACAATGGCATACGCAAACCAATGGTGAACGCCATAAATAGCGTACAAGAATACCATCATGGCTAACCCAACAGTCTGTTCCATTGAACCAATTTCATCATTGAAAATCATAAATAATGAAACTATCCATATCAATAAAAAGGAAACCAATGCAATTGGGAGATTACTATTACCAAAATAAAAGTGTTCTATTCCCCACACTGGCAAAGCTAATCCTAAAGAATAAATACTTCTCAACAGGAATATCTTCATTTTTGCCCCTCTCTATTTTGAGAAAATACAGTCCATACATTTTCTCTTGTTAATTGTTTTAAAAATTCAATATCATCTTTTTTTAGTTGCAAGATATTAAGCATATAATGAGGATGGTCATCCATGATGTTTTGATTAACCGTATCCGTAAAGAAATAATAATCTATTCCGTTCGTTAGAACACCATATCTCACACGAACGTCTGAATTAAAATATCTTTTTAACTGACCAATACTTTTCTTTAGAGCAGTTCCTTTTTTCTTTACCTCAATAATAATACGTGGTGTCATATCTACACAAATGGCGTAATCAACCTTCTCTGCTCCATTGTGCCTTGTATCAAGATTAAGCTCTGCCATAAATTCTAAGGGGTTAAATACGTCATATCCTAACGCTAAGAAAAATGGCATCACAAAGCAGTTTTTGGTGTTTTCTTCGTCAAAAACCGCTCCTAATTCATCAAAGTATTTTGCTTTTTGTGACAATTTTTCAAAGTCTGCTTTCTTAAATGCCAACCGCTATTCTCCTCTCTTTTTATATTTGTTTTCCCAACCAATGTTGTTCTTCTATTATCTACGCAAAATACCAAATCGCTTTTTTACATTGTTCACAGGTAATACCTGTTTCATCGTGTTCAGCCCAAAAGCCAAACTTATTTGTATCTTTTTTGACATATTGACCTCTCTCGTCTTCTGTCCTGTCTTTGTCTGGAATAAACTCCATTTCATTTCCACAATCACAAACTAATTTCACTAATACCCCTCCTACTCTCTATTTTTTTATCTTTTCTTCTTGATTGACTATTTCATTATCTTCAAATCGAATGGTATGGTCTTCGTCTGATTTGTTGCCGAAATAAAGATTATTGTCCTTCACAACTACTTCAATAAAATCACCTGATTGAACAGGGTCGTATATTTCTTTTTGAACTTTTACTTTATGTTCTTCATTTAAGCTCTTTACGTAAAGAGTAATCTCATGATAAGGGTTTTTGCCACCTACAAATTTTTTATCGATGACCAGGGCGAATGTTTCAATTCCTTCTTGTCGCTGTTCTAAATAGGCTTCATGTTCTGCTTTATCTTCTTTAATTCCAAAATAAAGTCCGAATGTCCAGAAATAAAAGAAATGAAGCACTAAAGCTCCAAAAAGAACTAAACATATCCAACCTGTAACACCTAATTTTTCAACTTGATTTTGTTCATTTTGCAACTTTGCTTTTCCCTCTTCCTCTAACAAATTGATTTGCCTATTTTATTTATTATATTTATCGAATTTCTTCATAATATAGTCAAACAAATCATTAATATCTTCATCGAAATAACACCAGTCACGTTGGTTGTCGGGGTCTTCTTTTTTCCAGTATTTATCCTGCCATTCTGCTTTGCGTTCTTTTTCAACGATACGATATTTACCTTCCGTTGTTGGAAGTAAAAGATAAACAAATTGGTGTCCACCAGAAACCAAGTAATTATCTACGAACATAATTAAATCGGAATACATATCTTCTTTTGCTATTTTAAAGCTGGTAGTCGTAATAAATTCATCATCCAAACCACAAGCCTGTGAAAAATCTTGTTTGGAAACAATATCCCCTATTTGAAACTTATCGTCTTGAGAAAAAGAAACGATAGGGCTTCTTTTTATGATTTTTTGTAAGTGTTTTTTCTGTCTGCTTTTCATATGCTCATTCCTTTACAATGTGTTTTTTTATAAAATCAATATGGTATTCTGCAAAATGTAATGCTTTTTCAATCGCAACAGGGTTATTGTTGGACTCTCCTTGTTTTTTAAAATTAAAAAAACCTACTTGTTCAGCCCATTCTTTAGGGTTTTTAGGAGAAATGACATTGTTCCAACCTTGTAGCATATAACAAATTTTCATATCTAATGAAAGAGCATTAATTTCTTCTTCATTCAGTCTCCTCATTCTCCTTATCCCCCCTTTGTTTCTCTTCTTCCGCTTCTTTTATCCATTCCTCTACTTGGATATTGTTTTGTTCTATACTGTATTGAACAAAGTCTTGTGCGATTTGAGCTAATTCCAGTAGCTTTTCTTCACTCAGGTCATTTATGAACCAAGCGACACAAGATTCTCCATTAGAGCGGTTTCCAATTTCACCAATGGTCATTTTATAAGTTGTAAATTCATTTGGTGTTTCTTCATCCCACTGTTTCACTTCATAGCAATACTTTTCCAAACGAACAAAATACTCTATCCAGAATGTATCTTCGAGTTCTAATTGGTGATAACGTATCTTTCGAGAAAAACCACCATCTTGAAAGTCTTCTAACAAATACCCTTCTTCTTTGGTTTTGTGATTTATCATTTCCTGAATGAACAAATGAAGATTTTGTACTTTAGGAAAATCATAAGTGGATAATTTTAATCTTCTTCTTCCAATCTTAATCAGAACATCATAGTAAAAATAAAGAACATCCTCTATATCTTTAGCTGGTTCTAACTCTTTAAAATACTGCATACTTCCATTACTAAACTCCATTGAAGCATCGCCAATTGACCAAATAAATTTCTTTTCCAAACCGCAACCTCCTTTATGTATTCTCTTACTCTATTTTACCACAAATATCATAGACTATAGTCAATTTTTTTGGGATTTATTTGTCTTATAAAAACAAAAAACAGAGGATTGCTCCTCTGATACTCCTTCCTCATAGACATTTTCACTGAATGAAATGTTAGGAGAGGTTCATTCACATGAATTCCAATGTCTACTTATAAGGCATATTTGTTCAATTTGAACACCTAATGTTTCGTTAGATATTGCATTATAGATGATTACGTTTTCATTTATTACCATAATTTTCTGCAAAAGAAAAAAATAAAGACACCCTTATGCAGAGTGCCTATGGTTGATGAATTAATCAATTATGATGTTAGAAAAAAGCTCAATCGTTTGTTGAAGGTCAGCAACCTCAATTGTAGGTTTTACTATTTTGGCTACCATTTCTTTTTGTTTTTCCAATTCTGCCTGTCCTTCTTCAGAACGAATCCATCTTTCTATTTTCATGATTAATCGAATCTGGTCTTTATTTTCCTCTTTGGTGTTCCATTCATCCCATTTTTCTTGTAATAAAAGGGCTTTCGCTTGTGCTTCAACTCTTTTATCAAAAGAAGGAAGGTACTTTAGAATTTCTTCTTTTCTTAATGCTTGAGCTGTTGGCATATGGATAACACAATTTACTTCCATTCCATTTAGGGCTGGTGAACCGAAACCTGGTAAAACTTGCTTCCAAATTTCTTTCCGTTTATCCCATTGTTTCTTTGAGAGCTTTTTGGGTCTATCTGTATGGTTGTAATACTCATATTTACAAACAGATTCAATAGATTCCCATTCCTTTTCATATTCTTCATGATAGCAAAAAAACATCGCCAACAATTTGTATTTGGCAGGAAAGAAAACCACTTTACAATCAAAGTTTGCATCAGGGTCGCTACAGATTTCTCCCTTTTTAAACTTCTGATGTTCTTTCCACAAATCCCAATAGGCTTCCGAAAACAAAGAGGAAGTAAGGTCTATTCTTTTTTCCCCATACTTATTCTTGATTTCTGATTCGCCTCTTACCATAAACGTATCCAGAATATCTGCTATTCTCTCCGCTACTAATCTTTCACAAATACGGATAGAGGTTTCATCCATTTTGTTTCGCAACTCCATTGAGAAGTTTTGTAATTCATCTAAGGACAATTTTCTCTTTAATTTGTATCCATTCGTAATGACTGTACTCATGTGTATCCACCTTTCTATACAATAGCTCTGCTTCCTGTTTTGTTTACTTTTTATATTATAGTGGTTAAAAAATACTCTTATAAAAACAAAAAAGAGTGCAAATCATTTGCAACCCTTTTCCGTTATCCGAACCAATTATTTTTCTTTTTATCAATTCGCTCTCTCTTTTCAAAACTTAATATCTGATAAGTTGAATGGTTTTTGTGGAGCTTTGATTATCGGTTCAGGAGCTTTATATTCATGTCCCATTCCTTCATACATACGCTTTTTCATATCTTCTCTCATATGACCTCTGATATGATTCATTATGAATCCATCTACGGACATTTCTATCACTTTGACAAACTGTTTCTGCAGACTTTCATCATTTAAATAATTTTCTAAAATGGAACGGTCAAACTTTTTACGTTCTGTTAGACCTTTGTTAAATTCCATTCTTCTAACTTCACCAAGAAGAGATACAAATACTTCGAGAATCCGATTCAATCCACTATTATTGTATTTATATTGTTTCATGTCGTGTTCTACAATTTGTCCCTTTTTCTTGACTTTGAAAATCGGTTTAGACGTGAGAATGTCATAGATTGCTTGAATATCATCGTAGAAAACAATGTTATTCCAGAAGGTCTTATATACTCCTGCAGTGCTTGAACCTTCTCTCCAATAGCTTTCTAAATCTCTTCCTGTTGTATAGATGTTTATCGCTCTAAACATATCCCAATGTGGAAGAATCATATTTACAAACATGAGACGGTAACGATAATAAAGACCTAATTGAAATCCTCTGTCCATGTACTTATCTGCACCTTCAGAATCAGCATATTTCCAACTATTATAAAGTAACATAGCGTTAATCCATTCTCTATCATCTAAAGAATCGTAGACTTTCACCATAATATCTATATCAGGAATATCACTTGTATCCATAACCAAGAGGCGTTTAAATCCATCCATTAGTTCTATCGGTGTCTCTGAATTCTCCACGTCTCCTTTTACTGAAAGAGCGACTGGCATCACTTCATAGCCAAAATGGATTCCTTGCTTTGTCATCGGTTGAACGTGTTCATTGTTTTTGATTTTGCCTACCATTTTTCTTACATCTTGAACACGCATATCGTCTTTTCGTAGGATGTGTCCATGAGCTTTTAATTCTTTAATATCCTTTACATTTCTTGCTAACTTCGATTCTGAATTGAAGAGTTGAAGCATCATAGGTGGCAAGTTATAATGCTTTTTTAATCGTTCACTTAGCTCTTTGGCATTCATTTGATATAATTTATAATTTCTTTCAAGGGAATGGTCATATAGTGTGTGTAAATATTTCATTGGACACTCTCTCCTTTTTCTGTGTCTTCTTCTATTGTGAGATAAGCCATCTGATAGGTTTTAGAACCTTTCAAATATCCTTCAAATCGCTTTTTTGTTTTATATTGGAAATCTTCTTTTTCCCAACCATTAATAAATTCAAATCGTCTTGGAGTTTTTCGTTTGAGCATAAGGTCTCCTGCAAACCATTTATCTATTTCTACAAGTTCATTGATTCCAAAGCCTTCACTAACTAAACGTATTTTCATAACATATTAACTCCTTCATGATTCCGCTCTATATTTATACCTATATTATACCACATTTTGTTATATATCTCAATAATTATTTTGTCATTTATTTTTTACAAAATTAAAAGAGAAAAGAAAAAAACACCATTGAAATTATCCAGTGGCGTTAGTTTTGTATTGCTTGATAAAAATTTTCCCGATAAAGAATAAAATATGTTCCGTCACAAGCATCTTCGTCTACTTCATCATCAAAGGTTGCTCCAATTCTCTTCCAGAAGAAATGTGGTTCATAAATGGAAGTACCCTCTACATACTCAAAAGGAAAGTGGTCAAATACATACTGAATGATTTTATCTCCATATCGCTTACTTCTTTCCTTTGCTAAAATAAATTCTATCCATGCTCCCTTTCCTTCTTCCCTTTCATGAAAACGGATATATCCAATGGTATGCTCATTCTCTTTTAATTCATGGGATTCATCTAATGCTTCATCAAAGCAGGAATGGACTCCCTTTTTAATAGCTGTCATTGTTATCATTTTTATCCCTCGTTTTGTATTTTTCATGATTTAAGTTAGTGATTTCCATTCGCCTTCTGACCATTCTAAAATATTCCGAGATAGTCTTGCAGAATGGGACTGATAAAAGTGTTCTGTGATTTGTTTTAAGAAGGAAAGTTCCTCTTTTTTTGTTACAAGCAAACAGTCTCGGACTGGTACGGAAAAAATCAACTCTTCTGTATTCAATGATTCCTTTAATTTATCTATGGCTATTTTGTTTAATAAATTGGAAGAGTCAATCGAACTTTTTCCTGCATACATATAAAGATTCTTATATGCACTTGGCAATTTATTTAACTCTTCTTTTGTTAATTGTTTTTGAATAACCTCTTGATAACTTACAAATGTTGGTCTTTTTTTCTGTAAATTACTTAATGCAGTTTGATTTAAAACTTCAACAGTGATTCCCCACTTGTCTAAAGTTTTTCTCATAATAATGGCGTATTGAACCTTTCCCTTTATTTCTAATCGGATTCCATAGTAAATACCCATATCTTTTGTCAAAGGAGAATAAATAGCCTTTTCAGGAGTTGACTCTATTAATCGTATCATTGGATAAATGTCCTTTTTTACTTCATCAAAACCTTTATCTATCCAAGTTTCTGCTCCTTGATTTGATATAGGTGCAACCTTCTGGATAAACTCCTTCATACTTTTTACTTGTTCTTTTCCCAGGCTTTTTATTTCTTCTCTATATACTTGATAATGCTTCAACGTATTGCAGACGATTTTGCGATTGTCTTTTAATATAAAGACCACGTTATAAGGAATTTCTTTATCTTCTTCTATTCTTTCTATATCTTGAAAACACTTAGATAATTCCTGAATATAAATATTCCGAAATTCTATCATATCTTTCTCTTTACGTGCTTGTATTTGCTCCTTTATTTGAACACTCTTTTCCTTCTGTTTTTCTGCTATCTTTATAAAAAATGGTTTGAACCAATCAAATAACATATCACTATCTTCTGCTTCATAAACGATTCCGTCATTCACTCCCTTTAAAAACATATCAAAGTAAAGAAGGTATATCCATGTCCATGATTCTTTACCTTCTGAAAACAGATTAAGACCAGCCAATTGATTCTGGAACAAAGGAAATGGGTAGATTAAATGGGTTTCAATTAGCAATGATTGATAAACAGAGAAGAAATGGTCGTACATTCTCTCCAACATGTCTATCCGAATATCTTCTGGTTTTATGGAAGGAAAGGAATCTAAGAACTTCTGAATAATCATCGATTGAAGTTCATCTTCAGTTAGTTCAAAGGACTGAATAAATGCTGTCATTTTCTTAATGTTCTCTAATCCTAAAATATCTTGATAATCCTTGATTAAACTATCTTTCAATGAGTGGCTTTCTGTTTGTTCGTCTTGTTGAAGCACCATATATTGTTTATGTAAATCAGATATAAAAGTATCTAATTCTTTTTTGGTTTTCGGTAATAGTTTCACCACCTGAAATAACCAGTCTAATGAAGACCTTGAAGTTAATAAAGAAAGACTTTCATGATTGTCTTTAGTTGATAATCGCAATAGAGATTGGTAAAAATCTATAATAGAAGGTTCTTTCAATATAGTAGGCAATGAAGACTGTTGACGCATTATAGAATAACCTAATAGTTTGAAGTCTTTTCCACTTCCTTCTAACATAAATTGATTTTCATTTTTTATAAATAACTTCATGATTTCTACCTCTCTTTTGTTAATTGCTCTTTTAATAAAAAGACACAAGGAAACTCCTTGTGCCTCACTTTTCATTATATGAAATATTTACATTTAATTGATGATGTTCCAGGATGAATCGCTCCACCATAATTCGTTGAACGCTATCCATTTCCTGAAGAACACCCATTACATATTCTTGTCCTCTTCGGGTTAATTTTAAATCGTCAGTTAAAAAATCTTTTTTCTTTAATTCCTCTACGATTTTGTTATCTGAATAGGCTTCGGTCATCCATTTCCCTAATGGATTTTTCTTTTCCAGTTTTGTTAAATATCCTTCAGTGGTTCTCCCCATGATATATCTCCCCTACTATACAAATTAACGCTCTACTGGTTGAAAGGCTTCTCCTGTTTCTGGATGGTAAAAATCATCATGAAGAATATAGATGTTACCATATTTATGATACAATGTCTTAAAATCTCTTGGAGAAAGATTGCGGTCAATCAAATCCCCTAAATGTTTAGCACATAAATACATAGTAGCATCATGGTCTTTATATTCAATGCTGTCTTGTTCATTACAACATTCACATGGATTTTTGTCATGTCTTTCACTTGGTTCAGTATAAACCCTCTCGATATTAAACAGGTTATTTTTAAGCATTAGAATATGGTTTGGACATAAAGTAACTTTACTTTGTCCATTATCTATTTTAACCAATATTTCTTCTACTCCAAAACCACAACCTAAAGCATTACATGTACCCATTAATATTCCACCCTTTCTAATTAAACGCCTCACTATGTATTAGTTAAGGCTATCATACCATTTCCCTTTTACAGAGTAAATGTTCCATTTTTAATTTTGTCACTTTATTTTTACAAAATAACAAAAAAAGTCATAAGACTCTTCTGTTTATACTTACTTACTTTACCTCTACACAAAATTCATAAATAAATCTCTCCCCTATTTAAAGTCAAAACCTGTTTTCACGAATAAAGATATTCTTTATCCTTTTTTAATGAAATCTCTCTATTATAGATAGTTCTTCTTTCTTTTATAAAATATAATGAATTTGTATTTTTGTAAAAAATAATTGACAATAAAAGAATGTTTTGATATGATAATAATAGATAACAGGTTATTTTTACTTATAAAAGGAGAGGTTATAATGGAAAAAGCAGTTACATTAATTTTAGACCCTGTAACAATTATCGTTGAGGGAAAAACAGATAAAGAACTACTTGAAAATGCGAAAAAAGCATATATTGAACAACTGGAAAAACAGTTCCCACACTTTTCGTATTCTGTTAATGAAGCAGATGTATTGACTTTTGATACTGTAAAGGTCGGAATGGTTGTTGAGAATAAATCAGGTGAAAAGGGAATCGTCACTTCCCTTAACAAGAAAACGATTAATGTCACACTGACTGGTCATAGAGCAGTTCAAGGAGCACCACAAGCGTTTAAAAAGTCTTCTGCTACCTTTGATGAATCACGTAGCAAACGACACGAATTTATGAAGCCCGACTGGACAGAAGGCGATACAGGATACCTTGAAACCAAAGAGAGAATCGTGGAAGTCGTTGTTGGAAAGAAAGCAGGAGCAAAGTTTAAAGTGTATGAAGTAAATGGAAGTGGCGGTCATTATACACTTGATTCTAAACAAATCCAAGCGTTTTTAAAAGACGACAAAACAGAAACTAAATAATTTTCTTTATAAAGCAATCCTCTTACCAATACAATTAGGTAAGGGGATTTTTTAAACTATAAGAAAGGAGGAATTAGATGTTTGGAAGTATCTTGCTTTTGATTTTTTTTATCTTGATTATTTTACACGTTTTTAAGCGAAATGGTGGGATTATCCTTGCGACATTTCCCTTGTTTGTGGTCTTATGTCTGTTCTTTGCTGACAAAATGGAAATTACCTTTATTATCTTAAATCTATTCTTATTTCTAAAATTGTTTTCAAAGAAACGCAATCGAAAACGCCAACATTCTTCCGATGATAGTGGTGGCTTTTGGGATTGGGATTTTGGTGGTGATAGTAGCGGTGACAGTGGCGGTGATAGTGGAGGAGGAGACGGAGGTGGTGGAGGCGATTAATTCGTCTCTTTTTTATGTATAAAAAAACGCTATTCTTTAGTAAGAATAACGTCTTTTCTTCTTTTTCAATTCCTTTAATTTACTACCAACGGAAGCCCCATATATTCCTCCCATGATGGGTGTAATAAACGATTCACCTAAAAGTGAAATGGTTAAATGATGAACGAATAAGAAATAGATACATACATATAACGCATAGATTGAAATTATCCAACCTTTACGAAAATCGTATTTATCCATTACGACTATCTCTACTGGTATCCAAATGATTAACATTCCTGCAAATCCACCTACTAAAAATAAAAAAATCCCAACCAAATATATAACCTGTTCCATATATAAAAACTCCTTCTTTATTCAAATTCTTTATCATTATAGATAATGAAAGAATGACCTATTCTTTTAAAAAAAGACTATGAAAAAAGAACGAAAAATCAAATCTCCCTCCCTTTCCAACCCTTATTCGTTAAATTTAAATACATGGTTTTTAGCACTAAATGTTTACATTTTATAGTCAACGAGTTATAATATATTGTATATAGTAAACGAAATAATACATAAAGAAAAGGAGTAATGATTTTGGCATCAAAAGAATCAAAAGAATCAAAACCAGCATCGAGTGGATTAGTGAAATTCATGTTCTTTTTACTAACCTTACTTATTATTGTTGTGGGGTATTTGTTTTATCAAATCTTCACATCGGAAGCAATGGGAAAAAACGCAGACAATGCGATTAGTTCCATTTTTCACAAAGAAGAGAAAGAAATACTTTTCCCCTTAGATGAATTTACGGTAAAACTATCTGATGGGAGCTTTGCAAAATTATCAGTCAATCTTGGATTTGTAGGAAAAGAAGAAAAAGTGAAAGAATTAAAGCCCATTCTTCGTGATAAAATCATTTTTGAAATGATGAAATTAAAACCTGACCAAATGAATGTTAAACACATTGAAGGAACAAAAGGAATTTTAATCGAGAATTTAAATCCGATTATGGAAAAAGAAAATGCAGAGGTAAAGAGCATATACATCGATAACCTAATCGTTCAATAAGTGAATCCTGTCGTAATGGCAGGGTTCTTTTTTTGTATGAAAAAAGAGACTGGAATTGTCCAATCTCTGATTTCGGTATGTCAACTGCTTTTTCAAGCATGGAAAGAGGGGTAAATCCACTACCAATATATAAAATGCTGTATAAAGTAACAGCATAGGAGAGGGTTGTGTCCTAAGACACCTAAAACTTAAACAAAATAGTGTATTAAGCAATACTACTTTTTAAATTTACCTTCTTATATTATATACACTGTTATACAAAATATTAATCATAAGTATCTTATATATCCCTTATATAATCACTATTTCTCCCCCTGTACCATATGAAAAACCCTGTTCATTAGAACAGAGTTTGGTTTGAAACTTTATGAAGGGAAATCCCCTCTTTTTTTCCTTATTTCCTTTAATACTTCGCTAAAACTCTTTGTTTCCTCTGTATTCAATTCCTTTTTCTTTTGCACATTAGGTTGAATAGGTTTTGGAAAGTGCATCATGCTTTGAACTGGATGTACTTTAGGTATCATATGGTTCTTTCTCCTTTTTATATAAAAGTAATTTTTTCCTGTTTTTTATTATTTCTTTATCTTATGTAGAATCTGTAACATTGATAAATATGGTCATTAAGAAAGCCCCTACCAAGTAGGAGCTTTTTTTAGTCAATAAATTAACCATTATTGTTTATAGTCAATATATTGTGATAAGTTTGATTAAGCGTGTTTCTTTTGTTTCATTTTGTTAAGTACGAATGTACCAACGATACAACCGATAACGAAAACAAAGAATACAGGGTGACTAATGTGAATGTGTACAAGTGTTAGAAGCATTTTAACACCAATAAATCCGATTAGGATATAAGCTGTCGCTTCTAATTCTGGAACTTTTTCCATTAGCTTTGTAAATAGTTGTGCTACACCACGCATCATAAGGATACCAAGCATACCACCAAGTAACAGGATACCAACATGGTCAGAAATACCGAAGGCCGCTAATACTGAGTCAACAGAGAACGCAATGTCCATCATTTCAACCGATACTACTGTTGCCCAGAAGATACCGATATAACGTGCTAAACCGCTAATCTTAGGCTTGTCTGATTCTTCACCGTCTTCTTCTTCATTATCTGCTTGACGCTTCTTCGCAAAGTGTTCTTTGAAGAATTTGAATGCCATCCAAAGAAGATATAGACCACCAACAAGTTTTACCCACCATAGTTTTACAAGGGCTGTACCAATACCAATTGCAAGGAAACGGAAGAAGTATGCTCCCCATAGTCCGTACATTAGAGCCTTTTTACGTTGTTTTTCTGGTAAGTGTTTTACTTGAACTGCTAACGCAATCGCATTATCAGCAGATAATAGTCCTTCCATAACAACCAGTGTTCCGATTAGACCCCAAGCAACAGGGTTTGTAAAGAGGTCAACCCACATATGCCAATCAAAGAATTGTGCATAAGTATCTACTATAAGTTTTAAAATTTCCAATGAATTTCTCTCCCTTTAATTGAGTATATAGTCATTATATACTTACATAAGACTATAGTCAATGCTTTTCATATAGTTTTTTTTTAAATTAAAGAATCATTTTCTTCATCTTGTGCGTCAATATCTATTTCAAGGTCTTCGTCTCTTTCATCTATGTGAGCTTCTGCTATTTTTAACGATTGGAACAACCCTGCTAAATACCAGAAGATAAATAATGAAATAACTGTATGGTAGTTCACATAATGGAATCCACCAAAAGCATTCTGTACAGTCATTAGTAATAAGAAAATGGAGTATAGGAATAACCCTTTATAAAGAAGTGTCGTCTTCTTTTTAGCAAGGTTCAAAACAATTCCTAACAACATTCCATAATAACCGATTGAATACAAGACAGAGGTGATAGAGAACCATGATAGTAAGAAATGCTGAATTGCCATTAGAGCAATACTATAAATGAATATTTTCTCTGATTGTTCAAACAAAATAGCAGTTGCTCGATAGTGGTTCAAAACACCTTTTAAGGTGACACTTAAATTATAAAAGTAAAAATTACTTTCTTTTGTATATCTATATTTAACTTTCCATGCAAATAGGAATGATAATACTGCCATAATTGCTCCACCTATGAAGCTCATGAACTCATATAATCCTGCAAGGAAAATAGATTCAATGATTAAGATAATACCAAAAATAATATAACCTTTTTTAATCATTCCTTCTTTGACTGGAATGGGAATGTCCTCTACGTTTCTATCTTTCTTCTTTTTTGGCTGTTGGAGTATAAACTTCTGATTATCAGGCGAATCTCCAAACATTTGTCTCATAGACTCCTCGCCTGAATCCGTTCCTTCTGACCTGTTACCCATTTGTTGACGTTGCATAAATTCACGATATTTACTATTCATCCGTTCCCTCCTCTCTCTTATTTATGTAATCTACAAGGGAGATTCCTCTCCCCTATAGACTATAAAACTATAATAGATAGATTAACGAAGAATATTTCCAAGAATACCGCCAAGTCCACCTTGTTGTTGACCGCCATGTGATGGTTGTCCAAATTGTCCTTGACCACCATGTTGACCTTGATTTCCTCGGTCTCCAAACAGACCTTGTTGTGGAGCTTGTCCGTAAGAATCTTGGCTGTAGTTTTTGCTTTCATCATTGTCAATACCGATTTGAATACCGCCTTCACGCTCGTATGGTTGAATGATTACGATTTGACCTGGTTCAGTGAATTCAAACATATAAGATTCACCAGAAGTTTGACCAATGAATGTTTTCCAGTTCACATCTAATACAGGTTTTGGAGCTTTGCCTGTCCAAGCAACAATAGCATCAGGGTCAACACGACATGGAGCTTGTAGCACCAATGGATTCCCTTTTGTTTTAATCGCAACTTGAGCACCTTGTCCGTTGTAAGATAGTTTAGAAGTAAATAGACCTTTTTGGCTAAGTACCCCTACTCCAACTGGTGTTACACCGTATTTACACGTTTCAGTGAAAGCAAGTAAGTCTTCTGCTTCTACGCTAATGTTTTCCCATACGCCACCATGCTCTAAATTGATAATGGTTACGTGTGCTTCTTGTTCAGCAAGGTACACAACACCAGAACCCTTTACTTCCATGATTTCCATGTTTTCGCCAGTTAGTTTACGTGACATTTGATTCATTACTTGACCAACGATATTTCCACCGTTTGTTCCAAGTAGTCGTTTGGAGTATTTAAACTTCCCTTGATAGGCTTGGTCTGCAACCATTGAGCCTTTCTTTGCGAAGAAAATTCCGTTTCCTTCTGCTTTTAAAAATAGTTCTCTTTCTACACTTAGTTGAAATGGCACTAATATTTTCCTCCTCTTAATGTGGTTTTGTTTTTGTTTTTATTGAAAGGAATGTTTACGGTACTAATTAAACAGCACCGTACATTCTGCAAAGACCTTCAAGCTCTTCTTTGTATCCTTGTCCGATTGTTTGGAAGTCCCAACCGTCTTGTGTACGGATGAATTTTGCACATACAATGGCTGTATCAGTGAAATATTCATCTTGCAAGTTATAACGAACAAGTTCTTTTCCGTTTCGTTCGTCTTCAATACGAATAAAGGAATTGTTTACAAGACCAAAGTTTTGACGTTTCGCATAACCGTCATAGATATAAACTGCAATCGCTACTTCTTCAACTTCTTGTGGAATTTGAGAGAGTTTGATTTTTAGATATTCGTCATCCCCTTCACCTTCACCATCTAAGTTGTCAGGAGAAATGCTGACTGCTCCCTCTGGACTTTGTGGATTACCCCAATAAACAGTATGTTTTGGGCGTGATACTTTACCGTTGCCTTGCAACATAAAAGCAATTACATCCAAATCGAAAGTTTGTCTACCGCTTGTATTTACATCCCAACCTAAACCGACATGAATATCGTCAAGGTTTTTAAATTTCTTTGTAAGCTGTAATCTTTCGTCTTTTTTCATCAACAATGTTTCTTGTGGTCTTTCAAATCCAAGCATGTATGAGTTCCTCCTTGTTTATAAGCTACCAAGAGGGTTTTTTTACCCTCTTGATAATTATAGTCAATTTATTTTATTTTTTGTTTATAGTCAATATTGGAATATTAAAGATTGATTCCAAATTTTCCGCATAGACCAGCAAGGTCACTTGTAGAACCGTTACCAGTTGCTCCAAATTTAAATTCGCCACTGTGACGATATACTTCCCCTGCTTCTACGGAAATAGAAGTAGAATAATCTTCTGTTAGGTCATAACGGTAAAGTTCTTGACCAGTTGCTTCGTTCACAATACGGATATAAGCATTGTTTACTTGACCGAAGTTTTGTTGTCTTGCGAACGCTTGGTCAATCGAAACTGCAAACACAAGTTTTTGAACTTCTGGTGATAGTTGAGACAATTTAATAGAAATAGTTTCATCGTCACCTTCGCCTTGACCAGTTCGGTTATCTCCATTGTGCTTAATAGCCCCATCTTTAGAAATTGGGTTATTGTAGAAAATTACATTTTCAAGCGTTTTATTGATAACCTGTCCGTCTGCTCCAAGCTGGAATACTTCAACGTCAAGGTCAAATTGTTGACCACCAGAAGCATTTACATCCCAACCAAGTGCGACAAGAATATTATCAAGACCAGGATTTCCTTTCGTTAAATCCATTTTAGCTCCTTTTTGTAGAGAAAGACCTCCCCCTACTGCTGGTGCTGGTGTTGGTGCAGGAGCTTGTGGTTGTCTACCAAGTTGAATACCTCCACCCAATTGTGTTGCTGGTTGCTGTGTACCGCCTAATTCAATTCCCATAAATGTAAAACCTCCTAATTAAGTAATGTATGCTAAGACCAATTTTGTCTTGCAATTTATATTGTATGTTATTACATAGTCAATTATATCGAGTGTATAGACTAAAGTCAATGAGTTTTTCTAAGGTTTTTTCATAAAAATTTCTCTTTTTTTCTTCCTATATCAAATGCTGTTTTGAATCAAACAAAAAAGAGAAGGAGTAAACTCCAACTCTTCACCTAATTCATTCCTTTTTTCTATTTTTGTTTCTTTATCCTTATTCTTTGTGTTCAGGCAATGTCTTTTTTAAGGTTTCGATAATATAAGGCAGTGGGTCTTTAGTTGACCGTATATGTGTGTCAATTTCTCTTAATGCTTGAAGGTAAGGATTCTCCTGTTCATCCTGGTCTAAATGAATGACCACATCTCCATTTCCGTATGTTCCCATAGAAAGGAAATGAACTTCTTTCTTATCTAAAAGCATTGTGACGGTTGAATCTTCCGTAACATTTGATTCTTTTAAACGATTTAGCGATTCTTGAATATTTTTTACTTTACTCCAATCCATTCTAATTCCTCCTTATTGCTTTTCCGTAATGCTCATATAAACTTCATGTTCTTTATCTATCCAATTGATAGTGATTTTTTCTAACTCTTCTGAAGTTGTAATCGTCTTTTCATAATAAATCCGCTCTTCGTCTTCTTTTACCTTTTCTAAGCCATATTCTTTTTCGATTGTTTGAATGATATAGTCTCTTTTTAGGTCTTTCTTTCTCGAAGCAGTAACCTGAATATCAAAACGATTAAAAATGGTTTCAGCAGGAATAGCTTTATTCAATGTTTCCCGACATGATTTCACATATTCCTCAATTGTCACCTTTTTCGCTTCTCCATTCTCATGTAAGAAAAGCTCTTCGGCTTCTGCTAATCCACCACGTTCTCCAATGTGATACCACAATTGATAATCCCAACCTTTTGTAAGTGGAATCCAACAAACTTTCCCTTCTTTTTTTTCTTGTACTAAAAACAACTTGTTTTCGTCTCTGTCTTCTTTATTCTTAAAGAAATAAACCAACCGTTCTAATTCTATTACTGGATTCATACTTATCTCTCCCTTTAGTGAATTGTGTGGTGGAGAAGGCGTACCCTTCCCCTTTTACCACCATCTTCTGCTTCTTCGTGTAGTATGTTTTTCAATCTTAAATCCTGATTGATAATCTTCTTGCCATCCTTTTGGCATATTCATTAGGAAGTCTTTCAGTGTCTCTGTATCTTTAATAGATACACTATATCCAATCTTTGTTTTATCGTAATAATACGTTCCGTAAGAACTCATTTCATAAGCCTGAATGAATTTACGTAAAGTGGCTTCTACTTTCTTATCTTTGTCGTTTGTAAATTCATCTCGAAGATAAATGTATGCTTCCATTGTAAAACTATCAAGCATTGTATCCAGTGGCTTTGCATTTTTGATTTTGCTACGGTATTGCTTAATATAATCTTCAGGTGTAAAGTATTCCGTTTCTTCCCAACCCTTTGATTTTTGGATACCTCCACCTACAACTGACCCCATTCTTTTTCCGATATATTTCCAAAGGTCTTTTTCTGTTCCTTTTTCAACTAAATACCAATCTTTTGAACGAAGGTTTGTATCCGCTTCTCTTACATTGTTATCTCCCTGACGAATAAATAAGAAATAGAGCTTTTCATTTCCTTCTTCTATGTAAAAAACTTGCTTGTTATATTCAATCGTATAGCTCATACAAAAACCCTTCTTTCCTTTATTTTCTCTCCCTGTTTATATAATAATTATAGCATTTATTTACGTTTTTGTAAATTATTTTTTACAATTTTAAAAGTTAATTATGCAGGAATGAATGCTGGTTTTTTGAATTACTATATAAAGAAATCCATTATGAAAGGAGATTATCTATATTTGATGAAAACAAAAGTAATTGCCTGTTCCACACTCTTATTGTTACTTTCTGCTTGTTCTGCAGAGACGGTAAGTATAGAAAGTAAAACACCAACTGAAAAACCAGTTCAATTATCAATTGAAAATCCTAAAACAAAAGAAACTCATCAAAAAGAAGAAAAACTTCCATTAATAAAAGCACTAAAAAAGATAGAAATTGGAATGAAAAAAGAAGAAGTTATTCGATTAATGGGTGAAAGTTATAAAGAAACATCTTTTATGTTTACTGGTGAAGGTGGATATTCTCTTAGAACACCTGTTCCGCGTATAAATCTTGATTATTCAACAGGTGCATTGGTAAAAGGATATGTATTTGAAACTGCATTTGAAGATGAAGTAGATATTGAGGGGATATATAAACAACAAAGAGGCGATATGATAGTGATTCGTTTAACCGATAAAGAAGTAGTTGAACAGGTTTTTGCTATTTATTTAAATAAAGAAGAAGGAAAACTCTATGAGTATTATAAATTCCCTACAAAACAAGTAAAAGACCACGTTATTTATCCTTATCCTACTAACGAATAAAAGAAGCAGAGGATTTCCCCTGCTTCTTGTTTTGGCTTATATTAGTTCTTCTACCTGAATTTTTACGATTCTCCCTTTTCCTTCTGCAATATCTCTTTTGAAAAAGTCTGGTGAACACATTTGAACTGCTGTCTTCGTTTTAAAAATAAAATGATAGACCTTATCCTCTATATCGAAATATCCCCAATGAGTAGGATTTTCTGTTTCAATTTCCTGAATCTTTACTTTTACAATATCTTCACGTTCTGCTCCACACATAGAAACAGCCACTTTATTTTTGTAGAAGTTTCGATATTCTCCTGATTTCCTGTTTTTTTCGCAATATAACTCCATAAATGTCCCTCCGTTAATATAGATTTACCCTACAGAAAGTTTGTAAATATATCCTGAATCAAAACAAATAGTCTGTTCTGTTAATCTATTAAACTCTTCCATTTTTTCTTTATCTAATAAAATTGGGTAGTCATCAGACTGAACAAATTCATCCTTGAACACATCTTTCAATTGTTTCGCAAGGTCATAACATCTTTTCCAGAAGAATAATTCTTCATATTGTTGATAGTCCTCCAGATATTCTTGCTCTTTCGTTGAAATATTTAAAATATCACAATAACGTGAATACATTTCTTTCAACTTAGGCAATTCTTGAATGGCTCTATCATAATACTCTTCTTTACTTTCGTTTTCCTTACGTTCAATGTATCTTCGCACTTCTGACATGGAAGGATAATCGGATAACTCGTCAATTCCTTTGTATTCAAAGATGAAATTCTCTTTAATTTCATGATAATTCGCAACATGAAAGTCCGAAATTGTTAAAAATGGTTCTCGTTTAATACGTTGAACAGATACCCAAAGTGCCATTATCTTTCCTCATTTCGATTTTTATTAATTCCTATATGGTTCATTATCTGTAATAGAGTTTTGAATGAAACTCCACTTTCCAATTAAAGATAGAAAAAGACAGTCTGTATTAGACCGCCTCTGCCTTTTCTTGATGTGGAAGAATAAATGTATATCTGGCACGTAAACCAGCATATTTGACTAATACAAAGCCTTCTAAATCAGGATTAGCCTCTTCCCCTTTAAACTCATGAAAACCAGCTTCTAAGAGCTTTTCGTCAGTTTCAATCATATCTACTAACGAAGGGAATTCTACCTTAGCTTTTTCTTGTTCCTCTTTTGTTTTCAATCTAAGTACACCATTATCACGTTTGGTACTAAACATTGGTGGGAATGGAATAGTGTAATTAAAGTCAAATGGCTTTTCGGGTTTATAGATTGCTGAAAACTGTTCTTTCATGAGAGACACAATCCGTTGCTCTTGTTCTTTCATGTGTGAAAGCACTTCTTGTTGTCGAATATCTATATCCATGCCTTCCTTTACTACGTCTAATCCAACAGGAATATCAAAATCTACTGACATCCAAACTTCCCAGGATTGACTTTCAGATTTAAAAACAGCACTACCACATACATCTTGACCAATTAAACGATTAATTTCCTTTTTCAATGCTCTTTTCGCTTTATTACGTTGTTTTTTATCCATCCTTATTCTCTCCTTTAATAAGTAATAATCTATTTCCTTTTTTGTGCATTTCTTTATCATATGCAAGTAGAAAAGAAACAAAAAACACAGGAAACTCCTGCGTTTTATTAAGCTGATTGGTTTAAGTGATTTGCTACATCCTCTATGGATGTGAAATATTTCCCACCATTACTTTTTACAATATTGCCAACTGCTTCTAAGCGATTGAGATTTGATTTTGTGAAAGCCATTTTTCCATTTGATAATTGTTCATTTATCACACATAAAATCGCCTTTTCTGGAAATTTATTGCTGTCATCAACGACTTCCGCTATGCTGTACATACTATAAGTTCTTGTTATGACATATAGGCGATAATCGGATATTTCTTTTTGTTTTTCTTCTTCTATCTTAGCTTCTTTAGTCCATTTTTTTACAACTGGATTAAAATGGTCTATTTTCAGCAAAGGAATCAATTTCTCTCTCCATTTACTATCTGATGTTGTACCGCCTAAAAAAACTTTCAATTTTTTCTCCCCTTTCTCCACATTTAAAGATTAGGTGTAAAATCCTTTCTACCTAATGGAATAACCTCTAATAGTTCTTTTGTTCCGTCTTCATTCCACTTATATAGATACACACCATGATTTAATCCATTTTTAAAATACTTTTTACTTGCATATTCCTTTAGTTTCTTACGTGCTTGTTGTTCTGTTTTAAACTGCGAAGAGTAATGACCACTATAAGCAGATACATTCGCAACAAAAGGCTTTTCTAAATTGTTTAAAAGCCATAGATTATGTTCTACTTCTTGCAATTCCTTTTCCAATTCTGCTTTTCGTAGCAATAATGTCTTTTTATCCAACATACGTTTCTACTTCCTCCTATTTATTGATTCCTGTATAAGTCTCTTTAATATAATCTGCTTCAATTTCTTCTTCTCCACAGAAAGAACACTCATATTCATTCTTGAATTCACTTTTATCGGATTTTGTGTCTAATACACGAAGACAGTTGTCATTCGAGCATAGTAATTCAAACTTCTTTTGAATTATCCCTTCTTGAACCATTATGTTTAATTCTTTTTCTACTTCAGCTAAAGGCACATTTAATCGCTTTGCCACGCCAGTAGAATAGAAACTTTTTATGACAGAGCTATTGGCTAATTTTAATACATGTTCACGAAGACTTTCTTTTTGCTCTTTTGCTTCCTTTTCCACTTTGTAAATCTTCCATGTTGCATTAATTGTTCCAAATTCAAATTCATTGGTTTCTGACCAGTTTTTCAAGTCTTGGCTTTCTACCAACTTTCCTGTATCCAAGCGATAATAATATCCACCAGTGTCTTGTGCAATCATTCCTCTTGCAATACTTTTAAAGAAGTCTTCTGCATTTCCATCTTTTACAAAAGTAATATTCATCGTTCTTGCCTCCGTTCTTGCATTTTTTTATAAAAATCAGGATGTTTGTTTTCAAACGTCAAAATCTCATTTGGCATCTTTTCATACCAAGCTGGTAAAGAAAATTTAAACAAATAGTGACGACACGCTTTGTATTGTTTTTGTATCAATTTAGCATGAGCATATGATAATTTATTTACGTTATACGCATGGCATTTATGGATTTTTTCTAAGAAATGTAGTTGGCGTTCAAAGCAACGCTTTACGACATCAAGAGATGGCTTCTTAGCGTTAGTATCACGAACAATGCTTAATTGGCAACCAATTAAATATCGTAATACTTCTTTTTCCTCTGTTAGTAGTTCTTTATCTTTTGGGTCAATATCCCAAGTTTCTAAAAGTAAATGTCCAGAAATGGGACTTGGGTTATCAATGTTGTAAAGAATATCTTCATAATGACGTTCAATATCGGCTATTGCTTGAAAATACTTCATATGTGGCATAAATCCCATCTCCTCTCCATGAAATAAAGGGGATTTCTCCCCCTTATCTTTTTATTTCTTCTTTTGGTTGTTCGTTTTTTCTTGCTTTTCTTTATAGTCCAGCATATCTTTTGCTGATAAATTCATTCCATTCTTTGCAATATCTGATAACATGACAATTCCTGTTCTCATGCTGTTTTCACTCCTATTTCTATCATTTTGGTATTTCTAAAGGTTCTTCATTTTCAATGTCAATGGGTGTCCAATCACGTAACTCTTTATCTTTAAAATAATCTTCATTTATTAATTGACGATAATACGCTACACAATCTAATTCCCTTCGTGCTTTTTTTCTTAGGGAATTACGCATTTCTTTGTCTACATATTGTTTAGCATAAGCCAATAAACCAGTTGCATCTTCTTCTATATGATTCATTACTTCTAAAATATCTTCATTTGTTGGTTTTTCTAAATTTATATCAAAACTAAAACGAGTTGTGTAGCTTTGAAATTTTTGAATCCAACAAAGAGTATTTAACATTCGATAAAATTTATCGTCAGGCATATCGTAAAAGGCAAGTACGTTATCTCTACCCTTTTGCTTTTTATATTCCACTACACGTTTTTCATCAACAAAACGAATAAAGTAACCCCATACTTCTTTTTGAAATCGCATACGCATTGCCTTTCCTCCTTTTTTCGATTATGCCCAAACAAATCCGAACACAATTACCAAGTTTCCTTCTTCTGCTTTCAAGCTGTAATTATCACATTTTAAGATAGCTCCATGAAAATACTTTGCTTCCTTATGTGTTTCCAATAGCATGTCTTTTGTGGTAATCGTCACCAATGCTTTTTTTGTTTCCTGTATTTCCGTTACTTCTACACTGCCTCTATTTTGATGACTTGAAAACATAAGTCGAAGCTCTTTTACGCAATCTTGAAATTGTTTGTATGTAATTTTCATGATAGACCCCTCTTTTTATGTACTTGATTAACCGCTTTTCATATATCCATTATATCATTTATATAGTAATTTGTAAATTATTTTTTACACAAAAAACACACCTTTAAAATAAAAAAAGGTGCATTTTGTATCATTTATTAAATGACATCTCCTAATTCAAAGTCTGGTTTATATTGATATTTCTTCAATTCATAAAACATGACTTCGCTTCGTTCATGTCGTGGATTTGGAGAGTCGTATATATGACTAATGATATAAAGTTCTCCATTAATAACAACCGTATTTCCTACATTGCATTTAGAAGGAACATCTTTTAGTTCTCCTAATTTCTTACCGTTATTGTTATATAGTTTGAATTTATATCCTTCTTTGCCACCAGTACCATGATAGGATTGTCTGATTTTTAAATCATATTCCACAATCGTTCACCCTTCTTTTTTCGTAAATAGAGATTGGTTAGCAACATAATTAAGTGTGAGATAGATTCTCTATTCCTGTATAGACTTGCAACCTCTTAATTAACTTTGGTGCTTCTTCTCGAAGCATAGGAGGAAAAACAACTTCTGTCATTGAACCTGGTGGAACGTAATTATGTCCATTGTCTATGACAGGGAAAGCTCCTAATTCGATTAACTTTTTCAATTCTTTTTCTTTCCCACGAAGAACAATCTTTTTTTGTTTATTTCCCTTTTCTCCATACCACTCTATAAAAACAGGTGTATGCCCGAACTCTACCGCTATAATGGTTGCTCCATGAGCGATTTGAACCCCTATTTTACTGGCTGGAACTTGGTGTTCTTTGATTAAATCCATGTTTACAATATGATACTGAATAAGTTCCCTCTCCACTTGCAACACCTTTCTTTTATACTATTGTCGTTGTCACTAAGTCTGTATATGCTTTATTTACATAATCGCTGGAATCATCATAGTCATTGTATTAACTGCATCTTGATTCATTTTTTGTTGCATTTCTTGTTCTTCTTGCCAACGCTTTTCTTGTTCCTCTTGTTGTTCTTTTGTTAAAGTCTGAACAGCTTCAACAGGTTCTTTTGCTGGTGCAATTTTCTCTGTATCCTGAAAACCGCAACCAGTAAGCAACACTACGATAAAAAGAAATAAAATCCCGCTCTTTTTCATTTATTTATCCTCTATACCAACAGGTGTTCCATCGTCAAAAGAAACAATATGAAAGCCTAATTGCAATTGTTCTTCTTCTTTGTACCAGTCTAAATCTTTTCCAACCCATTCAGGCTTTTTAACTGCAACAGCATAGGCATCTAATACTGGTTGTACCTCTTTATTTTTCACTGCTTCATCTGAAACAATGACTTGTATTCTTCGTTGGTATTTTTCTGGTTTCGGAACAATTCCTACCCATTCTTCTCCATATTTCATTAATGGTTGTTGAGAAACTTTTACGACTGCCACATTTATCACCCTTTATTCAAAAGTTTTATACTATATTCAATTTATCATATTTATTGACTAAAGTAAATTATAATTGACGATTTTTAAGAAAATAAAACCCATTATTCTATTCTGGAAAAATTAAATGTAAGATAAAAGTTACAAAAGAAAAAACCTCAACAAAGGTTGAGGCTTAAGCTGATGTTTCAATTAATTCATTGATTTTTCGCAAGGTTTTCAAATCCATAATCTTTACTGCTTCTTGAATATTTGCTCGTAATTCTTTTGCTTCATTTCTTAAAGCTACTAAATCCCAATACTCTTGTGCAGTTAAGAAAGCTGTCTTTGTATAACCATATCCTGTTTTGCAAATCATTGTTTTTCTGTCAAATCGTGATTCATGTTTAGATTCTAAATCTGCTCGATAAGCATAGAAACTTGAACCATTTACTCTTGTTACTCTATATTCTGTAAGGTTCGGCTTTGATTCGTAAAAACCTGTTTCTGTTACATAAACAATTTGTCCTTCTTCAAGATGTACTTTTGCCATAATATGTTCTCTCCCTGTCTCTTTTAAAGATTTACTTGTGACCTTTTCCAAAACACTTAGTACAAGGTACTTTTATACCATTTTCATAAAGACCAAATCCTAATTTTCCAGAAGTCTTTATGGTTGTTAATCTTTCAAGAAGAAAACCCCTTCCATTACATTTATGACATTTTTTCATTGTCATCCCCCTTTAATACTGTTTCAAAAGAAACTCCAATTTATATAAACTTCTATATTATATGGACTATGAACGGAATTTATCGAATACAAAAATAGAATGAAAGGACAAAAAGAAAACCTTAACAATGGTTAAGGTAATTAATCTAATTATGATGTTTTTTTATCTTGTTTGATTCCAAAAATCCATGAGCCAATTAATCTACCAATAAACATTCCTACAAAATAGACAAATCCATAGAGTAAGGGTTCATAAACCTTCTCGACAAATTCCACATTAAAGAAGTGCAGTATATAGAGCATCATAGTAAAGCCTATTGATGATGATAAACTTTTAGAAAAAGGACTTCGTTTAGGGATTGGTGTATAGTGGTTGTCACTTAATTGTTCTTCAGAGTCTCTTGCATTATTACGTTTCTTTCCAGCGAAGTGAATATCTTCTCCTATTGGTTTTCCAAAGTACAAATCAAACTCATAATCGAATTTTTTTGGAAGTGCATTTTGTTTAAAAAATGATTTTGTTTCCTTCATTTTCTTGTCATATTCGCTGTACTTTTGATTAAAGTGGTCAATGATTTCTTTATCACTCTTATCTGTTTGGTAAATCATTTCTTTTCTCCCACCTGACATGGAAGTAGTTTTTTCAATTACATGGATTTTATTTCGATTTTTCTTAGAACGAATAATTTCAAAGGTATCTTCTGATATAATTTGGTTATTTCGCTTCATTGTAAACACATATTTTTTCAACATATTTTTATCCCCTCTTTCTTTTGTCATAGTTTCATAGATATTTGCTTTATTTGAAAAATAGTTGAAATTCTCTTCCAAACTTTGCAAGGGTTTTACCAGAGCCTATAAAGTTTTGCTTTGATAATTTTTCTTCATATTCTTTAAATTTGTTATCAAAATAACTTTTAATCTCTTCATCTGTTTTTTCCGTTATAAATTTAAATGTTTTCTCTTTGACTCTCATTTCCTTGGAGTAAGAGGTAACATGAATTTCATTAGAATTTTCTTCGGGGCGTATCACTTCATAAACAAAATTAACTTGGAGTGGTTTATTGAAATATTTCACTTCTTGAAATATATAATTAGCAATTTTCAACTGTTGTACCACCTTTCTTTTTTTATATTTTTTGCATATTATTCATTTCAACCATTAAATATCTAAAATAGAAAATCGTAGAAATTCTTATATAAAATCTGTAGATATAAAAAGGACAAAATCAAAGGATTTAACCATCGTTCCTTTCGTTTTTCCTGTTTCTATATTTATTTTCTTCTTCCAGCCAATGTCGTTGTCTTTCTATCTCTATTTGATTCAAGGTATCTAAAACTCTTTGTGCAGATTCAATGCTTTTTTTTATTCTTTCTCTGTGTTTTCCGTTTTGTTTTTCTATTTCTTCTTTAGAAAAGGAAGCAATCAGTATTACATCGTTCCCTTCTTCATCTTTATAGGTTTTATTTTTGTCTAACATTTATCTATCCTCCTCTTTCTGATTTCCTTCTCTTTTCTTATAGTGAAAAAAGAAAGGAGCTAAATCCTATTTAGACTTAGCCCCTTTTTATTATGAAAGAATGATTCCTTTTTCTTTTACCTTTTGAATATAAGCGTCTATTAATTCTTCTCTATTATTAAAGTGTTTGGCGTGAATATGAAATCGTATCATATTGCCATCAACTGAATTTTCAATGGTTAGCTCTACCTGTTCATGATTTGGATACGGATAAGCAAATCCTAAAGGCTTATCGTTCTTTTCCTTTTTTAAAAAATCGTAGATTTCTTGATATAAAAAAGTCTGAACTTCTTCATCAAGTAACATTTCATTTGCCATACTACGTGTTAAACGAATTTTGCTATCAGGTTTACAATCAAAATAAATCACTGATTCCAATTTGTTGTAGCAAGGATACTTCCCTTTATCTACATGGTGTTCCCAATTTATATAATTGAAATAATTTCCACTGTTAAATTCTTCATGGTTTGTTCTTTTAATATCAAAGGTTAAAACTTTCTTATACTTCATTCTTTTTCACTACCCAATCACAATGTATTGGAATGTTTCATTGTGTTTTTTTGCTACTTCATCTAATCGTGGTTTGCAAATATTGGAGCAAATTTGGTTTTCATTGTTTGTCATTAACGTAAATTGACGATTCCCACTGTCTTCCGCATTTAATTCCATTACTGCATGTCCTGTTGTTCCGCTTCCTGCGTAAAAATCTAAAATCTTAGAATCTTTCTCTGTAAAGATTGAAATAATCTTCTTAATCGTATCTAAGTTTTTTACTGTATCAAATCCGTATTTCTTTTTTCCTGAATTATCATTGATATAATATTCCATCATATTTGTATCCATCAATACTCTATCAGAAGGTGTTACCCAATATTGTGCAGAGTTTTTATGTCTTCGCACAAACTCTAATTCATTCCCTGTCTTAGATTGGTAAACCTGTTTATATGCTTCCCAATAATCTTTTAAGCTGTATAATTCTTCGTGTTGAGATTCATACTCTTTATAGTTTTCTAAGGCTCTAAGACCACGTTCTTTTGACCATTTCCATTGTCCTTCGTGTATCATCAGTCCATCAATCGGGTATCTCATAGTAGGTCTATCTGCATTGGACTTAAAGGAAGTCCAGTATCCCTCTTTTCTCTTATCAGAAGAATCTTTGTAAGGGTTCTTGTAATAAAATTGGTCGCTCTTCTTGTAAACCACTAAAAATTCAAAAGCACGATTCAGAGAAGCTACTTTACTAAATTGATTGTTTAAGTTTTTTGTTGCTCTCTTCAAAATAAAGGTATTTACATAGTTTTCCTCTCCAAAGACTTCATCCATAATCATTCGCAAGGAAGCATATTCTTTATCGTCTATATGAATAGCAATTGCTCCATCTTCTTTTAATAAACCATGTGCCTTTACCATGCGTTCTTTAATATGTTTAATCCACTGTAACTTTTGTAATCTGTCATTGTAAATAAATGTTTTGTTTTCAGTTCGATATGGGGGGTCAATTAGTATAAAATCATATGTCACCAACCCTTCAATCAAACTTAATCCATGTATATTATCACCGTTAATTAACGTATTTTTATCAAAATTATATAACACTGTATTTCGCTCCTTTCATTTTTCAACTTTCGTTCATTGACTATTGTCTATGAATTAAGTATAAAAAATAAAAAGAAGTGTATCTATACATTATCAGGGTTAGCAAGTCCGACAAAGTAGTGCAGGAAAAGGTATTGTGATGCTTCAAAAAAAATAAGACCATAGAATTTTCTATGGTCTCTTTACATAATTTATTTTAAAAAGAGATGATTATCCCTAATTCTCTATTAATTTTACAAAATCAGTAAAACTGTCTGAAATTTTTGTTGTAACAGGATTACAAGTATAAGATTCTTCATAATCTAAAAAATCAACAGATGGATTCTTTTTATCCTTATGATAGTTCAAACATAAATAGTCGCCATAGGCTAATTTTGCAATAGGAATCAATTCTGAGCCATATATATCTTCGTCAAATATATTCCTCTCTTGCAACGAAAGACTTGTTTCACTTACACCTATGTCATATTCTCCATAATCGTGTTCTTTGTAGTCTTTGATAATACCTAAAAACCTTTCAATTGCATATTTATTATCTATATGTGTTAATATATCATCATCATATAATTTACAGCTATTGTAGGTTTTTAAGAACTCTTTATATTTTTCAGGAAACACCACATGAAAAGCCTTTTCTAACTTTTCAATATCCGCTTCCAGTGGCAATGGATACACAATACTTTCTTTGTTTATATTAATCTTAACTACCTCCTTTCTATTACCTAAATAGTTTACATAATGATATTATGGTTAATTATTGTTCCACCGTTTCTTTCTTCTTTCCTTTTCCCTTTTCAATTACTCCATATACAGCAGTAATCGTGTCATGAAGAGAACGAACTTCTTCTACTTCTACATTTTCTGTATCGACTTTATTTTTCAGGCTCCCTTTCGGAATATAAATCTTTTTAAAGCCCATACGGTCAACGTCTTTGATTCGACCTTCGATATTTGGAACTTTTTTGATTTCCCCTGTTAATCCCACTTCCCCTACAAATACTGTTCCTTCTGGAAGTGCTTTATTGTAAATCGAAGATACAATGGACATGATAATCCCAAGATTGACAGACGGTTCAGTAAGGCGTAATCCCCCTGCTACCATGACAGTGACGTTCTTATCATTACAAGATAAACCGCCTCTTTGTTCTAAAATCTCAACCAAGATTTGCAACAAGTCTTTTTTAATCCCATTTGCCATTCGTGAAGGGAATCCATAGTACGATTTACTCACTAAACTTTCAATTTCCACTACAATATTACGTGTTCCTTCTTTTGTCATGGTCAAAGCAGTACCAGCTACAGGATAATCACGTTGCGTAATAAAAAATTCAGAAGGGTTTACAATAGGAATCAAGCCTTCTTCTGACATAGAGAACAGACCTACTTCGGAAGTGTCACCAAATCGGTTCTTTTGGCTGATTAAGGTTCTTAGAGGTTCATTTCGTTCCCCTTCTAAAACCAATACCGTATCTACCGAGTGCTCAAAGGTTCTTGACCCTGCTAATTCATCTTCTTTGGTCATTTGCCCCACAATCCAAATACATCTTGGTTTCGCTGTATTTTTACCGATTTCCATTAATTTAAAGGTACATTCATTGACCTGAGTAGGCGTACCAGGTCTTGAAGCAATATCTTCAAGGTAAACCGTTTGAATGGAATCAACAATCACAATGGTTGGATTGATTTCCTCAATGTATTGTTCAATTCGGTTCATAGAGGTTTCTGATACTACATATAAGTTGTCCGATATGTTTCCATTGCAAACTCTATCAGCTCTTCCTTTGATTTGCGTATCCGATTCTTCCCCCGAAGCGTATAAAACGGTATAACCTTGTGTCGCTAAGTCATTGGACATTGCCATCAAGAGAGTTGATTTTCCTGCTCCTGGTGGGGCAGTAATAACATTTAAGCTATCCCTTACCATTCCACCACCTAATACTCGATTTAATTCAGGGTTACTGGTTACAATTCGATTGTTTTTACCGACTTGTACAGTATTTAATTTCACAGGTTTTTTACTGCTTGTCATCCCTTTTCTGCTCCCCATAACTGCAGAAGCCGATTTTGATGAAGTAGATTCTACCGCCACTTCTTCAAACGTATTCCATTTTCCACAATTATCACAATGTCCCTGCCACTTTGATTTTGTTGTTTGACAAGAATTACATTTGTATTGTGTTTTTGCTTTTGCCACTTTAAAATCCTCCTTTAAACAAAGAAGGAGAACTTATTTGCTCTCCTCTTTTACTCTTCTTCATTTGGTTTTAACAGCATATGAACTTCTGCTTTTAAATGGTTGGTTACAATAAAGTTGTTTTCATAAATCTGTTTCAGTAATTCATAGGCTCTATTTTTATCACGTTCAAATTCAATTTGTTCTCTTGTTTTTTCATTCTCTGCTTGAGGGGATACTAAAAGTTGAAGGTCTCCCCCTCTCGAAGAATAATCCCACATTTTTACCCAAGGAACTGCCCCTTCTGGAAGAATAAAAGTTCTTTCTTCCAAAGGTTTAATCGGGCTATCCTCTCCTGTACAACCATGTGAAAAAGTTGCAGGATGAATGGTTACAATTCTGCCAGTATCATTAAAATAGGTGAATTTCATGTCCCTTGCTCTCCTTTTAACTCTTTATGAAGAACCATATAATCCGCTTTATTAAACACTGTTCCATGTTCTGTTACAAAATAATGAACCTGTTCTCTACTCATAGATTCAACTTCTTGATAATTTCTGCATTCCTGACATCCATATCCACACTCTTCTAAAAAGGAAGAAATAAATGATTCAGGACAGTTTACATAAATTGCTCCCTCTCCAAAGCAGGAAGGGTCTCCAGTGATAATATAGGTTTTCATATAAGCTCCTTTTTTTATAAATATTAAACATTATCTAAAGAAGTATCTCGGTCTTTTACCTTCACAATATCCTCTTTAACGAGATTGTCTCTCCATTCAGGATACTCCACTCTGTCATCACAGCTATCACAGAAATGTAGGTCATCATAAAAACCTTCTAAGAAATCATGGTCTTGTGTTTGAATAGCCTCTTTGATTACATTTAATTCTTCTAATGATAAGCCTACTTTCATTTTTTCATTGTAATGATGTGGACAAACCAAGCTGTATCGCTTTTCTACGATTCCTTTTTCAATCAAGAAGTCTGTTAGCTTCTTTGTATCTTGAGTAAATCGGAAGAGGTTAAAAACGTATTCTCCATTACGAATCATAAGCAGAAATTTATCCAACTCAATCTTTTTCTTTTCTGACATAAAATCAATTTCTTGAAGAGAAGGAAAATGATGAACACCTGATAGTTGAGGGAATTCTTCCTTCTTCATTTCATCAATCAGTTTGCTAATTTTATAAGAGAAACTTGGGATTTTGATTTCATCAAGTTTGGTTTGAAACTCCATTAGCTCTTTTCGTGTAAACTGTTTTTTTAACTCTTCTATATGAATACTTTGTAAAAAGTTAGCGAACTCTTCATACTTTTTTAGGATTTCTTCTTGAATGTTCATGAATTTTTTAGCTCCTTTTCTTCTCTTTTCTAACAACTATTATATCATGTTTTCGTTATTTTGTAATGTATAATTTACAATATAAAAAATGGATTAAATAACAGAGTAACAAAATAAAAAAGATGGGTTTTAACTCCCATCTTCCATTTCATTATTTACTTGTCATACCCATTCCACCCGATAATACAAATTTCATGGCATCTTCTGGTTTAACATCGATAATTTCTAAACTTGACTTTGGAACAAGTACCGTAAACCCTGCAACTTGAAATGTTTGTGGAATATAAACAGCAACAGAATCACTTAGAGGCTTGTAAAAATCTCCTAAACTATCTGATGTTAAGAATCCAATACTCTTCATATTTGAATTTGGTTGAGATATTAACACTACTGTTGAAAATGACTTTTTATCTCCAAGGAAAGAATTGATTGTATCCTTTGTGACAGAGTACAGTGTTTTTACTAATGGGATTCTTTCTAATAAATTATCTATCATTCGATAGAGCTTACCTGTAACAAACTTCGTTGACAACCATCCAAGCAGAGTAATTAATACCAACGTGAGCAATAATCCAATACCTGGTACATAGGAATCTTCTAAATAATTCTTTAATAAATTCCCAAGAAGTCCATCCAAGAACATAAAGGCTTTATAAATGACATATACAACAAGAATAACAGGGACAATTGTTAAGATTCCATTTATAAAGTTTTTGACTAATACTTTCATTCATTTTTTCTCCTTTTTATTCATTTTTGATTTATTTCTTCATTTGTAAATAATAATTTACAAGATAATACTTGTATTATATCACAAAATAAATAATTAATAAAGAAACAAAAAATTTTCATATAAAATAAGTCAAATCACTTTTTCTATTTACTCCCAATGGCAAAACCAGTGTATTCTTCATTATGAGTAAAACGGTATCCATATTTATCTTGTTCCATGATTTTTTCAGTATCTTTTGATTCTAAGGAATCATAAAACATTTTAACAACCATTTCTTTGTCATTTGGTTTTAATTCATCTAAAATCGTTTCAATCACACGATGTAGTTCTTTTTCATTTTTAATTTCATCATAAACTCCTACACCAATAACCTTGTCTTTCTTATCTACTAACACAGTGATATGTGTGTCTTCGTATGCTGTCAAACCAGTTTCTTCATCCATTGTCTTTTTCACATTATTCAGACCATACTTTTGTTCTAAGTCAATAAGCGAACGGTTATACTCTTTTTTGAAGTCAGCATATGTTACCCCTAAATCATATCGGTAGCCATCTCCTTGTATCAGCTTCCCAAAAAATTCAAAAGCATTTCCTTCTTTGATGCTACCAAATGCCGTTAATCCCAAGAACACACTTGAAACAACAGCCAAAACAATCAATAAAACCTTGTTTTTCTTTTTCATACATTTTCCTCCTTACTTTCTATTAAAATCCTTTTATTATATAAAAGGGTTAATGGTTTCATAATAAGTAGTCTTTTTTATAACAAAAAAGAGGCTATTTAAGCCTCTCTATTTTCTATACTTCTTCTGGTTCTGGTTCTTCAGTTTTTTCATATACGTAAATGTTTTTGATTTCATGCACCTTTAATAGTTCATAAAATCGTTCAGTTAAAACCATACCCTCACTAAGTAGTTTTATTTCTTTTTCTTTATAAATGTTTTCTGCAACGGTGTATCCAACATGGGATTTATCCAACTCTACACGTAATTTCTTTTGTTCAGACATACATCTTCCTCCTCATTTTTTCGTTTTTATATGATAGTGAAACCATTTAATAAACATAACGAATCAATGGTCGAAAGAAGTTTGAGTTTATACTATATATATGGTGAAAAAAAAAGAAGGGTATAATACCCTTCTCTTTTTATGCAACGATTTCTAATTGTTCTTCATAATAACAATTGGTTTCGTTTTCTTCAAATTCAACTTCAATTGGATAATCATTGTTAGGATAAATAGCAATAATAATTCCTTCAAAGCCTTTCCAAAAACCTGTTAGTGGTTTCACTTTCATGCCAATTTGAAATTCACCCATATTCATTTTCCTCCCTTATTTAGCTCCTGGTAGTTTATAAATGGTTGCTGGATAATCAATAAAGACTTTTTCAATTCGACTTTTCACTTCATTCCAGTCTCCACCACCCAAACCAGAACCTAACTGCCAAGGTAGACCAACTGAAAGTTTCTTTTCTTTTGCGACTTCTTTTAACTTGAAAAGAGCTTTTTCGAGTTCATCATATTCTGTCTCTTGGTTAGTACGTGATATCTCATGTTGACCAAATAAATTGGCTACATATTTACCTTCTGTATTCGTTTGAACTAATTGACACTCTCCTAACAGACTTCTACTCTTCTTATGAGCAAAACACAAATCTTGATAAGGTTTAAAGATTTCAGGATAAAGTTCTTTTATCAAACGTGCAATACCACCGCCCATAATTCCCAAACAGTTTGTTTGATGTCCAATGATATGTTCTTTTGATTTCAATAAATCACCAGTTACTTGAATGACAAAACCACCACGTTTTAAAACCTGAATAAGTGGCTGACATTCTTTCATGATAGAAGCTCTACCTTCTTTCACGTATTGTTTAATGACATCCGCTTGACAATTTACACTGTTATTTCCTTTAAACATGTCTGTAAATTCATCAAATCCAGAAGCGAAGGCTACTAACGATGGATTTGCATCTAAGTATTTTACCCAAAGCAATTTGTAGTATTGAGTTAGATACTCTTCTGGAAAGACAATTCCATTCACTTCAAAGCAATCTACTTTTTTACCCTTTAATTCTTTCCAATCCTTCGGGACAAATAGTTCTCCATTTTCCAGTTTCATACGTTTACTCAATTGGTAATGGTTTTCAATACTATCGAATTTCCCATAGACTTCTACCTTTGCAAACAAAGCGGAAAATCTCTTATCTCCTTTGGATGAACACTCTAATGATTTCACTTTCATCTCTCCTTTAAAAGTAAATACTTTTACCTGTTTTATCAACATTTCTATATTATAGACAAGAACAATAATTGCAATAAAAAACAATACAAAATAATAGTAGAATGGCTTCGTTTTCTCTTATATACTAATAACAAATAACTGGTTAAAAATTTGGGGGGATAGAATGAAGAAAGCGGTTCTTGGAAATCAAATTAGATTTAAAAGAGAAAACACTCTACTAAAGGGAACGGTTGTGAAAGTAAATGAAAATTCCGTTATGGTTGAAATCAGCGAAAATGATAGACTTAAAATCAACCTCCCTACGAACCAAACGATTGTGAATCACAAAAATTATTCATTAGTTTAATAGGATAAAAGAAAAGAGTAAGAAATGTATTCCTTACTCTTTTTGTAATTTTGCTATTTTGATTCTAACCAAACTTTATTTGGTGGAAGCCCTGCATCTTTTCTAATTTGATTGTAAGCGGATTTACTCAAAAAGACATCGATATTAAAGTTTTGCTTTTTCCAAGGATTTTCCAAAGCCCATTCCATAGGGTCAACATTACTCAATATTTGATTTCCGCTATACAAATCCGCTTTGTTCCAATGTTGGAGAATATCAGGCAATTCTTTCACTTCGCAACCACACAAAAGAGCTAATGCTTCTGCAGTTGTTGGCTTAAAGGAAGCAACAATAATAGGTTTTCCACCTGTAACGTAACAACGATGGTTGTAATCAGGGACTTGTGAAAGTTTAAAAGAACCCCAACTATCATGGTAACTTCTGTCTTTCTCTAACCCTATGTGTAGAATGTTCTTTTGTTCATATTCTTCTTTATGTCCAAAACCTTCGCCCCATACAACAGCAGGAGCTTCAAATACGCCAAGTGCTATAGCATGAAAAAGAGCCTTCTCATTCGCTTTGATACGACTAAAATAATCTTTTTGAATTTCTTTTACACGTTCGTTGTATTCACTCTTTGCTTCGTTGCTGATAACTACTGCTTTATTGTATCGGGCAACCCAACGCTGATGTTTAACAATTTCTTCTTTATTGCCAAAAATCGTTGGGTCAAACTTTTGAAGTTTTACGCCATCATGTTTGTCACGATTCATAAAAGAAGTTGATTTTTCATACTCTGCAATCGTCATTTCTTTTAATTCAGACGAACTGGTTAATAGTTTTAGAGTGGTATTGTTTCCTGTCAGATTTAATACCTCTTCCGATACTTTTCCTTCATATCTTTCTTCCAGCCATTGATTTTGTTTAGTTGGTTTGTAATCCCACTCGCTTATCATATTTTCCGTAGATACGTCTTTAGTAGTTAGAGTAGGCAATTGAACAGTTCTTGTATCTTGCACCACAAGAGCGGTGTTTCCTGCCCCTGTAATCGCTCCTTGTGTTTTCGTCATTTCCCCTGTATAAGACAGTTCTTTTGTTTTAAAATCTTTCTTCCAAAACTTTTCATCAATCAGGCTGAACATCATAACTATCCAAATGACTTCATCTGGCTCTAATTCCTTAATTTCTTTTAAAGGGTGCAGTTCATCTTGATAAATGACTAATTCCTTTGTGTTTTTAGGGCTAACATATGCATCTCCCCTTCTATCAAACTCTATATCAAGCAAGTCATAAGGAAAATGATGTTTCGCCATTCTTTCTGACATATCTCTTCCTGGTCTTCTGGACATATATTTTTGTAAAGGGTGAGAATAATTAGGTTTATCGGTTAGCAAAGAAAGTGTTTCACCATTTTTAATCGCAAAAGTAAAATAAGAGGAAGTATCCATTGGGTCACGAATTAAATTCAATGAAACACCAGATAACGTATTTTCACTATACATAGAACGAACCAATGAGTTTATATTCCAAAACTCATGCACTTTTGTTACATACTTCGCTCCTTGTTCACTGGTTTTTCCTTGTGAGAATTGATGGATTTGTAAATTCTCAATCGAACGAAGGGCATCTCTGCGTAGGAAACCTAACGCCTCTGAAGATTCAGCCATTTCATATACTTTTTCATTTGTTACACCATAATGTTGCAAGGCTTCTTTCATCCATGTTTTAAACTCTTCTTTTTTAGCAGTCACTTCTTCTGAATGAAGAATCGAATACAAATCCTTACTTTTTTCTAAATAAGAAAGAACCGAATCATAATCTTTAATCATTTCATTAACAGAAAAACTACGTGATTCAAGGTAATCCGTTGCAAAGCTCTCTAACAACAAAATAGTGGTGAACAAACTTTCGTCTAAAACCAATGACTCTTTTAGCTCTTCATTAATACTCTGAATATGCCAATCTCTCATTCGATATTTATTTGAATTAGGGTCAATTCCTGTCAATTCTACCCATAGCTCTAATGCCTTCTGAATATTTTCCATAGCCTTTCTCCTTATCAATTTAATGAGAAAAATTGTTTTGTTGTGCTTGTAACCGTATCAAAGAATGTTTCTTCATCTACTTTTAGGATTTTTGCAATTTCTTTTCCGATATGACCTAAATATTTAGGCTCGTTCGTTCTGGTATTTGGCATAGGTTTTAAATTTTTAGGCATTAAAAACGGTGCATCCGTTTCAATCATTAATCTATCAAGCGGTGCATACGTAAGGGCTTCTCTTAATGCTACTCCACGTTTATCGTCACAAACCCAACCAGTAATCCCAATATAAAAACCTAAATCCAAATACGTTTTCAATTCTTCTTTTGTGCCTGTAAAACAGTGAACAACAGATTGTGAAGCAATTTCCGTATGGTTCTTCATGATGTTCACAAATTCTTTATGTGCCGAACGCTCATGTAAGAAAAGTGGTTTCTTGATTTTTTTGGCTAAAGCAATTTGTTTTTCAAAAGCATAGAATTGTTCGTCTCTTGTAGAGAAATTTCTATCAAAATCTAATCCACATTCGCCTACCGCTACTGTAAGAGGGTGTTTCAATAACTCTTCTAAATGTCCAACGGTCTCCTCTGTAAATTCATTTGCATAATGTGGATGAACACCAATCGTTGTCGTTAAGTAATCGGGATTTTTCTTTGCTATCTCTAAAGATTTTTGACTATTGATAAGTCTTGTTCCAGTCAAGATAATCCTTTCTACACCAGCATTTTTGGCTTGTTGCAGGACTTCTTTTTCTTTATTTTTAAATTGTTTGTTTATCAGATTAATTCCAATATCAATCATATTTTTTCCTCCTCTTTTTTACATTTTCCCAATATAATTTTGCAAATCTCTCACTAATCCAGTGTAGCGTGGAGACGGAGAGCAAATATCGCAAGATTCACGATGACCACACAAACAACTCCCACCTCTTTTTTTATTAATGATGGTTATTAGCTCATTTTTAATTTTTTCTGTCGCTTCTTGCACTTCATTGCTTTTTATTTTTTCATGTTGTTTTGTCATTTTCATAATTCCTATTCTTTTTCAAAGATTTTCTCAAACATTTCATTTTGGTATTTCTTAAATTCTTCTAATTTATCATTATATTCCTTCATTAATTGTTCTTTTTTAGGTGTTACTCTTGCAAAATGAATATCATATTTTTTAAATCGTGTTAGTCCGTCATCGACTGTTTTATCATGAACAATCGCATGGTGTATATCTAATTTATCTAATCGGTGATAATAGCCTTTCTGCAGAAAAATCAAAGGCTCTTCTTTTTTCTCCTGTTTCTTTGGCTTTTTATATTCAATCCCTAAATGGTCTTTTAACATTTTCAAATGCCTACTTCTGGTACGAACTGCCCGATGGTAGTCATAATGTTCTTTGTCTTTGTTTGCTAACGCTTCTGTTAGGTCATGATAGCCCAATGTAAGAGAAACTAAATTCAATTCTCTATCCCATATGGTTGTCCAATTTTGTTCAAGGCTATGTGTCATTCTATCGACATAACCGCCCGAAGTGCTATCCTTTACAATATACTGACCATTTTCTTCTGTAATATCATCGAAGTACATTTCTCAATCTCCCTTCTTTCTTATCTTGATAAATACCACATGCTCTCTTCATCTCTTACCGATTCAATGCCTTCTAAATAGGCTTCTTGCAATAGTTTTGCTACATTACAAGCGTTCTTTTGATTTTCACGATGGGTTTTAAATGTTCGTAACCCATTATCATATAGATAAATTGCATAGAAACGCTTTTTTTCTTCTTTAACTTCATAATAAACTCCATGTCCACAAGGAAATTTAATATGAAAAGGTTTTTTGTTTAACACAATTGGTTTTTTCATTGATATTCCCTTCTCCCTGTAGCTTTCTATTATTACTGCATTTGTTCAATGTACGATTCTGTATGCTTCATGATTTCTTCATTTTGTTCCCACTCTTTAACTAACTTTTTGCTCGATAAGAAGAATTTATCAATATACCGTTGTATTTTCTTTTCTATGTGTTTCTTATAGCGTTTTTGTAAGAATTGCTGTTTTGGAACAAGAACATTAATTTCTACGAAATACTGCCCTTGAATCTCCCCAATACAATTTTCATCTTCACTGTACTCTTTCTTATTTACAATTTTACTTTTGATTTCATATGTTTTTTTACCTGTACTTACATTCTTTACATATTGAACCGACAGAAGCATTAAGTAATCCTTGCTTAATTCAATTTCCTTTTTCATTGTTGTTCCTCCTTTATTTTTCCGAATACACGTTCCATTGCGTGATAAGTAACTAACCATGTACCTTCTGATTTTCTGTATTCGCCTTCTTCAAACTTTCCACGTTCAATGGCTTTTCGTACTGCAGAGCGTTCAAACCCCCATAAAAGAGAGGCTTCTGTAGCTGTCAAAATCTCATGAAGCGTGAATTTTCGGTTATGCTCTATTGGAGAATCTTCTATTTTGCTTTCTGGCAAGTAACGAAAATCATCAGAAAATCTATTTGGAAAATAAACATATATATACTGTTTAATATTATCTATCTCTTTTTTTCTTAAATAGATTTTTGAAGCTAACTGCATTAGCTTGTCTTCGTCTAATGTAAGTAAATCCGACATTTTGGTTATATTGCCACGCTGTAATTTGTTAATGATATGTAAAGACAAATCTGAATCAGATAAAATCATTTCTTTCCTATTCATCTGTTTATTCCTTCTTCCTTATATAGAAAGGAGAGTTTCCTCTCCTTCACTATGTATTATCGCTTATTAAATCGGGTGTACAATTTTATGGTCTTGTAATCTTCTTCTGTTTTTGACGGATGCTTTTGTAGAAATTGCTCTAATGACAACCTTTCATAATGAGCTTTCATAGATTTTACATCGCCACGATTTCCACCATATACTCTTATTTCTTTTCCACTACATTCAACTGTTAAAGATGATGATGCCATTCGATTTCCCACCTATTCTTTGATTAATCAACCCTTATGAATACTCACGCATGAAGTAACAAATATCTGCATGTAAATTTCTTAGTCGTTTTTCTTCATTTTTTTGAGAAGTCCAATTCCCATGTTCATCGGTTACACCATTTTCAGGGACTAAATCCATTTCCCTTTCAATGCTTCTCTTTAATTCTTCAATCGTCTTTATCATTTCAATTCTCCTTTTCAAAAACGATTAACTGGAAAGAATCTCTTGCATTCGTTTATCAAATTTTTCTCTATCTTTTTCAATGATTTCAATTTGTTCAGGATGATAAACCTGTTCTTGACCAGAAGGGAACACCAATTTAATTGGTTTCTTTCCAATTTTGACGATATGGATAAACCCTACTGCATCTTTATATTTACCTGTCAAAGACCTCGCTCTTAATCCGTCATAGGCTTGAAGTGTATCTTTTTCTTCAATATTCGTTTCTGCAATTGCTTTTTGTCCTTCTTTAAATGCCAACAAATTTTCATAGCCTTTATTCACATCAGCACCCAATTCTTGAAGACCTAAAAGAAGCGTGTCCACTTCGTCAAAGGACAAACGCATTACCACGTCTCCTAATCCATATTCTCTTTTAATACGAAGTTTGTTGTATAGTTCTTGAATAGCCATTTTTATTTTTCCTCCAAATACACTTTATTGAAATCTTTGTCCTGTATTTTTCCATAACGCTCTTCTTTATCGTGTATCACGAAATCAGAAACAATATATTTCCAGCCATATTCACTCTCTAAGTATTCAATAATGAAGTCTTCACTATCACGAAATAGTTTTTCAGACTTATCTTTCTTTAATGCTTCTACACATTTATTGTATTTTTGACGAATATCTTCTGCAGTTAAAGTTGCTTCTACTAAAAAATGACGTTCATGTTGTAGCTCCCAAGAGCCAAATTTTAGTTCTACTACTTTATAATCTTTTTCCATTTCATTCTCTCTCCTTTTTAAAAACCTGTCCTCAATTCGTGTCTATCTTTATTATATCTTTGTCACCAATTCGTGTCAATGTTTTTAGTCAATGAAATTTGACATGTTTGAGATAAAAAAAGAAACAGGAAAATATCCTGCTTCTATTTATCACCCTTTTTATTCAGATTCCGTTACCACTGTTCCTGTTGGTACTGTTTCTGTTGGTACTTCCTCTGTTACTTCTTCATCCTTTTCTTCTACAACAGGTTCCTGTTTTGTAACTAAATCACTTTTAACTTCTTTTCCACTAAAGAAACCTGCATTGACATGAATTTTAACTCCTGCTGGTAACGCTAAATCTGTTTGGATTTTCTTCAACAAATCTTCTTTTGTTAAAGAAGAGCTTTGAATATCCGTAACCAATTTTGATACCATTTCTTTTGTAATTGTACCAGTAGGGTCTTTTACCACGATGGTATTTCCTTTTTTCTGCATTTTATATTGGATTTTGCCAACCTTTTTATTGCTGGTTTGGAACTGCAATTCAAAATTTCTGATTTGTTTAGTCAATGCGACTTTGCTTTTTCCCAATTGTTCTTTACCGTCAAGGATACGGTCTCCATCACTATCTGCTTTCTCTGGACTTAATCCCAATTCAATTTCGGAAATATTACTTACTCCATCTTTATCAAAATCCTCATTCACATCTAAAATTTTATCCTTATCAGAATCCGTTGAAGTAGGATTTAAATTCAGTTTATATTCTACGAGATTTGTTAAGCCATCTTTATCTTTATCTTGTTTTTCTACACCTTTAGCAAAGCCAAGTTTATACTTTGTTTGCCAATCATCAGCTATTCCATCTTTATTTTTATCGACCACTTTAACTGGTTTTGATTTAGCCTCTACTGTTACTACGCCTTGCGATAGTAATAAGGCTACCGCTAATCCACCCAACATCATTTTTTTCTTGTTCATTCTATTTGAACTCCCTTCCATTTTGGTTAAATGTCATGTTTATGTATAATGACTAAGAACGATTATAATGATAATATATCATATAGTCAATGTATTTTGAGTTGTACCATAAAAAAAAGAAACAGAACAATAATTCTGTTTCCATAATAAAGAGCTTACAATGTTTATTGGTTCAAAACTTTATCAAGCTCCTCTTTAATCGTGATTTGAGATTTTAAGGTCAAAAAATTAGCAAAGGATACCGTTTTATACTCTTCTCCAAGTTGAATTAATTCATTCAATGAAATCCCTTTTGATTCCGCATATAACAACAATTGTTTTAACTGTTGTTGGTACATAGATACTTCATCAGGGCGTTTATCATTGATGCCTAACCCTTCAATGATTGCCTTCATCATATCAGTGGTTTGTCCAATCTCTTTTTGAGTAGCCTCAATTGCATCTGTATAATCCACAAAGACTTTTCCTAAATAGATTCTATCCGCTTTATTCATATATTTACCATATCCCTTTTTCGTTTTTTTCAAATAGTAAACTATCTGAATTATTACCATTTTATATTATATCACCCTTCATTAAATTCGATAATTCGTTCTTTTAATGTGGTATATCTCTCTTTGGTTTTATGGCTACGGATAGCATGTAAAATAGCATCCGCTTGTCCTACCACCACACAGAAGGCTTGTGCTCTCGTATAACCAGTATAGAAAAGGTTATTATCCAGCATATGATAGTTTTGCATCATTATCGGAATGATAACAGCTTTCCACTGGCTTCCCTGCGATTTATGAATGGTCAACGCATAAGCGTGTTCTAATTCATCAAATTGGTCGTCATAAAAAGCGTAGCGGTCTTCATAACGGACAATCATTCGGGTTTTGAAGTTATCAGAGGCTTTTCCTTTGATAATATCTTCAATTAAACCTGATTCACCGTTTGTAATTCCTACCATGTCATAATCTTGAGTAAAGTTTCCGAATTTCCCTTTGATATACCAAATCATTTCATAGTTATTACGCATATGAATAACCTTATCTCCTCTTTTAAAGAAAAGAGTAACCAATTCTTCTTTTTCACTAACATGATTGTATGCCATAAACTTTTTGTTTAGGATTTTCATGTCCTCATTACCAGGATTAAATTCTTGCTGTATTAAATAATTCATAGCATTTGTTCCTACTAAACTATTCTTTTGAGGGCATAACACTTGAATGTCTTCCACATCATATTGTTTTACCTTTTGAACTTCACGAATAGACTTCAATAACGCCAATTGAGCTTCTAACATGGTTTCTTTTCTAAGCACATAAGCGTCTTGGGTATCTTTACAGCTTGAAATCATTTCACCATTGATAATGCGATTTGCATTACGAATGATTCCTGAATCTTTTCCTTGTCTTTTTACAACATTTAGCGTCACCATTTTAACAAGGTTGCTATCAATTAAGTCTTGCAATACATTTCCTGCACCCACTGACGGAAGTTGTTTTGTATCACCAAGAAAAATGACTTTTGTACCGTCTGCAATGGCACTTAATAGACCATCCGCTAACAAAATATCAAGCATAGAACTTTCATCTACCACAATCACATCAGCGTCTATCGGGTTGTTTTCGTTGTGTTCAAATCCAGTCGCAGGTTTATACTTTAATCCTCTATGAATGGTCATACAAGGTCTTCCTGTCGCTTTACCAGCTACTTTACTTGCTTTCCCTGTCGGAGCAAGAACTTTTACTTCCATCATTCGCTTCATTTTTTGAAATTGCATCCCAAGGACACGAAGAATCACATTGAGAGTGAATGTTTTTCCGCAACCAGCACTTCCGTTCAAGATATAAAAGCCCCCTTGACCTCTCGTGAATTCTAACACTGCCTCTTTTTGTTTTTCTTCTAATTCCATATTTTCTTGGATTAAGAGATTTGACAAGTCTTCTTCCGCTCCTGCAAAATCTTCCTTTGCACTTTTAGATAAGGAGATGACTTTATTCGCTACTCTAAACTCTGCCTCATAGAGTTCTGGTAAATAAATATTGTAATTATCCATGACGAGCTTATTATTTAGCTCCATAAACTCCAGTTCTTTCAAAATTTCATCTCTTGTTAATCGAATCGCTACCATTCTTTTCTTTTCACGCTCAAAACGGTTTGTTTCATAACGATATTGTTTGAATTGTTTAGATAGGGAATCGTAAGAAAGAGGGAATTGATGTTCTCCTACTTGATAAATGGCTACACGTTGACCATGAAAGTCTTCCAGCAATTGAATCATTTCCTCTTCTGTTAAACGAATAACCAAGACTTCTATCGTTCTTTCTAATAGCTCTTGCATAGGAAGAAAACAATGACCTTCAGAAGATGCTTCTTTTAGAACATACTTTAACCCCTCTTGTATTCTGAACATTCCTTTTGGGTCATAACCCATTTGCTTTGCAATTCTATCTGCTTTTTCAAATCCAAAAGAAGGGAACTCTTCAACCAACAAATAAGGATTATCTTGGATTTTTTCAACTGCACCCTGCTTGTACTTTTCAAATAGCTTTTTAGCTTGTCGTAAATTCAATCCATATTCTAATAGCTTATTGAAATAATCTTGACTGTCTTCCATTTTTTGAATTTGTTCCTGCCATTTTAAAACAGATGTTTTTCCGATTCCATCTATTTCTTTCGCTATTTTCATAGGGTCTTCTGCTAATAGGTCAATGACTTTATCTCCGTATTGTTCATACAGAAATTCTGCTTTTTTAAATAATCCATCTAAGTTCTGAAGATAACCAACAATTCCGTTTTTTGTAACAGGTCTTGTGGCTTTTGCACTTTCAACAGAAAATTGCTTTTCTCCACGAAACGAAATCACTTTTCCTTTCATTTCATACGTACTTCCTAAATTCAATGCACTTGGAAAAACGCCTGACACTTTAATAATGTGGCTATTTTCGTCTTCTCCCTGGTAAATACCATAACCACTTTCCTCATTGTAAGTAAATTGCTTTTCTATCATTATTTTTTTGTTTAACGATGTATTGAGTGGTATCTCTTCTAACGCATTTTCTTTGTGATTAGTAATGCCAAAGTTGTATCCACCACCAGCTTGCTTTCCGACTTCTAACATATTCATGCTCCTCCTTTCTGACATAATAAACAGTTGTTATATCATATGGGATTTTTGAATGATAAATAAAAATGGAATAGATGAACAACGTAGAAGAAAGAAAAAAGAAGAAACGAATCGTGTTTGGTTTAAAACAAAATCATTTTGGTCTTCCTGCTTATAATAAAAGGAGAAACATAAAACAGGTGTTTACTTAAATACATGGAAAGAGGGATTTATATGATTGAAAAAATGGAAATGGATTATGTAATGGGAAACGCAAAGATTTGGGAAAAACAAGGCACAAAAAATGCTTGTCGTCTTTGTGGTCAATACATTCAAAAAGGTGAAGCCTATTCACTTGTTGTCATTCCTATGCCTTATCGAAAAGAGCAAGGAAACTTTGTCGTTCATACAAACGAATGGGAAACCTTTAAAGGTCAATGTGACAACATGGAAGATTTAATGGAGAAATTAAAATCTACCAAAAAGCCACGTACCAAAAATGCAACATCAGTAGATGAAGCTACTACGGAAGCATTTAAGAAGGTGTTAGCAGATAAAGGGTATCGCATTAAAAAGGAAACGAAAACACGTATATACTTCAAGACTTCAAAACAAATGGCTACCTTCTATTTTGATAAACGATTCAAACAAATTGAATTTGAAGGAAGAGCAAATGGTTTATTTGATGGCTTGTTCCTAAAAGAATTTTATTCAAGAATGTATGAAGCTCTGAATAAAGAATTAGGAAAAGAAGTCGAAGAAGGCTTTCGTGTCAGCAAAGCTATTCAAGAGGCAGTCGAGACCGTTGATAATCTCATGAAATAGATTAATAAAAAAGGTGGTTCATTATATGGAGAATATCTATTATCGAATAGTAAAAGAAGCTGTTGGGAAAGAAACTGTATTCATCCCTGAACAGTCACATGAACAAATTAAACTGGTGGATGGGGTCTTTATAGAAGACCTAAATCCAACGGTTAAAGTCAAAGAAGTTTGTTTTGCTAAGACGGTTGAAGGCTGTTTGTTTGGAATTAATATGTTTTTAGAAGAAGGCACTTATCATATTTATAAAACGGATAGGATTCCAACAATTGATTTAAGTCATTCTGGAATTGGAGACTTTCCAACGATTCAAGAAGTTCGCTATCAAGAGCCTGTTCCAGCTACCTATGTGGGTGAGATATATGTAACCAACTTCTTGATTCATTGCTTAACTGGTCTTTATGAAGAAGCCAATAAGGGAAAGCAATTTAACCATACCTTTGCTTCAAAAGAGTTAGTTCGTTTTCAAGAAGTAAACAATGAAATTATCTATTCTAAAGAAGTGGGTTGATAGGATGCAAAAATTAACTGGTTGGACTAAAAAACCGTTTGTCGGCTGTGATAAGTGTAAAGAAGAAGGAAGAATCGTATGTCAGGCAACACGATATACGATTAGAAGAAAAGGTACAGTTTCACATCCAGATTGGGTGACAACGCATTACTGTAATTATCATGCAGATTTAGTTGACCCACCTGAAAAGCGATTAGAACGACAAAAGAAAAAGGAAATCGAACGTGCCAAAGAACGACTCTCTTCTGATGATAGAGATAGGGAATGGTATTATGTGAGCGGTGCTCATAGATATCTGTAGAAATTTGCGGTTATTAAAGTTTTTTATTCTATGATAAACTAAGGAAAAGGTGAGAAAATGAGTGAGGCGATGAAAATGAAAACCCCTGAATCAAATAAAGGATACAGGTATCATGATTATGAACATTGGGAAGGTAGATGGGAATTAATTCATGGTGTCCCTTACAATATGTCACCAGCCCCTACGACACAACATCAACATATTGTAGGAGAAATCCACTTTGCTTTACGTTCTTTTTTAGGAAAAGATAAATGTCAAGTGTTTGTCGCTCCTTTTGATATTCGACTAAGTGAATCAGATGATTATGATAATCCTGATACGGTTATTCAGCCTGATATTTCGGTTATTTGTCATCCTAATCAGTTGGATAAAAAAGGCGGTAAAGGTGCTCCTGATTTAGTTGTAGAAGTTTTATCTCCATCAACCGCTTTAAAAGACAGAAATCAAAAATTTAACCTTTACGAACAGCATGGCGTAAAGGAATACTGGATTATTGACCCAATCCATCAAACGATTGAGGTTTATGGACAAGTCGATAATCATTTAGATAAAATAGACGTTTTTGGTTGCAACGATACATTGCGTTCGTTCCATTTCAAAGAGTTTACTCTTGATTTATCAACAATTTTATAAATTCTAAAGGCAAGATGTTTATCATCTTGTCTTTTTATTTACTTTCATTGATTATAGTCAACAAAAATTGTATAATGTTCCTATCCATTAGTAATCTGAAAGGAAGATGATATGTCTATACGAAACCAGAGGATTCTTACATTTATTTCAGCACTTGGTTTAATCTCAATGGCTGGAAGTTTATATTTTAGCTTATACAAAGGATTGTTCGTATGTGATTTGTGCTGGTATCAGCGAATCTGTATGTATCCGATTGGCTTTTTAGCATTTATTTCTTTATTTTTAAAGGATGATAAAATCAGGTATCATATTCGGCTACTATCATTAGTGGGATTTGCCATTGCCTCCTATCATGTATATATTCAATTCTTTTCTACACCAAGCCCATTTTGTGCAGTAGGAAGAGATTGTACTGAAATTCAAGTGCAATATTTCGGATTCTTAACGATTCCTCTTATGAGTTTTATCTCATTTTTCTTTATCGCTGTTTCAACCTTTTTTATCAAAAAAGAGAAATAAAGATAAACTACTAATTTAGTAAAGGAGTAAATTAATGATTAAAATAATCGAAGCTGACATTACTTTAACCGATAAAGATATTATTGTTCAACAAGTAAACTGCAGAGGCTTTATGGGAGCAGGATTAGCGAAAACCATTATGCAACGATATCCAAATGTAAGGAAAGAATACCGCTCCTTCCGAGAGAAACAATTAAAAACTTTGAAAGATGACGAAAAGTTATTAGGATTGGTTAATTACATCGATGTCTATGATGGAAAAATCATTGCCAATGTCTTTGGTCAAGTAGATATTCGTCAGGATAGAAATGATAAAACAGTTTACACAAAAAAAGAAGCCTTATTCCAGGGGATAGAAGATATAAAAAACAAAGCAAAAAAACTGAATTTCTCAGTTGCGATTCCAACATATATTGGCTGTGGACTTGCAGGAGGAGATTGGGAAGAAATTCAAAAGGGTATTGAAGCCATCTTTGAAAATTCTTCTGTGGATGTCGTATTTTATCACTATCGCAAATAAAAAATGACGAGTCATTTTTGGCTCGTCATTTTCATTGGAGAGGTTTAAGTGAAGAAGTTAATAAATCAACTGCTTTAGAGGAGTTTCCGAATGTATCACTGATATGCAAATTGTTCATCTGTAATTTCAATATACTTGATAATTCCATTTAATTTAGTTTTGTCGTCTACGGTTATGAAAACAATATCTTCTAACAAAAAATCTTCTTGGTATTGAGTAGAAATACTTTTTAATGTATTTTTTACCTTATGAAAATCACTTAATATCTTTACTTCTAAATCCATATTCTTCAACTATATCCTCCTTTCTGCACATTGTTGTTCAATTTCTAAATAATTTGGTACGAATAGCGACACATAATACTCTTGGAAGTTACGTGCTTAAATCGTGTTGTTTCCCACAATCCAGACATGTCACATAAACTCCCTCTGGATAGACTTTTCCTGAAAACTTCAAAGTACCTTCCAACCCATCTGAAATCGAAGAATAATCTTCATATACCCTTCCATCTTCATGGCTATTTGTCGTTCTTTTCAATGTAATCGTATCAGTTGTTCCACAATCACATTCAATCGTTAGTTTCATCTTCATATTTCTTCTTCCTCTCTTCTCAAAGCAATTCTATATTGTCAATGTGACACCATTTTATCTTAAATTGTCTTTTGCCAATTTTATCTTTATATTCTTGCTTATAATTTTTGCAATAATAGTCTAAATCCTTCCCTCTTAGAACAGCATATACACCCCAATGATGTATCGCAGTCACCTTTACCCTGCCTGAAAAACCACTTCTATGTCCAGTAAAGACTAACGCACCTACTATATCGCCTTTTTCAAGGATAGCTTGTATCCTTTGCTTATTTTTGGTATTCATTTTTATACTTTTCACATTACTCTCTCCCCTGTGTGATTCTATCCATCTATTTGCTTATTTCGCACATAACAACACTCACAAAAGAATCGTCTTCATAAAAGGTATATGCCTTTTCTCCTTTTACTTTTGGGTGGTCTATAATACTTTTTACGGTATTTACTCTTTTCCCTGACTTAAAAGGTTTTCCTGATTTCTTACAGACCTTCATTCTATTATCTTTATTTCGTTCACCAATAACCCTGTATTCAAAGTTCCATAAAGCTAAACCTTCCGTTGTATGAATAGATTCAGAAAAAGTGTCTTCGCTAACCGTAAAAATGTCACCAATTTTATATCCGTTTTCTGATTCTGTATGATGTGGCTTGACAATAACAATCTTTTCCCCTGATTCTGCAGGTCTTTTTTCTGTTTTTATTGCTTTCACATAGGCTCTACGTCTAAATGTCTTCATTTTTCTTTACCTCAATTTCCTAATTTCTGCTTTTCTATGAAACTCTTAAACCATTCTTCCTTCTTTTTCCCAAAGGTTTCGATTTCGATTTTCAATGACCGTTTTCACTTGTTTCGGATTTACCTTTTCGCCTCTACGGTATCTGCTAACCTCTTGGGATAAGTCGTAATGGAATTGGCATTGTCCTACTTTCTGTAAACGGTGTTTCTTTTTAATCTCTATTGGAAGAATGTGACCAGTATTAAGTACACCTAACCATATGTTTTCCCCTACAACTTTCACTGAATAAGAAACCCATGCAATATAACGCTCTCCGTAAGCGTGTTTTTCCATCCCTTCGGATTCCATAATGATTTCCTGCATATCGCCTTCATATATCGTATAAGACATAATCCTACTCCTTCAATCGCAAAATGGATAAACAGATACTATCTCGTTACTTAATTACTCATATTTCATCATCTCTATTTTTTCAGTAACTAAGTCTGGATTGCTAATAAGCATTTGTGCGATTAGAAGATTTATCTCTTGTAAAGTTAAATTTCTCTTAATCTTTATCCATAACCCTTCTTCATCAAAGCCCATTGTTCCTATAAATTCTTCTTCAACAAAAAGATTATCTGTCCACTTTAATCCCGCAGAAATAATTCTTTGAAATTTAAACAATTTTTCACACTCCTTTTATCTATCAGTCTTTCATTTTATAGAAGTTGAATTATTTATCATTTAGGAAACACGATACAAAGTTATTTCATGTCCATCTTTTCTTACTCCATTAACAGACGTACCTACCCATTGCTGATAGCTTTCCACTTTTCCCTCTTCGACAAGGATTCGTAGCAATCGTTTCCCCATATCGTAACCCACTCGGATTTTTCGTTGAATATAAGAAACGGAAATAGTATCTCCTGGTTGCATATTTTTCACATGCTCATTTAATTGAACCAATTTTTCTTCTTGAATTGTTTGAATAGTGTTCATTTTAACCTTTCTCCTTTCCTTCTTAAAAAAATAATTCTTTCCCACACATAGGGCAAAACTTGATTTTAATTCGCAAATCACTAAAAGTCCCATCAATTCGCAAACTCATTTGTTCGTATTCAATATCCTGCAGAATGGACACTTCATAATGCTGTTTTGTCCCATCGACTTTTTTATCAAAAGGAATGAGTTCTCCTTCATATTCACATTCTTCTATTTCACAGTATTTACACATGTTGTTTCTCCTCTTTATGTAAAGAAAAGAAAATAGCGTATAACTACGCTACATTCTCTTCTCTAATTTTGTGATTTAAGTGAGTATATCTATCTCTCGATTTTTGTGTTTTAATGGCATACGCAATCGCTTCTGGTTGACCAATGACACAACTGAAAAGCTCTGCTCTTGTATAACCAGTGTAGAAAAGGTTGTTATCTAACATCATAAAGTTTTGCTTCATAATTGGAAGAATAACTGCTTTCCATTGACTACCTTGCGACTTATGAATTGTGAGAGCATACGCATGGTCTAACTCGTCAAAACCGTCATCATAGAACACATATTTATCTTCGTATCGAACGATAATGCGTGTAACATTGTCTCCATTTTTATCCTTGTAGGTAAGAATTTCTTCAATTACGCCACACTCACCGTTAGTAATCCCAATGGTCTTTTCGTCTTTTACATAATCGAAATGACCTTTTTCATACCATTCCATATCATAATTATTCTTGATATGAATAACCTTGTCTCCCTTTTGGAAGAAAAGCTGAATCATGTCTGATTTCTGGTCTATGGTAATTTGGAATTTCTTGTTCAACACTTTGATTCCGTCTTCCTGTTGATTAAATTCCTGCTGAATCAAGTAATTTAACATATATGTTCCAATCAGACCTGTGCGTTGAGGACATAACACTTGAACATCTTCAAATGTGTATCCAGGGAATTTCAAAATGTTTTTAATAGATTGTAAAATAGCTTTTTGAGTTCCTTCTGGTGTTTGTCTATGAAGTACATACGCATCTTTTGTATCTTCACACGTCTCAATCATTTCACCATTGATAATTTTGTTGGCATTTCGGATAATTCCTGACATGCTTCCTTGACGTTTAACAACATTTAAAGTGACAACTTTTACAATTCCACTCTCAATCAAGTCAAGAAGCACATTTCCTGCACCCACTGACGGAAGCTGTTTCGTATCTCCAAGGAAGATAATTTTTGTTCCTTGTGCAATCGCCTTTAATAAATGCTTCGTCAACGTAATATCCAACATTGAACTTTCATCTACTACAATAACATCTGCTTCTAATGGGTCTTCTTCATTGAAAGCAAATCCAGTTTGAGGATTGTAACCTAATCCTCTATGAACGGTTACACATTCAATGCCAGTAGACTTTGTTGCCACTTTACTTGCTTTTCCTGTCGGAGCAAAAACCTTTACCTTGAAAGACTTTCCGTTCTTACGATACTGCATTTCCAAGATTTTTAAGATAATCTTCAATGTGAATGTCTTCCCACAACCAGCACTTCCGTTTAGGACATAGAAGCCACCACGATACTCTGCAAATTCGGTTACTGCCTTTCGTTGCATTTCCTCTAAAGAAATGTTATTGGCTTTTAGGTGCAAATCAAGTTCCTTTTCTAACTCGATTGGTTTTGCGAAGGATGTTTCTTCTGCTAATACTTTGACACGATTTGCAACTTTTTGTTCATCAGCATATAAATAGCTCAAATAAATTTTGCTATCTTCATAGACCACTCTTCGTTGAATCGCAATTTCTTGTAACTGGTCGCCAATTTCATCTTCTGAAATCGGAACAACCATATAACGTAATGCTTCTTTTTTCTTCGGATTCTTTTCTCTCATATAAAAATCCAATTGTCTGCGAAGGTCGTTGTAGATAATCGTATATTTGTTTTCTCCGATTTCATATTCAAAAGAATCTTTTTCTGCATTTTCAGCAACTAATTTCGTCATTTCTTGATAACTTAATTTGATACTAAGCATACTTATAGATTTCTCAACTAATTCTGCTAATGGCAAGAAACAGTGACCTTCACTACTGGACTCTTGAAGTACATGAATGATTCCTTCTTGTAAACGGAACTTACTTTTAGGATTATGTCCGATATTTCGTGCAATACGGTCACATTTTTCAAATCCATAACCTCTTACTTCTAAAGCTAAGAAATAAGGGTTTTCTTCAATTCGCCCAACAATATCATCCTTGTATTGGTCATATAATTTTTTTGCTTGTGGCATGGATAATCCGTATCCAAGTAAAGCAGAAATCGTTGCTTGGGAATCTTTCATTTTATCCAACTGTTCTTTCCAATTCAAAACAGACTTTTTCCCAATTCCGCTAATAGAATCAGCTACTTGCATCGGGTCTTCCATTAAAATATCAATACTTTTTTCTCCAAACTCTTCATAAATCAATTCCGCTTTTGATTTAAGACCTTTTAAGGTTTGGAGATAAGCGATAATACCCTTTTTATTAACAGGTTTTACATTACGCACTTTATTGACATTAATCTGTTTTTCTCCCTTATAGGTTGTCACATATCCCTCAACAGAGTAGGTTTGACCAATTACTAATTCAGAAATGAATTTACCTTTAATGCTTAACTGCTTTTCATTTTCATCTTCACATATATAAATTCCGAATCCTGTATCTTCACGAAACATAATCTGATAAGTTGGAATAGCAGTTTTTGTAATGTATTCATTATTTTTATAGGCTTCCAAAACATTCTGTTTTATCTTTTCTTCACGCATTTTCATATCAAAATCAAAAAAACTCATAGTTAAAACCGCCTTCCACGTTTCGTTTCTCTCATTGATTCTATTCTGTTCAAAGTTCCATATTTGCACACGTTCGATTCAAATATTATAACTCTATTATACCACAGATATGCGTTTTTGTCAGTTATTTTTTACAAAATACAAATAAAAAAGAACAATGGATATTTCACCATTGTCCTTCTTTTTGTGATTACTTACCGCTTACAACAAAGTACATGTAGTAAACGCCAGTTTCACTGTAAACTGCAATTTTAGCAACACCGTTGCCAACAGTTTTCATTGTACCGTTGTCGTCTACTGTTGCAATATCTTTGTTATAAGATAACCATTGAAGGTTCAGTAAATCGCCAAGTGCATTTTGAATTTGTTGAGCATAAGTTACAGCTAAGTTGACAGTTGTATTTCTGCTAACTTTTACTCGGAAATCAGCATTTCCGTTTCCTGCTCTGTAGTTCTTTTCAGCGTCATCTAAGATATTGCGGATAGAACCTAAGAAACCATTTACATCTGCTAATTGAGCTTGTAAATCATTTGCTCTTTCATGAACAGCAGTTGCATCCGTTACAGGAGTAGAGCTTACACTTGCTAATGCTTTTTCATACTCTGCTTGAACTTTTGCTAATTCTGCTCTTAAATTTGTCATTTGAGCAGTATTTTTAGCAGAGAAATCAGAGTCCTGAAGTTTTTGTTGTAAAGCAGATAACATATCTTCTAAGCCAGAAACTTCATTTGTTGCATTAATAATGTGATTAACTGTATCAACTCTTTCTTGAAGGTCAGATTTTACTTCTCCCTCTTTCACGATATTGATAGAGCCTTGAGCTTTAGCAGTATCAGCAGAAGCCAATGTGCCTTCAGCAGTTACTGTGTCAAGTGTTGCTTGTCCAACATGGATAGTGTCTTGAACATCAGTTGCACGTTGGTCTAAACCAGTTTTTACGTCACCTACTGGAAGAAGTCCAATAAGGTCAGTAGCTTCATCTAATTCAGATTGTGCATGGTCGATTAAGTCTTGTGTAGTTAAATCAACTACTGATTCTTCTGCCACTGTTGTTTGGTTTTTCGCATCTAACACTTTTTGAGCTAAGTCTGTTACGTCTTTTGCTCCTTCAATTTTTTCTTCAAGAGAAGTTTGTAGTTCTCCTTCTGGAACTTTTGCTACTAATTCTTCAGCTTTTGCAATTTCAGCATTTGCATCGTCAATAGCTGGTTGAGTAGTTAAGTCACCTTTTACTACTTCTTCCATTGCTGTAACTTGATTTTTAGCATTTAAAATATCTTGTGCTAATTCAATTGTTTCGTTTACAGCGTCTAATCGGCTATCTAAAGAGTTTTTCGCATCTACCTCTGGAAGAACGTCAACTAACTCTTTTGCTACTCCAACTTGTTCTTTAGCAGTATCAATTGCTTCTTGTGTCAATAGAGCATCAACATCAGCTAATGCTTCTGCTTTTTCAACTTCTTGTGTAGCGTTGAATACGTCTTGAGCAAGTTCGATTGCTTCTTTATCATTTGCTAAACCTTGTTTTAATTCAGTTTTAGCTTCTCCTTCTGGAAGAGCTTTAATTAATGTTTCTACATTAGCATATTTGCTGTTTGCTCCATCAATTAATTCTTGTGTTGTTAGGTCTTGAACCATAACGTCTAATTCAGAAAGAGCTTTTTTAGCGTTCATCACATCTTCTGCTACTTGAATCGCATTTTTAACGTCATTTAAGCGTTGTTGAAGAGTTGTTTTATCATCACCAGTTTTCAATGTGTTGATAAGCTCTTGTGTGTTTTCAGCAAGTGCTCTTGCTTCGTCAATTTTCGCTTGAGTAGTTAATTCAGGCATCATTTCGTCAATTTCGTCAAGGTTAGCAATAGCATCTAAGAACGCTTTACCTACTACGATATTTTGAGTAGATACTTGACTTTCAGTACCAGCATTGTTCACGACTTTAGCTCCTACTAAATAGTATCCGTAAGGAAGTGGAACATTGTTGCTTACTGCTTCCAACCAATCTCCACCATCTAATTGATAAAGAGTTTTATCAATGCCTGAAATACTATCATTGTTGTTTAGGTTTACAGTGAAACCATCTTCTGTTTCAATAATAATTGGAGCATTTGGTACAATTTTATCAATTTCGTAAGGACCCAACACACGATTCATGACGTTTCCAGCGTTATCTTTCGCTTGAACGTGTACATAGAATTTACCGTTTTCTGAAATGCTTACATTACGTTGGATATTAGTATCCCATGCACTCCATCCAGTAGTAGGAATTGCACTTGAGTTAGAAATAGCAAAGCGTTGGTTGTTAAATCCGCTACCGCCTTGGTCAGAGAATTGAACAAGAATATTAATATCTTTTGTTTGCCAATTCACACTTGCAGGGTTTACGGATGCTTCTGGTGCAGTTACGTCAGATGTTACAGTGATTGCTCTTGAATAAGCCTCTGACCAAACCCCTGCATCGTTTTTAACTTTTAATGCAAGAACATAACTTCCAGAACCATAAGAACTAAAGTTTGTTAATGGATTAGCTCCTGTGTAAACAGGGATACCGTTTTTAGTAACAGTCCATTCTTTTTGACTGATGTCACGACCAGCAGGGTCATAAGACGTATCAGTAATATCTAATGGTGTTAGGGCTGAAACTTCATTTGTTGAAATAGAGAAGTTTGCAACAGGCTTACTTACAACAGCAGAATCAGTAGTTACGAACGTAGAAACTGGTGTACTCCAAGCTCCTTGATTGTCTTTTACCATTAATTGAACAATATAGTTTTTACCAAGAGGTAATTGTTCTGGTAATTCAGCCTCAATCCATTCTGTTGCCATTGTTTCTTTATAACGCCATTTCTTTTCAGCAATACCTTTATCAGTTGTAAATTCAAGGTCAGGGTCGTAAGAAGAGTCCTGAACTTTTACAGTTACGCTATCAGTGTTACGAAACATTTGCATAGAGAAGTTCGCAACAGGCTTTCTATGAGCATAAATATATTGTGGTGTAGGGTGTCCATTTCCGAACCATAATTCATAACGACCAGGTTTATCTAACATTTCTGGAACGTCTGATTGATATTGTCCAGAGAAAGATGCTTGTCCTAAACTGTTATTGAAATAATCTTCGTCATGGTCAAGTTTCCAACGACCATCAGGGAACGCTTCGGTTTGCGTATTTGTTTTTAATTCAGCAGGAACAACATCAATGTTTAATGGTGTACCAGCAATTACATAAGGGTCTTCAGGTGTAACAGGTTTTACATCTTCTTGTAGTTTTTGAACTACATAATTTGCTACTTTTTCAATAGAATCCGCATAGTTACGGTTATCTACGAATGCTCCATTTCCATCATTGCGTTGGATAAAGTCTAATGCTTGTTGCTTGTTTGTATCAGTACCCATTGCTACATAGCTGATTTCTTCGTTCATTAAACGAGTTAAAATCTCACCAGAAGCAGAAGCATTGTCAAAGTCACTTACACGTTGGTCATCAAGGTTTACTACAAAGCGTTCTGCATTGTCTCTCCAAGATGGTTGACGGATAATATCTTTAAAGTTTTTCACTTCTACTGTTTGCATAAGCAAGTTTTTGAATGTGATATAAGATAAAGAAGAACAACCATGTGAACCGTAAGAAGCCATAGGTCCGAAACCGTTACCTCTTACTGTTGGTAAGGTAAAGTTGTTAATGATTTTTTGTCCGTTATCCCACATATCTACTTTTTCAGGTGTCGCTTCAATTCGTAGAGTATGGTTGCTTGTCTTAGGTTTAGTAAATGTTCCAATACGCTTACTATATGAAGCATTGGACAATACCCTTGATGCTTCATTATGGAACGTATTTGCATCTACTCCTGTAATTTCATAAAGGAAAATGTTACTTTGTCCAAATAAAACCACATATCCATCCATTCTTCCATTTACAATCTTCGTATTAAATAAGAATCCAGCACCTTCTAATGTATGCCAGTCTGTTTTTGTTTCTTGAACATCAAACGTAAAGATTTTCTTAGAAGGCGTATTGTCAGGCATGAATACAAAGTCTTTATAAGCTGGTTTTGTATAACCGTAGAACGTAATATCCTTTCCACTTACTGCAATATGCTTACTGCGGTGAACACTTCCGTAAGGCTCTCTATAATTCAAGTGGTCATACACTTGCCAATTGAATGTATCTTGTGCTGACATGTTATTTGTTTTGATAGCTGAAATGCTAACAATATTAGGATTTACTCCCTTTTCTTGAAGTTTTGCTTTTAAATCTGCTTCAAAATTTGAAGCCTCAACTGATGTGTTTCCTACTGTTAATACAACGTCTACATCTTTTGGTTGACTAACCGTTAATCGAATGTCCTCTGTTGTTTCAACCTCAGAAGCAAACACCGTTAATCCTGGTGTTAGTGCTTGTCCTACCATTGTTGACATAAGTGCAATATTTAGGACTTTTTTCTTATTGTTTTTCTTGTTTGACTGATTCGCCATATTTTTATTATTCCCCTTTCTAATTTTGGTTTACTGTTTTCATTTTTCTGTCACATCTTATGACACTCGCAAACTATCTATCTCATATCATTCACTGTTTAAAATTATATTTTCATAGGATAAAAGCCCCTATGTATCAACTTCTCCACTATTATAATAAAATCCTCAAAATAATATTCTTTAATTCAAGATAATAAGTGAAGAATCTTTTAAACTTTTTGTCGAAATATGTTATTTAATCTTTTACCTCTCTACTATATCAAGTTTTCACGTTTTTAAATGCGAAAATTTGTCGAACCCCATCCGACCTTTTACCTACTTGCAAACCATATTTCTTGTCCGATTGAACGTCATTTGCTCCAAATGCTCAATTAATAAAGTTCTAAAGAAAAAAGACCAAATGATTTTTTCATCTGGTCTTTTTCTTTTATTCTTCTATATTATGTAAAGTTTCTTCTTGTATGGAGTTATTCTCTTCAATGGAGTTAGATACCTCATTTATATCTTTTTCCTTTGTTACTGCAATCTCTTGTTCTTCTAAGGAGTCAGCTTCCTTATGTCCTTCTCTTCGATAAAAATATTCTCCACGATAAGGCTTTTCAATTCGTTCATCCTTTTTCATAAGGCGTTGCATAAAGGTCGTCATGTTCTGAATCTTTACCCCTGTCCGAGTTTCAACTTCCTTTTTTAATTTGGAAGATTGAACAGAAGCGGTATGTTGCTTCAATATGGACAGTGCTTCCTCATGCAAATGCGTATAATCAATATCTTTTTCACGCTCTCGTTTATTTCTACCCTTTACCTCAATTTTTTCATTTTTCTTTCCTTTTCTTACTGTATCTTCATTTTTTACTTCATTCTTCTTTTCAGATTCGGCATAGCTTCCAAAAATTTGTTCAAATTGCTTAATCATACTCTTCGATTCTTCTAAACTCTTCAATAACTGGTCTTTTTCAGACCTTTCTTTTGTTACCAATTCCTTTAACCCATTAATCATAGGCAAGACTTCTTTGCTTATTACATTCTCAAATATTTGTACCGCTTCTTGTGTCATTTCTTTTTTTATTTCAGATTGTTTTTCTTGTACTATTTTTGTTAGTTCATTAATAGGGATAACTTCTTGTGATTCTTTATCCGATGAATCAACTGGAAAAGTTGTTGGAAACAATGTATCTTGTTCATCTAATTTGCGAAGTCTCTCATAAATGGATTCCCTTTCATCTCTACATTCCTTTGCAACACGAATTTCTCTTGCATCCAATTCTTCTAATCTTAACTTTAATGACATTCTTTCGTTAAACATTACACACAACCTTTCCTTTTTAACCTGTATTCCAAATTATTGTATCAAAATTACCTCTATTTGCGAAATCCACTCTACAATAAAATATAAAAAAGACCAGATTTATCTCTGGTCTCATTTTCTTATTCAGTTAAGGACATGTGTGTTCGCATAAAATCATTGAAGACAGAAAAAGCGTTCATGATTTCAGTATAGTACAATGATTCTTCTTCATTTTTTAAAATAGAAGTCACGTTTTTCTCAAGGGAATATCCTTGTTCATACAACCAGATAAATCCTTCTATCGTCTTATCAATCGCTTGACTAATTTCATCGTTTGCAACAATATCTCCTGTTTGAATGCCTCGGTATTTAATTAATTGTAAATCCATGATTTGATAAGTCAGACGCTCTTCTTTGTTCTCATTTTTATTCAACCCATTTAAAAATTGACGAACTGCTTTCATATGTCTGTTCCTCCTTAATAGTTTTCTGATTAACAATTGTTATTATTTATGTACGTTTCTCTAAATTTCATACAATCATCATAACACAAAATTACATAAATGTAAATTATTTTTTACAAAACAAAAAGAACACCTATTTATTAAAAGGTGTTCAATTCTTCTTTGATAGTTGGGATATATGATTCCAATTCAAACTGTAATTCTACACTATCCACGATAAATGGTTCGTAGGAAAATGTCCCTTGAAATAGAGCAACATGCTCTGAATCTACTTCTTTCTTCACGACTACAACATAGCCTTTGTCCTTTTTAAACACAAAAGATTCAATCGTACAAAGCACATAGACTTCACTATTCGGTAACAAGACTGACCAAGGGTTACTTTCTTTTCTTTCACCTTGATATACTCCTTTGTAAAGAGGATAAACAGATTCTTCTAACTCCATAATGGAGTCGATTGAACTATTCATTTCTACATATGAACTATCTATACAAACAGGTGAAAATGGTGGTAATGGAGAAAGGACTAAATATCCTACTCCTGATTGAAATTGTGAACCCTTTACCACTGAAGCGACACAAACTTCTTCTTTTTCTTTAAATGAAAATACTGCTTTTAAGATAATCCCATTTTGAATAGACTTCATCTCCTTTTCCCCTCCTTTTTCTTTATTTCTCTTGATATTTAAGAGGCATTTGTCTTTTGTGTTTTGTTTTTTTATAGTGTTCGGAAATAATTCCTTTTGCTCGTTCATTGGTATCTCCTGTTAGAAGATATTCGTCAATTTCTTGATACGTTACACCCATTTCTTCTTCATCCGTTTGTCCTACCCATAGACCAGCAGAAGGAGCTTTATATAGAATGTCATGAGGAACGCCTAAGTAATCTCCTAATATACGAACCTCTGTAACCGTTAAATCAGCAATTGGATTAAAGTCATGTGCTCCATCGCCCCATTTTGTAAAATAGCCCATTGTGCTTTCAGAACGGTTTCCAGTACCAGCTACCAAATAACCCTTTTGTTGAGCAATCGCATATAAGGTTGTCATTCTTAGTCTTGGCTTGATATTGCTTAAAGAAAGCCCTTCTAATGGAGTTCCAGTCATAACTTGATTGATAGTTTGAGATAAAACGTCAAATGGCTCTTTAATATCAACTTTAATCGTTTCAATATTCAACTCTTTACCCAATACCCAAGCGTGTTCTTCATCTTTGTCAATGTTCCCACAAGGAAGAATTACTGCCAATACATGAGGTGTTGCTTTCTTAACCAAAGCACCTACTACTGCAGAATCTTTTCCACCGCTACTTCCAAAGATAATTCCCTTTGCTCCTGATTGAACCAATACCTCTTTTATCCATTCAATTCTTTTCTCTGCTTCTACTTTTACATTATCATGTGTAATCATTTTGTACCTCCTTCTTTTGGTTGAATATCGTTTGATAACAATATCTATTGGTTGCTGTATTTTACTAAAACTACTTCTGCCTGAAAGGAGATTTTATTCAACTCCTCTTTCATAATGGCAATAGCTCTATCCTCTTCAAATTTCCCTGCTCCACACCCGATTAAAGGAAATGCCACTGATGTAAAACCTTGTTCATTTACAATCTTCATAGCATTTTGAACAGATAATCGAATGGCTTTTTCAGAAGAATTCCAGAATACACCTATTCCTGCCACATGAATAATTCCTTTATAAGATAACTTCCCTGCAGATGTTAAGATAGCTTCTCCAAGACCTAAAAACCCATGTTTTTGAACCTCTTTAAAAGGTTTTGTTCCAGCCTTCTGTTTAATGGCTCTTGATACTCCATGAGGGAGCAACATCCAATAAGGAATAAAGTTTCGATTCCACGCATTAACAATGACTTCTACTTCTTGATGGAGCAAATCTCCCTCTACTACTTTAATCAATCCTTTGCCTCCTTTCTTATGATAGAATCCCTCTTTCCGCACGTTGTTTGTTGTAATTAGTCCAATAAGGGTCTTCATAGGTTTCTTCTTTTCGTTGATTTTCTGCTTTGCGTTGATTTTTTAAAATCTCTTCATTTTGCTTGGCTATTTTCTCTAATAATGCTTTTTCCTCATTTGTCATGGCTTTTTATCCCCTTATTTATATAAATGATGTTTTTGAATATAGTCATGAACCGCTTCTGGAATTAGATATTGCACTCTTTTACCTTCTCTTAGTCGGTTTCTTACAATCGTTGAACTACAAGTGGTTCTTACTTCTTCATTCATTGCAATAATGTTTGAATCCAAACCTTTTAGACCTTCTACTTCAGTAAAAATATCAGAGGTTTTATCGTCTCCTCTTTCTAAGACCAATACATGAAAGTGAGTTAAAATATCCTGGTATCTGTCCCAATTAGGTAAATCTCTTAGATTATCTGTCCCTAATACAAACCAAATTGGTTGATTCGGATATTGCTTCTGAAGAAGTTCTAAAGTTTCAATCGTTGGCAATTGACTTGAACTTTCCACCTCAATTGTAGAAACCTTGAAGGCTTTATTCTCCTTACAGGCTTCACGTAGCATATCCACACGAATAGAAGCTGGAAGAAGCCCTTCTTTGAGATAATGGTCTCCCACTGGCATGAAGAGAAATGTATCCACTTCATAATCATTAATAATCTGTTCAGCTAATCCAAAGTGAGCATTGGTTGGGGGATTAAAAGAACCCCCAAATACAACAATCGGTTTATTCATATTACTCTTCTCCAAGCTCTGCTTTTAGCTTTTCTAATTGTTTTTGTTTTTTTGCACGTTCTTCTTCTTGTTTCTTTGCTTCAATTCGTTCTTTGGCTAACTGAATTTCTTTTTGGAACTCTTCTTCATTCACTGCATGGATTTCAAAATATTGTTCATCACGTCTTGTTCCATGAAATTTCGCAACCTCTTCAATATCATTGTAGACTTGATAAGCTGTATAAGGATAACCGTCATCCCTTCCTGCCATTGTTCCGCTTGTAATTGCTGTATAAGATTTCAAATATTTTCGCATAAATTTATACCTCCTTTAATTTTAGGAGAAGGGATACCCCCTCTCCTTAATAGTTCCGCTCTTAATGATGAAGGGTTGCTAAGATTTTATCTGCTTCCACTTTATCAGTTTCAATTTGTTCAAAACGCCACTTCTCAGTAGGCGATACTCCTTGAACAAAGTCAATTCGATTTCCGAACTTTTTATAAAGCCAATCTTCTACCCATAGCTCATTTCCCCATCTTGCATGGCAGATGATATATCCTGTTTTTTGTAACATTCCTGTTTCGTTCAAATCAGGACAATAACGTACTCTATAGGCTTTTTGGTTTTTCAATTGTTCTTCATGTTTTTCGGCTTCTTGTTTATCAAAGAACGTCTTTCCGTCTTCGGTTGTAAAAACGGTACGTTTTTCTGCTTTCACATCTATCACCTTTCTTCTGATTAAATTGTAAAAGGTTTTAAGTCTGGATTGTGTGCAACCCCACGACCTACTTTTGCTAATGGTTCGTAGTTTTCATTGATTTTTACTTGCACAATGTCTGCTGTAAAATCATTGTTTGTTCCAGTTGCAGAGCTATTTTCAAGTAGGCTTGAACCCACACCGTAAATATCTACTTCTGCATGAACTTCTTCAAAACGTCTGATTTTTTCAGCGTTAAAGCCACCAGTTACGACAATTTTAATTTCTTCACAATACGCTTTCGCTAAATCTCTTGCATTATGAAGGTCACTGTAGCTGTAGTCTTTTACTAATTCAGGCCAGAACTCATTCATTTTTGTACGAAGGATATGAACCAAACGTGGATTTACACCATTATCCATTTCTTTATTAAAGATTGGTTCGATAGATTTATCTCTCATGTTTCCACCAGTATCAGGGCGTACTCCAAATAGTTTGTATTTAAGTGCTTCCTCTTTGTTTCCTTCTTTCATTAGCTTCCAATATTCGTTCCACATTTGACGAATAACTTCTAATGTTTCTGTAACACAATCATTATGGAAGTCTACCAATGCAATACGTGGTGTTTCAACAGATATATGCTTAGAGAATTGCATCATAGCTTCTGCGGTATTACCAAGGAACGTAGCAATGGTAGCGTGTGAGATTGTGCCACCAGCTTTTCCTCCCCACCAGTCACCTTGTTCATTTGTAGAGATAGAAGCCTGGTGATGCTTGTCATAATCCAGTTCATAGCGTTGAATGGCAATCCAGTATGCGTATCCGTCTAAGCCTTGCATTTTGTAGTGATTGAATCGTGCAGGGAAGAAAAGAACTTGTTTTCCTTTTGTTGCAACCAATACATTGTAGACATTTGTTGCTACTCTTGTTGGAACAGATAGTACACCAAGCATAGCTGTTTCTAAATGTCCAAAATCACGATAACGACCTCTTACTTTAATAACAGGTTTTACATTTAAAGCGTCTCCGTCAAAACGAACCATGTCACCGTCTTCAACCGCCTCGACTTCTAAGTGGTCAAATGTATTAACAAACTCACCGTTATCATCAAAATAGCCTGTTCCTACTTGCAGGATTGCAAGGGCTTCGTCTACTCCTGCAATGATAGAGAATGGTTTTCTACGTGTGAAGAATTGCATTTCTACATAAATGTCACCGTTGCGAACTTCTGTTACAGAAATTCTTCCGTTCAAGTCATTTTCTTTATCTCCGAACTCATATCCAGCTTTAGAAAGCTCCGTTAATACGTGAATAGTATTATTGAAATATTCGTCTGCATACCAGCCTTTTCTTAGTTTATTTACTACTTCCTCTGTCATTTTGAATGTTTCAATTGGTAATCTCTTTCCGTTAAATTTGCTCATTTTATATTTCCTCCTCGAATGTTTTGTTTTTACTTATTATCGTTTTGATAATAAGTGTTTGCAAAAAAATAGTTGTTAGATTGTTTCTTTATTATATGCTTTTGATTTAAAGTTATTATCTTATAGATATTATCTATTTGATATTATCATTTTAATACTATGTTAGTGTTTTGTCAAGCGGTTTATTCCATCTTTTTTCAGATATATGTCGTACCCCCTGCTCAATCCCTTTTACCTCTTTATTTATTGCATATAATCAATTATAATAGTTCTTATGACTATAAACAAATAGGAAATATAGTTTATATTACATCTTAGGAGGATAACAAAAATGAAAAAAGTTTATTTAGCAAGTGGATGGTTTAACCCTAATCAAGAAAGACGTGTAAAGGAAGCAGAAGAGGTTCTACGTGGTTTAGGATTTGATGTATTTAGTCCAAGAGAGCACCAACACCCTCAATATGAATACATGTCAAATGAATGGCGTAAAGCGACATTCAAAAGTGATGTTGACCATGTGGATTGGTGTGATTTTATCTTCGCAGTGTATGATGAAGAAGATTCAGGTACAATGTGGGAAATTGGTTACACTTATGGTAAATTCGGCAAAGAAAAACCAATTATCATTTATCATGAAACAGATGGATTGGTCAATCTAATGATTAGCGATTCATTGACTGCTTATCTAAAAAATATGGAAGATGTAAAGAAATACGACTTTGTTAATTTCCCTGAGATTCCATATGAAGGTGAAATCGTATAAATAAAAAGGAGAGGGCTAAATAGTCCCTCTCTTTTTTATGACTTCTATTCTTCTTTTACTTTATACCTTTCGATAAATAAAGCTTTTTACTACATCTAAACCGTATTTCTTCGCATCTTGAATTTGTTCTGTTGCACCTACAAATAAGATTCCACCAGGTCGCAAAGCCTTCGCAAACGCCTCAAAGATATGTTTTTTTGCTTCTTCTGTAAAGTAAATCATAACATTTCGGCAAACAATCAAGTCATACCCATTTGGATAAGGGTCTTCCAATAAATTGTGCTGTTTGAATGTAATTGGTTTTCTTGTTTTCGCATCAATTTCCCATGAATTGTTCCCTTGTTTGAAATGTTTTCCCTTATAATTTTCAGGAACAGATTTTACATGAACAGGCGAATAGATTCCTTTCTTAGCAAATTCCAACACTGTTTTATCAATATCAGTTGCTAAAATAGAAAATGGCTTTTTAACCGTTTCCTGCAACAGCATGGACAATGTATAAGGTTCTTGACCAGTAGAACAAGCAGAACTCCACACCTTCAAAGAAGAAGATGTCTTTTCTAAATCCTTCAATACAGGTTGAAGAGCATCCCAACGCTCTTGGTTTCTAAAAAACTCCGTTACATTTATCGTCATTTTGTTCAAGAACTCTTCTATCATTACTGGACTTTTTTCAAGCTCCTTGAAATAAGAAAGGAAATTCTTATGACCATGCTGGACTCTTAATGCTGTTAATCTTCTCTCCATTTGTGGTCTTTTATATAATTCAAGGTTAATCCCTGATAGTTGATAAAACTTCTTTGTGAACTCTACATAATCATCTGTAATTTTTACTTGCATTTTTATCATAACCCTTTCATTTATGTACTTTAGTCAATTATATCAATAATATCGACTAAAAGCTATTGTAAAAATACATTTTCTCACTTGCAATACTTTTTCTTTTCTACACCATTAAGAAAAAAGCCCTGGATAACTTCCAAGGCTTTTTCTATATGGTTTATTTTAATCTCTAAAAGGAATAGCTTCTGGATTTGTTACAGTACCTAACCGAATTGCAAATTGTCGTTCACTATCATAGTCTTTTCTTACAAATTCAGTAATAATATTGTCTTTAGGAATATCTTTCATCATAAATGTCAGATTGGCAGGGTCATCTTCCAACCTAAACAAATCTTCTAAAGACAACTTCCCTTTTCCTTTTCCTTGTGACCATTTCTCCAAATCACGCATGTATAGACTTTTTTCCTCAATAAAATTCTTTCTAAATAGATTTATATTCACTAACAACGTGAAAGATACAATATCCTTCCGCTCAATTTTTCCCATATAAGCTACTGTTGCATATTGATTTAGACATTCTTCATATGAAACTTCTAATTCCGTTTTGTGTTTTTTTATGGCTGTTTTAATACGATTTTTTATATAGGTAGAATGAAAAAAATCTTCATCAATTATCAATTTATTTTCTGGAACTCTCACTTCTACATAGCAAGGAATATTGTATATATCTCGATTATCTTCTGTTTCTTCCATTCGGTAATTCATATAAGTTTGAAAGGCATACCAGTAATGCCACTTTCTTGTTAAATAAACCAAGTGCTCATTTGATTTTAATTCTCCTTCAAAATTATTGATACCTGTAATATGGCTTGGAACTAAACCTGATAAAAGAATTGTATTTAATCGTTTTAGATTTGTTCCATGAAATAAGGTTACGTATCCATTGTTATTATTATCGGATTCATTTGTATCTACCATATATCGAACCATTTCATGATATTGTTCTTTTAACTGGTCTGTAATTTCCTTACTAAAATCAATTTTAGTTAAATCAAATTTCATTTTATCACTCTTTTCTTATCGCTTTGATAATTTTATGATACTTACCTTTTCACTACTCCATTATTTCTTGTCTCATTTTTTCACGTAACCAATCCGTTTTATCTATATAGTATTTTTCTTTAACCAAGTCATCTAATACCAGCAAATCTGCTTTTTCTTTCAATGTTAATCCAAACTCTTCCTCAACTTTTTCTTTAATCCATTCCGTTCGATTGACGTATCCACTTACTTCATCAAACCGATTTAAAAGGGATTGATATATCCAAGCAAAATGGGTATCAAATAACTTGATTTTTACTTTTTTGCTGGAAGAAAATCCTCCATTGCTTCTCTTGTTCCGCAATCACTACAAATTTCTGTTTCATTATCTTTCCTGCTTAATGAACCCATTCCCTGATATGTTGCACCGCATAAAGGGCATGTATTTTCTCCGACAATTGCCCGAAATAATAGCATAGGTGTATAAATAATTCTTCCTTCTTTTAACTGCTCGATAACTGCTTCTTCTTCAAACATTTCAATCGGGTGGTCTTTATCCTTTGTCATTTGAATCACATCTCTTGTCACTTCGCATTGTTGTAATATAAAGTCTAAAGTACAGTCTACCCAACCTTCTTTCGGGTCTTTTGGAGCTAAATCTCCTCTTCCTTTTCTTTGCACGATTAAATTTTCCATATGTATCCCTCATTTCGATTTTATGCACCTATATGGGTGCATTGTTTCCTTTATATTATCTTTTCATACATGAATTGTAAAGAAAATAACAAAAAAGCCTTGAAATAAATCAAGGCTTTAAGGGAAAGGTGTTATTTATCGAATATCTCCTGCCAAATCAATTCCGTTTGCTCTCATGTTGTAAAAGGCAAAGACATTCATTAGTTCGGCATGATGGTTTGTTGCATCCAAATGGAAAGTTTCTACTCCCTTTACAGGCACAATCACATGACCAATGGTATCCCATTCATTTAAATAGGCTTTCAGAGTAAGAGAGAATTGAAGTACACATAAGTCAGTACAATCACCGAAGATAACAAAGTTTCTTATTTTTGGATGTTTTCCTAACCACTCTGCAAACCCTTTTGTTACAAATCCATTAGTAGAGTTTTTCGGAATAACTTCTCCCAAATCTTTTACAAAAGGTTGAAGCTCTTCAATGACTTCACTTTCTTTACTTCCTTTCAAGCAGTGAGCAGGATAATTTCCGAACTCAATAGATTTTTCATTGTGTTCATCCGCAAAGAACACTTTGTTATATCCCTCAAATAGAGATAGTTTCTCAACCAGATAAGGAATAATTCCTTCCACACGATTAGAAGCTAATGCTCCTTCTTTTGCAAATCCATTAATCATATCAATAACAATAACTGCAGTATCCTCTTTACTTAAATCCTCTACTTTCAATACAGGCAGATTTTCTAAAGAATCCACGATTTTATCCAATGTTTTTGTTCCCTCTTTTAAAAATTTACGTTTGTTTTCTACAATACTCATAATTTAATTCCTCCTCATTCTTTATATTTGGGTTTTGATAATTCTTTGCAACGATTAAAAAATTCTTGATTGTACATTGTTCCTTTGTATTCCATCTGCAGATAAGACACTGCTTTTTCTACTGCCTCTGTTTCAAATGGATGTGGAAAATCTTCATCCTTGTTGACATAGGCAAATAGTAAGTCTGCTACTAATTGAGGAATATCTTCTGTTTTTACTGGTTCATTACTCATATTTCACTGACCTCTTTCCTTTTGTTTTGCCTTTCTCTATACAGCCAAAAAGGAAGTTGTATCAGACCAAAAATGATATTAAATGTCCATTCTCTAAATCCTCTTGCATTGATAAAGAATGGAAATAAGTCTCCATATTCCTTCCATTCAGGAATAATCCGTTGTTGGACTTTAAATAGACCTGTTTGCTCTAATTCATAAAGTCTCCAACCGAATGTTACTCGGTCATAAAAAAGGAGTTCCATTTCATTTTCTAATTCATTCATAACAAATCCGATAGAGAATCTATCATCGTTTGACCATTTCCATTTGCTTAAATCAACCTTTTTGGACTTTGGATAACGAATGACAATATAGTTTCGATTTTCAAGGAGATTTCCTTCACCGTCTGTCCATTCAATATGGTCTTTACGGACTTCCCTGGTAATCTTTACATCTTTATTGTGACGAATGATTACGGTTCGTTTATCTATGCTTTCGTCAAAGATTAAAGTTGTCTTCAAGGCTTAACACCCTCCCTTCTTATCCTAATAATTTTGATTGAAACGATTTCCACTTCTCCTCTATTTCAGCATCCGTCTCCCCTCTGAAACGAACAGTTAAAGAAGGTTTGAAGTAAGCCTGACTTTCCTGACAAGGTAGTTCCAATTCATCACAAATCTTTTTTATCAAAGAAAGATGTTCTCCACCATTATTCAAAAAGGAAAGATATCCAGAAAGTCTGTCACTTTTTGTTTTTGGGTGTTCCTTCATTAATCCTGAACAAGATGCTAATGTTTCGTATCCTTCTTTATTTAATTTTTGAATGAAAGGGGCAATAGATAGGTCGATTAATCCGATACCTTCAACCTCTACTGATTCTCCTTCTTGGTCAGCAACTCCTAACATAAACTTCATTGTTTCCAATATTTCAGGAGTGACAGTTGGCTTTATCCATTCCAAAAAGATGTCTATATCTTCCATTGAGGTAAACATGTCAAGTATGTTTCCTTCATTCTTGTTTCGGTTCTCCAACTTTTTAATAAATTCTTTGGCATAAGGAGTATCTAAAATAGATACCCCTGTATTTTTTTTACTCATTTGTCTCACAGCCTTTCTTAAAAGGAGCTTAACACCCATTCTGGATTGAACGTAAATAATTTGGAAGGTCGGTAGGCTGAATCTCCCTTAACTTTATCTGTTTCAATAACCATTGGAAGAATTTTTCTTCTGAAATTTGCTTTTAACAATTCACGACCAAGAATCGTTTCATAAACCATTTGAAGTTCTGTTAAAGTAAAATATTCAGGCATTAAGTGAAAAGCAATCGGAGTGTATTCCAATTTATTCTGCAATCTGTCCAATCCGTAATTGATAATTTTAATATGGTCAAATGCCAAATTATCAGTGTTAATGACCGAATGGATAACCTTCGTTTCCGTTTTAGAAATAGCTCTATCCATAATGGTTTCTTCGAGCAATGTATAGATAATACGGTCTTCACCGTCATCACTCACCAGTTGAATATCAATCTTTTTAGAGATTTTCACTTTTCCGTCAACTTGCTCTCTTGTTACATCCAATACATTTCTTTTAATAGAGAACCATTTAGCTTCTTCTGCATCGTCTCCTGCTTTTACATTGAGCTTGGAGCTATCTACTAATGCCATATAAGAAGTGCTTACAACTCTCATTCGTGGGTCACGATTTACGTCTCCCCATGTATAAAGTTGCTCCATATAGATATTCTCTACATTGGTTTCTTCTTTTAGCTCACGTTCAGCAGTAACTTCCAAATCCTCTTTCATATTCATGAATCCACCAGGTATCGCCCATTTCCCGATAAACGGATGGTCTTTCCTCTTAATCAAGAGAACCTTTAGTTCCTTTTCAGGTAATTTGCGGTTGTTCTTTTTTGCTTGTTTATCTGCTACGGTAAAAATCAACATATCGGTTGTAACAGATGGCTTTTCATACTTGTCTTTTTCTTCTTTTTTGTACCATTCGATAAACTCTACTTCTGTCATACCTTTTTCATTTATTAATTCAGCTTGACCGTTTACCATTTTAATTCGTTCCACTTTTGCTCCCTACTTTCTTTATTGGTTTCTATATTTATCTATCTGATTGTTTTATTATATACATATTATCCTTTAGATATTATCATTGTAATACTAAGTATGTCAGAAGTCAAGCTTGAATCGTTTTTATATAAAAAAAGAGTTCCCATGTCTTTATGGAAACTCATTTAACCATTTTTATTCTTCCCCAAAAATTTTATAATTGTTACGACCATTTTCTTTTGCTTGATATAAGGCTATGTCTGCACTTTTTATTAAAGCACGTCTGGTTGTTCCGTTGATAGGGTAAAAGGATATTCCAATACTTGAAGTGACAGGAAAAACATAGTCTTCAACATGAAAAGGTGTTTGGAAACATTCTAAAATACGATTAGCAATATTTATAGCATCTTCTTGACTATGAAGATTAGGCAGAAGGACAACAAATTCATCACCGCCCTGTCGTGAAAGAATATCATCTTCACGAATACAGTTTTTAATTCTATTCGCAAACTCTTTTAAGAGCTTGTCTCCAATATCGTGACCATAACTGTCATTTATTTTTTTAAAATTATCCAAATCCATAAAAAATATCGCCAATATCCTGTCATGAGATTCCGCTTCATGTATTTTTTGTTCCAAAATCTCATTGAATAATCTTCTGTTTGGGACACCAGTTAATGTATCATGATAGGCTAAATAAGTTAATTTTTGTTCATACATTTTTCTTTCTGTAATTTCTCTTGATATAAATAGATAATGAACAAATTTTTCTTTTTCATCAAATATGGGTGTAGCTTTTGCTTCTAACCAAACCCATTCATTATTTATGTCTTTAAAACTAAATTCAAATATTTTTTCTCTTTTCGTGAGTTTCATATCTTCCATTATCTTCTTAACCATAAATATATCTTCTTTATAAACCCATTTTGCAACACTATTCCCTTCATAGGCTGTAGACGGATAACCTAATATCGACACATGTGATGGAGAAGCATACTTGAAAATACCATCCTTATCAATTAAGCACACAAGGTCTGACATGTTTTCTGCTATTAATCTATATCTTTCTTCGCTTTCTTGAAGAGCTTTTTGTGCTTGTTTGCTTTTGGTTAAATCATGGATTATCATTAAATATGAAGGTTTTCCATTATAATTCATGGAAATGCCTGTTACTTCTACATCAATCACTTTTCCATCCATTCGTATGACTTTTTCTTCTGTTGGTACAATCTTTAAACCTGGTTCATCTAACTTACGAATTCGTTCTTCAACCAATTCAATATATTCAGGTGTAGAAAAATCAAGGATAGGCTTCCCTATCAAATCTTCAATGGATGATGCACCCAAAAGCTCAACAGAAGCAGGATTAGCATATTTAATAATACCCTTACGATGGACTATGGTGGCTTCTGGTGACAATTCAACCATTAATCGGTGTTGATTCTCACTTTCTCTAACTTCCTCTTCTATCTTTTTCCTATCGGTAATATCAACTGCCGAACCAATGACTTCTACAATCTCTCCACCTCTTTTTATATAACGTAACTTTGCAAGATAAAAAATACCATTTATAATTCCTTCATACGTTACATATTTTTCTCCATTCCATGCTCTATCATAATGGTAGAATTTATTCAACGCCTCTTCATAGGGGAGAAAATCGAAGAGTTCTTTTCCAATAACAGATTCAGGAGTAAGTCCCATTCGATACAATAATTCTCCATTACATAGGGTATGAATATATTTGCCATCTTTTTTAATGTATTTAAAAATCATCCCTTGTTGCTGTCTAATGGTATCAAGCAGTTCTTGTCGAGTATTTTCTAATTCTCTCTCTAACCACTTTTCTCTACTTAGCTCTTGAGGAATTCCTACTGCTTTCATAATCTTCTCAATATCATAGAAGTCTTGTTCAAATACCTCTGCCCTAATCGGTTTGCTAAAAAGATATCCTTGAACTTGATTGCAAAGATTCTCTTGAAGAAAAATGAGTTGTTCTTTTGTCTCTACTCCTTCAGCAATCACTTTCATCTTTAATTGTTGAGCCATACCGATAATGGTTTTAACTATGGTTGCATCCTTTATATCTCCTGTACAATTCCGTATAAAGGATTGGTCTATTTTAATCATATCAATTGGGAATTCTTTTAAATGACGCAAAGAACTATATCCTGTTCCGAAATCATCTAAGTGAAACTTGATGCCCTTATTCTTTAATTCTTTTATAATGGGTAATACATAATCGGTATCCGCTATCATGCTCTCTGTTATTTCAAGCTCTAAGCATTCTGCAGAAAGGTTTGTTTCGAGCAAAATCCCCTCAATGACTTTAACCAAATTAGGTTGATACAATTGTCGTACCGATAAATTTACTGCTACAGGAAAATTGGGAAGACCATTGGATTGCCATACCTTGATTTGTTTACAGGCTGTTCTCAATACCCATTCTCCAATAGATACAATAATCCCTGATTTTTCTGCATAAGGAATAAATTCTAATGGTGAAATCCATCCTGCCTCTGGTTTATTCCATCTTATAAGAGCTTCTACCCCCATTATTCTTCCTGAAACCAAATTTACTTTTGGTTGATAGTGCAGTTGAAACTCTTCATTATCTAAAGCCTTTAGAATATCTTTATACAATTTTAATTCCGAAGTTGGATTCTCCAATTTTACACACCTCTTAACAAGTATATCGTGTTGTTCTTTTGACTAATTTACACTACTTATAAAATATCGACAATATACAATAATAATTTACTTCTTAATTGCGATTGTTTCCAAACTACAATAAAAATATAAGTTTTTGAAAGGATTCCCTTTTATAAAGATTTGTAAACTCTCATTTGCATTAATAGACATAGTGGCTTTATTAAACAAGAACATCCTACGTATAATAAGATGTTTCAAACAAAACAGGTGATTTTACTATTACATAGTGCAGGAGGTTTATTTATGAACGACATGAAAGTGGCAGAAAACATTGCAAACCTTGGAATGATGGCTGGTAGTTTATTTACGGAGGGAATGATTGAATTTGACGATTCCAAAGAATTAATGCAGACCATCATTGAATTGGGTAGTGTCTTTGAGGAGAAATTCGGAAAAATTGTGGAGGAAGAAGAAGATTACATTGGATATATCGATGCTTTTGCACAAAAAGAACTTCTGAAGAGATATAGTGTAAAGGAACTCGTATTAATGGGAATCCATCATACTCAAAAAGACGAATCTATGACTGGTGCGAATTTCTTTCTTGGTAATGAGAGCGGAATTGAATCCATTGTGGATGGAAATGTCGCTGTTCTTTATTTGGAGTTAAAAGAGGCTTGTTCTCTTCTCTTGAAAAAAGAAGGATATGAAATCGTGGATAGTTTCATTTATTACGAAGACCAGGTACTTTCATTTGAAATTAAAAAAATGGCATAAGGGAGAAAACAGACATGAAAAAAGGATTAGTAGGAATTTTATTGGTATCTATTTTGTTGTTGAGCGGTTGTAATCTTGGGGCAAAATCATTTGGTGGAACAGTAACAGTTGATTTACCTGATAATAAAAAACTGGTAAATGTAACATGGAAGGATAGTTCCCTTTGGTATTTAACCAAAGACATGACAGAAGAAGATACGGAAGAAACCTATGAATTTATAGAAAAAAGCAATACTGGTATCAAATCAGGTAAAGTCATTATTAAAGAACATAAAAGTAAATAATGACTTAAACTATACATGATAAGGTGGGACTTAAATATGTTAGAAAAACAATTTGTCCATGAAATGGAAGTTCGTGGATTTCGTGTAGACTGTCCAAGTGGAGAAGACTTAGTTGTGTTAGATAGCAATAATGAGCAATTGGCGAGAGTAAATGCTTTCCTGCCATTCAAAATGAATACGATGAATACTCCTTCAAGTATTGTAACGATAGTTGTAGAGTTTTCCTCGACACCATACCAAAACAGATTTTAACAAAAAAACCACAAGGGATTTTCCTTTGTGGTTTTCTTATGAGCTTTTATTATTTTTTAATGGGTTGCTTGTACCGCTTTCTTCTTCGCTCTTCCTTTTATGCTGGATACGATGGAACGTACCATAAAAATGAAAATAGCCAACAAAGCAATCGCTGAACCAATCATATATTCATATGCAACAGCTTCGATTAATCCAAAATCTATTTCTCCTTTTGGTACATCCGTTATATGTTTTTTGTGGTAGAACCCAAAACATAGTGTAACCAGGATAGCTGATAATCCACGCAACCAGAACGATGGAAGTGAAACGGATTTAAAGAAATAGTATGTTCCAATCAAAATAATCGGAAATGGCAATAGATATAGAATATAAACATGTTCAATCGCTGTTTCTGTTAAAGCGTTCCAATCTATACTGCCTAACCATGCTATCAAAGAATCTATCAACTTATATTCCTCCTTTCCTTTGCCTTCTTATAATCGTATATTGATATTTAAATAGAAAAGAAGGAGAAGCCATTACAAGAACTCCTCCCTTTTTTTATTATTTCTTGTTTTCTTCGGTTGTTTTGTTATCTTCAGTTGCTTTAGTTTCTTCGGTTGTTTTAGTTTCTTCTGTTCCTTTGTTGTCCTCAATCGCTTGTTGAATCGCTTCGTTTACTTTTTTAGTTGCCTTTTCTTCAGTGGCAGAAGCGTCTTCTTGAACATCTTGAGTTTGCGTACCAGTAAGTTCTAACAAGAATACATACAGGTCATCTGTCACTTTGTTGTCAGTTGCTTTTAATTTTTCTAATACTGTTTTTGCATCTTTAGCCAATTGACTATCAGGATGTTTTTTAACTGTATCATTGTAGTGGTCAACAATAGCAGGAAGAACTTTTTTATTTTCATCTACTAAGAAGCTGTTGTTTGTACCAAAGTACACTTGGTAGTAGTAATTTTTGCTGTTTGTCATAGCCTCTTTGTAGAATGATTCAGGGAATTTCTTCATGTTATCTTCTACTTTTAGAATACGACTCACAACAATATTCATATCAAAGCTATTTGCATCTTTATTGAAGAATGGTTTTTCGTTCTCTTCTAAAGAGAATGCTGTCATTGCCTTTAAGTCATCGTTCATATATGAACCGAATGTATCCAGAACGTATTGAACATTTGGTCGAGCTAAATAATCTTGACCTACTTTTTGAACAACAAACAGTTTTTCTTGTGATTCTTTCAAGAATGCTTTTGTTGTTTCATCTTTTACTTTATCCAAATTCTTAGGATTGTTAAAATCAATTTTTTCCTTGTCAAGCTCTGCTAATGGAGTTTGTAATCCTTGAATTTTAGCGTTCATTTCAGGATTGCGTTGGTGCATCACATAAAGAAGACCATCAACCATATTAGATGCTTCTTGCTTAGATAGCTTATCAACATTCTTTTCTACTTCAGCCAAGATAACCGCTGGAGATTCTGGCTTTAATACTTTTTCAGAGAAAGATTTAACAAAAGCAGTCTCTTCCTCTTTCGTAAATTTTTTTACTTCTTCTTTTTTGTCTGCTGTTGAACATCCTGCAACAGAGACCACAGCGACACTGGATAACGCCAATGCCATAATCATTTTACTTTTCTTATTCATGTACAATTTTCACTCCTATTTAAAGTATTTGTTTATTTGTTTAGAAACTTTGTCTGCACCTTTATGTGTCGCCTGGTTAGTAGCTTTTCTTGCTACACGATTAGCGATATGAGAAGGGTCTCCTGTCGCAATGCTTTTACCTAAATGTTCTAAGTCATTAACAGTAGAAGCAATTTTCCCAAGTTTTTTGGTGGCTTTATATAAATCACCTGATAATTTACCCAAGGCTCTTCCTCCTTCCATTATCTATTTTATTATAAAACACTTATAGACTTTAGTCAATGTAGTTTGTTTTATTGTCTATAATAGATTAGTTTGAGGTTATTTATTATTTTCTTATTAAAAAAGAGGAATTTTCACTTTAAAAACGAATAGATGTATAAAATAGGTACAAAAAATACTGTTTATAACAAAAAAATGATAACGAATTCGAGAATATAGTAAAAAATAGTTGACCTTTTCGTTATTCCATGCTATGTTAATTACAAGAACAAGATATAGTACAAATTTAGAGAAGGTAACACAAGATATAGAGAGGTGAAACAGCATGAAAAATCTATTAGTAGATATTAAAGAAAATTGGTTGGCTGACCTGATTTGGGTAGCAAGTGGCATTACAGTCGGCTTTATCATTAAGTTTTTAGTAGAAAATGTTTTTTAATTAGTTGCAATACCATATTAAAAGTTGGCTATAAGATGTAGCCCAGGAGGAATAAGTGATGAATACAATGACAGCGAAATTAATGAAAGACCTACCAGTAGATATGTTGTTTGTTGGATTAGGGTTATTAGCTGGACACTTAGTAAAACTAATGTTCTAATAAAGGATGATTCCAATTGAATAAACAAGGCAAGAAAACGTAAATCCCCACTTCTAATCGAAAGAGATGAATGGGGTTTTTATTTTTGGACAAAAAAATTCCCACGCTGGTCAACCAACATGGGTTTTGTTCCGAAGCATTATCGTATAACCATGACCCGAATTGCTTCTTCGATGACAGAGTTTAAATGCTGTGCAAAATCTTCATCTTCAGTTACCAAGACCGCTACTTCCTCTGCTCTTTGCTTAATTTCTTTTTGAAATTCAGGGCTAAAAGTTTCTGCATACAATCCTTTCTTGCAGTTTTCTTCAACAACTTTTTTGATACCTCTTTGTAATGGGGTCATTATGAAGTATTGCCTCCTTCTATGGTATAATTTGGTAGTGTTTTTCCTCTTTCATTCATTTTAGTTTCCAATCTTTCCATATAATCACTTCAGGATGACTAACCCCTTTTTACCTTATAACGCTTACATTTAGTAAGCAAGTGAATTAAAGAAACACACTGATAAAAATATCAATGTGTCTTAGTGGATACCCTTTTTTAGAGATTGAAATTTCAATCCCCATCTTTTTCGTATTGGTTGATTTCTCTCCAGCCTTTTAGTTCTGCAAAAGAAACTACTTCTTTTTCACCACCTTCAAGTTCTACGTACAGTCCAAAACCTTCTACTTCATCGATTATTTTTGCAGTCGGATTTTCCACATCTGTTTCTTCATTAACTTTATAAAACAAAATTACTTCTTTTCCTTTAAATTCACTTGCTTTCATAGACTAATTCCCCTCTTCCTTTTTTATTCGTAGCTTTTTCTTTCTTTATTTATTTCTTTCATATTGCTCTATCCATTTATCTATGTCTAAATCATCAAGTTCTTCCTCTTTTGCTTCAAGAGGCTTGGCTAACTCTAAATGTTTTTTTGCGACACCTTGAACATATTCTTCATAAGACCGACCTGACAAGTGTTTTCTCACATCTTCTTCGGTGGCTTTTGATAAAATAATCAATGCACGTTTGTAAATGTATAGCAGTTTTTCTATCTCTTTATCTATTTCTTTACTCATTATTTCCTCCTATGCAATGTTTCCCCTTAAAATGTCTAACTCCATTGAAATTGGAACGCTTATGTTCCTTTGGTTCTCAAAGAACCATTCTTTACTTGGAATAACAGTCAAGGTCATTGTCTCCTCTTTGATTGAACCTATATAAAAAATATTCAATAATTCCTCATAAGTACATTCTTTATCTATATATCGAAAAAAATAAAATCCTCTATCTACATTTCCTGTTTTTATATCTTCTGGATTGACATATGACACACCGTTGGGTTGGATATAAATTTCTAAATAATAGCCTTCGTCAAATATAACTTCTACATCTCCCAAGATATTTTCTAATCCTTCTATTAGTTCGTCTCTTGGGATAATATCAGACATCCTTTGGATAGGATAAAACATGTCCTTCACCCTCCCTTTATTATACTTCTATTATATCATACATTTATGTTTTCGGAAATTATTTTTTACAATTAAACTAAGATGGTATTCGTTCAGTTCTCTTTTATGAAACACTTAATAAAAGCATAAAACAATAACAACGAATTTATAAAATCATGAAAGGAGAAATTTTAAATATGAAGAAACAAGCAATTATTGCATTAAGTTTAGTTGCTCCTATTGCCCTTTTAACTGGTTGCGGTCAAAGTGATGTAGAAAAACAAATTCAACCACAAGGAGATACAGGTGAACAACAAACAACTGAGCAAACTGCACCAACTAAAACAGATAAAGGTTCTGGTGAAAAAACGGAAAAAACACAAGAAGAATTAATCATGGAAAAAATGGATATACAGGATGAAACTATCAAAGAATTAAAAGATGAAGTTGAGTATTACCGTACTTTTGTTAAAAACTTCACCTCTACATTCTCTACAGAACAAATGAATGAGTTTATTGAAAAAGAATGGAATTACAAACTCATGATTAGCGGAATTAACTTCCCTAAAGGTGGTATCTTAGAAATGTCTACAGATTCCTTTGATTTAGTTTTGACGGAAGATAGAGTTCCTTATTCTGTTATTCCAGATGAAATGAGTCTTCAAGGAAAAGTAGATGAAGATATTACAGGAGAAATTTCGATTGATACTGAGTTGAAATACAATGAAAAAGAAGATATTGCAGAGAAAAACTCCACTATGACCTATTCTTTCAAAGAAGTACCAGCAGGAACAGTTATCAAATTAGAAGTTTCTGAAGCTCTTCAAAAAGAATTGAAATTAGATACGCCTGATTTAGAAATTCATGTTCAATATTAATAGAAAGAGAGCACTTCTTAGGAAGTGTTCTTTTTTTGTAAAAAATAGTAGATAAAATAAAAAAGTGCCTTTTAAAAAGACACTTTTCATACCGTTTTCTTCTATTTTTCTTCTACTGGATTTAAATAAACAACTTCTATCCAGGGAGCTTCTTCAAAAAAGTCATAATCTGCTTTATATGGCTTGGCATACACTACTTTTTTTATTCCAGAACCAATTACCGCTTTTGCACAATCAATACAAGGTTGAGCAGTCACATAAATAGTTGCTCCTTCCCTTTCCTCTGGTGAGCACTGCATAATGGCATTGACTTCCGCATGAACCGCTCGTTTACAATGGTTGTGAATCATTAAACACCCTACATCTTCACAATGGTCAACTCCTGATGGACTCCCATTATATCCCGTTGCTTTAATTCGCTTATCTTTTACAATAACTGCTCCTACGTGCAATCTTGGACAAGTGCTTCTTTCTTTCACCATCATCGCAATATCCATAAAGTAACTATCCCAATCTTTTCTCATTTTTCTATCTCCTCTCTCTTCTTTAAATAGTGTTTTATATCAAACTAAAATAATAAAAAAACTCCAAACAGCACATAAAAAATGGCTGATAGTACAAAGTATTTTGTGGCATATCTCCATGTTGATTGAGGGGTTAGACTTGCTGATGCCAAATTCATTGCCCCTACTATCAATAAAACTGTTCCAATTACAGCAGAAATGATGCTTAAACTAATTAAGATTTCTTGCAACTCCTTTCACTACGAATAATCTATTTACTTTCTTATATGTAAACTTGACAGAAACCAAAGCATAGTAGAGGTCGGATGAAGAGTGAGAACAAAAAAATACCCACCAATTAAATTGGTAGGCATCTTGATTAAATTATCTTCTTTTCGTAGAAGACTTGGATGTTTTTGTTGTAGACGATTTACTTGAAAATGAACTTGTGCTTTTTTTCGTAGTGCTTTTCTTAATGGTTGTGTCTTTTTTGATAGGTGTTGTCTTTGTTGTTGTCTTTGTTGTTTTCTTAATTGTATTACTTGTTGTGGTTGTTGGCTTTTCTGTTGTTTTCTTAATTGTTGGTGTCGTTTGTTTTTTTACAGTGGACTGTGAGCTTTGTGATTTAGCTTTATTGATTACACCTGTTTTATCTGTCGGTTTATGTTTTGTTTTGTTTTCATGACCTTCAAATTCAATATCACCTTCACAATCGCCATCCAAATCAATTTCCCAATCGGGGTCTTCATCATTATCATAAATAAGACCACCTTGTTCACAAGAAGTAGAGTTCACACTGGCTGATTCAGTCTTTGAATTGAGTCCATTCTTGTTTGATACTGATTTTGTATTTCCACTACATGCAGACAGCAAGAAAACTGCCATTATCAATAATAATCCTAACTTTTTCATAATTGAATTCATTCCTTTTTGCCTATTTTTTTTAGAGATTCAATTCTTCTTATTAAAGAGAACAGTATCCTTTTCTTACCAACTTTTCAACGTGTTGTTCAAATAGTGTTTCGATATCAATGTTATATTTGTATTTCATGTTGTACAGCAAATTGAAACAATCTTGAATAATATGAAATAACTCATAAACATAGTTTCGATTCGATGTTTCTTCATCAATCGTAGCCACTTCACCATTAACGCCTGTAAATTTGCCTAATTGAGCAATCTTACCCATTGAAAGAATAATGGTATTCATCGTAGATTGTAAGCTCATTTCTCTGAAAAATGTTTGAGCAAAATGAACATAGCGACAGTTATCAATGACATAAAAAACCGTATCTTGAAAACTTTCTGGTTGCAAATCACTATATGATTTAAATAGATTTTGGGCATCAATTCCTTTTTTCTCAAATACAAACAATTGAGAAGCACAAACTTGTGCAATATCCATAATTTCTCCCATAACATCATTTAAACGATTTTTATATTCATAGCGAATTCGTTGAACTTCTTCATCGCCTAACAACAGATGATTTGTTGAATGATTTTCCTCATAGACACGCAAATCATCAATCGCTGTATTACATTCAGCAATTTCTTCAACCAACTTACGAAAAGTTGTCTGTTCATTTGGTGTTAAGCAATTAAGTTCTGGAAGTTTCATTACATTTTGATTCAATTTAAATCCCCTCTTTTCTTTGATTCTTTTTTATTCTATGGGAATGTCCCTTATTTATAAGATTTTAAGATTTCTACTTGTGAATCAAATGTAGGGACACCACCTAATATTTCAATTGTGCAATAAGGAACGGATTCAAAGATAGAAATAATATTATGTATCTTTAACTCTCCGTCTTCTACCTTTCGAGCAACAAAGGTTCTTGGAGCTTGTCTCTTAATATTTGCCATATGAAGCTCTTTCACATTAATCCAATGGATTTTCTTTAATGTCTCTACAAATAACTCCTCATTAAATTGGCAGGAGATAAATAATTGAGGTAAATCAATCGTCATATCGTGTTTATGACTGAAATCAATGATTTCTTCTGGTGTTGATAACCATATTTTTTGGTTGCTTCTATTTTCAATAAAGACTGGAACTCCTGTATCTTTTGTTAGTTCATCGCAAAAGAATAAAAACTCCTCAAATGGAACTTTCTTTCTAAAAGTCGGGTGCATTGTAAATCCAATAATTTCAGTTTGCTGACGCAATCCATTGATAATATCTACATAATCAACTAATCGACTTCCGATATTGTTTTCGCTATTTCCTTTTTTCTCCCAATCTCCATGAAGAATAACAGGAAGATTGGTTTTATAAGCAAGGTATCTATCTACGGATTCCTTGGCATTTAACCCACATATATCTAATTGAATGTAATCTGCCTGGTCTGATAACCTTGGTAAACTCATTTGTCCGAATTTCATGGTATTTCCCCCTATTTTTTCTTTGCAATTGCAAAAACGCTATCAGATAACGTCTGTATTTTTTCAATTTCAAATTTATCCTTCAACAAATTTTCGAGTTCCTCTTTTTCGTAAGGTTTTTGAAATGTTTTAATTTCATTCTTTCCAATTACATATCCATCATTATAAGGTTCTTTATACTTGTTTTTTAAAATTCCATTTTTCCCTCTCACCTCTAAAAATAGTTTCCCATTTTCTTTAAGAGATTGATGGATGTTTTCTAACGCTTCTTTCCGTTTTTCTTCTTCTGGAATGACGTTTAAAACAAAACTACATAAGACACTGTTATAATCAGAGTGAGGTTCATAGGTTTCTAAAGTAAAGATATCTTCAAAAGATTCTTTATCTTCTTCTGTAGCCTTTTGTATCTGAAAATCTGTATCCAATACGGAAACATGCAAACCTTTTTCTTTTAAATATTTAGAATTTCGGAATTTTCCAGAACCATAATCCAATATGCGGTCTTCTTTATTCGATTGTCTTTCTAATTCCTTTGCACTTTTAGATACACCTGTTGTAATGGCTGTATTTTCTGGTTGAATTTTCATATTCCTTCTCCCATTTTAAAGAAAATAGGACACATTTAAGTGTCCTAATTCTATTTTCCTTCTTCTGTTTTTTCTTTTTTGTCAGTTTTTACTTCTAAAGGAGCAATTTTACCTTCTACTTTCGCTTCTTTAGACGCAACTCGTAGAACCATATGTGGATTCGTTTCTTTTGTTTCTACTTCAGCATTTTTAGCAGGGGCAAGAACTTCATATTCTACGTTTACATTTACGCCTTCTTGTTTTACTGCATTAAGGCTAATGCCATAACCTGTTGTTTTTTGTTTTCCACCACTAATTAAAACAAAGATTTCTTTATCCGTCTTTTTTGTGTAAAAACCATCTTTGTCTAAATTCTCGTCTAACCATTTGTCCACTTCTTTATCAAGTTGAACACTGTCATCCAGAATTTCATAAGCGATTGGTTCTACTTTTTTGTTTTTATCAACAGTATCTTTTGCGTTATCTTTTGTTCCGTTATAAACAAAGAAAGCCACAAGCAATAACGCTACGACAATTCCTAATCCAATCCATGCTTTATTTTTCAACTTTATTTCCTCCGTTTCAAATAAATAGTTATAGTCTATAAAATATTATAGCATTTCCATTGACAATAATCAACGAGTATTTAATTTTTGGTTTATAGTCAAAAAAATTATGTGTATAATGATATTAGATTTAAAAAATAAGGAAAATGTTTATTTATTTATTTTCAAAAGGAGAGGTACAAATGTATAAACTACCAAAGGTAAAAGAAACTGAAGTTCATATTGAAGACAAACATTCGGATATGAAGGTTGTTGTTAATACAAAAGATGCCAAAGAAGTCATTGTTAATGGAAAGGTAGTATGGAGCTTGTATGACGAACTACCCGATTTTTTACAGACTTATGTAAAAGGTTGTTCTGATTTTATCAAATATGAAAATGAACAATTAACAGTGGATGTATGGATGAAAGAAACAACCACTGCTTGTACTTTTTATATTCCTGATAGAAAACAGAGTAAAATTACTGCCCGATTGGATTTTATTACTTCTCTTAATGATGTTGAGTATGAGTACATTCGCAACAATAACAACATTGATGAAGAAACTGCAGATAAATTGGTTGCTGAATTTAAAGAGTCCTATGAAAAACTTAACCAACTCATTGAATCTTATGGATTTAAACTGGTAAAGTCACATGATTCAGGCGACTTTTTACAAGCATGGTGGGACATTCATTTCTATCGCAAAGAGTGGAATGAGGAAGTCATGACAACAATTTGGAAGGCAATTGCTGATTTTAACAAAAAGCTGGACAATGTATATGACAAATATGGGAGATAATTTTTCCCATAACAAAAGAGCTTATCTTTTTTAGATAGGCTCTTTTATTTGTTTTATGATTTAATAGATTTAATAGATTTAAATTGAGTGCCTACAAATAATGAAACAATCAAGAAAAATACTCCAAATCCAATCATGATATTCGGAATTTCTACTCCTGCTTTCAATGCTCCTGAATATAGTAGTGTTCCAGAGAACATCAAAATATTTTCAAAGAAGTTTTGAATCGCAATCGTTTTTCCATTTCCTACAACTGTCCCTTTTTCTTGCAAAATCGTATTCAACGGAATCATATACGCTCCACCACAAAATCCTGCAATAAACAGTATCAGGGCAATAGGAACAGCATATGGCAACCAACCTACTACTGAAATAGCAAGTGACATACCTACCCCTAAATAGACGACTTTTTGCACTTTCTCCAATTTAATAATCTTTGGTGATAAAAATGCTCCCACCATAATTCCAATAGCAGAAACGCCCATATAAAGGGAAGCAGTATCAGTACCTATTCCAAGAGCTATTGGAATCCACGCAATCATAGCCAAACGGAGAACAGAAGATGTCATCCAAAATGAACTTGTTCCAATCATAGTGGTTCTTGCTTCCTTGATTTTTACAAGAGTAGCAACGTCTCTACCGAAATCTCTCCAAGCACGACTAAACTTCACATCTGATACTTCTCCTTTTGGTAAAATCAATGCAAAGATAAAAGACAATACATAACAAGCCATAATGACAATCATTGCTAACATCAAAGATTTAGCAGATAAGAAACCACCAAGAACTGTACCAAGTAAAATGGCGATAATCGTACTTCCTTCTACCAGTCCGTTTGCTTTATAAAGCTCTTGTTCATCTTTTGTAATTTCACGTAAAATCGCATACTTGCCTGGACCGTAAATACAGGCTCCAATTCCTACAATCGCATATGAAACTGCTGGATTCACTCCCATGAAAAGAAGAGAAGCCCCCAAGAGTTTCAGGGCGTTCCCCATCCAAAGTGTATTAGACTTTGGAATTTTTTCTGATAAAATACCAGCATAAGGAGCTAATAACGCATAGGCAATAAAGAAACATGCTTGTACAATAGCCACATATACATTTCCTAATGCTTGTTCCGTAATGATAAAAACAGTTGCCATTAAGATAGCATTGTCGGCAAGGGCTGTTAAAAATTGAGTTATGAGTAATTTGTGTAATGATTTCAAATGATTTAGCCCTCCTATTCGTTTATTTTTTCAAGTTGCTTTTTAATTTCTACTTTATTAACTTTTCCGCTACCCAATATCGGGATAGTTTTAAAAGTATGAATTTTTGCAGGGAGTGACAATGGATTAATTCCTTTTTCTCTCCAGTAATCACGCACCATTTGAATCGTCACATCAGAAGAAGTTGTTACCAATTCTATCTTTTCTCCTTTTCTCTTATCAGACAATCCAACAGCGACTACATCATCTACTCCTAAAGCAGATTTTGCATACTCTTCTACAACTGCAAGACTAACCATTTCTCCACCAATCTTTACAAATTGTTTGGCACGACCTTGGATAGTCACAAACCCCCAATCGTCTACTGTTACAACATCACCAGTATCAAACCATTCAGGAGCTTCTACAAAGCCTGTTTCGTGAAGCAGATACCCTTTCATGAGGTTTGGTGCTTGAACTTTCAATTTACCACCCTCTTCAATTCCTTCCACTTTTTCCAATTGATGTTTTACACCAGGAACAAGACAACCAACAGAGCCTTTTTTATAAAGCATTGGTGTTTGAAGTGATAATAAAGGAGCAGTTTCAGTTAGTCCGTATCCTTCACAAATGCGAATACCGAACTTATCTACCCAATTCTGATACACATGCTCTTGTAACTTCTCACCTCCACAAATTGCAAGACGTAATTTGAAGAAATCGTAAGGATTTGCATATCTTCCATAAGCGGATAAAAAGGTTGAAGTGCCAACCAATATGGTTGCTTTTAGGTCATATGCCAGTTCTGGAATTGCCTTATACATAAGTGGTGATGGTACAAGAACAGTTGGAACATGGCAAAGTGTTGAAAGAAAGACTAAAATGAGTCCTAATGAATGAAACATTGGAAGAGCATTTAGGATTTTTTCTTCTTTTGTCAAATCAATCATTAATCGTGCTTGTTGAACATTGGCGTAAATATTTTCATGAGAAAGAACAACCCCTTTTGGTGTTCCCTCTGAACCAGACGTAAAAAGAATTAAATCTCCTGCCTTTGAAGTGACCTTTTTGTTTTCCTGTAACAAAACTTGCGATTTGGTAAAGGCATTAATGTTACTTACAATATCCTCCAAATAAACGATTTCTGCTTTTTTAGAACAACCATCAATTAAAGGTTGCAACTTTCCTTTTTCAACAAAAGAACGTGATGTGATAATAACATTGATTGAACCTGTTTCTAAACAAGAAGTCAGAGTTGAAACATCCATTGAAAAATTTAGCAACGCAGGTGTTTTCCCACTATGGAAAAGAGCATAAATCGTTGTCATATTTGCAATGCTTGTAGGGAGTAATACACCCACTCTATCTTGTAAAATTTGATTATCAATAGCAATGGATAATCCAAGGATTTTTCTCCACAAATCTTTCAAGGTAAGTTTAGTGAATACTTCTTTTCCTTGTTTCTTTTTCTTCTTATTTTGTTTAGCATCATCTTTCTTTGACTGCACTTTCATTTCTTCTACAATTTCTAAATCAGGTGCTTCTTTCACTCGTTGACGAAACATTTCAGCTAAGTGAACTTGTTTAGGCATACGACTTTCAAACAACAAGTTTTGAAGTTTGCGATAAATAATATGAGTTCCCATTTCTTTCTTCTGCCTCATAGTCGCCCCTTCCATTTCTGGAAGATTAAATGCGTCACCTACAAAAAGAGATACTTCTGGAAACCATTGAGTCGGGACTTTACCTTCTAAATAGGTCAATTTCTTGGCTTTTTCCCCACCATTAAGGGCAATCGGAATTAATTTAGCTCCTGTTTTTAAAGATAAATAGGTCACACCCGAATACATTTTCATTAAATTGTTAGTAACAGTAATTCTTCCCTCTGGAAAAATAACCAAAGATTTTCCGCTCTTTAACACTTTCAACATTCCACGAATGGAATAAGGGTTCATAGGGTCAACTGCAATTACTTCTTTTCCTTTCATCGCCCATGCGTACTTCACTGCAATCTCTGTATTGGCTACAAACACAGCATTCTTAGGCAAATAAATAGAGAGCAAAACAGCATCTAATAAACTGGTATGATTGGCAATATAAATGCAAGGTTCTTTGCTTTCAAGTTTCTCTTTATTAATAATCTTTGGTGAATAAAGTGCTTTTGGTAATAGTGCTGGTATCAACGAAATATCCTCCTTAAAAATCTATGGTTTATTTTCTTTTTTACCTTCGTTTACTATATAACTATTTAATTCTAACATAGACTATAGTCAATAAGGAATGGTTTAAGCAAATTTTTTCTCTTTTTTCATGGATATTAAGAAATCTAATGCTCTTTGATTAAATTCCTTATATTGCTCAATGTTGCAAACATGTCCACATTTATCAATGATGTGCAGAGCCTCATTCTTCGCTTTATTGACCGTAATGAAAGGAAGAAACATATAATCTTCACTTCCCATGATATAAAGTTTGGGAGTCAGACTGACTTTTTTCTTTATACGTTTGATGGTTTTCTCTATTTGTGTATGCATCCCATACCAATGAAGAAATTCTTTTCTCCCTAACTTATAGGCTTCTTTTACAAATGCTAATCGTGCCTCTTTGTGATGTTCTTTAGGCATTAAAATTAACGCACAAAGTTTGTATAGCCACATATAAGGCAGAAAATTTTTCATTACATTTGCTACTTGGATAATCATTTTGGCTGGTAGATTGAACTTTTCTACTGCTCCACCTAAAATCATGGATTTTACTTTTTCAGGAGCAATATCATTGAGTGATTGAATAACAATTGTTCCAAGTGAGATTCCCACAAAATGAGCTTTTTCAATGTTTTCATGATTTAAAACTTTTAATACTTCTTCTGCTACAACAGGGAAAGAGTGTTCATTTAAGTCACCCAATCCATAGTCGGTCTCTCCATGTCCTGGTAAATCTATTAATAATAAGTTGAAATGTTCCTTAAAGGCTTTGATTTGCCTGACCCAAATAGAAGAGCCACCACCTATGCCATGAAGGAATACAACCCATTCAGCCCCTTCCTTTGATAAAAACTTCGTATAATTTAACATTTACTATTAGTACCTCCTCTTAAATATCTTTTTAACATTATAGAAAAATGTATTTTCTTTATAAGAGATATTGAGCTTATCTTCTTTAAATCAATATTCTTATGTAGAGGTACACTTCAAAAATAGAAATAAAGAACAATCCATGCAAAAGCACTAAAGCTCCCCATGATTCACGTAAGTCATCTTCCATAAGCAAGGCTAACGAAGTTGTCATTATTCCTAACCAAAAATGAAGAAAAAGTGTTCCTGTAATGCTCCTGGTTAATAGAAAAGCAAACATCAAAACCAATGGTGTGTAAAATATTAAAAAAGCTGGATTAATAAATAATTTTGTTGTTTGTTTTACTGCTGATTTCATATGTTCTGTCTCCTTTTGGTAAACGATAGATAGAATGGATAAACAAAAAGGTTTTTTGTAAAGTTGCTTGGCAACTGTTATCAGCCTTGTAGAACCTTAGATTTTTCAATAGCTTTTTTTGTTAAAACAAGTGGCAGTAAAGACATTTTTAAATTGTTTTTAAACATCGCATTTGTTTTTTACTGCCTGTAATATAGGTTTATGTTTTCCGAAAGTTGCGAAGTGAGAAAAACCCTTATATATCAAGCCTTTACGCCTACTTTTTGAGGGAAATATACTCACTTGTTTTCAATCCGTATTCTTCTTTCATCTCTTTTGTCGGCTTCATATAATGGAGTTCATTTTTAATCAACAAACTCTTCCAAATTTTTTCCAACTCTTTTTCCCTGTCTTTAACCGTTGTTTTTCCAATATACTTTTTGGCTACCATTTTCTTTGTTGCGTATCCTTGTTTAGAAAGAAGCTCCAATAGATTTTTTTCTAAAATTTTGTGGATTAAATTGGGTACTTCTGCTTTTTTGATTTTGTTCTTTTGAATTTCTTGAACATATACGTTTTTGGCAAAATCCTCTCCAAAAATAAAGGAAATCTTAGCTCTACTGATATTTGTGTAAGAAATATGATTTTCTATCAGAACTTCCGCTTTCTTTTCGGCTTCTGCCAACGTATCAATCATAGGTGGAATAATATAATAGGAAATGATATTCCCAAGATTCCGTCTATCTGCAATCACTTTGGACTCATGAAGAAGTTGAACTGGAATATACTCCTCTTTGATTTTTTTTATCAAACCCAAAACAGCAAATAGATTAATGACCTTATTGGTTGTTGAGAGAGTGTAGTTTCCTAAGAAATCAGCGATATAAGAATTAGAAGCAAAGAAGATATTCTCTCCGTTATATCCAAACTCTTGTTTCTTCACATTGATATTGGCGATAACATTCATGGTCTCTAATACTTTTAAATGACCTTTTAGGTATTGAAATAAATGAGGGTATTCTTGCTCTATCATTTTTTTCGCCCCATGTATCATGGTTAAATTTGATAAATATTTTTTGTTTTGATTCTCCACCCAAATATCCTCCATGAACTTTATCTTTAAATCTTTCACAGCTTTTTCAATCGTTTCAGATGTTGAATAACCATAATACACTTCCAACAAATCTATTAAGTCAAATCCAATTGCATTAGCGTTTTTAGACTTAGAAAAATAACGATAGTGACCAACTTCTGTTTTGCTAATCCAAGCATAGTTCCCTTCCATAATGGAACATGGGAAATAGGTGTCTATTGTTTCTGCTGTTCTGATAAAGGCAAACATATCTGCATTAGAAAAGAATGTGTATAAATCTTCATAGTTGTTGATTTTTAAACTTTTGGGAGCGATAGATTTCTTTAGGGAAGAAAAAGAAAAGATGTCGGAGAGGTTATCCTTCAATTGTTCGTGAAGGGCTTTTTTCTCTTCGCTATTTAACTTCTTAGATTTCTTTTTCCCCTTCCGTTCTTCCGCTCTCTCAAAATCCTTCATGGTCATGTAATAGAACAGACCAGTGGTTTGTGTAATATCCTGCAGTAATGCCTCTGCCATCTTTTTCTCTCCCCTTATTTAAGAAAAATGTACGTAAATTGCATTTTATATGTTTTAGTCCTTGACTATACTCCCTGATGGTTTTACTTATTTTTAGTCAAAGAAATGAATTTTATAGACTATAGGCGATAAAATCATAGTTATTATATCACAGCCTTTCTTCCTATATCAATACGATTCTATAATTTTCAAAGAAAGAATGGACTATAATATAAAAGATTTTATAATAAAGGAAATATCTTTTGATATTACATTTTAAAGGAGAGATTTTTGTGAACATTCAAATTTCAAGCACTTTACTTAACAAGGAAACAAGAAATGATTTTTTCTTACCACGTTCTTTTTATCAGGCTAATAATCGTTTATTTTTTGTTGGGAACTTTGTAAATCAAAATTACTTTAACGTAGTAACAACAGATTTCTCGTTTTATTCTGCAATTGAATTAACAGGTAATGAAGAACATTATTCTGTATCAGATGAAGTAATGGTTTTAAAAGTGAACAATGAAACAGAAGAATTATTGGAAATCTTGTCGATTACATCTATTCCTGAAGAGGAAGCTCAAGATGAAGTTTGGATAGAAACATTTGAATGGCTATTTCTTGTTCTTCGCAATGAAAGAGGAGAAATTAATGCTACGTATTCAAGTGATATTGTCTCTATTCTTTATCGAACATTGAAGCAGTATGCTTTTAAAACGTCTGCCTTTCATTCAGGTAAGCAAGTGGAAGTAAATCTATTAGACACCTTCCAAGTGACAGGAGAAGCGTCTACAGGCTATTATGAGGGCAATATTTTGATAAAGGATTGGAAAGTCATTGAAATCTATTCTGGGAACGTAGTTGCTGAATTGGGGGATATACAGCTTCCTCAACAATTATTTATAGAAGAAGATGATTCAGAAGACGATGTATTAGAAGCATTCGTTGATTCCATGTCAAGAACAGATATTATCTCTTTGGCTCTTAAAGCTCTACAACAAGGGATTAAACAGGAGGTTTTTCAATATGAAAAAGACGAAAAAATGGTGCAAAGTGATTAAAGAAGTAACGATTGACCTTGTATTTATTGCAGTGGGAACAATCTTCGGTATTCTCTTTAAGCGATTTTTCTAAATAACACAAGAAAAGAACCTGGCAAATTGTCAGGTTCTTTATTTTACATTATGAGGGTTTTTAAAAAGTTTGATTAAAAAAGTCCTGATTTTTAATCATCATATAAGAACGTCTCCTTATATAACACTAAAATATCAGCAAGATATTTGTGGTATAAACCCGATAATGGTTTATGAGATTTCTCCAATCTCTTATTACAATATACATAAATGGAGTTTTGTTTATAACAACAAAAGAGAGGTTGAGCTATATAATTAAGCTCGACCCCTCTTTCTTGTTTAAGCAACAGATTGATTTGTTCCCATTTTAATCCCCAATGCTTGAACATAGGCGTTTTTCAAGTTCTTATCCAACCAAGACAAAACAGTATGTGGCGAAAGGTCAACGCCTTCCATTTCGTAACCATTATACAGATTAAAAGCTAATCCAACAATGATACGTTCACCAGTAGACAATTCCATTCTTTCTGCTTCATCAGGATTGATGTATTTCCCTTTCAAAACAAAAAACTGTTCAATGTTCTTTGCAATTTTAGGAACAGAAGATAGCAAATACAACACTGATTGTACGGTATATTCTTTTTCTCCTACATTTGCTTCCTGTAAAAATTCATCATATTTCGCTTCGTGTTCACCATTTACAAAGTATGTCATTTAAAAAACACTCCTTTTTTATATAAACTGATATATTATATGCGAAAGAAAGAGAATTAAAAATGGAGCAAGGTTATTACCCCTACTCCATTCACCTGTTTGGTTGTTCTTACCTGTTTGTTGTTCTTACCTGTTAGTTTTTCTTACCTGTTTGTTGTTCTTACCTGTTTTATGATTTTTGACCTTTTTACGTATTCAATCTTCTTTTTAAAAGATTGAAACCACCTTTTTAATCTTTTTGTCATTCGTGTACCATATAGACTGTCCTGACCTATGGTTATTTACAAACACCCCTACAGTGTTGTTTTTTACCTATCTCAATAATCCTACACGTTTTGCTTCTTTTTCCCATATCGGATACTCTGTAAGGAGTAAATCATACAGTTGGTCATCCGAAATTCGGTTAATGCTTCTAATTTCAAAGAAGTTCGCATTGTCGATAAATCTACCTTCCATTTCATCTAACTCTTTTAAGAAACGGAAATCTTCGTTCCCTAATCCGATGAATTGGAAAAAGATATTATATCTTGACGCTTCACGAATTGCTCTTTCAGCTTCATTCCTATCAAAATTCTCTCCATCGGTAATAAAAAGAACAAATGTAGGGATATCTGAAGGCTCTTCTTTTGCATATTTTCTTACAATGTCATTAATGACAGGAGAATAATTCGTACCGCCCCATGATGCACGATGCATCACTTCACGATTTACATAGTCAAAGAAGTCTTCTTCTGTAATAGAAGGCAATCTTTTGAATTTGTTGGCAAATAGCCACATATCTAATTCTCCATTATCATCAAACTTCAAGGCAACAGGCAGTAGTCTTTCCAGCACTGATTGAACAGTACCTTTTTCATAAAGACTTTCCATAGAACCTGAATCATCCATTGCTACTGCTACTCTGGCGAATACGTTATTCATATTCTTTTTCCTCATAGTAAGAGCCAAAGTTTCTTTTCGCAAATTCAATTGTTCAACCGCTTCTTCTTTTCTCATTTTCAATCCATTGTCATAGCTTGAAGTTGGTTTTGAAGGTGATGTTGGTTGTACTTGCTGTGTTTGTTGTTGGTAAGAAGAAGTGGAAGGTTTACTCCCACTTTGACTCCCACCTTTTTTGAAAAAATCAAAGATTCCCAAATCTTCACTTCCTTATTGTATTAGTTTAATAGGTTTATAGCGAATAACTATAGACAAATAAAATAATAATTAGACTATAGTCAATATATTAGCGAATTAAACCAATACGTTTTGCTTCTTGTTCCCAACCAGGATATTCAGTCATTAGCTTATCGTAAAGCTGTTCGTCTGAAATACGGTTTAGGTTTTCAATTTTAAAGAAATCAGCATTGTCAATATGACGACCAGACAAGTCATCTAATTGTTGCAAGAATTGGAATCGTTCGTCTCCAATACCGATGAATTGGAAGAAAATGTTGTGGTAAGATGCTTCTGTAATTGCTTTTTTAGCTTCAGCTTTATCAGAATTCTCACCGTCTGTAATAAAGATAACAAATGTTGGTACATTTGAAGGCTCTTCTTGTGCATATTTCTTCGTAATGTCACGAATGATTGGTGCGTAACTTGTACCGCCCCATGATGCACGATGCATTACTTCACGATTTACATAGTCAAAGAAATCACGTTCTGTAATAGAAGGAAGACGCTTAAAGCTATTAGAGAATAACCACATGTCTAATTCACCATTGTCATCCATTTTAATCGCTACTGGTAGCAATCTTTCTAATACACTTTGAACTGTTCCGTCTTTAAATTCTGACCTCATTGAACCTGAATCATCCATTGCTACTGCTACTCTTGCAGTTACATGGCTTAATGATTTTTTCTGCAATGTTAGAGCGAAAGTTTCTTTACGTAGATTAAGCGTTTGAACCGCTTGTTCTTTGTTAAGACTTATCCCTCCTGTTGCTGGTTGAGATGTAGTTTGTGGCTGTGTGTTACCTTTTTTAAATGCATCAAATAGTCCCACTGAGCAATTCACTCCTTTAATATGTTGTTTTCTTTAGTTTGGAGAACATTTGTCCTCTCTGTTACTTATATTATCACTTTCATTGACTATTGTCAATGATAAGTTACAAAATTTATTGACAGAACTAACACTGTAATTCATAGTCAATAAACGGTTTGGTATAGACAATAGTCTATGGTATAATGAGTATATACTTATGGAAACCAGAAATCAACTGGAAATTTAATGGAGGTGAATGTGTGAGCAAATTTTCTTTTATAGAAAGAAAAAGACGTTTAGACTTACGGAACACACGAAAGTTTAAATCAACAAATAAAATATGGAACGACTTAGGTCTTAATCACGCTTGGACAATTGGTTATTTAACCAAGCTATTCAAAGCCTATTCAGGTAAAGACTATGAGGCATGGGAGCGATTCTACTATCAATCAGGAGAAAAACGTCTGCAACATATTCATGCTCTCCCTCTTGAAAAACAAACATTGCTCAAGGACTTTAAAATCCCTTCCACAAATCAATATAGTGAACTTTATCAGGTCACAAATGAAGAAAAGAACTTAAATGCTTACTATGGAAGAACGGAACAAGAACTTGTAGAAATAGGCTCTTTCATGTATCAGCAAATCAATAAAAGAGAAAATCCACTTTTTATTACAGAAAAAGAATGTATCGACTTTGTAAAAATTAGAGTGTTGGATGAAATTTTTATAGGAATAGAAAGAGAAATCAACACGATAAAAAAATTAGAAACTTTCTTTCCAGAAGCAACTTTTAAAGAAGTCTCTGTTGAAATGGATGCCAAATATGCAGTCGATTATGAAGTCTATTTAAATGGTGAATTAATGGTTGCACTTCAAATTAAGTCAAGTCACTACAAAGTTGATAATCAATCTATTGTGAAAAAAACTAAGGCATTTAATCACAATAAAAATATAGCCTACACTAAAGAATTTGGAGTAGACGTTTTATATATTTACGCAACGGAAACTGGATATATTGAAGATAGAAAAACATTTCCTACAATTTATTCTTATTTATATAGCACCATGAAAAAAAGACAAACTACACCAGTTCCATAACCTTATTGGCTTATCAGAGATTAAATTGATAAGCCTTTTTTATTGAGTTCAAATACAAACTATATTAGGGAATAAAAAAAGAACCAATCTATTAAGAGAGGTTCTGTTTACATGACTTCCTTTATAACCTTTGAAATAATATCAAACGAATATCCTTTTCTTGCTAATAGTCCTGACAATTTTCTATATTTAGCGTTTTTATCATCTTTTGATAACGTCTTAACTTTTTTCTCTGCTAATTGTAAGGCACGTTCGTATTCTTCATTATCATCCACTTTTTCTTCCAAAACTTGTTCAATGATTTCTTTATCTATTCCCTTTTGATAGAGTTCTTGCCTTAATAGGTTCTTTCCTGCCTGTTTAAATTTCTGCTTATCATTCGCCCATTGCGTAGCAAATTGATAATCGTTTAGGTATCCATAATAAATGAGTTTTTCGATAGCAGGATTTATGGATTCTTCCTCATATCCTTTCTGTTTCATTTTGGTTATTAATTCTTTTTTGCTTCGTGAACGAAAGGATAATAGATTAACAGCATAGTTAAAGGCTTTGCTTTGTTCTTCTGCCTTTACTACATCTTCAAGAAAGCTATCTGAAATCTCTTTCCCAACAGATAAGGAATATTTAATAATTACCTCTTCATCTACCCCTAATGCAAATTCATCATTTACATATAGACTAAAGCGGTGGTGATGACGTTTTTGTTGTTCAATCTTGGTGATTTTTTTCAAAAATAACACCTTCCCTTCTCTAAAGATAAAAGAAAAAACCGAGCTTGTAGCTCGATAATTTCTTAATCTGTTAGCGTTGATATTTTTTTAAATGTGTAAACACTTAGGTTATCCTTTAATACAATTTTTTCTTCATCTTCTTCAATAGAAGAAACAGGATTCGTTCTCCAACCCCGATTTTCGTCATAAAAAACGAAGAAAGGGCAACCAAGTCCAGCACCAATCAATTTAAATACTTCTCTCCCAATCTTGTATTGCACACGTTCATCTGGCGTTACACCGTCAGGGAGCGTAATGTTTTCAATTAATAGAGGCGTTTCTGAAGATAAGTTTCCGTCTTTGTTTTCTATCATTCTTTTTCCTTCTTTCTGTTTATTCATGAAAGAAAAGCGAGTCACAAGAACTCGCCATCTTTTTTTGTTATGCAACAGGATTCCAGTAACTCTCTTGGTAACAGTCCTTGAATGTTTTTCCAATTGTGTCAGCTTTAAAGTTATCTTCTTTAATAATTCCGTCTTTGACTGAAATCATATAATCAACATATCCATTTGGAAACTGTTTTGTATCAAAATCGTTTATAAAGTAATACCATTTTTCCTCTTCTTCTATCCAAACCATGATATAGTCAATAGGACTTTTTAGATTGTTGATACTTTCCTGAATAACTTCTTGTGCAAACACATCTGTTTTGGCACGTTCGTCTAAATATTCGACTTCAATGATTCCTTGTTCATTTTTAAAGACCTTCGCAATGACTTTTCCTTCCTCGTTTTCATCATTTGTTGTCCAAGCGTCAATAAAAATTACTTGTTCGTCTTCAAATTCATTATTGATTTGAGACCAAAGTCTTTGTTCCAGTTTTGTTGTTTCTTCATTCAAATAAGATTCTTTGAGGACATCATAATGAATTTCGTTGTTTTCGTCTTCACACTCAACAAAATACGTAATTTCCTCTTCGTAATCTTTTTTTGGAGAGATAGCGATAATTGTATGAATTAAATCGGTTTTTGCTTTATCTCTAAATGTTTCCCCTGCTTTATAGATTGGTCGAAGGTTCTTTTCTGTTGATGGAATCAACGCTTCTGCTTTATCGCAAAGGAGAAGAATTTCCTCATTATCATATGCACCTTGTCTTACATCATTTTTAACACTATTGATTAATTCTTGAAATTCCACTTACAACCACTCCTGTTCCGCAAATTTATATATCTATTCTATAACAATATATCTTTTTTGTCAATTATTTTTTACAAATATAAAAGGTGCTTATATAAGAAAGCACCCTTGATATTGTTCTTTATATTGTTGGATATTAAACATCGTTGGAAATATTTTTAGATTTATTTAAGGCTTGTACACCGTAAGTTTCAAGTTTCTTATAAACAGGTTGTGTAGGAGCTAACCATACTTGCCCTGTTCCTTCAAAGGTTTGCAATAGTCCTTCACCAGAAGCTAATGTACCTACCAATGTTTTAGAAGATTTTTGAACAGAGAAGTTAATCCCTTCTGTACGCAAGAGGGCAAAGTTTCCGTCTACTTGTAGTTTTTCGTTATTTAGTTCATAAATAAGAACTTCTTCTCTTGGCACTGGAATTTCTAAGATACATAGACCTGTTCCAGATATTTTAGTTTGAAACCAGCCTTCGCCTCCAAATAAACCACTTGAAAGATTTCCTTGCATAGCTGGTTCAACTTGCAATGATGGTTCACAAGCATAAAATAATCCTTTATCAACTATCACACTCTCATTATCTAATTCAAAAAAAACATAGTGTCCAAAGGTCGGTTCAAGAAATATCTCTCCTGTTCCTTCATAAGTAGGCTTAAAGGTTGATTCCTGATTGAGATAGCTCTTAAAAGCCTTCTTCATTAGACCACCAACACCACCTACGTTTGTTTGAGCAGAAATGCGACCTTTCATAAAATACAATGCTCCTGCCTCCGTCATAAATGAACCGTTTCGCAGTGTAATTTTAACTTGTTTTAATGACATTCCTGTTTCTCTGGCAAAGAAGATTTCACCAGCCAAATCTAAATCATTCGCCCCTTTTAGGCTTTTAAATTCAAGGATTTCAGCAGTAAATTTCTCCTTTTCTATTCGGTCTAATATTTTCACATTTTCATAAAATAATGGATTCAATCGTATTCCTCCTTTTAGTGTTTTTATATAATAGAAAGATTTTTCACATTCGATAACAGAAAAAGAGGATACCTTGTTAGAAACAAAAGAGCTTGGCCGAGCCTTTTATCTCATACATGGGTATCCTCCTTTCAATTGTTTTGTCCGAAAGAACTTTCTGTTTGGGGAACAGTCTATTCTTTCTTTCACGATTGTTCTCCTTTTTATCCTGCTTTGGGGAAGCGTTCAAAAATGAAAAACAATCTTTATTTTAAAATTCATGGTTATCTAATGGGGGGTGAATAGATAACAAAAGTCGAGTGATAGTTTCAGTTCTATCTTTGGGGAAGACATCCCTGTATGTCCCACTCTATTTGTTTCTTCCCTTCTGCTTCTTTTCTATGTTGGGGGCATGTCCAAGATGCTTCCGTTCCGATTCATAAGTTTTCCTATATCCATTCCAACCACTCACTCCAATAATAGAAGTTTGGGGAACTTCCATTACAGGAAGAATAAAGGAATCTCTACTTTCAAACTTAATATATTCTATACTGGATTTCTTTTCGTATAACTTAGAAATGTTTAAGCATTATTTACCTCAAAAGGTTTATAAATCAAGGAAAATCGTGTACAATAGATATTGTTGTTGATTATAGTCAATAAAATTAGACATTTTAAATAGAGACTCAAAATAGAAAGGAAGTTATGAAATTGTTCGCAAAAACTCACCAAATGTTGTCCCATCATATTGCGACACATATAAAAGAAAAAGTAGATTATGAATTTGAAAAGTCTACGTTTACATGGTCAAATATGAAACCTGACTTTGTTCCTTCTTTAGCAGTAAAGAAGCACTATATTGATGAAAGTTTTCCTTTTGTAATAGAAGAAATTCTTTCCCTTATGAAAACACCGATGGAAGACTTATTAAACAAACGAACGAAAAAGGTTTTTGAAGCAAAGTTAGGTGTTATTTGTCACTTTGTATCTGATTTCTTCTGTGTCCCTCACAATCAGCGTTGGGAATTTAAACACAGTATGATTCCCCATGTAAAATATGAAACGAAATTAGAGGGTATCACAAAAGATATCTCAATGATTGATACAATGCTCACACCAACCATTCAAACATATTCCAGAGAATCTATCTCTCTTTTTTTAAGAGAGTTGTTAGATGAATATGAACAGAAAAAAGATTATGAAAGAGATTTGCTCTATTCGGTTAATGTATGTACTGCAGTTAGCACATTTATTATCCAAGCTGTTTTGTTTGGTATAGAAGTAGAAGAATTTAAATATGTCGTTACAGCATAAAAGACACCTATAAAGGTGTCTCTTTTTTTACTCCAATTCTTTTAATGCGTCTTCTTTCATCTGAATAAACTTTAATACATCGAAAAATTTATCATCATAGCGTGATAGTTTTTCTTGATATTTGTCCATTCCAAAGTTTCCTTCTGCTAAAAATCCTTTCAATTCTTTCTTGTAGATGTCCGTAAAGGTTAAAACCTCTGTAATGCTGTTTTCTAATTCACCAGCACGTTTTGCCACCAATTCTTTTTCTGATTTTTTCAATTTCACTATCTTTTTCATATCTTTTTTCAGTTTTTCTTCATATAATTCAACGCTTACTAATCGGTCTTTTAAAATCTTTTCAATCACAATATTTCCTCCTTTTAAATAAATTTCCATTATATTTCTTATTGCTTATTGGGTTGTTTTTATTCAAAGGAAGAACGTGAACATGGTTTAAGCCCACAAAAAAAGAAATGAGATAGATGAATAGGTTCAAATGGCATAACTGGTGTTACCGTTCTGTCTTATTGTAGATTGCTTTTTTATAAACAAATTTCAAAAATCGTATAATAAAAGGTTGATAGTCTTCTATCTTCTATGACAAAACAAGCAGGAGGTAAAAAAGAAATGAATATATTGGTATGTGTAACAAAACAAAATACTGTGAAACATTTAATTACACATGGTTTAAAAATGAAAGAAAAATCAAATGGAGACCTCTTTGTTCTTCATGTAACGAAAAAGCCTTTAACTGAGTTAGCGAACGAAATTCAATTTTTTTATGATATATGTAAAGAATACGATGCAAACTTTGGAGTCATCCATTCAGACAGCATTGTAAAAGCGATTACTAAATATGTAAAAGAAAATCAAATTGATAAAATCATAATGGGAGAAACAAGACAGGAAAATCCAAGAAAAAGCACGATGTACAAATTGCAATCCGCTCTATATGGAATCGCAGAGATTGTGCTTGTTCCAATACGTGAAGACAGACATTATAAAGATGTCATTTAAAAGAGAGTAGGAGATTATTTCTCCTACTCTCTTTATTTCCTTCTTGATTTAACGACTATGACCACCTGTGAAGTAGTCTATTTCCACTTCCTCATACCCTTGGCAAGACTTTAATACGTCTTTCCATTCCGTTTTAGGGGGTTGAGCCTTACAATTATCCTTCTTTTGACAAAACTCACAAAGATGAACTTCGTTTTTGGTTTTTCTCCTGCTTTTACTTTGAATCATGCTTCATTCTCTCCTTTTCCCTTTATATTTCTGAAAACGACAATTCTTGTTTTCGATTGATTGAAGCAATAACACCAATCTCTCCTTTAATAAAGGAATAAAATGTTGAAACCGCATTGCCAGTACGATATGTCCAGCCATATTGTTCTTCTTCATTCTGAAATTCTTGTAATTTTACGTCTAATGGAATAGATTGTAACAATCCATCGGTTAAATCATCATGCAGACCCATTAGTGTTTGTATCCTATCCATATCATCTTCCTTTGTTTCTTCTAAATACGATAAAGTAGGAATTAAAATGATATCCAAATCAGAATTATTGTGATTTGTTCCTTTCATAAATGAACCAAAGAATATCATTTCTTGAAGAATATCATTATCTTCTAAAAATGATTCGATAAAACTTTCCTCAAAATACTTTTCTATGGTTTCCATATGCTCTTTCCAAGTTTGTTCCATTTTTACCTCTCCCTTTTTATCTCATTTAAATAAATGACCTGATATATAAATGTCTTTTTATTCTATGCGTTTTTTACCAATAAAAAAGAGGGGATTTCCCCTCTTTAGTCTTCTTTTAACTTAATGGTAATACCAGTCTTATGCGGTGCAGATTTATCAATTCTGACATAGGATACCGTTTCAATTGAATATTGTTCTAAATTATCAACGGTTCTTGCTGTCACTTTCGTTACTCCTTCATTACTAATAGAAAATGAACCTGAATAGCTTGTCCAAGACTTGCTTGTTGCCCCTTCTAATTTATACTCAATGCGTTTTACACCCGATTGGCTATCCGTTCCTGGTGCTATTGTGACTTGTACTGGTGTTGTTTTAGTCCAATCTTCATTGTTAGAAATAGAAGGTGCTGTTGGTGGTGTTATATCAATATTCGTAATCGTAATGGATTTACTTGTTTGATTTCCTACCAAATCTTCTGCTATAAAGGTGTACGTACCATTAGATGTAACAGGATAAATGACGTTTTCTCCGTTTTGCCAATTACCATTTGGCAATTTAATTCGTCTGACACTTAAATCTTCATCTGTTGCAGTTGCAGTAATTTGAACTGTAGAATTAGTCCAACCAGTCGGATTTTGCGTAAGAGTTAAACTTGGAGCTACATTATCCTGAAATGGAATATGACTAACACTGGATACATTTCCTGCTTTATCAATGGTCTTGATATGAATATAATGCTTGGCATTGTTTGTAATAGGGATGGCTATGCTATCATTTCTACTATCTACTATATTATCAGGTACAGTAAAAGCATTTGCATCTACAACATAAGAGTAACCATCCACACCAGACACAACCGTAACATTTTTCTTTTCCGAAGCAACCGTATCACCTTTATTGCTAACTGCTTTTATAGTATATTCATATGGCGTACCACTGTCAGAAGGTCTATCTATATCCATTATGATTGAACCTTGACTTGCTTTCACTTCAAGATTAGAAACAGAATTTGGTTTTTCTTTATCAGTCGCCTCTCTATCTTCATAATCGGATAGATACCCCTCATAAAGCAATGTATCTCCTCTATATAGACGTGACTTCGTAGCATAACCCATTTTCAATTCATCAATATAGACGGTATCCTGTGTTTCCGTATAGAAAGCAAAACCAAACCCATTTAGCAATGAATCGTAATCCGCATAATCAGCTACACTTGTATTCACATTGAATAATTCCCAATCATTATTAGAAATAATACGATATGGGAATGAAACCGATGTTCTTGTAACATGCCTTAATACATAGTCACCTTGCTTAAAATCGCCTTGGAACGGACTATTCACTGTTATCGTGGAGGTATTCATATCCACACTTGTTACATAAATAGCAGAGTATTGTCCTTTCTTGTTTGCTAAATAGTAACGTGTCCCTTTATCTATATTGTTCTTGAAAAAGGCAGGGTTACTAACTTTAGCTGTTCGACTACCGATTTTAACATCTTCCAAAAAGGTAATACCTAAAGGTGTTCCATAATCAGCAATTGCATTTGTAGATGTCGGTGTTATTTTCCCTGTACCTGTTGTTTTTGCTCTAAAACTTACAGATAAATCAGTTCCGTTTGCCACATATTTCTTAGAGAAAATAGCTCTTGAAAAATTAGAGAAAGGTACAATACCATTTAAATCTGGATTCCCTGCATGTTGTCCACTTGTAAAAGTATCCTCTATTTTCAAGGAATTAGAGCCTGAATAGGAATCTTCCGCAGTAAAAGATTGACCACCAAACTGCCCCCCTGCTTTATCTGTACCACCATAATTTAAAGAAGGAAGTTCATCATTTTCTTCAAATCCTGAAACATAAAGAACATCTTGGTCTAACATTTCCACAGCCCATTCCGCTTTTACATGGTTTTCCTTTTGATAAACGCTTAATTTAGGTGGTGTTGCAGTAGCTTCATAGGTTAATAGATTTCCAGCATTATCTTCAATTTCAAATTGAACCGTTTCATCTTTTTTCACTGGATAACTTACATTTCTACTATTTACATAATTTCCGTTTGGCAATTTGATTCGTTTTATACCAGATAACGAATCTTCTGCAGTTAATTCAATAGAATAATTGTCTGCACCTTTATGAATGGTATCAGAATGAGCAGTAGGTTTATCTTTATCAATAGTGCTTATGGTTACAGTTTTTGTTGTTTGATACCCCATTTTATCTTGAACCATAAAAGCGTAATCTTCGTTTTTGCTAACTTGATAAGAAGCAGTTGTGCCAGTTATTCTGTTTCCGTTTGGAAGTTGGATAAAGTCAATCTCTCCTTCTTCATCTGTAGCAGTTAATTGAATGTTTACATTTTGATTAGTCCAACCAGAAGGACTTGTTTGAGTGTTTAATATTGGTGCTTTGGTATCTATATTGGATATCTTGATGGTTTTCTTTGTTACGTTACCAGCATAATCCTCCGCTTCAAAGGTATAATCTCCATTTCTTACAATGTTGTAATCAATAGATAATGGTTTTCCTTCTTGAGTGGTTTCTCTATACTCACCATTCGGCAATTTAATTCGTCTAATTCCACTTAAATCATCGGTTGCGTTGATGCGAAGAACTTGTTCAGTTGTATATTCTGGTTTTACTCCACTAATTTCTAAATTTGGTTTGACCGTATCAATGGCTAACTCAATTGTTTTAGACGTAACTTTACCTCTGTTATCTTTTGCACTAAATGTATAAGTACCGTTCTCATAGATAACATAAGTAGCTTGGTTAGCATATACTTTATTTCCATCAGGGAACGTAATTTCTTCAATTTTTAAATCATCTTTATCCAATAATTCAAATTTAAAATCCGAAATCCAATAATTATAAGGTGACTTCATGTAAGCAGTATTAGAGTCCATTAGATTAATTGATGGATAAGCATAGTTATAGACATTACTTGGAATCGTGTAGATTTTATCTACCTTAATTTCTCCCTTTTCCTTCAATTCTCTTAGGTTAAATTGGTCTATAATCGGATATGTCCAACCGACTTGTGAACTGTTATACCATTTCATATTTAATCTCATTCTAATATAGACATCCATATTTACTTGACTTGCCTCTACATCTGTCATAGCATTTCTAACCGTTCCTGTAACATGAAGTCGTTTACCACCAAGAGGCATCCATGATGGAAAAGTCCCTGAAGATGAACCACCGTAACCCATGTTTCGATTGCCTGGTATTGTTAGCGTATATACTCCATTATTTGTAGCAGATATTAGGACATTTACAGGTTTATTAGACCATTTACTATTATTACTCTTATCAGTCGTAATGGTAACTTCAGCAGGAGTATTAATGGCTTTCGTGATAATGTGTTTAACCGTTATCACCCCAATTGAATTTTCAGCAATAATGTCATATTCCCCATTTTTGGTTAAAGTCCATTCTGCATAATCACCATTGACCACTCGACCATCAGGTAAGGTGATTTTCCTAATTGGATATTTTGAATCTACCGCTTTAATTTGCAACGTAATTTGTGTGTCATTTGTTGGTGTAGTTAATACTGATTCATTCAATAAATTGATAGAAGGAATTGAATCCATACTCCCTTTTGTCTCCCAAGACTTTGCTTGACCATTACCCGAATAAATATCAGTTTCTAAGGATGGAAAATTAATATATTGAGAGGTATTTGGGTTAATATCTCCCTGTGCATCATATTCCTTCGTAGCGATTATTTTGGTAGACCATAACAAAGGATAACCGTTATCTGTTTTATTAATGACTTGCCATTCAATCGGCTCACCATTGTAATGACCAAACGTAACAGTGCTTCCTAATGGTAAGTCCTTCGCTTTCACACCATTTGACAAAACATAATCAGGTTTTAAAGAGAGAGCTGGAACAATATTTTGACTATCTCTGGTATTTACCTGAGTTAAAACACTTGTATATAAAACGCTTGTACCAACATATCCACTATTGTAATATCCACTATTTACAATGTAGTCGTACTTATTTTTCTTATTGGTTTGTTGTTGTAAATAATTTGAATAATACTTTTTATTTACATTCATTAATTGTTTGTTCCGTTCAAGATAGTTTACTAAATCAGTATAATGCAAGATAAAAACTTTATCGTTAGAAACATAGTCATTATGTGCTACGCTTCTCTGTGAAAGATAAAGTGTGTCATTGATATTTCCATTCAATGAATCCTGTCTACCAACTCCATGTCTGGTAACTGCAATTGCATTTCTTTCATTATCAGTGAAGTTTTGACTTGATAAAAAACCAGCTTCATTTTTATAAGTTGGTTTTAAGCCAGAATAATCAACAACCGATTTATCACTATTTAACCACTCTCTTAGGTTAGTGGATTGCCAATCTATTGACGTTGCTCCAAGCATTCTGTTTTTATCATAGGTGCTTAATTCTGCATGTGCCTCAATAGCTCCCACAAAAGGAGAAACTACGCCAATTATCATTGTACCTATCGAGAATTGATTCATTCTTTTTTTGGATTTTCGATTTCCTTTCACGATTTACCCTCCTCTACTTGTCAAATTTTATTGATTATAGTCAATAATAGCATATTCCATATTATATTCATAGATTGACCATTTACGAACCCTTTCCCTATTAAATCCAAATAAAAAAGAGGGGGGTATCCCCCTCCTCTTTAAAGCTCAATCTTTTCGATTTCTTCAATCTGTCCAGCTTTGCCTTCCATGATATTCTTAACCAAACCTAAAAGGCGGTCAGAGTATCCAGCAACATAGACAACTGAAGGGTCTTTAGAGAGCTTTGTATGATATGGCATCAACTGCCACACAATCAGCTTCGCTCCTTCTGGCTTTTTAGTGTTTAACCACTTTCTTTCCAGATTATCAGCACTTTCAGAGTCCGTTATCAAGAGGACATATTGCTCTCCATTGTACTTATCCATGATTTGCTCAAAATAAGTACCAGCCCCTACTCTTGTCTCCTCAATTTGACGTGCCATATCAAAGACATCATCCTGCTTGCGAACAGGGACTTCTTTGATAAGGGAAGCTACTGCAAACACGTTTGTTTTTGCATGGGATTTTTTCACCAATGCTCCAAATAGTGTTGCAACATCCATTGCAGATAGAGAATCCGTCAATTGGCTTGACATAGAACCAGAAGTATCTACACCTACCATTAAACTGATATTCTTATCAATTGCAAATGCCTCTCCTGCCACTTTCTTCAGCATATTGCCAATCGCTGTTTTAAACTCTGGTGTTACCACCATACGTTCAGCAGTGATAAGAGCAAATGGAAGCATGTTGGATTTGCGGTACGCCTGAACATCGTTTAGTTTACCAACAACCATTTGAACGACATCATCTGGCATATCAGTTTCTACAACCATTGTTTGCGTAAACGCCCCTTTAGAAGTCCACTTATTCACTTGTTGCGTTTTCGTAGCGAATACACGCTCTAAAGCGACAAGATTTAGAATAAGAGCAGAGTAGTTCAGACCCTCGTACATTTTCTCATAAAGAGCCTTCTTCCCTTCGTCAGAAAGGGTTTTAGTCGAGTGTTTCAACTCTTCTAATTGAAGACGGTTTTTCTCAATAAGAGCCAATGTATCCAAGTCCACAATGCCTTTCTCCAAGTTCTCAATGACTGTTTTAAGAGCCACTGCTCTTGGGAAGCTCAACTCGTCTTTTGCCAAGTAACGCATGAAGTTTTGGAACTCTTCTTCGTTATTGAATGGGCGTGTCACTTTAATGACATCAGACAATTTCCCTTTGTTACGAGAAACTTGATATTCATTTAGCTTCACAAAAAGCCATTCGTTCATGACTTTCTTGATGCTACGACCAAGACCTTCACGCACTCCACCCTTACGAGCCAATGTCATGAAATCATGAAGCATTTTAGGGTTACGAATAATACGTGGGAAGGCTTTTTTGAAAAGCGTTTTATCTTCCAACGTAGAAAGATACACCAACCATACAGTCGGAACAAGTTTCAGTGAGTTTACGTTGTTACCGTAAATTGCACACTTTGTTGCGAACTCTGGTTCTTCCTTCAATGCACGTTCAAAGATGTCCTTTGCGTTTTTCAATACTTCTTCTTGGGACTGATAGAAGTTACCATTCAATAGTCCAAGAGAGAAAAATTCTGCAAGGGTTTCTCGGAAGGACATCTGGTATCCAACGCCACCCTCAAAAGTTTTCTTTTTATCACCAGTCATTGCTTTTACTTTTGCTACGTTATTCATTCTATCAACAGCTCCTTTAGTTTAATTTTGTTTGGTTTATAACTTTTTGGATAAGAGAGAAACAGGAATCGAACCCATATCTATTGGCTTTCACCAATTGTTCTACCACTTGAACTATTCTCTCATGATATTTAGTCAATAAATATAAAACTTCGTTTATAGTCAATTTCTAAGAAAAATAAAAAGGATAAAACTATTTACAGTCCTATCCCTTTTATGTAACACAAAATTCCATACAAGGGAAAGGTGAAAAGACATGGAATGTGAGTCGAACTACTATGAATATACATGGGGATTCCCTGTATCTTCACTTCGTTCGTGAGTAAAAACTTAAAAAGTAAGTCTTCATGTCGAGTTTGTAATGTCTACAAAAATTTATCTTGTAATGTAGTCTTTTCAGCACCTCGTATTTAATTTTGATTAACATAAAGTAGGGAAATGGGCGTAAGACACTTTGTATATATCTTTTCAGATATTTTTGTGTTTTTTCTTATTGGAATTTGTAATAAAAAATGTAGTCTTACAAGCACCCCACAATATATGTGGTTTTAAACTATCACAGGTACTCGCCCTTGATAGACTGAATCATGACAGGAACTTATCCTTCATGTTCAATTTTTAGGAAGCATAAATGGAAATGGCTGACTTCCATCGTAATAGATAGGTTTATTAGACACATCCGTTACAGGTGGAATATCCCCATAATTCTTTGCACTTACCAAAGTGGTAGAAGTTGCTTTGACATTGCTCATGTCAATGGGGCATCTTCCATCATAATAAATAGGAGTATCTTCTGAAGATTTCATGTAGTTTCATCATCTCCTTTTATTAAAATAGGTGTCTCCTATAACCCCCTACCTATTTCGTAGGATGCCTATCTATTACACAGCGACTATGCCCAATGGCTGTCACCGTCTTTCAAGGTCTTATAACTTAGAGACGTTGAGATACAGGGAAGGTTCGCACTCGCCAAAGCGTTGACCTAATTTTAACACGCCCTATATCCAAGTTTTCATTTGTGCTGTCTTGGGTTGGCAAGTTTCCAAATGTCACCGCACAAACTTTTTAGAGGAATTTGGGGATTTTTTCTGGTGTTCCCCTTCACCTTTTTTGTGGCTGGTTTTACTCTCTTTGGATACCCTTCCACACATTTCATCATAATGTTTGAATGTAGTCTTACAAGCACCCCGATGGGTATTCATTTTCAATTAATTTTGGTTTGTTTTTTTGGTTAAACTTATTTATACCTAATAGGGAAAAGGCTGAAAGATACGGTTCTTGCTTTAGCATTTCGCTTATTTTAGAAGTGTTAATTGAAAATGAATACATTAGTTATCAGGGAAAAAGGCGTAAGACAATCATTTTTCTACTCAAGGTAGAAATTTAGCTTAGTGAATCATTGGAATCACCCTCTTAGTCAAATTAATTCTCTGTATAATGTAATCTTTCAAACACCCCATTAGGTTAAGTTTGAGTGCAGTCAATTCTGCGGTACGCAAAGGTACATAAATGTGTTTCAACGCTGAAAGCAATTCAGTCGTCTGCTATCGGGTTGAGGTTTTCCCTTATCCTTCGTTCGCCTTCCAACCAGAATGGAATGTCTATTCAGACTTTCTTTTCTGATTGCTTGGTATGCACCCAACAAAGGCTTATGACGATAGCGACCATATGATGTTTATAGGGAGTTACATCCTTCCCAATTTTAATGTCTTATTTTTTCGGGGAAAAAGGTGTAAGACTTCGGTTAAGATTTCTCCGCATGGTGGCGGTGAAACAAGATTTTCATCAATATAGGTTGTAAGGTAATATTCATAAGAATGTAGTCTTACAAGCACCCCGATTTAGTTTTGATTTGATTGATAGGGAAAGGTCTGAAAGATTAGTGTTTTGGTATAAGAAACTTCATTCTATCGTGAAAAGAGAGATAACAATATGAATTGTTTTCATTCCGTTCAACTAAGAGAGTTGTTTCTTAATTTAATGGTCTTTCTTATTATGGCTATATTGAATAGCCATATAATGTCTTGGTTTTTGACTAATCTTGTTTTGAATTGCTCGTTTTATTACATGTTTAATTTGAATAGTTGTTCATGTGTAATATTCATATCTTTTAATGTAATCTTTCAAGCACCCCATCAGGTTAAGTTGCTAACCTTCTCTTCGATATGGACTCTTGGAGAAGATAAGCGGTTTTTCAAGGAAAAGGAGATAAGACATAAAAAGTATTTGTCTGGTAGCAAGATTAACTTCCTACCTTGATAAATAATTGAATTTTCATTTTAAGTTTGTATTTGATTTAAATGTAGTCTTATCAGCACCTCGAAAGGCTTGGTATTTTTTTCAGGGAAAAGGATAACAAGACGTGTTTTTTGTATTTCTTTGACCTTACGGAGAAAGAAATTTGAAAATTACCTTTTTCTTTGACTTTTCAGCAAAAGAAAGAAGTAACAATGTTTGATTTGATAGTTTGTATTTGTTCAAATGTAGTCTTGTTAGCACCCCGAAAGGATTTAAAGAAAAGGAAGAGCGTTAAGACGTGTGTTTTTGTTCTTCTTGAAAAAGAAAAACTAACTCTGTCTTACATTAAACTTCAACGCTATGTTGGTTTAATGTTGCTACTTGCATTTGTCTGTTTGATTGAATACATATCCCAATGTAGTCTTAACAGCACCTCTTCTTAATGGTATAAGCCAAGCTCTCTCTAAAGAGTTCTTGTGAAACTCTCCAACTTAGAGAGCCTAACTTATATGTACGTCTTACAAGGAAAAAGTAAAAAGACATCTTTTATATCCACATAATGTAGTCTTTTCAGCACCTCGTTCGTTGACTATATACATACTATATCATGTCCATTGACTATTGTCAACTATAATTTGTTTTATTTCAACTGTAATTGACACTTACCTGATTACTATATACAGTTATATCAGATTATATTCCACTCAACAATCAAAAATATGTTTTATAATTGTCGAATGTCAATTTGAAGGTATATTTGTCAACTATAATTGATATTATATAAAGAATATGATATTATATAACTAATGAATTGTCAATATTCAATAACAAATTGTTTTTTGACTAAAAAATATGAAAGGAGTGAATAAATTGTGATAAAATCCAACTTACGAATATTAATGGCTCAAAGCGGAATTAAAACATTGAGAGAATTAGGAAGACGTGCAAATGTATCATGGAAGATTATAAGCAACCTTGACAATGATGAAAATATTGAAAGTATTCAATTACAGAACTTACTTAAAATTTGTTTTGCGTTAAACTGCAAATTAGATGATTTAATCAAGATTGATTATCCCTATGTAAATACCGACAACGAAGAATAAGCCTTGTAGAAAAAAGAAGAAAAGGCGTGAAAGTAAATATGACAATTCTATATCTATATCAATATCAGACATAAAAGTAGTCAGCCCTTCCACATGAAGAACTGACTATTTTTGTTTTTACTCTACTATTTCTTTGTTTTTGGTTTCAACTACTTTTTCTACTTCAATATATTTGATATGAAGACTATCAATGTCTTTCAATCGGAAGATAAATCCTTGCTCCTCTATTTCCGTTCCAACTTCTGCTTCAAATTCCTTTGTTAAGAACCAACCGCCAATCGTATCCACTTCTTCATCTGAAATGGAGATATTCAGCAATTGATTTACTTCTGAAATCAATACTTTCCCATCTAATATATAATGGTCTTCTTTGATTTTTCGGATTTCAGATATTTCGTCTGTATCCAATTCATCCCGAATTTCTCCAACAATGACTTCAATAATATCTTCAATCGTAACCAATCCAGACGTACCACCATATTCATCTATTAAGATAGCCATATGGTTTCGTTCTTTTTGCATTTTGGCTAACAAAGCATGAATCGCAACTGTATCAACAACCCGAATAACAGGCATCATAATGCTTTTAACGGTTAATTCCTTATCAGGATTAGATAGTTTCGTGGATAACAAATCTTTAATATTTACAACACCTAAAATATCGTCTTTGTTTCCATTGTTCGTTACAGGGAAGCGAGTATAATTTTCTTCTTTGTATAAGTCCAATACGTCACTAATGTTGTCATCCATTGATAAACTAATGATTTCTGTACGTGGAATCATGATTTCTTTCGCAATCTTGTTGTCAAATTCAAAAATATTGTTCATATACTTCAATTCCGTTTGATTAATCTCACCATTCTTATAGCTTTCAGATAGAATCATTCTTAGTTCTTCTTCTGAATGTGCAATTTCGTGTTCTGAAGCTGGTTTAAAACCTAAAAGACCAGTAACAAATCGTGCTGAACCATTCAACGCCCAAATAAACGGATACATTATTTTATAAAACAACATGATAGGTTTAGAAAATAATAGGGTTACTCGTTCTGCTTGTTGAATAGCAATCGTTTTAGGGGCTAATTCTCCTACTACCACATGCAAGAAAGTTACAGAACCAAATGCAATTGCAAAGGAAAGGATATGAGTAATGGATTCACCCAAGTTGAAATAATCAAACAATGGTTTAAGCAGATTTTCAACTGTTGGTTCTCCAATCCAACCTAATCCTAACGCTGTAACGGTAATTCCTAACTGACAAGCGGATAAATACTCGTCTAATTGAGATGTTACCTTTTTTGCTGAAACTGCCCCTTTTTTCCCTTCAGCAATTAACTGGTCAATCCTTGTGCTTCTAACACGTATAATTGCAAATTCTACCGCCACAAAGAAAGCAGTAAACGCAATGAGTAAAAACAATATAACTAAATTTACTATGTCCACATTTTGTCTTACAAGAGTAAGACTTTACACCTCCTGGTTTTTTAAAAGTATCTTTCGTTTTCTTACTTTGTTACTTCAACAAAGTTATCTTTTTTAGGTTTCTCCTTTGTCCCGAAGTCTGTATATAGATTGTGTAGACATTCTTCACATGCCTTTCGATTTCCCTCTACATAATTTTGACAAACAGGATAAGGAGAACGAGTCATTAATCCACATTTCATTTTCTGCACAACAATTCCTCCTTTCTATCTTAGTTTAAGAAGAATACGACAACTGCTCCTGTCCCACTGTAAGACCCAATGACAGGACCTATACTGCTTATGAGAAAATCTTTCACTTGGATTTGGCTTGAAATGGCTTCTTTTACTTTCTCCGCATCTTCCAGTGCATTTGCATGACAGATTGCAATGGTTTGAGATTCAGGATTTTCGATATTCTCTACTACAAATTCTATTAATTTTTTCAATGCTTTATTTCTTCCACGAATCTTATCAAGTTCTTTCACTTTTCCTTCTTTATCAATCTGCAGGATTGGGTTAATTTTTAGAATTGTCCCGACTGCTGACTGTAAACCTGAAATTCTGCCTCCTCTTTTCAAATGAGACAAATCATTAATCAAAATCATATTGTGCTGTGTTTTTACTTTTACAGAAAGGGCTTCTGTTATTTCTTCTAATGATTTTCCTTGTTTTTTCATCTCTATTGCCTTTTGAACAAAAAGAGCTTGTCCTAAAGAGCCAATTAGTGTGGTGAAACAAACAATATGAGCGTCTGGAAATTCTTCTTCTACCATAAGCTTTCCGATGTTAGAGCTATTAAAAGTTCCGCTTAGTCCAGAGGAAACACCAATATACAAGACTGATTTCCCTTCTGATACATGCTTTTTAAATGCTTCATAAAATGCGTCAGGTGATGGTTGAGAAGTCATAGGCAACGCTCCACTATCAATCGCTTCAAATAGCTTCTGATGGGAAATAGATTGACCTAAGTCGTCTTTATAAGATTTGTCACCAATAACCAAATTCAAAGAAATAATATCAATACCTTGCTCTTTTACATACTTAATAGGTAAATCACTGCAAGAGTCTGTCACAATTACATAGTTGTTGTTCATAGTCTTTCCTCCTAAATTTATCGACTATAGTCAATGTTTAATAATTCTATTCTACTATGAAATAGACAGTAATAGCAAGAGCATTAAAAAAACAGTAGAAAATTTCTACTGTTTATGATGTGAATTCGATAATGAAATCTCTTGCTCCATAATGCTCTTCTAAAATGTGTTCAATCTTATGTTTAATTTGGTTCGATTCGCTGATTTTCATATCCTCTATCTTCATCTTTAATTCGATACAAATATGGTTATCATCTAAACTCCATGCTTTTACTTCTGTAATATCTATTACATTTTCAATAGTTTTTAATTCTTTCTTCATTTCTTCTATTGAAATGTTTTCAGGAGAACCTTCCATTAAAATATGAATACTTTCTTTCAATACACTATAAACAGATTTAACAATCAAAATGTTAATGATAATCGTGAACACAGGGTCTATCCAATAAACATGGAAGTATTTAATCATGATTCCTGAAAAGAGAACAATAACCGATGAAACCATATCGCTCATTAAATGTAAATATGACGAGCGGATATTTAAACTATGCTTAGAATCTTTGCTTAACAGAAGAACACTTACTAAATTAGCAACTAATCCTATTAATGAAACGATAATAACCGTATTTCCATTTACTGTTTCCTGGTGGATAAATCGCTGGACTGCTTCAAAAGACAAATAAACAGATAAAGCCAATAAGACTGCTGAATTAATAAAAGCAGAAAGGATATTAGCACGTTTATATCCAAACATTTTTCTCTCATTTGCTGATTTAGAAGATAATCGAATAGAAACGTAGCTTAGAAGAATTGCAATGGTATCACTTAAATTGTGTAAGGCATCGGATAGTAAAGCTAAACTACCTGATAAAATTCCACCAATAAATTCTGCAACAGTAATAAGCAAATTCATCAGTACAACCCAAAATAACTTTGTTTTACTAATTTGAGATGCATCATGATGGTGGTGGCTATGGTGGTGTTCATGATGGTGGTGACTCATAGTTTCCTCCTTTTTTCGTTTGAAATACAAAATAAATGACTACTTGAATAGCCATTTATTACGTAGGACTTATTTTTTCTCGATTTTTGTTAAAATAGGATGGGTAATTCCATCTTTGGATTCACGATAGTTCAAAACAAATTCTGTCTTTCCATCGGGTTTTTCTTTAGAAAGATGGCTGTAAATATCCGTTCCCATTTGGAAAACACGAAGGGTTTCTTTATTATCCTTTTTTATCTTAAACTCAACTAAATTGTTTTCAGGAAAACCATTTAACACTCCATTTTGTGTAACAAGTTTTTCTGTATCTTCCACCTTAATAGAAGTTTCCTCCACTACTTTCCATTCTTGGACTGCTGGTTGAGTTGCTTCCTTTTCCCTATCAGTATTTGAACAACCTGTCATAATACCAGCAGTTAAAGTAGCTGAAAGAGCTAATAGTAACCATTTCGATTTTTTCTTCACGTTTTTCACTCCTTTCTTATGTTAAGGTATAGCAAGTATGCCAACATTCTTATTTTCTAAATCTTGTTATTTGATATACAGTATGCTACTGTTTCTTCAAAACTTTTACTGTTGAACATTTTCTCGATATAGGCATCCACATCACTAAAATTAGATATTGATATATCATCTTCATCTGTTTCGATAGTCGATATATATATTTCATTTTCAGGTCTCTGAAATGAATCAATTTCAATTAGCCATGTAGAATGGACTTTACTTTTTAAAGACAATGAAAGATTTCTCAATCCATTGGAATTGTATTCTTTAAGACTATAACGATAGCCTTCTACTGGATATTGTTCTTCCCAATCAGCCATTTTACGCTTCATACGTTCAACAAACAGTTTCCAGTCCTCTTTGCCCTTTTTGTTTTCCTTTTCCAAAAATGCAAGTGTTCTTTCGATATGAAGTCTGTCTTGACTTTCGATATTCTCTCTATTCAACTGTTTCTTCAAATAATCTTTTACTTCTTGCCACTGTGGTTTCACCCTATCACCTTTCCCTTCATTTCTAATTTATATAAAAAAATAGAAAGGACTAACTGTAACTTTTTATTTAGTAAATAAAAAAATATATTCTACGTTTATCATATCTAATTTATTGACAATAGTCAATGGACAAAAAGAAAGAGATGGAGCTATCCCCATCCCTTATTCGCTAAATTGTATCACTTTAAACATGATTTCTTTCGATTCTGTTTTTACCTTTTCAACAGAAATCTTTAAGCTATCTCCAAGAGAAATACGTTTTCCAGTTTGTTTTCCAACAAAGGAATGTTCTGAGCGAATGAACTCATATTCATCATCTTTCAACGAATGAATACCTACAAATCCTTCAATGGTATTGTCTAATGTGACAGTAAAACCAGAACCCATAATTCCAGTAATCACTCCTTCAAACTCTTCACCAATTTTATTTCTCATAAAGTCTACTTTCTTCATGTCATATAATTCTTCTTCCGCTTTTTGTGCGGTGCGTTCTTTTCTGGAACAAACCTTTGCATTTTGCTCGACAATTTCATTTAATTGTTCCACACGTTGCTCCGTCAATACACCATGAAGGTATTCTTTGATAATACGGTGAATTTGAAGGTCAGGATAACGTCTGATTGGGGATGTGAAGTGACAATAGAACTTTGTTGCTAATCCAAAGTGTCCCTTGCAAACAGAATAGTATCTGGCTTGTTGCATGGATTGTAAGAGGATAAGATTTACTGCTTTTTCTTCTTTTTTTCCTTTTACTTCCTTCAAAATGCCTTGCAAGTGTTTTGGTTCTACTTTCTCTACATCTTCCAATTTGTATCCATGAAGCTGAATAAAATCATTAAAATCTTTTATCTTTTCTTCTCTTGGGTTATCATGAGTTCGATACATAAATGGCATATTGTTTTTTACAAAAGTTTCTGCAACCGTTTCATTGCAAACAATCATAAACTCTTCAATAATTTGATTTGATATACCTCTGTCGTATTTTTTAACATTTTCGACTTCCCCTTCTTCATTCAAAATGATTTTTGCTTCTGGAAAGTCAAAGTCGATATTTCCTCTATCATCTCTTTTCTTCATTAAGATAAGAGCTAATTCTTCCATTAATCGAAGAGATTCTGTTAAATCAGCATGTTTCTCTTCAAAAGCAGGGTTTTCTCCTTTCAAAAAGGCAGTAACCTCATTATAATGAAGTTTCGCTTTAGAGCGGATAATGGATTCAAAAATCTCATGAGATACAACAAATCCCTTTTCACTAATCTCCATTGATACAGAAAGTGTTAATTTATCAGAGTTTGGATTTAAACTACATAAGTGGTTCGATAGTTTAAAAGGTAACATAGGAAGAACTGTATCTACTAAGTAAACAGATGTTCCACGCTCCAATGCTTCCTTGTCTACTTTTGAATTTTCTTTTACATAATGACTTACGTCTGCTATATGAACACCTAATCGGTAATGTCCATTCTCTAACTTTTCAATAGATACAGCGTCATCCAGGTCTTTTGAATCTTCACCATCAATCGTGAAAATGGTTTCTTTTCTTAAATCTCTTCTGATAGCGATTTCTTCTTCACTTATATCATCTGACAATTTCTCCACTTGATTCAATACTTTGATAGGAAATTCGTCACGTAAATTATGACCCTTGATAACAGAAAGAAGGTCTACTCCTCTCTCAAATCTTAATCCTAAGACTTCCACAATTTCTCCTTCTGGATTTCGGTCTCGTTCAGGATATTTCACAATCTTACAAATGACTTTATCATAAGAATTAGCACCTAAAGTTGAACCTTGAGGAATGTAAATATCCATATTTACTTTAGAGTTGTCAGGAATAACAAACCCAAATGATTCATTTGCGATATACGTACCAATAACTTTATCAAATTGTCTTTGAATAATTACTTGGATATCCGCTTCTTTTTTGCTGTCTTCTACATTTGGTAAGATTGTGGCAATAACCACATCTTCATGGAGAGCATGTTGGATATGAGTATTAGATATAAAATACACATCTTTTTTGTCATTAGATGAAACAATAAATCCATATCCTTTTGGGTTATAGTAAAACTTGCCTACTACTACATTGTCATTCTTCAAGGAAATTCGATTTCGCTTGGAAACAGCAAGAATCTCTTCTTTTTCCAATTCTTTTAAGGATTGATAAAATTCCCATTTGTCTTCATGGTTGATTTTTAAATACCGTTCAAGGTCTCTTTTTTTAATTGGCTTCTTTCTTTCTTTTGATTTACTATCTAATAAAAAGACCATGATTTCTTCTTTAACAGTGGCTCTCATTATGATTCCTCCAATTCTGAAAGGCTTGGTTAAAGCCGTTTTTAGATTATACGGAGGAAAAATAATTGCTATAAAAATAAATAGGGGCTATAATGCTTTGATTATTCTGTAAAAACCATCATTGGAGTCTTTTTCTTTTTTATGTTATAATAAAGGTTGTATATAGTGAGGAGTGACAATGTGGGAAATCTTATTCCTTTTTCCAATCCAAATGACAAACATACAAAAAAAGAAGATGCGATTGTGCTTAAACTCATGGGTGAAAGTGGGATTACTGCTAAAATGCGTATTCTTCCACAAGAAATTCATGTGTTAATTCGTGTCTTACTAAAGGAACAAAGAGAAACGAAGGAATTGTATCATGAAGCAGTAGCCAAAAAGAATAAAAAAGAAATGGATTACTGGAACATGATTCAAGAAGTATTTCATTCCCTTATAAAAAAATTAAAGGGAATTAATAAAATAGAAGAAGTAATTCAAGAGCTTTCTTTTGTTGAATTAGATTGTTTAGTAGGAGCAATGGAACAATCTATTCATGAAACCTCTTTAATGGAGTTGCAATTAATTGAGGATGACACACCATTGGTTACAGAAGCATTAAATACTATGTATCAAAACATTATACCTATTTATGAAGAAAAGCGGAAAGAGTTTGAATCCAAACAACAACAATCCGAATAAATATAAAAACCTGTATCTTCTTTTCGCTCTTGTAAGCATGGATACAGGTTTTATTTGTCTTTATTCAAAATCATCACTTCTCTTATTCTTCTTTTGCTTGTTTTCCTCTAACTTTATGTTCTTGAATAGTTGCCATTGCTATTTCTCTTTGTTCTTCAGAAGATTTTTCAAAAAAAGATGGATTATCAATCGTCATTTTAGTAAAGTCACGTAGAGCAGATAAATAACTTTCTCTTGTACTTGATGGTAACAGCCTTTTTAGTTCTTTGCCTTTTAATGTCATGTTATAAAAACACTCCTTTCCTTAACCTAACTTTCTTTCCAATATTATATCATTGATTATAGTCAATGTAAACGACCTCTCTGTTTTATAAATACATCCTCAAACAAATAAAGATTGTTTTTAAGAAGCATTATCCACCGTATAAATCTCAAAATATCGTTCATAGTGATTTTCTTCTACGACTTTGACTTTGTATCCATATTGTTGTAGATAATTTTGGAATGCAGGAAAGGAAGATTTCCACTCTTTTTTCCATGTCACAAAATCTATATCTTTTCTAAGAATACTTTCTCCTTTTAAATAAATAGAAAACTCATTGTCCATATCATATCCTTCATCTACATCTTCTTGAATAATAGAATAAAGGAATAATAGCATACTCAAAGAGATGTTTTTTCTTTTTTCTTTGTACTTATCTTTATATTTCTCATAATAAGCATCTTCTACTTTTTTGACTAATTCTCTAAACCATAGTGGTGTTTCCCATATAATACTTTCTGGAAATTCCAGAGATACAGGAATATCTTTAAAAACATTAAATGTTTTTCCTATACGAATGGTATAGTTTTTCTCTTTATCTTTATATTCAAAACGAGAATAGGATGAATTACAGGATATAAAATGGTCATCGTTTTTCAATATTTTCGTCAACAATTTAATTCACTCTCCTTCTAAAAATAAAAGGAGGGTTTCCCCTCCTTATTTATCACTTATATCCAGTTCGTTTAACTTTTTATATCGAGATATTCTGGTTGAGTTTCCGTAAATATCCTTCACTTCTTTTTTCACTTTTTCAAAGAATTTTGGATACGATAACATCAACATTACATATTTGTTATTTCCAGATTGTTTTGTACCAATGAAATCACCAGTTCCACGAAGCTCTAAATCTCTCTCCGCTATTTTGAATCCATTGGTTGTTTCACACATAGCTTGCAATTTTGCATTACCGTTCTCTTTAGATAAGAGGACACAATAAGATTGGTGACTGCCCCTTCCTACCCTTCCTCTTAACTGATGAAGTTGTGCTAATCCAAACCGCTCTGCATTTTTAATGAGGATAACGGTTGAGTTAGGTACGTTTACCCCTACCTCAATAATCGTGGTAGAAATAATAATCTGATATTCGTTTCGTGAAAATTTAGCAATCTCTTCTGCAATTTCGGCTTGTTTCATTTTTCCTGAAATCATCGCAATGTTTACTTCTGGATATTTAGCAAAGAACTTTTTCATTTTATCATAGGTACGCTCAACAGAATCGACTTCTGCTAAAGCCTCAGATTCAGAATCCTCAATCAATGGACAAACCACATAACACTGTCTACCTTCTTTGATTTGGCGATACATCGCCTCATACGCCTTTTCTTCATTCGTAATTTGAAGGGTTTGAACAGGCTTTCTTCCTTTCGGCATGGTCGTAATCGTTAGAACATCTACATTTTCTCCATAAATACTTAATGCCAAAGTTCTTGGAATCGGAGTAGCACTCATAGTTACTTGATGAACCCCATCTTTTGATTTTTCATTCAGTTCATTTCGTTGAACGACACCAAATCGATGTTCTTCATCAACAATGGTTAAGGCTAAGTTCTTAAAGGTTACAGCTTTACTGATGACAGAATGAGTTCCAACCACTAATTGAATTTCTCCGCTTTCAATTCCCTTCATAACCTCTTTCTTTTCTTTCGCCTTCATGTCTCCTGATAAGAACCCTACTTTGTAGCCCATTCCTTCTGTTTTTTCTACCAGGTCAAGATAGTGCTGTTTTGCTAATACTGTAGTTGGAGCCATTAGCACAGATTGAAAACCATTCTCTGCAGAAATCAACATTAAAATAATTGCCACAATCGTTTTACCAGAACCAACATCACCCTGAACTAACGCATTTACTTTTTCTCCTTTTCTCATTTTAATATAAATGGAACGAAGAGCTTGTCGCTGTCCATCGGTTAAGTCAAATGGTAATCGTTTCATAAAACCTTCAATTGTATTACAAGTAGGCATCACAAAAGGAGTTTTCGTTTCCATTCCTTGCTGTCTATCTATCAACTGCATAGCAAAAAGAAACAAATCATCAAAAATAAATCGTTTTTGAGCAATTTTTAATTCATTGTCTTCTTTTGGTTGGTGCATTGCACGTAACGCAACAGAGTTTTTCGGGACTCTAAACTTATCCAACATAAGTGGTTCTAAGTAATCGGTCTTGTCTGCTAACGCTAAAGCAGAATCAATGGACTTTTGAAGAAAATCATCAGACATTCCTTGAATTTTAGAATAAACAGGTATGATTCTCTGATAGGCTTTAATATCTGCACCCCAATACAAAGGAGCAGTCATTTGTCTGGAATTGTATTCTTGGTTAATTTGAATCTTTCCGCAAAAGATATAGTTTTGTCCCTTTTTTAGAATCTTAGCAACATACACTTGATGAAACCAAGTAATGTACATTCTTGCTCCTGATTTATCCTTTACTTTAGCACGTACCATATTACTCTTAGCTGTTACTTCCTCTACTTCCCCTACTACTGCCATATATTCACCATCTTTTACATCTCTAATTGGAGTAATGGTTCTAAAATCGTAGTATTTGCGTGGGAAGAATCTTGCTAAATCTTCTACGGTAAAAATACCTTTCTTGTTGAATTGTGTTATTTTCGCTTTTGGAATTTCTAACATAGATAAATCCATTTTTCTTCCACCTCTATTCTGTTTATTTTCTATATGAACGATTTTTAAATTCACTATTAGTTCTATCATTATATCACAAAAATACATTTTTGTAAATTATAAATGACAATAAAATGAATCTAACATTGTTATTATAACTGTTTCTATTGTTTATTATGATTGAAAACAAACTTCATTCTATAAGAGAAAAGGAGCAATCATTTGTGGTGCTCCCCTATTTTATTTATCCCCCTCAAAAGGATACTGAATATCCAATCTTTTCTTCGTATAAAATAAGATGTATTTGATAAAACAGGTGTTTTTACTTAAAACGTGAGAAAAAGGGAGAGATTTTATATGACAGTAAAGACTTTGGAGAAAGAAATGGGACTTTTGAGTGAAATGGGTAAGAATGTTTTGGAATTAAAAAATGTTCTTATGCAGAACAAACAAAATCCTTTGATTTATAACGGTTTGCTATCCTCTATCAATTCTTCTGATTATGAAGAAGCGGTATATGCAAAGTTGATTAATGACACAGTGACAGTGGAATCATTTGAATCTGTATTGGTTTCTTTTGATAAATACACAAACACTGCAGTTCTAAAGAAGATGTATGCTGATTTCCAAAAGAAGCTATCTAACGCTTTGGAACGTAAAGGTCAAAAATATTTCACTACGGAATCTTCTCCTAAAGATGGTGGGGTTGTAATTATCCGCAAATTTGGTATCAATCTTGACTTTATCAAGAGAGAGTTCCGACTAACGGATAGAGAAGCACGTAAACTCTTGAAAGATGGATTCGTAGAAAAGTATGCTCAATTGAAGCTAAACGCAATTATGAAAGACATGGTAGCAAGAGCAGAAAAACAATTTAGATTGGATAAGTACATCAAATTGGAAACGTCTAAGTTTTATTTCAATGAAACCCATGAAGTTTACAATATTGATTTCCGAATTGTAATTTCTGTTACGGATAAACATCTAAAAGCAACAACGACTGTCCTAAATCTTCTGGTGAAGGATATAGATGAAATACTGAACTTTATCCATAAGGATTATTACCGTATGGTAAGTACAACAAAATAATAAAAAGAGAGCCATTTTTGATGGCTCTTTTTTTGTGTTGTCTCATTCTTTCTTTACATGACATTGATAATATTTATCCGAATCCATTGTTCTTGCTGAAACCCGTATCTCAATAAACAATCTGCAAGAATCGCTTTCAATTCTGACACTTTTACACCAAATTCATCTCTGATAAGTTCAGGGCGAATGTCTGCAACCACATCTGTTTCCCATGCTCGAAGAATGTCTACCAGTGGTTCTTTGGATTTCTCTAAATAAGAATACTTAACCATATACTTTCCGTTCGGGTCTTCTTCAATTAAATACCTCAACCTTACCCCTTCTTTCATTGTATCTCTTTCTTTTTATTTTACTTATTTTATTGACTTTAGTCAATGAAAACAGACTATTTTATACCACAAATAGCGTTAGGATATAAACATTGGTAAAAAATAATTTACAGAAAAATTTCTTTATGATATGATTACACCAATCGTTTTACTTTTAGGGGGAACAATGATGAAAAAATCATGTTATTTTTGCGATGAAGACAAAACTTTAATTCCATTTGAAAGTCAACATGGAAAAATTCATGTTTGTCCTCACTGTGTAGATAAATTAGACGTAAATGAAGAGGATGAAGATAAAGAACCAACTTTTGAAGTTCCAATGCTAACACCACAAGAAATCAAAAAAGAAATGGATAAAGTCGTCATTGGTCAAGACCAAGCAAAAAAAGTGTTAGCCACTGAAATATATAAGCACTATATACGAATTAAAAATAAGGCTTACTTGAAAGCTACAGGGAAAAAGTTAGGTAAAACCAATATCCTGCTAACTGGTCTTTCTGGTACTGGAAAAACGCTTATGGCTCAAACTTTAGCAAATATTGTAGGTGTTCCCTTCTCCATTGGTGATGCTACGTCTTTAACTGAAGCTGGTTATGTAGGTGAAGATGTAGAGAATTTAGTCTTAGGTTTAATACGTTCAAGCAATTACAATCTTGAATTAGCTCAAATTGGGATTATCTACATTGATGAAATAGATAAAGTAGCGAAGAAAAGCCAAAATGTTTCCATTACCAGAGATGTATCTGGTGAGGGTGTTCAACAAGGCTTATTGAAATTAGTAGAAGGTCATAACATTCGAGTCCCTATGCAGGGTGGAAGAAAACATCCAGGTCAACCTATGCACGAAATTAATACCGAAGATATCCTGTTTATTGCAGGAGGAGCATTTATGGGAATTGAAGAAATTGTTGCTGAAAGACTGAAAGATTCCAATAAACCTACTATTGGATTTGGAGCAGTTGCTTCTTCCAGCAAAAAAGAAGAAGATGCTGAATTGTTAAAGAAATACAGAGAAAATATATCTGTTGAAGATTTAAAGAAATTCGGATTAATTCCAGAATTTTTAGGTCGCTTCTCTGTTGTTTCTAATTTGCATCCTCTTGAAATTAAAGACCTTGTAGCCATCTTGCAAGAATCTGAAAATAGTATTATCAAAGAATATCAAACCTTATTTGAATTACAAGGGAAGTCTTTACATTTTACAAATGAAGCGATTATTGAAATAGCAACTATCGCTTATGAAAAAGGGATTGGAGCAAGAGGTCTTCGTTCCATTATCGAAGAAGTTATGTTAGATGTCATTTATGAAATGCCTTCTTCTAAACAAACTCATTATGAAATTACATTGGATTTCATTAAGGGATATGTTTTTGAAGAACTTGAATCGAATGAGGAAATCGCATAGTGTAGCCAATAGGCTACGCTTTTTTTATTTATTATTTTGAAAAACGAACATATGATATAGAAAATGGTTAATAAGAAAGGAGTGAAAGATGTATGAACATTTTTGGAAAAATGAAGAAAAAGGGAAACAAGGAATATATGAAATATGAAGATGGAAAGATTATTCCTGTTGAAGTAGAAGAACATAAAAATTACAAAGAGTTCAATATCAATTCGTCTAATCGTGAAGAAGACTTTGATATTAAGACCGTTATTAAAGAAAAAGTGGACATGCCTGGTAAAGTAAAGAAATACGGAACATGGAAGACGCTAAAAATTGCAGGAGCAATTGCTATTGTTGTCTTTTTTGGTTATACGGTTAAAGATGTGTATTTCGCTTTTATTGAACCTGATACAAATAAAATTGTACAGGAGACACCAAATGAAACACCGACAGACACAATAACCAACCCTGTTCAAACTGAAACACCAACGCCAACAGAAACAGGGGCTTATCAGCCAGGTTCGGATGACGTAGGTCAAATTACACCTGTTACCTCTGATGAAGGTGAGGATAAAGAGAAGGATACTACTTCTGATAACTCAGAAAAAAGCCCTTTAAAAACAGCTATTGACGCTTCTAATGTTGTAAATAGTATGTTAGCTTCTGAAACCAGCAAGGAACTTGGTAGTTTAAATCTCTACTTCGATAACAAATTAAATAAATTCTCTTTTGAGAAAACACTCAATTCGTCTTTAAAAACGAAAACACAGTTATCTGCCTATCTCTCTGAACAAAAAGGTATTTTTAAAGAAGAAGAGATTTTAGATTTCTATTCTGTTACAGAAGAACGCTTAAACAATTCCATTCGTCTAACAGAAACGATTCTCGCTTCCTTTAATAACTCTTCTACCCAAGATGAACTAATCAATGAGGTAAATGCACTTATTGATGTAGAAAACACATTAAAAGAAAAGCAAAACGAAGAGTTTCTAAAATTATTGAAAGACAAAAAAATTGATTATACGTTCGATGAAGTAAAAGGAGAAATTAAATATACGATAGAATAAGAAAAAACCGATTATGACACCTTCATAGTCGGTTTGCTTTTTTTGCTATTTTATAATTTACTTACACTCTCTAAAATTTTCTCTTCATTAAATGGCTTTACAATAAAGTCCTTCGCCCCTGCTTGAATGGCATCCATAACCATACTTTGTTGCCCCATTGCAGACACCATAATGATTTTTGCATTAGGATATAACGCTTTAATCGTTCTTACCGCATCAATTCCATTACATTCAGGCATAGTAATATCCATCGTTACAAAATCTGGTTCAAGCTGTTTGTATTTTTCGACTGCATCTACTCCATTTACTGCTTCCCCCACTATTTCGTATCCATGTTTTACTAAAATATTTCTAATCATCATTCTCATAAAATTTGCGTCATCCGCAATTAAAACTCGTTTCACACTATCTCTCCTTTTACTTCCAATCTATTTTTATGATAGCTCAATTATTGACAATAGTCAATGAGTTAGTTGTCCAACAAGAAAAACAGTAGAGAGCTTATCTCTACTGCTTGATTAAAATTCTCTTGTTTTAAATAGCCACACCGATAGTTTGTAAGAAAAATAGGAAGCTATAAAGGACAACCCCATCATAATGATACCAGCAGTTGTTCCAGAAACTTCTTTTTGTACTACTTGTGTTGTTGTCACCTGTTGCGGTTCAGGAATCATATTAACCGAAATCAATGTAATTCCCATAAGCACCATGATAATTACCATGTTAAACATTTGTGTTTTTGCGTATCCGAATTTGAAGAATAACGGAAAGATACTGGAAAAATAAAAGTTGACAATAGCAAGGGAAAAGAAAACATCCGACAAATATATATCTGAAATCAGCGGTGAATCCCCTAACACGTTATCGCCAACAATAAAGACAATACCTAATACAATAGAAGATAGAATGGTTACAATATTGGTAAAAAAATAACGATTAGCAACCAGAGTTTTACGCTTAATAGGTAAACCACTTAACATCATTAAGACATTGTTTTTATCATCGTGTATCATACTGGTTGTAACTATCATGGTTGAAATGATAAAAATGGAAGTAATGAAGTTAAAGTTAATTAGTAATCCGTCATTCGGTGGCGTTTTGTTTAAAAATAACAATGCCAAAACCAGAATAGCAGTCAACGGAATCGTCTTTTTCTGCAGAAGGAAATCTTTTTTAAATAATTTCAAATGTTTTTTCATTCGATTTCCCCCTTGTGTGAAAGATAATAATATCCTCTAAAGAAGCTGGTTCAATTTGAAGATTCATTTCTTCAAATACTGGTTTATGCTCTTTTGAAATTAGTCCTACAAAGAAATCTTCCCATTTCTTATAACCAACACTTAATTCTGCTACTTTTTCATGGAAATCTTCTAAATTGCCTTTTACGGAGTAAAAGCGTTCTTTAATTTCCTTCTTTGTTCCATTCATAATGATTTCGCCATCATGAATAAAAATAATTTTATTCGCAATCTTTTCAATGTCCGAAATAATATGGCTGGAAAATAAAAAGGTTTTGTTCTTTGTTTTATTAATTTCTAAAATGATATCCAGCAATTGTTCCCTGCTTAAAGGGTCAAGCCCTGTTGAGGCTTCATCCATTAAATAGAAATCAGCATCATGTGAAAGAGAAACAGCTAAAGCGAATTTCATTTTCATTCCTTTAGATAATTCTTTAATTTTCTTTTTCGGGTTTAGCTCAAATGTTTGAAGATAATAATTGATTAATTGATTGTCCCATTTCTCATAAAATGCAGAAAAGAACTGAACGCTTTCATCAATACGTAAATCTTCATAAAAATAATTAGAATCAAATACAAATCCTATTCTGTCCTTGATTTCCTCTTCATGTTTCATATGGTCGAGACCAAATATTTCAATGTCTCCTCCATCTTTCTTTAGCATATTTAAGATTAGTTTCATGGTTGTCGATTTACCAGCACCATTTTGTCCAACAAACCCCACCACGTCACCTTCTTCAATATCAAAGCTAATATCTTTTAAGAGAAAGTCGTTATATTCTTTTCTTAAGTTTTTCACATGTAAGATGGCAACTCACCTCTTTACATTAAGAAGGCAAGACCAGATAACAGTGAACTTGCTAACATGACAATAAGCATGGTAATGGTTAGAACTTTTGCCAGTTGTTTTTTCTTCTTTTTCTTTGGTGCTTTTTGATTTTTTCCTTGTTGTTGATTTTTCAATTGTACTCTCTCCTTTTTATTAATCCTCTATTGAACAGAGGTAATCTTTTAATCGTTCATTGACTTCTAATGAATACGGTTCAGATGATAATTGTAGTTTGGTAAATAACTCTAATGAATCACGTTTAAAGAAGAAAATCTCCATGTCTGATTCAGAGAAAGAAACATATACCCCATTACATAAAAAGCTCAATTTTTTTAGTTCATCATTTAGTTCTAAAAAGTTTCTTAAAGATTTATGGAAATATAGTTTTTCACCTTCACTAACGATAACTTCAGGTGTTTCTTTAATCTTTCCGTTTTCAAAAAGAAAGTAACGTCTATTCATATCCAATCTCCTTTCACATTTTACTATCTTTTTAATGTATTCAGCTTTTTTATAGATATAAAGAAATTATACGACTTTTGTCGCTTATAGTCAATGACAGTTGCCTTCAAAGACGTTTGTCTATTGATTTTCCCTCTTTTTAAAATGTTCATACTTTTTTCTTACCTTTTACCCCTTTTTTTATGAGAAACTATCAATCTTTTTTTGAATTTTTAGGAATATATTTCTTATATTAGTTGTATTTTCTTAGATTCAGTGGTACGATAAATTTGTGTTTAGAGATTAGAGGCATCTCTGTACATTGAAGACTACATAATTACCAAGGAGGTACATATGGTATGACAAAATTAAAAGAACCTACATTAAGAAAAGTGGTAGTAGACAGTGGTAAGTACGCTACAAAAGCTGTGGAAGTAACGGAAAAAGGTGAACTAAATAAATTAAAGTTCCGTACAAAAATGGAAGAAACAGACGAATCTATTACTAATGGTGATGAAACGTATGCTATCGAAATCAATGGAGAGCGTTATCTAATTGGTAAATTAGCCAATGAAATTGATTGGGATACATCGAAAGCAACAGAACTTCACCGCTATTCTATTTATACTGCTATTCATCATTTTGTAAGTGCTGGAGATGAAGTCGCCCTTATGGTTGGTTGTCCATTATCTGTTTATACGTCAAGAGACCAACGTGAAGCCTATGAGGATTACATTAAAGCTGACGGAGAAGTTACTATTACCGTCAACGGTGAGAAAAAGACATTTACCATCGTTGAAATCAATGCTTTACCTGAAACATCAGGATACCTATTCAAAAATATCGCTAAATATAAAAATAAGATTTTTGCAGTTATTGATATTGGTGGTTTAAATGCAAACTGCTGTCAATATAACGGAAAAGATATTATTCCAGGAACAGACGTAACAACGAAGTCAGGAATGAATACGTTGTATAAAACGATTCAGCTTCAATTAAATAAAGCCTTTGAATCTAACCTCCAAGAAATTCATGTTGAACAATTTATGACCCAAGATAAAAGTCAATGGTTTATTAAAAAGGATAAAGAAAAAAGCCATAAACTTATCTTGAAAATTGTCTTAGAACATGTAAAAGGAATCTACACTAACCTTAAATCAAAAGGTTGGGATTTAGAAAATATGGATTTCATTTTTGTGGGCGGTGGAAGTCTTTCTCTAACAGATGAAATCAAAGAAGTTTTTGGTGAAGATGTAATCATTAGTGAGACTGGTGTTTGGGATAACGCAGAAGGTTTTTCATTACTTCTTTAATGGACAAGTAGGAGGGAAAAGATGTGGAGAATGAAAATAAGGTAGCTGTTCGAGTTGAGGGAAACAAAACCCCTCGGCTCACCTTTTCAGTATCCAGGGAGTTTGAATCTATTCTTCCTGAAATTGAGTCCATGCCAAATATGTCTCGGTTCGTTTGTGAAGCGATATATGAGAAATTACAGCGAACCAAAAATCCAAATAAGGACTTGCAGGATGCGTTATCTCATTTCGTACAAATTCAATCCATTATTGGAAATCCTGTTACACAAGAGGTTGGACAATCACAATGGATACCACCTGTACAAATGTCACAAACTCAACCCACTTCTCCTTATCAACAAAGAATGGACATGGATAATTCAGTTAAGGAAAATCGAAACTCCCCTCCCCCTTCTGTTGAATCAAAGATGAATCCAAATGAAGGGGCTATCATTCAAAAAACAGTTGAAGTGCCACAAGAAAAGAATCAACAAGAAATGATGGAAGAAACTTCTTCACCACAAGAAAACGAAATGGTTCATACAACAGAAACAGAAGTGGAGAAGAAGGTAGAAGAAGTTCAACATAAGGCAGAAGAGCCACAAACAGTAGAAGTAGAACAAAAAGAAGCAATCGGTCATTTAAAACGATTAGCTGACGAAGAAAGACTTGAAAATAATGAAGCACAAAAAATAGATGATAGCACTAAAGATGATTTGCGTAAAAGTTTCCTAAAGAGAAGAACTCCCTAAATGTATGGGGAGTTCTTTTTTTCGTTATTTCAGTATGGAAAAATGTATAGAATATATGAATATTTATTTATATACAAGGTGTTTTGCTAATAAATAGCTTACTTAGGGAGGAACTGGAAATGGAACAAAATATTTATGAACTTAGCGACAAATTAAATTTTATCATGAACGTGAAAGAATCGGATAAAGACAGATTTAAGAATATCATTTCATGGGCTGGTGAAATGATGGATTTGACGATTAAGGAGAGAATGGTAAAAGAGATTTATCCAAGAAAAGGTGAAATCTGGACTTGTAATATGGGTGAAAATGTTGGTTGTGAATTAAATAAAATACGACCAGTTTTGATTGTTTCCAATGATAAAGGAAACCGAAACTCACCTATTGTTACCGTAGACCCGATTTCTAACGGTGAAGAAATGTTGCCGACACATGTCAAATTACATGTTGATTCTTTTGCTTATACTGAAAAGTCTATTACTGGAACAGTGAAATCAGAACAGATGAAAGCTCTATCTAAAGCACGATTAGGGCGAAAAATTGGGGAAGTAACGCCTGAAACGATGGTAAAAGTAGAACTAAGCATACTGATTTCTTTAGGTATGATTGGAGAATTGGCAAAGGCATAAAAAAAGAGACCTCGAAAGGTCTTCTTTTTTTTGTGTTTTTATGCTGTTGCTAAATCCCCTTCTTGTACAAAGTCAATGTTAATCTCCATTTTATCTCCGATTTTTACCTCTGTTCTCCCCTTCTCTTCAAAAGACATTTCATGATTACTGTTCGCTTTGTGTAATGTTAGTAACAATTGGTTTAAAAATCCGTTCACTTCATGTTTTTCCACTACTGAACTTGTTTCTTGATAGAGTTTGTTTTGAAACTCGATAATCTCTTCATAATAGAGTTCTTGGACAGTTGACGTAAGTTCCTTTGCTATTTTTTCAACAGGCTTCTCTTCCCCATAAGAGTGTTGAATAACCGCTTGGAAACAACGTAAACTCTCCTCTTTGCTTTCCATTTGAGCTTTGTATTCTTTTGTTTGTTCTTTTGCCAAACGAACTTCTTTTCTTACCTTCTTCAACTTTTCCTCTTGTAGTTTGTATTGAAGCTCCATGATAATTGATTGCTTTACCACTTCTTCTTTTTCTTGATTCAATGTTTCTACTTGTTCCTCTTGTTCTTTCAATTTGCTCCACATTCTGTTCATTAAGGTTTGTTGTCCCTCGATAATTGAAATTAATTGCTCTTTTGTCATATCCTGATATTGTCTTTCCATAAATAAATTCCTCCCTATGTAAATGAAAAATCGTTTATATAAAACACCTGTTTTTTGTACCTTATTGTATTATAGGATTGGATAATTGGATTTATAAGGAAGGAAAATGGCACAAAAAAAGACCCCTCTAATGAAAGAAGGGGTTTCCTATTCGGAAAAATGAAGGTCAATAACCTTATATGGAAAAAAGTTGTTATATTATAAGCAAATTGCTTTTCTATATTCCTTATTTTTCATAAACATGAATGTAGTAATTGTAGTCACCAGCTACAGGAACTAAGTTAATCCAATAGTGATACTCACCTTCATAAACAAAACGATTACTTGTATTATCATAGCCAAGTCCTTCACAAAGCTCAATCACTTTATCAAAAGTTGTAATTTCTTCAAACATGATAGCATTGACTATATTTTGAATTTCTTTTAGATTTACTCCTTCTTTAGAAGCTAACTCTGTTGGAAACCACTTGTTTGCTAATCTTCCATCAGCAAAATCACAACGCATATGTCCAATCTTCTTTTCCTTGTTTACCTCAAATCGTTGTTCTTTGTCTAAGATAAGCATATTTTTCTCTCCTTTTTTCTTCATTAGGTATAGATTATTATTTTCCAATCCACAGATAAGAAGGTACAATTGCCAAACAAGGTTGCCAATCTTCATCAATATGACCCCATTGTTCTGTATAAACACGCCAACCTAAATCATTTCCAACTTCACAATCATCAATTGGTAAATCCCAAAATTCATCTTCATTTTTTTCTAACTTCAATTTAAAATGAGAAACTGCCTCGAAAACCTGGTCAACAATATCTTTCGGTTCACTTTCCAACATAAACTTTTGGTATCCTTCTTTTTCTGTATCAGTCCAATAAAGAACAATCCCTTTTTTATCATCTAATCTAAAACCAGAAAATTTATGATATCCTACACAGGCTATTCCTAATTCTAAAGTTTTTAATAACATATCTTTCCCTTGCCCTTTTACATTAAAAACAGGGTTATCTAAAATTAAACTTTCCAATATACTCATTCCTTTATTTTATAATAAGTTTCAAATTATTACCAAGTAATGCGATTGGCAACTATTCTCCGTTCTTTCGATATATTCATTGTACCTTAAAATAACTTTATTGTAAATTATTTTTTACATAAGAAAAAGTAGATGATAAACACCTACCCTTTCTTATCCTCTCCTATAATACCTATATGGATTATTCGTGTATCATGAGTTTCAACTTGACTTCCCCATCTTCTTTGTTTACTTCTTTTATCTGTATAGATGCAGAAGAATAAGGTAAGTCAATAGGACTTGTTCTTGAAACAGGGATATATAGTGGTAAACTATTGCTATTATTATTGTTGTCATTTTTTAAAATGGTAATTAAAATAGAATCATTCACCAATCCACTATAAATATATTCATTTTCAAAAGATGAATAAAAAGCTGTTCCAATTTCTAATGTGTCTTCGTATAGTTTAGGCTCTTTCTTTACTTCCTTTACAGGTTCAGACACCGATTTCATCGTTGTTGTTTCACCACAAGCAGTTAAAAGAATAAATAATACAGCCATCATACTTAAAAGAAATATCGTCTTAACCTTTTTCATGATACTGTTACACCGCCTATTTATTTACAAGAATTTCATCACGTACTTTTTCTAACAGAACTCCTAATCGGTTCTTTCCTTTCAAATTCCTACCTGTACCCCAATAGGAATCATAAGGAGATGTTTCTCGTAATGAAGACTCTTTTGTTTCCATGAGTCTTTTTAATAGCTCTGGATGTTGTTCAAATTTCGCAATCAATCCTTGAAGCATGATTTCTTCCTTCACTTGCTCCCAATCAGAACGAAGTGGAAAGTCACGTCTTTTACCTTCTCTTGCAGTGTCACCAGGAGTAGGTAACGCAATAATGTATTGTTCTTGTGGCTTTCCTGCAAATTTTTGACTTTGGAAGAAGTGTTCATTTGTAGGATAAGTCACTCCGTTCATAACAGTTGGAGCATGGTAGAAATTACTTAAAAAGCCATACTTTCCTTTTGGTGTCCAAAAATCTATTGTTTTCATTTTTCTATCACTCTTTCTCTCTATTTTTTTAACAGTCCGAATCCACCATGTACCAGTTGAACATCGGATACGGTAATTAAGGCATTTTCTACTTCAGCTTCGATACAATCAACCACTTTATTTTTTTCTTTTCGTTTAACATGAAGAATCAAAATATTCTTATTGGTGTGCATCCCTTCTCCTTGCATAATGGTTACACCCACTTTTTTGCTTCGTAGACACTCCGCTAATGAATGTCCCACAGCTTCATCTACGACTACTTGAATCGTTACAAGACCTATGGCTAATTTAGATTCAAGCCACAACCCTATGTAGTTTCCGAATGAAAAGCCAATCGCATAAACTAACATTTTATAAGGGTCTTCACTAACCCCAATAATCACAACACTTACAACTTTTAACCAAATTAAGACTTCAACAAAACCAAGTAACGCCACATATCCCTTTTTCCCTTTGGTGATAAATACAGTACGAATCGTGGATAAGGATACTTCAATAATCTTGGCTAAAAAAATAATCAGATACTCCACAACTTAGATGCCTCCTTTTCACTAATTGACTATAGTCAATTTTTTTATAACAAAAGTATATCACCTTATATATTTATTGTAAATTATTATTTACAAATTAATTTTTGTGTATTATAATAATTCATGTTGTAAAAAAGAAAGAAGAGGTGAACGAAAGAATGGACACAGCACTAATTATTCAATTGATAGGGCTGGTTCTCATAAATGCAGTAAGTAATACAATAGGAACACTAAAAACCATTTTTAGTACAAAACGATTTATCAAACCTTTATATGTCGTAACATTTATCGATGCGATTATCTTTGCTTCCATTATGAAACAGTTAGCTTCAGGTAATGGCATTTATTATATATTGGCATTTGCAGTTGGTAAGGTTATTGGAGTTTATTTTGCAGATTTGATTGAATGCAAAATGGCATTAGGTATTTTAGAAATTGATTTCTTTTTAAATAATAAGAAAAAAATGATAGAAATTTCAGATACTCTACGTGAAATCGGTTATAGCGTCAATACATCTATTACCTTTGGCAACAAAGGGAGCAAACGATACCGAATTGAAGTAACGATGCTACGAAAAGAAGTTCCTGTTTTAGAAGCAGTATTACGAAAACATAACTATGAAAACCCAACTCTATCTATTAAAGAGGTATCCAATGTGAAAGGGAAAATTTCTCTATCTGGTAGCCAAATATCAGAAGGTTAAAATCCTTGAAGTCATTGATAATAAAAGGTTTCTATGCTACAATAATTCATATAACCAAGTCTTCTCTTGGATTGTAGTTTGGAAGTGCCTCTAAAAAAAGAACCCAATCTACTTGGGTTCTTTTTGTATAATTTTATAAACTTCTAAATTTTCTTGGAAGCTCTTGTCTTCTACTTTTCCTGTTAAGAGATTCTTCAATCTCGGATACGTAATTTCCTCACAAATTTTGTTTTCATTGTTGGTAATTAAGATACATTCCCTTCCACCGTCATCTTCTTGATTTAATTCTAATACCGCTTGTCCTAATGTCCCGCTTCCAGCAAAGAAATCCAATACTTTTATATTTTTGTTCGGTAACAAAGAAACAATTTTCTTCTGAACCTCTACTGGTTTCGGGTATAGAAAAGCACTTCTCTTTTGAATCACTCTATCTAATTCACGCTTTCCATCCCCTACTGTTCCAAACTCTTTTCCTATCCAAAGATTGTTCATAATTTGTCCTTTGTTCTCAGATAAAAATAGTTTTTTACGTGGCATAGCTGTACCTTCTTTTCCCCACCAAATACGATTTTCCTCTATTAACTTTTGAAAGTTTTCAGGTGTCACATTCCAGGGCTTTTCCCACACTGTCCCATTTGGTGCAGTAACAGGATACACTTTCGGGTTTTTGTCTTTATACATTTCTACGCTTCTCCATAGTCCTCTTGGGTCATTATCAGGGTTTTTATATTGTTTCGATACATAATCCTCTTTCAAAGGGATACGTGAGAACTCTACTAATTGAATATTCTTCGCATAGAGTAGAATCGTTTCTGTAATACTACTTATGGTTTTTCGGTCATTAGCTTGTCCATATTTCTTTTGCCATACAATATCCATGATAAAGTTCTTTTCGCCAAATATTTCATCCATAAGAAGTCGTAAGTAAGGTTGCATATTATCATCAATATGAATCGCTATAATTCCATCTTCCTTTAGCAAATCCTTTGCTATAACCATTCGATTGTACATAAAATTTAGCCATTCACTATATTTGAATTTTAATTTGTGAGTGGAAAAACTATCGGTATAACGTAGGTCTTTATTTCGAGTGAAATAAGGTGGGTCTGTACTAATCAAGTCAAAACTCTCTTTATGTGTTTCTCTTAGAAGATGGAGAGCGTACAAGTTCTCTCCTTCTATTAATTGATGGGTATTAGTGTCTGCAGAATAAAAAATGCCTTTACCTATTTGTTCTTCTTTAGATATAGAAGGTGGTAAATATTCCTTCTTTCTCTCCCATGATAAACCGTATTGTTGTTTGTTTTCTAACTCTATTAATGTTTTAATTAGTTCTTCTTTTGAAAGGTTTGTATAATCCATGCTGTCATCTCCTATAAAAGTTTTTATATTATAGGAGTTTTAAGGAGAGCTTTTTCTGCGTAAGGATGTCTATCTGGTCTAATAAAAAAAGCTATGGATAATCCATAACCTTTTTACGAGACAAACAAATTTCGTCTTTGTTCTTTTATATGTTTCGGTGTTAAGATAGGTACGAACAATGACATGATAAACATAGGAAAAACAAACCATATATTTATCACAAACGCATACAACAAAATCAATAAGGTTGGAATCAATGATTTTAAAATGATTTCTTTTGCAGTTCCTTTTCCGATTTTTTTAAACAGGGAATAAGAAAACCAGGCTACAAACAAAAACACTGGTATAACGATTAACGATACCCATTTAAATTGAATCAATCCTATCAATTCTGTCAGCACAATGGCAGATGCCATCGACCCTGAATATGCTACTATTGTATAAGGGTGTTGTCTTACCTTAAATATTGCTATGAATGAAACCAGAAAGAAAATGATTCCAATAATACTTGTCCAAATAAACATATTATTCCTCCTTTCTAAAATCCCATTGATTCAAATACTTCACAAAAATCTTAGCGATATTTTTTGCATCATCAATACCTCTATGTGGTGTCCCTTCAAAAGCAAATCCTTCTTTGTGAAGAGCTTTTCGTGTTCCCATACCATGTTTCAATTTCCGAATGGCTTGGTGCTGGTGTTTTAAACTGATATGAGGAAGAACCCATTGATACGATAATTTATGAAGCTCACAATCCTTTTTAAATTGCTTCTTGTCATAATGACCCCAAGAACATAGAATATAGTCTTCACCTATCCACTCTTTAAAGGCTTGTATAACGTCTGGAAAGCCCTCTGCTTCGTCTATTTTAGATTGTGGTATCTTCGTAAGGTTCTTACAGTAATCCGTTAAAACAGGGTTTAAAATAGGTTTTACGAAGCGTTCAAAGGAATCTACGATTTCACCTTTTTCATTTATCTTTACTGCTCCTATTTCAACGACCTCATTAGGAAAAGTTTTCGCCTGTTCAGGGTATTTGATTTTATCTATACAGGTCGCTTCCAAATCAAATACTATGTAATTTTTCATTCTTTTTCTCCCTTTCTATTGACTATTGTCTATAAATTATATCATGTAATATATAGTCTGTAAATGAATGGATTTTCTCCACAAAAAAAACACTGGATATTGTCCAGTGCTTTAATCTCTTTGTTGAAGTTCTTGTATGATTTTGTTTAATTTTTCTACTTCTGCATAATGCTCTTTAATTTCCCATATATGAGGCTCTACAGTTGTTTTAACGGAGAAGAAGTACCCTGCATATCTCGGATAAAGATTTCGAGCTTCTTTCAAGAATGGAATAATACAAGTTTCTGTTTCCAGAGCTTGTCGCATTTTCTTCTCAGGTGTCGCATCAAGCAATGTTCCAATATTATGTTTTCTATCGGAGGCTTTAATTAAACAAGAACCCATATCTTCTAATATGATTTTTAGATAGGCGATAAAGTTTTCAGGGTTTTTGTAGTCTATTCCTTTTAACTTTGTTACCCTTTGCACCATATCTGCTACTCGTTGACCAAATTTATCTTTAATCATGAGATACGTAATGCCTTCCACATCTTCAATTGAATCATGTAATAAAGAGGCTGTAATGATTTCTTGGTCTTTTACTCCAAAATCCAGTAAATCTTGAGCAACTGCTACTAAATGGTGATAATAATGACTTCCATTATGTCGAGAGAATCCTTTATCTGTACACATTTCTTGTTTCATCCAATCCAATGCTCGAATCGAATCTTCAAAACCCATCCATGTCAATGTTTTTTCTAAGTGGAGAACTCTGCTTTCACTCATATTATCACCTATCCCTTCTGTCTGAAATGTAAATGTATTATATCATGATTTATCAAAAATGCAAATTATTTTTTACAAAAAAATAAGAAAGACACCCGAAAGTATCTTTCTTACATTTTCAATCATAAACCATAACAAGTTGATAATATTCTTGGTTTTTAGTAATGGTATCTATTCCGTTTTTGTAATCCTCTTCGTTTTCATAAACATCATATCCACCATGTTCACTAAACACAATAATACAACCTTTCAACTCTTTTCCAGTCGTTCTTTCAATCACTTTAAATCCAGTCAATGAACAAAACTCCTTTTATTTACCAAATAGGATTTCACGAATTTTTCGTTTACTTTCTTCTAAATCAATGTTTTCAATTGCATGGTCAGCAAATTGCATGTTTTCAAGCTCTCCTGTTTCTTTTGCTTGTAACAAGCGTTCTTGAATCGCTTCTTCACTGTCTCCTCTTGCTCTCATTCTTTCTTCCATTGTTTCAAGTGAAATATAAACATATATCACTTCTACTTCATTTGGATACTTTTCTTTTACTTGCTCCATACCATTACGGTCTGTTATCGCAAATACCTTTCCAAATTGACCTAACTTTGTTTCAACCTCTTTTCGAGAAAGACAATAAAGTTTACCTGAATTCTTTGGATACTCTGTCCATTCAATCTTATCAATTGAATCAAACTCTTCTCTGCTAATGAAATAGTAGGTCACACCATCAACTTCCCCTTTTCTCATAGGTCTTGTCGCATGAGATACCATTTCAGGAAGACCAAGTTCCTTTAAGTAATTCCCTAAAGTTGTTTTACCAGTTCCACTACCGCCCATTAATATATAGATTTTTCTCTCATTCATAATGATTCACGCCTCCAATACTTGTAGTAATCTACGACTGATTTATATATAAATTTACTATATTGTAGATTTGTTATATAGACTATAATAATAGTTTTATTGATTATAGTCAATATCAATACATGCAAAGAGGAATGATTTTAGATGCTAACTTGAGCTATATATTCTGTCGGACAAGTGCTTTCAATAGAAATATTCTTAGATTGTGCCAATGAAATAATGCCTTTCAGAATATCCTCTTGCTTACAAAAATAGCAAGTATCTACTCGAATCTCTTTTCCGCTATGATTTCTTAATAAAATGGTGTAATTATGAGTAATCTCTTTGTCTTTCCATTTGTCATGCGTTATGACAATTTTACTGATAGTATTCCATCCAATTAATTTCCCTTTGTATTGAATATACCTGGTATCTATGACTAAGAAAGGCTTATCTTTCAATTCGTAGTATTGAATCGATGCTGGAAATAATATAAGCCCTCCCAAGCAGATTAATGAAGTCATCCACATAGGAAGCAAACAAATACTAACGACCAACAAAATTCCATAAACTAACCATAATCGTTTATTACGTGCAAACCTTTTAGCAATACTATCTTGTTCTTTTTCTAATATTTTAGGGTTACAAGAATATTCTTGGTGATACTTATTCAAACGATGCCACACCTCTCTTTCCACAATTCTTTATCTTTTATTTTATATCATTATTTGATTTTATATGTGTTATATATTGTCAATAGTCATTAATTATAGGTCTATATACCTTACCTGATTTTTGATTTTTTCTCAATAGAGTTTATTTCTAATTGTTGTTTAGGTGCTAAAAAAGACACCCCTTTTACAGAGCGTCTTCTTTTTACATTTCAATTGTAATATACGAACTTAACTTTTGTTTTCTCTTCAGCATAATCGAATCATATTCACCTAATGACATAATTGCCTGTACACCATCCTTTTCCACAGGGTCAGGGTCATATATCTTCCCATCATACAATAAAACCCAATGCCAACCACCACTTTTATTCCATTCTCTCCTTACTTTACAAATGGCTAATAGAGGCATAGGTTGAGTTCTTCTTGAAATCAATCGTTCTGAATTTTTAATTCCTAATTGATTTAATGCGTTGATAATTCGTTTTGTTGTTGTCCCTTTATGTGTTCCAACCACTTGAATAATGTCTTCAATGTTTTTCCCTGTCAACATGGCTAAACAATGCTGACCACATTGACGACTTTTCTTTGGCTGTCTTATATATTGTATATTCATATTTCTCTCTCCCTGTTGTATCGTAAAAATCAATTAATAGCAATGTTCATCTACCAATATAACTTCCCACTCTTTTACCTTACTTTCTACAATGACACCTCTTGGAGCGGAATATCTGGATATATCCAATTCTTCTTCCCACCAAACGCCATCAATTGAAAGTTCGTCTTCTACATAAATCGTTGTCAATAAATCAAGTGGAGCAAGTAAAGAGCCATGTGACATCACTCGTCTCTCCATTTTTTCTGTTGAAACAAATCCTTCTTCTTCTTCTAACTCTACACCATAATCCTCTGCTTCTTCTTCTCCTATACCTTTATCAGAATAAAGAGAGCATAAGTCCATATCCATTTCATCATCATAATAGGTCACACGATATAGAGGACAGGCTGTTACATATCCTTCATGGATTCCCCACTGAATGATTTCCTGCTGTTGCTCTTCAGTTAAAGAATAGTAATCAAGAAATTGGTTTCCTTCTTTCTTTAACTCAAAGAGCTTCCCACCAGTAAATGGGTTGATACGTACCCACGCTTTAGGTTCTGTTGAGAAAGACAATCCTGAACCTTCCAAACTTCCTTTTTGTTTCAAAGATTTATCCATTTGTCCTACATGAAAAATCATTTCTTCCATTGTAATAATTGGCATATGATTCATGTGTTTTCTCCCCTTTTTATATAAATCATCGACTTTCCTTTTTTATCAGGTTTCTATATTATAGATGATTTTTCTTTTCTTAAAAACGAGTGTTTTTTGTAAAAAATAATTTACAAATATGTTTATCTATGATATTATAAATATATGAAATAACAGGGGGTTTTGTCAATGGCTACATATGCAACAAAAGTAAAAGTAGAAGAATTAGAAACTTATTTAGGGCAATCACTTGAAGAAGGTCAAAACGTCATTGAACGTGAAATCAAAAAGAATCGTTGCACGTTGTACCTATCTTATACTGTCATTGTGCCGACTGGACAAGTAGAAGAAATCAAATATGCCTTTGTATTGTCGGATTCGATTTCTGTTGAAGGAAGAGGCTCTGGTACATATGGAGAAGAAATTAAAAGAGAAACATTGGATTCTATTGAAAACATAGAAGTCACTCACTCACCTATTGCTTACTCTGATGAAAAAGAAAGAGAAATTCTTTTGACAGGGTATCAGTTGATTGAACAAGAAGATGATGAAATTCAATATGAATCGGTTTATGCAACGATTGAATTTGTTCATTTTAAAAATGAATCTACTATCAATCATACAGAACGTGATGAAGAGAAATCATACCTTACCATTTCTACAAATCAACATCTAACACGATATGTTGTCGATGATAACCGCTATAATCGAAAAGAAATTGACGTAAAAATGCTATTTGATAAATCGGTCTTTAAGTATGAAGGAAACCTTTTAACAGAAGAAGGGAATACCTATTTGGTTAGTCGATACGTAACTATGAATTACCTTGATAATCGAAATGAGCGATTTATCGTAGACCAGCAAAACCGCCTGTGGAGAGAGGTCGTAACTTACCAGGAAAAAGAAGAGGTAAAGGCTGAATTTAAAAGCCTATTAGTCGTAAATGATTCTTTATACACCCTTTCTACCCTCTTTTCACGATTAGACAGTAAAGAGCCTTATATGTTTATTAAAAATCATCTGTACAGCAAAGTTGAAAATGCTACGCTCCATTTTGAGGAGCAAGAATTAGAACCTTTCATGAAAACAAACATTCCTTCTGATACAAAAATGAAAGGCTCTGGATTGTACAGTACCCTTCTTTTAAATGATGTGAAAACGGTTATTGTTCCAATTGAAAAAGGTTACATTTTCAGCAATCATGAAAAATTTGATTTGGTCATACATCAACAAATCATCTATAGTGTAATTGGAGAAGCAAAAGAAGTAGGTTTTTCAATAAGTGATTATCGAGACGAGTATTTAATCATTACGGAAAGACCAAAGAATGAGTATCACTCCTATTGGGAATCTCTTGAGGATTTACCTTCCCATCACTTAAATAATCCACAAAAACCAGTGGAGATTGAAATTTATGATGAAGAATTTAAAAATAGAAAGCCACGATTCCGTACAGGTGACGAAATCAAAGTAATAAAAGAACTAACCGAAACAAGTCAGTTAGAAGGTTTGGAAGGAACGATTATTTCTTTATCGAACAACAAATCAAAGGCTACTGTTCGTTTCTTCCATCACTTTGTAGAAACATTCCCAATTGATTATATTGAAATCCAAAAATAAAAGGCATGAGAAAACGCAAGGTTGGTATTGCCTTGCGTTTTTTATTATCTATATTGATTTGGGTCTTTCTCCCTTTTGATTGGACTTTTATTTACAAGACTCCATTCTACAATATGGTCTGTAATTCTATCGTATAAATCATCATTAAGATATGGTTCTTCAAAATTAAGAAGTGTATCAATATCTCTTTTTATTTCATCTAAAATGCTTTGATGAAAAATCTTCTTATCGTTTAAAGTTTTCCATAGAAAATCGCAGAAAAGCTGAAATCCCTTATCCCAATTACTATTACCGTTATTTTGGGATTCATACCGTAGTTTTTCAATCGCTCTTAACAATTCACCTTCAACGGTATCTGCTTGACCACTCTTTGAAACTTGGGTTTTCCAAATATTTTTAGCTTCTTCAAAGTATTTCATCTTAACCTCCTTGAAACTGAATTTAGTAGGAAAACAACTCCCCTACTCTTTTTTATCGAATGACCGCTTCATAAGACACTTCTCCATCTTTTACTTCAATTAAATACCCACGTAATAGGTCTACTTCATAAGCACAGGCACAATTGAAGATATAGGTATCATTTAACTGGTTTTCACCAAAAGCTTCATGAATATGTCCACAAAGATAGATAAGGGGATTCAGCTTTTCTACTTCCATTCGTAGTTTTCGGCTACCTACACATTTTCCACCCATTACTTTATCTTGTTTTTCAAACAATGGAGTATGACCAACGATAATCAATGGCTCTTTGTTGTTTAAATCCAAACGCTGTACTTGTTCTTTGAATTTCTTTTTCAGATTATCCTCTGACAATTCTCGGTTCGTATGAAAGGGGCTGTTTTTTACATATTCAAATCCAGTAAAATGAATACCCTGATACTCTACTATTCTTCCATGAAGATTTTCTCCACATAAAATCCCTGTATCGACCCAATCATCGTTTCCAAGGACATAATAGATAGGAATACTCAACTCTTTTAAAAGAGCCGAAATATCGGAAGCAGAGCCTTCCTGAATCGCCTTATAGGTTTCAAATGTCACATTATCTGGTTTAGGGTATAAATCACCTGGAAGGATAAGAACATCAACTTCTTGCTGTTTCACAATCTCTACAATTTGTTTATAAATTCTCATATTGCCATGAATATCTGCTACGGAAAATACTTTCATGCCTAACCTTCCTTTCTTTTTTCTATTTCTTATTCTAACTGATTTCACATAAAAATAAGAGAGGACTAAGCCTCTCTCGTTTTTATTCTTCCTCTGTTTTCTTTGTAGGAATAGAAACTTCTTTAAGTGAAGCAACTAACCCTGCAATATTTTGAATTTCAGAAGGAATGATAATCTTTGTTGCTTGTCCATCTGCTACTTTTTCAAGAGCTTCTAAACTACGTAAGGCAATCATTTCTTGTGTTGGTTTAGAACTGTTGATTAATTCAATACCCTCTGCAGTTGCCTTTTGTACGATAAGGATAGCTTCCGCTTCCCCTTCTGCTTCTTTAATTCGTTTTTCTTTTTCTGCTTCTGCACGTAAAATCGCACTTTGCTTTTCTGCTTCAGCATTTAAAATCGCACTTTCTTTGTGACCTTGTGCTCGTAATACCGCACTTTCTTTCTCAGCTTGTGCATTTAACACCGCTTCACGTTTCTCACGTTCAGCCTTCATTTGTTTTTCCATTGCTTCTTGAATTTCTCTTGGTGGCATAATGTTTTTCAGTTCCACACGATTTACTTTGATACCCCAAGAATCAGTAGCTTTGTCTAAGATAGCTCTCATTTTCGTATTAACAATATCCCTTGAACTTAATGTTTCATCAAGGTCTAATTCACCAATGAGGTTACGTAAACTCGTTGCTGTTAAATTTTCAATAGCGACTATTGGATTTTCAATTCCATACGCATATAGTTTCGGGTCAGTAATTTGATAATATACAACCGTATCAATTTGCATGGTTACGTTATCTTTCGTAATTACTGGTTGTGGTGGAAAATCTACCACTTGTTCTTTAAGACTTACTTTCTTTTGTACAGATTCAATGAATGGTACTTTAAAATGTAATCCTACACTCCACGTTTCTTTATATGCTCCTAATCTTTCAATAACGTAAGCGTCACTTTGCTGGACAATTCTAATATTGTTTAGAATCAAACCTCCACCAAGAAATACCGTAGCTCCTCCAACAATTAATCCAATCAATTTTTATTCCCCTCTCTCTTCTTTTAATCGTGATACAATTGCTTTTACACCCTCAATTCGCTCCACGATAACCGTTTCGCCAACAGAAATACTCTCTTCATTGACACTTCTTGCTGTCCATTCTTTACCATCTAATTGAACCTCTCCATTTCCATGAAGATTAGAAATTTCGACAGTTACAATAGCTTTTGTTCCAACAAGTGCATCAACATTTGTTTTTTCAACTTTGGTCTTTGGTAATAATTTTTTCTCCACATATGGTTTAGTTAAAATAAGTGCAAGAACAGAAACAACAATAAAAATAATGCCTTGAACCAAAATAGAAGCCCCCATCCATATAGACGCAAGAGCGAACAATGAACCAATTGCAAACCAAATACTAATTAGAGCTGTGGTCATCAGTTCAATCCCAAGAGCAACGATGAATACAATAAACCAAATCAATTTTATCCCTCCTTTAAAGGACTATAGTATTACATTATCCTTATTATACACTATAGTCAATAGAAAGTGGAAATATTTTATGTACTATTTATTATCCATAAAAAAACAAGAGAGTATAAACTCTCTTGCTTTTTGTGTGTTATGCTTGTGGTCTTGTTTCCATAATTGCTGTTTTCAATTGTGGATAAATCCGACAACCATTGCATTCATAATCATTTCCGATTTTTTCAAAATCAAGATATTCAAGAACTTTTTCGTTCATAAAAAGAACTCCTAACTCTCCTGAACGAGCCACTGATTCCCCCAAACTTTCAGTGTCTTCTACATTTTCAAAATAACGATAATTCCCTTTTGCAAGAAAACGAATCGTTCCTTCAACATCTTCATCACGAAGCTGATAAGCTGACAAGAATAGTTTTAATTTACCTTCTTGCTCATATGCTAACAGCAGTTGAAGAAATTCATTTACTTGATATGGCGATTGATATTCACCAATCTCCACAGGCAATTCCGTTTGATAATCCGAAATGATATATTCGCCTATTTTCAATTCTTTAATCTTTGTTTCTAACGCTTCTTTCTCCATAGGAAGTGTAATCCAACCTCCAATAGCTGGTGAAATAACTGAACCTACAAAAATTTTCACTTCTACTTTTACCATTTAAAATCTCTCCCTTAAGTAAATTTAACCTGTTTAAAAGTTTCTTCAAAAAGAACCTGTTATATAAAAACTCCTATATTTTATGTGAAAGTGTACTCCATCATTCAAAGACACTTTTTTTCGATATTTTTCATTAGATTAAACTATAATAATACAAAAATATTTAAAAGAGGAGGGATAACCTTGGGTATTTTAATTGGAATGGTTGTCATTATGGTTGTGATTGGATTTGTAGGCAACTTCATGAAAGGCAAAAAAGAAGCAGAACAAAACGGTTCTGACAAAAAAGAATAAACATATCGTTGTTCGATAGTAAACAACATAAAAAAGACGTAAGTGAAATAATAACACTTGCGTCTCTTTTATATTTATAGGCTATTTGTTGCAGATGTAATTTTTCCCTTTAATTCTTCTAAACAATTAGGGCAAAGTCTAAAATCCGCAATATCTATCTTTATTGCTTCGTATGGCAGTTTAATAGAAATATCAAATAGTTTTACTTGATTGTTTTTGTTTTTCTTAAAACAAGATTGACACCATAAATGGTCTTCTTTTACTTCTGACAGTCAAATCAGTTTGAAAAACCTCCTTAATAAAGAAGATAATTCATTCGCTGAATATTTACCTCTTTAATAAAAGATTCTGCTTTTTCTACTACAGAAGGTTTGGCAGTTTTGCTGATAACTTCTACCCCTTCAAACTCTCCTTTTTCGTTCGTAAAAGCTCCATCTAATGTTCCTGGTAGTCGATATTTCTTTGTCATATCGTCTCTTGTTTGCCATGTTTCTTTTTCTTCTGCTGTGCGTTTAAGATAAAACTCCATTAAGCATAAATCGTGTTCTACAATAAATCCTCGATAAATCTCACCAAAAGCAGGGACTTCTTCTTTTAAGACTTTTTCGCCCTTTTCTGTAAGTGTGTAATAAGAATGTACCTGTAAATCATCTTGAACCAATTCAACTGAAATTAGTTTTTGCTCCTTTAGTGATTCCAATTCTTCCTCTGTTACACCCAACCACTTTTCAGCCAAGCTCTTATCTATGATACGACATCTTCCTAATGCCTTTAGCAATTCTTTTGTCATATATATTACCCTCCTTTTAATCAAATCTATTGACTATAGTGTATGATATAACTATAATAGAATTAAGTCAATAGAATCAGGGAGGAATACCATGCAAGTTTACCTTATAACATCTACTGGATATTATGTGAGAGGTGTTCATGGAAAAGGCGTTTCATTTACGAATCAAAAGGAAATGGCACATTGTTTCAACGATATGTCCGTTGGTGAATTTGATGAATTAAAGCGTGAAGTCGAAACAACCCTAAAATGCGAATTAGAAGTTGAGTTCCACTAAAGAGAGAGGATACATGAGTATCCCCTCTTTTTTATTTATCGAATATCATTCTTGTTCCAAACTGATACTTTCGACAAACCGATAAAAAAGAATCACGTTCCATTGAAGTTTTGAAATAAACAATAATCGTATTTCCTTTACTTCCTTCTATATTTGATGGCAAAACCTCTTTCATTTCATTAGGCAATAACTCTCTTAACGCATAATTTGCATATAATTCTACTTGATACATAAAACCACTCCTTTTTTATTCCTTCACTATATATGGGGTTTGAAAAGCCAAAAAATTACACCTTTTTTATATTTTTTTTCAAAAGAAAAAGAACCCCTATCAAAAGGAGTTCTTTTCTTATGACTATTCCAATTTAAATTTCTTCACTTGACTATCCAATTCTTCTGATAGATTTTTCAATCCGTTTGCATGTCCAGAAAACTCTTCCATTGTAGCGGAAATTTCTTCTGCAGAAGCGGATACTTCCTGTGAAGACGAAGCTACTTGTTCCGATACTGCTGAAATACTGGTCATTTCTTGTACAATATTATCTTTCTTCACTTCAACATGAACAATAGATTCTTTTGTTTTATTTACTTTATCTGTCAAGACTTGTACAGAGGCAAGGAGTTCTTGGAAGATAGCCTTTGTTTCTCCTACTGCTACGTCTTGTTCTTCAACTGTTGCCATTGTTTTGTTCATAGCGATAACTGCATTGCTTGTTACTGCCTTGATATTATCAACAATGGATTTGATTTCTTCTGCTGATGCTTTAGATTGCTCTGCTAACTTACGAATCTCTCCTGCTACCACAGAGAATCCACGACCAGCTTCACCAGCACGAGCCGATTCGATACTTGCATTAAGTGAAAGTAAGTTTGTTTGCTCTGTAATTCCCTTAATGGTATCAATAATCGAATTGATTTCTTCTACGCTATTGTTTACTCGACCTACGATTTCACCCATTTCAACAGATGATTTTTTCGTATGTGTAGACTTCTCACTTAGTACCTCTACTTTTTCAATTCCTTGATTACTCAATTCTGTTGATTTTTGAGATGCTTCACCCATTTCAATTGTGACCTGTGAAATGTTGTCAATTTGAAGAGAAAGTTCACTGATTTCATTTACGCCTTGCTGTGTATTTTCTGCTTGTGCAGAGTTTCCTTGAGCAATTTCCTCAACCGCTGTTGCCACTTGAAGAGCAGAAGCAGTTGTTTCATCCGTCATATTGGCTAACGAAGAAGACGTATTTAGTACATTAATAGAAGATTCTTTGATATGTTTAAGAGTATCAGAAATGTCTTCCATCATAGCATTAAATGAAATTTCCAATTGTTTGAATTCATCATTTGATTTTACTTTTGCACGAACTGTTAAATCGCCTTTTGAAGCCTTCTCAAATGAATCTTTAATGGAATGAATATCTCTTGCCATTCTTTTGCTAAATAGATACGAAATAACGGAAGCAACAATCAAAATAAGTCCCATCATACCAAAAGCAATTAATTGAATAATTCCAGTGTCTTTTTTCAATTCCTCAACGGATTGAGAACCCATGACAATCCAATTGGTTTCTTTGTTATGGTCAAAGGCTATGAATGTACCTTCTCCTTTATAGTCATACTCACCAAATCCAGTTTCAGACTTATCTACGATTTCTTTAACATTTTTCTCTAACGGTTTGCCTAATAGTTCATTGTTAGGGTGAGCAATGATTGTTCCATCTTCATCAGCAAGGATTATATATCCTGCATCTCCTAATTGAGATGAACTCACTTGTCCAGTTATCGTTTTTAAATCAAGGTCAAGGGCAAGAACACCTACTACCTCATTTTCATATTTTACAGCCTTAGAAATGGTTACAACAGGTTCTCCAGATATAGCATCAAGGTATGGCTTACCTACTACAATTTCCCCATTTCCTTTAAGGGCTTCTTGATACCAAGGGCGTGTTGTTGGGTTATAATCACTTCCTACATCCTGCTTTGGATATAAAAGCATATCTTTAGAAGCTGTTCCAAAATAGATACTCTTAATATCCTTACGACTTTTTTGTGTTTCTTCCAAAAGACCCATTGCAAACACTTTATAATCAGGATGAATGTGTAATTCAGTAAAGTCTACATTCATAGAAAGCATATTAACAGGAGACTTTAAACCCAATAGGTAATTATCAATCCCTTTATTAATTTCTTTTGTAATCTGAATGGAATCGCTTTCCATATTTTCTTTCATTATACTCTGTGCTTTAAAAGTAGAAACTCCACCCAAAATTGCTGTTGGTATAAGTGAAATGGACAACATCCCAACGATTAGCTTTGTTCTGACACTTTTGAACTGAAACAACTTTTTCTTTCCCTTATTCAATTTTTCATCTTGCATAATTCCTTTGCCTCCTGATGTATTTGAAGTATCTTTCTTATGTTGTTTACACTTCGTATTATACAGAATTTATTGACAATAGTCAATAATCTTTGACTAAAAAAGACCCCCTGTTTTCTAAAACAAGAGAGTCTTCTTTCCTATTTCTTATATTCTTTTGGAAGAAATTCTCGGTCATTACATTCATTCAGTGCAATATCCGTCATTTCTTTTACTTTGGCATTTTGAGATGAAATCATACATTCAATCGCATACAGCAAAGTGTCTTCAGTTATTTCACTTAGTTTTTTACGCTTTGCAACTTCAAGTGCTTTTACAACTACGTTTTCTATCTCAGCTTGAGTGTACATATCTGTTTTATCTCCCAATGCAGAATAATCATTAATCTGATAAGGGAAAGCATTTCGTTTTAAATGTATCTTAAACACTTCAATTCTTTCCTCTTTGCTTGGTGGCAAGAACGGTATTTTTTTATCAAAACGCCCTGCACGTTTGAGAGCTTCATCCAGTTTGTTTGGATAGTTGGTTGCTCCTATCCACAAGATTTTGCCTCTGTGAGAAGGTTCAGATAAAAAAGCAAGAAACATCCCGAATAGGTTTCTCCCTACTGAATTACCGTCATTATCTCCTCTGGATAGTGCTTGGTCAATTTCATCAATAAACACACCAACAGGAGCTAAAGAAGCAAAACAGCTAAGTGCTTTTTCTAAGTTTCTTTCCGCTTCCCCAACATATTTATCTAAGATTTTACTCATTTTAAACTCTACGAAATTGATATTGGCATCACCAGCTAAACATTTAGAAAAGTATGTCTTACCAGTCCCAGGCGGTCCCATATAAAGAAGTCCTTTTGGAACAATGGAAGTATCCCCTTCTAAAATCGGTTCAATGACCACTTCACGATGATAGGATTTAATATGTTCTTGTCCTGCAAAGTCATTTAAGGAGTATCCTTCGGTATCAAAAATTTCAATAATCTCTCCAAACTCTTTATAAATGAGTTCTTTTTTACGCTCCATTATCATTTCTTTACCCAATACACCTTTTGATTCTGCTAAAAGAAAGATATCCTCAATGTTCACTCTTGAAAGACCAGCAGTTAGTTTCGCAAATTTTTCTTTATTAATCTGATAATCTACATTTTCTTCGCTGGTTTTCGTTAAATGTTCAATAAACTCATATCGTTCTTGTTCACTCGGATATTCAATTGTAATAGGAAAAGTTCTTGCATTGGAACTGATAAACATACTGTTGATATTGCTTTTTACCTCTGTAACAAATATCAAAATATTGTTGGAATTTAAGAATCCTTTACTATTCATGACTTTATGAAGGTCAATAAGACGCTTTTTTGTTTCTTCATCAGGAAATCCATTATTAATGTTTGGAACTAAAAATTCTGGATATTCAATGATATACGCAATCTTTTCCTTATCTGATTGAAGGTCTTCCATCATTTTTTTCCAATCCAATTCCTTGTCCTTAGAAGTGGTGTTTTTTTCATCGTTATGATAGTAGCTTCCAATAGAATAATCATAAGAAATCACTTTATCCATTTCGCAAGTTCCTAATTGTTTTACTAAATAATTTTTAAATAGAGTACCTGGAACAGCATAGTCTCCAATATTTCCTGTAATCATGAAGATATTGCTGATACCAGCAAAATATTTTTCCTTTAATGACTTAATCCATTTCGTTTCAATCATTATAATCTCTCCTAACCTTTGTAATTATATTATATCCTTAATAATAGTTTTTGTAAATTATTTTTTACAAGATATACATATAAAAAAAGGGTGAAATTCACCCTTATAAAAGCTCAACGACTTTATCCAATGGAACGCTATAATACTTATCTTCTCCGAACTTCCCTTGCTCGAATTGAGATAAATCAGATTTATGAAGAGCTTGTCCAACCTTCTCCAATAAATCATTATAGGTATCAATATTCGTCTTTTTACCTTTTTTCTTTACCCCTTCATTGATAAAATAGATAATGGCTTTTGAATATTTAACAGAATGTAAACCATTTTCCAAAACCAAAGGAGACGTAATTAAATATGGATATTGTTCGTTTCCTGACTCTATTGCATAAATCGGTTCTTTTCCTGTCTGAAAATTTTGTGTTAATTGACGTAAATCAGACAATATTTGCTTTCTTATTTCCATACATTCATCAAACAAGGATTCATTTTCACCACGTAGCAAAAGGAATATCTTTTTCTTTTCACTTTGTAGTTCAATAGCTTTCTTCTCCTCGTTTAAAAGGATTTTACCAGTAAAGAAACTGCAGAACTTAAACTCTAATTGTTTTTCATCATTCACAAAAGGAATTGAAAAAGTTGCTTCTTGTCCGTTTAGTCCTTTTAACGTAAATGATTGTTTCAATGATAGTGCCATAAATAAAATCTCTCCTTTAATATATAAAAAATATTCACCTGTTTTTTCGTACTTCTTTCATTTTATTCATTCCGATTTAGAATATAAGATTTACAATCAAACTCTATGTACAAGAAAAACATGGGGATTTTCCCCATGTTATGTTCAGTTTAGCAATAGTAATTCTTTTACAAACAAACTATCAAAATTTATTTCATCTACCAAACAGTCAAAATAAGTAAACACATTTTCATATAGAGGTTCTGATTGGCAAGACTGTAACAACGCCTCTTCGGATTTCATTTTGTTCCAAAGCAACTGTATTCCGTTACACCCAATCACAAAATAATTTTTGATATACTCTCCATTTATTTCAGAAAATGGACATATTCCTTCAAATTCTTCTTTTAATTTATTTACCGAAATGTTTTGCAATGCCATAGCTTTTATGGTGTCAATAATACGTGCTTTATCTATTTGAGCTACTAAGTTTTCAACAACTGAATTTGATTCAAACACTAATTCCTCATTATAAGAAAAAGACATTTTTTAACCACTCTCCACATACCGTTTTTATTAATCTATAAACAATTATAGACACAGTATAGACTAAAGTCAATGAATGGATAAAAAATATCTTTTAATTCTTTAATTCACATAATTTCTCATTTGAGTTTGTGCTTGGTTCACTTTATTAATATAAGAGTAGGCTTTACCAGAGTTTTGATAACCACCGATACCTTTGTTGTAACTACTTAACACAACCTCTCTTAATTCTTGTCCAGATAATCCTTTGGCTTTAAATGTTTTATATAAATCAGAGAGCATATATGTTCCCCAATCAATATTTACATAAGGGTCAAATGGTTTATTTGCTGTACCTAATTTTTGTGATAACATTTGATGGTTTACTCCATTAATTTGAAATAGACCATAACTACTGCTACTTTTTGCATTTGGATTAAATCCACTTTCTACTTTCATAACCGCTAATGTTTCAGCTAAGTCTAATCCTCTTTCTTTCGCTTTCTTATATAAATAAGATTGGATATCTTTAGATAAAGGGATATTTCCGTTATAAAAGCCTTGTCTTGCTTTTTCTTCTGCTTCACGTTTAGCTTTTGCTTCAGCTTCCGCTTTTGCCTTGGCTTCTGCTTCTGCTTCTGCTCTTGCCTTTGCCTCTGCTTCCGCTTTTGCCTTAGCTTCTGCCTCTGCCTTTGCCTTTGCTTTCGCTTCCGCTTCGGCTTTTGCTTTTGCTTCCGCTTCTTCTTTTAATCGTTTTTCTTCTAATTTTTGTTGTGCCACAATTTCTGCTTTTGCTTCAAGAAGTAAGCCTTCCTTCTTTTCATTATCTAATGAAACATCAAAATAATTGTAACTTGGCTCAACCGTTGTAATCACTTCTTCTTTCTTTTCCACTCCTGCATCAAACCCTTGTGTCACCATCGTTCCACCTACTACGGTTGACGCTATCATAAAACTCATTACAAATTTTTTAGAATAAAATGGTTTCTTTACCCATGACGTTGTGTTTTTTAACATTTTCTCAATAAATTCTTTACGATTATTCATTCGCTCCTCCTTTATAAGTTCATTTTTCCTATAAGCCAAAAAACTTTTTTCATTATATGCAAACGTAGTAGTAAATATAAAAAAGTAACTGTTTAACCAAAAACAATAAAAGCCTTGAGTCTCCTCAAGGCTTGAAATAACAAGTATATGATAAATGGTTATACGTATTAAAGTTAATAAAAAATGTATAAGTACGCATATGATTAAGCTCAAAAAGGAATTGGTTTATAGACGTTGTTACTTTGTCTATAAAGTGTAGCATTAATGGATAATGCCACATTATTTGGTTGTCAGTATTCTATAATCCTAATACCCTGATTTGAAGCTGATGTTTTTTACCTTTTATGACTTCCAGTTCATTTCCTGAACTTTTCTTTTTATTTATACAAATCTCTACCATGTAGTCGTCTTTTACAATATCAACTATTCGACCTGGATATACTTCTTTTGTTTCATACGTAAACCAGACGAAATCACCTTTTCTAAATTGCTCCAAAGAATAGACCTCCTTTTCAAAACTATGTGTCTATATTACCATAGTCATAGACTATAGTCAATGAAACCAAGGTTCTACCCAACATTAGTCATAAAAAAAAAGCATCTTTTATGATGCTCTTTCATCTGTATCTTCATTTGCTACTTCACAAACAAACTCATAAAATTCCTTCCAAGAATGAACACGTTTCAAATCTTTTAGGAATGGATACTTTTCTGTATTGCGATTCCATTGACAATCAAAAATAACAGGATACTTACATTTAGAAGTTTCCAGATTGTGCGGAGCATCATCTACCATGATGTCGCCTACTAATGTATCCTTTCTTTTAATTGGGATAATGTTTTCAAACGGAATGAACGGAAAATACTCTTCAAAGAACTCAATTTTATCAATAATACCTTCTTTTGGAGAAGCGGTAGCAATAATAAAATCATGTCCATCTTCAATGATTTTCTTGATATAATATTGAGCTTCCTCCATAATCTCCAAATGTCTGAAGAAACCTGGTTCGTTAAAATATTTCAGAATGTCCGTTCCTTCTTTTTGGAAATTAACTAAATCCCAATCAATCAATTCTTCTTGCTTCAAACTTGTTTTATACTCACCGTTATATCGCTTTAGTACCTCTTGAATATTTTTCGCAACTACTTCATCTGAATCAGAAATGATTTGAAGTTTTCTCATTAAAACTCCTCCTTTTTTGTTTTTCATGTTGTGTAATGTAGTTTCACAGAGTCTATAATAGACTCTATGAAATTAATACTATTATAGTATTGTCATATGTTGGTTAATCTTGTTTACATACTTTTGGTTCATAAATTGTACAAATTTTTCGCCCAATTCTGAATCAAATTGAGTACCAAATCCTTTTTTCATTTCTTCTAACGCATATTCAAAACTGTAAGAGTTCTTATAGCTTCTTGCATTGATAATCGCACTGAACACATCGCAGAGAGAAACAATTTTGGCTAAAGGATTAATTTCTTTATCTTTTAATTTGTGAGGATAACCTCTTCCATCCATTCTTTCATGATGTTGAAGGACAATTTCCAACACATCTTTTGAAAAGGAATGTTTGGTTCTTTGAAGAATTTCATATCCGAACAATGGGTGTTTCTTGATTAATTCAAATTCTTCGTCTGTTAAAAAATCGGTTTTGAACAAAATATGTTCTGGAATTTCGACTTTTCCTATATCGTGAATCATGCCCCCGACTTTTAAGTTATTCAAGTCCTTTAAACCAAGACCTAAATAAATACCAAATTCATAGGCTAATTTCGATACCTCTTTACTATGAGAAGAAAGCTCTTCTTTCGCATTTACTAAAGCGTTTACGTAGTCAGCTATTTGCTCCATATTGTTTGTTCACTCCTGTTGTATAGTATATTATCACATATCCATTGATTATAGTCAATGAATATTATAGAATTTACCATGACTGTGATAAATAGAGTTTCTTTTCTATCACGTTTAAGCAAATAACCTGTCTATGATTTGTTCTTTGTTATATCCTTCTAATTGGTACTCTAATGCTTGTTGCAAAAGAATTCCAAATTCTTTACCAGGCTTTAATCCTTTTTCAATCAAGTCTTTTCCTGTTAGCAGTGGTTGGATTTCTTTATCTGCCCCTACTTCTTTGGTTCTTTCTTCAAACCATAAAGAAATCGGTGTAAAGTCATGTTCAACCAATCCTCTACCACGATAGTCGGCTTCTGAAAACCATCTTAAATCCTGAATATTCGTATCCAGAGATAGTTTACGAATCGCTTTGTCACTTCCATTTGGATAAAGAGATAAAAGTCTCATATGATGTTTGGTTAATTCTTTAACCCCTTCTATTAACCTCTTATCAGTTGTGATACGCTTCATAAAGACTTCTGCTACCTTTTCTCCTTCTGCTTCATGACCATGAGAGCTAATTCGACCATTTACTTCTTTCGTTGTATTCGGCTTACCCATATCATGACAAAGAGAACCAAACATGAATTTCGTAGGATTGCTTGTCTTTCCTTTTAAAGAAGATGCAATATCTAACACCATTTTCGTATGATTCCATACTGTACCTTCTGCATGGTGTACAGGGTCTTGTAGACAATGAATCAACGCTTCTAATTCAGGAAATAGTTTTTCCACAACTAAGAGTTCCCTCATATATTCAAGAGCAATGGAAGGTTTCATGGATTTCATTAGAGCTTTTTCAACTTCTGCAAAAATACGTTCTTTTGCTAATGAGGATAAATCAATCGTTTGACAAAGTTCTTTTGTTTCTTGGTCAATTGAAAACTCAAAGCGAGAAGCAAATTGACAAGCACGAAGGACACGAAGAGGGTCTTCAACAAATGTCTTATCATCGATATGTCGAATAACTTGAGATTCAATATCGTCTCTTCCACTCCATATATCTATCAATTCACATGTTAGAACGTCTTTCATCATCGCATTCATTGTAAAATCTCTACGAATCGTAGCTTCTTTCAAACTCATAAAAGGGTCTGGAATCACAATAAAATCTTTGTGACCAAACTTTTCTTCTGCATGAATTTGAATTTCATACGTTGGATATTTCGTTTTTATTTCTTCCATGTACATAACTTCATATGTTCTTGGAAGAATAATACGCTCCTCTTTTTCTATTACTTTCCCTTGAATTTCTCTTCTTGGTAAAGCAAAATCAATGGATAATCCATGTACCATGTAAACTCCAAAAGAAGCTCCTACTTCATCTACTTCTCCAAATTGAGAAAGAATCTGCTTCAATTGTTTCGGACTTAATCCATAAACTTCTACATCAATATCTTTGTTTTCTTTCCCTGTAAAAAAGTCACGAACATATCCACCTACAAAGTAAATCTGTCCACCCATTTTCACTATCATTTCTGCTATCTTTTTCAACGTCTCTAATTCCTTGTTTAATTCTTTTCCCATTTTTTCTCCTCATTTCTTTTCCTGTTTTAATTTCTATGAATAAAAAAAAGGGGATAAAAAACATCCCCTTCCTTTTAAAAAGCTCCTTTTACTGCCTCCCCAAAGGACAAGAATTGAACTTTTTTTGCTTTCTTTGCAATAAAACGTGTCATTTCCCATAAGACAAACGCTACTGCTAAAGTTTCTACACCAATAATGGCTGATTCAATTAACATATCCGCAAGGTCTCCATGTATTTCAGAAACAACAACTGCAATCACCAAATAAACAGAGATAGATGCCTTGCTTGGTTTCATATACTTTCCTAAACCTTGACCTACTTTCTTCATTCCAAAGTTTATTTTTTGACCTTTTCCTGTACGTTGTCTAACCACACCATAAATAGGAGTTGTTAAAACCATTCCAGCGACAAAATATGGAACAAAATCCATAATGACTAATGTAATACCCGAAAACAATATTCCAAGAATATAAATTCCAATACCGTAAACTGCTAATCTTTTAATCATAAATAAAGTTCTCTCCTTTTTAAATAAAAAATATAAACCTGTTAAATAAAATATACCCTTTGCCTATTTCCTACCCTTTACTAATTGAACACAACGATTCCCCTTTCTTATACATTTGCTTTTATTATATGGTTTTTATTGTTTTTCTATAATTTATGGTATCATAGTTTTTTATTTATGTAAATTATTTTTTACAAAAAAATAAAATAGGATATGGATTCTTCCATACCCTATTTCAACATGTTTATTTTTTAAAAGACTGAACAATACAATCTCTTGTTTTTAAGAAATTCACAGCGTTTTGGCTGTCATCTTCATTTGTTGTGATAGTAATAGGTGATGTGTATTTCAAATCATGAATAACAAATAAAATGTTTTTCATCATTTGCACATCGATTGGCTCTGAAGATAAGAAAGGTAGTCCGTATTCATCCTTTTGAGAAGAAAAGTTCTTTCCATTTGAAAGATGTATTAATTTCAAAAATGGTGCATAACGATAGAAGAAATATTCAATCGACATAAAATCAGAGTTTGAATTATGTTCTTGATTATACCGAACTGTTCCCATAGCATTTGCAACGTCTAAAGCGATACCCAGGTGAGAATCCTTCAACTCTTTTATCCAAAACATAAAATCATCTTCATATCCATATGCGTATGGAAGATATTCATTCCCTTCTTTCTTTACCATCGGGTTGTTTTTAAGCAATAGTGTTACTCTTGGATAATTTTCTGTGACATAATTCCGTAGTTCCCATAAGTCTTTTTGGAAAAGACCTTTTTTTACTCTTGAAAAATCAGGAATGAACTCTCCTTCTTTGACCAATCCCCCTGTTGGGATAATCACATATGGATTCGACAAGTCAGAAAATTTATCTGCCAAAATGATACTTTTCTTGATTAAATTTAAATTATCTTTTCTAATTAACGCATTCGTTTCTCCTAATATACATTCACTTCCATATGAATTGAGAATAGGTACATGTACTGCATATACAGATAAACTATATTGTCGGATTAGATGTTTTTTCTCTAAGGTGACTTTCAAATCTTTAAAATCATCCAAAGTGGCTTGTATTTCTATAAATTTAACTCCCTTACTTTTTCGGTCTTTTAATTCCAAATCAATAAGTGAGGTTTTACTACCCATAATCATGTTTCTATCCTCCTTTCGGTTTTATTTATTACCATATGCAAAAAACGACTTTTCCATAAAAAAAACCTGTACAATGGCACAGGATAGTTGCCTATACAGGTTAAACGAGAAAAATCATTTTACAAACAAATAATAGGGCTAAGTGGGCTGGATAGAACCAGTAAAAGAAATATTTACCCATTTTCACCTTGATTTTACTTGTTGGAAAATAAAGAGCCAGAAGAATACCGATTATGGAATAGACTTCAATAAAGACAGGATGAAAGTAAATATACACCAATACTGCAATTAAACCCAACAGAGCACTTACTATTTTCTTATTTCTTGTTAGATAAAAGATAGCAGGAAGAGCAATTCCAAATAATCCATAATCCACATCAATGAAGTACGGAATCGCTACAATCGTAAAAATCCAGTAATATTCTTTTTTTGCCAACTTATCTATTAAGAATAAAGCTATGACAAGGGTAAATAATGTATTAAATCGAAATGTGTCAAAAGCCAATGTATAAGGAACTTGAGATACAATAGCAAACAACCATAAACGCCACATATATTTTGGATAATTAGATGTATGGATATATCCTTGTGCAATTTGATACGCAAATATTGGAAATGCTAATCTACCAATGATTCTCAACACTTCTACACCAGGATAAAAAATAAAACCTACGTGGTCAATAATCATAAATAAAATCGCTAATATCTTAATGATTTCATTGTGTTTCGTTTTACTATCAGATAACCGATAATTTTTAAGGTCAAACTTTTTAACCATTCCTTTTTCTCCCCCTTTCTTTTTAAATATTGTTCCTTTTAAAACAAGATAGAAAGTAAACCCACAAAATAGTGAGTCTACTTCCTAATAAAGAATGCTTCATATTTTGGAAGACTTTCTATCTTTTTAACTTGCTCTTCATTTATCCATTTATGTTTTTTCAGATGTTTAAGAGAAGTATAGTCTTGTTCTAAAAGTAAAAGGTTTTTCGTGTTATCGACTATCTTTTTGGAAGGAAGAGTCTTAGTAAAAGTCCTTATATCCTCCCCTGCCACCAGTGTATAGAGGTTGAAAACACGACCAAATTCAGATACAAAGTAAAGAAATTCAAGTTTTCGTGTCATGAACTCACTTTGTTCATAGTTAATAGATACTTCATCCATATCGTCTTGAACCAATATCCACTCTTGATTGTCCTGAATTAAAATGTTTTTTAGATGTTCAAAGTCAATTTGCAATGTATCTATTAAAATGAATGAGTGTGCAGAAAAAGTGGCTGAATTGATGTCTTCGTTTTTATCAATTCGATACCCTTTCCACTTTTCCACCATTGAAGAGTGTTCATCATACGAACCAAACCAGATAATTTTCTTTCCGCTTTGTAAAAAAGAGCCTACAATCTGCTTTAACAACTCGCTTTTTCCTGCACCAGACTTACCTATTAGTGCAATATGACTCATAGAGAAATCTTCATTTTCAAATACAGAAACCGTCAATTTATCCAACTTATTCATTCCCTTCTTTTTTTTCTGGAAGAATAGGTGTAAAATCATCGCCTAATTCCTTTAACGTGCTTGTGTTTTCTTCAAATCCTTGTTTATTGTCTTCATTAACTCCTTGTTGCGTATGGTTTTTATCTTCAGAAGCATTTTCCTCTTTCAATAGATTTTCATCTTCAAAAAAGTCCATATCATCTGTCATTCTCTCATAACGAATAGAGTTAAGAATGTCTATTTCAATTGGTTCAATATTCGTTTTTCCTATATTCCAAGTGTTTAAATCCAGATATAGTGTAAATGGTAACTCTTGATTGGTTTCAGGATTTGTATAAGTCAATTGAATGACTGCACTCCACGATTTCACCATTTGTTTTTCATTGATTTTGATAGAAATTTCAGAGTCCGTTACTTTAGAATGAGATAAAACGCCTTCTACACTATCTTGAATCGTCTTTATATCTCCTTTGAATTTCTGTTCTACATCTTGGTCAGACAAATGTTCTTTTAGTAAGCGATTGGTAATCCGTTCATTCGTAAGAAGAATAGATTCATAAGGGAAACCATTGTTTAATTGACTGGTTACTTCTTTTAATGCGGTTTCTACCTTTTCATTTTCCCCTTTTATGACAAGCGTTTTAACGCCTTTTTCATTTCCACCAATATCACGATAAACTTTCATATTAGAGTTAGTATCTTTCACAAATTGATAGACACTTTCCTTTAAATAAGACAAATCCTGTTTTTCTTCCTTACCAAAAGGCGTATCATAAAAATCAACATAACGATGATACATAGGACTTTTTGCAATCAATCCATCCCCTGTATATTGCTGAACTCCGCTAAAGTCTTCCCCTTGACTGGTCAAGCTGTATTCAACGGTCTCTCCTTGTTCTGTTTTCTTTTCTTTTAATACCAGAACTGAACCATCTAATTTAGCCAAAGAATCTTCCTTGCTTATTGATTCATTCTTTTCATCAAATGAAAGCGAGATAGACAGCTTTCTTTCATAGTTGGTTAATTCCGTATTTTTTTCTAATACATAAGACGTAAAGGATGGTACTTTGTATTGATACCCCATATAGTAAGCACCACCTAATGTACCTCCTGCGATAACGGTTGTGACTAACAAACCTTTTATCCACTTCTTCATGTCAACCCTCCTATTTATATGTAGATAGACAAAAATGGAAGATTACTCTTCCATTTTAATAGTCATCTTCTTCATCAAACCATTGGCTCTTGTTTGATTTTTTTGATTTGTTCTTTTTTCTTTCAAATCTATCTTCTAACTGTTTATCTTTATCACGTTTAAATGACTCTCTACGTAAACGGTGAGTATTTTTTTCTCTTTCTTTTGCCTCGGATTCTGTTTCTACTACTTCTGTTTCTAATTCTTCTTCATAGAACAAGATGAACAACTCCTTTTATATTTTCTATAGTCATTATATATTAAATCATTGCCTATTGTCAATAAGCGTAGTATAATGACTATAATCTTATTCGGTTTAATAAGAGTCTATAACCGTTGGAAAAGGAGTTTTGTTTAAATATGTGGGAAAGGATATTCCTCAAAAAAGTCATAGAAAAAAGCTATGGAAAACTTACACGTTTTGGGATGACCATGTATGAATGTGTAGGAAAAATAGCAACCAATCACCTTAAAAAAATTCATCAATTAAACCAACTAAAATCAGAATTAACCCAACAACAACAACAAATCACTCAACTAACAGAACTATTATCTGTAGTTGAACATGATACGGTTAAATCTTCTCTCGTTACCCTTCAAGAAATATTGAATAGACAAGAGCAGTCATTAAAACTATTTGAGGAAATCAACCATACAGAGGAACAAAATTCATCAGATATATGGAAAACCCTACATGGCGAAAAAGTTTTGCTACATGAAAGTATTCGTCTATTAGGGAAAATCCTTCAAAAGAAAGAGCATGAATCCCTATTTGAATATGAAACAAAAATAAATGAGCTATCCCATAACATAGCAACAATGATTAATAAAAAAGAAAGAGAAGCGGAGATTCAATAGTTGGATTCTCAACTGTATATAATACAATATCTTTTTATAAAACAGGAGGTAATCAATTGATTATTACGGTAACAGGTCATAGACCCAACAAATTAGGAAATGCGTATGACGTTCATCACCCTACGAATGTTGCGATTGGCAAGAAAATGAGAGAATTTATTCTAAGTCAAGCTGGATACGACAAAGAAACAAATACCTTTGCTTATGAGGGAGAAATCACACTGATTAGTGGAATGGCATTAGGAATAGATACCATTTGGGCTTTAGTAGCCATTAAACTCAAAAAGGATTTTCCTAATAAGTTCAAATTGGAATGTGCAATTCCTTGTAAGAATCATCCGAGTAGATGGATAAAAGAAAGCCAGGAAATTTACTACAACATTTTGAAACAAGCAGATAAAGTGACGCAAGTATCAAATGAGGAATATAAACCTTGGCTCATGCAAAAACGCAATGAGTATATGGTTGATACTGCAGATATTGTGTTCGCTTGTTGGGATGGAACAAAAGGTGGAACAGGCAATTGCGTAGACTACGCAAAAAAGGTAAAAAAACCAATTTATGTCCTTCACCCTTTTGAACTCACGATTCAAGAATTAAAAACGGCTTAATGAATCGAGAACAATTCCTTTGGGGTTGTTCTTTTTTCGTTACCACTCTTGATTTATGTAAATTATAATTTACAATGTTGTTTATTTGTGATATAATGAACGAAAGAATAAGAGGATATGGCTATCTACATAGATATAAGTCCATTTAGGAGGAGTTTTCATTGTACCTTTTTTTAATTTTTGTTGAGGTCGTTGGAGTTGCTGGATTTTTAACAGGTCTTCTATCTCATTTTATTTCAGGATGGATAGCTGGTTCTACAAATATAGAAATTTATGTACAGATTGGATTATTGGCAGTTTCTTTATTTCTTTACACGCTTCTTCTTGATAAGTTCTTCTTGAAGATATACAAAGATATGAAACTAACTTATAAAAAGTTGTCGTTTAAAGAAAAACTAACCAAACGAGCTATGCTGTTAGGATTAACATCTTTCCACTATTATGCGTTAGCTTGGTTGCAACCAAAAGTAGAAAATTTGCTTCATTATAGTGTCTTAATTGTATTTCTTTCTTTCTTTTTAGGATTTGCAATCAAATCATTATATGATGAAATGCATAAAATTAAATTAACACAAGAAGGCGAAAAAATGATTTATGAAGGATAGTCCATTTCGGGCTATCTTTTTTTATGCAAAACAAAAAGGAACTAAAAAATAGCTCCTTGTTTGTTATTACAGTACATTCATGATGTCTTTTAATTCTGGATACATTTGAGCTTTAGGTACTTCAGAAATCACATGTCCTCTTTGGTCTGTAAATCTTACATTCTCCCCAGCGAATTTAAGATACAGCTTATGGAAGTCTTGATGACGATTTCTGTATTTGCCTTTTACGATAATCGTATCAGGGCTACCATCAACCATTTCGTATTCCCAAAATCTACGACCCAATGTAGATGCAACTGCAAATAAATTTACTTTCTCAACTTTAGCCTTTTTAAATAATCCAAACATAAATAAAATCCTCCCTGTTATATAAATGAATCTTGAATTCACCAATTTAATTTATAGATATTAAATTATATACAACAGAGAGCTTCTTATTCACTATAGTCGTGATTAGTCCGTTAATTCTGGATGATGTTTTTTAAGATAGAGCTTATATAACGTATGGTAAGCATCTTTGATAAAAGATAAATACGCCACATTTTTTATCTGCAAATCATAAAGATTGGTCATATTCTCCTGCCAATGCTTTAAATCAGAAGGTTTATCAGTGTTATTCTCCATACAAGAAGCTAAAAATTGAAGTTTCGTAATAATAATTTCCAACTCCATATTTGCCTGTACATTCTTTCTGTTAAAACCATTTAAAATGCTCATAATACCCTCCTTTTTACATTATAGGCAATAGATAGACCTTTCAACTTTATAGTCTATGTAAGGGCATAGAGGGTTTCCCCTGTATGCCTTATTTATTGTATGTTACCTTCACATTTTCTCCAAATAGTTCTTGGAGTTTAGAGAATGTAACAAAGTTTAAATCAATCGTTTCTTTTGCTTTATAGGCTTTCTCATTGTAGTAAATGAAAACTGGTAAATCACCAGGATTTTCTTTAGCGATTTGCACCACTTCGTCAAATTGGCTTTTTTGAGAAATTTTTACCCAAACTGCTTTTGGTTTTTCGCTTTTTACAAGAGCTTCAATATCAAACATGTTTTGTACCATAACTTGTACGCCAAAATCATCTTGTTTGACTTTCCCTTGTACTATCACGACTTTCCCCTCTACCAATTTGTCTTGGTTCAATTCAATTCGGTCAGCAAAAATAACTGCCTTCATATCGCCTGTTTTATCTTCTACTTGGAAAACGTATAAAGGCTTTTGGTCTTTCTTTGTATAGAAGATTTTTAGGTCTTTGATAATTCCTGCAATCTTCACTGTTTCTCCATCATAATTGTAAGAAGTAAGTTCTTCACCATCTTCATCAATTAAGTCATCCTCTTTTGGAGTTAGGAATCCAATTTCATAAACGCCTTCACGTTCAAAGTATTCCACATATTCATCCAATGGATGTTCTGTTACATAGAAACCAGCAAATTCTTTCTCTTTTTCTAACTTCCACTTCTTATCAAACTCTTCCATTTCAGGAATAACTACTTTTTTGAAATCAGCAAATTCATCTGACATAGAGAACAAGTCTAATTGACCCATTGCATGATTTTTCTTTTCAATAGAAGCAGAATCTAAGATTTTAGGAAGTACAGATAATTTGGCTTTACGTGTGCCTTCAAATCCATCTACTGCACCAGAATAAACAAGGGCTTCCAACATACGTTTATTAACCTGATAATGAATAGCCATACGTTCTGCAAAGTCTTGGAAATCTTTAAATTCACCTCTTGCATCACGTTCTTTCATTACGTCTTTGGATACTTTACCCATATTTTTAATACCCATAAGTCCAAAACGAATCGCACTTCCGTCTACGGTAAACGCCTCTCTTGATTTGTTTACGTCTGGTGGAAGAACTTCAATGCCTTTCTTTTTACATACAGAAAGGTAAATTTTGATACGGTCTGATTTTGTAATGATAGAGTTCAATGTTGCAGTCATATACTCTGTTGGATAGTAATAAGACAACCAAGCAGTACGTACCGCAATTTCAGCATATCCTCCTGCGTGGGATTTGTTAAACGCATAGAGACCAAACTTTTTCATTTTTTCCCAAAGCGTTTTCGCTACTTCTTCTGAAATATTGTTCGCAATACAACCTTTGATAGTATGTTCTTTACTACCATAAACAAAGTATTGTTCATATTCATCCAGAATTTCTGTCTTTTTCTTACCCATTGCCTTACGAATCGTATCCGCTTGTCCTTTAGAGAACCCTGCTAACTCACGAACAATGAACATTACCTGTTCTTGATATACAATGATTCCATACGTATTTTCTAAGATTGGTTTTAGTTCAGGTGTATCGTATTTGATATAATCATGGTTTAGCATGTTATTCACGTAGTTAGGGATTTCATCGATAGGACCTGGTCGGTATAAAGAAATACCAGCAATTGTACGTTCAAATAACTGTCTACCAATTTTCTTTAATTGACTTTGGTCTTTTAAAGAAAGGTAGCTGTGAGCATCTTGGAAAAGTTCTTTCATAAAGGAAGTCATACCGCCTGATTCAAGCTGGAATACCCCTTCTGTGTTTCCTTTAGAAATGAAATCATAAACTTTTACATCATCTGTTGGAATACTTAGGAAATCTATTTCCTCTTTTCCTTCCGCTTTACGTCTTGGGTTAATATCTTGCAACGCTCTTCCTACTACACCCATTGTACGTAGTCCAAGGAAGTCCATTTTAAGAAGTCCCATTTCTTCACATTCAGCCATTGTTACTTGTGTAGTTGCCTCTTTTAATCCTGTTTTTTCGTTTTCTACAATGATTTGTGGAATGTAATCTGTAACTGCTGAAGGGGCAATAATGACTCCACAAGCATGTTGAGAAATGTTACGTGGCAAACCTTCTAATTTCATTGCCTTATCAACGATGTCTCTTACATCTGATTCTTCATCGTACATTTTCTTAAATTCAACACTTTCCACCATAGCCTTTTTAAGTGTCATTTTAGGCACTGCTGGAATGGATTTAGCGATTCTATCACCTAAAGAGTAAGGACTTCCTGTTACCCTTGTAACGTCACGTACAACCGCACGAGCGGCCAGTGTTCCGAATGTGATAATACGAGAAACCGCATTTTCCCCATATTTTTCTTTTACATAATCAATAACTTCTTCACGTCTTAAATCATCGAAATCCAAGTCAATATCAGGCATGGAGATACGGTCAGGATTTAAGAAACGCTCAAATAGTAGTCCGTATTCAATTGGGTCAACTTCTGTAATATTTAGAGCGTAAGCAACTAAAGAACCACAAGCAGAACCACGACCAGGACCTACCAGAATATCATTTTCTTTTGCAAATCGAACAAAATCCCATACGATTAAGAAATAACCAGGGAATCCCATTTTGTTAATGGTGTCGATTTCAAATTGAAGACGTTCTTTATATTCCTTATCTGTTAATTTGTAACTTCCAGTATAACGCTCCTCAAAACCTTTCCAACACAAATGTTCAAAGTAAGCAGATTCACTTTTAAAAAGAACAGGAACATCAAAGTGTGGCAAATATACTTTACCAAGTTCTATTTCAAGATTACACTTTTCCGCAATTTCAAGCGTAACATCTAATACTTCTGGAATATCTGCAAATAATTCTTCCACTTCGTCTGCAGTATGAAGATGGAAACCTTCTCCCTCCATCATGAAGCGGTTTTGGTCATCCATAGTTGTTCCTTCACTTAGACAAAGAAGAATGTCTTGTTCTTCTGAATCTTCTACATTGGTATAGTGGCTGTTTACTGCACCAGCTACTTTTAAATCCAGTTCTTTTCCTAACTTCAATAGTTGTTTATTAATTTGGTCTTCGTGCTGAATTCCATGACGTTGAATTTCAAGGTAGAAATTTTCTTTTCCAAAGATAGACGCTAATGTTGTAGCGACCTTTTTTGCTCCTTCATAATCATTTCTTTTAAGAAGTTTTGGAATTTCCCCATTTAAATCACCAGATAGAGCTAAAACACCCTCTGAATGACTTTTCAACATATCATAAGAGACTTGTGGGGATTCAAAATGATGTTCATAACTGACAGAAGTTAATTTTACAAGATTTTTAAATCCTGCTTCACTCATGGCTAACAGAACAAGAGGGTAGTTATACTTTTCGCCATCGATAGATTCCGTATAGGCTTCATATCCAATAATCGGCTTTTTCCCTGCTTTTTTCATTTGCTTGAAGTAATCAACTGCTCCAAACATTGCTCCGTTATCTGTCAAAGCTCCAACATATTCTGTTCTTTCCACAATATCTTTAATTTTACTGGAACTCTTTAATAGACTGTATCCGCTGTGGCGGTGCAAGTCAGCCCAACGAACAACTTGAACCGTAACCTGAGAGTTATACACTTCATGTACGACTGCTTTTAGCTGTTTTCTTCGTTTAAAAGCTGTTTTCGCTTCACCAGCTTCTATTTTACTTAACACAACTCCGTTAGAAGAAAAGGTAAGGATATTTTGGTCTAATGAGACATCAAGAAATTGACCTTCCTCAACCTCAACAACACTATTATTTTTAAATTCTACTTTAATCATGTTTTCTTTCCTCCTCTTGTGCATATAGACATTATACAAAAAATATTGACTAAAGTCTATAAGACTCCTTTAAATAAAATTTTATTCCATGTAAACTGTCCAACCTATTTAAAACTGATTGATTGAATCACCTTTGTAGTTTTGTACATAACATTATAGATTTTACTACTTAGGACTATCAGCGTTTATCTAATCTATCCTTTCAAATAACTCTTTTAAATGGAATAGACTGGATATATATTCTCTATAGTAAGGTAAACAAATAAGAGGAAAAGGGGTAGAAAATTGAAGTCTGAATTACTGCACGTCTTAACCAATATGTCTAATCCAGATACTATGAAAACATTTGTATTGAATATGAATTTTGAAACAAGAGAACAATTCTTTTCATTGTTATCCTTCGTAGATGAAACCACTCAAGAAAAGTGGATTGATATGTTTTCCACACTATAGCCAATAAAAAAGAGGACTAATTAATAGTCCTCTCTTTTTTTATCGTGAAATGATTTTCTTTAACATTTTCACAAGGTTGCTGGTAATTTGTTCTGGCTTACAAGAAATGATGTTTTTATCATACATATACTTGTAATTCTCAATGTTGAAGTCTCTAAAGTCTTCTGTACCAAAGATTAACGATACAACGTGAATACCTTTCTTACGAGCTTCTTTAACAGCTTGTTTCACGTCAACCATTCCTTCTCTTTGTCCCCCATTGTAATCAGAAGGTAGTCCGTCAGAGAGGATAATAAGGATTCTGTCTTTCTCTGGTCGTTTCATTAGTTCAGCAGTTGCTACACGAATGGAATATCCATCTTTATTACCGCCCCCTGCTCTACGACTTCTATGGAAGTTGTAAGAGTAGTTTTGCGTAGATTGATTATCATTCCAATCTTTTGCTGTATAGTGAATCACTGCTCTTGAATAATACTCAACAGAGAATGTAGACATTTTGAAAGGTACAATTCCTTTCAAGCCTTCTTCCATAACTGCCATTGCTTTTGCAGATTGGAATTCCTTACCGTCTTCCATCATTGAACCTGAACCATCTTGAAGAATAAAAGCTACATAATCTGTCGTAACAGGTGTTCCTTTTTTCATGAACATATTGTAGTCTTTTGTTGCAAACTTATAAAGATTAGCAGTATCTAAAACACCTTTCTTTTGTGCTCTTAGATTATAAGACTCTTTGTTTCGGAAGATTTTTTCTACTTCTTTACGGAATTTCGTTCCCTCACGCTTGATTTCAACAGGCAATGTATAGTGATTCTTGAATCCTTTCATCTCCTTGAACTTCTTAACAGATTGATTTTTGTATTGATTCTCAACCTCTTGAAGTTCCTCTTGAGTAATTTCTTCAATATCTTTTTTAGAAGATTTGCTTTGTTTCTTTGGCTTATCTTCTTGGAGTTTAGCTTTTGCCTCTTCCATTACATCGTCTGTAATTTCTTTCATGCGTTCACGAATCGCTTCTTCGTCAATCTCCATGTCGTCATCTTCGTCATCTTGATTTACACCAGAAGGGTATTCGTTTGTAGAATCAGGAATTTCATCCGTTTCAGATTCTTCTTCACTTGGGTCTTGTGGTTCGTCAGAGTTTGAGTCGCTATCAGAATCACTGTCTGAATCATTATCAGAATTGCTATCGGAATCACTGTCAGAGCCTTCATCAGATTCGTCTTCTGAATCATCGTCAGAGTTTTCATTTCCTTCTCCATCCGATTTTTCGTCAGATTCGTCTTCTGAATCTTCTCCTTCACCAGAATCTCCGTCAGCATTTTCGTCTTCAGAATCTTCGTCAGAGTCTTCGTCAGAATCACCTTTAGAATTGCCTTCCGCTTCTTCGTCAGATTCGTCATCTTCGGATTTATCAGATTTGCCTTTTCCTTCTTGGTCTTCTGAATCTTCGTCTCCTTTGCTGTCCTCTGAATCTTCTCCTTCTCCTTGACCTTCTGCATCTTCATCGTCTTGTTCTTCTTCTTTTTTCTTACCTTTTCCTTTGCCTTTACCTTTTTCTTCTTTTTTATCTTCTTCTTTTTCTTCTCCTGAATCAGAGCCAGAACCTTCACCATTTTGGTCTTCGTTTTGCTCTTCTTCTTTTTTCTCTTCTTCATCCTTCTTTTTCTTTTTCGGAACAAAGTGAGTGGATACTGAATCAGAAGTATTTTTCTCTTTTTCTTCACTTGTTGTAAATTCGCTTTGGTCTGGAATGTTTCTCATGAACTCTTCGTCTTCTTGACTACGGTCTTGAAGAAGCTCTACAAGGTAATCTTCTACCTTTTCGATAATTTCATGACAAACCAATACACATTGCTTACAAGTTACTGCATCAATTCCATTGTGAATATCGCCTTCAATTTTCTTCATATTCTTATGCAATTCTGAACCTTTGTAAATCTTCTTAAATCCTTTTGGAAAAAGACCAGTAACAGAATAGCTTGTAATCGTATAAAGAAAATCTTCTAATTCAGAATTACCCTTGATTTCTTGGTGTTCCCAAAACGAACCGTTTAAGAACTGAATATGTTTCTTATATCCTGGTAGCTTATTACAAAGAATTTTTTCAATTCGACCATCTTCAACAGAGTTGAAAAGGTGTTTCGCTACCTTTTGACCATAGAAATGAGGAATCTTGTATTTTTTATAGAAGTAGTCACCAATATCCTTTTGGAATTGAACAAAAGCCTCAAAATCAGAAGAATTGATATGTTGGCTTTCATGTCCAAGAAGAGCACGTAACGCACTAAACATTTCTTCGTAGCTTCTTTCGATAAACAATTCAGGAAGTCCAACAGTGATAGATTTACCATCTGTATAAGAACCGCCACCAATGTTTAAAGTTAATTTCACGTTTTTCTTATGTGGAATTAAGAAGCTCACCATTGTTTTTAATTGTTTATATACGTTTTCACGATTCAAAAACTTTTGTACTCTTTCAATTGCCTTTTTTGAATAATTTCTTGATAAATTTGCCATAAGTAAATTCTCTCCCTTTATATATAAAAATCTTAACCTGTTTAAAAGTAAATAATAATAGGAAGGTAGGAGTAAAAACATTCACCCCTACCCTTCTAAAAAGAATCAGCCTTTAATATCTTCAATCATCAATTTAATAATGTTACGTTCGTCTCTATCAGTTGCACGATTCGCAATATTGTCAATCAATGCATCCTTTAGTGGAATATCTTGCTCTGTTACTAAACAAGCATCAATGAATCCACGAATAGAGATAGTTCGTTCTGAAATCTCTCCATCTTCTACACATTTCTTGATACCAGCAAATAACATTTGGCAATCTTTTACGATGTCATAAGAGATACCAGGAATTTTTGCCATTAAAATATCTTCAATGCTTTCTAATGGAGGGAAAATAACTGGAACAAAACGGTCAACCGTTGCTTCGTTGTTCTCAAATGTACCTTGATAATCTCGGTTTTGAGTAGCGATAACAGTTGTGTTAGGGTCAAGCTCAATTGTTTTGTATCCTGGAACGGTAATACGTTTTCTATCGTCAAGATAAGAGTTTAGCAAACTCATAACGTGTCCAAAAGAAGTATTGAACTCGTCAATGTTTAAAATGCCCCCAACTTCTCCTGCCTGAACGATAACATCAGGGTCAAAGCTAATTGTTGTCTTTTCCTTTCCGTCTTCAGTTGTTTCAGACGTAATCGTTTTACCACCTAACATGCTATTGTTATCATGTTGAGAGTTCATTGGGAACTCAAACAGTGGTCGATTATACACCCAAGCTAAAGTTTCAATCAGTACGTTCTTACCAACCCCTCTATCTCCTTCAAAAAGAAGATTTCGTTGAACATTCATGTAACCAATAGATTTTTTCACTAAGCCAGTGGAATCTTGGTACAATGTTTTAGGTTGAGGAATCTTTGTTGCAACGTCATCTTCGTATTTTTTATAAGAGTTAAACAGAGACATCATTTGCTTTTCTGTTACACCATTTTTCTTCAAATACGTCATACGTTCGTCAAGTTGTCCTTGTGTTAAGATATCTTCTGAAATGATACGTTCCATAGCTTCTTTCAAAGATTTATCCGTTTTAGCTTTGGTTACTTCATTTTCACCAATGGTAAATACTGCAATATAGTTTTGACGTGCTTGTGAAACAACTTTTGCGATTTTTTCTCCGTCAATCAAGTCTTTGACTTCATCATAAGTACAAATACCTTCTTGCTTACGAACGTCAATGTAACCGCAAAGACCGCCTTCAAAGTACGCTACAATCTTATCGCCTGTATTTTCCAACTTAACTGTAGGAAAAATTCCTTTTTTCAGTGCTTCTGCAACTTTAAATTTGTTAGGATATAAAGATACTGAACCTGTTAATTTTACTCTGTATTCTTGTACGTTTGCCATTTTAATTTCCCCTTTTTTATCCGCTTTTTTAGTTTCCATGATTAGTTCTGCAATATAACCGTTTGAAATTTTTCCGTTCCGAAACTGTATTTGTGTTGTGTCTACTATTTTAGCCTCAATTTCATTGTCGAACAAACTATGAATTTGAGTAGCAGATTTACAATCAATTTGTACAGTAGTCGGTTTATTGGCGACATATCCAACAGATTCACCAATACGAGTTAAAACATGAACCGCATCCGAATCATATGGATTAGAAGGTTCTTTTTGTAAACGAACCGTATCTCCAATCGAAATTTTGTACTTACCAGAATCTTTTGCACCAATTCCAGTAATGGTCACTAACACCTTTTTTGCCATAAATAAAGTCTCTCCTTTTTAAACTAAAAATCTACCTAAAAATGTTTTAAAAATAAAAACCTTTTTTCTATATAACTCTTTTATTTTAGATAAAAGGCTCACAAAAAATAACGAAGGAAAGAAACTCTCCCTCGTTATCGTTAAAAACTATGCTTGTTGCACTTTTTTCTTATGTTTATCTGAAAAGTCACCTTTTCCAAGTGGAGCAAATTGAGAGAAATGTTCGTGATAATATCTTTGAACAATTTCTACTGGAACATTCTTGATTTCAAGGTACTCTTCTTTGTCCAGAATATCTTGAATCATATTTTCATATTGTTTGTCCCATTTTTGCTTATCATAACGCTTAATCGCTTGTTTGTTTCCGCTAATTAAAACGTCATCCATTCCTTTTCCAAGATTTTCATCCCAATTCAGATAATACACAGGATATTTGTAATCTTCGACTTTTTCTAATGCGTCTGTCATTTTCTTCGCTTGTTCAAACACTTGAACTTTGTAGTTCATGTCTGCATCAAACGCCACCAATACAGTGTTGATAACAAACTCTCTATCAGGAAGTAAATTTTTCAAAACTGATGATTCAGGAATTGAATCTAATTCCTTTACAATCCCTCTCCAGCTTCCTACACCCTGAACAGATATAGCAATTGACCCCACTTCTTTTGCAATCTGTTGAGATTTGAAACGACCCTCTGTAATAATGATATTTCGATTCTTTAATACAGTTGGGTACACAACGTCAATAGGTGAACCAGAAGACGTTCCAAATTCAAACTTGTCGTCATAACTTGCGAAAGAGGAAGAGAACCAAACATATCGGCTTTTTTCTTCATTCTTTTTGTCATGTCGGATTTGAATACCAATTACTTGACCTTTGGAATTTTTAATTCCAATGCCAATGCCACTGTGTTTAGCAAAAGTGAATCCTTTTTCCCTTTGAGTTTTAGGATTTATCGTTTTGTCATAATAGAAACCAGGAATTTTTTCTAAAATAAACTCCCCATCTTTAAAACGGTCTCTTAATTGTTCAGAAAAATCTTTTAACACCCATCTGGTAGGAAATGTGAAGTACATTCCATCTTTGATTTCATCTTCTGTTAAATTACGTTCGTTCTTTAAGTGCTCCATGTGTTCAGGAGACAAAATAGAACCATGTTTAGAACGACTCAATGCACGAGATTCTTGAATAAACAAACGGAATACTTTGTCTAATACATAATCTTCGGCAATTTCATTTTCCAGACGTTTTTTGTCTATTTCTGTATATCTACGTTCAATGCTGACAATAAAATCTCTTGTATATCTTTTTCTTTCAAAATACTCTTCGTATTGAGCAGAAGAAATGATACCGTACTCTAATCCAAGTTTAAAGGCCGCTTCTAAGTAGTTGATATTATCATGTAGAGCAACGAACTTAACTGTATCGCCACCTACTCCACAAGAGAAGCACTTCCAAATACCTTTAGAATCTGTTCCCACAAAGCTACCTAATTTTCCGTCATTATGGAAAGGACATAATCCTTTAGAGTAACCACCACGAGTTTTTAAATCCATTCGAGTAGACAATACAGAGGTAATAGATAAACTCCGTACACTTGTAATTACCTCGTCTGCAAATTGTCTTTTGTCCATCATGTAAAATCTCTCCCTTTTAAGTAAAAAAACCTTTTCCTATTTAAAGTCTTAACCTTTTGTATATAAAACAATCTCTTGAAACCCTATATAAAAAGAAGAGTAGGAGAGATTCCCCTACCCTTTGTTTTCCTCAATGATAAGGAGTATTAGAATGGAATATCATCAAATTCGTCTTTTTGTTCTACTACTTCCTCAATCCCTGATGGAATTTCAATTACACCTGTTGACGGTTCTTCATGAACAGGCTTATGTTCTTCTGTAGAAGGTGTTTCATTAGAATCTCCTTCATTAGAATTTACTTCTGTTGAGTTAGATTCTGAAACTTGTCCTTGATTTTTACGGTCTAAGCAAGTAAAACGCTCAACAGTTAGGGTAAGAAGTTCTTTCTCTACACCATCTTTGTTTTTATACGTAGAACTTGTTACACGACCACAAATTTCAATCAATTGACCTTCAAAGCCCAATTTAGACATATGTTCAGCATTATTACCCCATAGTTCTAAAGCATAATACGTTGGTTTCTTATCTTTTCCATTACTAAATTTCATAGAAAAACCAAACGCTCTCATTACTTTATAGCCACCTGTAACTTCCTTGATTTCTGGTGGGTTAGCAGTTAAAATACCTGACCCAAATACGAAATCCACAATTTGTTCTTCACCTTTAATTTTACGTACTACCTTTTCACGCTGATGCATCTTACATCCTCCTAAATAAATATTTTTTTTAAGAAAAAACCTTTTTTATAAACCTTATAGTATTATAGATATCGGGTTTTTCTTTTATTCGATAATGATTAATTTGCACACTATAGTCAATATACTACCATCTATCGCCTATAAAATCAATGATATTTAAAATGGATTTTTATTCCTATCCATATTTATACATAAAAAAGAGGGGATTTCTCCCCTCTTTTATTCAAGACCAAATTTAAACACATAGTTTGCTGTTAAGACTTATTCCTTGTGTTAAAGCTGTACCAGCCTTCAAAGTAGGTTTTAATTCAACAGAAGAAATTGGTATGTAAATAAAAAAGAGGGGTGTTAAACACCTCTCTATTTATGAGAAATAAGTTTTTCGGTTTTTTCAGCTTCTTTTACTTTATGCGGTGGAACATAACAGTTTCGACAACGTGGTTCATAGCTTTCTGTATCCCCAATTAGTACAATTGTTCCTAATTTAGCTGGTTTCCCATTCGTTAATCTTTGACTGTGTGTACCCATTGGACTTCCGCAACAAGAACAGTAAGAAGTTAATTTCACCACTTCAACTGCCATCGCCATTAGTCCACCGATATAACCAAATTCTTTTCCTCTATAGTCCATGTTTAATCCTGCTACTATTACATATTTTTTTCGTGATGCTAATTCATCCACTAATTTCATGATATTTTTACTGAAGAACTGTGCTTCATCAAAAGCCACTACGTCAACATATTTTGTTTCCTCCAATATTTGTTCCATGACTTGTTCTGTAATGTCTGTTGGAATATTGGTTGCTGGAAGACGATAACCCATACGACTTACAATTTCATCTTCTGAAAAACGATTGTCATTGTTTGGTTTGTAGGCTTTCACGATTTTCCTTCCATATTTCTGCATTTTCTCACATCTTCTAATCAGTTCACCTGACTTTTCAGAAAACATGGGACCTGAAATGACTGTAATATACCCTAATTCTCCATCGAAATATTGCATTGTGTATTCCTCCTGTTAGTAAGTTTCTTCCTTCATTATAAGTACAGATTTCTTTTTCAAATAGGCTTTTTTGGTTCTACCTACGATTACCTATTTTATTCAAAATTTACCCATTTCCATTGTCTATTGTGTTTGAAAACAAACTCCTTTTTTATAAAAACTAATCTATTATATACAGGTATGTAAAAGAAAAACAAAAGAGCAGGGAGGGAATTCCTCTCTACTCTTACATCACTACATATTTGTTATCTGTTTTTATGACAAGACTCATATCCATTAACGCTTGAAGGGATTTATTGATTTTTTCACGTTCAAACGCAAAACAATCTTCAATCGTTAATTCAGAGATTTCTTTACCTTCTTTATCTAATAGATAAATAAACGTATAGATTAATTTATCCTCTAAAGAAAGCTCCTTTTTAGCATCTATGGATTTAAGTCTTTTCTTTTCAGATATGTCTCCTCTTTTATTGGAAGATTCATTTGACTTTTTACTCCATTGTCTTTTACTGAACTCTGCTAAATCTCCACGATGAATGTTCTTTGCAAAGTGCTCAATGGCTGGAATGTCCTTTTCATTCCAATATCGTGTTTTTTGTTTACCGATTTTAATAGGTTCTGGAATTAAGCGTTTATCGCCTCTTTCAGCTAATTCATTACTCCACGTATCCCATAAATGAACGGTTAAGTGAGTTCTTTCAACCAACATTCCAACTTCTTTTGCTGTAAAATGTTTTTGTCCATCTATAATTTTCACCTTTTATTCCCTCCTTCTTTTTTTCATTTAATATTTTTATTATTATATGAGGTATGAAACGAAAAATAAGAAAAAGGGCGTTTAGTGAAGTTCAATAAAAAAAACCCTGTGAAAACAGGGTTTCGTAGCTTATGTCAATGGAATATCTTTTAGATAGAGAGGTCTTACTAACTCTGTTAATTGATTATTGAGGGCATCCATTTTAGCATTGTTTTTTAAGGAAGCAATCAAGAACACTAAATTCACTTCTTTCAATACTTGTTCTCTGTATTCCAATGTTTTTTGAGGGTGTTGAGAAACCATATCATACATAGAAATAGAGAAGCCAGTATAGATTTCAAAATAAGTGTTCCAAAAATCCGTAAATTGCTCATTGATTTCTTTTTTATTAACCGTTAGTTGATTAATATACATTTTTTCAATGTCTTTTTCCTTCATGTGTTTTTGGAATACGTTTAAAAATGCTTCTTTTTTATCCAAAAAATATGCCAATACAAAATCATTTTGATAAGCGTCTGAATGAACTTTCTGGACTTCCAGTGGTCGAATAGATAACACATCAGGCATTTCATCGTAGAAAGCGTTATTAATAGAATTGCAATAATCTTCTAATTCACTATCCGTTAGAGTATGAATACGGTTTAAAATGAATTGAATCGTTTCAGTAGGATAAGCATACTTTTCTGCCTCTGCTAAATCCTTTAAAGCCAACAATACTAACGCCCACCACTCTTGACCAAGTGTTAAAGGTTGTTCTTGTCGTGCCTTTAATTCATCTAATAGATTTTTAAAATGTACTGGAATCGAATCTTTATAAATATCATAGGCAGGAGCAGTCCAGATAAATTCAAATGTATAAAGGAAATAATCTAAAACTTTTTCTTGCTCAATATGAGTAGGTGTTTCACCTAAGAATCGAATTTTTTTACTTTCATAAGTAGACAATGTAATTCCTCCTTTTCGTTCCCCTAAAAGGGAACAGGGGAGAGTTCTCCCCTGCTATTTTTATTTTAAAGGCATAATCTTTGTGGCGTTGTCCACATCAATTTCTTTTGATACTTGACCGTTTTGAGCAGAATAAACCGTTGTTGTTCCATCTTTTACTTCATAGATAAAGCCATCTACTTCTAAAGCATTTTTATCAAATGGAACTTTTTTCACGAACAAGTCTTTTTGAAGATTGCTCAATTTAATTGGCAACACAACTGGTTCTTTCTTAACCTTTTTATCAAGGTCAGTCGTTTTACTGATTTGTCCAACTAATACGGTTTCTGTATCCACTTCTTCAGAAAGAATCGCATTTTCATTAGATTTCAATTCTACAAGGTCATCAACCTTCAAATCAGTAGGATTGATTTTCATAAGAACAGAGTTATCCATTTTTGAACCGAAGTCATTCAGGATAACCAGCTTGTCTTTTGTGAATACAAAGTCGGTGCTCTTATCACCTAACAGGACAGATTGTTCCTCTCCGTTTTTAAGGTCAATTTTTCCTAACTTATCTGCAAATGTGTAGAATAGGAATCCATCACGTACTGCAAATAAATCAGAAGTACCTTGTAATTTGTATTCTTTTGTTTGTTTGTTAGTAGATAGGTCAAATTCTCTTACCTTTGTTCCGTCTTCAAACACAACATATAACTTGTTATCGCTTGTTACCTTAAAGTCTTTCACACCTTTTAGGTCAGTAGCAGTAAATAGAACTTTCGCTTCAATTTTCTTATCCTTTTCAGTTACGCTATAGAAGGTTTGTTCAATATCGCTATACGCATAAAGTGTTTTAAAGTCTTCTGATTTAGAGTAGAGATATACTGAATTTTCATCTACTTTCTTCACCACTTTTTCAACCTTTTGCTCTGCAATAGCTTCACCAGTCTGCACTTCTTTTACTGCTTCCTCTGGAGAAGAACCATCCTTCTCTTTTAAGTAGTAAAGCGTTTGACCAGGAAAGATTGGGTGAAGTTTTGTTTTTCCGTTTGCTTGTGCCACTAATTTCAGCATATTAGCAGTATCCCTCTTTGGAGTTAATGATTCTTGAATTTTCCAAGAGTTTTCTCCTGCTATAACTTTATGAGGAACACGTAAAAAGTCTCCAAATTCTTCGGTTACGACTTTAGCTGGTTCTTTGGAAGGAGTAGGTGTAACTGGTTTTGTTTCAACAACCACTTCCTTACCAGTTGCCAAAGTTTTTAAATCAAAAGAATCTAATTCACTACTGTTTTTAGAATCATAGAGTTTTACTACTCCATTATCTGTAAAAGCAAATAACTGATTTGCCATTGTTTCTTTTAATTGGTCTTCTAATGTAGGCTCTTTATCCTTATCAGGAGATTGTGAAATATAATATGTTCCCACACCTACAGTTAATGCCAAGGCAACTCCAACACCAATCATGGTGTTTCGTTTTTTGTTCTTGTTATTGCTCACGTTTCTATCTCTCCTTTCTTTGTCCTTTTTATTTGTTCAAGAGGTTTGTTGACTACTATTTCCATTTCAAACTTAGTTGGTTCTGGTTCTTCTAATTCAACAAAGATTGGTTCAGGCACTTCTTTCAATGCTTTTTTCGATTTCTTTTTCTTTGGCTTCACTTCTCGTTCCAAACCTTTTTCCATTAACTCTTTTTTAAATCTTACTGCAGTAATGGCTATCGCAATCGCATCTGCTTCGTGCTCTGTTTCCAGTTCCTTATTCAATCCTTTAACCAGTAGTTTTACCGCTTCTGCAACCTCTTCTTTGGTCGCCTTTCCATGTCCAGCTACGTATTTCTTTACTGTCCCTGGAACAAATTCTTTCAAATGCAAATTGTTTTGTCCTGCAATCAGATATAAAACACCTGTTGCCATATTGGTATAAACAATCGAAGCGGATTTATTTCTACCCTTTTTATTAGAATCAGACTTTTGTTTTGGGCTGAAAAATAGTTTCTCACAACCTAATATACTTACATTATATTCTTTCGATAAATGATTAATCGTATTGTAAATGAGTGATATTCGTTCAGAAAGTTCGTGCTTAGAAGAAGTGATAATTGTACCTGATGTATGGATTAAAATGTCATCTGTCGCTGTTAGTTCAACCACAGAATAGCCACAATTGGCTATCCCTTGGTCAATTCCGATTCCAAATATGGAATCACTCACATTTGTCACAACCGTTACACATAATGACTTTAATTCTCTTTCCTGTTTCCTTCTTTAAAGAAGTAATGTTATAGGTGAGAATTTCCTTCGCTTTTTCTGTTACACTTTTATGCACTACGACTTTTTTCACATCAAATATATTAATCAGAACAGAGGAAATCATCATCCCTTCAAATAATTCAGGATTGTCTACCTCGTCAATAATTTCAAATTCTAATGCACTCCCCAAATACTCCAACAAGAAATCATTATCCATTGCAATGCCATCTTTATTTTTAAAATGAAGGAAGTTTCCTTGCTGAAAAATATGAAGCTCTTGATAATCTGCTAATTTCAATCCATTTTCAACACCACGTTCACGTAGAATCGAGAACAAATCTTTTATTCCTTGCCCCTTTACATTCCCTGTTTCTGTTTCAAGGTCAAGATTTTTATTTGCTTGTTGGTTTTGGTGTTCATTTTGAAATTGAATTGTACTTTCTGCAAACAACTTCACTTCATCTTTGAACCCTTTCATGTTAAATAAAGAGAAACTATCTACATTAAAAGTTTGCATTTTTTTGAAGTATTCTTTCACAAGCACTCTTGTAAAAGTATAGAAATAATGAGAATTTGTTAAATCAAACAGAGATTCATCTACCATTTTTTCTGCTTCTTTTTTCGATACACCCTTTTTGATAAAGTTTGCAATTAATTGTTCTTGGAAATTAATGTACGACACATAGAAAGATAAGATGTTGCTGAATACATCAAAGTCTTTTTCTGTTTCTGAATGAACATCGATTAAATGATTGTCTTTATAAGATAAAGAAATCCCTTCTTCTTCTAAAATCTCAATCAATTCTTCTAAATCTTTTTTTGATTTTACTGTATAAATCACAAGATTCACTCCTTTATTGTGAGCCTATGTAGGCATGATGGTTAAAACCATACATTATATTATTTCTTATCATACTATTTTTATTGCTTATAGTCAATGTGTAATATTTTTTGCCTATAAAAGCAAAATAAAAACCCATCTTCCTTTTATGGAAAATGGGCTTGTTCTATTCTTATTGGTGTTGGAGAAGGTTAAACCTTTACCCCTAATTGATTTCGTTTTTTCGTTTTCATGGATTTTAGGTTTACTTCTTTTCCATTGACTTTGACGATGGATTCTTTATCCGATTTTTTCAGAAGGACAACATTTACTACATAATCCTCTTCGGTTAAGGTAATTGTTTTTACCCCTTTACTTCCCTTTTTAATGGCAGGAACACTTTCCATTTCAAATTTAAGAGCAAATCCTTTATCTGAAACCGTAACAACATGAGAAATATCTTCGTTATCTTCTAAAATATGAACAGACACAACTTCATCGCCTGTATCTAATTTTGTCGCACTAATACTGCTTCGATTCGTTTCAAATTCACTTCCGTCTACAATCTTTATCATTCCTTGTTTCGTTGTAAACATTAGTTTCTTCTCTTTTAGGTTTTGGAAGGTATCTAATAAGACCACTTCTTCTTTTCCGATTTTAACTAATGTATCAATCGGAACACCCTTATCTTTGATTTTCACTTTCGGAATATCCATGAGTTTTACGCTATGAAGATTTCCTTCTTTCGTGAACATACACACTTTATCTGTATTCATAGTTAAAAGCGAATGTTTAAATTCCTTCACCGTATCTTCATTGGAACGCTGAACATTTAGAACATCTGTTGTCTTTACATATCCAAAACGGTCAATCAATACATAAAGTTCTTCTTCTTTAAACTCCTCTACATATTCAACTGTTTCCATGTCATCAATAACGGTTTTGCGTTTTTTACCATAGGATTTAGAAATATCCTTCAAGTAAGATTTAATGACATCTAACAATACAGATTCATGGGAAAGAATATTTTCGTAGGTTTCTACGTCTTTTGTTTTCTCATTAAATTCTTCAGTTAGCTTATCTAATTCTAAGCTAATCAATTTTTGAAGTTTCATATCCAAAATGGCATCTGTTTGAGATTCAGTAAAGTCTAACTTAGTCGCTTGTTTTTCTGATTTTTTGGTTTTAAAGGCAATCCCCTCTACAACCCCATTCATTAAACAGTTTTTTGCCATTTTTACGTCTTTACTTCCTCTAAGGATTTCCACAATCAAATCAATCATATCTTGTGCTTTAATTAATCCTTGCAAGATTTCTTGGCGTTCTTTCGCTTTTCTCAACATGTATTGATATTTCTTTGTTGTGATTTCCTTCTGGAACTCTACAAAATGTTCAATCATTTGTTTTAAGCTCAAAGTTTCAGGCTTTCCATTTACAAGAGCTAAGAAATTAGAAGAGAAGGTATCTTCCAATGGTGTTCGCTTGTAAAGTTTATTAAGGAATTTTTCAATGTTAATGCCTTTCTTTACCTCTAACACTAATCGGATTCCGTCTTTAGAAGATTCATCACGAATATCTGATAGTTCTTCCAACTTTTTATCTTTTGCTAAATTCTCAATTTTCTCGATTAATTTCGCTTTGCTTCCTGAATAAGTATAAGGGATTTCTGTTACAACCAAATTCGTTTTTCCGTAACCAGCATCTTCAATTTCAATTTTGGCACGAACACGAAGTTTTCCTTCCCCTGTTTCATACATGGTTTGAAGGTCTTTTTTAGTGGTGATAATTCCACCAGTCGGAAAGTCAGGACCCTTAATGTGTTTCATTAATTTTGCAATTGTAATTTCAGGGTTATCAATGTAATCTATAATCCCTTTTATGATTTCGATTAGGTTGTGAGGTGGCATATTAGTCGCCATACCCACTGCAATCCCCGATATACCATTTACCAAAAGATGTGGGAAACGTGCAGGAAGAACCATTGGCTCTTTTTCCGTATTGTCATAGTTCCCTTGAAAATCAACTACCCCTTTTTCTAAATCGGATAGCATTTCTAAAGCTACTGGTGCAAGTCGGGCTTCTGTATAACGCATAGCGGCCGCACTGTCGCCATCAATCGAACCGAAGTTACCATGACCCTGCACTAAAGGAACTTGCATGTTAAAGTCTTGTGCTAACCTTACCATTGCTTCATATACAGCAGTATCACCATGAGGGTGATATTTACCAATAACCTCACCTGTAATACGTGCTGATTTTTTATATGGTTTATCATGTGTCATGCCTAAATCTTTCATTGCATATAAAATTCTTCGATGAACAGGTTTCAATCCATCCCTTACATCAGGCAATGCCCTTTGAACAATAACGCTCATGGCATAGTCGATAAAGGATTTTTTCATTTCATCTTCAAAATCAACTTTTACTATGTTTTCTACTATTTCAGTAGTTTCTTTCTTTTTTGCCATTGCTGTTTAAACTCCTTTCATGGGTGCTAAATTTTTGATATATACTATTCTAATAGTTCACATATTATAAGCAACATGACTTCATTATATTTTCTATGTAGTTTATTGTCAATTTTATTTTACATTGACAAACAGCGAAAAGTTGAGCTTTCATGCTCTTTCCAATGCTTCCATACGTTCAAAAATTCATGATATAAGAATAATTTGAAACATATATAAACTCTTAATCCTGTTTTGATTGAAACTCTATTACACATTACGGTGTTTTAGCCTATTTATAAGATGATAGACTTTATCTTACTCAATAAAAAAGAGAGGAGTTTATCCTCTCTCTTACTTTTACTTCACAGGTAATCCTCTTTTTAATTGTTTTAACGCCCATTCAGGCTTCTCACGCAATGATATGAGGTAGTTATAAGCTCCAATTGGCTCTAAGTTTGTTTCAGCCATGAGTCTTTTCGCTGTGTATTCCCCAACTTGGATACTAACTTCCTTTTCATTGCAATATTGTCCAGTTTTCATGAAATGATGATATTCCATTAAGATGTCCCGATGTGTAGCAAGGCGTTGATAATATTGAGTGGATTGTTTATGGCTCATTTTTAACGTGTCCATAAAATGTTCAATCAATTCTTCTTTTATCAAAACTCCATCCTTTTGTCTCAATAAAAATAAGGTTTGACTTGGTTCGTCAATTAATGAAACCAGACAGTTATATGCGAAAATTGGCTTTAAACCTAATTCATTTACTAATTGTTCAGCCGAATAACCATGTACTTTTACTCTTTCTCCTTCAGAGTTGCAATATTTACCCGTTTTTTTAAAATAAGCGTATTCGTTTAAAACATTAAATTTATTCATTAAGTGTTCATCTTTTTGATAGTCTTTTCGTTCTTGAATAATCAAGCGATAACCTCCTCAGTATAGTCTTTTTAGTTTTTTAACTTTTTCATGATATACAAAAGTTCATTCTATCATTCAAATCCATATACACTGAAAAATAAGGAATAAAAAAAGAGGGTTTTCCCTCTCCTACTCTACTTCTATATAATGCAGTTTTGCACCTTCTTGGTAAGAAATCGTTATTCCTGCAGTAACTGGCTTATCATCTATACTTTTAGTGTTATTTGCTTCCTTGAATTTTTTCGTGCTTTTCACTGGTTCAGATAATGCGATTTTTATATCATACCGCCCAGAAAAGTCTTCTTTTATATTTAAAAGGTCATTCACTTGATTGGTTAAAGCTGTTGTTGATTCTGCTAATTTATTTCCGTTCTCTTTTGTTCTTTGTACGTAAAACGCCATTGCATTTGATAAGACTTCTTGATTTGTCCGAGCATAAGCTAATTGCGTTCCCTTATTTTTTTCAAGAAAAGGGTCATAGTTAGGTAACTCTTGTTCTTCAATTTGTCGTATCAAATCAGCTAATTCCGTTTGTTTTTTTACTATATATTCCTTTGTATCTTTATCTTCGTGATAAAGTTTTCCCACCACCTCACGAACCATAACGATACCAAAATTATTTAATTTAAAGTTAAAAGCAATATGTTGAGCTATTTTCTCCTTTTCAGAAGTAGCACTTTTGATTTCTTCTTTCATAATTCCAGGGGGTTGTCCTATATAATGAGGGGCGATTTGCACATATCCAAAATAGCCACCAATTATAAGTGCAGTCGCTAAAGAACTAACAAGTATTGTTTTTTTCTTCATTGTCTTCATCCTTTCTATGTTGAATAGGTTCATCATATCGAGATGGACAATTTCAAACAATGCTATATCAGTCGTAGAAGGGCTGAGTAATAGTTACAAGCTAATACTCTATTGATTCCACGCCATTAGCCATGACGAACTGATTTTATTTTGATACTCCCCTTTTTTCTTAAGGCTTTTATCAGGCTTTGAAGTTCCTTTTTTTCCGTATCTTTCTTCTTTTTCGGCATCTTACTTTTCCTCCTAATGTCATTTTATTCAAGATTATTGACAAAAGTAAAAAAAAATATACATATTCTGTATATCCACGCCATATTCATTTAATACAAAGACTTGATAGAGGGGTTGAGAGTAATGAGAGAATATAATTCGGTACAAGCTATAAATGATAATCCTGCATGGAGAAAACAAGAGAGATATAGTTTTTGGGATTTCATAGATTCCTTTATTTCTTCTTTTAGTAAGACCGAATCGTTAGAAATTGCTGTTCCAAAAAATGTTTATCTTCGTACTAAGCTGTTGTGTGAGTATATTTCTGAAAAAGGAGATATGTATTTTGGAGTTTCTGATTTTCTTTTAACCCTTTATCTTGAATTTCTTCGGACATCCATTGAAAAATATAATCCTAAAAAAATCCATGAAGAAATGACTCGTTCACATGGGTATAACCAAACTTTAAGGATTTATGTAAATGAATCAATATATGAATATCCAAAAAGAGCAGGAAAAGAAAGTTTTATTTCCTTTACTATTGATAAGAAAAACAAAGAAAAAGGACAATTACTATTAGATGAAATGGAAGATTTATACGGACAAGCTCCTTCACTCGAAGAATTAATTTCAAATCTTTGGGTGAACTTTATTGAGGATTATAAAGCAGGAAACAATAAAAGAGCAACGAATGAAATTATTCGTCTCATGAAAAATAGTAAAGAAGCTCTTGATTAGAAGGACACTATTAGGTGTTCTTTTTTGTTTCTCGAAACATAAAAAAGCAGAACACTAAATCTGTTCTGCTCCTTATCGGATATTTCTTATTTAATAAGTGTAATCTCATTAATAGAAACCCAAGAACTTCCCCCATTAACATCCACTTTAATCCCTTCATAAGTACCTCTTGTCACAGGGATTTCAGGTAATATATTTGGTTGTCCAGCACTTACATATAAAGTAGTTGGCGAACTAATTTGTTTCCATTCTCCATTTTGCAATCCATAGACTGTATAAACTTCATTCGTAGATGGTGATGCATTGGAAGCTAACTGAATTCCAGTAATAGTTTGAGGTGCAGGGAAATTGAACTGTATCCATCCACTAAAGCCTGGTACTGTCCAGACTGTACCTAAATTTCCATCAGTAGCTTGTGATGGAACACTACCGCCATAATAACTACTTGCTGTTGCAGTTGTTCCCTCTGGAAGAGCATACCCATTCATTCCTTGAATTTTAACTCCTGTTTCTCCTTCTTCTAATCCAAACTCAAACACATAATTCGTTGTTAATAAATTTTCTGTTGTAAAAGAAGTACCAGCCTTCAAAATCGGTTTAACATTCACTTCTCCATGATTTTTGATTGTCCCAATTTTTGTTTTAACATTCCAAATGTTGTCTTGTTCCAAATCATATAACCATTCGCTACTTGATAACGGTGATAAACCTAAAGCTACCTCTTTTTGACTTTTACTCTGAATTAAGTTATTCCATTGTTCATCCGTATATTTTGTAGGAGATACTAATTCTGGCTTCCAAATGGATTCTTCTGAAACATTAATATCCTGTATATTGGCATAAATCGGTGCATTGGTTTCACTGCTTATATTTAAATTATCTGCTATCATTTCTTCTGTATTCGGATTGTATATAAAAGTTGTCATGGCTGGAATTTGCACATCGATAATGGTTGCTTCAAATGTACCTATAACCTTTGTTTCTTCAGCAAAAGCTGGAATAGATGTACTCAACGCCATTGTTCCTGTTCCTATAATCGTTACTAAAGAAAAAGCGATATTTTTTTTCTTCATCTCTTTCCCCCTCCTTTCTTTTGGTGCTAACCTCTATATTTTAATCGTTTTATAAGATGAAACAATTCATTTCGTGTCGAATATAGTCAAATAAAACAACATAAAAAAACAGAGCATATTATTATCATATACTCTGTTCAAGTTTATATAAGAAATATCTAATTCCGTTTATTTAATTCAATCTCCATTAAGTTAAAGTAATTAAATCCACTGTTAGAATTTGCTCCTGACACTTCAATCCTTGTAATAGGCGAAGATGTCTTTACTTGATACGTGGCTCTTGTAGCAGGGTTGTAATACACTTTATCTGCAATATAGACCTTCCCTGTTTCAATCACTTGATTATTTTCGTTATATAATTTAACGGTCATATTTTGTCCAGAAACAGAAAGGAAAGAAATAGAACTCATAATTGTAGGAGACTTCATATCAATTGTTACACTTCCTGCAAGACCATTGGACATCCATTCAGTTGTAGCATCTCCATCAAACAAATGACACCCTTTCATTAAATTCCCTTGCATGATATATTCGCCACTTACTTTAGCTGTAAAATCTTTATAATTATATACATTAGGTGCTATTGTATTGGCACACCCATTAGGTGCTGTATATACAGGCTCTTCAACCACAAGGGGTTCACCTTCTTCCAAACCAAATTCAAAGATATAGTTAGCTGTTAATAGGTCTTCTGTTGTAAAGGATGTACCAGCCTTCAAAATCGGCTTTACATTTACTACTCCATGATTTCTAATTGTTCCCATTTTGACTTCATTAGTCCAAATCTTATCTTTCTCTAATGGATATAACCATTCTTCACTTTCTAAAGGAGATACACCTAATGCGACCTCCTCTTTACTTTTCGTTTGAGTTAAGTTATTCCACTGGTCATCTGTATATTTATCAGGGGATACCAACTGTGGTTTCCATATAGATTCTTCTGAAATATTAATCTCTTTCATCTTGGAGTATATAGGAGCATTGGTTTCGCTTTGTATATTGATATGGTCTGAAATCATTTCTTCTGTATTCGGGTTGTAAATAAACGTGGTTGTAGCTGGAATTTTCACATCTAATATCGTTGCTTCAAATGTCCCGACAACCTTTACCTCTTCCGCAGATGAATGAATGGGTGTATAAATCCCAACAAGACCTACACTTGCTATAAAAAGAGCTATTTTCCCTTTTTTCATTTGATAAAAACCCTCCCTTCTTTATTCGTGCTAACGTATCTATATTATAATTTTTATACGTTAAAACAATTCATTATCTATTGAATATAGTCCAATAAAAAAATAGGAAACCCCCTTAAGGATTCCCTATCTTCTGATTATAAGTCAATTTCTGCATTAAGAGCTTCTTCGTAAATAAACTCTCTACGTGGCTGTACTTTGCTACCCATTAAGATATTCGTAATGTTCTCTGCTTGTACCGCATCTTCAATCGTTACTTGATAGAGCAGTCGTGTAGCAGGATTTAGTGTAGTCTCCCAAAGTTGGTCAGGATTCATTTCTCCTAATCCTTTGTAACGCTGTACATCGAATTTTTTCCCTTTCATTTCTTTCATTTTTGTTTCTAATTCTTTATCTGAATAACAATACTGTACATCTTTACCGCTTGACACTTTATAAAGAGGCGGTACACCGATATACACATAACCACCATAAATTAATTCAGGCATATAACGGTATAAGAATGTCAAAATCAATGTTCGGATATGACTTCCGTCTACGTCTGCGTCTGTTAGGATAATGATTTTGTGGTATTTCAGTTTCGCAATATCAAAATCATCTCCAAAACCTTCACCAAAACCACAACCTAACGACATAATAATCGTTTGAATTTCTGCATTAGAAAGGACTTTTGCAAGAGCAATTTTTTCTACGTTCAACACTTTACCACGAAGCGGTAAAATAGCTTGGAAACTTCTATCTCTTCCTTGTTTTGCTGACCCCCCTGCTGAATCTCCTTCTACGAAGATAATCTCTGATTTTTCTGGTGGTGTTCCTTTTGAACAAGAAGCTAATTTTCCGTTTCCAGTAAATTTATTGTTATTGCCTAATAGATTTTGTCTTACTTTTTCTTCTGCTTTGCGAAGTTTTAACGACTTCATTGCATTGTCAATCAAGGACTTTAGGTAGTCTAAATTTCGGTCAAAGAACTTTTGACTTTCAATATTAAACACTTCATCTACTGCACTTCGGGCATCAGAGTTTCCTAATTTTGTTTTGGTCTGTCCTTCATATTGAGGATTTGGATGTTTAATCAAAACAACTGCAGTAATTCCGTTACGAACGTCTTTTCCTTCAAAGTTTTCATCTTTCTCTTTTAACGCACCAATTTCTCTTGCGTATTGATTTAGAATACGTGTAAAGGAAGTTTTAAAGCCACTTACATGAGTACCGCCTTCAACGGTATTAATGTTATTACAGAATGAATGAATGGACTCTGTGAATTCTTTTGTAAATTGGAACGCAATTTCTACTTCAATCTGATTCGATTTGCTTGTTAAGTAGAGGACTTCATTGCTCAAAATATCTTTTGATTTGTTGAGGTCACGAACCAATCCAACAATCCCTTCTTCTTCTTTAAACTCTTTTCTCTCCCCTGTACGCTTATCCTCAAATACAATGAGCAAACCTTTATTCAGGTAAGAAAGTTCTTTTAATCGTTTTTTTATAATTTCAGCTTTAAATTCTACCGTTTCCATAATCGTGCCATCAGGCATAAAGGTTACTTTTGTTCCTGTTCCGTCTGCTTTTCCGATTGAAGGAAGTTCTCCATTTACCAATTCAATTTGTGGATTACCACCATTTTCATAACGGTCACGATATAATTTTCCGTCTCTTGAAATTTCTACTTCTAACCATGAAGAAAGAGCATTAACAACCGAAGCTCCTACCCCATGCAATCCTCCTGCTACTGCATAGTTGTCATTGCTAAACTTACCACCAGCATGAAGAACAGTGAAGATAATACGTTCCGTAGTGATTCCTTTCTGTGGGTGTATATCCACTGGAACTCCTCTTCCGTTATCAATAACCGTTAATGAACCATCTTCATTAATAATGACGTGTATTTCCGTACAAAACCCTGCAAGATGTTCATCCATTGAGTTATCTACAATTTCCCATACTAAGTGATGTAAACCTTTGGAATTGGTGCTTCCAATATACATTCCTGGTCTTTTTCTAACAGGGTCTAATCCTTCTAACACCTGAATAGAACTACCGTTGTATTCTTTCATGTTGTTTTTCTCCTTTCTATTGTGAATTACTTTTATCTATTTCATATAGTTGTTCGTTGGCTAAAATATTCTATTTACCCATTTTACCCTACTATGTAAGGGTTCTAAAGCCTTATCAACCAAGACTTCCTCGATTTATTCTATAATAAAATTATTTTTTTGTAAATTATTTTTTATATTGGAAGAACAACGAGAATATTGCTAAATATTTCTTCAATTAAGCACTCTTCAACCAAAAATGTATTGAATATAGTCAATGACAGTATTAATATAATATTATAGTCAATAAATATAAAGGAGGCAAGATTACATTATGGATATTATGCTAATCGTTAAATGGTTAGTCCTTTTCTTATCTACTGTATCGGCTGTCGTTGCATTGGTGCGACTTGGAAAGAAGAAAACACATTTTCAAATTTTCCCTGACAGTATCAAGAAAGAATATTTTAAAGAAGTAAGAACCATGACCATTTTAAATATTTTGGCTGTAGTCCTTATCTTCGTAGCGTTTTTATTTATTCATTCAAATTTCTTTTTTATTATCATAATCGCTTCCATGTTTTTGAGTATCAATTCTCTCATTCAACTATATGAAGATTTCGGTGATTTGAAAGATGACGATAAAAAACGTAAATAAACCGAAAAGAAATGGAGGGTTGAGTTGCAACATGAGTGACCACACAAAGCATGAAGAAATTAAAGTCGTGAAGCGTGGGGAAATCTATTTTGCAAACTTAGGAGAAGGAATTGGTTCTGAACAAAACGGTATCAGACCAGTCCTAATCATTCAAAATGATGTTGGGAATAAATACAGTCCAACTACCATTGGAGCTTTGATTACTTCTATGTCGAAAAAATTAGATTTGCCTGTACATCTGGAAATTTGCAAAGAAGAGTCTTGCCTTCCACAAAATTCAGTGATTCTATTAGAACAAATAAGAACCATTGATAAGAAGCGATTGATTCGTAAAATTTCCAAATTAGATGATTCAATTATGGAAGACATAAATGAACGATTAAAAGTGAGTTTAGGATTGATATAAAATGAATAAAAACACCGAATAAAAGGTATCTACATAAAAATTGTAGATACCTTTTTGTATTAGCTTATTTTTGATAACGTCAATGATTTTATTTTACCAAGTTCAATAAGAGGTTTAAATTGTATAATTTCTATCCCATGAATTTGTTGCAAGGGCAAAAGAATATGCTCTGGATATTTAGGTGCAATGGTTATCATTCGTACTTTCTCTACATGGTGTTCTGTTTTAAACTGCATAGGATAATATATAGACTGCCAAAATATATCCTTAAAGTCTTCAACTGTCTTCAGTTCTAATATCACAAAATTTCCTTCCTTATCCTTTGCCAACACATCAATACGCCCATCCTTAATGGAATATTGTCTATCGACATATCTTAATCCTTCTTCAATTAAATCCAAATGCTTAATCAAGTATTTTTCCAAGTCGTTCTCTGTTATACTTACAACACTTGTTGTCACTAACTCAACAGAATGTATATCTGCATAATAGACTTCTTCTAATGTACGAACAAATGGATGATGATTATCAGGGTATTCAAAGTCTTCTATTTCAGCAGGACTGTTAGGATTTGCAGAATAGCGTTTGTTTAATAACGACAATGCGTTCCATTTTAAATAAGACAAATATCTTGAATGAGATTTATAAGGTTTCGCTTTGTTTTTTCCATGTCGAATGACACTCTTCCACTCTTTATCCATATATTCCTCATAGGGAAGACTAACACCTTTTGAGGTAGTTACACTTTTTAATGAAGCAGAAAACTCCCAATCCAAAACAATATTCTCCAATGAATTTTCTAATCCATACCCCTTCTTGATTGCTTCGCCTTTATAAACCAATTCTTTTTCTTCTATTGGCAAATTCAATTCTCTTAACAAGAAATCAACCAATCGTTTATGTTTATTAAACTTTTCTATTTTTTTATCGTAATACTCAATGAGAAAACGAAGGTAGAAGTAATGATAAACAATGCTTCTATCTATTCCATACATATAAGATAACTTATCCAAAAATAATTCATTTAGTTCACTCTCGTAATTTAACACTACTCCCCCTCCTTTCTCCTAATCTATTCGTTCATTTTTTCTTTATATATGAAGGGCAAAATACGTATTATAGTAATCTCCATAAAATTTATATAGTCATTATATGTTCGTTTATAGACTATTGTCAATGAGATAGTGCTAAATCACACTCCCTCAAACAAAAATCAAACACGTTACGGTTTTATTTTGTTGTAAAAAATAATTGACTTTACTATAATTATAATGTATAATTGATTTATAAATGAAGGAGAAAATTCATTCACATTTTAGGAGGAAATCGAGACTATGAGAGAAAAAAGCCCCCAACAAATTATCCGCTTTGACGGAAAAAATGTATTTGTAGAAGTTATGAATTCAGCATTTGGAATTGGAAAGGTACAACTTAATTTTATTGAGTATGACACTTCAAAAGAAGCGAAAAGTCGCCAAACGAAGAACATTCCAATGTATATTGATACGGATAAATTCTTACTTCTTACACAAGACATTCTAAGTGGTCGCATGGTACATTTGGCTAAACAAGCAAATGATGCGAAAACAAAAGGTGGATATAAGTACGCTAAAGAAATCTATGCAGATTTAGGCGGTATTTCTGCTGAAAACTTGAAGAGACGTGGAAAAGAACGACCAGATGGTATGAGTATGTCACGTCAATTCAAAATCACACCAGGAGATAAAATTCCTTGGATTCTATCTGCAGAGATTGGAGCAGGGAAAGAAGACGACAAAGGTCTAATTGTTCCACAAGGTAGACCAGAAGAATTTGTACGTGTTGCTCTTTCTGATGATGATTTCAAAAAATTAGCGATTGTGGTTCAATCTCATATTCAAGCGTATATCGCTTCTCAATATGAAAGCCAAGAGGTTCAAGAACTGAAAGCTCAACTTGATACAATTAAGCCAATTATGAATGGTTTAACAGAGTTCTTGCGTAAGCAAGGCGTTCCAGTTGTATTCCCTAAAAAGGATAAATAAGAAGAAAGTGAGGGGAGAAATCCTCTTGCTTTTTTTGTTGCAAAAAGAACGTAAACCCCTTGATAAATCAAGTCTTTTTTGGCTCTACAACTTTCGGAAAACATAAACCTATATAGTCCTAAAAAAAATATCTAAAATACATTTAAAACATCAAAAATCTATCGTTAAAAAGAAAGGTCAAAACACATCTTCAAAAACATCTATTCTTCTTAAATATCTAAAATTTATTAAAACATCAAAAGCAACTTTTAATTAACATGCTAAAGCATGTCTTCTTCTTTTCTTTAAGACCTATCTAATCTATCTGAAAAAGAAAACCATTTTATAAAAAAACAAAACATCTGCAGATAAACAAAAAAGCCTATACCATTAGATATAGACTTTGATTAATGATGAAAAATTTATTCAATTGGTCGTTCAAAAATAACATCGAAATATATTGGAGCACCATTGTTCGCAAGTCCTGGTGCGAAAATTTGAACCAATCTCCAACCTTGTGAAGCGTATTCAGCGATGATTTTTGTATAATCCTCTTTTGGATTTGCTTTAAAAACTCCACCTAATTCAATTTTGATAATTTTATATTCATACATAGGTTTGTGTCTCCTTTCCTATAAAGTAAATGATTTTTACTATTATAGTTTTGTTCAATGAGTATTCATAACTTCATATGGTGTGACCATGACGAAGCATAGTGTAACCTTTTATTCTGCATATTCTCTCTTCATAAGATAATGGATAATGAAAACAGCACAATAAAACGGAATAACTGGAATTAAAAAGCACAATCCTATCTCCATTCCTTTTACCAAGAAAATGAAGAGACCAGCAATTGTAAAAAGAGGCATCCACATATATAGATTCATTTTATACATATCCCTCATAGGTTGCCCTACACTTCCTTGATTTCGTAATTGGTAATACCAAACCACTGTCATCAATCCAAAAATCATAAAGAAGATGGCTGAACCATTTACAGCAATTATTATATCTTTCATTTATTTCTCTCCTTTCTATAAAAAAAGAGCATTGCATATGCAACACTCTATCAAATAGGGTTATTGTTCAAACGGTATTACTGAATGTATGCTCCGTTAGGATGGGTATATAGTCAAATAATATAATTATTCGATTATAGTCTATTCTTAATAATTTCTAAGAAGTAAGCCATCCTAATACAGAGTCCATAATTTCAGGAGCGTAAAGAACGACAGCGTACATGATAACTGCAATAAACATTCCGAAGATACCTCTTCCGACTAATTGAGAGTTACCAAATGAACCAGCTAAAGACATGAAAGCACTTAAAATAAAGATAATGATAGCAAATGGTTGTACCACTTTTTGTAATAAGTGAACGACTTCAAATCCTTTTCTTTCAGCCCATTTTTCCGCTTCTCCAATCGTTACTCTTTCTGTTTGCCCTTCAATACTTGCTTGAATTGCCTTTGTTTTGTCTTGTTCAGGTGTTGTAGGTTCAGTAATCGTCTTTGTAGAGAAAGTATCTGCTGACGTTGCGAAAGAGCTAACTCCGAAGAAGGAAACAAATAACATAATTAGCATGATTCCAACATATTTTTTCATAATGATTTTCACCTCCTAAAATGGTTTTTATATTATAGTAGTTTATATATAAAGATATAAATAAAGAAAAACCCCAAAGCTAACTACCTTGGGGTATATTCTTTATTAAGGGGCAGAGCGTAATTTTCCTTGCTCTCCTGTGATGATTTGGCTACTATCCATCAGAACACCGTTATGCTTAACTACAAAGTGTAAGTGATAACCAGTTGAGTCACCAGTTGTACCAACTGTTCCAACCATTTGACCCTTTGTAACCTGTGTACCAATTTTTACAGATACTTGGTCTAAGTGACAATACTGTGATGTGAAACCATCAGCATGTTCTACTGTAACGTAGTTTCCGCAACCATTACCGTTCTTTTCTGTTTCTCCTGTATGAGCAACCGTAACTTTACCATCAGCCATAGAATAAACAGGTGTTCCTTTTGGAACAGCTATATCCGTTCCACCATGATAATGCGGTTTCTTTCTAATAGGGTGAATCCTGTTCCCTGGTAATGATGTGATTTTAGAACCGACATTTTGAACATTTAGTGGATTTTGGAAACCAGCAACGTCAGTGTTAGCCACGTAGTTTTTAGCGTTGTTGTTACTACCAGCTAATGTATCCACATAGCCATCTTCCCAAAAGTTCATTGTATCCAAATCTTCTTGCTCAACTTTAGAGAATAGTTCATATTTATCCATTGCCACTGAAAGTTTTAAAGCTGAATCTACATCATTTGGAGCTAAAAAGCGATGATATGGGTAGAACACTGTCTCTTTAGAGTAGTCAGAAATAATAGCTTCAAATGCTTCTTTTACACCTTTCCAGATTGAGCTAAAGATTCCTTCATCTTTCTTCCCATTTTCTGGTACTGGCGTAAGATTGAGTTCATTTTCAGTTGGTGTACCTGTACCTGTACCTGTTTCAGTTCCAGTTCCAGTTCCAGCAGTAGGATTAGAGCTTCCACCGTAATATTGAAGAACCATTTCTACATAACAAGAGTTACCCCATCGACTTGAACCAGTTTTTGCTCTGTCAGGCATACATCCATAGTTTGCACTATAAGTATGTTGTCCACCATAATGAAGTCTTGCATCTTCACGATACTTCATCCATTCTGTCGAGCCATCGTTCCATTTGTCTCCTATACCTTTTTGTTTCATAACAGTTTCGATATAGTCAACACTACCAAAGTTATAGGATTGGAGAGCTTTCAGTGAATCCCCATTGTATTTCTGAGCCAAAGTTGCAAAATACATAATACCCCATCTGATGGCTTTCTCTGGGTCTTTTCTTTCAGCTTCACTATAAATTGTAAAGCTCTCTTTCTTTTTCGTTTGAACATTCATCGCTGTAACGGTTCTTGCCCCATCTCCGATAATTTGCATTAATCCATCCTCGATATTTGGATTACCAGCAGACTCTAAGGTTGCTTTTGCTAATACAATGTATGGGTCAACACCATATAGACTTCCGTAGTATTGCATGGTAGGGAAAAATTGTAATGCGTTTTTAAATTGTTTTGTATTTAAACCTGTTCCTGTTCCTTCGATAGAACCAACATTCGCATTAATAGTCCCTGCTCCTAAATCCGTTACTCCACGAGATTCAAGGTTAAATTCTGCTAATACACTTTTCGGGATAAAGATATTATAGTTAAACATTAAGTCATACAAATAATCCTTCCCTTTATCGTGAGGTGTAGTTTCATCAGGTACAGGCTTTGTCTCATAAACTCCACCTTTACGGTATCCATAAAGCGGAACGTATTTATCAAAGACTTGTCTTGATTTTTTAACTTTATGCTCCACACCGAATTCATCTGTTTCTGTATCGTAATAATATTCGGTTTTCATTTTCTTACCTTGACCAACTTGGATTTTTTTTACAGGTGAAGATTTATCACCTGGGTCAGCATTATCCTGTAGTTCAGATTGTTTCGTTTTTTCCTCCTTGTATTTAAACTCAAACTCTCCTACAAAGGTAACAGCTTTTGTCATTAACCATACATCTTTTGGATAACCTTCCATAGTATAAGTAAAAGGTTCATCTACTTTAATGGTTTCTTTTTTATTTTTATCAGCGTTCCATACGTCTTTTTCATACATTGTCCCTTCAACTGTTACGTTGATTTGGTCTTTTTTGTATTTAAAAATAGACGCAAGTCCGTAATCAGATACAGATTTTACTTTCTCACCAGTTTTATTCCCATCTTCATCATACTCTTCTGATTCGACAATGGCTCCTTTCTTGTCATCAGCCAAACGCTTTAGCACTAATTTTTCAGGGTCATAATGAACAGGTTTTGTGAATTGTTCAGGATAAATAAACTTTTTCTTATGCAAAGTTTCATCTAAAGCAAATAGGAAGTTTGCTTTTAAGAGGTAATCTTTTTCTTTTTGATACAAGTCTTCCACCCCTGTATCTTGTGGTAACTCCAACTTTTCATTGTCATCCGTAACAATTTGCCAATAAGAACGGTCTGACATGTAATGGTAATATTGTTGGATTGCTTGGGTTTGTCCACTTTCTAAACTACTATTTGTTTTCTCTACCCCGTTGTCATCCTTCTCTGTCTGGTTTTGGGCTTCTTTATCATGAACGTAGACTTGCTCCGTACCCCTTATTTCAAAGAGAATATAAAACGCTAAGACAGCGATAAAGCCAATAATAAGTATTGGAACAATGAATTTTGCTAAGAGAAGTGCAACTTTCGCTAAAATTTTGACCGCAACTGCAAGTGCTTTTTTAGCAACTTTCTTTCCTACTTCTTTCATTGCTTTCTTTGCTATTTGTTTCCCTTTATTTACGACTGCTCTTCCAGCTTTTTTTCCTTGCTCCTTGACCGCACCAGTCATTTCATCGGTGGGATTATTTGTTTCATTACCGTTTGGATTTGCCAAAATGTTTCCTCCTTCCTCTCAAAAATTCTTCTTTAATTATCGACTATATTCAAATAATAAACAATATAGTTTATAGTCAATAGCGTTTGATAATTAAAGAAAAGCTCTATTACTGTTATATTCAGAACTCTATTTATTTACTAATTTAAAAACAAAAACCTCCCCTTTAGAGGAGGAGGTTTTTATATGATTAATTTGTGTTTGTGTTTCCATTCGTGTTTCCATTCGTGTTTGAAGTTGTACTTGGTTGGTATCTTTGAACAGGAATCGTTCTTAGCGTATTTGGTGCGTCACTTGCTTTGGTTTCAACAATTCGTGCTTTTCCACCAGCACTTGCAAGAGTTTGAACAGATTTAATACCCATTTTGTCCATACCAGTTTGGTTGTAACGAACAACAAGTTGATTGTCACCACGTTTCACAATACTTTCAATACCTTGTGCTTTGTAATGATTGATTGCTTCTGTATTGTTAGCTTGGTATGCTCCATACACACTTTGAAGGTTTTTCCATTCGCCTTTGTCTAACTTAGCCACATCATAAGTGTACTTAGCAATTGGATTTTGTTTTGTACCTTCCATTGTTGCTCCAACAACACCTTCGTCAGCCATAGCTTTTGCACTTCTATGAATCTGCATATCTCCATTTGGTAAAGTAGTAGCATATGCTTTTGTACTTTCAGGAAGAGAGTTTACTAAATTTTTACCTCCTGTAACCGCCATATCCTTACCAGCTTGAGCACTTTTGAAAGCATCTTGAGCTATTTTTGGATTTTCCATACCCATAGCCAGTCCAACACCAAGACCAACCATTGCTTGTCCTGCTCCTGCAACCGCTCTTCCTGCATTTACAACAGGATTTTTGTCAAGAAACTCTTTCCCTTTGGAATAGGCTTGTTGTACATCTTCAGCTTTACCACGAATATTAAATCCTGGTTTTGTTTGAAGGTCTTTATCCGCTCCATATCTGGCTCTATCTGGATGGTTTTTGTTTTCTGCAACGTGTACAGGCATTTCACGTTTTTGCAATGCTTCTTTTGTTGAGTTGATACGTTGGCGTTGTGTCATAGTAGCACTGTTATTTTTAATCTTGTCGCTATTACCAGAATAATTATTCATTCCAGTATCACCGCCTGAAGAGCTTGTTTCACGACCAGAGCCTCCACCATCTGTTTTCGTAGAACCAGTGTTTTTCTTGTTGCCTGAAACTTTGGATAATGCTCCACCAACAAGTGAACCAGCTTGTGACATCGACTGCATACCCATTGAGTGAGCGATACCACCACCGCTACCCATAACTAAACTTCTAAAGAACTCTGTCATTGGGATTAAGGCTAATGTAACAATGGCTGATTCAATACCACGACTGCTTGTTGCGACAGAGAAGAAGAAACTTAGCATGAAAGCATGGAATGATTGGAGATAAATATTTCCGACTAATTCACGCAACCATGTGCTAAATAACTGCTTCCACTTACCACCAAATGCAATCGTTACGATAAACAATGGGGCAGTTGCAATTAAGATAGCAACAGTGATAGCTCTCATGATATAAACAAAGTTTAGATAAATGGATACACCTAAGTAGAATATCTGTAGAAGCACTCCACCTATCATGCCAGAATATGCGTTCATTCCTGATAAATCAGAGAAGTTTGGAGCAGTAGCCCCAAATACATCAACTAATTTTGCATTGAGGAACATAAGCATATTCATAACTGGAACAGCGTTTGCTAAGAGGAATCCTGTTATTAACAAGTTTTGAATACTTTCCATAAGGGAAATTCTCATAGCAGGGTTGATTGTTGCAAAGTTACGTTGTACTAAGTTTTTCACAATAGCGAAAGTAATGATTGTCCACGCTAATGCTTGGAATAGCCAGTGATAAGCAATGGCTTGGTCTGACCATTGTTTAGACATGATACCATGTGTCCAAGCAGAAGAACCACGAATACCTTCGTTGAAAACTAAGTCATTGATTTCATATAAACCTAAAAGGACACGTAATTGGTTGAACATACTGCTGAATAGACCAACAATTGCTTCCTCAACAGGGTTTGGTTTTACTAATTCTTGACCATTTTTCAATGTGTATCCTTTAACTACAAACGCATAGTTTGCTTGGTACATTAATTGATTCCAAGTGAGATAAGAAGAATCTTTCGCATATTTATCTTTTACATCTTTACTTAGTTCAACTTTTTCACTTCCTGCTTCACCAGTTGAAATATACCCTTTTTTAGAGCGGTAAATAAATTCATATCGGTTTCCCTCTGAATCTTCAAGGTACATATAGTCTTTTTCAATGAATCCCTCTTGGGGTGGACCTGATTTTTTAACTCCAACATTGACCGTAAATTTATCACCATCATTGTTTTTGAAAGAAGCTGTACCTGAACCACCAGCATCATTCATAGTTGTTACTAACGTATTACCCATTTTCATAAGTTCCTCTGTGCTTGTGAACTGTTTACCACCATTCGCAATACGTAATGCGTCATTTAAACCAGCCATTAGGTTTTCTTGAGCTTTATACGCCATATTTGCGTCATATTTGTTCGCATGGTTAGAGGCCGCTCCGTACCACTTTTTGATTTCTACTGGTGAAAATGTAAAGAGCATAGTATCGTTACTTAACTTCTTATCACCTTCATATTTAGTATAATCATCTTCCTTACTTCCTTTATAGGGATGAACTTTTTGGTCAAGACCACTAAACTTACCTATTTGTGTCTCAATATGGGAACTTTCCTTGATAATATCTTCTTCTACGATTGTTCCCATGTATTGATATTTGTGGTCATCAATAAGAACTTGTAAGAAGTACGTATCGTGAGCAAACGATTTAATAGGTAATAAAAGAATCAAGGAGAAGATTAGAAAAACTAATCCTCTCTTGTATTTATTTAAGAATGATTTCACGTTATTTTTCCTCCTTTCTTCAATAATGAAGAATTAATCTTTGCTTACATATGCCTTAGAAATTAATTCTTTTTCGTATTCAAATGGGAACGCAAAGGCAACAGAACTTTCACCATTCATTCTGATAAGCATTTCCCCTCGTTTTGCTCCAAGTAAGAAGTTTCTTTCCCCATCAGATAATTTGAATGTGTCTTGAACCGCATCAATATCTGTTGAGTCTTGTTTTAAGAAAATGTTTACAACGGTATTTGTTAATACTGCTTTACCTTGTGGGTTATCAGCAAATTCGATAAAGTTTTGAGAAGCTACTAAAAGTCCTCCATTACGTTTACGGATACGTCTTGCACAGTTCTCAAGGAATGTTGCAGTGTATTCGTGACCAGCCATGTTTTTGTTTACCAACATCCATGCTTCGTCACATACGATACGCTTCTTGATATGAGGGTTTTTCTTAACGAATTTTTCCCATGTCCAAGAAAGTGCAATGTACATTCCGATAGGGCGTAAAACTCCTTCTTCTAATCGACTAATGTCAAAGGTTACGATAGGAGAATTTTTAAAGTCAGCAAGGTCAGAAGATGTTTGGCAGTCGAATAGGTCATATACGCCACCTTTTTTGAACATCTTTAAGGCATTGGCTAATTTCAAGACTTCGCCATTTTTCTCTTGTTGAGCAAATTGTTCCAACATATTGTGGAAATCACTGAACGTAGGCATTGGTTTTTTCATACCATCATGGTAGAATTCACCTGTTTCTTCATCAAAGAATGGGTCTGTTACATAAAGAGATTTAGGGTCTTCTGTAAATCCTTTTGATTGATATAATTCAGTCAATACATAAGCTACTAAGCTCTTTTGTTCAGCAGATAATCCCCCTGCCATAACCGCAATAAGGTTTAGTACGTCTGCTACTTTATCTTTGATTTTCACTTCTTTTAAGCCTTTTTCTAATTCTTCTTCTTCTAAGTCGAATGGATTCATTCGAGTATCTGAATCAGGAGCAATATAGATATGGCTTCCACCAACCGCTTTAGTTAGCTTTTTGTATTCTCCTTCAGGGTCAATAATAACTGTACGTACACCTTTAAGTGCAGAACGTAAAGTTAAAAGAGAAACGAAGAATGTTTTACCAGAACCAGCTTGTCCAAATACTGTTAAGTTGGAGTTATTTAATACGCCTCTGTCATAGAAGTCGATTAACACTGGTGTCATGGTTGCAAGGTTTACTCCACAGAAAATCCCTGTTTTATGAGAAATTTCACTGTTGTAGAATGGGAAACAAGCAGTTAAAGCACCAGAGTTAAAGTTACGATACATGTCAGGAATGTAATTCTTCCCAAATGGAAGTACAGACTTATACGCATCGTCTTGTCTTAAATAAACTGGCATGAGATAGATTTTTCTACCTTTTAATTTGTTGTCTAACTTTTGAGTTTCCTTATCTAATTCTTCTTTAGAAGAAGTATAAAGATTGCTCAAAATTTCAATATGGAATAGGTTTTCAAAGTTTTGCTCTAATCGTTCCCTTTGTTCATACAATTGGGTAATCGTGTTTCTTAAACGTGTTACGTTCTTGATATTCCCTTTTTGAACTTCAAGTGACAATTGAGCTTCAAACTGTGTGATTTTACCTGTCAATTCATCCAATGCTGTACGTTCATCTGCTGGTTCTACATAGATAGCAGTATCCATATCTCCATCGTAGTTGAACATATAATCTAACCAACCAACTGAAATAGTAGATGGGTATCCATTCATTACGAATGAACGAACATATTTATTTCCAACTTTCATACAATCTTCTTCGCTTCTATCAAAGGAAGGTGGAGCGATAAGGTCTTTTACGCTCCGAATCCCTTTTCCTAAAACGCTTTGAGAAGAATCACCTTTTTTAAGTGATGGTGAAGTGTCGGAAACATTAATTGTGATGTCTTGTACCGCATTTTTATTTTTCTTACCAAAAAGTCCCATTAATGTTTTCCTCCTTTATCTCTTGTTTAAATTAACTGATTTTTTGAGATTGAAAGATTCCGCATCTTCCTCGTTGTCAAATTCAACGTCAACATCTGAATCTGCTTGTTTGTAATATCCACTTACTTCATCACGAAGTTTGTTAATATCTGAAATTGCTCTTTCAACATTTTCTTTAATGAAATCAGGCGTTGTTTCGCCTAATAGTTCTGTCTGCAATCTCATTTGAGCTTCATATAGAACCCAATCCAATTTAGCGTCTTCTGTTAGATTTTCAATCTTTCTATCTTTTGCTTCTGTCATAAGCGTTAAGAACTCTCCGTTTGTAATATTTTCAATTTGAGAGTAATTGTCTTTGTGATACGTAGAGTAGATAAGTTCTGCTAATTCTTTCGTGTCAAGAATTTTAGCTTTTACACCAATAGAACCTAAACCATCTACGATAATTGATGCCCTTGTATAAAGCTCCTTTATCGAATAATCATACTTTTCTTCATCAGATAAGTTTGGTAGATTGTTAGCTTCTTCGTAAGGAATGATGATATATTTTTTCTTTTGTTTGTTGTTTCCGATGTACCCATTTAAGTTCATCATTTCATTGAAATAAATGTTTGCATATTCTTCTAAGTGTGGAAATTGAGAAATAGCTTGTTTCATTTCCTCTTCTAAAAGATTTAACATTTTGCTGTTGTCGATTACTTTTGTTTGAATGAAGAAAGTAACAGGGAATGTTAAAGAGTTTAAGAATCGTTGGAATGAAATCTCAATTAATTCTTTCTCTTTATCTGTTTTTAGGTTGTAGTTTGTAGAGGAAGCCTCAACGACTGCTCGATACTTATGTCCACCTAAAATAATCATTCCGTCTTTCACATCTTCAAAAGGAAGAAATTCTTGAGCACTTGTAATTGAATCAACAGTGGAACTATCTGCTCTTTTGGGGTCAGTTTTAGCCATTACTTTATAAACTGCAAAGCCCATTCCACCGAAGACAACTCCAAAAACAACCAGTAAAATAACTCCTAACATATTACAAATTCACCTCTTTCCTATGATTCGGTAATTTTTTTACCTTTTTCTTGAATTTTCTTTTGCGAGTGAGATATTGAAACAAAGTTAATCCGTTCTTTTTAAATAAAGCAAAAGGTGTTCCGCTTAAGCAGAAAATGCCTCCAACTGTTAAGGCAAGTCCACCAATTTTTGTTAATGTAAAAAGTAGACCAAAAACGGAAGCTCCAATAACTAAACCTCCTAATATCCAGAAGAATTGATTGAGGTTTAGAATCCCACCGATTACTTTTTCTTTTTCGTTCATATTTGGTGGTACGTTATACATTCTCATAAATAAAAATGCCAACAGCCTCCTGTTTGGAAGCTATTGGCATCCTACACCTCCTTTAGTGGCTTTTTTAAATCATGGTTTTTCATGCAAGTTTTCCAGGTCTTATTAACCGATAGAGTTGTAGAAGAAACCTGTGATGATGGTTACTGCACCAAGTCCAGCGGCCGCTAATCCTGTCCAAAGCACACCAGCTAATGCTTGAGAACGTGCTTGTGGATTACCAGCAGAAGCACCTAATTTCATGAATTGAATTACGAAGAACGCAATCATGGAAATTGCTCCGATACCTGAAATACCTACGATGAATCCTTTGTATTTTTCAAAAAGTTTTCCCCACGCACCTGCGGAGCTTCCAGTAGTAAAGTTATCGTTACCACTGATAGTAAGTTGACCTTTTGATGTTACGTTTACTTTTACACCACCAATGTCGTTCCCCTTAGAAGCAGAGGCCGCATATGATTGGATTGGAGAAGCAAACATGAAGAAAATGCTGATTAGGAAAGCAACAACAATCCCCATAGAGATTTTCTTTGTCATAGTAGCTGTCATAGTTTTTTTTCACCTCCTTGATTCCCTTAATGTATTCTCATTATATGATTTCGCATAATAACTAACAACACTATAGTCGCCTAATAGTGTTCTATATACTATATGCAATGCTTCAATGAATATAATTCTATAACTATCGAAAAAGGTTTAAATGTTTCTAATTGGAATGATTTTTCTCCATAAAAAAAAGAGAATGTTAAAACATTCTCTTCGCCCATAAATATCGCTCCGAATAATAAGAGTTACTTAGATTTGTTACTTGTACTCTATCGCCACCAGCATGAATGAAATTTCCGTTTCCAATATAGAAACCAACATGTGAAGGTCCCTCTTTATACGTTTCAAAGAAAATAAGGTCTCCTTTTTGTAATTTGTCTCTATCTACTGTCATTCCTACTCTTGCCTGGTCACTGGCTACCCTTGGGATATGAACACCTTGACTGGCTAATATATATTGAGTAAATCCAGAACAATCAAACCCATTTGGAGTTGTTCCACCCCATACATACGGTACACCCAAATATTCATACCCTTTATCAATCACTCTATCTGCTACGCTATCATTATGAACTGTTGCACGTTCCTCTTTTTCATATACTTTCTGCTTAATGACACGTTTAGGTGGTTCTGTAAAGGAGATGGCTGATTTATTGACTAAAACAGTCTTATCCTCAATTGATAGTTTGTATTGATTATCTTCAAATCCAACAATTATAACTGCCTCTCCATAAGCAAGGGATTTATCTTTCTCTGAATCATCATCGATAAAAGCACTTGTATTGACAGGTACATTTCTAATGTTTTGTTTTAAACTCGATTTCAATACCCATCCTTCGACAGACTGACCAGTTCTTACTTTTACAAATCCATTTTGTTCATTTGCTCCATCTACACGAAAAACTGTTTCCCCTTTGTTTAATTGAAGCAGTGTGCTTCCAAACAAATCAGGAGAGGTTTTTAGTGTCATATTCTCTTCTAAAACCTCTAAAGATTCCTCCTCATGCTTAATGGTCTTTAAAATGTTTTCTTTTTCGATTTCATATTCTTTTTCATTTACTGAGATTCGGTAATTCTGTTCACTTTCTGATTTTAATTGAACAACTTCATTCGTTTTGAAGTCTTTCACTACTTTTCCATCTTTATCTTTTACAGAGAAATCGTCTGTTACAACTCCTTCATCTGCATGTGCAATAATAGTCGGGACAGCGACTACACTTAATGCCAAAACTGTCCCTATTGATAACTTCTTATATGACTTCACTCTTTTCCTCTCCTCCTTGCCTCTCTTATTTTGGGGCTGATTCTAATTCATTTAATGCCCCTTTAACAATGTCACTTGTATCTAACAAAACACCATGTTGTTCCATTTGGAAATGCAAGTGTGGTCCAGTCGATTTTCCTGTACTACCGCTATATCCAACTAACTGTCCTTGCTTCACCTGTTCTCCACTTTTTACAACTAACGAAGTTAAGTGAGCATAAACAGAAGTAATATCATCTTTATGGCTAAGTTTGACGTAGTTACCATAACCAGCACCATTGTTGTAAGTTTCTCCTGTATGAGTTTGAACAACGATTCCATCAGCAGTTGCATAGATTGGTGTATTCGTAGGTATTGCTACATCTACACCGCCATGATGTCGTCTATCACCATAAACAGGGTCAGTTCTCCATCCTGGTAAAGAGGTGATTCTTGGATTTAATTGTTGAACTGGTGATTGAAACTTTTTAGGTGGTTCAGTAAAGGAAATGGCTGATTTGCTAATTAATACAGAACTAACTCCTAATGTTACTTTGTATTGATTGCTTTCAAATCCAACTACTGTAACTGTGTCTCCATATTTAAGGGATTTATCTTCTTGTGTGTCTTCATCAATAAAGGCACTTGTATTAACAGGGATAGAACGTAAATTTTGCTTTAAGCTGGAGGTCAATACCCAACCTTCTACGGATTGATTAGTCCTTACTTTCGTAAAGCCATTTTGCTCCGTTACTTCATCTACTCTGTGAATCACTTCTCCTTTATTTAACTGCAGAAGTGTATTTCCGAATAAATCAGGGGAAATTTTTAATGTGGTACTTTCTTTTAATACAGATAAAGATTCTTCTTCATGCTTAATGGTTTTAAGAATATTCCCTTTTTCAGCCTGATAGACTTGTCCATTCAAATCAATTAGATAGTTTGATTCATTTTCAGATTTCAAGTGAAGAATGTCATTTTCTTTAAAGTCTTTTATTAGGTTTCCATCCTTATCTTTTACTTCAAAGTTACTCGTTACAACCCCTTCATCTGCATATGCTACAACGCTTGGTACTGCAACTAATCCTAATGCTACTACTGCCCCTGCTGATATTTTTTTATATGATTTCATAACTTTTTATTCTCCTTTTATTACTACTTTTCTTTTTTATAGTTTGAATAGATTTTTAATCTAAATGTTTCTCTGCTTCGTTTATAATTTTTCGTATATCCTTGAACTTTTCACGCTCCGTTTTCTTTTCATCTTCTAATACTGAAGTGATATAAACCATTGCATGAGCATAGACAGTGCTTTCTTTTGCGTGTGTAAAAATATCATTCAAATCAATATCTTGTATATTCAAAATCAAAACTCCTTTCTATGAATCTATCTATTGATATTGAGTAGATAAAGGCATCTTTTACGCAAAAGAAATTTATTTGAAATTGACATATAAACTTTCTTTTACATCAATTGAGCCTTTATTTTTCAATCTTCTAAAACTACTAATTCCTGAATCAATGTAATAATGTTCGGAATACAACTCTTTTGGAACTTCATATGTTCGGTCATTTTCTCCTTGCTTCCCATCAAAACTCATAGCAAAACTGGCAGGAGATTGTTCGAGCCAATTCCATAGTTCATTATAGTTAATCGTTCCATAGTACATGCCCTTTGTCCCGAAATACGGTGGGTCTAAATAGATAAAGTCATTTTCTTTCGGAGTTAAATCTTTGTAATCCGAATGTAAGAATGTTACATTTTGTATCTTAGTAGACCAGTTGAAAATGATTTTTTCTAATTTATCAGGTTGAATCCCTGTTCGTGAAAAGTGAAAGGAATTGTTAAACTCTCCCTTTTGATTGAAACGGATTAATCCATTTGTACATGTTCTGGTTAAGAATAAAAAGTCAATTGGATTTGGTTCTTCATTAAAACGATTTCTTACTTCGTAATAATAAGATTGTCCAATGTGCTGAAGTGTCTCCCAATGATTTCGGTAAGATTCTACTAATCTATCAGGCTCATTTTGAATCATGAGATATATTTCAATGAGTGGTTTGCAAATGTCACTCGCCACATACTGTTGCACTTCAATATCCGAATTAAGTAATTCAAACAAGACAGAAGCACTTCCCAAGAAGGGTTCGTAATAGGTGTGAATAGAGGAAGGGAAATGTTCAAGTATTTGTTTTGCTTGGCTTTTTTTACTTCCACTCCATTTCACAGGATTATAATGTAAGCTCATAGTTGTACCACCTTTCTTTGAGAAATAAAAAGGCTACTTGAAAAACCAAGTAGCCCATGATTCACCTTTACTTATTCAATAAAACGTCTTTTGTAATGGTATAAGATTTTACATCGCTTTGTTTGGGCAATTCAAACATAATGTCGTACATTCTCTTTTCAATGACTCCTTTTAGTCCTCTTGCTCCCACTTTCTTTCTTTCAGCTTCTTCCACGATATAATCAATCGCAGATTGATGGAATTTTAGTCGAACACCATCCATACGGAAGAGAGCTTGGTATTGTTTAATAACTGAATTTTTCGGCTTGACTAAAATGTTGGCTAAATCCTCTTTTGATAGTGGCTTTAATATTGCCACAACAGGAACTCGACCTACGAACTCTGGAATAAATCCAAATTCGATTACGTCTTGCTGTGTTACATCTTTATCGTAATCTACCTTCTCCTCTGCTTTTGATTCAGTTGGAAGGCTAAACCCAATACTTGACGTTTTTTTCGGTTCTAATCGTTTTTTCACAATGTCATTGATTCCTACAAATGCCCCACCGCAAACAAATAATATGTTTTTGGTATTTAGCAAGACTTTACGTTTTGTAGTAGGACTGCCACCTACATTGACATATACTTCGCTGTCTTCAACAATTTTTAAAAGAGCTTGTTGAACGCCCTCACCCGAAATATCTCTGGTGTTTTTTCTTCCTTCTATCGACTTATTAGCAATCTTGTCAATTTCGTCAATATAGATAATTCCTTTTTCTGCTCTTTTTATGTCTCCGTCTGCTTTTTGAATCAATTTCTCTAAAATAGATTCAACGTCTTCACCTACGTAACCAGCTTCCGTTAAAGAGGTAGAATCCACGATAGCAAGGGGTACATTGAGAACTTTTGCTAATATCTGCATGAGGTAGGTTTTACCCGAACCAGTAGGACCTATCAGCATGATGTTGGTCTTTTGAATATCAACTTTGGAATTAGAATGAATACGTTTGTAGTGATTATATACAGCTACAGATAGAATCTTTTTCGCATCGTCTTGTCCCACAATATATTTGTCTAATTCCTCTTTAATTTGGTGAGGTTTTAAAAACGTATTAGATTGTGTGATTTGGGTTTCTACCATTTCTTCAAATGCTTCTAATGAAGAAACTGCACAATCTTTGCAAATATTGGCTTCTGCTCCTTCAAGTAATACCACATTCGTATCTTCAGTCGTTCCACAAAATGAACATTGTTTAGACACAACTCTCAACTCCTTCCTCTTTTTCTTTGATGTAGTGTAGCTCGATGGCTACATATTTTATCGAAACAAATGATTGTTATTTTTAATAATTATAGTCAAAATATTTCGTTTAATGACTATAGTCAATACATTTACCCTAATTATAACAGCGAAGCCTTGTTAAGTAAAGAACTGTGTGCATTTACAATGGTTGAGAAACCATTTATTTTTTTACAATGGTGTCTTCCATGTTGTATTTTTCTTTCAGTATTTTCTTCACTTTTTCTAAAATGTTTTTCTCCATCTTAGAAACATTAGCTTGGCTCATACCAATATGGTTGGCGATTTCTTTTTGGGTTTTCATAATCCCTCTATCAAGTCCATAGCGATATGTTACAATATATCGTTCTTTTGGAGTAAGATGTTCTAATGCAAAATTTAAAAACTTAACATCGTCTGCAACCATTACATCCTGCTCTAAAGAGGCTTTATCACTATCTAAGTTAGAAACGGTTTCCTCTAAGGAAAGATTATTTCCGTTCTTATCCATTGATAGAATTGTGTTCATAGAAATGTTATTCTTCATATGCCCTTTCTCTTTTCTTAAAAAGAATAAAATTTCATTTCGGATACAGTTAATAGCATACGTTGAAAACTTCACATTCCTTTCTGTATCATAAGCGTTTAGTGCCTTTGCATATCCAACCATTGCAATACTTGATAATTCGTCATATGCAATACCTGAGTTTTGAAACATTTTCACAACATAAAAAACCAATGACAAGTTTTCTTCTGCTATGACATTTTTTTCTTCGTTCGTTAATAGCAAGTTCGCTCACTCCTTTCGTTTTTTGCCTATGTATATAAGAATAGAATAAAGTCAATGTTTACACAATGCGTTTTATAGTCAATAAGTCTTGACCTGTTGACAATTTTGTGTTTCGGTCAATAAAAAAAACAGGTATTACCCTGCTTTTTCTACTGACTCATATAATTCGTTTAGAACCAATTGAACTCCCTCTGGTTTCAAATAGGTTTGCAATTTCAACTCGATTATTTCAAGTGAAAACATACCTGTTTGATATAGCGTAATCATAGACTTTAACATTGGGAAATGTTGAATATCCTTTATCGCACCATACAATGCCCCATTCAAGTAGGTTTGATATTCTCCATCTACTTTACGATTCAATTCATTGGTAATTCTCTTATACTTTTTATTAAACTCTTGAAAATGTGTACTATTTGTCATCTTATCTTCTTGGAAGTAAATATGACCTTTGTAGAAAACACCCTTTCCAGATTCCAAATATTCCTTCGCAATTTCATCCTCTGTTACGATGTTGAATCTGCCATTTGACTGCTTTCTTCCAAATTCATGATTCGTTGCAGTGTACGTAAAAATATCTAACTTTCTCATAGATTTTGTGATAATTGTTTCTACACCTACACAAGCCTTTTCTAAAAACTGCACTTTTTTCATAAATAAAATCCTCCCTGTTTAAAAACATATATACATATTCCTTTTTTATATAAAATCCTTTTATTATACTTCCGATTATTTGCCTTTATAATACAAAATCTACTTCATTGACTATAATCAATGTATATGGTAAAATAATCGTGATTAAGTCTGTACAGAAAACAAAGGAGGATATGTATGAAGAAAAAGAAATGGTTAGCGGTGTCTTTAGTAGCTCTTATGTTGACTTCTGTCGGTTGCTCTAATAGTTCGGATAAAAATGAGGGAGAAAAAGAAACTACCCCTCAAGTAACTGCAGAACAGAAAGAAAATACTACTAATGAATTAGATTTTGAAACTTTATTCCCGAATGAAGAAATTCGAGATTATGCTCAAAAAATGATTGGAACAGAAGCTCCAGATTTTACAGTGAAAAACTTAAAGGGTGAAGAAATCCAATTAAGTAAACTAAAAGGTCAAAATGTCATTATTGAATTGGGTTCTACTACTTGCCCTGCGTGTATTGCTTCTTATCCTTCTGTTAATGATTTCAAGGATATGAGTGGAGAACAAGTAAAAGTTTTAACTGTTTTTCCAAATGAAAGTAAAGCAGAAGTAGACGACTTCTTCAAAATCAATAAATATGAAAAAGATGAAGAGGTTATTGCTGGTGAAGGACTAAATAGTATCTTTAACGATTATCAAGTAAAATACACACCTACATTTATCTTTGTCGATAAAGAAGGCTATATTCAATATGTTCATGTTGGTGGAGATGTAAGTGATGTTGTGTTAAGTAGCATGAGTGATTTAGCGTTCAAAACAACACTTACTCAATCTTTCAATAAGACAGAAAAAGTAGAATTGCAACTTCCAGAAGATTCTCAACAAGCAGAGCAACAATCAACAGATAAGAAATAAAAAAGACGGTGGGAAATCCCACCGTTTTTATTGTGCAGTCATATTCATTTCTTTTATAAATTGATTGATAATCTTTTTCCCTTCCTCTTGTAAGCCACTCATTAATTGTGGTGTACTTTCTTGTATAGGCAAGAGGGTATATTCGTAGTGATTCTTTTTAGAAATCATATACGCCTTAGTTGCCGATACGCTTTCAGGGAATACATCAATTTTCACAACATAAATAATACGTGAACTTTTACTTTCTTTTAAGCCGAAAAATTGATTTTGGTCAACCATAAAATAAGAAGCTTTCTCCCCTACTTTGTTATGGTGAACGTAATCGAGAAGAATCATCTCTACAAATGGAGCAGGGATTCTTCCGATTTCAAATCCACTTTCCACCCCTGCTTTTTGAAGCATATATATTTGTTGGATTTTCATTTCATCGGATTTGGAAACAATATAATTCATTCCAGCAAGTTCTCCTACATATTCTACTTTCATACCGTTTACCGATTTACTCACCAGTCCTTTAATTTCCTTAGATAAAAGGATATTGTACATATTTAGGGACTGATTGAACACTTTAAGTTCTGTTGGTGTTACTTTCTCGACATCATTAGCACGTACTCTGCGAACTAACTCTTTTCCTGTTTCTGCAGGGACATCATGACGAAGCATTTCTTCAAACCCTACATCTGTCTTTTTAAAGAATGATAGATTTACTAAGACTTCTTCATGTACATACATACACACATATATTTCTTCTCCATTTAAGGTTGTTTTGGCAATTTCTCTATGAATAAATGAACTCAATTTATTTCCTCCTCTTAATCCTGTCTTATCACATGTCATTAATTATACACTATAGTCAATGTTTCGTATAGATAATTGTGGTGCAATAAAAAAGAACTACCCTAAAAAGGATAGCTCTCTTTGTTTATTAAAGGTAATGAAGATAAGGGATTAAGAATTGCCCGAAGAATAAGCTAATATGAGCTAATAAAAAAAATGGGGCAAAAGGCATATTCCCTATCGGTTTACCAGTTCTGAAACGGAAGTAAATATACACCATTCCAGAGATACAAGCTAAAACAAGGAAGATTGGGACTTGGAAAAATCCTAAATATAATCCTACTACTGCGATACATTTAATATCTCCACCCATTTTGTGCATTTTAATCATAGCAGGAATGAGTAGAACAAAAAACCCAAACAATGAACCAGTGATTCTGGAGATAATTTCTGATGTAGAATAATCCATAAATGGAATAATGCCAATGGCTATGATACCAAAAGTTAAGTTTAATTTATTTGGTATTTTCATTGATTTCATATCTGTATATGTTGCAATTCCCAAGAATAGAGTCAATATGGCAACTAAATAATAGTTGCCATAAAGACCTTGTATATCTTGGAGCATCGTATTGATAAATGTTTGACTATCTGTAAACAAGACGACTCACACTCCTAATTACTAATTCTGTTTTTCCATCCTCTGTTTGACCAGTGACGCTAATATCAAAGTTGTTTTTATCAAAAGAATCATAGAATTGTTTCTCTAATGAAGGGAAAAGGTCAAATACTTGGCTTGTTTTCACACGAACAACCATATAAGAATCTAACCATAATTGGTGAGCTGGTTTCGTTCTTTCTCCCAAACCTTCATTCGTGTATTTGTAATCAACCCTACGAATCCTTACTTGCTTGTAGCTGATATTTTGAGAGCCACCAGCATGAATTCGTTTTTCAATAATGTCGTGATATTTGGTACGAACCGCATCTTCACTATATATAAATTCCTCTCCTCTTAGAGATTCTTTATCTACTGAATAATTCAAGGCAGAAACACCAGCGACATCCATGATACCTTGCACTTCACTAATGGTATAAGATTGCTTTAGTACATCCATACTCCACGTAATGATTAAGACAGAAATAAAGGCGAGAATAACAAAAAGAATACTAAATGCACCTTTTTGGTCTTTTAAAAACTTTTTAATATTTTTCATGTTATTACTCTCCTCTAAAGTTGTCATAGCGGAATTGGAATTCGGACATTACACTTCGTTTGGAAACAATTTCGTTGGTGACATTACCAGGAATCCAGTTACTTAGCATAGCCCATTTGTATTCTGCTTTCAGTTCCGTATCAATCATGTCTCCATAATCCGCACTGTAATCAGATAAGTTGTAACTGTAATTTTTTATCCCTGCTTTATCCATGTTTCCTTTGATAATGGAATCCATTTCGCCTCTTGTGATATACGCCCCACTACCCCCTGGATAGTTTGTTGGTGTAGAACCTGATAACCCTCCTTGAATCCCTACTGTACGTGCGAGATAAGAGTTTGTATCTGATATAACCGTAAACTTCCAAGTGAGAAGAGCTACGTCTGTTACAAAGCTGACAATCATTAAGAACATCATCATACCTATAACAATTTCAATGGCTAAAGCACCTTTTTTGTTTTTCTTAAATCCTTTCAATCTTTTAAACATTTTCATGCAGTCTTCTTCACCACCTTTACTTTCTTTGTTTGGTATGGACAAGTTAATTCTTGATATATCTTAGAAAAGGGAGATGGTCTCATCTCCCTTTTCTACTTGATATTCGATTACTTCACTTTTAAGTTATCAACTTCGCCTTTAGAGCTACCCAAGAACTTAGTGATAGAATCTCTGAATGCGAACAATGCAGTAGCGATTACAAGAACTACGGAAATCCAGACGATAATCTCGATGTTGGAAGCTCCTTCTTCACCTTTTAATACAAATTTCGCTCTGTTCATTAAGTTTTTCATAGTACCAATTTCCTCCTTTTAAATGTTTTATTTTTCATAATATGCGTATCGACAATATATTATAATCTCTACTTAATAGATTATAGTCAACACATACTTTGATAATACCATTATAATAAGGTCTTCTATTGAAAAAAAGCCTTTTTTGGTTTTACTATGCTTTAGCATGTGTTGACAGTTTGACTTACATAGATGCAAGACCAGTCATTGAGCCTAACATTGGAAGACCCATGATAGCCATAATACATAGCAACAGTGGTGCTTGAAGTGCAGTTGCCATCATTTGGCGTTTGCCAATTTTCATAGCCATTGCGTCTAATTGCATTTCACGAATTTTATCCGCTTGTGCATTGAAACTTTCACTTGCACTTCCCCCTTGTTCAAGAGTTAATTTTACAAGGGCAACGAACTCACGAACTTCAAAGAGGTCAACATCTTCTCTTAAAGAGTCAAGAGCTTCGTCAATGCTTTTAACATCGCATTGAACAACAAAGTTTTGAAGAATTGGCTTCCACTCTTCTCCTACATATTTGATACTTTCTGCTACTGCTTGTGAGAAAGAAACATTCGCTGAAAGGTATCCTTCTGTAATACGGATGAAGTCAGGGAAGTCAGCAACTAACAATGCTTTGCGGTTGTTTTTAGAGTTTCTTAGGAAGAAATCAAGTCCGAAGAATAACACAACTCCCCATAGAATACCCATGAATGGTGCAATTAGGTTGTAAAGAGCGAAACCTAAAACCAATCCAGCTATTTTTAGAGTGATGCTTAATGCACGATATTGAATAGGCGTGAAATTTTTCTCCCACTTTGCCATTTTCAAATCACGTTCTAATTGCTCTAAGTTCTTTGGTTTTAACCTTGGAAGAAGATGGCGAATGACTGGTTTTGTGACTTTATCAATTAACTCATTCATTTCCATATCTTCTTTTTTATTGTTAAATTGAAGTTGCTTCAATCTTTTTCGGTGAACATTGTAGTTTTCCATTGAGAAGACAAGTATAAATAGGCTTCTTGCAAGGAAAAACATTGATATGACTGCTACGATTGCAAATATTACTAACACCTTTCTAACCTCCTTCCTTATTCAAGCGGTGCTCCAATTTTGGAGTTTACAAACCAGATACTTCCCATGAAGATAGAAGCGATTACAGCAGTTCCAATCTTACCTGTTGACGTATTAATCATAAAGTCGATATACGTATCGTTGGTTAGAGCAGAATAGATAGCGAACATTGGAATACACGCTAACATGATATACGCTTCATTTTTAGGACCAGCAAGTTCTTTCTTCATTACTGATTTTGTTTTTCTGTTTTCTTCATATTGTTGGTATGCTTGATTTAACAGCTTTTTACGGATTTCCTCTGTACCTAAAGAAGAGGCAATTTTGTAATAGTCAGCTAAACGAACCATGTATTTGTTACCTGTACGTCTTCCCATGTTATCCATTGCTTCTCCAACAGGGACACCTACATTGACTTCAAGAACCGTTTGTCTGATTTCAGAATACATAGGTTCTTCACCTTTGAATTCAACCATTGTTAATTCAAGTGATTTACCAAAGTCTTTTGTGGTTTCATAACGCTTGATAACCATCTGCATGAACGGTCCAATCTGTTTCTCTAAAAGGGCTACTCTTCGGTTTTTTAAGAAAGTAATAACCTCTTTTGGAAGAATGTAACCAATTAGGGCGAACAATACGCCTAAGATGGGGTTATTCATTAAGATACCAACAAGTAAAGCAAATACAATTGCTGAACCAATCGTAATCATACGATATTCAGTGTAGCTTAGTTTAAAACCAGCTTGTAGGCTTAGTGTTTCAATTGCATATCGCTTAGAAAATTTTACTTTTTCTTCGTTGTATTTTTCTAATCGTTTCTTTAACACATTTTCTCTCAAAATGTTACTGGATTGCTGTTTACGACCATCTAATGTACTTTTGTTTCCTCTGCCTACACTTGCAATTACAATAGTCAGTATCATTAAAACAGCAAATAGCATAATGTTAAATCCCATTCTTTTCCTTTCACCTACCTTTTTTATTTTTTATTCACTAACAAATTATAGTGGATACAAGGGGCATTTAATCATACACCCCTCATATCTTATATACTATAATCTCTAATGATTAAAATATAGCATATAGTCAACATTAGAGGAATAAAAAAAGTGTTTAATTCCTTTTGACTATTATTTTTCCACCCAAGGCTCGATTTGCTCAAGTGTAATACCACGTCTAAGCATTTTGTCTGCTTTTTCTTTGTCGATTTTTCCTTCCCATACGAAATCTTTCTTACGGAAGTCATAACGACAAATGGTTTTAACGTCAACACGACCTTTTTCAAAGTTGTAGTTAATTTCTGAAATGGTTGTAATCTTTCTGCCTGTACCTGGTACGTTATCTTGAATACATACATAATCTACTGCAGAACCAATGATACGTTCTACTACGTCAATCCCAAGTGAAGGCATTGCCATTAGGTATTTTGTTACCAGACGGTTGATGATATTCCAAGGGTTGCCTCCATGCATCGTGAAAATCGTACTGTGTCCAGTCTCCATCCCCTCAACGGCCGCTTGTGCTTCTTCACCACGTACCTCCCCTACTACAATGTATTTTGGTTTCAAACGCAATGCAGTATGAATGAGGTTTCCAAGCGGTACAGCCAATGCTTTGTCATCGCTTTTTACAGATACTAATTCTAACGTGTGGTCGTTTTTAGGGAACAACTCTTGTGTATCCTCACAAACTAACATACGTTTATTTGATTTTGTTACATAGTAGTCTAACAATGCACGAATGGAAGTCGTTTTCCCTGAACCTGTTAATCCAGCATAAATAATATTACATTCACCCACAATTAGCATACCAAGGAAGTCTGCCATTTCTGTTGTTAATACGCCCCAACCGACAATTTGTTCTTTCGTAATATGGTCTTCAGCGTGTTTACGAATCGTTAAAGAGTAGTCTCTTGGAGAAACCCCTGGTGAAGTCGCACAACCCCTGTCTTGATACAATTCAAAGTCAACGATTTTGGAGTCACCCATGTTAATCTCTTTACCAGATTCACGAATAAAGCGTTCCAGTACATCCTTGAAGTGTTTTGCACTTCGGAATGTCTTTTGATACCTCATGTTTGCTCCTTTTCTTTCAACATAAATGGTTTTCCAATCTATGACGAAAATATCTGATACATCAGGGTCAGCGAAGGCATCTGCTAAAACGGAATACCCTGCAAATTCTTCCACCATTTCTTCAATAAATACATTTTGGTTCATATCATCGTATCCACGCACACGAAGGTTTTCAGCTAACACAATATCTGTAATGTACGTCTTGTATTGAGATTTTTTCTTTCTCAAATATTCTTTATCTTTCTTCGCTTTTTTCTCCGCTTTTTGCTGGTTTCCTTTACTGTTTACTTCCATTTCAGTTGCCAATTTTTCTGCTAATTGAGTACGAATCAATTCAAGAGCATCCTCGTAATCCATTAATGCTCCAACTGTATCTGATTTTTGGCGATTGAACTTCATTAAATCTTTCCTAAATGATTTAAAATCTTGCTCCACAATGTTGCCTCCTTTTTTATCTTCTTTATTATTAAATGACTATTTTAATTTTGTTTTTAAACACTAATTCATATTTGCTTTCTTTTTCATGATAGAAAGCAAAGTTAGAATGGCATAACTGATAACTAACAAAAGAATAGAACCAGAGAAATAAAGTGTTTGTTTTGCATCTTCATGGTCAACAACGATAAGTCTTATTGTTGCGGTGATACCGATATACATGAAGTAACGCAAAGGAAAATGATAGTCTTCTTGAAAATATTTAATTATCATTGATAAAAACTCGAAATATAGGAAGAAAGTCAAAATACTTTCTAATACTTCTTTGTGACCCTCCTTGGTTTCTTCAAAAAAAGTTAAATGGATTAAATGAAATCCTTCTTTTCCGAGTAGCCAAATAAGAACAAAGGATAGCAAAATGAGAGAAATGTTTAAGACATATTGCAATGATTTATTTAATAGAATTTGTCTTTTTGTTTGTTTATTTTCCACCCATTTTCCCTCCTTACTTGATGTAGACTATAAGTAAAATAATTACTCTATGGGTTATAGTCGATAATATAGAGAAAAGAAAGGGATGATTATTTTGCAAACCATCCCTTTTTCTTTTTGTTCCCATTCTTCATTTCCAGATATTCTTCCTCGATTTCCTTGAAGTTCTTCATAGGCCATATTTGGTTGGCTACTTTAAAAAGCTCATAACGTGCTTTTAATGTGTATTTTTTGTCATCCAATACGACTGGTGTTCCTTCATATAGTCGGTTTAAGAATACGGTTTTTGGCAACATAGGAACTCTTGCTTCTAATTTGAAATCAGAATCGTCTAAGTGGTCAGCAGTGAAGATTAGCTCTTCAATCTCTGTACCAGACGCAAGGGATTCAGAAGCATCATTAACAATATCTTCATTCAATACATATTTCACTTTATCTAAAATTCCCATTTCTTTTAAAATATCTTTGTAACGAGCATTGTTACGTACATTGTTAAAATCTAAATTTAAAACGTAATAACAGCTTTTTGCCATTTGTAAAAGTGGGTAAGTGGTAACGTGTGTTAAAGAAGAGTTTGAGTCAATAATTACAACGTCATATTCATTTGCGATAGCATCTAACAGATAAATATAGAAGTATGGTTTTACACTTTCAATCTCTTGGAAAGTTAATTGTGAACCAACTAACGCTTCTAAATTCTTCACACGATAATATGGTTTAAAACAACTCTTGATAAAAGCGTTGACTTCTTCGGTTTGTTGAAGTGTACCAACCAATCCGTTATCATTTACGATTGTTCCGATTTTGTCCATAACCGCTTTTAAGTTTCTTTTGTCATCTTCGATTTGAAGAAGTGTTCCGACAGAAAGGTTTTGTAAGTCTGCCTCGATTAATCCTACTCTTGGCTTTCTTCCGTCTTTTGTTTCTACACCAAAGTTTGCAATCGCAGTAGCAATGTTTGTTGATAAGAAGCTCTTACCAGTACCAGGCTTGATAGAAGATACAACATGAAGGTTTTTATAAATATCTTCATCTTCTTGTTCTTTATCTTCAACTGGAATTTCAAATTCAATCAAATCTTCTTTGTTTGATTTAGAATGCGATTCATTTACCCTCTTTGTGAGATAAGCCATGCTTTCTGCATCTTTTTGATTATCCAATATGTTTCGTAACATCGGAACTGTAATTTTTCTTTCATGAACAATGTCATAGATTCCAGCCATTACTAAAATACCAAGGGCATTTACTTTTGGCTCGTCACGTAAATCGACATATCCAGCAAGATAAATAATTCGCAAATGTGGGAAATCCTTTACTAATTTAAGCATGATTTGCATAAGCGACTCATGTCCTGCTAAACCCTCTCCAATTAGTAAAATATCAGGCTGGAAATATTCACACGCTTCATGTACTTCGCTTTTATATTCAACAGAACTTACTACATCGAAGTTTTCAAACTTTGCAATTGTGTCATCAATAATTTTTTGTCCTGTTGCGACTAAGACTTTTTTCATAATAATAAAAAACACGCTATTTACATCCAGAGCTAACGCAAACAGCGTGTTTCTTCACCTCCTACTCCTTATTTTTGGAATTGGTTATCTTCGTTGATTGTTGCTCTGCCAGTTTCTGCATTTGCTTTTTCTGAAAACACTTTACCGAATTCTCCAACAACGTATCCTAAAGTTTCATAGGATTGGTTATCATCAAAACGACCAAGTAAGCGAACTTCACCAGACTTCATACGAGCAGTAATTTCTTCTGCTTGGTCTAAAGTTACAGCTACAGTTACAACACCGATTTTGCTTTCATCAGCAGAAGTGTCGATTTTTTCACCTTCAGCGTCTTCAGATTCAGAACCTTTTGTTCGGTTTGCATGGCTTTCAAATTTGAAACCATCTTCTGTTGCTACGTTATAGACATATACGTTTTGTAAGAAGACTTTGGAGTATTTGAACTCTCCTTCTGAACCATTCGCACTACCCTTAACACCTTGACCAGTGAACACAAGGTCAATTTTGTCTCCACGTTCAATATCTCCTGCAAACGAGTTCAGGTAGTCAACTGGAAGGGAAATTTTACGCAATTTTGACATATCCATGCTGTCAAATGGGTCAACATCCTCTTTCTCCACCAATTGTTGCTTGTAAACAAACTGGTTCCCGAAAGTTTTTGTTGTTACATATTTTCCTACAATGTCATTTGCATCTAAAGCAAAATCAGTTGTAATTGCTTTTGCTGGAATTGTAACCTTTTCTAAATCATTTTTTGTGATTTGTGTGTTTACTGGTAGGTCATTTTTAAATACATAAACCTCTTTTGGCTGTACCTCATTTTGTACGTACTGATAGAATGAGAAGGAGAAGGCTACTACTAATCCAACTTGCACACCTATCATTAAACCTCTTTTCTTTTTCAAGAACTACACCTCCTATTTTATTTAGACTATATGGCAAAATTTATATTTATACCATATAGTCAATTTCTTTTAGACAATAATTTTTTCTATTTTTTGAAACGCACTTCTTAGTCCTGAATTTTTTGTGTAAAGCAACACTGGCAATCCTAAGAAGTTTGCATTTGCAAATTCCTTGTTCAATATTGGAACAGTCGTCATGTTTTCGGCTTGAATCCAATCCTCAATTTCCTTTAAAGACAAGTCAGCTTTTTCAAATTTATTAATGATATAATAAAGTTTTTTGCTGATGTTTATGCCCTTTTTAGACAACTCATTCATTTTGTAAATTGAATACCCAATAGTCGATACATCTTGTGTCAGAGTCATAAATACCTTATTAGAATAAAGTAACGCATTTGACGTTGCAGGATGGTTAATATCTGATGGGACATCTAAAATGATAAAGTCATAATCTAATTGGAACATGAGATACAAGAATAACTCTTTAGAAAATCCCATATTTACATGTGCTTCTAATCCTTCTTCTGGTTCTCTTGTGAGATACTTGTTAGAGAAGAACATAAAATCTAATGTATTCGGGAATTTTCGGTAGTTTTTCTGCATCAGGCTTTCGGTTTTCTTTAAATCAGCACTTTTCACAATCGCTTCTTCTACTTTTTCAAAATTATTATTCTCCAAAGCAGTTAGAGCGGAATCAATGCCATCTTCTACAAACCCTAACTCATACCAATAGCTTACAGCAGGAGTTTTGTCATCGAACTCAATAAAAATGGTTTTTAATCCTTTTTGAGCTAATGAGAGAGCTGTGTTAAAAGCAAGTGAAGAGTTCCCTACTCCATTTTTACTACCTAAGAACGTAATGATTTTTTGTTTTGTAGTCGAAACCATGTTTTCTCCAAAAGAACTGGTGATTTCTGATTTAGAAACCAACTTATCTAAGAAACTTTTCTTAGCACTATCCTTTGGTGTTTCTTTTGGTACTTCTACCTTTTTCTCTTTCTTTACTTCCTTTTTAGAAGGAGCAACAGGCGTTTCTTCAACAGGAATCATTTCAGGTTCTTCTTGCTTTTTCACATTGATAGGTTGTTCTTCAGTTGGCTGTTTACCTATTGGAGCATGAACGCCTTGGTCAATGTAGATTTCTTTAATAATTTCCTTTTCTTGAATGATGGCGTTTGGAGCTTGGAATAACACTTCATTACGTCTTTCATCCAAAACAGGAACAGGTTGTAGGTGCTGAACATCTTTGTATTCATTCGGCTTACGGATTAAAGCAACAACTTCTTGTGCTCGAATCTTTTCACCTTGTAATATGTCATACACACCATAACTTACAAGTGTAGCAAGAAGAGCATCACCTGGTTCTCTTTTTCCAGCAATAAAAATGATTCTCTTTTTACTAAATTTTTGGCGAATTTCATATACAATAGACAAAATGTTTTCTTTTCCTTCTAATGTCTCACGAATGACAACAATATCAGGATTTTTCTGACCAATCGCACGAATAATTCCTTCACGATAAACCGTTGTTCCAACAAAAACAAACTCTTTTTTTAGCTGTTTTTCTAAAAACTCTTCTAACTGTCTAAAGCCAACTGCTAATAGAATTTTTTCCATTTTATCTTTCCACCTCCTCAATCAAATGACATAATTAATCGTTTGAGCTTATTATTCCATGTTTTTAAATCTCACTCAATCGGTTTTATGTCTGACTATGTTCTATGTTTTTCGTAGTCTATATTCAATATATAGAAACTTATAAATTATATTCAACTTATGGACAAAATAAAAGACACAGGCAACAATGACCTGTGTCTTTCTGGTAGAACGATTATTTTATTCTTGGTTTTTGAACTTATTAATAAGATTGATAAGCTCAACTGTATCTAAGTGCTTCGTAGCATCATCCCATTTTACATTGTCCATTTTCTCGATAATTTCTACTAAAACTTCTTTCTTTTTAGTAGAAGTCATTTTACCGTTAATGGTAAAGTTGTTAGAATAGATTAACTGCGGTAGCCCTTGTACATTGGATTCGTCTGTAGCGATTCCAGCGATTTTTAATAAATCAGAAATTTCCACACTGTATGCATCCGCTAATTTCTCAATGATTGGATAAGATGGAGCTTTACGTTCCCCTTTTTCAATACGATTGATATAGCTTTGACTGATACCTGTGATTCTTTCTACATCTTTTAGGGAGTAATCCTTTTTCTTTCTTAAATCAAGGATATAACTTCCGAAACCTTCTGGAATTGCACGTTGAATACGGTTTTGTAATAATCGTGCTTTTCTTTTTAATTTGTTTTTCACAAATTTCAGAGCATCAGTAGAACCTTTGAAAGAAGCAACACCTTGACTAAAGTTATCGAAAATTTGTTTCATTTCTTCATTAGTCAAATCCAATTCATTAATCAATGAGTTGATTTCGTCAACTTTTTCCTGTGTTTCGTGACCTTCAGCCGTATCAATAACCTCCATGACACGTAAAACACTTTCGATTCCAAGCCCTTCCATTCCTGCTTTTAACTCTTCGTACCATCCCAATTTTTCTGTTTCAACCTTTTTGTTTGCCATAATAATCCTTACCTCCTCTGATGTTTGAACCCTAATAAATTAAATTAAATTAAATGATAATAAAATTATTAACCTGAAAAATACAAAAGATTAGAAGACCTTCACCTGCTTTATGCTCTTTGCCTTATTATATCCAAAATATTCAATGTTTATAATCAACGAAATTCATCTTGACAGTTTTTAGTCAATGACATATAATTAGGACTATAGTCAATGAAATCACTCGCATTGACTTAATACCAAAAAAACATAAAACAGGGAGGAAATTATCGTGTCAGAATTTAAATTAACAAGAGGAACAAAAGAACTAATCAAAACAGCTATTCAGGAAACAAAGTCCAACAACCGCTATGTACTATGTGAGAAAATTGCGGATATGGTGGAAACAAAATATAGCGGTTTAAACCTTGAGTATCAGTTGGAAAGAATGAACTTACAATCAACTGGTAAAATCCTTCAAGCTATCGACACTTATTTCTATAAACATCTTAAAAATAGCGATTTTTAATTTTGCCTACCGTTTATTTACTTAAAGTTAGTCAACGTCTTTAATAACGATTTCGTTATCATAAGTCTATGCTAACAAAAAAATTGTTTAAAGTCAACGATGTATATAGAAAATATAAAATAAATTTTCTGAAACTTGCCTAAAGACAACGATATATTCCTAACCTATGGTATTTTATTTACAAACCCTACCCTACATTGAGTGAGAATAAACCTACAACCTACACGAAATCATCATATATTATGTTTTAAAATGCCTTTACATACAATATGTTAAAGGCATTTAGTGTTTATACTAACATGTGAGAATCTTGGAAAGAGGGGAAGAGTATGAAAAGTGCAATTAAAGATATTCTGAAATCTCTTTCTCAAAGGGATGTTGAAGCGTTAAAATCTATTTATCTATATAGATGTTTGACTATGAACCAGCTTTATCAATTACATTACAGCAAGTCTTTACTTAACAATGAGTTGGTTTCAGATGATATAGCCAAAAAGAAAATTGGTGAATTATTGAATTTTGGATTGATTGAAGAAGTGGAAAGAATCTCGAAAGTTATTTTTGGAGAACCTGACCCTGTTTATTTCTTAACTCCATTAGGTATTGAAGTGATTCGTTATTGCTTCGATTTACCTACCAATATCTATGATGCAAAGAAACAAGTAGTGAAGAGAGGTTACTATCGTGCTTCTGAATTAAAAATTTATCCGAAGAACATTAACCACCAAGTTCACTTAAACCAATTTGTTATAGATTTTGCTCAGTTAAATCTCGATATAGGCTGGAAATACTATGATGAAAAATACGTTAGTCAATTTACCAGTATTCGACCAGATGGGATGCTTACCATTTTAGATACTGATTTTTTTATCGAAATGGATATGGCTACGGAAAGCAAAAAACAACTCTTAGAGAAATGGGAGAACTATCGAAATTTTATTAACTCCAGAGAATACGCTTATAAAGAACGTAAAATCGTAGTTTTGTTTGTATGTGAAAATACAACCAGAATCAAAGAGCGAACAGATTTGGTCAAATATACGATTTATGAACGAATTGTCGATACGATTGACGCTGACTTTGATATTTATGTTGGCTCAAGAGAAGAACTTCTTACACTGTTATCAGATAAGATGATTCCAGCTTTAAAAGGAGAACACCCACAACTAACCGAAATTAAGAAAACCTTAGTTGAAAAGGAAGGATTTCATGTTTCTAATGGAGATATATTAAATTCTGTCTTTCAAGGAGTGGAATTTGGACTCTATCTACGAAAAATCAACGAAGATAATCATATCATGGTTGAGAACAATCGGATACAAGAATTTCTATTGGATGAATTTTCGTATAGTGCTTTATCTGTTCTAAACAAAATGGCTTATCTGGATAAAAGTAACTTGTTCTTTAAACAAAAATACAATCGTGAAATCGCTTATGTTGTAGTCGGTGAAAGTGAAGAACAAATCTATCGGGATATTAAGTTAGTAGACTTAATTGGCGTAAAAAATGTCTACTTCACTACGTTCAAACGATTAAATGAACAACCTTTTCATGAAGCTCTTTTCCAATTTGACTTTTTAGGAAATATTCAACATTTTTCTGATAGCGGATTAGAAGAAAGAGTTTTTGAGAAGACAATGAAAATTGAATCCATATAAATAATCCCCCACTTGGTCATTATCCTTGTTGGGGGTGTTTTTTTGCAACAAAAAACACAGGTTAAAACCCTGTGTTCATGATTACTTAACTTCCATTCTTTCTTCTGATTCTCAATCGTTTCCGTCTCTTCATTAAAAATAAGAGAGGGCAACCCCCTCTCCTATTTATTATCTTTTTGTTTTTATAGAAGAAACACGTCTATTAGAAATCTTTACGTACTCTTCTTCTTGCTCTATTCCAACAAAATCAATATCCTCTAATTGACAAGCAACCAGTGTTGTTCCACTACCAGCAAATGGTTCAAGACATACTCCATTTTGAGGAGTTACTAATTTTACCAATTCACGCATAAGGTCTAAAGGTTTCACTGTCGGATGATTGTTATGAACACTTACTGATTCACCACTTCTTTCAAAGAAATTCAACAAATGTTCAGGTATTTCACTTGCTCTATATCTCATGATTTATTCACCCTCTCTTGTTTTAATAATATCTTTGATGCCATCTGTACGGATTAGTAAGTCGGAATTTTTTATTTGTGTTTGAACTTTCTCATATTGCTCTATCATTTCTTCTGTAACAGGTATAGATTCGTTTGTATCGATGTTAAATGCCAGATAAGAATTGTTGTCATTTGGATTGATTCTAATAACGTATCCATCTCCAACCGCCCAATTCATGATTTGTCCCACTATTTTCTCTCTATTTTGGTCAAAAATGTTTTGTCCATAAAAATAAGCGTGTTCAGATTTCATTCCTAATAAATGCAAGATAGTAGGCATCGTATCAATTTGTCCTAATGGTTGCTTGTCTATTTCAACAATACTCTTATCAGGTGTATGAATTAAGAACGGAACTCGTTTTAATTTGTATAAATCATTGTAAGCTAAATCAGGGAAGAGTTTTTCCATTTCTGGTTGTTCCAATTCAGAATCATGGTCTCCATACATAATTAATACGGTATTATTGTATAATCCCTTTTCCTTTAACTCTTCAATTAATATCCCAATCGCTTTATCTGCTTCATGAACAGATTGAATATACTTACCTACCTGTGTACCTTCTAATTTTCCAACATTGAAATCTGTATCTCTGCTATCAAAAGGAGTATGGTTTTCTAATGTGATTAAAAAGCTGAAGAATGGTTGTTGCAATGTTGCTATTTTATCAACACTTTGAATAAAGAAATCCTTATCTCTCATTCCTAATCCTGCAGTATCTTTTATATCGAACTGCTTTTCAAAATAGCTTTCTTGGAAACCATATGATTTGTGCATATTTACACGATTCCAAAACTCCCCACGATACGCATGGGCTGAAAAGGTAGAATAACCTTCCCTTTCCAATATTTTAGGGAGTGTATAATAATCATTAAAACCATAAAGGATATTTGCACTTCCACTTGATAAACCATAAAGAGAATTTAATGTTAGATATTCAGCATCAGATGTATGACCATATCCTACTTGGTTATACATGTTTTCTGCATAGTAACTCTCTTGTATCAATTTATTGAAGTTCGGTGTGATTTCTTTCCCTTCTATTTTTTCATTTACAACATATCTTGCAAAAGATTCCATCTGAACAAATAATATATTCTTTCCTTTCATGGAAGCCCAATAAGGATTCTTTTCTTGCTCATTTGGTTGATAAAAGGATTGACGGATTTCTTGTATTTTTTGTTCGTTCAATTCTGGTTTAAAGACTTTTTCTTTAATACTTTCATACGTATCAACAAAGTGGAAATTGATTGTCCCTATCATACAAGAAGCAAGAGCATTAGAATTTCTATCTTTTATCCCATCGTCTCCAAGATGTACCAGCATAAAAGCAAAGTTACCAAATAAGAACATAGTTAGAAACGTAAAGTAAACAAAACCTCTGTTTAAATTTAGTTTTTGTTTTTTTGTACTTACCTTACTTTTGAATAGAAACAATAAAACACCTATAAAAATAAGGTCTATAAAGTATAAAATGTCTTTTCCTTGCAACAGATGGAAGATTGCATTTTTTACATCATTTGCTTGATTTACCTGATAAAGAAGGGAAAAAGAAGTGAAGTCCTTAAAGTGTCTAAAATACACTGCATCTGCAAAAATACTGATAGAAATAAAGAACGAAACAAAAAGGAGAATCCATTTTCTTTTTCGGTTCGATACAAACCAAAACAAACCAGCTATTGCAATTAACGTCAGTGTAGTAAATATCTTAGCTGGTGTTGTAAGGAAAGTATCCCCTTCAATATAAACTTCATCAAAAAGAAGAAGATACTTCGCATAAAGAAGGAGAGCAAATATTGAAATATCAAAAATAGGATGTTGAATAAATCCTTTTAACATTTTTTTAAATTTCACGCTATTATTTCTCCTCCTTTACCCCTAATCGTTTTAATTCATTTTGTACATATTCTATTTGTTCAGGTGTTAGGTCGCTTCTCATTTGTAAAAGGTCTTCTTCAATTTTTCTTTCACTTTTTGTTGCTTTGGAGCAAAAAAAGAATCGACTGCTATCAGGATGTGTCTGCTCTAATTCTTCCGCTACTCTTTCATCTATCATGACATTAGCAGGGAATCTCCCACCTTCATGTGGTGTATAAGCGTTAGGGTCATAGTGTCCGTAAATTCCATATGTTCCAGTGGTCGCTTTTTGATTGCCTGTAACACCATACTCAAATCGGTCATTTTCTTTACGTTCAATTCGACAAGCGTCTATATTTAATGCACCTGTTCCATGTTGAAGGACATTTTTGACAATCGTTTTTTCACTAAGAGGCTTTCTTGCAATACAAATAGGTTCATTTGCTGGTTTTAATGCAGTATTCCAACCATGCCATTCACTTGCTTCCTCTGTTTGCGGAATATCTTCCGTTTCTCCCCAATTACCTCCTTGCCCCATTAACACACCGTTTTTTCCACCAATAGGGCGTTGCTTTTCGCTAAGTGGTCTTTTCTTTCCATAGAGCTTATCAATTGCTTTAGAAATGTTTTGTCCCTTTGGCATCCCTTGACCGTATATCCAGCTAAATAATCCTCTGTCATTCTGCTGGTCTATTAATCTTGCAAAAGCACTTGCTTGTTCTGTTGATAAGGAATCCATGAAATTTGCTAAGTCTTGATTTCCGTCATAAAAGACATCTATTTTATCTCTAATTTCAAATCCAGCCTCTTCTATGGCTACTGCCATTCTGTGATAGGTGGAAGAAGCAGAGAAAGAAAGGAGATGTCCTCCTGGTTTTAATACACGAAGACACTCTTTCCAGAATTCAATATCATAAGCAATTCCAGTGGAATCCCACCCCTTTGACATGAAGCCTATTTCATAAGGAGGGTCGGTTACAATAGAATGGAAGTAATTATCAGGGAATGTTTTTAACACTTCTTTGCTGTTGCCATGATAAATATGATTGTGTTGAACCAATCAAAAACACTCCCTTCTCTATTATTTTTTCTCTTTATTTTTTGGGTCACGATTCGTTGTGATAATATAATCGCTGTTAAACTGTCTAATATCGTTCATTAATTCATGAATGGTATTTTGCGTAAATCCAGCAACATTCACGTTTTCTTCTTTCTTTTTGTTGTGTAGAAAAATTTCTAATAAAAAGATTTCTTCTGGTTTCGGGCGACTATACACTTTAATTTCTTTGATTTTTGTAATGTCAATTTCTTTGTTTCCTTCAAATTCGTTGTAATAACGGAAGATTTTTCGTTCAGGGAATATTTGAAATGGATTTTTTTTCATTCCCAACATATATTTCACGTCATAATAAACAAACGCTACTAATAGAAATGAGCCTAATCCAACTAATGCTTTCGCCCACCATTGAATATCGGAAAACATAAAGTTAAAGAGAACGACACCTAATATCACTAATAGCGTGGTTTTTCCCATTGTCTTTGTCATTTTGTTTAAATCAAAAAAGTACATTTTGTCGAAAGACAATTTCTCTGGTTGTTCTTTGTTTTCTATTTCAACTTGATTTTTTTCTTGTTTTTCCACAGTCTTTATCCCCTCTCTTATTTAAAATAGGCTTCCAGATTCTTAATCTGATATTTTTGGAAATTTTCTTTGGCAATTTCATAATTACTTTGATTGTTTTCAAAGCAGATAAACTGTCTTCCAGTACGGAGTGCAGATATGGCAGTTGTTCCACCACCAGCACATCCGTCAAATACAACATGTCCTTCATCAGTGAAGGTTTTAATTAAATCTTCAAAAAGTCCAACAGGTTTAGCAGTCTTATGACCCCCTACGACAATCGGATAATTAAACAAGAACCGTTCAGGAATTTGAACTTCTGTTCCGTTATTTTTTACACGTTTTCCACGCTGATTGTTAAACACCCAATTTTTGCCCTTTCGATTCCAGACAAAGAACTCAAACGCATTAATTGGCATTTTGTCCATATTGAAGACTGCAGGATTACTTTTTTCCCAAACACCAATTCTTGGGCTTCCAGTGTCTTTTCCTAATGCGTCTTGAACAATATCGTTAATTTCTTTTAGTTGTTGCCATGACCCAAATACAATCATGCTTCTTCCTTTTTTCAGGATTCTGGCACATTCACGAATGTATTGTTCAACATCAAATTCCTTATCCCACTCTCCAAATTCCATCCCTTCGTATCCACGAACGTCTTTATTTTTCCGTTTATAACGGTTGAGTTTGGCAAAGTTGGTTTCACGACTAATCAAATAAGGAATATCCGTCAGAATCATGTCCACACTCTCGTCTTCTAACTCCTTAAATCCTTCAAATGTATCTCTCAATAAAAACTGATTATTCACCTTTTCACTCCTCTCTCTATGTTGTTTGGTAGAAAACTTTATCTATGGTGTAGAGAAGAAATTTTGATAAAAGTCCCTTTTTTCTTCTGTTATGGATTCAGCTATTCGTTCATAGGCTTTTTCATAAAAACCTTGTTCTTTTTCAAAAGCGACAAATTTTCGACCAGTACGAACAGAAGCAATAGGAATTGTTCCTACTCCTGTACAACTGTCTAAAACGACATCCGATTCATCTGTGTAGGTACGAATGATATATTCTGCTAAATCTATGGGCTTTTGGGTGGGGTGAATAGGTGGGTGAGGCTTCGGATAAAAAAGGGTTGTTCTTGGATATTTTTTTGTATCCCCTGTTCGATTTGCCGAAGGATTTTCATGACTTTTAAACTCACCGTAATTGTTATTTTTTAATTGACCTTCTTTGTATTTGCTCCCCATCCCATGAAGAGGTTTTCCTTCAAAAAATTGAGGATTGTATGTTGGAGCTTTCTTGTAAAACACAAGCAGTTCTTCAAAATCAAAGAGAGGCATCCGTTTCGCATTTAAAAAATTAGAAGGTCTATCTTTTACCCATATCCATTTGTACTTAAAGAGCTTTCGATTACTTTGTATGAGGTCACTTGCAAAGAGATTTTGAGCAAACAATACAATAGCTCCATTTGGCTTAATTACACGTTCATACTCCTTCCAGAGCACGTCATAAGGGATAACCGTATCCCAACGATTCTGTGTCGTTCCATAAGGCAAATCCGTAAAAATTAAGCTCACTGATTGATTTGGAATTTGACACATTCCTCTTTCTCCTACACAATCTTCATGAAACAATCGGTTCTCCCACACTTCTAAACCACCTCCTTTTTAGTCAAAAAATAGTTTGTATCGTTTATAGTCAATATTGAGAAGGAAGTAATCGTTGATTCCCAATCTCTATATAAGTAGGGTCAATTTCAAATCCAATAAACTTTCGATTCCCACCTACATTCAAAGTAGCGATTGCTGTTGTAAAGCTACCCATAAAAGGGTCTAAGATAATATCTCCTTCATTAGAGGAGTTCTGAATAAATAGCTCCATAAGTTCTACTGGTTTTTCCGTAGGATGAAGTTTGTTTCTGACGTTATCTATTTCAATGACTGTTTTTGAACCAAGATTGTGAATGTATTTGGCTTTTCCTTTCCTTAAAAAGAGAATGTATTCTGCATTTTTCATGTAATATTGACTTGGCGTACAATTGTTCTTTTTCCACACCAAAAGATTATGAAGTTTAAAACCAATCTCTGTTGCAATATTCAACATTTCTTGTAAATTAAGCGTATTGGTCATGACATAAAAATGAGATTGTGGTTTCAATACTCGATATACTTCTGTCATCCAATCTTTAATTTTGATGTTGTTATGTTGAAAAATCTTTCCGTCATTCGATAAGAGAATTCCGCTTGGTTGTCCTTCTTTTCGTTTCCTTCCACCGCTTATAGTCTTGTAAGCAGGGTCAGTTACACAAAGATGAATGCTTTCCGAAGGAATGGATTTTAAACCTTCCAAACAATCCATTTGATACACATGATTTAATCTCATATTTTCACGAATTTGACCACTCAATATCTTCCCTCCTTACTATATCAGACATTATTGCTTATAGTCTATATATATTTACTTATTGCCTATTGTATAGTATAATAAAGCCAACAAAGTTTTTGAATAGCATATTTGCTCTACAAGACTTTAGTTGAATATTGTTGATGGAAGGGGTTTTTGGAACTATGAAATTGAACATTACTGCAAAGAACTTTGAATTAACGAAAGGAATCACTCAATTTGTTGAAGAGAAGTTTGAACGTCTTACAAAAAAAGTAGACAAAAACACAACTCTCCATGTTACCTTATCGACCAGTAAAGAAGGTCAAAAAGCAGAAGTTATGCTTCATGTCGCTGGTCAATTATTGAAAATGGAAGCTGTTCATTCTGACTTGTACGTATCTATTAATACACTCATTGATAAAGTGAATTATCAAGTCAATAAACGAATTGAAAAATCAAACAAACGTACTCATGAAACGATTCGCTATGCGGAAAACATTAAATTAAACGAAGGAGATGAAGATATTACTATGGAACAAAAAGAACCAATCGTAAAACGCAAACAATTTGACATGAAACCAATGATGGAGGAAGAAGCTATTCTTCAAATGGAAATGTTAGGACATTCTTTCTTCTTCTTCTTCAACGGAGAAACAGATACAATGTGCCTTCTTTACAAGCGTAAAGACGGAAATTACGGTCTAATCGAAAGCGTTCGCTAACAAACAGAAACAGGCTCTTAGTAGCCTGTTTTTTTATGTACTTTTTATGTTAATCTTCATGCTTTATTCATACTTTTTTCATATCTATTTATCAAAAAATAAAAAAGAGTACAGAATTACTTCCGTACTCTCTCTAACTGTTTAATAGGACATTAGAGAACCTAACAGCTTCAACCACCTATTCATAGGTTGTGGGTCTTTCAGGGTCACTGGTTTGTTCTCTGTCTACTATAGCCCCTTTTTCAACTCCTATTAAATGAGGTCATCCTCTTCGTCATTCATAAAGCTAATTTCATCAGAAGAAGAATCATTCTTTTTAGCTTCATTGATAGTAAATGGTTTATCGTCTGCCTCTAATACAATGTCATCCGTAAAGTCGTCATCAGGAGAAATAAATTCTCTTTTATCAACAGGCTTTTTCTTTTCTTCTACAAGGATAAAGTCATCAATGTTTGGCACTCTATCAGGAATCTCTTTCTTTGTTGCAGGAGCAACAACTGGATTCTTTGCGATAACAGGCTCTTTTTGAAGAACAAGGTCTTGTACATGAGCTTGTTGAGGCGTTTCTTCTGAAGAATCCTCTTTGCTTGTATTATCAAGACTTGGCTTTTTAAAGATGTTTTCATTGTATTCTTCAATCATGGCATCCAGTTTATTGTTTAATTCAACTGGAATGTATTCAATTGTTCCAACTGCTGGTGATTGAATACTATTTTTCTTGATTAATAGATACGTAATTTCTCCGAAAGGTCGATACATAATATCCGAAGGGGAGAAACGTGCTTCCATTGCTTCTGTTTCACGAACACTAACATTGTCGTAACTCATTTTTTGGAATCCATATAACGGATTGAATTTTTGTGAAGAAACCCCTTTTTGAAGTGTCTTTTTCAAAATTTCACCAAATTGGTCACTGTAATATTTCGCATCCAGTGCGTTTCCACCAGGATAGATAATGATATTACGTGCGTTCGTAGAAACAAGCTCGATAAAGTCTTTCCCTTCTTGTCCACGACCCATACCAATTAACGCTCTGTTTTGTGTTGCAAGGTGAGAAGCTACACGATAAGAACGACCTTGTGTAAGCATGTCGGCAAAACCTGGGTTTGCATATACTTGGAATTCATCTATATACAAGAAGTGTGCAAGACGAGTATTCTCATTCCCTGGTCTACGGAATACAGACGCTTGGAATTGAAGAATGATAAAGTAACCCAAGAATCGACCAAGGTCACGCAATGTACCTTGTGCAGTCGCAATTGCAATAACTCCACCTTCTGCAAGGTGTTTATCGAAGTCAATATCATTCTTTCCTGCTGGTGGATTTAACACTTTACGCAAGAATTTATTAGAAATCAATTTACCAACTTGTGTACGTACTGCAGAACAGTGTTCATACGTTTTAGATTTCTCATTGAAATAGTCATTCAAGAAGTATTGAGCAATATCTGAATTTTCTTTTGCAATTTCTGCACTTTCAGCGTTCATACGTGAGAAAGACATAACCATTTTTCTCCCTGCTCCACCAGGATTTGCAATTAGTGTATAAAGGTCGATAAAGGTTGCATCATTTGCCATTGTTCTTTTCAATACTTTCAAGGCATTACGAATAAGGTTTTCGTTCATGTCCATGAAGAACTGTGGAGAATCAGGGCTTAACATTTTAAATGTTGTAGCAATGTTTTCAATTACATCCTCTTCTTTTCCGAATAAAGGGTTAAAATAAGGACAATCGGGCAAAATAGGATTAAAGTAGATAACTGGTCTACCATAATGTTTTGCCATTGCATAGATTTTTTCAGCCAAATCCGCTTTTGGTTCAATTACAGTAATACCACAATCAGGATTCTGCATATCTTGGTTAATCATAGGAATGATAGTTTGAGAGGTTTTACCAGAACCCGTTGGTCCAAGAACTAACATGTGCAAGAATCTATCTTTAAATGGTAGAATCTCCTCTTTTCCAGTATCTTTATTGACTGCTATTTTAATATCTCCTTGTTTTGTTTCAGTTGTTGAAGATTTAAGACCAAATTTCTCCAAAATGGAGTTTTCATAAATATTGTTAAAAACATCTTTGGTTTCGTCTTTTCTTACCAAAGTCATAATCCCAATAGATGTTGCAATATTGATAAAGATACTCAATCTGAATATGGCATGAGCTTTCGATTCACTACTGGACATTCCTCCTAACATTAAAAAGAAATGATTGACTAATGAAAGAATGAAAATGAGCAATGAAATTTTAAAAATTTTAAACCCATATTTCTTCGATTTTTCTTCTGTATAATCTTTTCCTACCGCAAAGACGATAAAAATAAGAGCAAAAAGAGTAAAGGTAACGACTATCAAACCTTTATAAAACAAATAGGCAGATACAAAATTTGCTATTTGAAGGGTAAATAAAGCGGTGATAATTGTATTGAACTGTTCTTTTAATACATTTGTTGCTTTGGCACTTAACTTGTTTTTATTCTCTGACAAAACTTGTCCTCTCCTTTCTATGAATTGTTGTTATGAATCAAACTACTTTTTGTTTTCGTTTGTTTCTGTTGTTGATTCTACTGGTGTATCTTCAAAAGATTCGACTTCTTCTTCAATCGTTGGAGTTGAAATACCATCGTTTGCCTTATCTTTCAGCTCCATAACACCATCCATAATTGGTCTGCCACTTTGTCTGTTTTCTTCCATTTTTGTCCACTGACCAATTGTGTAATAATTAGATTTGTTGTAAGGGTCTTTAATCATGTAAAAACGAAGAACACCGCTTTCATCTTCTAAAATATAGGCTTCTAATTTGAATTTTTCTAAAGTAAATTCAATTTTGTGATACGTTTTTGTTTCAGGGTACATAATCCCAATTTCATGAGGAATTTCCTCTGTTGTCTTTTTTGAAATAAGTGGATACGTTTTTTCTTCATAAAGAACTGGATTCAAACTTCCATCATAAAGAATGACATATTGCCTTAAATCTGAATCAAGATGAAGCATGGCGATTAATAAATCTTCAGGGTCTTCAAACGCACCCATCAAGTTTACAAGAGCCAATCCATTTACTTCTCCATCTTCATCGGTAAGATGACCAGAGAAAAGATTAGAGAACAATGCACCATCGTCTTGCAATTTTTTCAAAACTTCTGCATCCTCTGTGAATTTGTAACTACTCTGCAACTTATCAAGTTCCTTAATTCCTTCATCGAACTTATATTCACGATAAAGGTCACGAACTTCTTGCTCTTTCCCTTTCATTTCACCTACACTCAATTCTTTTTTCCCTTCTGTTAATACAGGGTCTTCTTTTCCTTCATTCATTGGATTTGTGTAAACAGGTTCTTCATCTTTGTCCTTTGCTTTATCCCCTTCACCCTTTTGGTTTTGAGAAACTTGGCTGGTCTTAGGAGTTTCTTTGTCATTATCATCATTTAAATGTTTGGAAGTATAAATGCTAAATCCCAAACTAACGACAATCGCTACACTTAATGCACCAATCATGATTTTCTTTTTCGCTACTTCTTTCAACGATATCTCCTCCTTATTATTTTGCATATAGTCAATTATATAACTTTCGTTGACTATCTTCATATAAATAATATGTAGAATCAAGTTTAATAATGAATTTTTACAAGCGTATAACAAAAAAAAGCCCCCTACAAAGGGAGCTTTCTTTTATTTCTTATTAGAAAAAACAAAATCCAATTTGGTTTTATTTAATTTTAGTTTTGCTTTTCCTTTCTTACCAGACTTCCATGTAAATTCAAGTTCTTTGGATTCTTTACCAGCTAACAACTTTTTAGCTTCTGTTTTGCTGATTTTTGCACCCATAATTTCTTTTCCAATAATGAAATCGCATGTCTTTTTATACTCTGTACACAAGTAGAAACTTTTACCTTCCACTACATTCGACTTACATTTTGGACATTGACCTAATGATTCTTTAGTGGAAGCAGTTGAAACGGTGGCTTTCAAGCTCTTAAAGTCTTCTGTCGTTTGTTTTGCATATTCAATCATTTCTTTATAGAAGTCTTCAGCTTTGTATGTTCCTTTTTCTATGCCTGATAATTTTTTCTCCCATGTAGCAGTTAATTCGGGAAGAGTAATATCCTTGCCTTTTAATGCTTCGATAACAGAAATTCCAAAATCAGTAGCATAAAACTGCTTTACTTTACCTGAACCTTGTCTACCCATGTATTCAAGGTCAACCAGTTTCTCTACAATTCCACCCCTTGTAGCTGGTGTACCAATTCCATTTGCTTCTTTTAGGACAGAAGATAATTCTTCATCTTCTACAAACTTCGTTGGGTTTTCCATTGCTTTACCTAATGTTTCGTCATTATAACGCTGTGGGGGAGATGTTTTCTTCTCAATTAATTTTACTCCTTTTAGGTCATACACTTCTCCTTTTTTCACATCAGGAAGCACATTGTCAGTCTTTTTGTAGTTGTATAATTCCATAAAGCCAAGGTCTACAAGCACACTACCAGTCGTATTGAACTTATGTCCATTACTATCAGTAATAATGTTTGTTTTGTTTGTTACCATTGGTGGTAAGAAAATAGCCAAAAATCTTCGGCAGACCATTTGAAAGATATTCTTTTCTTTCACAGATAACTTAGAAAGGTCAACACTTACCCCTGTTGGTATGATAGCGTAGTGGTCTGTAACTTTCTTATCATCTACGTACTTTTTGTTTCCTGATACGGAAGTCAGTACAGAAGAATTTTTCATAATGGCTTCTGTTTTATCTTTCAATTCTGGAACTGATAACAGAGATTTTAAATGCTTGGTAAAATCTTTTGCTATGGCTGTTGTAAGAAATGGAGAATCCGTTCTTGGATAACTTAAAATTTTCTTTTCATACAGTTCTTGAGCAATCTTTAAAGTTTCTGCCATTGTATAACCAAAGGTTCTGTTGGCTTCATTTGATAATTCTTGTAAATTATGAAGACCAGGAGCAAATTTAGTTTCCTTCTTCTTATTTACTTGAACTACTGTTCCTTGTTTACCTAACTTTTTAATTAGGGTTTCTGCCTTTGCTTTATCTAAAAACTTGGTTTCATTTTCGTTTTCTGCATCAAAATAAATCCCTTTATATGAACCAAAGTTTCCTTCAATCTCCCAAAACGGTTTAGGTACAAAGTTACGAAGCTCCAGTTCTCTATCAACAATTAATTTTAGGACAGGTGTCATAACACGCCCAACACGAATTTTCTTGTTGGTTGTCATACTCACTGCTCTCGTTCCATTCAACCCAATTAACCAATCAAAATAAGCTCTATATTTAGATGCGATTGTCATGTTCTGTAATGCTGTTTCTTTTTCATCACGCAAATTATCTAAAGCCCTCTTAAGTTCAGGTTCAGTTAAATCTTTATGCCATATACGTTTAACTGGTAATTTCACTCCGATAGAATCATAAAAACTAAAGAAGATATGTTGTCCTTCACGACCAGGGTCACATGCGTTGATAATGTAATCATATTCACCAACTTTAATGGTTTCTTTAATATCTTTATACATTGCATATTTGTCTTTAGTTGGCTTGTACTTAAACTTATCAGGAATCATTGGAAGAACAGCTAAATTCCACTTTTCCCAATCTTTGTTATATTCTTGAGGTTCTTGCAAAGTCATCGTATGACCAGCAAATGTTTTAAATTCAATCGTATCTTTATGACCATATTTATTGTAAACTGCTTGGATTTCCTTCATTAAAGAAGGTTTTTCTGCAATTAGTAATGCTCTCATGAGTACATTCCTCGCTTTCTTTTCATAGAAATAGCCTACTTTCAGTATAACCTATTCGTAGACTATTGTCAATTATTTTTTACATTTTCGCTTCATTGTTGTGGTTTCGATTGTATCTTTTCTTCTTTTGTTGGTTGCTTATCTGTTGAAGGTTTGTCTGCTTTTTTCTCTACCTTTTCAACAGGTACTTGCGGAAACAAGCTATCAACAAATTGCTCTACTGAAAGAGAATCTAATTCATTCTTTTCATATACTTGCTTGTAAATGACAATTTTTTGAATTTCGCCATCCCACTTTACATCATAGTGGAACAATTCAAAGATAGAGTGAATTGGAAGATAGAGTTTTCCATTATCTAAAACAGTGAAATCCTTTCCAATAGGCGTTCCATTGAAGGAAGCACTTGAATCCTCTTTGTTCACTTCAATTTTATTATCTCCATTTTGTACCGTTAATTTTTTCTCTTCATTCGTAATTTCAAATCCAGTTACTTTGGACATGTCAGAAATATCAATATATGCTCCACCATTTTTCGTAAAGAATGGAATAGTCGTTTCAATGACTTCATTATCAACAAAGAAGAAGTTTTTTCCTTGAGCAGATAGTAGACTTGTTACCTTTTTATAGGCTTGAATATCCCCTTCTGTTAATTTCAACATTTTTTTATTCAATTCCAATGCTTGTTCTTTATCTCCGTTAATTTCAGATTCTTGTCCGAATTTATTGAGCATACGCAATTGAGTGGAATTAAACATTTTGATTTGAGTATGAATGAGCGTATCCAAGTCCCTTCCTGCAGTTCTTAAATCTTTATTAGACCCAATCAATTTATTCATCAATTCTTTTGAATTTTTGATTTCATCTGCAGTTAGTTTGGACATATCTTTGGTCTTTACTTCTTGAATTAAAGCGGAAATTAAGGCATTGTCTTTTGATTCGTTATCGCTTTCCTTCTTTAAATCACCTTCTATTCTGTGTAATTCTAAAATGTCCGTTACAGATAAGATAGTCTTTTGGTTTTCTTTGTGAATGTCAGAGCGAACCGTAAAATACCCTTCTACTAAAACCATTTTTTCTCCTAACGATAATTCTTTAAAAGAATCCGCATAAATGGTTTCCTCTAACATTTCTTTTCTCTCTTTTAATTCCTTTGATACTTTTTCATTTGAAAACGACTCGAAATTAGGCAAAGTTGAATTAGAATATGAGAAAGTTGGTGTAGCGGTTGCTGTATCTGTGACACTTGTTGCCATTGCTGGTACAGACGAGCCAAGTGTTAATAGTGCAGTTAAAAGTAATGTACTTTGTTTCTTTTTCATCATGTTCCCTCCTTTAATTAATGATACAAAATGTATAAAACATTATAGTAAGCTACTATATAGTTTATCAGTTATGTACTATTTAGGCAATAAAAATAGAGCATTAGACTAAAGTCTATGCCCTATTCTTCAATCTTGTTCATTGATAACGTGGAAACGACTAAAAGGTAGCAATCTTACAACCGCTTTTCCTCTAATCTTTTCTTTTTTTACAAATCCCCAATTATGAGAATCGTAAGAGTTATTTCGATTATCTCCAAGAACAAAATAATTCCCTTCTGGAACAACCGTTTTAGAATATGTGTAAGTTGGTTTTTCATTTAGATAATCTTCTTGTAAAGAATTATCATTCACATAAACCAACCCATCCTTGACTTCTACGGTATCACCAGGTAGCCCAATGACACGTTTTAAATAGGTTTCCTCTTCATTTTCAGGAAACTTAAAGGCTATAATATCACCTCTTTCATACTCGTCAATTTGAGTATAAACCATCAAATAGTCTTTTACGTGCATGGTTGGGTACATTGATTCTGATGGTACAATCGCAAAATGGAAAAAGTGCGACATACACATCAAAATAACAATAATTCGAGTAAGTCTCCAAAGATTCTTCCCAAATTTAGCCACAAATTTCTTTTTGAAATTTTCATCAAAAAGTTCTTTCATGCTCCACATAACGATTCACCCCTTATATGTCATCCTGTTAAAAAAGTTTTGTTCCAAACACCTTTTTCTTCTTAGATATTTCATTATATAAAAAAAGCCTTCATTCCATAAAGAAATAAAAAAGAAAAGGTAGCCATAATAGACTACCCCTTCTATTAAGAAGCCAACGGTTGAATTTGCTCAATGATTTTATCTTTAATTTTTGAATTTCTAAGTGTGTTGTCATTTTTATCAATAGCTTTATCCAATGCACTTGTCGTACCTACACATACAACTGTTTGCTTGGCTCTTGTCCATGCAGTATAAACCAAGTTTTTATTCAGCATAATTTCTTGTGAAGCATGGATTGGCATAATCACAATCGGAAACTCACTTCCTTGTGATTTATGAATCGTCATGACATACGCCAATTCTAACTCTTCTACGCTCAATGCATCATAAGTTATCGTTTTATCGTCAAAATCAACTTCTACAATTTGGTCTCCATCTGCATTTAGACCAATGTATTTCACATAACCCACTTCTCCATTGAAGACTTCCAACTCATAGTTGTTGGTTGTCTGAATGACCTTATCGCCTTCACGCAATAAAGAAATTTCATCTAATTTCATTTCTCTTTTATGAGCGGTAGGTGGATTGTATTTTTGTTGCATCAAACGGTTTAGTTGCCAAACACCTAAATCCCCTTTTCTCATAGGAGAAAGAATCTGAATATCTTGGAGTTTATAGCCATGATTTTTAATGAAACTTTCTACACTCTCTAAAATCCCTTGTTGAGCTTTGATTTTATCGCTTCTTCTAACAAAATAAAAGTCCTTTTTCTCTACGTCAAAGGTTAATCCGTCTTCATCCCCTGTTTTTACGCCATTGATAATCTTATGAGAGTTCATGACAATTTGGGACTCTCTTGCTTGACGGAAAATCTCATTTAATACAGTAGTAGGAATTTTATTAGAGTTAATCAAATCACGAAGAATCAAACCAGGTCCCACACTTGGTAATTGTTCATAATCACCAACAAACAGGATTCTTACATCTTCATCAATAGATTCCAACAGTTTGTAGAATACGAAAGCGTCAATCATAGAAGATTCATCAATGATAACAAAATCCCCTTCTATCACACTTGTTTCGTTTTCTTTCTCAAAGCTATTTAATCCAATGGTACGGTGAATAGTCATGGCATCCATACCTGTTAGTTCAGTCATTCGTTTACTTGCTTTTCCTGTCGGAGCACAAAGATGAATGACAGCAGTTGGTTTAACGGATTTGATACATTGGATAATGGTATTAATGGTTTGCGTTTTACCAGTACCAGGACCACCAGTTAGGATACTCATACCATTCCTTAATGCCATATAAACCGCTTCTTTTTGCCTTTGGGCTAATGTAATTCCTTTTGTCGCCTGATACTCTTCAATAAACGTATCAATTTGTGAAGTCAATGCAATAGGTGTTTTTGGTTCTTCAATCAACTTCTTCAAATGACGAACAATTTGGTTTTCAGTAATATGATAGGATTTCATATAGATACATTCAGTACCATTTTTTTCTTTTTCAATCGCAATTTTTTCTTCATCTTTCAAGAATTTTAGAGCTTCATTCACTCTGTCTGGTGAAATCACTTCCACATTCTTCTCTGCTTTAAAAGCACCGTAATCCAATAAGAACTTCTGAATACGTTCATTCAGGTATTGCTTTTCTGTATATAAATTCCCACGATTCTTGGTGTTCAACTCTAAAAACTGCAGGATTCCATACTTTACTCGTTCTACATGAGAAAATGGGACTCTTTCTGCTCTTCCAAATCTATCTGCTTCTGCAAATCCGATTTTAGGAATGGTACACAAGACATATGGGTTTTCTTTTATTCTCATAATAGCTGATTCACCGAACGCTTCATATATACGGATGGCAGTATTATAAGAAGCTCCTTGGCTCAATACATACATAGCAATTTCTTCAAAGCGTTTATGAACGATTAGCTTTTCATGAATGGCTTTAGCCCTTTTCTCACCCATTCCTTGAACCTTTAAAAGATTTTTCCAATCTTTTTCGATAATGGAAATGGTTTGGATTCCAAATGTCTTTACAATCTTTTCTGCTGTTTTTGCTCCGATACCTTTGGCACAACGCTTTAAAAACTCCTGAATCCCTTTTTCCGTTTGAGGGACAACACGTTTAGCTTGTTCCAATACAAAATTGTATCCAAATACATTGTTACTTTTCCAGCTACCGACTCCTTCAAATTCGTCTTCTACTAATATGGAAGGAAAATTTCCGATAATGACGATTTCTGATGTAGGTAAATATGTGGAAGGATAATCAATGAATTTCGCTTGGAGTATCGTATATCCGTTTGCTTCATTGCGGTGTCTAATCTTAACGACTTCAAACCGTACTGGAATATTCATTCCTTCCTTTGGAATCATTTTTTCACTTCCTATTCTGCTATTTTCAATGTTGTTTGTGAATGGATAACGACTGGTGTTTGACAAGATACTTCTATCTTCATGTATTCCTGATTATCTTTCATAACAGGCACAAGACTCATTTCTAAAATGTCATTTTCTGTTTCTTCTCTGGAAGATTCAATCATCATGACAAATTCAAGAATATCTTTAGAAGTAATTTTCGTAGGTCTAACCAGCTTTCTCAAAGATGAAATGGTTCTTTCTTCATTAGAGCTAATCGCTTTGTCTTCATCTAAACGAATAGCGGTTTCCATATATATAGGAAGCGTTAGGTTTTCAAATTCTACTTGAACGACTTCTGTTTGTGTTTCTGCATCATATTTCAAATAGATATTCGTTTCAAACTTAAACGTACCCCCGAAGTTTGATTTGTATTTGTTGAAAATTTTAAATCCTCTTTTATCTTTATCTTTACGGAAACTATTTAGGTTCAAAATCTTTAATGGTCGATACATTCTCCCAATCATTTTTTCTTTCTCCTCCTATAATGCCAATCTGTTTTGGTTTGTATAACTATCATAGCAAATAATCAGGAAAACGTCAATTTTTTTTTACAAAATCATAAATGTGTACATTTTATAGGCAAAAATCATAGAACATAGTCAAACCAAAATGCTATTTGTCCATAGTCAATACGAGAGTATAATGAAATCAACGCTGGTCAACTAAGATATTAAAAAGTACCTGATATTTGAAAGGAGGTTCATTTATTGAGCAAAACAGTATTGATTATCGATGATGCTTATTTTATGAGGAACTTGTTAAAGAAAGCTCTAAAAGAAGCAGGATATGAAGTCGTAGGAGAAGCTAAAAATGGTAAAGAAGGTATCAAATTTTATTTTGAATTAAAACCTGATATTGTCACGATGGATATTAATATGCCTGACATTTCTGGTATCGAAGCAACGAAGCAAATTTTATCGAAAGACCCTAACGCTAAGATTATTGCTGTAACTGGTAATAATGATGACGAAATCAAACGTCAAATTTTAGAAGCAGGAGTCTTGGAATATCTTCAAAAACCTTTCCAACCAGCTTTTCTATGGAGTAAGTTAGAGAAGATGTTAGAAGAACCCGAAACGGTTGAATTAGAAGCGGAAACGGTTGTAGAAGAAATCGAAATTGCTCCATCTTCCCCTGTCATTGCAATGGAAGCAGATGAAGATAATTTTGATAACTTTGAAATTGAAATCATGGACAAGCCTGACGAAAGTAAGAGCATGACGTTTGTGATTGAAAATGAAGAAGATTCTATTGAGTTTCCAGAGGAATATAAGGAGCTTGTGGAAGGAGAACAAGAGGAATTTGGTCTGACAAAAGAAAAAGTCGAAGAAGATGATTCCCTTATTGAATTAGAGGACAATCAAACTCTTGTCGAATTTGAACCAGATGAAACCCTCATTGAGTTTGAAACAGATGAACAACCTACTCCTGTAGTGAAAGAACCTATCAGTAGACGACCAGTGGTTGAGCAACCTGTTCCAATAGCACCTGTTCCACCAAGAAAACCTGAACCAAGACCAGTGGCGACACCAAACCCACCACAAAAACGTGAAGAGGTACAATCTTCAGCTTCTAATCCTGTTCAGAAAGAAACATTGATTTCTACTGTTGAAATTACGAAGTCTAAAAAGACTGATAGAAAAATAGAAGAAATCAATATTCGCCCACAAGGAACGTATAGTTCCAATGGAAGAGAAGTAAATATTCGCCCACCAAGAGGCAGAGTTCTTCGTTCCGAACATGATAATTATGATGAAACAGATGTAGAAGAACCAATTTTGAATGTTTCAGATAAAGACAACTATAATGATAAAAATGATGGCTTGTTTGGAATGGTCAAAAAATTATTTAAAAAGTAAAAAACATTAAAAGGAGGAAATAAAATATTATGACTAAATTTACAGCATATGAAAAAGCAATGAATAGCAAGGAAATTCTTAAAGGTTTGGTGAAAGTGGTTCAACACAACGCTGAACTTGATACAGACGTATTGGTTCTTGACCTTGATGGTGTGAAAGGTATCATCATTCGTGACGAAGTAGACCTTGAAGTAGAGTGGAAGTCTCTTGTTGGTTTCTTAGGTCGTGAAGTAAGTTTCGTAGTAAAAGAGATTGATAGAGATACTGGTGTAGTTATCTGCTCTCGTAAAGACGCACAAGAAATCTTAAAACAAGAAGTAGTTGAGCGTCTACGTGAAGGTGAAGTATTCAACGCACAGGTTATCAATGTATTGAAATACGGAGCATATGTAGAAATTGACGGAGTAACTGGTTTGCTTAAAAACGTAGACTTCGCTGATGACTACACAACTGTTGGTGAAGTATTAAAAGTTGGGGATACTGTCAATGTTAAATTGAAAAAAGTATCTTCTAATGACCGCCTAATTTTTGAAGCTATCGAAAAATACAAAAACCCAACAATCATGAGCTTCGATATGTTTGAGCGTGACCAAGTAGTTCTTGGTGTCGTTCGTAACGTAAAACCTTGGGGTGTATATGTTTGCATCGCACCAGGATTAGACGCACTTTGCCCTATCCCTGGAACTGGCGAATTAGAAGAAGGTATGAAAGTATCCTTCCGTATCACTCAAATCAAACCAGAAGACCAACGTGTAAGAGGAAAAATCGTAAGAATCCTCTAATCGTTTCATAAAAAGGCAGAAAGAAGCCCTTTCTGCCTATTTTTCAAAATAAGAAAGGAGCGTTAATTGATGTATTTAAAAGAACAGGACAAACCTACCGTTATTCCAGCAGATTTAAAACAAACTTTTGAAAATAAGTTTAATTTAAATATTGGTAAAAACGAAATCATCAAAATGAAAAACAACAATGTCATTACAGACAGAGATATTTTAATTGCCAAGTTCTTATTTCAATTTAAGTTTGCTACTGCAGACCAAATTTATAAACTTTTGGGAGAAGATAAAACAAAAGTAAATCTAAAAAACAGATTGGACAAACTGGTAAAATATCGTGTACTTAATAAGTTTATGCTTTCTGAATTTGAAGAGGAACAAGTAGCACCAGATGCTTACCAAGTCTACTGTTTAGATTTAGGTGGAAGATACCTACTTTCCCATTATTCTAATGAGGATACAACAGATTGGTACAGCACAGTGAATATGAAAACATCGGAAATTATCTCCAAAAACGTATTAGCCACTGAAATCTTCTTACGTGTAAGAGAAACTTCAAAAGATAAACTGCTTTACTTTAATGTAGAGCCTGAATTTAGAGTAGGAAAGAAAAATGTTGTTCCTTCCTTTGAAATGGCTATGAAGATAAATGGACAAAACAAGTATTTCATTGGTGAATGTGTTCGAGAGTTTGACTTCCCTGTAACTATGCGTGATAAGGCATTTAAATTAGAAAGCCTTGTAACCACAAATGCTTGGAAGAAATACTACTACGATGCTGACCAGCCTCCAATTCTATTTATTTTTGCTGATAGTGATTTAACTGCTTTAGAAGCAGGAAAGTTAATTACGGAAACATCTGAAATCAAGAACTTCCGCTTATCTACGGATGAACGGATTCAACGTGTTCTTTATGAAACAGGTGCGTTCTTACGTTATCTTCCTGAACAAGATGTCTTACAAGAAATCAAAGCAGTTACATTCAAACCAAATGAAGCATAATAAATAAAAAGAGGAGGTAGAAATGTGAGCACAACCATCCATGATTTTCTTCAAGAAAGAAGAATAGAAATGAAACTATCTATTCAACAACTTTCAAAAGAAAGTGGCATTTCTGCCTCTCATATTTCAAGAATGGAGAGAGGAGTTCGACACCCTTCTCCCCTAACTCTTGAGAAGTTAGCAATTCCACTTCATGTTGAGTATGTAACTCTATTAAAAGTTGCAAATCTTTTGGAAAGTCCACAAAGTAATTGTGTGGATTTAGAAAAGGTTTTATCAGAAGATATTTGCATTTATCAAGATAAACAGATTTCTGAAACTGTTAAACAAAAGATTATTGAACTATTACATCAATCATTGCAATAAGAAAGAGCTTAGATTTAATGTCTAAGCTCTTTTTCTTATTCTTATTCTTATCCAAACCATACTGTTTGATAAACAATTACATAAATTAAGCCTACTCCACCTAATAAGGCTGTACATACTGCTGAAATCATAATATCATTAATAATCTTTCTTCTTATTGTAGGGTGAGCACTTCCGATAGAGGCTAATTGGAACATATGAACCATAAAGACCAGCATGGAAGTTAAAGCACCCAATCCTGCTACACCAGCCACAATAACGCTGTATTCATTCATTAATGCCTTCCAAGCTGTAATAAAATCCTTTTGTTTGTTATCACTTGCAAAAGCTACCTCTGTATATAAAATCATTATCAATGCGAACATTGGAGTATATTTCCACATATATTCTGTCATTTTTTTTAGTGTTTTCATCTTCTTTTCCCTCCTCTTCTCATATTTATATTCATTCTCGTTTTTATCATTATAGTTTGGTTAAATGTAAATTATAAAAAGATATCATCGTATAAGACGACACCAGACTCTTTCTCGAACTATCTTCTATTTCTTTTCTTGTATATACGATTCATCTATATTATACTATATTGACAATAGTCAATGAAATGGTACACTAATTTGGAATGATTCATCTTATTTGCCATTAGAATATAAAGACTTTATTGATAAAAAAGGAAAGATTCTATCTTATATAAGAAGGGAAGTATATAAACATGACAAACATTCAAAATGTACTTAATCAAATAGGGAATTTATTTGTAATTGATGGAACAGATAGTAGTGGGAAACAAACCGTATCAGATGCCGTTTATTTAAAATTGATAGAAAATGGATACAAGGCATTAAAGCTAACCTATCCGAACTATGGCAGTGACACGTCTGCTCTTGTCAAAATGTATCTAAATGGAGATTTTGGCACTCATGCAGAAGATGTAAACCCTTATACTGCTTCTACGTTTTATGCAGTAGACCGAATTGGGTCATATCTAAAAGAATGGAAAGAAGCCTATGAAGACAAAGTGATTATCATTGCGGATAGATACACTTCTTCTAACGCTATTCACCAAGCCTCAAAAATCGAGAATAAAGAGGAACGCAAAATCTATTTAGATTGGCTTTGGGATTTAGAGTTCGTTAAAATGGGACTTCCCTCCCCTACTGAAACCATCTTTTTAAACATGCCAATTCAAAACAGTTTAAAGTTGATGGAAGAACGTGCAAATAAAATAACAGGTGAAAGTAAGAAAGACATTCATGAAGGAGACCAAAACTTTATGAGAAAATCTTACGAAAATGCTTGTTGGGTTGCAGAGTACATGAACTGGAAGACGGTTTATTCTGTAACAGAAGATAGTTTTAAGGACAAAGTAGAAAAGGGTCAACCAGGAGATTTAAGACCACTGAATGATATTATTCAAGAGGTTTATGACTTTGTTGTTAGTCGTGTAAATAAGTAAAAGGAAGAGGGATAATCCCCTCTTCTTTTTTTTGCGTATTAACATTTTGTTTTTTGTAAAAAATAATTGACAATATTTTTAAATCATTATATACTTAATTTAGTTCTTGAAAGGGGAGATTTGATAAATGAATACAGGTCAAAACGAAAAGGTGGTCAACCTATCAAGTGATGTATTATTTCAGGATAAGGCATTGGAGAGAGGCTTTGTTCAAAAAATAATCGCTAAAAAATGGTTGATTCTGCGAAGAGCTTTTTTCTTTACAGTCGGAATGGTTTTTTATTTAGTTTATTCTTCGCTCTAATCTTTTCCGAAACCTTTTCTCTATCTTTTTTAGAGGAAGGGTTTTTATATCTCTTTCGTATCTGAATGTATTTGATTTCAATTATTTGTTCATTACGATAAACAGACCTTTTACATATCTTTATATGTCTAATCTATCATTCAAATAGGTTATGAAGAAAAAATAATTTACACATTTTTAAACTTTTTGTAAAAAATACTTGACGAAATCATTTTGTTGTGATAGGTTTTAAGTATTAATTGTAAAAATAAAACAAACAACATTATCGAAATGTGTCGAATAATAATAAAATCAGAACGTACACAACGGAGGAGAAAAGACATGCTAAACAAAAAAACGATTCAATTGGTAGAAGCGGAAGTAAAACAAGTAGAAGATAAAGAGGTAAAAAAAGCCTACAATAAAGCGGTTGAGGCAGTTACAAAAGCGAAAGAATCTGGTATGTATCCAGAAGTAGAAACAGCAAGAGAATTACTTCATTTCTTACCAGCAGGAGACGCTAAGAAAGCTCTAATGGAAGAATTAAGAAGTATCCCTCGTAGAGAGAAAATAAAAAGTCTTGCCGAATTAAAGCAAAAAGGCTTGTGTATAATAGATGAAGATGAAACAACTGTGGAAAACCACATTATGACCATACTAAAGGAGAAAGGACTACTCGTTTCAGATTTAGCGAAGCTAACAGGTATTTCAAGACAGAACATCAATGCTGTTGTTAAGAACAAAATGAAACCTGGCGTAGACTTTGCACTAAAAGTAAGTCATGTTTTAGGTATCTCTGTTGAGGAACTATTTACTCTTACTGAAAGTGCTTGGGTTAAGCCTTACAAGCAAGAAAGAGACTCTACTCTTTATGTAGATGTTGTCAACCTGATGATTCTTGATAACACTGCCAAAAAAGAAGAGATAGCGGTAAATGGTTTTGAATATTTCAACCAAGATACAAAGCAATACATGACCAGAGATGAACATGCAGAACTCCTAAAAGAGCTTCTGAACAATCATACTCCAGCTAAAGTAGAGGAGCTAAAAGAAGAGGGTAGCGACCTTTCTACTGTAAAGTTGACTTCTCAAGCTAAAGAAGAACTTCGTAATGAGTTCAATGAGAAGTATATTAAGGTCTACAAAAAATTGGGTGAAAGAATTCAGCCATATGTTATCAATTCAAAAAAGGTGGTTAGTAAATCATGAAAACTCTGATGGCAAAGTTCAAGAACAAAGAGTTCGTTCAGAATTTGCTGGTTGAAATTATCGGAGACGTTCTTATGATTTCCTTGGGTTTAATCGCAGGGTATTACGTAAAAGTCTTCATCATCGGCTAATCCTGTAACGACAAGCAGTGGGACATCTCCTACTGCTTTTTGTTTTGCTTTTTTATTTTATTATCTATAAGTCCATTAGAGTTTGTTTCTATACAAGAATAGAGCAACCCTTTTAACAGGTTACTCTATCTATATAAAGTTATATCTTAGAGATTTATTTGTATGATATAAAAAATATTTATTAAGTTATTCTTTTTGAAAGTTTTATCCTGTTGTTATTCTTTCCTGTAGGTAATTAACAACATATGTGTTTCCTTACTATTTTTTTTCAATGAGAATATCATATAGTCGTAAAAAGGAAATCATAACCAACGCATAGGTATCCCCATACTTATGCTTTTTTATTTTAACTACTTAACCTTCTGGAATTTATATAATCGTCTGCAGAACCGTATATTAACATCAAGAGAATATTAAATCAGGAGGAATATATATGAATTTCAAAACACACGTTATAGGCGGTATAAGTACAGGAGTTATTGCAAATGAATTTTTAATTCAGCACACCTCTTCTGGTGATACAGCAACACAGATGCTAATGAGTTCCATTTTTGTAGCAGGGTCAGTGATTGGTTCTATCTTACCAGACATTGACCATAGAGGAAGCTATTTAGGAAGAAGAATGAGAATTGTCTCAACACCTCTTACTGTAGCTGGTGAAGTAACAAAGCAAGTGAAAAAAGTGACGAATACGGTAACTGGAAAGAAAGGCTCAACCAGCACCATCATCTCTCACAGAGGAATTACTCACACCCCTCTCCTACTCATGGGAGTTGTAGCATTCTTACTGTTTATCTCACGAACCTTTATGACAGGAATGGCAACAGATTTATTTAGTTACATGTCAATTGGATTAGGTTTTGGGATTGCCAGTCATATCTTTTTAGATTGCTTGACAAAAGGCGGTGCTCCTCTTCTCTACCCTTTAACAAGTAAGAAATTCAGTTTTCTACCTTTAACAACAGGGGGCTTCTTAGAAGGGGTCGTAGGCTTAGTTATCATAGTCGGAACATTATTGTTCTTAGGTAGCAGACATGTGTTTACGATACCTTTTATCTAAAAAAAATAACCAATTTTTTCTACGTTCAAAATAGAAAAGATTGGTCTTTTTTTCGTTGACTAAAAAAATAGCTCCCTATATAATTAGAAAGCTATTATTTTATCGTGATTATCCCTATTTTCATCTTTTTTCATGGCAGTGATAAAAGATAAAACAGGATTTGTTTTTTATGCACAGTAAAAACTTAGGGGGATTCACTATGCTATCATTTTACAACCAATTGATTTTATCAAACTCAATTATCTTGGCAGAGATAAAGAACTTGATGTTTTAAATTTTAATTAACTATCATCCGTTGTAACTTACCTTGTAAGTATATCTAATCATGATTCATCCTGTAAACACGAATAAGCGTACACGAATTTTTATTGACCTCATGATAATTTTGTGTTAAAGGAGTTTGACAAAATGGAAAACATGTATATGACTGTTATCAATGAACAACAAGAATTAGAATCTATTAATCTATCTGATGTTGAATTCATTGAAAGTGATAAAAGGAAAATTATTTTTTATATAGGATTAAAAAAATATTATCATTTGTCTACTAAAACAGAATTTGATGAACTGTTATTGAAGGAAGGTTTTGTCTCTTTAGATAGACCAAATCTTGTAAATTTACGAAAAATCCGTTCTTTTGACGAAAAATATGGTAAAGTATTCTTTGAAGAAAATCCTACACCTGACAGTATCTTTTGTACTGTTGCAAGAATAAAAATTCCTTTTGTAAAAAATCTACTGCAACGAATGGTTGCTTTTCAAAATGATAAGACATTAGAAATGAAACCAGATTTCAAAAGGAAAATACAACATTTGATTAAGGGGATATTTGAATAATATGCTAATCTATTTCCTAAAAACGCTCTTTGGTTCTTTAGAAGTTTTGGGAGTTTTATTAATTAGTACAGCTATTTTCCGTAGCACGTATGGTTTATTTCTAAAAGAGCTTCTATGGATTTCTGTTCTTGTTAGTATTGTTCAGACGATTGAATATGATATGATTCAATCCTATTTTGTTATTAACGAATTTACCGTTATTTTTATGATTTTTATTTTAAGTAAACTATTTTTAAAGGCTACCTGGTGGCACTCTATCTTGCTTTCACTTACTGGTTATATATCAGGTCTTTTTGTACAATCCATTTTTATTTTTATTCTTGATTCGTTTCAATTAATAGGAATGAAAGATGTAATCTATACACCATTTGCGACTTGTATTGTTCAAACAGTTGAATTTCTTATTCTTCTTCTAATTTCTAAAGGGATACGTAAAAGTCGATTCGGATTTATATTTGTGTACGACAGCATGAACTATCGTTCTAAATTAAAAATTCCTACAATTGCTATGTTTATATTTTTTGCTTCTTTAATTTGCCTTGAATTGGTTGCTATGTATTTTGCTACAAAAGATATTGTATATTGGAACTTTCTTCTTTCGTCTTTATTTGTTCTTTTACCACTTACATTTGGTTCTATCTATTTACGTTCAACAAAAGAACTTGAAGAATATCACGAAAAGTTATATATACCTGATTTATTTAAATAATTTTGCACAAAGAAAAAACAACGGTATTAAAAAGGATTTACTCCCTTTTGACCGTTGTTTTCTTTTTATCTGCAGATTCATTTCAGGGGGAAATGTTCATGCAAATCTTTTATCATTCAAGACAATAGAGGTTCATCTATAGAAAGTTGAATACTTGGCAGAGCATTCTTTTGGACTTGGCAGAGTCCTCTCTAATTTGATGAATAAGTACGTTCCTCTATAAAATCATCGAATGTCTTTTTCAACCAGGATTTTAAGTTTTCTTTTTCTTCTTCTAAATACATGGAAGCCTCAATCCCTTTTTCAAGAAACTCTCTTTGATGATAGGCTTTTTCTATATCTTTCTTAACTTCCATTTCTATAACTTTAGATTGAAGAAAATCCCTAATCCATACCAGTTTATCAGAATCATACTCTTGGCTATCTAAAGAAAGGACAGGATAATTTAAATAAAGCTCCCCTTCTTTTGAAGGAACATTGAAACATTTGTAGCCCACGCTAACACGATAACGAAACGCATTAAATCCAATAAAACTAAAAAATCTCATGTTATCTTCTAACATAATTTTATCAATACGACCTTTTTCGCAACAAACAAAACAAACTTTCTCCATAATAGCTCCTGTTCCTTCACAAATAAAACAAGGGACAGTGTAATCCGAAGGTTCAAAAATGATTTGACCGTCTTTTTCAATAAAGCTAATTTGGTCTCCGTTCTTCAAATCATAGTAATCGTAGATTTCTTTCGGAATGGTGATTTGTCTTTTTCCTGTTACGGTTGATTGTATGCGAAAATTTCTAAGCCTTTTATACATCTTGGTTTTTTGCAATATCACTGCTCCTTGAAAGTCCTTGATAGCCTGACTACTGTTCCAGTATAGTCGCCCTTGATAAGCAAGGTCAATGGAACTTCTTGGTATGTAGGGATTCTTTATCCTACAAGAAGGATACCACCTTCCCCTTTTAATCTACCCTTTTATCAATGCCTTACTCATGTTTTTTGTATAAAAATTTGATTGTGTAAAATATAATTTACTGTAAAACCTTTTTATGGTATAATACATTTATGTTTTTTAAACTAACCCTCTTAGCTGAAGCATATAATGGCTTTATATATCAAACAACATTGCATTAAAATCCGAAATTAAAGGAGGAAATATCTTGAAAAAGAAATGGATTTATTCCAAAAACAAAATAGATGAATTAAAGAAGGACAAGCGTTTGACTGGTGTTTCCGACATTGTGCTACAAATTTTAGTTAATCGTGGATACACTCAAGCAGACGAAATTGAATCATTCCTTTTTGCGAACATGGATAATGCTCTACATGATACTCGATTAATGAAAGATGCAGAAACAGCAGTCGCTATTATTAAAGAAGCTATAGAGAATGGTGAAGAAATCGTTGTTTATAGTGACTATGACAGTGACGGTGTAAACAGTGCAGTTGTTATGACTTCTCTTTTACGCAAAGCAGGAGCAAAAGCAGAATTCTATACAAATAACCGTTTTACACAAGGTTATGGAATGATGCCTTCTGGTGTAGACCAAATCTTGGAGCATCATCCTAATACAAAATTAATTGTTACTTGTGATAACGGAATTATGGCATTTGAAGGTGTTCAACATGCTCTTGATAAAGGATTGAAAGTGGTTGTAACTGACCACCATGAGCAAGGAGACACCCTTCCTAACGCCCATGCAGTTGTAGACCCAAAACGCCATGATTGTGAGTATCCATTTAAAGGATTATGTGGTGCAGGAGTTGCTTTCAAATTAATGCTTCTTCTATTTTGGGAAATGGAACTTCCGCTTGAACCAGTTTATGATACGTTGGATATTGTTGCATTAGCAACTGTGGGAGATATTGTACCATTAGTAGATGAAAATCGTGTGATGGTTCAGGAAGGTCTAAAAATGATTCGTGATAACAAACGTGCTGTGTTCCGTATCTTCCAAGAAGTAACAGAAGCAAAAGAAATTAATGCTCACTGGACATTAGGATTTATCTATGTACCAATGATAAATGCAATTGGTCGATTAGATGGAGACCCACGTAGAGCGATTGAAATGTTCTTTACAGAAGATGAAGACGAAATTCGTGAGAGTATCATTTATCTAAAAGACCTCAATGAAAAACGAAAAGGCATGACACAAGAAATGTGTGAACGTGCTGAAGAAATGATTACTGAAAAAGGCTTAAAAAAGGTCATTGTTGTTTATTCAGATGATTTCCATGAGGGTATTGTGGGATTAATTGCTGGTCGATTAAAAGAGAAATACAACCGCCCTACTTTCGTTTTTACGAAAAACCATGATGGACTATTAAAAGGTTCATCACGAAGCATTGATAATTTTCATCTTAAGGATTCCTTTAAAATCGTCAAAGAACATATGGTTGGCGGTGGTGGACACGCAAAGGCCGCTGGATTATCCATTCGTTTAGACCAATTAGAAGGTTTTGAAAAAGCAGTAAATGATTTAGCTGACAAATGGCTAACAGAAGATGACTTTGTAAAAAAATATCATGTCGATGCAAGACTTGATGCTAAAACAATTGAACTTGATATTGTGGATGATTTAAAAGAACTTGAACCATTCGGAGAATCTTTTCCTAAACCAATTTTGGTAATGGAAAATTTCAAGGGTGACAAACCATTCTATATGGGTTCAGAAAAACAACACGTAAAATTAGGTGGAAATAAAGTATCTCTCATTATGTGGAGCGAAGCAGAACGATTTAAAGCAATGGGAGAGCCATCAGAAATCAAAGCAATTGGATTCCCTCAATTAAATGTCTTTAGAGGAAATGTTTCTCTTCAATTTATTGTAGATGGAGATAATTACCTAAAGGTTCAGCAACCTGTTCCAACAACATAAAACCATAAGATAAACAGGCAAGGAGCTTCATTTTTTGAGGCTCTTTTCTTTCTTATATTTGAGTAAAAAATAATTGACAATAGGCAATAAACTATCTATAATAAGACTATAAGCATTACATATGGAGAGGGGGAAATAACTTGGCGAAGCCACCTGTAACACCTCTAAAAACAGAGGATGGAAAAGAAATGAGTTATTTTGAAATGTTAGTACGAATGTCGTATGTGTATCTAAAAAAAGACGGTATCAATCTGAACTTTGCAGGATATACAGATACGCTCATTGATTATGCAAATATGCAAGAACATGAGGTAGAAAAGGCTTGGCGATTAACGAAAGAGTTAAATGCTTGGTCTGAATACTTTTCAAGTATTGCGAACCTTATTCAAAAAGTCTATTTGGATGCTGAAACAGATAAAATCGAAGTTCAAGCAACCTCTTCTATTGAAGCCGATTCAGTCAAAGTGGCAAATGGAGAGCGTTTATCAAATAAAGACCCAAGAGTAATTGACGCAAGAAAAAAGAGAAATACGCTTAAAGCCTTCCATGATGAATTGGAAGCGAAAATTAAATTCTTGGAAAGAGGTTACTACCATTGTAAGGCTACTTGCGAATGGGCTAACAAATCAACCCCTTCTCCAATGTCTTCCCAACAGCCCCAAAGATAAGGGGGTTTTTATATGAAAACGTATAAAGAAGGCTCAAGTGGAAGAAAAAAGAAAAGCCAATCCCCTTTAAGGTTTGAGGATATGGCAAAAAAGATTAACTTCTATTTAAAAGAAGAGAATTTAAATCTGAATTTTAAAGGTTACAAAGAAGTTGTCATGAGATATTTCCGTTTACAAGACCATGATTTGTACGAAATTTTTCAGGTAATGACGGAATGTAATCTTTGGAGTAACTACATGTCCGATGTAGAGAATTTTATCCAAGCAAAAACATTGGACTATCAAATGGAAGCTGATAGGCTTAATGCCTATTTTGATAAAAAAGTTCCGAATGAAGAATTGGAACTGGAAATCAAGAAAGCCAAATGGAAAGCAAAAGAATTTACGATTTTCCAGAAACAAGTGATTGCTCAAAAGGTCTTTTTTGAAAAGTCGTTTTGGCATTGCTATAAGCTCTATGGTAAAGGTATCAACACCATGACATATAAAACTATGGATTAAAGAAAAGGAGAGAATTACACTAATGACATTAACAAGTGATAAACAAGCATCCCTACAAATGGCGTTAAAAAACATTGAAAAACAATTTGGTAAAGGTTCTATCATGAAATTGGGTGAAAAGTCTGATATGACAGTTGAAGCCCTTCCGACAGGTTCTATTTACTTGGATAAAGCTCTTGGAATTGGTGGTCATCCAAAAGGTCGTATTATCGAAATTTACGGTCCCGAATCGTCAGGTAAAACAACCGTTGCCCTACATGCCATTGCAGAAGCACAAAAACAAGGCGGTACTTGTGCGTTTATCGATGCCGAACATGCCCTTGACCCTGTATATGCACAGGCGTTAGGTGTAAATATTGATGACCTACTATTATCACAGCCAGATACAGGTGAACAAGCTCTTGAAATTGCAGAAGCGTTGGTTCGTTCTGGTGCAATTGATGTTCTCGTAGTCGATTCAGTGGCCGCACTTGTGCCAAAAGCTGAAATTGAAGGCGATATGGGGCAATCTCACGTAGGTCTTCAAGCACGATTGATGTCACAAGCTCTTCGTAAACTTTCTGGTGCAATCAATAAATCAAAAGTTGTTGCTATCTTTATAAACCAAATTCGTGAGAAAGTTGGCGTTATGTTCGGAAACCCTGAGACAACTCCTGGTGGTCGAGCACTCAAGTTTTATGCCTCTGTCCGTTTAGAAGTAAGACGTGCAGAAGTCTTGAAAAATGGTCAAGATATGATTGGTAACAAGACAAAAGTAAAAGTTGTAAAGAATAAAGTTGCTCCTCCATTTAAAACTGTTGAGTTTGACATTATGTATGGACAAGGTATCGACTCATATGGAGAAGTCCTTGATATGGGTGCAGACGAAGATGTGATTGTAAAATCGGGTTCTTGGTATTCTTATAATGACGAACGCATGGGGCAAGGTCGTGAAAATGCAAAACAATTCCTTCGTGACAACCCTTCTATCTATGAAGAAATCAAAGGAAAACTAATGGGTTCATCCATTGTAGTAGATAACTCTATTGAAGTAGATTCAGAACAAGAAGAACTTGTTGAAGAATAATTCTTAATAAAGATACAGACTATATATAACATAGTCTGTATTTTTTTGTAAACAAAAAGAGAAGGAATAGCAATCTCCTCCCCTTTGTTTAAGGTGCTTCTAATAAAGAAATCGGTTTATTATTGTCCAGTAAGTCCTCTTGTTCTTTTATTGTTAAAGGATAAAAAGTAATCGTAAACTTATCTCCTATTCGTTCATATGTTTTGATAATAAAATCACATTTCACAATTTCGTTTAAGCCTTCTTCTATCACTTTAATCTGCCTATCACGTCTATTTGTTGTGAATAAAATAATCTTTTTGAAATAGTTTAAATTCACTTGAAATGTCAATTCTTCATCGTCAGGATTTGCCCTCCAACAAGCAATCCTTTCACCTTGAAGTGGATAAATTAAAAGTTGAGAAGCCCTTGAAGTAAACTGGTTAAATACATTTTTATATACGCTGGTTGTTTCGTTTTTCACAATTTCCCTGACCAACGCATCACTAAAATGAAGAACAGCAAACTCTATCTTTTTCTTTCTGTTAGAAATAAGTTCTGTTGAGTCCTTTGCATTTATAATATGAGACATATCGAATTTATTTAATTCGTTTTCAGGTACAATCTCTGCACTTAAAAAGATACTCACATTTACCATGCGAAGACTTTTGTCTATTACTGCAGTGTCTAAAAATTTCATTTTGATAATACTTTGCTTAACGGTAGTGTAATTTTTTTCACCGTCTGTTAGATTGATACCACGTACAATATCTCCTATTCTAACAACCATTTTCCCTGTTCGATAAAACTCTTCATCCTTAATGGACATCAGATATAAAAGAACTCGTTGGTCAGTAGAATTTAATGTTTTAAAACTTGCTTTCAATAATCCCTCTTTTAAAGATTCTACTGCTAAGTGCGATTCCAATACGGTACTATCATCTAATATGCGAACATCCCGAAAGTAATCCGCTTCTTTTCCATCTACTATCTTTTTTACAATATTACTATCATTCAAACGAGCTTTATTTGACCAGTCATAAGGGACTTTGGTCATAGTGTTCGGTATAGAAAGAATCTCATTTCCAGTATCCTGTGAGTATCTTTCTTTTACTTCTTTAATCATGAGATACCGTATATCATTTTTCAAAGAAATTTCTATTTGATTCCATTTCTTGCTTTCTAAATAGAGATAATCACAAACAAAAGTCTCTGAATCATCTCTCCATTTCACAAGTTCTTCTATTTTGGATTTTTTATATTCTTTAAAGGTTTTATATTCATAAGCAGATAAACAAGCAATCTCATTTTGTTGAAATTCTTCATAAAATAAACGTGCAGTCAGTAGCACTTGTTTGTTAAAGCCTATCCTCTTATTATCATCTTTCACGTCTTCTAATTCTTTTTTTACCCACCGTTTTTTATTCAGTAATCTTTTTTGTTTAATTTGTAACAAATAATCATCGGTTATCTCTATTAAGTTAAAAATCTCATTCCATGTTTCTGCCATTACTTCTTCAAGATATTCTTGAAAATCGTTGTCTCTCTTTTCTTGTATATATTCTTTATACACATCGTAAAACTTATCATGAATAAATTGAGTAATATCTAATACAAGAGATTTGGATAATTCCACTATCTTCCCACCTCTTTACTGCTTATTTTCTTACATTATAACACCGACTTTATGGATACTCTATAAGCTGGAAATAGATTTTTTAGGTATTTCCCTCTATGAAATAGTTAATAGAATAATTCTGAATGAATCCAAGTCTGAATAGTTCCGTACTTTGTGACATACCGCTCTGTCGGGAGTTTAAAAAGTTCCGTACTCTATGACAGATTTCAGCCATTGTCTATTTTTCTCCGTACTATGTGGAATTTTTGCAAATTTTCATAGGTATTTGTACCAAACAACATTTTAAAAAAGGAAATTATTATATAAAAAAAACACTCGAACTTTCATAAAAACCTTATCAGAAGTAAGTTTAAGTTCATTGTCATCTTTTTTCCGTACTGTGTGACATAAAATTTTTAATTAATTTTTTAAGAATTGAATTCCCTTATATTTGAGATTGCTTGTCGATTAATCTCCGTACTTTGTGACATATTTTGATAAAATTTGCTTCAAAGTCTAAAAAGTTCCGTACTGTGTGGAGTTTTTAACACAAAAAAATTTTTGCTTTTTGAAAAAAGATGAATTTCTTTTCTTGAATCAACATATTTCCATTGTTTTTTCTTTAATGTCTTGATGTGAATGGATTTTCCTTCTTGTCTATCGTAATCCGTACTCTGTGACAAACTGATAGAAAAAAATAACAAAGAGTGCTATACCAACTTCTTTTTAGCCAAAGTCTATTTTTATCCGTACTCTGTGACATATTTTTGCTGTTTAGACAAAGAAAAGGATATCTACTACAATGAATTTTGAGAGTTTTAATAAATTTATTTAGTAAATGAGGAGGTGTTTTCATTGGTGAAAGAGATTCCATTCAAAGAAATTGGCAAGGTTGGAAAAAAGCTGTTAGTCATGGTAGCAGGAGTATGTCAAAATTACAAAGAGGAAATGATTGTAGAAGAAATAGATTTTGATTCTTGCCCTACTGACTGTCCATTATTCCGCTTTGATGTGGAGAAAAAGAGAAATGTCTGTATGGAAAATTGCCTACATAATCGCCAAATGAAAACACCTAAAGTTGTGTACATGAATGAACGCCACAAATATAACATTAAAAAGGAATTGGTAGTAGAGGATAATAGACTGTCTAAATACCAACTTCTGCAATTAGTAAGCTATCATTTTTTAGGCGTGGATTCTCGTGGAGTTGTTCCTTTTGTATCGGCTAAACAATTAGCAGAGAAATTTGATTGTACAGTAAAAACGATTAAAAACAACAACAAACGCTTTGTTGAGTTAGGTCTGATTTCTATTACTCATTATAGTTCAGATTTATTTAGCGTGGACATTCAAGGATATGAAGACTACCACCTTACTAAAATGGAAGGTGGAACTGGTTATGTCCAAATGAGCAAAAACTTCTTAGAAGCTCTTGTTACATTAGATAATGTAAACTCTATGCGATTAGCGATTCGTGCTTTATTGCAATATGACAATGAGGTAGAACTAAAGCAGAAAGAACAATGTTATTACAGCTACAATGACATAAAGAGATTCATGCCTTCTAATATCAATCATAAAAAAATCATTGATGAATTGTTGTTGAAAACCAAACACATTTTTGATTTTGAAGCAACCGATAAAGGCTTGTTTATTTCATTAAAAGATGAATTTAATGGGAAAGTACAGAAGCAACAAAAAGAGGAAGAGTTTAAGAGCACGATTACTGGTCATATGATTGACGTGAATCGGGGCTTGTTTATGGCTGGTGAGGAATCTGTTGAACTATTGGATTCTGATACTGAAGACCTTTCTCACCTTTCAATGGAATATGGTGTAGACCTTGTAATAGAGGCATTGGATATTTATATAGATTTCCAACGCAATCAATCAACCCCTGAAAAAATTAACAATGTCGGTGGGTTTATTCGGACTGTCATTCGGAACAACTTTATCAAAGGTATTTTTCAAAATGTAGCTTAATCTACGTTTATTTATCGTGCCTGAAACTTCCATTTTATTCAAAATATATAAATAAAAGGATAATCTATAAAAGATTTTGCTTGATTAGGGTATCTCTCCCCTTTTTTATGCAAAGTCTTTTTATTTTACCCTTCATTTTATCCACGTTTTTATCCACATTTTATTCACATTCTATCCACAGTGGAAATATTAATACGGTATAAGAAAAAATAATAATCACATAAGAAAGATAGATAATCACAGGAGAACAAATCATATTCACATAAAAAATAAAGATAATCACAGTTGAAAAATAAATGTTCACATAGTTAAAAAAAATACTCACAGTAGAAATAAAGTGTAAAATGCTTGGAAAAAATCATGAGGGTAAAAAAGAGGTCTAAGTCATGTGTATGAAGGGGTTTCGTGTTTTCCATTTGCTAAACTTCTGGTTTTAATCTTTAAAGAACCCTTAAAAAAATACCTATATAATCTTTTATATTATTTTTGTTTAAATAGATAAAAGAATGAAAGTAATAGTTATTATCTTTAACAGATAGATTCTCTGTCTTTGATTAACCCCCTTCCCTATCATTATAACTCCATTTATCTATATTCGCACTCTATCATTTATATGACTGCTTTCTTCTACAAACTGATTAAACCGATTTCGTATTGCATAAAGTAAAAAGAAATCTTACTATGAGAGTAGCAGGATTTTGACTATAAACAATAATCGAGAGGAGATGTTCTATTGTCAAAGAAAGTCGTTTTAGATACAAGTATTCCTATTTATGATATTGAGTGGATTAGCAAATTCCAAGATTTGCAAGATATTGAGGAGGTTATTATTCCTTCGGTAGTTCATGAAGAAATCAACATTCTAAAAGAGGAAAATTCTGAAAGAGGTTATTATGCAAGAAAAGTTGCAGAACAATTAGATGAATTATCTCAAATATCCCCTCTTCGTCAGGGAGTTAAAATAGGAAACATACTAATTCGGACAAGCTATAAAATTGAAAACAAAGAAATCAAGCAATCTCTTATTATGGACAAAAATGATTATAAAATCATTGCATGTGCTAAGAATGAAAATGCTATTCTCATTTCCAGAGATAGAATGATGCGTGTACTTGCAAGAGATTTCGTAAAAGCTGAAGATTATGAAGCCGATATGATTAAAACTGAAATCTATAAAGGATACCGTAAAATCATTGTTCCAGAAAACAAAATAGAACTTCTTTATAGAGAAAAACTCGAAAATGAATATGGTTTATATCCAAACGAATTTGTCATCATGGAAAGTGAATGGAATCCTCAACACGTAGGTATCGGTATTTGTAAGAAAAATAGAATCTTACCTGTTTATTTTGACAAAATGAATTTCAAAGGCATGAAATTACGCCCACGAAATTTAGAGCAAAAAATGTTCTTGTACTTGCTATTAGACCCTGAAGTGTTATGTGTTTCAGCATTGGGTACTGCAGGAAGAGGAAAAACTCTTTTACCAGTTGATTACGCCTTTTCATCCATTGACAACAAATTAGCCAATAAACTGTATTATACAAAACCGACTATTGCGATTGATTCAAAAGAAGAATTGGGATTCTATCCAGGCAGTCTAAACGACAAATTAAAACCACATTTCCAACCGTTATACTCTGCAGTCGAAGAAATCTTTAAAGAAGACCTTTATCGTGCTTCTCAACGCATTTCAGTAGACCAAAAAGTAGAACAATTAATCAATGAAGACATTCTCATGTTCTTCCCTCTCGCTCATATTCGTGGTATGAGTATTTTCGATAAAAGAGTCATTCTGGATGAAGGACAAAATACAAATCGCCACACTATGAAAAGTATTGTTACACGCTTAACAGACACTTCTAAGCTAATTGTAACAGGTGACGTAGACCAAATTGATGATAGAAACTTAAACCGTTACAACAATGGTATGATTCATTTGATTGAAACTGGTAAAGAAGAAGATTTTATCGGTCACATCACATTAGATATTGATAATAGAAATCAACGTGGTCGTTTAGCTGAATTCGGAGCAAGAAAATTATAATTATAAAACTTGTATATAATAGATAAGTTTTAGAAAATAGATTATTTGAAAGGAGGTTGTCCATTGAAAAAGAAATGGAAAACAGCTACTTTAGCAGTTACAGGAGTGGCATTGGTAGCAAACCCTTATACGTTAAACTTGTTAGGACTTGAAAGTATTGCAAATACGCTTTACTACTCACAAGATGATGAACTATATGACCAACAATTAAAAGAAGCGAAAGAGGCTGTTGATAAGGCAAAGCAGACTGCGTTGGAGGCAGATGTGAAGAAAGCAATCGACACCTTAATTGAACTTCCTTGGTCAAGCGGGTATAAATCCGAAGAAAAAGACAATTTATTAGATGAAATGTTCTTTTGGATTGACGGATTATCAGATAACGATGCTAAAGTAAAATATGGACTATATTTTGTTGATACTTCTATTAATCGTGTAACAGAAAGTTTAATAGAACCCGACTATAAGTTAGCTCATGCTCTTGTTTTTGAGTTACCAGAAGGCAAAATCAAGGATAAATATATGACTATCTTAGAAGCAACCGATAAAACAATGGGAGAGAACCTGTTAGAATACTTCAAGAATGACCCACAAGGAATTCCTAATTATGGGTTTGACTGGTCAAGACTTCCAGGAGAAGTTTTTGCACCTTATATTGATGTAGATACAGGAGATTATAAAGTGGGATATCCTCTTCCTGACAAAGAAACGCCAAAGCCAAATCCTGATGCTTTACCAGAGGAAGATTTCACTTTGGAATATGAATATCAAACAGTTGGTAGCAAGTGTTACAAAGTGACCACCAAAACAGTTGAGGGTAAAAATTCAACGGTATCGAAAGAGTTGGTTACAGGTTATGATGCTACTTTCTGTACAGTGTTAATTGTAGATAATGATGACGGTCACAATGGTACTGAAAGCCCTTATGACTTTAGCAAAGTTCAACCTTCCCCTGCTGGTTCAGGAATGAATCTAAATGGTGGCGTAAGTGATAATAGCTCTTACTTTGGTAATAGCGGTAACACTTCAAGTCAAGAAACTGCTAATACAAGCAATCTAACCCTACAATATACATTGGATAGAACAGAAAAAGAGCCTTACTTCTATGAAACCGATATGATAGTAAGCAAAGACGGTACAATTACGTATCAGCAACAACGTGATGTTCTTTTCCAATTAGCGATTAGAAGCGGTGGTAAAGCAGTAGAAGACAAAGATAGATTCTTGGTTCTTCTTGAAAATAAAATCATTGTGGTTCAAAACAAAGGAGATAAAATCGGTGTAAGTTCTTTTGAATCTATTTTAAAAGGATTCAAAGCTCAAGTAAAAGCAATGGAACGAACAACTGGAACAGAGTAAGTCTCCCTTCCCCTCTATTAATTTGATAGAGGGGTTATTTTTTTTGTAAAAAATACTTGACCACAGCAATATTCAATGATAGTCTGAATATATGAAATAGATATTACTTTCAAACCTTATACACCTCTTTTTCTATGTTTTGTGAAAATCAGGCAAGTAAATTTTCTAAAACTATCTATAATAAATGAGGTTACAAAAATAAGGAGTTTACTAAAATAGTAAACAAGTATTTAAGGAGGAATTTTTATGCAAGGAAAATCAAATTTGCTCAATAAATTGTTGAGCGTCAAGGTAATTGCGGTTCTTATCGCAATGTTTATGGTCATTTCGTATCTTTCGTTTTCTGGAACATATACAACAATAAACAAAGATGCACATTCAACAGTGGTTCAAAAGGTTTATACATCTCAAAGTACAAAATCTAAATCACTTGGTACATTAAATAAAAACCAAAACATTTACGTTTATGGTCAACAAAATAGCTGGTATCAAGTAAAGATTGGAAGTAAAAAAGGTTGGATTCCAACTAAGAATGTTAAAATGGGTAAATATGTAGCACCACCTGTTAAAGTGAACAAAGACGGACATTCTGCCATTGACCAAAAAGTTTACACTTCTCAAAATACGAAAGGTAAAACACTTGGTTCAATCAAGAAAAACCAAAATGTTTATATTTACGCTTCTCAAAACGGTTGGTATCAAATTGGCTATGGGAAGACAAAAGGTTGGGTTATTGCTAAAAATGTAAAAATCGGCAAGTATGTACCCCCTGCTGTAAAGGTAAATAAAGATGGACATATGATTTCTGACCAAAGGGTTTATACTTCTCAAAATACTAAAGGTAAATCACTTGGTACATTGAAGAAGAATCAAAACGTCTATGTTTATGCTTCTCAAAATGGTTGGTATCAAGTTGGCTATGGGAAGACAAAAGGTTGGGTTATTGCTAAGTATGTGAAAATGGGAAAATACGTAGCTCCTAAACCTTCTAATCCAAGTACAGGTGGAAGTGTTAATGGTTGGGTAGCACCAGTATTGAAGTCTTCTTGGAGTTCTAACCATGCTACAAATTTAGCGACATTAAAAAATGAACTTGGATTTAGAGATGATGGTTCAAAATACAGTCTTCCTGAATATCCAGGAGCGATGTATGTAATCGAACGAAGTCCTGATTCCCCTTATGAAGTTGATTTAACTTGGAAATTCTGGACAAGCAAGAGTTTACCAACCTCTTACCGAATTCCAATCGTATCAAAGGAATTATTTAAACTGTACTTTGGAAGTGATGCCAATCGTGTATGGAATTATTTCAACAGTAATGACATTCCAGACACCTTTACTGCCAATGGTAGAACAGTAAAAGCAGGATTCGATGCTACTACTGGAACAGTTTACCTTAAAGTTGGTCGTAAGTAAGTTTAATAGTTGATTTTAAAAGGCTAAGAGAATTTTCTCTTAGCTTTTTCTGTATAAAAATAAATTTACAAAAACAAATCGAAGATATCAAATTTATATTTATTTGTAAAAAATACTTGACCAAATTCTAAATAGATGATATATTGATTATAGGCAATACATATTGCCTTGAACCTTGATTTTTAACTCAATTAAATCAAAGTGTTTAAAGGCTTTTACAGTTATAGAACAAACTGTAAGAATCTATAATAAAAAGTATTTTATAAACAAGGCGTTTGCTTAATAGCAACCAAATAATCAAGGAGGGATTCACATGCGAGTAAAATCTAACTTGCAAAATCTATTCAATTTTAAAGTCGTAGCTGTCATTATGGCTATGATAATGGTCATTTCTTATCTATCGTTCTCTGGAACTGCTGATGTAGTGAAAGTGAATGGTGATAATACTGGAAATGCTCCATTTGTCCAAAATGGACATACTTATGTCCCATTAAATGAAATTTCTCAAAAGATGGGAGATGAAGTTACTTCTATTTCTAATCAACAAAAGGTAGTCATTCAACAGAAAAATGGTACTGTGGTTAGTGTGAAGGCGAATCAAGCAAGAGCTATTTTTAACGGTAAAATTGTTCCATTGAAAACAAAACAATTGAACCAAGTAATTGTTCCTGTTAATGCAAAGGCGATTTTTAAAAATGGACAAGTGTATGTTCCTGTTGAATTTCTTTCTGATTCCAAAGGAATGACTTATCCAGTAAAGGTTGTCAATGAAGGTGGAAATACAGTGATTTATGTTGGTACAATTCCAGCACCAACTAAAGAAGAACCAAAACCATCAGAACCAACACAACCAGCACCAAGTCAGCCAAAGCAACCTGAACCAAAACCGTCAAAACCAAGTCAACCAGCACCAGCACCAGCACCAGCACCAGCACCAACTCAACCTGCTCCTAAACAGCCGACTCAACCAAGTCAGCCAAGTACAGGTGAATGGGTAGCTCCAGTGTTAAAATCTGCTTGGAGTCCAAATCATGCTACAAATTTAGCGACATTGAAAAATGAACTTGGATTTAGAGATGATGGTTCAAAATACAGTCTTCCTGAATATCCAGGAGCAATGTATGTAATTGAACGAAGTCCTGATTCCCCTTATGAAGTTGATTTAACTTGGAAATTCTGGACAAGCAAGAGTTTAGCAACCTCTTACCGAATTCCAATCGTATCAAAGGAATTATTTAAACTGTACTTTGGAAGTGATGCCAATCGTGTATGGAATTATTTCAACAGTAATGACATTCCAGACACCTTTACTGCCAATGGTAGAACAGTAGAAGCAGGATTCGATGCTACTACTGGAACAGTTTACCTTAAAGTTGGTCGTAAGTAAGTTTAATAGTTCATTTAAAAAAGCTAAGAGAGTTTTCTCTTGGCTTTTTTGTTTATTTTTTATAATCATCAAAAAAAGTGTATATGATACATAGAAAAATCTAAAACAAGATAGAACCAATAATTAATTTCAATATAGTCAAATATAATATAATATTGACTATATAATTTATCTTTTTTAAAAAGGAGGGGAAATCAGAGAGTATGAAGAAAATCAGAAAAAAAACTGCTACGTCTTCAATAATTGGACTGACTTTAATCAGTAGTGCTTTAGTTATGACAACTGATTATGCTGAAGCTGTGGGTTTTGGTAATGGGAATGGGAGTGAAAATAATAGAATTATTCCAACTCTTGTAGACCAAAGAACTGATACAATAATCAAATACAAATTCAATCCGAACTACAATAGCGAACAAGGAGATTATTATAATCGTTTAGGAATTGAAATGAATCGTGAAGAGTATTGGCCAGAGAATAGTTCGTATCCTGGAGGATTTATATGGTATTCGATTGTACCACAAAAAAACCCAACATTAGCTCAAACAGATATGGGTCGAATGCTTGAAAATCGTCAAACGATAAGAGGTAATGGTGGAGACCACCTTCTTCCAGGAACGCTCAATCTAAAATATGGAGCAAGTAACCCTTGGACTGGCGATTATTATGGAAATAACTCTGGTACAAAAACCATTCAATATGGAACGTATAAAGGAAAAAAATACGAATGGCGTTTCATTGGTTACAACGCAGAAGGTACAGTAGTTAGTAATCCTTACTTCCCTGCTGATGCACAATCCAATGCTTTAGAAAGAGTTAGAACAAAAGCTGAAGCTGGTCAATATTGGTCTGGAAGAGATTGGGTATGGGAAGGATGGGAATTACCAAAAAGTATCAATACCTTTGGTTACGCTAACGATAGTTTAAATGCTCATTCAAAAAAAGTAAGATGGATAAAAGATATCTTCTTTAAAGACTATCCAGCATTTAAAGACCAAGGAAATGCAGAATATTGGGCAAATATTTTCCGCCCATTAACAAACCCTGAAGAAGAAACTGGTGTATGGCTTGGTTGGCATGAATCTGGAGGAATTAAATGGTATGTAACCTTGATTACTGCCCCACCTAAACAAAATAATTTGCGTTTAGTCAAATACCAAATTATTGATAGCAATGGTCGTGTAGTTGCTGAACAAACAAGAAATGGTACAAGTTATGATGCAATTCAGGCAAATGACCCTGTAATTCGCAACCCTTGGATTTATAAAGGGGAAACTTATACGATTAAAACTTGGGTAAAAAATATGCCCGATAAAGTTCAAAATGTCCAAACTAAAATGACATTAGACAACAATTTTGCCTACGATGATAAAATTGGGAGTGGAAATTGGGATTATAAATATGTAGATACTGCTGATTCTCCGAATGAGAATAAATTGGATTCTGGTGATACTGCTGTTTATACTTCTACTTACAAAGTACCTGAAAGTGGAAAACCACAAGAGTATATTGAATTCCATGCTACCGTTCCAGAAAAATTCTATGATATGGGATACAATATCAACACAGCAGATGATGATGCATCTATCATTCTTGAAATTGCCCCTGAAAACATAGGTGTAGAATTTGAAGGTTATTATGACCTTGATAGAAACGCTGTTGATTATGTAATGCCTAACAATGAAATGTGGGTAAAATACAAAGTTACAAAAACAGCAGGAACGAAACCTGTTGATGGTGCGGATTTAAAAATCCAATTAACTGACACCAAAACCGTTACTACGAACAGAACCTACGAAATGGAAGGTGCTTATGATAGCAAAGGAAGACCTATAGCTGACGGTGTATTGAAGAAACAAGGAGATTATGCTTTCTTTTGGGCTTCCATTACACCAAGACAACCTAAACTATGTACCCAAGGTAGTATCCTTTCAAAATGGGCTAAACAAGGGCTAAATAATGACCCTTCTGATGACGTGGCAAAACCTGACTGTTTAGTAAACCCTGACAACATTGTTGTAAGTAACTTTGTAGCAAAACCTGAAACTGTTTGGATGGCTAAAAATCAAAACAAAAAATCAGTTCAATATACAGTAAGTTACAATCTTTCAAACTTCAACTACGACAAGAAGGATAAACAAATCCCTGTTATTTACACAATTGACGGAAAATTAATTTCTGGTGCAAATGAGGTGATTTCAGTAGATGCAATGGGTACAACAAAAGTATCTGCCATTCTTCCTGCTGTAAACGTAGGTGAAGGAGAGCATATTATCCAAGTAGAGGCGAACCCTAAACCAAGAAAATATGTTGAGTTAAAAAGAAACCCTCTTGGACAAGAAACTGACCCTTATACAGATAATATTGGTTGGGATAAAGTGAATGTAGAAAAAAATCGTCAAGATGATTTCTATTGTGTAGTTGCAGATAAATCTAACAACTGGAACACAAGATTCACAATAACAGATTCATATGGTTGGTCTTGGACACACTGTACAGATGACGGTTGCCATACACATAGAGAAACTGACTATTATTACTCTTATCCAACCGTTAGCTTCTATGAAAGACAAGAAATCAAAAACATTTTCTTCAGAAGTAAATTCACTACTGATAAACAAGGTGGATGGGTTGACTTGTTGAACACCAAAGGAACAATCAAAGCTGGTTATGGATTTGAATTGAAAGTTGTCTCAACTTACAATACAAACACCTACAATGATACTCCGAAATGGTGGAATGATGGTTGGCATCATGGCTGGTATGCAAGAAGCGTATCTCCTAAATATACTGCTGTTGATTCATCAGCAAGATTGAAGATTACTATGCCATTTACAGATGACATGGGTAAACCAATTGCTATCGTTCTTAACGGAAATCAAACTGGTCACTGGTCTAATACGACAACTACGTATCAGTTAGAGCCAAGAACCGTTATCAGCAAACCTGAAAGAAAAGTGTATATTAACGAAAACACAAAAGATGGTAACTACAATGTAAGAATTGAAACTGAACCATTCTATGGTTCTTATGACAAGCCTTACACAAGGGAAATGTTGTGTGACGTTAAAAATGTAACAATTGAGGTTAAAGGTTCATATTTAGATGACGTTAAAACTCACGTTGTTCAATAATAAAAGAGAGAAGGTTTGAGGGTACTCCCCTCCCTTCTCTTTTTTATTTAAAATTCTTAGTCTTTATATAGTAGTTATGAATAACTCATAATTTACTCATAACTAATATGAATTATTAATTCCCCTCCCCTACCCTTTCAACTTCCGTTATATAAAAGTAATAAAATGTTCATACTTCTTACTTAATTCTTTACCCCTCTCCAATGGTAAATTAAAATCTATCCTTAAATTTGTTTATCATAATCTGGACACGAAATATATAACCAGTAAGTTTACAAATATCCTGCCCCTCTATGTCTATCTCATGATTTACAGCCTACCAATAGGCTCTTTTTTACCTCGCTATGGACTATCATGTAGAGCAACATCAAGTTCAACCTATCGGGAGCTTATTTAATACGTCTATATAGCATATCTCATGTAGAGCGATATTTTTTATATGCTATAAAGAGGATAAAAAATAGAGCAACCTATTAATTTTCATATAGGGCAAGATACAGAAGTAGTCTATTAATAGGATATAAGTTAAGTCCAACTATGAATTATCATGTAGGGCAATATACATCACTAACTATTAATAGGTTGTCAGTTATATCTATATATGACCTCTCGTGTAGGGCAACTTCAATATACTGCCTATCAATAGCTTATGATTGAGCTAAAAGTTAATACTGTTTAAAAATAAACTCGAATAAAAGTTCTTTTCAATCATCCCATTTGAAGCTATCATAGAGGTATATAAGAGGTTGAAAGAGGGTGAAAAGATAAAATGGAAGTTGAATTTATTACATTAGGAGATGCTTCGGAACGATTAAAAGTGCCACCACCAACTTTACGCAACTGGACAGACCAATTAGAAGAATTTGATGTTCATTATGTAAAAAGAAACAATCGTAATGAGAGGATGTATTACGATATTGATATGCAAATCTTTGAATTTGTTAGAGATTTAAAGCAAGAATATGGTAGAAAAACTACTATGAAAGACATATCTAAGCTGTTAAAAACAGACGACAGATTTGTATTACGTAGCCAAGAAGATGCTCCATCACCAGTCCAAGAACCGAGTAATAAAACTGCTGATTTAATGAATGCTGTAGACGCTGAACGTCTTATGGAAAATCAACGTGTAAGAGGTATGGTAGGTGTAATTGTAGGTGAAGCGATTAAACAAATGGGACAAGAAGTATTGGAAGCTATCCATACTCAATGGGATAAGGATAGGGAAGAATTAAAAGAAACATTACGTAAAGAAGTGATACAAGAAATTGCTATTGGGAAAGAAAATATGCTTCAAGAATTACATACGTTGAGAGAAGAACAAAAAAATTGGAACGAAGATGGAACACAAAAAATCCTTTCGGAACTCACTACGTTTAAAGAGGAACAAAAACAACGTGATGAAGAAGAAAGAAAGAAACACGAAGAAGAAAAAGAAAAAATTGCAAGAAGAGATGCTGAATTAATGAAATCATTAAAAGAAGCAACGGATAAACAAAAAGAAAATATGAAACCAAAAAGCATTTTTGCTAAGTTATTTGGAAACAAATGATGAATTGATAGGCTTTATATAGCTCAAATATGACCTCAATGAGAGGCACATTTCATATACAAGAACAAAAGCTCTGCATGACTGCAGGGCTTTTTTTATTGCTTCTTATCACCTAAAAAAATAACTCACGCTTCATTGAGCTTGTATTGACTATAAACGAAATTTAATAGTTTGTATAATATAGTCATATCCCATAGTTGAGAAATCATTTCCCATATTGAGAAAGGAGGAGAAAGATTGAGTCAAGCCATCTATCCATTATCACAATGGAGTTTCAACCAAGAAGTATCCCATGTTTTTGATAATCACGTCAGACAATCTGTGCCACTTTATGACTCCATGCAACAAGTCATAACACAGCTATCAGACTTTTTCGTGCAACCAAATACCGTTATTTATGACCTTGGATGTGCTACTGGTGAAACCATTTTCCATATCAATCAGCGACATAAAGAGAAAAAAGCTACATTCATTGGCATTGACGATTCTGAATCGATGTTACAAAAGGCAATAGAAAAGAACCATGACCACGAACACATTCATTTTGTTCATCAATCCATTGAAAATTACACATTTGAACAAAAAAGCAATTTGATTCTTTCGGTATTGACGATTCAATTCATTCCTATTGAAAAAAGAGAAATGGTGATTCGCAACATCTATAACGCCTTAAACAAAGGTGGTGCTTTTCTATTTGTAGAGAAGTGCTATGCTGAACAATCCAAAATACAGGATATATTTACACAGCTTTACCATGATGAAAAAGAAATACATGGATTAACACCACAAGAGATTCGTGAAAAGGATAAATCATTGCGTGGCGTTCTAAATTCAATGACTGCAGTTGAAAACAATCAATTATTACAATCATCTGGCTTCTCGACTGTAGAAGTGTTTTTCAAGTATTTGAACTTCACAGGTTTTTTAGCCATCAAATAGTCTTTGACCTTAGATTTTTCATATTTAATCGCATACTGGCGATTGATTAAGAGTTGTTCATACTTTTTAAGTAAGTTTTTACGACAAATACAAATAATGGAGTATTTATTTAGAAAGGTTTTGGCATTTCGTATGAGTTTTTTTACGAATAGTTCATACCTTATTCATATTTATTTTAGATATTTTTTTGGGACTATATAGGTTTATGTTTTCCAGAAGTTGCGAGTCCCAATTCACCCTACAGATATAAGGGATTTTATAAGAAAAGGAGGAAAAAATAACAAATGAAAAAACAGGACTTATCTGAATATAGATGGGGGATGATAGAACTTCCTTTAAACGGAGTAACCATGACGGATTTATTCAGTGGTGCAGGAGTGGGAGCGTCTGGATTTAAGTTAGCTGGATATGATATTCAATTTGCTATAGATAATCAAAAGTATGCAGTGAATACGTACAATCAAAACATCGGAAATCATGCGATATTAGGGGATATACGAAAGTTAAAGAGTGAAGAAATACCTGATTCTGATGTGATTTCGGGGGGATTTCCTTGTACTCCATTCAGTGTAGCAGGAAAGGGTGAGGGAACGAATGATAAAGAGAAGGGAGACCTTGGGTATCATTTCTATCGAATCATTAAAGAAAAACAACCTAAAGCCTTTTTCATGGAAAATGTAGCAGGGCTTTTAACAAAGAATCATAAGGCATTCTTTGATGAACTCATGAAATTATTTGAAGAAGCTGGATATAACGTATCATGGAAGCTAATCAATACGTGGGAACATGGCGTTCCGCAACTACGCAAAAGGGTATTTGCTATTGGAATACGTAAGGATTTAAATAAAACATTTGTCTTTCCAGAACCGCTTCCAGAAGAACAACGAACCACAATAAGACAGGCAATTGGGGATTTACCAGACCCTAATGGAATGAATAATCATAAGGGATATGGTATCCGTAATGATGAAGCTCCTTTCGTTGATAAAGTGCCTCCTGGTGGGAATTGGAGAGATATTCCCGAAGAAGACCAGAAAAAATTCTTGGGAAAAGCCTATTATTCAGGTGGTGGAAGGACTGGATTCTTGAGAAAAGTAAAATTTGATAATCCAGCATGGACTTTAACCTCTTGTATGAATGGAAAAAACAATGCTCAAATCGTAGATAATCGTGATAAATATGGTTTGTATGACATCAAGAATCAAGAGGAGTATTACAAAGGGGATTATTCTCCACGATACAAAAGTCGTAATCGTCAAAAACAATGGGATGAACCTTCCTTTACGATTGTTAGTCAAGCAAGACAGTTGCCACTTTATCCTGAACCAGCAAACTATGATATTCGTGAAATGGATAAATACGAAGTAGCACCACCAAGACGATTTACTGTTCGTGAGTGCTTACGTCTTCAAACTGTACCTGACTGGTTCTATTTTGGAGAAGATGTTTCATTGGCTCACCAATATGAGCGTTGCAGTGGGATTCCTTCTCTTATCGCTTATCAATTCGGAATTGAACTTGCTCGATTATTAAAAGAAACAGAAGCTAAATAAAATAAAAGAGTTCTGTTTTAAACCGTATTGAGAGAGGAGCGTAAGAGAATGAAACAGCTATTAATGAGAGAGGTTCGAGAAATACCCAAAACCAAATCCGTCATTTCCTTATTTAGTGGATATGGTGGAAATACCATTGGTTATAATTTGGCAGGGTTTGATGTGAAGGTTGCAGTAGACTTTCATAAAGAAGTACGAAAAGTGTATGAATATAATCATAAGAATACCATATTTGTTCATAAGGACATTAAACATGTAAAAGGAGAGGAATTGCTGAATCTAATTGGATATGAAAAAGAAGAAATTGATATTTTAGATGCCTCGCCACCTTCTAATCTTTTCTCCAAAAGTCGAAAACTTTCCTTTGACCAACGTACTGATAGCCTTATTTTAGAAATTGCTCGATTGATAGAAGAAATCATGCCAAAAGTATTTGTCATTAGTAACGAAAAAAAACTGACTACTGGTAAATCACGATTATTTCTAAATGAAATGATAGAACTCTTAAAGGAGTTAGGATACAAAGTCGATTTTGAATTGCTTAATGCCCGATATTATGGCGTAGCACAAGATAAAGAAACCCTGTTTATCATTGGTGTCCGAAATGACCTAAAAGTAAAACCAGTTTTTCCCGAAGCGATTGGAAAGACGGTTACAACAAGAGATGTGTTAGAAGATTTACTTCATATTCCAATGGACTTTAAAACAAATCCTTCCAGAGAAGAATACATTATGAAGTATTTCCGACCTGGTTGTACGGAAGAAGATATTGAAGATATTATGGAAGCACATGAATTAAAGGTACAAGGAGCGAATTACAAGCGTGACCGTTGGGAAGAACCATTCTATGCCTTGAAAAAGAACTTCACACGACCTATTCACCCTGAAATGGATAGAGTGCTTAGTATGTGGGAGGCAATGCGTATTCAGAGTTTCCCTGATGATTTTATTCTTTCCAGTAATCCTTCTTTGAATTGGCAAAAGATATGCAGTTCCATTTCGCCTAACATTATTAAGCATATAGCGACAACTATCAATAAAGAAATATTAGAAAGACTAAGTTAATTAGTCTTTCTTTTTTTGTAAAAAATAATTTCTTTTTTTCTTTTCATTTCATTGACAATAGGCAACGAACTCGATATAATAGCTTATATATTATGAGAAATACGGAAACAAAGAGAAAGGATATGACAACATGAAACATTACGGACACTTAACAGAACAAGAACGTAATCAAATTTTTTATATTCAGCCTACTGAATTTAATAAAAATACACCAAAAGATGAATTAGCCAATGCGTTAGGAGCAACGATGTACACACCAGCAACAAAGGGAGACATTGCAGAATCCTTGATTAATCGCAAATATCCTGCTCTTACAACCAATGTGCTTTGCTTAGAAGATTCCATTGGGGATGAAGAAGTAGAAGAAGCAGAGAAAAATCTATTTCACCAATTAGACTTGTTAAATCAAGCAGTAGAGGAAGGGAACGTAAACGAAAACGACCTTCCGCTTCTTTTTGTTCGAGTTAGAACACCCGAACAATTAATTAAACTCTTGGAACAAGGTGAGAAATTTAAATTGGTGACTGGATTCAATCTGCCAAAGTTCTCTTCTCAAAATGGAGAAGCGTTCCTAAAAGCTATTATGAAAGCTAACAAGAAATATAACGAATCATGGTATGCTATGCCGATTTTGGAGACACCTGAAATTATCTATATTGAATATCGAATGGTAGAACTAATCAAAATCAAAGGTATCATTGATAATTTCCAAGAAATCATCCTAAATATTCGTTTAGGTGGTACGGACTTTTCAAGTCTTTACGGAATCAGACGTGGTATCGACTTTACGATTTACAACATTCACGTTATTAGCAACGCAATGTCAGACATTGTAAATCTATTTGGAAGAGCAAGTCAAAACTATACCATTTCAGGTGTAGTGTGGGAATACTTCCCTGATAAAAACCGCATGTTGAAACCTCAACTTCGATTCACTCCTTTCTATAAACAAAAAGGCGTTGAAGGATTGAAACAACGTGAGGACATTATTTGCAAAGAAATTGATGGATTGGTAAAAGAAATCATTTTAGATAAAGCGAATAATTTTGTTGGAAAAACAGTTATCCATCCTTCTCATATTACCTACGTAAACGGTCTTCAAGTTGTAACGTATGAAGAATATATGGATGCAATGGCTATCTTGAACAATCAAGGAAAAGGCGTTGTAAAGGGTGAAGGTGGAAACAAAATGAATGAAATCAAGCCTCACCACAATTGGGCGATGAAAGTCATTAACAAATCTAAAATTTATGGGGTGCTAAATAAAGATGCAGAATACGTTCAACTCTTTTAATATATTAAATCAAGTTCAATTAGACATAGAAACCATTGCGAATCCGTTTCAGTTTGAAATGGAAGACTTGTTTGTAATGGGAGCAAGAGTAAATCCTAAACGGAGCTTTCTATTCGTTAGTAAGCTCTTAGGGAAACACTTGGAAGTACATCCTGACATTCCGAAACTATCAGGTCATTTGCTATCAAATCTATTTGCTAAAAAATATGGAAATCAATATTTCTCTAATATTCATAGTTTAGTAGAAGCAGTAAAAACAGGAAATATGACAGAAAAAGTAAAAGGGGAGTTAAATAAGACGCACTCTCTTTCAGAAAAGGTTCTATTCTTAGGCTTTGCAGAAACAGCAACAGGAATTGGACATGCAGTATTTTCAGCATTTGATAATGCTCATTATGTTCACACAACAAGAGAAGAGTTTTCTGACAAAAAATCAGTGTTTGATTTCCAAGAAGAACATTCTCATGCTACTGACCATTTATGTTATTTGTTGGATACAGAGGTCTTAGAAGAGGTTTCTCATATTGTCCTGATTGATGACGAAATTACCACTGGAAATACGTGTTTAAATCTTATCCGTTCTCTAAATGAGTTGTACCCAAATAAACGATATACGATTATGTCTTTATTGGATTGGAGAACAGAACAGCAAGAACAAAACTATGAAACATTCAAACAAGAACTGAATTTAGAAATTGACGTTCTTTCTCTATTGCGAGGAAGTGTAGAACTAAAGAATAATACAGTATTTGAAAAACAAGCATTGGAAGAATCAGAAATTGATATCGAAGACGTTAAGGGATACCGATTGATTGTACACCCAATGAAAGACAGAGTAGCGGTTCAAAGAGGTTTGATTGAAAGAGATAGTTTACTCTTAACAACTGGTCGATTTGGCGTTACTTCTGAACAAGCGAAAGTGATTGAAAAAGAAGCGAAAAAAATAGGTGGATACCTTCAGCAACTACGAAAGGGTAATAAAACCCTTTCTATCGGAAATGGGGAGTTTATGTATGTTCCTTCACGTATCTCTGCTTATATGGGCGAAGGAGTAGCTTATAAATCCTCTACAAGAAGTCCTATCTATGTAGCACAAGAAGAAGGGTATCCAGTTCATGACCGTATTGAGTACGAACTAAAAAATGGAGTGGTAAATTACCTTTACAATCTAAAGGATAGCGGTTTTGATGAAGTATTCTTCTTTGTTGAAAACAATATGAACCAAGATACAGTTGAATCTATTTATAAAAATATCCGTTCAAAAGGAATCGAACACATTACCTTTGTAATGGTTTAAGGGGGAAATTAAAGTGAATCAAGCATTTTTAGATAAAGTAAAACATCTACAAGAACCAAATATGCCAAGTAGTTATGAAGAGCATGATTGTATCTTTGTTATGAAAAACGTAAGTGATAAAGTATCAGAAATGAATACAGAGGAAAAGGAAGCGAATATTTCTAAAGGCGTACATTACTCTGAAATGCTTCCAAAAGAGTATTATCCAAGCAAGGAATACTTGAATCTATTCTACAAGTCATTGTCTGCTTCTGCTCTTTCGATTGCTCAACACGTAGCGAATGTGGCAGAGCTTATTGTGAAAGAAAAAGGAAAAGATGTCATTTTGGTTTCATTAGCAAGGGCTGGTACACCAATTGGCGTTTTGATTAAAAAATACATTCAATTTAAATATGGTATTTTTGCTCCTCATTACAGCATTTCCATTATTCGTGGAAAAGGATTTGATGAAAATGCAGTAGCGTATATCGTGAATAAGCACCAATCTGCGAACCTTCAATTCATTGATGGTTGGACAGGAAAAGGAGCTATCAATAATGTTTTGAAAGAAGCAGTATTAGACTTCAAAGAGAAGTATGATGTGGAACTGGATGGGGAATTGGCGGTTTTGGCTGACCCTTCACAAGCGACTTCCATTTATGGAACAAGAGAAGACTTCTTAATTCCTTCTGCTTGTCTAAACTCAACGGTTAGCGGATTGGTAAGTAGAACTTTCCATCGTGACGATGTTATTGGAGAACACGATTATCATGGAGCTAAATATTATGAAGAATGGGAAAAAGTTGATGTGTCGTTCTTCTTTATCCATGAAGTATCACGCTATTTCCGATATCTCCAAACAGTAGATTTGGAAAAAGGTGAAGTGGTCAATTCAGGAATGAAGGAAGTATTGTCCATTCAAGAAAAGTTCGGAATCAAAGATATTAACAAAATCAAACCAGGTGTTGGAGAAACAACAAGAGTTCTTCTTCGTAGAGTACCTTGGAAGATTCTTGTGGATGACCTAAATAACCCTCACTTAGAGCATATTCTTATGTTAGCCAAAGACCGTAATGTTTCAGTCGAAGTCTTTAAAGATATGAATTACTCTTGCATGGGATTGATAAAGGAGTAATGAATATGAGAGAAACAAAAGAGACACCAGTATTCTTTTCCGACTTAGACCGAACTTTGATTTTTTCAAAGAAGTTCCAAAAAGAAGGAATCGACAGTCTGTTGGTTGAGGAGAAAGATGGAAAGCCTATTTCTTATATGACAAGAGAGGGTTTCTCTATCCTTCAAGAACTTAAAAAGAATGAAAGTATTTTTATCCCTGTAAGCACAAGAACGTGGGAAACCATGACAAGAGTGGGATTCATTAAAGATTCCCTTCCAGAATGGATGATTTGTGATAATGGAGCACATATCTATCACAACGGAGAAAGACTAAAAGAGTGGGAAGACCATATCAACAAGAAACGTCAAGAACACACCTTAACTGCCTCTCAATTGGAACAAACGATACGTTATATGTTTGAAGATAAAGGATTAAAAGACATCATTAATCGTGAAGACATTTACTTGATGGTCAAATTTGAAGAAATGACAGGTGAGGTTCGACAATCATTAGAGGTATTAAATCTTTCTTTACGGAAGAAAGGATACCGAATGGATATCAACTCACGAAAAGCCTACTTACTTCCAGACTATGTACGAAAAGAAGATGCGGTAGAGTTTCTAATCAAACAGCAAGGTTGGGATTTTACAATTAGTGCAGGAGATTCTTATATGGACTTAGAGATGTTACGCAAAACAACTCATGGGTTTGCACCAAGGCACAAAAGTTTCACAGAAGACTTTATGCACGTCACTCACCAAAAGGGAATGTTGGCTGGTGAGGAATTATTAAATGCTGTACAGCACCTCTGTCGATACGTAAGGTAGTATGAACTGTTCATACTTCTTCATGAATAAATAATAGAAATTTAAGAATAAGGGTAAAAGGAAGAATTAAGTTTCACAATCGAACAAAAAGGTATGAATAAATCATACTTATTGGGAATCACATTCACTTTTACTCTTATTTTTTTATAAAATCTTCAGATATATGTAGGGTGAAATATCAAATCTTATGAAGATAAAAGATATGTAATAAGAACATGAAGATAGAATAGAATAAGAGTTTTGTAAAATAAAATTGACATCATAACGAATTCGTTATATAATAAAAGATATACAAATCCAACAAAAAAACGAATAAGACATGGAGGCTTTTGAAATGACATACTCTATGAATTTGAATACAGGAGAGAGAAGACATGAATCAAGAGCCAAAGGAAACCCTGTATAGGGATGCAGATATTTTAGATTTAGTCCTGACAACAAAGGAAGCATCTGAAAAGTATGATGTAGCAGATTGCACATTTCGTACTTGGATTAAAGATGGTTTGTTTCGTCAAAAGGATATAAAAAAGAGCGGTAATACGTGGTTAATTAAAAGAGAAGCAATTGAAGAGCTTCTACGAAACAAAAACATGTTCGGAAAAACATTTACTGTCGATGGAGAAAAGGTTCGTGTAGAACATTTGGGATACAAAGGAAACACCATTCAAATTTGGTATGAAAATGACCATGTGAAGCAAATTCTTGAAAACCTACCGAATAAGGAACTTGTTCCGCAAATGTTTGAAGTTTTCAAAGAAGAAAGCAAGATGAATTACAAAATTGTGATTATAGATAACAACCTTGAGGAAAGCGATAATTGGTTTTTTAGAAAAGAAAAGGTTTGGGCGTTGACGTTGAAGGGTGTACTGGAAACAATTCGTCAATCTATGGAAATGAAGCAGTTTGACACTTCTCAATTTGATTCTTATTTGAAGGAGTTAAACCTTTCGATTTAAAAAGAAAGTAGGTGAAATATCCAATATGAAATTTCTATATTTTGGAGACAAGCATTATCGTGTCACTGCTCCCGAAAACCGATTAGACGATTTTCGAGAAACGATGAAACGAAAAACGATGGAGATTATTGAATTAGGGAAAAAACACAAAGTAAGTGCATTTCTGCAACCAGGAGATTTTTTTGATACGCCAAATCCTCCTCTTGATTATGTAGCAGAAGTAATGGAAATGTGGTCAGGGATTGATATATTTGATATTTTATCGAAACTAACCTCTGGTGAACCTTATGACCAAGAAGAAGTTTTAAAATCCTTGAAAAACTACACACCTTTAATTGGTGTCGCAGGAAATCATGAATTGTTCGGAAACAATCTAAAAACACTTCCAAAAACCACAATCGGTTTCATTAATAAAATCGGGTTGATGAAGTTTGCAACAAAGGAGAACCCTTTCTACTTCTTCACCGAAGACGGATTAAAAATTGCGGTAACTGGAACACATTATCATTTAGATATTGATAGCCCTGAATACATCAGTGATTATGTTGTCGAAGAGAAATTAGGAGATTTCCATATTCATATGGTGCATGGATACTTAACAGATAAATCAAAAGGTGAGTTATTCCGTCACACACTTGTTGACCAAATCAAGCATACGAAAGCAGACTTGACCATTACAGGGCATGACCATATCGGATTCCCGATTACAGAGGTAGATGGGAAATACTTTGTAAATCCTGGTGCGATTCCACGCTTATCGAATGACTTGAAGGAAATCAACCGAAAGGTGAAAGTTTTACTGATTGATATTACGAAAGAACATGGACTGCAACTAAAAGAAATTCCGTTGAAATCAGCAGTAGATGGAAACATGGTCTTAAACCGAACAAAAATAGTAGAACGAAAGAAAAAAGAAGCTCGATTAGAAGAGTTTAAGAAAGCAGTTCGTGAAGCAGGGGTTAAAAAAGCAACGGATATTAATGAAATCATTCGTGATTTGGCTGATAATCGTAAGTTACCTGTTTCTATTAAGGACAAAGTAGTTCAACGTGTAAGTGAAAAAATGGCTACTATGAAAGCTGTTGATGATGGGGTTGTAAAAGAAGCCTATGTAACAAAAATCATTTTGGAAAACTTCCAATCTCACGAATTTACAGAACTTGATTTTTCAGACGGATTTAACGTCTTTGTAGGAGAAAGTAAACAAGGGAAAACGAGTGTTCTACGAGCCTTTGATTGGATTTACGAAAATAAACCAGCAGGAAAACGAATTATCCGTATTGGAGCGGATTATGCAAGAGTAACCATTTATTTGTCCAACGGTTATATTATTTCCCGATATATTGAAGCTAAACGTGGTGGAAAGAATGGGTATGAAGTTACTGACCCTAATACTGGTGAAGTGGAATTTAACAATACAAAAATTCTTCCTGAAATTCAGAAATTGTTAGGCTTTACACAGCTTAATATTGATAAAGACTTGCAATTCAATCTTAACTTCCTAAAACAAGGTACAGGTTGGTTCATGATTGGAGACCAATACTCTTCCCCACAAAAGGCAAAAATGATTGGTGGAATTTACGGTACTCAATATGCTGATGCGGTAATTCGGGACATTGATTCTGAAAACAAGCGAAGCAATGAAAAAATCAAAACAGCTAATGAAGTGTTAGCAAAAACAGATAGTCGCTTAAAAGAATTTGATTATCTTCCTGACTTGAAAAAATCTATTGATTTTATTGAAAAAATGGTCAAAGAAATCGAAGAATTGAAAGTGAAGAAAGAAAAGATTGAAACGCTCTTAACCAAACGTGAGAAATTAGTTGAGAACATTTCAGAAAACGATAAGGCTTTAGAAGCCTTGAAAGACTTAGATAAGGTCTACTACTTGCTTTCCCAAACGAAAGAACAGGAAACAAAACGAAACCGTTTGGAAGAGCTATTGGACAAGCACAAAAAGACTTCTTTTAGTTTGAAACACTTGTATCACTCATTAGATTCTTTGAAACATCTTGACCAAGCAAAAGACCAACTTCGTTTGACACATGAATCTATTAATAAAAGAAATGCGATTGAAAAGGTAGTATTCAAACGTGAAGAGATAATAAAGCAAATTCAACAGGAACAAAACATTATCTCTAAAACAGAAGAAGTGACAAAGGCTAAACGATTAGTGGATAACCTCAACAAAGGGTTTGATAAACGTAATGCGATTGAACAATCCATTCTGAAACGTGAAAACATTTTAAAATCCATTGATACTCAAAACCAATTATTAAAACGAACAGAGCAAATGGATAAAGCATCTTCTCTTTTACATGAGATTCATGAAAAGGTCAATGTAAAGAAAGAAATGACCTTAAAAGTAAAACGTGCAGAAGAACTGGAAGTTAAGCGTGATAAAAACAACAAGTCACTAAGAGCCATTCGTTTGACTTTGGAAAAGACAGAAAATGTGGATACGCTAAAAGCTCAATTTGAAACATTAAAAGAAGTTCTCACAAGAAAAGAACAGATTGAAAAAGTTCTTTCTTCAAGGGACAAGATGGTTCAAAGTATCCAAAATGAAGATAAAGCTATCAAAGAATCAAACAATAAAATCCTAAAAGACATTCAGTTATATCAAGAAGCCTTAGAAAGAGCAGGGAAATGTCCTGTTTGCTTCGGAACAGTAGATAAAGCTACGATTAACCGAATTGTTCAAGAATACGTAAAAGACGAATAAAAGGAGCGAATAAAACAATGAGTAAAGAAGCAATTATGAATGAACTTCAATATGCAGAGAAAGCAATTAAGGCATCGGAGGATTTGCGTCAACGTGCTTTAACTTCTAAAGGTATCTATGAGCAACAATTGAAAGAAACGGATGAAGAGCTAAAGAACTTAGGGACAACCGCTGAAGAAGGTAGAAAAGAAATTGAACAGATTGATGCGAAAATCGAAGAAAATTTAGCTTCCATCAAAGACATGATTCCTTTCGACCTATTGAAAGAATATAAGCTACTCTAATCCTATACAAGACCTCTATATAGGGGTCTTTGTATCTATCTAATGTAAAACGTACTATCTCTGAAAGGGAGGACATGTAGATGAAACAATCTAAAGTATATATTCAAAAACATCGATATTGGGACTTTAACGGAGATGGTCGTTTTCCTACAAATCGAATAAAAGGAAAAGATAAACAGGCATTGAAAAAGCAAAGAAGATTGAATGAGAAAAAGGAAGCCTCAATGGAAATTGAAATAGGCTTAGAGTTATTATCCTAACAAGATTAGAAAGGGGTGGAAGAAACGTGCATGTATCAACTATCAAAGATACCCTTGAAATGATGAAGCAAAAATATAGTCAAGATATCGGGATTGTTCAAAAACTGGAAGAAGATAAAAAGAGTAAGGAAGAAGAGATTGAGCAATTAATTAAGGACAAAGAGGAAATTGAAATCCAAAAGATATTGCTTCAAGATGCTTCGGTGGAGGCACGTAAAAGTGCGAAAGACCTCTTACAAAGCGTTTCTACTAATGCTCTTCAATTTATCATTGGAGAATATATGTCTTTGGATATTAAATTAGATGAAAAGGGTAATTCACCAGTAGCAGACTTTATCGTAAAGTCCAAATACGAAGATTATACGGTAGAAGCTGACCCTGCAGAAGAAGAAGGTGGCGGTGTTGCTGACGTTGTATCGTTCTCCTCCTTTATTGCCATGTTGCAACTAACAGGGAATAACAATGTTGCCCCATTATTTTTAGATGAACCGTCTAAATATGTATCAAAAGGACATTCTGAAAATGTAGCAAAATTCCTTTATGAAGTAAGTGGCGATACTGGAAGACAAGTATTTATGGTTACACATGATGAATACTTAGCAAAAATGGGGGATACAGCCTACCACTTTAAAATTAATGATGGTAGAACAGTTGTTACCAAAGTATAGAAAACAAAGGGCATAGAGCAATCTATGTCTTTTTTATTGAAATAGTAAGAATCAAGTTTGAAAAAGTGATGAACAAAAAACGGTGTGAAAAGTAAGAAGAAAATTTGAATGTTGTATAAAACCAAAGTCTATTTGTAAAAAATAATTGACTAAATAAAAATAGTGTCATATAATTGAAATAGTAAAAAAGGAGTGGATAAAGAATGACTAAATCCTACGTAGTAGGGAAAACAGATGAACGTGAAGTATTTGTGGCTTCCTTAGATAGAGCTTTTGTATTAAATGAATACTTAATTGTAGATGATAATGAGCACTCCTCTCCAGTTGGGGAAGTGATTGAGACGGTTGCCTATGAGAAAGTAACAGAACATACTTTTTCTCCCGAATCAGGCATTAAAGAAAGTTTAGATACATTGTTTGATTATCAAAAAAGTAACAATGTAAAAGTGTATATTGGTCGGTTAAAAATGCTTCAAGAACATCAAACACCGATTGCTCCTCATTCTGAACTAAAAATTCCAGAGTTCAAAGAAATTGGGAATCTTTTAGTCAATACATCCCCCAAAAAAGGGTTTAGTATTGGCGTGATTAATGGGACACAGACCCTTCATGAACACTTGCCAGAAGAAATTAAGAATGTAGCACCTTTATTTAATGCGAAGGCTAAAAAAGTCATTGACCAAAATGGTGTGCCTTTTTTATTAGATTACTTTTCTTTTAAAGAATATCCGCATATTGGATTATTTGGTGGTTCGGGTTCAGGAAAGACCTTTGGACTACGAGTAATATGTGAAGAAATTATGGAAAAAGGAATCCCTGGTATTTTATTTGACCCTCATTTTGAGTTAGATTTTTCAACAACTATGACAGGGTTAGAGGAAAAATATCGCTTCAATTATAGTAGCAAGTATGAACTGTTTGAAGTGGGAGAAGATGTAGGGATTAATTTTGCTGAGTTAAATTCGGGTGAATTGTTATCTCTTTTAGAATTTGTAGGTGAATTATCACAACCTATGAGGGGAGCAGTTGAAGCTCTTCATGAAAAACATGATAGCTTTACAACTCTAAGTGGTAGAATAAACAAATTGAAAAAAGCCTTTGAAAATATGGAAAAACCTGAACGTGAACGTGAAACTTTAGATGAAGATGTAGCTCTGCTTTATGTGAAGTTTAAAGACAGAGTAGCAGGGGCAACCACTCTTCAGGCGATTTCTTGGCGACTTGACCAATTAGAGAATACAGGGTTATTCAATCACGATGTATCTTCTGTTGAATCAGCCTTGATTAACAGAAAGTTAGCAGTTATTCGTGGAAGCCAAACACACTTGCGAATGATTGCTTCGTATTTAATTGGGAAAATGTATCGCAAAAGAAGATTGTATAAAGATTGGCAACAAATGAACAACAATAAACGTGCTAATGGAAAACAGCCTACTCCATTCCCACCATTTTTTGTGGCAATGGATGAAGCTCATAACTTTGCCCCAAATGGCAATTCTTCTAATCCAACGAAACGGATATTACGTGAAATCGCACAAGAGGCACGTAAATATGGAGTATTTGAAATCTTTGGTACGCAACGACCAGCCTTGTTGGATACGACCATTACTGCACAATTAAACACTAAAATCATTTTCCGAACTGGAATCAAAGAGGACATGGAAATGATTGAAAAAGAAACGAATCTAAATGATGACCAAGTAAAAAGATTGCCTGAATTAACAAGCGGTAACGCCTTTGTTTCTTCTGCTACATTAAACAAGACCATGTATATTCGTTTCAGAACGACAAAGACAGAATCGCCACATGGTAAAAATCCATTCGATGAATTGGATGATTTCAATAACAGTGATAAGTTAAAAGGAATCTTAAAAGAATTACTTCCATTAAGTGATACGACTATTCAAAAGGTACACTCTCAAATTAATCAAAAAATGAGTAAAGCCATGTCTATAAAGGAGATTCAAGAAACTTTAGAGGAAATGGCTCAATATGGAGAAATAAAGAAAGAAAAATCGCCATTTGGAAGTCGATATACAGGATTGTAAAAAGAAGGGAGGGTTTAACCCCTCTCTTTTTTCATGGACTATTTTGGTCATGAATAAATTATAAGTGTAAAACAGTATAATTCATTATCATGTACTAAAGAGATGTCGAACAAGGTTAGACTTTCGTTTTTGGGAGGTTGTGCTAAAATAGTATAGACTATAGGCGATGAATAGTGTAAAATTATCTTTAGTCAATCATGATTTTTAAATTAAATTAGGAGGTGTCGTTTTTTGAACAACAAAAAGTACAAAACAACTATGGGAGCAATTGTTGGTCTTATGGTTCTATCTGGTGGCATATTTGCTTACGAGAATGTAATTGCTCCAAAACAAGAACAAGCAAACAAAGTGACAATTTATGTTGCAAAGCAAGACATTCAGGCACATACAGCTATTCAAGCAGATATGCTTATGCCACTTGAAATTGACAACACATCTGTCCTTTCAAGTTATGTTTCAGACCTAAATAGTGTGGTTGGCAAAGAACTGAAAGGTGGATTGCTTAAAGGAGAACCGCTCACTAAACAACGTCTTGAAGAAAAAGGGACAAGCAAAGTGGGTAATTTAACGCTTAAGATTACTCCTGATTCCGTTGGCGATATTAAGGTTAATGACAACGTAAAAGTATATGTTCAACTAACAGATGAAGAAACTGGTGAAGTCAGTGTCAAAGAATTGTTTGCGAACAAAAAGGTAATGAAAGAAACGGAAGCTGAAAGTGGTGCTCTCTTAGGTGGAGGAAAAGAAGAGAAGAATGGTACTTTCAATGTGGTTGCATCTGAAAAAGAAGCAAAAGACTACTTTGTAGCGAAAACAACTGGACAAATTCTTGTTGTTAAAATCAATGATTTAGATACAAATAAAATTGCTTCTGGCACTGAATCAAGTGATAAATTTGATGCGGATAGCGAAGAAGTAAAAAACGCTTCTAAACAAGATGATAGCGGAAGTGAAGGACAAGCTATTTCTACTTATACAGTGAAAAGTGGAGACACACTTGAATCTCTTGCTCTGAAATTTAAAACAAAGAAAGAAACAATTTCTGCTTTAAATAACGGAAAAGAAGAATTTGATGCAGGAGAAATGATTCAAGTTCCAGCAAACTAAAATATTGATGAAAAATAAAGGAGGCGTTGTTCTTAAATGGAAAACAAGGCGAAAATGATTACAGTTTATCCGATTGTAGCAGGAAACGGAGCGAAGTTTATAGGGACAAATATGGCACATTATTTGAAAGTGGCAAACCCAACAAAGAAAATTGCATTAGTTGATTTTAACTTAAAGCAACCATATTTAGCTCATGCTCTGACAAATCATGATGAAATTCATGGAATTGACAACTTGATTGACAAGATTGATGGAAACCTTTTAACGGATGAACTATTTGTTGAAAACATGGTTATGATGAAAAACAATGTAGAAGTCTTGAAAGGAACAAAATTAATTGGCAAACATAAAGTCTTTACAGAAAAACACATGAAAGCGATTGTCGAGCATTTAAAGAATGTTTACGACTATGTAATTGCAGTTGTATCACCAGAAGTTGATAACGCTGGTACAGTTTACGGTATCCACGAAGCAGATTCAGTAGTAATGGTTTCACGTAATAACGTGGCTAACGCTAAAAGTGCTTTTCGTGCATTAGGTATTGTAAATCAATACAAGAAAACAACAGATTCAGTAAAAATGGTTTATAATATGCACACTTCTGGCTCTTCTGACCTTACTAACTTTGTAAAAGATAGTGAATTAGAAGTAATTGGATTAGTTGAATATGACGACAGTGCAATTGATAATCTTGATTTAAATGGAAATCAATCTGTTAAATTCTTTAAACAAAAGAGCAAAAATCAAGAAGTGTTTACAAATATGGTAAAAAATCTGTAAGAAGGGAGGAAAATCACTATGTTAAACTTTAATCCAAATCCAATCGTAGTCAAAGATAAAGGGATTCCTTATCGTTTGATTGGACTGGCTTATGACGTAGAAGAAACGGACTTTGTGTTAGAAATCCATGATAGAAACAAAAAAGTCCTTCAACGACACGAAATGGATTTAAACACATTCGTTGTTATTGAAAAAAGCTACGGTGAAGTAGTTTTGGTCTATAAAGACTTACAAGGAAATGTCCTTGAAGAAAATGCGATTGATTTAAGTAAGGATGGAGAAGTTCTTCATGTAGAAAAGAAAAACAACGATATTGAGTTGACTCTTGAAAACATGGTAAAACAACAAATGGATTTCCCTTCTGGAACACCTACTGAAATTACAAACCATACGGAAATGCTGAAAAAAGCTACGATGGACAAAAACGCAAGATTATATGTTACATCAAAAATCCGTAACATCATTGTTTCTTCTAACCTTCTAAAACCTGAAGAAGTAGAGAGTTATGTATATAGTTTGTATTCTAACCTTTACGGAATGGGTATTATTCAAGAATTGGATGACGACATTGAAGTTGGGGAAATCATGGTTAATGCATCAGTATTCCCAAGATTCCAAAGTGATATTTACTATATCAAGGATGGGAAAAAGTACAAGTTCAACAAAGAATTTAGAAACTTAGACGAATTGAAAAGTGTATTTTCAAGAGCAGTGGAATTTAACAAAAAAGAATTAAACTCTGTGGAAAACGCAATTGTTGAAGCAACAAGAGCAAATAAAGACAGGGTAAACATTCTGATTCCAGAAGCGTCAGAGAACTACATTATGAATATTCGTAAATTCTCTAACTTCCTACCAAGTTTGGACATGATGCGTAAATCTGGAACAGTAGATAATCAGATTGACAAGCTCATGGATGTGTTGGTGAAAGGTAAATCCAACATTGGTATAGGTGGGGAAATGGGTACTGGTAAAACAACCTTTATCAACTTCCTATTAACTTATACAGAGCCTATTGAACGAAAAGTTGTTATTGCTTCTGTATCTGAAACAGATGTTCAGCGTGTTCTTAAAGGACATGACGTGGCTATCTTGAATGTAGACGAAGAAAAAGGCTTTACATTCGATAGACAAATTCGTGCTTCTCTTCGTACCACTGCTTCCAGGGTTATCATTCCAGAGTCTCGTGGTGGCGAATTTAAACAAGTGTATGAAGCAAACTTAAAAACAAAAGGAAATATGTTTACTGCTCACGCATTGGATGACGAATCATTCTTAGATATGTGTGTGGACATGTACTTATCTTCTGCGGAAAGTGCAAATGAAAGCAGTGAATATATCAAAAATAAACTATCAAAATCTATTGATATTATTATTATCATGAGAAAAGTAGGAGACAAAATCAGAATTAAGTCTATTTCTGAAATCCTTCTTGATGAAAAGCGGAACTTCGCAGGAATGAATGTCCTATACAAATGGGATTTTGACCCTGAAAATCCGTTAGAAGGTCGCTATGTAGCAACAGGAAATAAATTAAGTGAAGACTTAAAGAAAAGACTTAATGAAAATGGAGTGCCTATGTCCCAATTAAAAGACTTGTAACATTGACTATATACTATAATAGTATTATAGTTGACTATAAAAGAGGAGGTGGATATCATTCTTACACCAACATTTGCATTAAATGTTATTTTAGGAGTTCTATTCTTCATTTTAATTGTCTTTTTGATGGATGTGTACACAGACTACCAGAAAGAAAAGGAATTATATGGACTCGGAAATAAAAAGTTTCGGAAAGACATTATCCGTAACAACAAGTTTTTCAAAAAATATGATAACACCATAAAACGCTTTTTAAGTGAAAGAAATAAAGAGCGATACTCCGCTTTAGTCTTTTATGGGACTATGGCGGTAGCTCTTGCTATCTTCTTGTACTTTATCAGCATGAAACAAGTCCTTTTAGGTGTAATTGCTCCTATTTCATTGATTTGGGTTGCAAATAAAATCATGACAATGCTTCTTGTCGATGTGAATGAAAAAGTAGATGAACAATTGCCTTATGTAATTGACACGATTATCAAAGTGTTCTCTAAATATGGGGATTTAAAATCAGTTGTTTATGAAACTTCTCAATCTGTCGAAGAACCATTAAAGTCTAAGTTTGAACGATTAGCACGTAAAATGCTATCTGAAAACAATCAAGAAAAAGCATTCATGGAATTTGCAGACGAAATGGATAATATTTGGGTTTATTCTTTAGTGTTTATCCTATTAAGCTATAAAGAAGAAACCAAGAAAGAAGATGTTATCTTAAACCTTCGTCATTTATCTACTATCATTGAAAAAGAGAACTCTTTAAAAAATGCTGGTATTACAGATAAAAAGTATGGTGTTGTTCTAAACTATGCCATTGCTATCATTGCGTTTGTCGGTGGATTTGCCAATATCGTATTCAACCCAATTGGGAAAGAATTTTTCTTTGGTAGCATGACAGGGATTTTCTGCTTTGTAGTTGGTATGGCTTCTATCGTAGGAACGATAATGATTAACATTAAACTATCGTCTAAGAAAGGGAGGAAATAAAACATGAGTACATTAGTTTATATCTTTCTCTTTGTTGCCCTTGTCTTAGCTGTTGGTCTCCTCAACTCATTTAGAGTGGAGACCAAAAAAGTTAAGATTGATACACCATTTCAATCAAAATGGTCAAACAAGCTATATAAGTATTCATACTATATGCCTTTTGTTTGGTTTATTGATGAAAAAGAAGAGCATCCAAAAACAAAAGATTTGAAAAACAAATTAGCACAAGCAAACCTTACACACTTGTTTAATGTCAGAAGTTTCACTGCGTTAAAAGTGGGCGTAATGATGTCAAGTATTGTTTTATTCATTTTCATTTTAGTTATTATGAGTAATGGAGACTGGTTTGCGAAAGTTTTATTTAACGTAGATTCTGCAGGTTTAGTTTCACAAGGACAGCAGTCTTCTAATGCAAATGCAAAAATAATGGCTTTTATCATTCTTTTATGTATGGCATTAGTTCCTGACTTCTATTTGAAACGTAGAGCAGAGGCTTATAAACATTTGCATTTAAAGGATATTCCAGTTGTGCAGTTATTTATTATTCTAATGCTACGTTCTAAAAAACCGATTAGCGAAGTGTTATTCGCACTATCAAAAATCAATACTCGCTATAAAGGAATTTTCGATATTGGATACCGTATGTATATCCGTAATAAAGAAGATGGATTGAATTACATTAAAGATAGTTTTGGAGAAACAAGTTTCAAAGAAACAATTAATGTATTAAAGGAAATGGGAGAGTATTCAAGAGAAGACTCTATCACTTTGTTAGAGAACAATATGCAACAAATCATTGAAAAGAACAACGCTGTGAAGCGTAGAGGAGACCTTTCAAGATTGGTGTATTCTCAAAGTACCATCGCAATTCCTTTTATTGCTATCATTCTCTTATGTTTTGTACCTTTAGCAGTATTCGGTATCGAAATCTTTACAAGAGCAGGAATGGGATTCTAAGAATCCCTTTTTTTGTAGATAGAAACGCATATAATAAAGATGAAATGGGTGCGGAATATATCGAAAAGGGGTTGATATTTTTGAATCAGTTGATGAATTTTTTAAGAAAACGGAATGATGGTTATGTCTCTATCGAAGTGGTGATTATTGGTGGACTTGTTGTAGGAGCTGGTGCTTTTGCAATTCAAGGTCTGCATGTGGCAGGGACAGAACAAGTAGAAACTTCAGTAAGTACCGTTGAAGACAGATTTAACAGCATTGAATTGTTAAATGGTCGTTCAGGAAAATAAGAAATAGAAGAAATGGAAGAGAGAAATCTCTTCTTTTTTTTTGTTTTTAAAAGGTATTTTTAAAAAATGGAATAGAAAAATAACAGGAAAATAAGTAGGAGAAAAAGATAAATATCTATATAACTATGAAACAGGGGTCAAACACATATTAGGTTGAATATAGGAATAATAAAGGTTTAAAAGTCTATCATTATAACAGAAGTATTAAATAAACCAAACTTATACACGAAAAACAAATCCCTTTATGATAATGAAACTATTAAACAAGTCAAAGCACATAAAACGGAATGTTGAAAAATGAAGTGTATATGATAATAAAAACAAAATACTCACCAAAAAACATTCAATATCTCTTAAAAAATAAAATGGCAGAGAGTAAATGAAAGAATATGTCGGATTACTATTTCTATAATAAAGTATCTACATTATTCTTTAAAAAATCTTGACCAGTTTATGATAAAGCAACTATAAAACGTCTAAGAGTTATAGAAAAAGATAAGGTAGAGTAAATTATAAAATCAATAAAGTATAAAAATTTGAGGAGGTAAAATAACATGCAAAAAGTAATGAACACATTAAGAAAAAATTCAGGGTATGTATCTATCGAAACAGTAATCGTGGCTGGTTTAATCATTGGATTGGGTGCTTTCGCTATCACTTCATTCCAAGAGGCTTCTAACGGTGTACGTGACACTGCTATTGACCAAGTAAAAGCAGTTCAAACAAACTACGAAAACTTACCACAAGCTACTGAGTAATAACGTAGAATAGAATTTTCTACTTGCAGTTTATCTATAATAAAAATATTTCATCATTATATTAAGGAGGAAAATAATCATGCAAAAAACAATCAATGCTTTACGTAAAAGTTCTGGATATGTGTCTATTGAAACAGTTATCGTTGCTGGTTTGATTATTGGATTAGGTGCTTTCGCTATCACTTCATTCCAAGGAGCTTCCAAT
>NZ_PGVF01000010.1 GCF_002860285.1 Bacillus sp. M6-12
AGTAGGACGTTGCCAGGCATAAATTATATTTATTATCGTCGCGGGGTGGAGCAACGGGCAATGCTTCATCGAATCTGCTGCGAGTTGTACCGATCGAACCGCTGCTTGAATAAGCTTCAGAGAATCGGGACAGTCCAAGAAAGACATAGCTCATAAACCAAATAAATTTGTTATTATCGTCGCGGGGTGGAGCAGTCTGGTAGCTCGTCGGGCTCATAACCCGAAGGTCGCAGGTTCAAATCCTGTCCCCGCAATCAGCAAGAGGTGGAACGAGGTTCCGCCTCTTTTTTGTATATAAATAACATCTATTTGATGAATATAGGCTTTATTATATAGGCTCTATTATAAATGTGGTGGTCAAGGCAGTTGTAAAAAGGCCAAATAAAATAACAGGGATCTCTTTAAGAACTCAAGCATTACCGAGATACTCAGGAAACTTCATCTATGCATTCTATCATTTGGTATAGTTTGTTTATCATCCTGAAAAAGAGTAAACTACATATATGGATATTCTCCCTTAGGATTTACTTTTTCCTAAGGTTTTTTAAATAAAAATTAGGTTATTAATAATGGGTGATACAATGAATGACTTTGAGATTATTTGCCATGGCGAAGAGGAAACAAGGGGTTTTGCAGCCAGACTGGCTGATAAGCTGGTTCCGGGCGATGTCATTGCCCTGGAGGGAGACTTGGGAGCGGGTAAAACGACTTTTACAAAAGGGCTGGCAAGCGGATTGGGCATTAAACGAAATGTAAACAGTCCCACCTTTACGATTATTAAGGAATATCAGGGGAAGATGCCGCTTTATCATATGGATGTTTATCGGGTGTCTGATGAAGATGAGGACCTGGGGTTTGATGAATACTTTGAGGGTGAAGGAGTTACCGTTATCGAATGGGCTCACCTTATTGAAGAACAGCTGCCTGAGAGCCTATTAACCATTTTTCTTTACCGGCATGATAATGATTCGAGAAGGATTGTTTTAAAGCCGTCAGGGGAAAGATATGTGAAGTTATGTAAGGAGTTTTTTGAATGAAAGCATTAGCTATTGATACTTCTACTTATACGCTTGGTGTTGCCGTTGTTGATGGTGGAAAGGTTCTTGGGGAATTGATGACCAATCTTACAAAAAACCATTCGGTCCGGGTAATGCCTGCAGTAGAAAACCTTATGAAAGAATGTGGAATTAGGCCTTCTGAGCTTGAAAAAATCATTGTAGCCAGCGGTCCCGGTTCCTATACTGGAGTCCGCATTGGTGTCACTATTGCGAAGACACTTGCGTGGACACTGAATATTCCATTAGCCGGCGTATCAAGTTTAGAAGTGCTTGCGGCGAATGGGAGATATTTTGATGGAATGGTTTCCCCTCTTTTTGATGCGAGAAGGGGACAGGTATATACTGGTTTATATTCGTTTCAAAATGGTTATCCAGCCGTGGAAATGCAGGATACAAACATTTTGGCATCAGATTGGGCAAGCAGGCTAAAGGAACTTGATCGGCCCATTTTATTCTGTGGAAATGATGTAAACATTCATAACGAAACCTTAATTAATATCTTGGGAAATCAGGCTTTCTTTTTGCCGGACCATCTTGGGAACCCTAGACCTAGTGAACTGGCTTACATTGGGCTCAAAAAAGAGCCTGTTAACACCCATACATTCGTCCCAAATTATATTCGCCTGGCTGAAGCAGAAGCTAAATGGCTTGAACAGCAGGGGCGCTAAATTTGGAAAATATGAGGAAAGAAAATCATTCGATGGGTAATACGATGTCGTTTCGCTTTATGACTGAGGAGGATATTGACCAGATCCTTGTAGTAGAAAGAAAGTCATTTACCCTTCCATGGAGCCGGGAAGCCTTTTATAATGAACTGCATCATAACCAATATGCAGTCTACATCGTATTAGAAGAAGATGGTGTTATTATTGGCTATTGCGGTGCCTGGATTGTCATAGACGAAGCGCATATTACTAATATTGCAGTGCTGCCGGAGTATAGGGGACGAAGGCTTGGGGAAGCATTGCTGAGAAAAATGATGGAAATAGCAAAAGGAATGAATGTAATTACTATGACGCTTGAAGTCAGAGTAACAAATATTGTTGCTCAATCCCTTTATGAGAAACTAGGATTTCAAAGGGGAGGCATCCGGAAAAATTATTATACGGATAACCAGGAAGATGCTATGGTAATGTGGGTGAATATATAGTGAAAACAGACCAAATAATTTTAGGAATTGAAACAAGCTGTGACGAGACCGCTGCAGCTATTATTAAAAATGGGCGGGAAATAGTCAGCAATGTAGTGGCTTCACAGATCGAAAGCCATAAACGATTTGGAGGAGTAGTCCCGGAAATTGCGTCCCGGCATCATGTGGAGCAAATTACCCTTGTTGTTGAGGAAGCGCTGAAGCAGGCGGATGTACAATATGAAGATATCGATGCCATAGCCGTAACCGAAGGACCGGGATTAGTAGGTGCCCTGCTGATCGGAGTCAATGCCGCAAAAGCGATCGCTTTTGCCCATGGCATACCGTTAATTGGTGTTCATCATATTGCAGGCCATATTTATGCTAACCGGCTGATTAAGGAAATGAAGTTTCCGCTTCTTTCCCTGGTTGTTTCAGGAGGCCATACTGAGCTTGTTTTAATGGAGGAGCGTGGATCATTTAAGGTTATCGGAGAAACGAGGGACGATGCTGCGGGTGAGGCTTATGATAAAGTAGCGCGGACATTGAATCTTCCATATCCGGGTGGGCCGCATATTGACCGGCTTGCTCAAGAAGGCCAGCCTTCTATTAAACTGCCCAGAGCCTGGCTGGAAGAGGGATCATATGATTTTAGCTTTAGCGGCTTAAAATCGGCTGTAATCAATACGCTTCACAATGCTGAACAGCGAGGAGAAACGATTGCTCCTGAGGATTTGGCAGCGAGTTTTCAAAGCAGTGTAATTGAAGTATTAACCGCAAAGACCGTTCAGGCCGCAAAACAATATGAGGTAAAACAAGTATTATTGGCTGGAGGTGTTGCGGCCAATAAAGGACTTCGCCAGGCTTTAACCGAACAATTCGGCGAGATGGAGAATGTCGAGCTCATTATCCCTCCGCTAAGTCTTTGTACTGATAATGCTGCAATGATTGCTGCGGCTGGCAGTGTACTTTTTGAAAAAGGAAAAAGATCAGGCATGGACTTGAACGGAAATCCGGGATTGGATCTGGAAAGTCAATAAAGCACAGAATATTTAGAAGCCAGTAGCCTTCCCATGCAAAAGGGAAGGCTTTTTTAATCACTATAAAATGACAGAAAATTTTGTGGATAACTTATAGAGTTTGATTCGAATGAAATGTGCATAACTAATTTTTATGTTGATAAGTAATGTTTTTCTTGTGGATAATGTGGAAAAGTCGTTAGAAAGTTAGTAATTCAAGACACTAAGTGTGGATAAAAACGTGGATAAGGGGGTATTTGCTGTGAATAAAATTATTTTAAAAAAGTAGTAAAAAAGGACTGGTTTGATAGCCAGTCCATAGTTAGTTATCATATTACTAGCATTTATTCCGCAGCCATTTCCTCTAGTTCAGTCCATTCTTCAATAAGCTGATCAAGCTGAAGCTGGGATTTTTCCAAATCGGCGTTAATTTCCAGCACTTTTTCATGATTTTGAAAAATTTCGGGCTTACAGAGGAGGTCATTCCATTCTTTAATGGTGACTTCCAAATTTTCCATTTCTGTTTCGATTTCTTCTAATCGGCGCTTTCGCTGTCGTTCCTTCTTCTTCGCTTCTTTATCAATTTTAAAGGTACTTTTATCCTCGACTTGCTGAACAGCTGAAGGGTTAAGCTGCTTTTCAAGCTCCAGAAGTTCAGCCTGTTCTTGTTTTTTCATCAGATAATAGTCATAATCGCCCAGGAATTCTTCAGCTCCGTTGCCGGAAAGCTCAACCACCTTTGTGGCAATGCGGTTAATAAAATAACGGTCATGCGATACAAAAAGGATGGTGCCCGGGTAATCGATTAAGGCGTTTTCCAGAACAATTTTACTGTCGAGGTCCAAATGGTTTGTAGGCTCGTCCAGAATTAAAAAATTACCCTTTTCCAGCATCATTTTTGCGAGAGCGAGCCTGGCCTTTTCACCGCCGCTTAATGCTGAAACAGTTTTTAGCACATCATCTCCTGAAAACAGGAAGTTACCAAGCACTGTCCGGATCTCTTTCTCCGGCTTTAAAGGATGCTCGTCCCATAATTCATTTAGAACTCTTTTATTTGATTCAAGCTTTGCCTGTTCCTGATCATAATAGCTAACCATTACATTGGTTCCGAATTTGAAGCCGCCATCCAAGGAAGGCAAAAAATTCATCAGAGTTTTTAATAGAGTTGATTTTCCCACTCCATTTGGTCCAACAAGGGCAATACTATCACCCTTTGTAATTCTCATGGCGAGATTGCGTGATACAGGCTGGCTGTTATATCCGATTGTGAGGCCATTAATATTTAGGACTTCATTACCGCTTTGCTTTTCTATTTCAAATGAAAAGGAAGCTGACTTCTCATCGCCCTGGGGCCTGTCCATTATCTGGATTTTATCCAATTGCTTCTGCCTGCTTTGGGCCCGTTTAGTAGTTGAGGCCCGGGCAATATTTTTTTGGACAAAATCACGAAGCTTTTCAATTTCTTCCTGCTGTTTCTCGAATTGCTTCATGTCTCGTTCATAGTCCTCTGCTTTCCTCTCCAGATAGCGGCTATAGTTTCCTGGATACTTCTTAATGTTATGCCGGGAAAGCTCATAAACCTGATTGACTACTTTATCAAGGAAATAACGGTCATGGGAGACAATTAAAACGGCTCCGTGGTATCCCTGCAGATATTGTTCGAGCCATGAAAGAGTTTCGATATCCAGGTGGTTCGTAGGTTCATCCAGAATCAGAATATCCGGCTTGGTCAGCAATAGCTTACCAAGGGCAAGCCTAGTCTTTTGGCCGCCGCTTAAGGAGGAGATCAGGGTAGCTGGAGGATATTCAGCAAACTGCAGACCGTGTAAAACCGAGCGGATATCTGCTTCATATTGATAACCGCCATTCTCCTTGAAGCTTACTTGAAGCTCATCATATTCCTTTAGGATTCGGTTGTAGCGCTCCTCGTTTTCAAAAACCGAGGGATCCGCCATCGACATTTCCAGACGTCGTAACTCTTGTTCCTGGGAGATGAGCAGGGAAAAAACAGTCAGCATTTCCTCCCAAATAGTTAGTTCGGATTCAAGGCCTGTGTTTTGGGCAAGATAGCCAATCGAAACCCCTTTTGGCTTCATGATTTCGCCGCCATCATGGGAAAGCTGGCCGGCAATAATCTTTAAAAGGGTGGATTTTCCGGCTCCATTGCGGCCGACTAAGGCAACCCTGTCCCGATTTTGTACTTCCAATTTTATATTGGATAAAATAAGCTCAGCGCCATAGTATTTTGATAAAGAATTTATTTGTAAAAGAATCATTATTTTCACCTCAGGTCACGATAATTATAGTGTAACATGGATTTCATTCATTATCAGCATAGACGGCCCTTATGTGAAAAACGATACAAACTTACACACAAACAGGGAAAAATAGTGTATTATCAGAGTAAGAGGTGTTTATGATGGCTGAATTTACACATTTTAATGAGCAAGGCAGGGCTAAGATGGTGGACGTGAGCCACAAACCCGAAACAGTCCGCACCGCCAGTGCACGGTCAAGTATTTTGCTGACCGGAGAAATCTATGAAAAAATTACAAACCAAACCATGAAAAAAGGCGATGTGCTTGCCGTTGCTCAAGTAGCAGGAATCATGGCTTGTAAAAATACATCTTCTATCATTCCGATGTGCCATCCCATACCGATTCAAGGAATAAATATTTCGTTTGACTGGGAGAAAGAGGATAATGGCTACAGGCTGAACATAACTGCTTCAGCGAAAACCAAAGGGAGCACCGGTATTGAAATGGAAGCGCTAACAGCGGCTTCAGCTGCAGCGCTGACTGTTTATGATATGTGTAAGGCCGTAGATAAAGCAATGATTATCGGGCCAACTTATTTGCTTGAAAAAACAGGCGGGGTATCAAGTCCTGATTATAAACGACAAGTAAAAGAGAGCGAACAAATAGAGTAAAGATTATAAAGATATTAGGAATTGTGAGGGGAGAAATATGAGCCAGGAACAAATAAAAATACCTCAGGCGACAGCCAAGAGACTTCCTTTATACTATCGTTTCCTGAAAAACTTGCATTCGTCAGGAAAGCAAAGAGTGTCATCTGCTGAACTAAGTGAAGCGGTTAAGGTAGATTCGGCCACAATCAGAAGGGACTTTTCGTATTTTGGAGCTCTAGGGAAAAAGGGATATGGGTATAACGTAAACTATTTGCTCTCTTTTTTCAGAAAGACATTGGACCAGGATGAATTAACAAAAGTGGCCCTGATAGGTGTAGGTAATTTAGGTACTGCTTTTTTGAACTATAATTTTTTGAAAAACAACAACACCAAGATTGAACTAGCTTTTGACGTAGATGAGCAAAAGGTTGGAACTATAATAGGCGACGTGCCTGTTTATCATATGGATGAAATTGAGGAAAGATTGCATGAGTCCGATATCTCAGTAGCTATCCTGACTGTTCCTGCTGCGGTGGCGCAGCCGATTACAGACCGCCTCGTTCAGTCGCATATAAAGGGAATCCTTAACTTCACGCCGGCACGCCTAAATGTGCCTCAGAAGATCAGGATCCATCATATTGATCTGGCAGTAGAACTCCAGTCACTTGTTTATTTCTTAAAGCATTACCCGATCATGGAAGAGGATCAACAGCACATACTGGCTGAAAATGAACTTTTACGATAAAAGGAAAAAGACAGGGCCCGCTTATGGAAGCAGGCCCTGTTTTTCATATAAGAATAAGAAATAGCTTTTTTAAACCAGTACATATGTCTGGCCAGGGAGCTTGCGTTCTTCTTGCAAGGTAAGAAAGTATAACTTTTTTAACAAGTACAGATGTCTAGCTTCAGCGCCCAGCCCCGACGCACAGGACGTGCTAGTGCCGGCGGCGCCACAGGACGTGGCGTTCTAAGCCGGCCTCGAGTGTTGTAACCAAGTGCCGTGACAACCTTGGTCATAAGCCAATCACTTCGGAAGGCAGAAAGCGCCTTCCGCTTGCGCTTTTCTTTCGAAAACTTATTATTTTTTCTTAACAGATGCAATTTTCCTGTGGAGCAGGATCATGCGGATGCCAGACCCGAAATCCATGGTAGCAAGCAGGACGAGGAAATAAGAGAAAAATCCCCAACCTGACCTATTTACATTTTGGATGGCGAGCAAAACAAATAAAGTCCCCAGAACTAAGTACATAATTCCTGATGTTAGGGGTGAACGTTTCATATAAACCCTCCAATAAAGCTTTGTACCTTTTCCATATCATTCATCATCTTTTCTATATCGTCCTTAAATGTAAGCTGAATGAGCACAACGACTGTATTCATCGTTACGTGGGCAAAAATCGGTACTAAAATCCGTTTTGTTTTTACATAAAGAAATGCAAAGGTAAAGCCCATGGCCGAATATAAGATAATATGGACCAGCTCAAAATGGGCAATTCCAAAAATGATGGAACTGAGCAACGCTGAAATAAAGAAGTTAAATCGTTTATAAAGCTCTCCAAAAATAATCTTTCTGAAAATGATTTCTTCCAGTATAGGACCGACAATCGAAGTGACGACCATGACGAGTGGCACTTGCTCAATCAGGGAGACGATTTGCTGGGTATTTTCCGAACCCGGTTTGATTCCCAGAGCTAATTCTATGGCTCCAGCAGCATACTGAGAGAAGAAAGCAAGGAATACACCCCCGATAGCCCAAAGGACGGCTGAAGAAATGGGAACCCCATTCCTTTTATCAATGGTTTCTTTCATTTCCCTGCGAAGTAACAGCAGAACTATTGAAATCGTGATGAAGAAGCTGATGACTATCCAGTACGCCCCTGATTTCACCTGAAGTTCTTTAGCCGGGATATCTGTAAACGAACCTATAAGCATAAACAGCGGGTAGGCTATTAAGCTGGACAAATGCATGCCAACATAAGCGATAATAATAATCCAGTACTCTCTTTTCAAAGATGGAGTCTCCTTTTTCTAATTAATCGAGCGCTATTTATGGGAAAAAGTGTGCAGATAAAATAAGCGGGATAAACATCATTAATTAATCCCATACTTGTAAAGGTTATCAAATGTCAGCCTGAAACTCCATTCCTACATACTGAATCTCCGTTATTTTTAGTAAAAAACCCTGCCATTTAAGTATTCCCTAACACTTTCGGAAAAAGAGCGAAAATTTTTTATCAAGATACTTGCAAAACTTGGATGAATTATTTAATATAATAATTGGTGTTAGCACTCGACGGTGATGAGTGCTAATAAATGAAAATTTACACACATATGAGGAGGTCGTTTCACTTGTTAAAACCATTAGGTGATCGCGTAATTATTCAACTAGTTGAATCCGAAGAAAAAACTGCAAGCGGTATTGTATTGCCGGACACTGCAAAAGAAAAGCCGCAAGAAGGCAAGATTGTAGCTGTTGGTACAGGACGTGTGCTTGACAATGGTGAGCGTGTTGCTTTAGAGGTTTCAGAAGGCGATACTATTATCTTCTCAAAATATGCTGGTACTGAAGTGAAATATGAAGGCAGTGAATACTTAATTTTACGTGAAAGCGACATTTTAGCCATTATCGGCTAAGCTTTCAATTCAAACATACTTAACAGAACACCAAAAAAACTAAAAAGATTTCAGGGAGGTTGCACATACAATGGCAAAAGATATTAAGTTTAGTGAAGAAGCACGCCGCTCTATGCTTCGCGGTGTAGATGCCCTTGCAAATGCAGTAAAAGTAACTCTTGGACCAAAAGGACGCAATGTGGTTCTTGAGAAGAAATTCGGTTCTCCGCTAATCACAAACGACGGCGTAACAATCGCTAAGGAAATCGAATTAGAAGACGCATTCGAAAACATGGGTGCTAAGCTTGTAGCTGAAGTAGCAAGCAAAACGAACGATGTAGCTGGTGACGGTACAACTACGGCTACAGTTCTCGCACAGGCTATGATTCGTGAAGGACTTAAAAACGTAACAGCTGGCGCAAACCCAATGGGAATCCGCAAAGGTATTGAAAAAGCTGTTGCTGTAAGCTTGGAAGAATTAAGAGCTATCTCCAAGCCAATCGAAGGCAAAGCTTCTATCGCTCAAGTTGCGGCTATCTCTGCAGCTGACGAAGAAGTTGGCCAATTGATCGCTGAAGCTATGGAACGCGTTGGCAACGACGGCGTAATCACAATCGAAGAATCAAAAGGCTTCACAACTGAATTGGACGTAGTAGAAGGTATGCAGTTCGACCGCGGATATGCATCTCCTTACATGGTTACTGATTCAGACAAAATGGAAGCTGTTCTTGACAACCCATACATTCTAATTACTGACAAGAAGATCTCCAGCATCCAGGAAATCCTGCCTGTACTTGAGCAAGTTGTCCAGCAAGGCAAGCCGCTATTATTGATTGCAGAAGATGTTGAAGGGGAAGCTCTTGCAACATTAGTTGTGAACAAACTTCGCGGAACATTCAATGCAGTTGCTGTTAAAGCTCCTGGCTTCGGTGACCGCCGTAAAGCTATGCTTGAAGATATCGCTGCATTAACAGGCGGAGAAGTGATTACAGAGGAAGTAGGTCTTGACCTTAAATCCGCTACAATCAGCTCTCTTGGCCGTGCTTCTAAAATTGTTGTATCTAAAGAAAACACAACAATCGTTGAAGGTGCAGGAGAAGCAGACAAAATCGCTGCCCGCGTTAACCAAATCCGTGTACAAATGGAAGAAACAACTTCTGAATTTGACCGTGAAAAATTACAAGAGCGCCTGGCTAAATTAGCTGGAGGTGTAGCAGTAATCAAAGTTGGAGCTGCAACTGAAACTGAACTTAAAGAGCGCAAGCTTCGCATTGAAGATGCTCTTAACTCAACTCGTGCAGCTGTTGAAGAAGGTATCGTAGCCGGTGGTGGTACTGCCCTTCTTAACATCTACAATAAAGTTGCTGCTATCCAGGCTGAAGGCGACGAAGCTACTGGTGTTAACATCGTTCTTCGTGCAATTGAAGAGCCAGTTCGCCAAATCGCACACAACGCAGGCCTTGAAGGCTCTGTAATCGTTGAGCGCTTAAAGCGTGAAGAAGTCGGCACAGGCTTCAACGCTGCTACTGGCCAGTGGGTGAACATGATTGAATCTGGTATCGTGGATCCTACTAAGGTTACTCGCTCTGCACTTCAAAATGCAGCATCTGTTGCAGCTATGTTCCTGACTACTGAAGCAGTAGTTGCTGACAAGCCAGAACCAGCTGGTGCAGGCGGAGGAATGCCTGACATGGGCGGAATGGGCGGAATGGGCGGCATGATGTAATAAACATCATAAAGCCTTAATATATAGGGGGGGTTAAGTGGGTATAATTGCTCATACTTTTACTCATAGTAAGCAAAAAATGCTCACTTTTTTCACAAAACCCATCTTATCAGAGAAGGTCTTTCATCAGTTCACTGAACTGGTGGGAGGCCTTTTCTTCATTGTTGGCAGTGTATGAGCAGAAACATCATAGTTCCATTAATGCTGAATGTCTTGAATTCTCCTTAATCTCCTATACTGCTACACCTGCTTCAATCAAAAGGGACAAGTGAAGAGTTATGATTAACCAAAGCGTTTTATATCGCTGAAAGGAGGCAGACCGAACAATCGAGCATATTCACGACTGAATTGAGAAGGACTCTCATATCCAACTTGAATGCAGCATTTGCAGCGTCCTCTGTCTCAGAAAGCATGAGGCGACGAGCCTCTTGTAACCTTAATTGTTTTTGATATTGCAAAGGACTCAATCCCGTAACTTGTTTAAAATAATGATGCAAGATGAAGAACTCATGCTGCGCATGACTACCGATCATTGCTGTCTGTTTTACAGAGTCACCTTGTTCATCTTGTAGAATTCGGTATAGAATTTCACGGATCACTAAATGTGCGAGTACGGGAATATCCTCTGGTGCATCTAAAAGAATAACGAAAGACGGATACATCCGTCATGAACTCCTGCCTAACTACCGATACAATGAGGCTCGCGGAAACAGAAAAAGTGCTTATCAAGGAAGTTACACAATTACAGGCAATCATATCGATTATGTAGATGATACTGGTTTTACTGCAGATGGTGATTTTCGACATGGAATTTTTTATCATGCAGGAATGGTTTTCTATCGAGAAGAAAAGAAGTAACTCATAATCTGAATATGCGTATTTGGCATCTAAACAAGAGGAAGGGTTACAGCTGCATTTTTAATGTCAATGCTTTTTTGCTTTTTCAGCCATAGAAACTAAGCTTTTTGTTTTCCCGGAACCGGATCCGAGGATTCATATATCCATCTTTTTCAAATCGAAATGCTCTCCACTTCTGTAACCATTACAATTGCTTGTGGAATGTTGACTAAATCTTATGCTAAATGTAATTCCATCTATACTTCTCCCAAATCATTTTTTTGTTTAACAGCATTGAAAATGCCCGGCTCCCCACTTTAGGTCTCCCGGAAAGTGTATCCAAGGTCCTAACTTTCTTACAGATGCCAGTTAACTGGATATGTTAAATAATTGGAAGTACGTACTTTATTTTACGTAGTGTCGAAAAGTATACTATATGTTATAATATATGGTCGTGGAGGTGAAACAAATGGCACGTATGCATGACAAAACATTTAACTGTGAAAAAGAATTGACCCTTTCGGTTATTGGCGGGAAGTGGAAAATGCTTATTTTATGGCATTTAGGCAAAGAAGGGACCAAGCGGTTTGGCGAATTAAAAGCCCTTATGCCGGGTATTACGCAAAGAATGCTGGTGAATCAGCTGCGGGAGCTGGAAGATGATTTTATTGTAAAACGTCAAGTATACCCAGTTGTTCCGCCAAAAGTAGAGTATTCACTCACTGAAGAAGGACATACTTTGCTCCCGATTCTGGATTCTATGTACAAGTGGGGAAAAAACTATATGGAAAATGTGATTGGCACTCCAGCAAATAAAAGTGCGTCTATTAAATAGCAATCCTTCCAACTAAAGACTACAAGTAGACGTAATAGTCAAGACTTGTGGTCTTTTTTGTGAAGTGGCTAAGGGGAACGTACCCTATCACCTTGTTATTGGAAATCGGCTATATCAAACGTTCAAGCTATTATAAATGGAAAGCAACTCAGCCACAATGTGAAGAAAAGGCTAGGCAGGAACAGGATTTACGGGAACAACACAATGACCAAACGAACTCAAAACAAACTAAAAAACGCGCGCCAATTGAATATCGGCACGCGCTAACTGAATAGTTTTTTTACATTGTCTACTTGATGGGAACAAGACCATTATTATTTTAAAGTGTCTTTTTATTTTACATCTACGTTGACTCGCTGGTGCCTTCTCAGAATGAACCTTATCATTAGTTGTTTAGATAGCCCGAAAACAAATGGTGTTAATTTGGATAAATGGTTTACTCCTTTATTCCAAATTGGCATGTTTGCCGTACATCGTATTGGTATCTAAGCCTTTTTTGTCCATGAACCTCAGGATCACAGCATCGTAAAAAAGTAAGAGAGTTTGCTCAAAAAGAGAGCCCATCGGCTGGATTGTTTTATAGTCGCCTTCTGACTGGTCTTTGGGTGAGCCAGGCAATTTTATTGCGATATCCGCTAATTTCCCGATGGTGGATTCAGGAAATATTGTTGCTGTTGCAATAGTCCCACCGATGTTTTTTGCATTCGCAGCCATGGAGACCAAACTTTTTGTTTCTCCTGAACCTGATCCGATGATCAAAATATCATCTTTTTCAAAGTTAGGGGTTACGGTTTCGCCAATCACATAAGCATCTATCCCCATGTGCATCATTCGCATTGCAAAGGATTTACCCATAAGCCCAGATCTTCCTGCACCAGCTACAAAGACCTTCTCTGATTCAAGAATCCCGTTAACCAGTTTTTCAGCTTCTTCGTCAGCTATTAAGTTTACTGTACGATTAAGTTCTTTTATGATTTCAGCTAAATATTGAGTAGTCTGCATGATTGGTATTAGCCTTGTTTAACCAATTTTTGCATTTGGGCAGCTGCACCTTTAATATCAGCTTGTCCAGTGATACCGCCACCAACAATGACAAGGTCAGGTTGTGCTTTTATGACTTCCGGAAGTGTTTCTAATTTAATGCCGCCTGCAACTGCAGTTTTTGCATTTTTAACAACACGTTTAATGGTTTGAAGGTCTTCAAAAGAATTTTTCCCAACTGCCTGGAGATCGTATCCAGTGTGTACACAGATGTAGTCAACGCCAAACGCATCCACTTCTTGAGCACGAGTTTCAAGATCCTTCACAGCGATCATATCAACAAGGATTTTTTTGCCTTGTTTTTTAGCTTCTTCAACAGCACCTTTGATTGACATATCTTCAGCTGCACCAAGGATAGTGATGATATCAGCGCCAGCTTCAGATGCCTTCATGACTTCATATCCGGCTGCATCCATAATTTTTAGGTCTGCTAACACTTTTAATGAAGGGAAAGCTTCTTTCATTTCTTTTACTGCTCTAAGACCTTCATTAATAACAACCGGCGTTCCGATTTCTACGATATCAATATGCTCTTCCACTTCTTTCACCAGTTCAATTGCTTGTGGAATGTTAACTAAATCTAACGCTAATTGTAATTCCATCTATACTTCACTCCTGATAGTTTTTTTGTATAACAGTATTAATAATGCCCAATTCCCCAAATTAGGTCTCAGGCAAGTATAACCAAGGTTCTCCTTTAACCATGTTACAGATGCCATTTTACTGGGTGTGTTAAATTATTGGAAGTACGCACTTTATTTTTACATAGTGATAAAAAGTATACTATTGGCTATAATACAAGTCGGAGGTGATATGAATGTCAAGGATACAGGATAAAACATTTAACTGTGAAAAGGAATTGACCCTTTCTATTATTGGCGGTAAATGGAAGATGCTTATTTTGTGGCACCTCGGCAAGGAAGGGACCCAGCGTTTTGGTGAACTGAAGACTCTCATGCCGGGCATTACCCAAAGAATGCTTGTTAACCAGCTTCGCGAGCTGGAAGAAGATCTGATTGTTCATCGCGAAGTTTATCCAGTTGTACCTCCGAAAGTGGAGTATTCACTCACAGAACAAGGTAAAAGCCTGATGCCGATTCTTGATTCTATGTATAATTGGGGTAAAAACTATATGGAGAATGTCGTTGGCAACCAGGCAGAAAGAAAAGAGGCTATCAAGTAGAAAAACAATCCCTTCTTTTAGGATTCGCAATAACGGTAAGAGCCTACAAATGGAAGTTTCACTTTATCTCGTATCGATACGCATTAAACAAGATTGGAGAAAAAATACAACATTCATTAAAGGAATCAGTAACTAAAAAGCCAAGGGCAGCGATTTTTGTATAGTCGCTGCCCTTGGCTTTTTTACTCTTGGTATGGGAGCAAGTTCACATTCCTAACAATAGTGTTATTTTTTATACTATGTTATATCAATGTAACTATATGTTAATAAAGTGCGTACTTACAAAAAAAAAACATAGGTAATATACTAATTTGGCTCAAGTAATTGTTAGATCAGGGGATACTACAAGTGAAAAATAGCTCATTAGAATATAGTGGTAATCCAATAAAATATAGCAACACGCTTTTATTAATTTTTGCTTGCATGCTGTTTTGCTTTAACAAAACATATGCGAGAGGAGAGATTCCTGTCCACAATGTGGTCATGCTCAATTAAGAGATATCATTATTATCGTACAGGTTGGGAGAGTGAAACGACACTTACATTCAAAAGTAGGATAAGGCATTAGTGAAAATCCTTGTTGTTGTGTATTAAAAATAAAGAAATTAAGGCATTTTTCTTTTTGAAAATGTTTTGAAGAAGTGGAGGAATGAAAAGTGGATTCTATGACTTTTGTATTATTTGGGGCAACAGGGGATTTAGCCAAGAGAAAAATTTTCCCCGCCTTGTTTAATTTATATCTGGATCAAAAATTGCCTGACAGTTTTTTAGTTATTGGTGTAGGTTTAGAGGAATTGTCTGATGTGGATTTTCAAACACATGTAAAAGAATCATTATTCACTTTTTCCAGACATTTGTTAAATGACAAATCCAAAAAAGAAGAATTTTCCATGGAATTTCGTTATAACCAATTAGATGTAACAAATGCTGAAGGGTATAAAACGTTACTCCAACTCGTTCAACAAAACGAAAGAGAGCGGAATATTAAAGAGAATCGAATGTTCTATCTATCTGTTGCTCCTGAATTCTTTGATGTAATTGCTTTGAACATCAAGGAGAGTGGATTAGGATCGACAAAAGGATGGAAACGATTAATGATCGAAAAACCATTTGGGCGTGATTTAAAATCTGCTCAAGATTTAAATGAAAAACTAAGCAAAGCTTTTGAAGAAGACGAAATTTTCCGGATTGACCATTATCTTGGAAAACCGATGGTTCAAAACCTTGAAGCTTTAGAATTTGCCAACCCTGTGCTGCAATCACTATGGAACAATCGGTATATTGCCAATGTGCAAATAACGGCTAGTGAAACGGTTGGTGTAGAAGAGAGAGCTAGTTATTATGAAAAAGCAGGGGCTATTCGTGATATGGTCCAAAATCATATGATGCAGCTGTTGATGATGACGGCCATGCATCAGCCAAAACAGATGAGCACGAACGATATCCGTACAGTGAAAAGAAAAGTTATGGACTCTCTTCGGCCAGTACAGAAAGATACTGTAGGTATCCACGTTGTTCGTGGTCAATATGGACCGGGCGAAATAAAGGGTAAACATGTAGTCGGATATTTAGAAGAACCTGGAGTGAATGCTTCTTCCACAAACGATACATTTGTGGCTGCTCGTTTATGGATTGATAGTTCATTCTGGGATGGGGTGCCATTTTATATCCGGACAGGAAAAAGAATGAAGGAAAAGTCGACGCGGATTGTAATTGAATTCAAGAATGCAACGAAAAATGTGTTTACTAACGAGAATCAATTTGCAGAACCCAATCTATTAGTTATCAAAGTAAGTCCAAATGAGGGTGTGTCGATGCAATTAAATAGCAAAAATTTAACAAATGGAAATTTGGAGCCGATAATTGTTGACTTCTCAGCAAGTACAAAAGACATACCAGAAGCTTATGAACTCTTAATATTCGATGCTCTGCGTGGGGACTCTACCTTCTTTGCTCATTGGGACGAAGTTGAATTATCTTGGAAATGGGTACAGCCCGTTTTAGAGGCGTTTGAGGAAAATGACCTTCCACTCCACCTATATCAAGCCGGTTCGATGGGACCACAAGCTGCTTCGCAATTATTGGAGGAGGATGGTTTTAAATGGTGGGAAACTAGGGGGGAAGTTTAATTCGCACCTCCCTGGAAGGCTATTGGTATGAGGAGAGCAAACCGAAGTTGGATTTGACCGGTAATTGTTACGCGATTTATCCAAGGAACTTAAAGTATTTGTTGAATCATTATGGTTCCATAAGGAGACCATGAAGAACAACAAATGGGTAGCATAATAATACAGGCTATTTTTTGTAATTTAAAGGAGGAAACTCAAATGAAAGTAGGATTAATTGGATTAGGAAAAATGGGTATGAACTTAGGAAAAAACTTAATTGACAATAAACACCATGTAATGGCGTTTGATCTAAATACAAATGCTATTGAAGAAATTAAAAAATACGGAGTTGAAGGAGCATCCAGTTTACAAGATCTTGTTCAATCATTAGAAAAGCCACGAGTTGTTTGGATAATGGTCCCACACTCCGTCGTTGATTCAGTTATTAGTGAAATCACACCATTTCTAAGTGAGGGAGATATCGTCATTGAAGCTGGTAATTCGCATTATAAGGAATCCATTCGTCGTTACGAACTGTTGAAGAAAGTTGGCGTGAGCTTTATGGATGCCGGTACTTCTGGGGGGATGGAAGGTGCTCGCTATGGTGCTTGTTATATGATTGGTGGAGATCCTGAAGCATGGAGCATTGTCGAGCCGATTTTTAGAGATACAGCTGTAGATAATGGGTATTTATATGCTGGGAAATCTGGTAGTGGCCACTTCTTAAAAATGGTCCACAATGGAATAGAATACGGAATGATGGCCGCCATTGGTGAAGGATTCGAAGTCCTGGAAAAAAGCGATTTCGATTTTGACTATGAAAAAGTGGCACGGGTGTGGAATAACGGTTCTGTCATCCGCTCATGGCTCATGGAATTGACAGAATGCGCATTTTCTAAAGATGCAAAATTAGATGAAATTAAGGGCATTATGTATTCTTCTGGGGAAGGGAAATGGACAGTTGAAACCGCTTTGGATCTTCAAACAGCTACCCCTGTTATCGCTATGTCTTTACTAATGCGTTACCGTTCATTAGACAATGATACATTTACAGGTAAAGTGGTAGCTGCCCTTCGTAATGAATTTGGCGGACATGCTGTGGAAAAATCATAAAGTCATCTGCTGTATATGTCTTTCGTTAAATGAGCCAGAAATTCATTGGATTTTTAGTTCGGCATATCCCGAAAATTGGTAGATTTACTTAAGTCGTTGATAGTGTTAACTATGTTGATTGAAGCGGAAGGAGCGAGACTCCTCGAAGATGCATTCACATTTTCTCGTGCGATGCCTATTCACAGATGATGATTCAACGTCCTGCGGGAAAAACGGGACAAGGGAGACCCCGCAGCCGCACAGCGCCGAGGAGGATCCCGGCTCGCCCGCGGAAAGCGAGCACCTGGAGCCAACAGACAAGTTTAACAGAGCCAAAAAAATAAAACAATATTGAGGTGTGACATCATGAACGTACTGGATGCAAAAATTATTAACACACAATATGGTTTAGAAACCTATTTAGACATGGTGAAGAATATCGAAGTAAAAGAACTCCATTCTCCATCAGATAATGAGCCCTTTTATGAAATAGTATTAGGGATAGAGTATCTTCTTCTAAGGGACGGAAAATATTATGACAGTGAAAGGAATTATTTTCGGATTCGAATGAGCGAAGATTTTAATTCAATCACGTTAAGAGAGACAGATACCGAAAGTTTATTTGCTGTCAAAACCGAACACGAGAGAGACTCAACTAAGCTGCTGGTTGGAGAATGGCTGATAAAAACCAATGCTTTCAAGCAAGTAATAAGTGAACTGATCCAACAAAAGAAAATGGAGAATGTTCAAAATGAGGGAGACACTCGAAAAGTATTAGGAACGATAAGATTCTTGGAAATATTACTTGAAATCAAAACAGAAGACATACTAAGTGCCGATGTAGAGAGGGACCATTGAGTTTTCTTAATACTAACTATTTTTTAATGTACGCTATTGATAATTACACGGTCCCACTAAGGATTTTTTCAAAATGTTGAAAAGGGGAGTTTAAATGTGTTTTTAAAAACTTCCCTTATGCACTGCAGAAAAGAAGAATGCACTAACCAGAAACGTTTTACTATGCCGAGAGATCTTTTTTACGGAGAAGGATCTCCGATTGAAGCGGCTAAGCTAAAGTTGATTGAAAGGGGAAGTGATGTATGACTATTTCGTTTGATTACTCCAATGCATTAGCATTTATGAAAAAGAGTGAAGTAGATAATCTAAGTGAATTTGTAAAAGTGGCTCATAAAATGCTACATGAAAAAACAGGCCCCGGCTCTGATTATCTTGGTTGGGTCGATTTGCCACTAAACTATGATAAGAGTGAATTTGAAAGAATTAAACAGGCTGCAGAAAGAATCAAGAAACATTCAGACGCAATGGTTGTAATTGGTATTGGTGGTTCGTACCTGGGGGCAAGATCGGCTATAGAATCTCTGTCCCATAGCTTTCATAACCAGATGAATAATAAGACACATGTTTATTTTGCCGGTCAGAATATCAGTTCTACTTATATCTCTCATTTATTTGAGCTATTAGAGGGGAAAGATATCTCTGTTAACGTCATTTCTAAATCAGGAACAACGACAGAGCCAGCCCTTGCTTTCCGTATTTTCCGTGACTATATGGAGAAAAAATACGGAAAAGAAGAGGCGAGAAAACGTATTTTTGCTACGACAGATCAGAAAAAAGGCGCATTAAAAAAGCTTGCGGACGAAGAAGGATATGAAACGTTCGTTATTCCGGATGATGTTGGTGGAAGGTATTCTGTGCTAACAGCAGTTGGTCTCTTACCAATTGCCGTAGCAGGACTCGATATTGATCAAATGATGGGAGGGGCAGCAGCGGCTGCTCGTAAATACAACAATCCTGATTTATTGACAAATGAGAGCTACCAGTATGCTGCAGTGCGAAATGCACTCTACAATAAAGGCAAAGTTATCGAATTGCTTGTTAACTATGAGCCCTCCCTTCACTACGTATCGGAATGGTGGAAGCAGCTGTTTGGGGAAAGTGAAGGGAAAGATCAAAAAGGGCTTTTTCCTGCTTCTGTCGATTTTTCAACGGATTTGCATTCCATGGGGCAATATGTACAAGAAGGCCGACGAAACCTTATAGAAACAGTTTTACAGATTAAGAAACCTCGAATTGATGTAACCATTCAGGAAGATCCGGATAATATCGATGGATTAAACTTCTTAGCCGGTAAGACAATGGATGAAGTCAACAAAAGTGCATTTCAGGGTACCCTTATAGCCCATACAGATGGGGAAGTACCTAATCTCGTGATTGAACTGGATGAAATGAATGAGTTCACTTACGGTGAGATGGTTTACTTTTTCGAGAAGGCATGCGGGATTAGTGGTCATCTACTAGGCGTTAACCCATTCGACCAGCCAGGAGTCGAAGCATACAAAAAGAATATGTTTGCTTTACTTGGCAAACCTGGTTATGAAGCAGAAAAAGCTGCTATCCTGGAGCGTTTATCGAAATAATGTTTGGTAGTAGATTTCAGAGAATCTTTCGAATCTCGGTTATCATGCAGGGAGCTGCGGATTTTCATTACTGAAATATTAGTATATATGTAAAGAAGCCTTCAAGAATAAATCTTGAAGGCTTTAAATTCATCAAACTTTTATAGTAAAAACCAAAATTTAGCGTAAAGCAGCGATTAGGCTTTCTCCAAATTCTTTGGCACCATCTGGGCCATCACCAGTGATAATATCATCATGTGCAACGACGTGTTTTTGAATATATTCTACCTTATTTTCTTTCAATTCGTTAATTTGCACATCAACTGGATAACATGTTGCTGTTCGTCCGGAAAGTAAACCTGTTTTAGCTACAGTAACGGCTCCTGCACAAATTCCTGTTACAAGAACTTTTTGCTGATATGCTTGCTTTAAGTATTCTAGTAGTTCTAGATTTCCCCATAGATGATCGTTCGTACCAGATCCGCCAATTACAGCTACGACATCATAATCAATTGCTGAAGCGTCGGAGAAGATCACTTCAGCGTTTGCCTTGCCTTGATAGTCGCCGGTAATTTCACCTGTTTTAGTGCTTGCTAGGGTTACTTCAACTCCAGCATTTTCTAATATTGTTTTAGGTTGAAATAATTCATCTTCATTAAATCGTTCCGGTGGAATAATAAGTAATGCTTTTTTATTCATATGTTTGCCTCCTAATAATAAGAAAAACTGGTCTATATGACTGAACCCAATTGTACAACAGGAGGTCTACATTATGAAGACTGCACTTTTTTGTGCGGAGGTTACCTAAAAGTTACTGGTAAAATAAAAAGGGAGCTAAAAAGCCATGTCAGAAACATTAAGAGAAGAAATCAGACAGAAGATTTTAAAGGGTGATTATAACTGTGAAAAAGAACTCACCTTATCCATCATTAGTGGTAAATGGAAGATTGTTATTTTATGGCATTTAGGTGTTGAGGGACCACACCGATTCAGTGAACTGCAGAGACTTTTCCCGAAAATATCACATAAAATATTAACGAATCAATTGCGTGAACTTATAGAAGATGGAGTCGTCCATAGAGAAGTTTTCCCTGAAGTTCCTCCAAAAGTTGAATATTCGATGACTGAACTCGGAATGACTTTACAACCAATTGTTGAAATGATGTATGAGTGGGGCAAAAAGCGAATAAAACAAATTAAACAAGATATTCATTCTCCAAAAAGGGAAACTGACAATTAATGATTTCGCTATTTTTAAAAAATCAGCAGTTTGTATGAAAAAAGCATTCCTGTTAATCATAACAGAAGAATAAAACAATTTAATTTTGGGTGTGATTATGGATAAATTTGTTGAATATGTGTTTATAACTTTTGGGGCGGCAATGGTTGCTATAGGAATAGAAACGATGTTAGCACCAAACGGGCTAGTAGATGGTGGTGTTACAGCGTTATCGATTATGGCGAATGCAATATGGGGAATTCCAATTTATGTTGTATTATTGGGATTAAACATTCCTATCTTAATCTTTACATCGAAAGAAGTTGGTAAAACCTTTGTAATTAGAACTCTGTATGCAAATATCATTACCACCGTTGGTTTAGTACTATTTAAATCAATCCCTCCTATTACTCAATCAGATGTGTTAATTGTCTTATATGGAGGAGTAGTTTTAGGTGTCGGGATCGGGATCGTTGTAAAATTTGGCGGTGCAATAGACGGCACTGAAATGCTTGCAATTTGGTTTAACCAACACTATCGATTCCCTATTGCTTCTTTTTTATTAGTAGTGAATTCAGTCATCTTTACGATTACGGCGTTTGTCTATTCGTTAGAAAAGGCTATGCTCTCTCTAGCCGTTTTTTATATTGTGACGAAAATGATTAATTATGTTTTAGATGGATTAAATCACGGGAAAGCTGTAATGATTATTTCAGAAAAACCTGATGAAGTAGGAGATAGTATTATCAAAAATCTAAACATCAGCATCACATATTTGTATGGGGAAGGCGGGTTTTTAGGTCAAAGAAAGAAGATTATATATTGTATTACCGACAGGTTTATTTTTTCCAAATTAAAAAGTGTTGTTTTAGCAAAAGATCCATTAGCTATTATGGAGGCTTCCTATGTTTGTGAAACATCTGGTGTAGATAGGTCGCTTATATTACCTAATGCAAATTCTTCTAAAAAATCCTAATATCGCTTGACCCGATAAGATGTTTTGAAGTGGATAATATTTGATGGTAGGTAAATTATACCGATTTGTAAAGGTGTGATTACACCTACAGAAAACTGCAGGGCCGATGACGCAGTGATAAGCAAAAACATCTCAACGAACCGTTAATGCTCGGTAATTTTTTTCAATACTATTATCTAAAAAGTTTTAAAGATCCTCGTAACACTGACGGGGATCTTTTTGTTTTATGTAATCTTATTTAAAACGAACAAAAGTCATTGGTATATAAAAGTATACTATATATTAAAAAAGTGCGTACTATGAATATTTTATTGTAGGTATTATACTAACATCTATGCCGTGAGCCAATCTTATTTAAAGTTAGAGATCGTAAGGAATAAGAACATATAACAATTTTTAGTAGGAAGAATGAAGATATTTTTAATCTTTCTTACTCACACATTCCAAAAGATTTGGCAGATAAAAAAATATAGCTTTATTCAAAATAGATCAATTAACAGGAAAGGAATGAAACGGCTATGGTTAGGTCAAAAGCAAAGCATCGAAAAGTTTGCGAAAGATGTTTATCTATTACTACAGATGAAAAATGTCCTAAATGTGGCCATGACAATAGAGTATGGAATGATGGCTGCGATAGGTGAGGGGTTTGAAGTACTGGAGAAGAGTGATTTTCATTTTGATTATGAAAAAGTGGCAAGAGTTTGGAATAACGGTTCAGTCATTCGTTCGTGGTTGATGGACTTGACAGAGCATGCTTTTTCAAAAGATGAAAACCTTGACCCAATCAAAGGAATCATGCAATCTTCAGGCGAAGGGAAGTGGACTGTGGAAACAGCACGGGATCTGCAAGTATCCACACCTGTCATCGCCATGTCGCTTTTAATGCGTTACCGCTCTTTAGATACTGACACGTTTACCGGGAAAGTGGTTGCTGCCCTGCGCAATGAGTTTGGCGGACACGCGGTCGAAAAAAGCAATTAGGTTAAGATGGGATAGAATTTAGTAAACAAGATGTAAATATTAACTCAATCCGAAAGGTGTAAAAGGGAGTGAAAAATATGAATGTATTGGATGCAAAAATAATAAATACCCAATACGGTATGGAAACCTATTTAGACTTTGTGAAAAATGTGGAGGTTAAAGAACTTCACTATCCTACAGAGATAGCTCCATTTTACGAAATTACAATAGGGGTAGAGTATTATCTGTTAAAGGAAGAAAAATATTACGACAGTAGAAAGAATTATTTTCGCATCCGCATGAATGCTGATATGAGTTCCGTGACACTAAGGGAAACAAAAACGGAAAGCTTATTTGCAGTGAAAAACAAGTTTGAGAGAGATGCAACAAAGGAGCTAGTTGGGGAATGGCTCATCAAGACCAATGCGTTTAAACAAGTTATAAATGATCTGATTGAACAAAAGAAAATGGAAAACGTTCAAACAGAGGAACACATCCAAATAGTCTTAGGATCCATAAGGTTTTTGGACAAGTTATTAAAACTCAACAAAGAACTCATTTTGGGTGCAAACGTTGAGAGAGATCCTGAGTATGCTCATTAGTAACCTTTAACTTTGGGTTAATTATGAATTATTATGTGATATTAAAAAGATAATAAGGAAATACTGATACAGCTTCCCCTACTTCATTAAGGAAAAGGAGAATTTACACATATGAACCGATTTACTATTCCGAGGTATGTTTACTTTGAGGAAGGGTCCCTGGAAGTATTGAAAAGCATTTAAGGGAAAAAGCGACAATCGTCATTGGAGTCCAATCCATTAAAAAATCCGGTTATCTGGATAAAATCGAATTCTACTTGCGTCAGGCCGGTATTGAAACCCAGCTAATTGAAGGCGTTGAAAACGATCCATCCATTACAACCGCTCAAAACGGCGGTAAGAAGATGGAAGAATTCCAGCCGGATTGGATCATTGCTGCAGGGGGAGGGTCTCCGCTTGATGCGGCTAAGTTAATGTGGATTTTTTACGAAAACCCCGAGCTGCCATTTGATCAGATCAAGGCTCCAATTGTACTGCCGACATTGCGATTCAACTAAAAGCGGAACAGGCAATGAAGTATCTCCATTTTCCGTTATTACTGACTATGATAAGGGAGTTAAGTATCCGGTCTTTGGATATGAAATCACGCCTGACATTGCCATTATCTATCCTGAAAGGACGTATTCCAGGCCGGCTTCGATTGTAGCTTACACGGGTATGGATGCCTTGACACATGGTATTGAAGCATATGTGTTTGTAAACACTAATATTTCTAATAAAAAGTTGAATGAGAGGTATTCTTATGAGTAAGAAAATATTGATTGTTACTGGAGATGCTGTTGAGGCACTTGAAGTTTTTTATCCTTATTATCGTTGTCTCGAAGAAGGATTCGATGTATCCATTGCTTCTCCTTCTGTTAAAAAGTTGCGCACAGTTAGCCATGATTTTATAGAGGGAATGGAGACATTTGAGGAAAAACCAGCATACAACCTTGAATCACATGTAGCTTTCAAAGATGTTAATCCGGAGCAGTATGACGGATTGATCATTCCGGGAGGACGTGCGCCAGAATACATTCGCATGTTTGATGAAGTGCCAAAGATTGTCAGCCATTTCTTTGAAGCCAATAAGCCAGTTGGGGCGATTTGCCATGCGGCACAGCTGTTGACTGTCATTCCAGACTTAATGAAAGGCCGGGAGTATACAGCTTATCCTTCTGTTGAGCCTGATGTAAGAGCCTGCGGAGCTACGTATATAAATAAAAACGTGCATACTCACCAAAATCTTGTGTCAGGTCAGGCATGGCCGGATTTACCAACATTCATGAGGGAATTTATTAACATGCTGAAGTAATTGTAAACCTATTCGAGTACTGCACCCCAAAAGTTAGAGTGAAAACTACTTTTGGGGTGTATTATTATGGCTAAATTTAATGAAGAATTTAAATCAAGGGGAAATTGGGATATATTTTGCTAAGAAGCATGGTATGAAAGACAGTACCCCGATTATAAAGGTGGGTAAAAGCATTCGAGAAATCGGAGTGGAAGGATTAAAGAGGAAGAAGCATAGGGAAACCCAGCATATAATCATCTCCCACCATCATCAAATCCGTGTAATATGTGTAGTTATAAAAAACAATTTTGGTTATCTAAAGACCTAAAACAAAATGTTACCATTTTGCTAACGCAATCTCGTGAAAAATGGTAAAGTCAAGTTGAGGATGTTACACCTCAGATTATTTAAAACCTTGATATACCGTACTTTTGAAACACAGTGTTCAAGATATTACACACTCTCATCTGACGGGCGGCATGATGTAATAAGCATCAAAAAGCCTTAATATATAGAGGTTTTTAAGTGGGTAAAAGTTAATTACTCATACTTTTGCTCATAGTAAGCAAAAAATGCTCACTTTTTTCACAAAACCCATCTTTTCAGAGAAGGTCTTTCATCAGTTTACTGAACTGTTGGGAGGCCTTTTCTTCCATGTTAGAAGTCATATGTGCATATATGTTCATAGTGGTATTAATATCCGTATGGCCTAACCGCTGCTGGATCTCCTTAAGTCCTACTCCAGCCTCAAATTAATAAAGAAGTATGAGTTTGCCTGAAGGAATGGGGAGTTATGTTCAGCAGTCGTTTAAGCCTAGTTTCAATTACTTTTCTTAATTGTGGATGTCCATCATCCCTGGCAAATATAAACCCATTATCATGGTAAATTGGCTGTTTCAATTTAATCTCATTTTGTTTTATCCGGTGCTTTTTTAATAAACTCACTAGGTGTTTATCAATCTTAATACTTCGGACGGATCCCTTTGTTTTGGGAGTATTCACCGATTCTTAACCCTGAATAAGAAGGGGTAGTAAATTAGGCAGGCCATGCGTTAATGCAGCTGCTCAAAAAAGAGCGGCTTTTTTAGGCTCTAAAACATTGATATATCAAGGGGTTTACCAACCTGAACAAAAAATGGGATTTGGTTGCCCGTGTCAAAAGGTACTGTAAAAACAAGTTTCAAATCGTGTGACTGCTTAACATAAAGAGTAAAGAGCATCAGGCTGGAAACCTGCTGTAGCGACATTTAAAATCATTGAGACGGAGTTTGCCAAAATGGCATCCCCTCTTTTTGGACATTCTATTTACTAAGTTCAATAGTCTTGCCATTCATATCGATTAGGCAGCAAAATATCGAGTTTTCACATAATGACCAGGAATATCCTCACCTCTTTAAAAAGGGGTCACAGACAGGAAAAGGTATCTTAAAGGAGAGTGTACAAGGATGAAATTAAAAGATCAGCATATCGTGGTGACCGGAGCTTCAAGTGGTTTAGGCTATGCAATGGCAGAAGCGCTTCTAAAAGAGGGAGCAACTGTTGCCTTATCGTCCCGCCCGGGGAGGAAATTGAATGAAGCTGTACATAACCTTACAAGGCAAGGGTTACATGCTGTAGAGCTTCCGATGGATGTCCGTTCTGAACAATCAGTGAAGGATGCCGTCGATTGGGTGAAAAAGGAATGGGGAAAAATTGATGTTCTCGTAAACAATGCCGGAATAGGAATGCGAACGGTGAACCCTCAATTTCTGACTGAACCGCAGCCTTTCTTCCAAGTTTCGCCAAATGGATTCCGTGATTTAATTGATACAAACGTTACAGGATATTTCCTGGTTTCCCGCGGTTTTGTTCCTTTTATGGTTGAACAGGGAAAAGGTAAAATCATTAATATTTCTATGAATTATGAGACAATGAAGCGAAAGGGATTCGTCCCTTATGGACCTTCTCGCGCAGCCACTGAATCTTTGTCCTATATTATGGCAGAGGATTTAAAGAGCTATGGCATTACAGTGAATATGTTGCTTCCTGGAGGAGCCACCATTACGGGCATGATTCCAGATGAAGTGAAGAAGCAGCTTGAAGGCAAATTTCAGTTGCTAGATCCGGGCGTAATGGCTAACCCCATTGTCTTTTTGGCATCAGGAGAATCGGAAGGGATTACTGGGGAACGAATTGTGGCAATTGAATTTGATAAATGGCTACAAGAAAAGGATAAATAACACTCCCGAGGCTTAGATGTTTCCACTATAGGATGGTCTACTGAAGAGGAAAAAGCCCCACTCAATTGGGCAACATGATGTAATAGCGCCCCTCATCCCTTGATATGACTGGGTTTGTTAATATTATGCTAACATAGAGGATATTAATCGAAGCTTCTCATGAGTTCACTGAACTTATGAGAAGCTTCTTTTTTATTTTTGGGCTACGTGAAGGTTTACATTTTTCGTAATCTGATTTTTGTTATATCAACGAACTCATAGAAATTTCTAGCAAAGAGAGCACGTTTATAACCAATGAGCTTTTTACCTTCCTTCCTTATATCAGCCAAATGAGTTTCCATCAATTTAGGCCATTGTTGTCTTAAACTTCTCTTTTAACGGTTTGCTTTAAGCGAGAAATCCAAGCTGACAAAAAGGGTGCTGAATTAAGTTTTACCAATTGTTATCTTAAAACCAACCCATTTCAAGCTAACCCATCCGAATGATGTGAACTTCTTTTTAAAGGAAAATGAATTTTATTATTATTTGCAAGAATATTATATTTATAAAATATTATAAAAATTCACACTATACTAAAAAAATTATTGATATATATTTCTATCATAATTTATAATCAGACATATGTTATATTTTATGACATTAAAAAATTAATAAGGGGGATTTTATGATCGAACACATTGTAAATACCATTAACGGATGGTTGTGGAGCCCAGTATTGATTGCTTTCATTGTTTTATGCGGATTGTATTTTAGTTTTCGGACCAGATTCCTGCAAATTCGTCACATAAAAGAAATGGTTAAACTGCTTGCTTCGGGGAAAGGTTCCGATGAGGGGGTTTCTTCGTTCCAGGCATTAGCAATGTCTTTATCAGGTCGTATAGGTGTTGGAAATATCGCTGGAACAGCAACTGGTATTGCTTATGGAGGACCAGGTTCCGTATTTTGGATGTGGGTCATTACCTTTGTCGGTGCAGCTTCAGCTTTTGTGGAGTCGACTCTTGCTCAAATGTATAAAGAAAAGCAGGATGGAGAGTATCGAGGAGGTCCGGCATACTACATAGAAAAGGGACTTGGCTGGAAGTGGTTTGCCGTCGTTTTTGCAGTAGCAACACTACTCGCTATGGCTGTTTTAATGCCAGGAATACAAGCAAATGCAATTGCAGAGGGCGTTCATAACGCTTTTGGTATTGACAAAACAATTACTGGTATAGTCGTTGTCGCACTTATTGGTTTTACTATTTTTGGCGGTGTAAAGCGTATTGCTAGAGTAGCAGAATTTATCGTTCCTTTTATGGCGGCCGGTTATCTGTTAATTGCAATTGCAATCGTAGCGATTAATTTCGAGAAAATTCCCGAAGTATTTGGACTTATTTTTAAAAGCGCTTTTGGAGCTGAAGAAGTATTTGGCGGTATTATTGGGTCAGCAGTTATGTGGGGAGTAAAACGAGGTCTTTATGCCAATGAAGCCGGTCAGGGTACTGGTGCTCACCCAGCGGCAGCAGCTGAGGTATCCCACCCGGCGAAGCAAGGGCTTGTACAGGCGTTTTCTATTTATTTAGATGTATTCTTAGTTGTTACATCAACCGCAGTGATGATTTTATTTACAAATCAATATAATGTAATAAATGAAAAAACAGGGAAATTTATAACTGAAAACCTTAAAGGAGTTCAGCCTGGACCAGGTTACACTCAAGCGGCCGTTGATACAATACTTCCGGGATTCGGAGCAGAATTTATTGCTATTGCACTTTTCTTCTTTGCCTTCACTACGATTTATGCTTACTACTATATTGCAGAAACAAATCTAGCATATCTAGTACGCGGTAAGCACAAAGTAAAGGCTTTTGTTGTATTAAAAATTATCCTTATAGGTGCTACTTTCTATGGAGCAGTAAAAACGGCATCAACAGCATGGGCAATGGGTGATATCGGACTTGGAATTATGGTTTGGCTGAACTTAATTGCGATTGTATTGTTATTTAAACCAGCAAGTATTGCTCTAAAAGATTATGAAGATCAATTGAAGCAAGGGAAAGACCCAGAATTCAATTCATCTAGGTATGGAATTAAGAATGCTGATTTCTGGAAAAATGGATATGAAAAATCCCAAAAAAGTAAGGATAGAAACGTTTCATAAAGTGAAACTTTTGTTTAAACTTGATCTAAACTTGGAAAGCACCAGCATTCGTCACAGCTGGTGCTTTTTTTGGTGCTCTTCTTATATTGTGAATTTACCTGGTGATTATAGATAGTTCAATTTCCCAACCGTCTGTTTTTGAGTAGAAATTTACAGAAGATGCATCCTCTTATTCTTCATTTCTGTTATAATAATTCTGTTAATTGGGACAATTTAGGATGGTGGATAATGGAAGAGTATATAAAAAATCAAGCTGACCTACAGACAGACGAAGAAAGATTTCGTGTGTTAGTAGAGCATGTAAGTGATTGGATCTGGGAAGTCGATGAAAATGGTATATATACATATGCCAGTCCCAGGATAAAGGATATCTTGGGGTATTCACCCTCTGAGGTAATAGGGAAAACACCTTTTGATTTAATGGAGCCAATGGAAGGGAAACGTATAGCTCCCGTTTTTGAATACCATCTTTCTAATAAGCTGCCTATTAAAAGCTTAGAAAACATTAACCTTCATCGTGACGGACATGAAGTAATATTAGAAACTAGTGGTTCCCCCATTTTAAATGCTGATGGAAAATGTATTGGCTACAGAGGGATAGATAGAGACATAACTTTAAGAAAACAGATTGAGCGCAGACAGCAGCAGCTCTTAGATATCATAGAAGCTTCTCCTGATTTTATTGCAACTTTAGACACTAATGGCAATAGTTTGTATTATAACCCGACTGCTCGTAAAATGCTTGGAATTAGTGAAGAAGACATCTCTAGTGAAAAAGTAAATCCAAAATGGGTAACAGATATCATTAAAACTGAGGGGATACCAGTTGCTATAGAGAAAGGGCATTGGAAAGGGGAAACAACTATTCTTAAAGAGGATGGAAAAGAGATACCCGTTTCTCAAATGATTGTAGCACATAAATCTGAAAACGGTGCTGTTGAGTTTTTATCTACAATTGCGCACGATATAACAGAAAGAAAAGAACTTGAAAAAGTGGTTCAATACCAAGCTCATTATGACACTCTAACTAATTTGCCAAACAGGAGATCTCTCCATAAAAAATTGTCGCAAATAATGGATAATCCTACAGAACAAAAAAGAGTCGCTGTATTGTTTATGGACTTGGATAATTTTAAAGAAATCAATGATAATCTTGGTCATGAAATTGGGGACCAATTACTTAAAATGACAGCAGTCCAATTGAAAAATTGTGTTGAGGAAGCTGATTTTGTTTGCCGTTATGGCGGAGATGAGTTTATATTAATTTTAGAAAATATACAAAACGAAGCTGAAGTGAAAGAAAAGGCCGGACGGATTTCAGAAGCATTTCATGAACCTTTTCAGTTTGATGGACACTCTTTAAAGGTGACTGGAAGTATAGGTATCAGTATTTATCCGGATGATGGAATGGATTTAGCTGTACTCATAAAAAAAGCAGACAATGCGATGTATCGTATAAAACGAAAAGGAAAAAACAACTTTTCAAGAGATTATTAATTTATTAATAGTATCTATTGCTTTCTTGCTGTTTACGATCTATTCTGTGCTTATTCATGCGAAACCTTGGTTTTATATGAATGAGTCAAAATCAACAATATTTAACCTGAAAGAATTAGTGTAATTCAAACAATGCCCTGTCATCTTACGGCGACATGATGTAATAAATATCATAAACCCTTTGAAGCATGAAGGTTTTATAGAGAAGGTCTTTCACCAGTTACTTAACTGGCGGGAGGCCTTCTTTTCATAGCAATATGTGCATAACTGTATTGGTTGTGTTAATGTCACCTGGCTAAATGATCCTAATTTTTATATCGCTCCAATCGTAAGGGAGGTGTGAGTTTTGGAATGTATCAGAAAATCTTAATATGCGGGGCAAGATGCCTGGCCCAAGAATAGATAGGGAAATATCTCAGGCTGCGCTGCACTAGAAAAGTTATGGGCGATATGCCTCTTGCAAATAAAGTTAAGAACATTCATATTGAATGGGAGGAGGTGCGATATGCGGCACGATATACAACCGAATGAACGAGCTTTCTCTTCCAAGGAGGTGGCAGAAGAAGTGGGAATTGCAACTCCCACAGTTCGAAAGTATGGCCAAATCTTAGAGCGGAATGGATACGAGTTTTTGAAAGATGGCGACCGACGTATCTTCGTTCAATCTGACATTAAAGCACTTATAGCGCTGCGCGATACTGACAAGCCCCTGGACGATACGGCTAAGGATCTTGTGGAGCAGCAAAAAGAAAGATTAGAAGGATCCAATGAAACAGAGATAGCGATAAACGATACATATGAAAATAATTTACCCCACGACCCGAATCAATTAAAAGAAGTCTTAATGTTTTTAGTTAAAGAACTTGCAGCAACACGTGAAATGAATGTCCAGCTGACAAACGATATGTCCCAGCTTAAAACAAAGATTTCCCAACTCCAGCAAGACCATCATGTGATAAGTTCAAGTATTGGAAACTCAGCAAAAAGAACTAATGCTAAAATTGAAAAATTAACTGAGCAGCAAAATAACCATTATGAAACATTGCTGCAACAAGAACAACAAAGAAGTGAACTTTTGCAAAAAGAAATACAAAATATGCGGGACGAACAGAAAAGAGAATGGAGTTCACAAAATGATTTCAATAATCGCTTAGAAGAAGCGGTGCAAGAACGCAAGTCAAAATGGGGAGGGCTTTTCTCCATATTCCGGAAATAAGATGCCTGTTAAGATTTATGCTTAATGTAAGCAAATTATTAACGCCGAAAAAAGGGGTTTGTAATTTTTTTACATAAAATGATAATGGCGGATAATAGTATGGGGATGTATATCCGCCAAACTTTACTGCAATATTTGATTTATTACCTGAAACAGAAAAGAGCTTTTTGTTACGTATTGATGAGCGATATTATTATAAATAAATTCAGTGCCTTTACGGATTATAAAAGCGGAGTTCAAGATGGACATCCGAAGGACGAGTTACCTTCTAAGGAAGTGAACCATTCAGCACCAGCTATGGTAAAAGTAATGTATGTCTAAATAAAAAACGAATATGAATTGTAAACGATGACGATTTGGTATGGAACCTCTTATAGTGTTACGCGATACGGAAAAAGCCACGAGACGATACACCTAACAAAAGGAAGGGTTAGGAACATAAAATAAGGGTTAGCGTACATCGTTACATAAGAAAAATTGTCCATAATAATGGTGTTAACTTTAAGATATCGCTGCCACACATGAAGCGATATCCAACCTGACAAACGATATGTCTTAGCTTAAAGCAACGAATACCATTCTCCAAATTCCAACAAATTTCCCGAGAAATATCTACAAAGTCTGAGTACATATCGACATAATTAGATGTCCAACTTTCACATTTCGGGCGGCAAGATATAATAACTCTTTAAGAAAGATACGGTTTCTTCATCAGTGGAAATTTGACTTTCG
>NZ_PGVF01000011.1 GCF_002860285.1 Bacillus sp. M6-12
TTCCGGCACTCGCTCATATACATGTAACAAGGAAAGAAAAGCGGAAGCGCCCTGGTCAGCCCCGACAAGCATAAGACGAGCGCTGACAGAAGGCGCTTTTTGCCTTCGGAAGTGATTGGCTAATGACCTCGAGGGGCTGGGCGCTGGAGCTGGACATCAGAGAAAAGCGGAAGCACCCTGGTCAGAGGAAGAACGGCTAAAGTCGCCAGTGTTGTAACTAAATTCGTGTTACAACCTTCGTCCTGTGGCAACGCCGTTCTGACCCACATCCTCACAAAGGAACGTCGACTAAGTTCTGGCACGTCCTGTGCCAATCGTCGACGCCAGCACATCCTGTGCAAGTCCGACAAGCATAAGACGAGCACTGACAGAAGGCGCTTTTTGCCTTCGGAAGTGATTGGCTTATGACCAGGGTTGCGAAGGACACTTTATCGCAACAAAAGATTGTAACGGCACTTGGTAACAACACTCGAGGCCGACTAAGATCGCCAGTGTTGCAACATAAACCGTGTTACAATCTTCGTCCTGTGGCGACGTCGGCACTAGCACATCCTCACAAAGCTGTGGCTTTGTTTCGTGCGATGTATCGCTGCCGCAGCGTTCCTTGTCCTGTGCGTCGTGGCTGGGCGCTTCCGCTAAACATCTGCACTTTAAAAGTTGTATTTTCTTATTTTGCTAATAAAGGAGTGGGATGGTGCCGGAAAAAAGTTTAAATATTACAAATGAAGTGCTGGAGGCCATTTTAAAATCAATTGACGAAGGAATCCATGTAATAGATTTACAAGGCAAAACCATTTTTTATAATGAAGTAGCGGCTCGTCTTGATGGGATGAAAATCGCCGAAGTGCTTGGAAAGCCGCTGCTTGAAGTGTTTCCTTCCTTAACAAGAAAAACCTCTACACTTCTACAGGTTATCGATAGGGGCAAGCCAATATACCATGAAAGCCAATCATATTTGAATCTTCACGGGGAAAAAGCGGAAACAATGAATACAACTTTGCCCATTTATGTAAAAGGCAAATTGATCGGTGCGGTTGAAATTGCCAAGGATTATTCCCGCCTGAGAATGCTGTCAGAAAGACTGCTTGATCTTGAAAGCAAAGTAAAGCGGAAAGAAAAGCCGAAAAGTTCAAATAATGGTGCCATTTATACATTCGATTCCATTATTACTAATGATCCTGTATTCAGAACTGTGATTTCGCGGGGAAGAAAAGCGGGAAAAACATCTTCTCCTGTTCTCGTTTATGGGGAAAGCGGAGTTGGCAAGGAGTTATTTGTCCAGGGGATCCACAACGAGTCTTATAGAAGAAAGGGACCGTTTATCGCCCAGAATTGTGCTGCCCTTCCAGAATCATTGCTGGAAAGCCTCTTATTTGGAACGGCAAAGGGCAGCTATACTGGAGCTTTGGAGAGGCCTGGCTTATTCGAACTTGCAAACGGAGGCACTCTTTTCCTTGATGAACTGAATTCTATGCCTGTGGAGCTTCAGGCAAAGCTGCTTCGAGTGCTGGAGGATGGCCAGGTAAGGCGGGTAGGGGGAGCGGTAAGTATTCCCGTAGATGTACGAGTGATTGCAGCAATGAATATCATGCCTGAACAAGCACTGGAGGAAAAGATCATCCGATCCGATTTATTTTTCAGATTGAATGTCCTGCGCTATGAGCTTCCGCCTTTAAGGAACCGCAAAAAGGACATATTGCTGCTGACCGAGCACTTTATTTCTATGTTTAACACAAATCTGAACTTGAACATTCAAGGTATAGATGAACAAGTTTCAGCAGTTTTTGTCCGCTACAACTGGCCCGGCAATGTCAGAGAGCTAAAACATACGATTGAATATATGATGAATGTATGTGAAGCTGACGTGCTTACAGCCATTGAGCTGCCCGGATCTTTTTCAGGGGCGGGTAAAAAAGCGGGGGCTGACAAGGTTTTTCCTTCACTTCGAAAAGCGCTTCGGGACGCGGAAGTTGAATTAATAAACAAAGCGCTGCTGCAAACAAGCGGAAACATTCTGCAATCAGCCAAGCTGCTTGGCATTCCGCGGCAAACGCTTCAATATAAGCTTGCGAAGCATGGGATGGAAGGGGATTCACATTACATACTGGACAGTAATTCAAAAAATTAAGTCATATTCTGCTCAATCAATATTTTGCTGATTGAGTTTTTTTATTGTAAATTTCCCGCTTTCTTAATTATTTTCTTAAACTTTGGCACGAAACTTGCATTAATAGTTAGTATCAAACCTAATGGAGGAATTGCTATGCTGCATGATTTATATAAACCAAAAAAGCACTGGAAAGAATTTGAACTTTGGAAGGATGTCACTGAAGAACAATGGAACAATTGGCTCTGGCAGCTGACCAATACAATCCGGACTATTGAGGATTTAAAGAAAATAATCAACCTTACAAAAGAGGAAGAGGAAGGAGTCAGGATATCAGTTAAAACGATACCCCTCAATATCACTCCCTACTATGCTTCGCTAATGAATCCGGACGATCCCCGCTGCCCGATTAGAATGCAATCTGTTCCGATTTCAAAGGAAATGTATAAAACAAAGTATGATATGGAGGACCCGCTCCATGAAGATGAGGATTCCCCGGTGCCTGGACTGACACACAGGTACCCGGACAGAGTTCTATTCCTTGTTACAAACCAGTGCTCAATGTATTGCAGGTATTGTACAAGGCGGCGTTTTTCGGGCCAAATTGGCATGGGTGTCCCGAAAAAGCAGCTTGATGCAGCGATTGGATATATCAGGGAAACTCCTCAGGTAAGGGATGTCTTGATTTCCGGGGGTGACGGCCTGCTTATCAATGACACCATACTTGAGTACATTTTAAAAAATCTCCGGGAAATTCCGCATGTTGAAATAATCCGGATAGGCACCCGGGCACCAGTTGTTTTTCCGCAGCGGATTACAGATAACCTTTGCAATATATTAAAAAAGTATCATCCTATCTGGCTCAATACTCATTTCAATACCAGCATTGAGATTACTGAAGAATCAAAAAAAGCCTGTGAAATGCTTGCCAATGCAGGGGTGCCGATCGGAAACCAATCAGTTATTCTTTCAGGAATCAATGACAGTGTAGCTATTATGAAAAAACTGATGCATGACTTAGTGAAAATCCGTGTCCGGCCTTATTATATTTATCAATGTGACTTATCGGAAGGAATCAGCCATTTCAGGGCTCCTGTTTCGAAAGGGCTGGAAATTATCGAGGGGCTGCGCGGCCATACCTCGGGTTATGCCGTACCTACTTTTGTTGTAGATGCTCCGGGCGGGGGAGGGAAGATCGCTCTTCAGCCAAACTACTTGATTTCACAGAGTCCAGATAAAGTAATATTAAGAAACTTTGAGGGCGTCATTACCTCCTATCCGGAACCTGAAAACTACATCGCAGGCCGTGCAGAGGACTATTTTAAAGAAGTTTATCCAGATTACGAGAATAAGAAATCGAACACCGGAATTGCGGCCGTTATGAATGAATCTAAGTTTAACTTGATACCGGAAAACCTGCAGAGATTGGACCGGCGCCATAAGTATCAGGAAGATCCGGAACATACTTCCTTAAAAGCTAAACGGGAAAAACGTGATGAAATGAAGGAAAAGAAGTTCCTGTCACAGCAGAGCAAACTTTCAGGGGCTAATAAAGCGGATGCTGAGAACATTTCAGAAACTGATTAAGGAGGCTCAAGGGAAATGAAATGTGATTGGTGTGGAAGTGAGGCAGCCAAAGGAGAAGATACAGTATATTGGGAACTTCCTGACGGAACCCGAGCGATTGAGATAACCGGGACCCCAGCCGTAATCTGTTCAGGATGTGAAATGGTCTATCAGACTGATGAAATAACAAAAGAAATCGAGGATCAGCTATTTTTAATAGATACAAAGAAGATAGATAAAGTTATTCATTATCAAAAATTGATGTCTCTTCCTAGGCTGCTGAAGAGAAATTACTTTGATTTTTAGTCTTGATATATAGATACTTCTACGAAATTATCTTATCAGACACAAACTGTATAAGAGAAGTCAGTGTCTCAATTGCCCGGGCGAGCATTAAATATAAAAAATAGAATATCAGGTATGGGGCTGTCCCGAAAGTCGGTTTATACTTTCGGACTGCTTCTTTTTTATTCAAAAAAAACACAAAAAAACCGTCACTTCTAGTAACTGTAAGTTACCACCCAAACAATCTAGAAAAGGACGATTTTTAGGAGCAATCCTATCGACTACTATTGAGAATTATACCACGCAAACCAGCCAAAAATGCATCCGGACACGAATAAGGCCACAAAATTTATGAATACGGGGATTGTACAAACTGTCCATTGAAATTACTCTGTACCAAAAGTAAGTGTAACCGCCAGGTTTTTTGGAAAACTTTATTTTAAGAAATGAAAGCAAAGGTAAGGCAGCCCCTTGAATGTGAGGACAAAGCCGCCATTTATGCCCGACGGAAGGCTGAGGTAGAAAGGGTTTTTGGCCATATCAAGGGCAATCATCGTTCTGCCAGTTTGCTCTTCGAGGACATGATAAGGTGCCTATCGAGTACGACATCGTGGCACCCGCCCACAACATGATTAAAGTGGCGGGCATCCGCCTAGCCACTTATAACTCACCGATCCCGACAAAAGAAACTGGCGAAAACGACCTGTTTTTCATCAGCTTTTTTTGTGTTTTAAGGACTTTTTAGAAACCCTTTTTTGAAATTAATAGGATAGTATTCTATCTCTTTTAAAAATGAAAAAATATTGAGGTTTTTTTTATACTAATAAAATGATTAGACAAGCTTTTTAAACTTTACTAATGTTAAAACTAATTTTTGTTGGCGTAAAAAATTATTCTTAAAAAACTAATTAATAGTTTGTAATATTAAACTTTTAAAAATATTTTGACAATTATATTTTCACCATGGTAATGTTAATTAAGAAACTAAATGTTAACAATTATAACGAGATGTTGCTTGGAGGTGTCGAATCAATAAAATGTAAGCGCTTAAAATTCCTTGACTTTGTGTTCAATTTAACTAAAAAGGAGCGGAAGAAATGGGGGCAATACTGGTTAGTAAAAAGGCGGTTGGAATTTTAACATTAATATTGATGATGATTTTTGTAACAGCATGCGGAGGGGCTAAAAGTGATACGGAGACCGCTTCAACAGAAAAAAAGAACTCATCAAAAAGCGGCAACAAGGTTCTCAGTATTGGTACTACTCCAGTTGGCGTGTCCTATAATTCAATTGGAAATGGGCTGGCTAAAGTCATAAGCACAAATTCATCGCTTAAAGTTTCAGTAAAACCATCAAACGGCGTAAGCGCTTGGGGACCGCAAATGAATAAGGGCGAGATTGAATTGGGAGTTGGTTCCGGGCCGGATATGGTCTGGGCATTTAAGGGGGAAAATGGTTATAAACGAACTGAAAATATGCGGCTGGTTGTCAGGGGGAATTACCTGGGTGTAACAGGGGCAGCAGTTCGAAAGAATTCCAATATCAAAACGATTGCTGACTTGAAAGGGAAGCGGGTAGCAGCTGACTATCCTGGTTCAGCAATTGCAAAGATGGTCCTTGAAGCGACGTTAAAAGCTAACGGTCTTTCCTGGGATGATGTGCAAAAAGTGCCGATTCCTACTACTGCTGCAGGAATAGAAGCTCTTCAGGATAACAGAGTGGACGCGGCGTTCGCACTAACCCCAACTACACCAATTGTTCAGGAAGTCCATAACGCGGTCGGTTTAAAATCGATTAATTTCATTGATGATGTAAAACCTGAGGCGATTACAGATATTCCACAGGAAAAGGTGGATGAAATCACATCGGTAGTACCGGGAGTAAGATTGGCTGTTGTAAAAGCGAACGGTTACATTGCAGAAGATGGAGTCGGAATTGAATACCCTTCCCAGCTTGTTGCTGCTGCTCAGTTGTCAGACGAATCAGTATACGAACTGATGGAAACATTGTGGGAAAACTACAAAGAGCTTCATCCAATCCATCTTTGGTTAAAAACATGGGTTCCTGAAACAATGTTCGATCCGAACCCAACTATCCCGTACCATCCGGGAGCTGTTAAGTTCTTTAAGGATAAGGGTCTCTGGAACGATGAAGTAGAGAAAATCCAGCAGGAGCTGCTAAAGCAAGCTGAATAAAAGATTTACAGCCTTAAGGTACGAATAAAAAAAGGAATAGTGTCGGCCTGCCTAGATTTAGGGGGTCGACATTTTATAAGAAAGGAGTTTAAACATGACGGCCAATAATGCAAATAGTAATGAAGAATCTGGCCAAGTCCTATTGGAGCCGGATATAGAATTTCGCAAATACCGTGTTTTCAAAAGCAGGTCAGTTAAAAATTTGTGGAATATCTTATTAGCTTTAATTCCTGTATCTGGTCTGCTCTATATTTTAGGTATTCATCAAAGATTGGGTCTTAGTTTATACGCTGAGCAGTATATTGGTTTATTTTTTGGTTTATTTCTTTCCGCAATCTTTCTGAGTGTTCCAATTAATAGCCGGGCATCCAAGGAAAGTGTACCTTGGTATGATTGGATTCTGGCAGCCCTCGGTTTAAATGCAGGGTTATATATAGTGATCTATTATCCTACCATTGTTCTCGATATCGGAACAGTAACAACTGGCCGTTTTATTTTAAGTGTAATTGCTATTCTATTAATATTAGAAGCCATTCGCCGTGTCCTCGGTAAAGGATTATTGATTGTTGTGCTTATTTTTATGGCATACGGTTTCTTTGCCCCTCATTTTCCAGGAGTTTTTAAAGGTACAGGCACTTCTGTAGAACAATTATTCAGTTATATGTATCTGGATTCTAATAGTTTACTAAGCATGCTGAACGTTGCTGCAACATTAGCCCTAAGTTTTATCTTTTTCGGACAAATATTGCTGTTGTTTGGCGGAGCAGATATTCTGAACGACATTGCCATTTCTGCATTTGGAAGATTTAGAGGAGGGCCAGCGAAGGCCGCCGTTCTTGGATCAAGTCTGGTTGGGACGATTACGGGGGGACCGGTGGCCAACGTTATCCTAACCGGAAATGTCACGATTCCTTTAATGAAGAAAAATGGCTATACAGCTGCACAGGCTGGGGCGGTGGAGTCCGTTGCGTCAACTGGGGGGCAAATCATGCCGCCTGTAATGGGTATTGCGGCATTCATCATTGCCGAAACACTGGGTGTACCATACACGGATGTGGCTTTAGCTGCACTCGTTCCAGCTTTGATGTTTTACATTTGTTTATTTTTCCAGGTGGATTTTATTGCTGGCCGAAGACAGTTAAAACGATTAAGTAAAGAGAATATTCCAGTCTTTACTCAAGTAATGAAAAAAGGGTGGATGATTGTACCTACTTTAGGTTCTTTGATTTACTTCCTATTTTTTCTCGGTACTTCTCCAGCGATTGCAGGTCTTTATGCTTCCGGGATTGCAATTATCTTTTTGTCATTTGAGAAAACGACAAGGCAAAAAATCGTCAGCCTTATTCCTCAAATGTTTGTAGATACCGGAAAAACGATGCTGGAAATCGGTATAGTGCTGGCGGCCGCCGGTTTAGTAGTAGGGATTACCGGTGTAACAGGTTTAGGTTTCAATCTTGGACTGATTTTATCCAGCTTTGCAGAATATGGTTTATTTGTACTTCTGGTATTAAGTGCTATTGTTTCAATTATTTTGGGGATGGGTATGCCATCGGTTGCAGCATATGCACTTGTGTCAGTATTGGTGGCTCCTACTCTAGTAGAACTGGGTGTCGACCAACTTTCAGCACATTTATTTGTTTTTTATTTCTCTATAGTCTCGAATTTTACTCCTCCAGTTGCAATGGCTTGTTTCACTGCAGCTCCAATCGCAAAGGAGAACCCGAACAAAATTGGGTTCCAGGCCATGCAGCTTGGTATCATAGGTTACCTGGTGCCATTTTTGTTCGTGTATGCCCCTGAAATGCTGATCCGTAAAGAGGCAATCGTACCTCTTGGTGAAAGTATTGTTACGATTGGTACCATGGTGCTTGGCTGCTACTTAATGGCCATGGCACTGGAAGGATTTTTCTTTAGAAAAATAAGTACGGTCAAACGAATTGTTGTCGCTGTATTAGCAGTTTGTCTCTTTGTCCCTATCTCAGTTTGGGAGTACAGTCATATACTTAACGGTGTTGCTTTCGTGCTAACAGTATTCTTCATGATCAATGAGTGGAGAACACGAGGAAATGTTCAGGAGGAACTGCCAATAAAAACGGTGGTTTAAGGCTGAGAGGGGGGTAAAGATTTGAGAGCGCATATGTTTATCAATAATCAGGATATAGAAACAGATGAGTATATTGAAGTAAAGGATCCGGGACGTCTTACTGATATTGTGGGCACAGTGTCAAAGGGTACTCCTATGCATGTAGACAAAGCTGTCCAAGCCGCACATCGAGCCTTTCTATCCTGGAAAAAAACGCCGCTTGAAGAACGGATTTCTCTCTTGCTTAAGGTTGCAGACAAACTTTCTGCAGAAACAGAAAAGGTGGCAAAGGTTGTTTCAAAAGAGAATGGAATGCTTGTTAACGCAACCAGATTAGAAATTGGAATGGCTGTATCAGGAATCAAAAATATTGTGGACCTTGCTGAAAATCACTTTCAGCCGAAGATATTTGAAGACGAGTCCGGCTGGGTTAGTGTAGAAAAGAAACCAATGGGTGTGATTGCAGGTATTGTTCCATGGAATGCACCTGTAGTACTGACGATGCAAAAATTGGCACCTGCCCTTATTGCAGGTAATACAATGGTTTTTAAACCTTCTCCTTTTGCTCCGATCGGGGTAACTATGATTCTGAAGATGGCGGCGGAATTCTTTCCGCCGGGAGTCATCAATGTTATCCATGGTGATGGAGATGTTGGAAATGCATTAACTGCACACCGTCTTGTGAGAAAGATATCCTTTACAGGCGGAGGAGCTACTGCTAAACATGTGATGAAAGCTGCTGCAGATACACTTAAGGGAATCCACTTAGAACTGGGCGGAAATGACCCTGCCATTATTCTGAAGGATGCCAATTTTGATGATGTTGTACCAAAAGTCGTAAACGGGGTTTTCCGCCGTTCGGGCCAATTCTGCTATGCGATAAAAAGAATTTATGTTCCCGATTCCAAGTATGATGAGTTTTTCGATAGAATGTGTGAACTTACCAAGGAATATAAGATTGGCCATCAATTAGATGAACGGACCACTTTTGGCCCAATGAATAACCGCAATCAATACGAAAATGTGCAGCATTTGATTGAAAGAATCAAGCAAAGTCCAGCACGATTGGTGGAACTTGGTACAAAGCTGGAACCTGAGAATTGGGAAAATGGCTATTACCTGAAACCTATAGTAGTAAGGGATGTAGATCCGTTACAGGAAATAGTCGCTTGTGAACAGTTCGGTCCTATCATCCCCTTAATTTCTTATCGAACAGAAAAAGAAGTTATCCAAATGGTTAATGACAGTGAATATGGACTTGGCTCTTCCGTTTGGACATCGGATTTTGAAAAAGGATTAAAGATTGCAAGGCAGATTGAAGCGGGAATGACCTTTATTAATGGTGCAGGTCAGACACCGCTGGGACATAAATATATCCCTTTTGGCGGTGTCAAACAGAGCGGGATCGGAAGGGAAAACTCGGAGATGATTTTTGATGAGTTTACCGAAACACATGGAATCAATTATCACAAGGTGATTGGCTAGGGGGAAAAGGCATGGATCAAAAGTTGACCCGTTACACGGCTTCCGATGCATTGTTGGAAGCATGTCAGGAAATAGGAGTTTCGTTTTTGTTCAGTAACCTTGGAAGTGATCATCCAGGGATTATTGAAGGTATGGCGAAAGCGAAAGCGTTAGGCAAGAAGCTGCCGCAGGTGATTATTTGTCCTCATGAATATGTGGCCTTAAGTGCGGCAATCGGTCATTATCAGGTAAGTGGTGAGGCACAGGGAGTTTTTGTACATACGGATGTGGGCACCCAGAATCTTGGAGGAAGTTTGCATAACGCGGCCCGTACACGTGTCCCCGTATTCATCTTTTCAGGTGAAACACCGAGTACAATGGAAGGGGAACTGCCAGGAAGCCGCAATTCACACATTAATTATCTGCAGAATGTATACGATCAGCGGGGAATTGTCAGGCCTTATGTAAAGTGGGAATATGATATCCGTACCGGGAGAAATGTCAAACAGCTGGTTTATCGTGCGATGCAGATAGCCAATACGGAACCCAAAGGGCCTGTCTATTTGACTGGTGCAAGAGAGGTTCTGGAAGAGGATGTTCCTATCACTGAAGACAAATCCCGAAAATGGAGGCCTATAGAAAGAGTGCCACTCTCTGATGAAGGTGTGGAACAAATTGTAAGATCCCTAGCAAATGCAAAAAATCCTGTGTTGGTAACATCCTATCTAGGCAGAAATACAGAAAGTGTGGAACTGCTTGTCCGTTTTTGTGAAAAACTGGCTATTCCTGTAATTGAAGTAAATGCAAGCTATATGAACTTTCCAACTGATCACTCCCTTCATTTAGGATTTGAGGGAGGAGACCTTATTTCCAATGCGGACGCTGCCCTTGTGATAGATTCAGATGTTCCGTGGGTCCCGACTGTAAATAAGCCGGGTGAAGAGTGCAAGGTATTTTATATAGATCCGGATCCGATAAAATCGGATCTGCCCCTGGCGTATATTCCTTCAGAAGGTTTGTTTCAGGCCGATTCATACCGGGCGCTTATCCAGCTTAATGAATATGCAGATTTGATGGATATTGACAGGGAATCTATTAAGCAGCGGTTTGAACAATTGAAAAAGCGGCATCTGATGCAGCGTGAAAACTGGAAATCGCTTGCGATACCTTCCTCTAATGGTGTAATTACTCCGGATTGGGTCACAGCATGCCTAAATAAGGTAATAGATGAAGAAACGATTATTCTAAATGAAACTATTACTAACTCCGGGTCTGTGTCGCGGCAAATTGACCGCAACCAGCCTGGAACGATGTTTGGTAATGGCGGATCGTCTCTTGGATGGAATGGAGGAGGCGCTTTAGGAGCAAAACTGGCAAAGCCAGATAAAACGATCGTCAGTCTTACAGGTGATGGTTCTTATTTGTTCAGTGTTCCGGCCTCTGTTCACTGGATGTCACGAAGATATAATGCACCTTTTTTAACAGTAATTTTTAATAACCAGGGATGGAATGCCACCAAAAATAACACTCTGAAAATCCATCCTGACGGGATTGCAAAGCGTGATGACCAATTCTGGGTGAATTTTGACCAACCAGCAGATTTGGCGAGGATTGCTGAAGCAGCAGGAGGAGCACTGGCATTAACGGTTTCAGATCCCAATGGGGTCGAGGAAGCGTTAAGAAGCGGTATCGATGCGGTTAAGTCCGGCCGTTCTGCGGTTATAGATGTAAAGATTCAGCAAATATCGTATCAGCAGGATTGACACCTTTGAATCCCAAATGGAGAGAAAGGAAACCAATGAAATGTCCAGCAGCCCACATGAGTAATCCTTTATGGACAAAGGATTTTGTCTTCACTACTTTGGCAAATTTTTTCTTGTTTTTCGGTTTTCATATGTTAACACCCACTCTGCCAGTTTATGTTATAGAGATGAACGGAACCAAGTTGGAGGCAGGATTGGTAGTCGGCATCTTCACATTATCCGCATTAATTACCAGGCCTTTTGCTGGTCGTGCATTGGATGTGCTGGATAAAAAGCATGTTCTTTTATTTGGACTGCTGGTATTCACTATTACCGTATTTAGTTGTGGATTGGCATTTTCGATAGCCTTGGTTCTGTTGCTCAGGATTTTACAGGGTGTTGGCTGGGGAGTGGCGACTACTGCGTACGCAACAATTGTGTCAGATTATATTACTGCGGAAAGAAGGGCCGAGGGTATGGGATACTTCGGCCTTTCTATTAATATGGGCATGGCGCTCGCCCCTTTGATGGGCATATGGGTAATGACCCATTGGGGTTTTACTTCTGTCTTTTTTATCGCAACCGCCTCAGTAGTACTTAGCTTTTTTTTTAGCAGATATATTTCTCTTCTAGAGCAGCCATCCAAAAGAGTAAGAGTTAAGGAAGCATCTATATTTGAAAAAAGCAGTCTATTGCCGGCGTTTTTAATAATGCTGATAACATTTGCTCATGGCGGGATCCTAAGTTCCCTTCCTTTATTTGGTTTGGAAGCAGGCATTAGAAATGTTGGATGGTTTTTTCTGGCAGCCGCCATTTTCATGATGATTACAAGGTCTATAGTTGGCAGGATAACTGACAGAAGGGGGCGTGAGTTTGTCTTGCTCCCGGGTGTGGCTGCATTAGTGTTAGGTCTGTTAATGCTTTCTATCTCTCGCAATACCCCTTTGCTGATGACCGCAGCATTATTTTACGGATCAGGTTTTGGCTCCATCCAACCCACCTTGCAGGCCTGGACGATAACCCGTGCAAAACCTGAGCGCAGAGGCATTGCAACAGCAACATATTTTTCCGCGTTCGACCTCGGCGTTGGAATAGGTGCGTTGTTTGTAGGACTCCTGACAAAATGGCTTGATTACTCTGCTACTTATAGGATTTCTATCATATTAATGATTGTCTTTGCAGCCGTTTATATCATATCCATGCTGAAAGAAAAAAAGGACGCAAGCGCAAATCCGAGTAACAGTAATGCAGTCATTTAAAAATTCAATAGAAAAGGAGTAATTGGATTGGACATTAAAGTTTGTAATTTTGATGAATTAATAGAAAAAGAACCATATACCGTCGCTTTGGAAGGAATTGAAGTCGGAATCATTAAATGGCAAGGAGAACTCTTTGCATATGAAAACAATTGTGCCCATATAGGCGGTCCTGTATGTCTGGGAGGAGTCTTCAATAAAGTCAGCCTGGTCTTAAATGAAGATAAAACAGTGGAAAAGGAGTGTGTTTCTGAAGATGAATTGCGCCTTGTCTGCCCTTGGCACGGATTTGAATATGATTTGAAAACAGGAGAGAGCGTATTTAGCAAAAGGTTTAAACTGCGCAAGTTTAACTCTTTTACAAAGTGCAATGAAGTATTTATTGAAATGTAGGGAGGGGATCCGTTTTGCAGAATGATATGCTTCTTCAGGAAATCAGCAGTAAACTATTTGAATTAAATGAGCTGCTTGAACAGGCGCTGCCTGATCAATTATTAAATAGCTTTGAAAGTGATGAGCTTAAGAGACTGCTGGATAATACTATTTTACTATATTCGAAAAAAGTCCAAAGCTCTGATGAATACGAGATTATCCATACAACCCAGCCTCTGCCGGGCAAGCATAAAATAACACAGACCGATACTGCGGTTTTTGTCGATCAGCTGCTAAAGCAATTGGAAATTGAAGTCTTTGAGCTGCAGATGTGGAGAAGCATGAAATAAACGTTAAGGGGTAGAGATATGCCGTCTTTAAATATTAATGATCATTTTTTGGATAATGCCCAGAAACAAGCGATAAAAAAAGGGATGTACGATTTTCCGATTTTCGATGCAGATTGCCATTATTTTGCTACGCCATTAAAGGAAGTTGCGGAGTTTGTTGACGAACCCTGGAAGCACCGGCTTAAGTATGCAGGTATTGGCGCTGCAACAACAACATTGCCGGCTGATTTGGGGGACCGTACACTAGGTGGCAGGACAAAGGTTAAAGAACATTTCAATACATTCCCAAAGCCAGACAGTGAATTATTGCCCCGTCAGATTTATCCGCTCCTGGACAGCTCCCGGAAAATGGGGATTGACTATAGTATTGTTTTTCCGACTGACCTCCTTACGCTAGGACTGCATCCGCAGACAGAGATGGAGGTGGCAATCGCATTTGGTTATGCTAGATGGATGACAGAAGCAATATTGCCATTTGATGATTCGTTAACCACAATGCTGTACCTGCCATTTTCAGATCCAAAAGCTTGTATAAAACTTGTTGAAGAATTTGCTGATAAAAAAGGCGTAATCGGTTTTATGGTCACAAGTGTCCGTTACCAGCCAGTCCATCATAACAGCTATATGCCTCTTTACGAATTGCTTGAGCAAAAGGGGATGCCACTTGGCTTTCATACAGTTTCACACTGGCAGGAAAAGCCTTTTACCCAATTTAACAATTTTCTTTCAGCTCATGCCCTTGGCTTCCCGCTCTACAACATGATACAGCTTACAAATATTGTGATTAACGGCATCCCGGAACGGTTTCCTAAATTAAAAATCATTTTCATTGAAGCAGGGGTATCCTGGATTCCGTTCATTATGAGACGTCTTGATAGTGATTATATGCTCAGATCATCTGAGGCTCCGCTTTTGAAAAAGCTGCCAAGCGAATACATTAAAGATTTTTATTTCACTTCCCAGCCCCTTGAATACTTTGAAAATATGGACGAAATGGAAATGGTATTTAAGACTTTTGATGCTGAAAACCAATTATTATATGCTTCGGATTATCCACATCAGGATTTTGATACACCAAGCACCATTTATGACCTTCCGTTCCTTAGCGAAAAAGCAAAAAGAAAAATTTTGGGAGAGAATGCCTTACACTTATTTGGAATAAAGGACCCTCAATTACACGCTAGAAAAGGCATGCCCGTTTATAAATGATTTGAAGATAAATCTACTTTTACGCTTGCCTACAGGAATGCGTTTACATAACAGAAAATAATTTTTCAGAATTTTCATAATTAACATTAAAAAAGTTGACGGGATGATTGGCAGGTGATATGGTATTTTTAATGTTAACGTAGTGTTTATTTCGTTAACACACAGATAATAAAGAGAGGAAGATTTTAATGGTAAAAAATCCTGTAGTGATTGTGGGAGCGGGTCCGGTCGGATTAACAGCAGCAGAAATCCTAAGTCAGCAAAGTATTCCAGTTCTGGTTATTGAAAAGAATGATTCTCCTAATAAGGAATGGAGGGCTTCGACCTTCCACCCTGGCACAATGGAACTGCTGGAACCAACAGGGCTGGCCGACGAATTGTTAAAAAGGGGACTGAAGGCTCCTATCATCCAATATCGTGATAGACAAACAGGTTTATATGCTGAGTTTGACGCAACCTTATTAAAAGATGAAACAAAGTATCCATTCAGATTGCAGTGCCCTCAATCAACATATACCCAAGTTGTTTATGAACGCTTGCAGGAACGTCCTGGCGCCACAATCATCTTCAATTCGGAAGTAATAGGATTCACGCAGGACAAAGATGGCGTTAATATTAAAATCCTTACGCCTGAAGGAGAGCAGGAAATGCAGGCATCCTTCCTTCTTGGTGCAGACGGTGCAAGAAGTTCTATAAGAAAACTATTAGGCTTAACTTTTGAGGGCTATACGCTTGAAGAAAGATTTCTTCTATCAGGTACGCCGGTTTCATTTGAAAAATATCTGCCTGATCTTGCTTATGTGAACTATATTTCTGATCCAGATGAATTCCTCTTTATTTTAAGAGTTCCGGAAGCATGGAGATTATTATATCCAATTCCGCCATCTGTTTCGGATGAAGAAGCTCTCAGTGATGAAAGAATTCAGCTTCAATTTAAAAAGGCTCTGAAAACGGAGGATACTTTCCCAATCGTTGAACGGATGATTTATCGTGTACACCAGCGGGTAGCAGAAAAGTTTTATGAAGGCCGGGTAGTATTGATGGGGGATGCGGCTCATATCAACAGTCCGCTTGGAGGCCTTGGTTTAAATAGCGGTATACATGACGCCGTTGATTTAAGCAGAAGGCTGGTACGGATATTGTCAAGCGAAAACGAAGAGCAGCTTGAAGAAGAACTTCAAATCTATAATAAGGTTCGCCGTCAGGTAGCTCTTGATTATGTAAAAGAAATTACGGAAAAGAATACCAGTTTAATGAAAGAAAAAGATCCTGAATATCGTCTGAAAATGCAAAAGCAAATGGCTGATACTGCTGCAAATCCGGAAAGTGCTAAAAAGTGGCTACTTCGTGCTTCACTTATATCGGCAGTCCGTGAGCAAGGGATTGGAGAACCCCCTAAGGCAACGCAAAACAGCTAAACGGCAAAAAAAGCAGAGAAAACAAAATGTTGCACTAGTTTCCAACGTTTTTATAAGTTCAAATCAAAAAATCCCCGGAGGTACCTATGATTAAAACGGATATTGAAAAACTTTTTATTAATCATATTGAAATCGTTTCCAAAGAAGCGGTCAAAATTTATAATCCAGCCTCTTTAAACGAGATTGTTGGAGAAATGTCGTTAGGTACGGAAGAGGATGTAGACCTGGCGGTTGAAGCTGCAGAGGCTGCCTGGAATAGTTGGTCTATAACTGCCCCTAAGGAACGTGGAGAACTTCTAAAAAAAATTGCTGACAGTATCGAAGAGTACAATGCTTCACTAGCGGAAATCCTAGTCCGGGAAAATGGAAGAGTCCTTTCTGAGGTAAAGGGTGATATTTTGGGTGGAGCGAATGTTCTCCGCTATTACAGCTCACTTACTGAGGAAGTCAAAAAAGAGGAAATTATTGAAAATCATCAAGGAAAGATGGTCCTGGCAAGACAGCCAATGGGTGTTGTTTCCATTATCGTTCCCTGGAACTCACCTGTTTATCTAACCTGTCTTATGCTTGGTCCGGCATTGATGGCAGGAAATACAGTGGTCATCAAGCCATCTACATACAGTCCTATTGCCCTGACAAGAATACTCACCGCTGCTGCAAAGATACTCCCTAAAGGTGTGCTAAATATTGTGCTGGGATCAGGTTCAACTGTGGGAGAAGCGATGGTGAGGCATCCAAAGGTTCGAAAAATCAGTTTTACAGGCAGTACGGAAGTTGGGGCAGGAATCATCAGAAGTTCAGCTGCAACTATTAAAAATGTCAGCATGGAGCTAGGCGGTAATGATGCAGCCATTATTCTAAGAGATGCAGAAATAAATGAAAGATTGATAGATGAGCTGATAAAAGGTGTTTTTATTGGCAGCGGCCAAATTTGTTATGGAGTAAAAAGAATTTATGTACAGCGTGAAAAATACACGGATTTTGTAGATCGTTTCATAGAAGCTGCCAGCCGGATTAAAGTAGGGAATGGCCTTGATGAGCGCTCAACAATTGGCCCGGTTAATAATAAAGCACAATATAGTATGGTAAAACAGTTAATCAGCCAGGCAGAAGCAAGTGGAGCAACTGTTACAGCGGCAGGTGAACTTGTCGAAGGTACAATTGCATCAGAAGGGTATTTTATTCTGCCTACCATTATTACCGGCGTTGAACAAAAACATCCAATTGTGCAGGATGAACAATTTGGACCTATTATTCCTATTATGCCATTTGAGACCGAAGAGGAAGCAATCGAAATGGCTAATGATACCGAGTTTGGTTTAGGTAATTCTATCTGGACAAGAGATGTGAATAGAGGGTTTCAGCTCGGTCGCAAGCTTCAGTCAGGAAGTGTTTTTGTCAATATCCACCGTGTTGGTGCCTCCGCTGTAAACATGCCTTTTGGGGGTTTTAAACAAAGCGGTATTGGAAGAGGGCATGGTGTAGAAGCTTTATATGAGCAAATGGAATTACAGGCGATTATCCATAGGAGTGATATGTAAAAATGAAAATAAAAGCTGCGGTAACCTATGAGAAAGGATTAGATTTTGAAATTAGAGAAATAGGGATACAATCTCCAAAACAAGGAGAGGTGCTTGTCCGGATGGTCGCTTCGGGGATTTGCCATACCGACCTTAATGCAAGAAACCAGCATCGGCCCGTTCCGTTACCAGCAGTGCTTGGGCATGAGGGAGCAGGGATAGTGGAAGAAGTGGGGCCAGGAGTTAATTCTGTCCAAGCAGGAGACCATGTGGTTTTTAGTCAAAGCTCATGCGGTTTTTGCAAAAAATGCAGAGCTGGAAAGCCCTTTGCATGCGAGAAAGCGTTTCAATTAAACTTTCTGGGAGCCATGCCAGATGGCTCCCATCGTCTGTATCAGGAAGAACAGCCTTTGTCCCATTTCTTTGGACAATCTTCCTTTGCATCCTATTCTGTAGCATCAGAACGAAGCGTCGTTAAAGTTTCCAAAGAACTACCGCTTGAAATGCTGGGACCGCTTGGATGCGGTATCCAAACTGGAAGCGGAACAATTTTTAACCGATTAAAACCCAGTATTGGATCAACCATTGCTGTTTTCGGCTGTGGAACGGTAGGATTAAGTGCCATTATGGCAGCAAAAGTTACGGGCGCTTCCAGGATTATTGGAGTCGATGTTCATGATAACCGCCTGGTGCTGGCACGGGAATTGGGAGCTACCCATACACTTAACAGCCGGGATCAGGATATTGTAGCGGCTATTCGTGATTTGACAGGAAGCGGTGTGGATTATGCTATTGACACCAGTGCACATCCGGATGTTTTTCGGCAGGCAGTTGATTGTACCGCCCAGTCAGGTACGGCTGTAATAATTGGAGGCCCACCTTTAGGAACACAGGTTACTCTTGACATGAACCACCTGTTATATGAACGTTCGATCATCGGAGTCTTGCAGGGAAATAGTGTTCCTCAAACGTTTATACCACAATTAATCGAATTATATCAAAGTGGAATCTTTCCTTTTGATAAACTTCTAAAATATTACCCATTTGAAGAAATAAATCAGGCAGTTCATGACATGGAAAAAGGGAAAACTATAAAACCAGTCATTCTAATGGAAAACGGCTGTTAATTTAAATAGGAAATGGGGAATTGGGCAATGGCCTTTAGGAAAAGCAGTACATATAAAATGATAGCGATCTTGATCCTTATATTAAATATGCTCCTGTTAAGTGCGTGTGGCGGAGCAGCAACAGGCGGCAAGGCTTCTGCCTCAAAGGATACTGTCAAAATCGGTGTAATTTTATCTCAAACAGGTCCATTCTCAGCACTTGCTGAAAACATTAAAAATGGTTTTGAGCTCTATCTTGAGCAAAATGGAAATAAGCTCGGAGGCAAGAAGGTAGAAGTTAAGTATGAGGATGATGAAGGAAATCCGCAGGTTGCTTTAAGGAAATATCGCCAACTGGTAAAAAGTGAAAAGATTGATGTATTGGTTGCTCCAATTCTATCTTCCGTTGCTTATGCACTAAGAGATGAAGTCGTAAAAGATAAAATCATTATGATCATACCTAATGCGGCAGCAAATGATATTTCATGGGAGCAAAAAAGCGACTATATTTACCGCGTCTCATTGTCTAATTGGCAAAATGGAACTAATGCGGCTTCCTACATTGCTGAAAATTTAGGAAAGACCGCTGTGACGGTTGCTAATGATTATGCTGCTGGAAAGGAAGAAATCGCTGCATTTAAAGCGGCTTTTGAATCCTCCGGAGGAAAAGTAATCAAGGAGATTTACTCAAAAATTGGTACTAACGACTATGCACCATATGTGACAGAAATCGCAAAAGAAAAACCTGATGTTGTCTATTCCTTCTTATCAGGGAATGATGCAATTAGACTTGTACAGCAGTACAGTGATTTTGGCCTTAAAGGAAAAATTCAGTTTACTGGTGCCTGGGAATTTGGAGATATGCTGGTAATTGAGCCTAGTGGGGACGCGATAGAAGGAGTCGTTTCAGGTGTTCTTTATACTCCTATGCTGGAAAATGAGCTGAATAAAAAGTTTGTTGCAGATTATCAGAAAAAATACAATAAGACACCAAGCACATTTTCTGTAGAGGGATACGACTCAGCCATAGTTATTGATAAGGCTATTAAAGAAGCTGGAGGCACTGACGCTGAGAAAATGATTCCTGTACTCAAAGGGATCACATGGGATAGCCCTCGCGGACAGATTACGATGGATGAAAAAACAAATAATCCAATTCAGGACTTTTATATTGTAAAAAATGTTAAAAAAGATAACAAGATTATTCCTGAAGTACTAGAAACCGTGGAAAAGGTGACAATGCCGGAATCTGCACCAAAATAATTATAGCTTACTTGGGGCTTTTGCCATTCGCTTAAGCCCCATTCTTATATTCGTTAACTAGGAGGGAGAACAATGTCTTTATCGATTCTTAGTGTGCAAATTTTGACAGGGTTAGCTTATGGAATGCTTTATTTTATGATAGCGGCTGGGCTTACCATCATTTTAGGAGTTATGAATATTGTAAATTTAGCTCATGGGACTTTCTTTTTAATAGGTTCATATATAGCTTTTTCGGTTCTTAATCTTCAGATGGGTTTTTGGGCAGCTATAGCAGCTTCAGTTGCAGTTGCTGTAATTCTCGGTTTTGTAATTGAGAAACTATTGATCCGCTGGGTTTACGGAAAAGAGCTTGAACAGGTATTGCTTACTTTTGGATTGAGCTTCATCATTGTTGATATTTCAAAATGGATATGGGGTACTGAAATGCAATCTATTTCGGTTCCGGGGTTCTTATCAGCCTCCATATCAATTGGTGAGATGGTCTTCCCAGTTTACCGGTTTTTTGTAGTATTTGTCGGTCTGGCTCTAGCTTTACTTTTATGGTATTTCGAAAGCCGGACAAGGATTGGAGCGATTATCCGTGCAGGCGTTGATGATAGAGCGCTGGTTTCTGCTCTAGGAATTAATATTGGCTGGGTGTTCACCGGAGTTTTTATGTTTGGTGCGGGATTGGCAGGTTTAAGCGGTGTACTAGGCGCACCACTGTTAGGAATCTACACTGGAGTTGACTCGGAAATACTGGTTACCTCCTTGATAGTGCTTGTAATTGGGGGTCTCGGTTCATGGAAAGGATCCTTTATAGGGGCAATTGTAATCGGCCTGATTGAGACAATGGGTAAGGTTTGGTTTCCTTCACTTTCCATGTTGATTGTATTCTTGCTTATGGTTGTAGTATTAATTATCCGTCCTCAAGGGTTGCTTGGAAAAGAGGTGGCATAGTGTCCAAGAATCTTTTGTCTATCGTTGCTTTGATTGTAGGAATTGGAATGGCGCCATTTCTTCTTTCTGACTATGGTGTAAGCTTGGCTACTGAAATTTTAATTATGTCAATATTCGCAGTGAGCTTAGGCATGATTATGGGCTATGCGGGAATGGTTTCGTTTGGTCATGCAGCTTTTTTTGGAATAGGTGCCTATACAGTTGCGTTGCTGGGAGAGAAGATCCCGAGTGTGTATGCCTTGATCCTTCTATCCATTCTTATTACAGCAGTAGTGGCTTTAATAAGTGGAGCGGTTTTCATCCGTACTTCGAATTTCTCATTCCTCATGATTACACTGGCTTTCGGGCAACTATTGTTTGCATTGGCCTGGAAAATGGAACATTGGACTGGAGGAGCAGATGGAATAAAAGTTTCTGCTTACCTCGACTTCGGTTTCGGAGAGATATATAGCCCGTTAGGCCTCTATTATACGATGGCTATAGCCTTTATACTTGTATACCTTCTTTTAAGGGCGTTTGTGAACTCACCTGCCGGGAAAATTACTAAAGGTATTATGGAAAATGAGTCCCGTATGAAAGCACTTGGCTATAATGTCCGAATTTATAAGCTTATAGCTTATTGTTTTTCAGGAGCCATCGCCGGATTTGGCGGTTCGCTTTATGCTTATTTTAATCTTTTTGTAAGCCCAGATCTAACCCATTGGACATTATCAGGACAGGTTATGCTGATGGTAATAATTGGAGGGGTAGGTACATTGCTTGGACCATTTATTGGAGCTGGAGTTTTTATCGTACTTCAGAATTTTATCAGTACATATACTGAGAGATGGCCTTTAATTATGGGTATTCTATTGGTTGCTCTTGTCCTTATTGGTAAAGGGGGAGTCATTCATTGGTTTGGCTTAGCAGGAAAGCATCTGAAAAAACGTGAAAAGCCGGAACTCGAAGCTGCAACTCAACCTTTAAAAAAGGAGGTAGCTAAATGAGTTTATTGAAAGTGGACAATATCAGTAAATCGTTTAAGGATCTGCAAGTACTATCAAATGTTTCGCTGGAAGTCAAACCAGGCGAACGCCATGTGATTATTGGTCCTAATGGTGCCGGGAAGACGACCCTGTTTAATTGCATTACTGGTGTTCTCCCTCTTAATTCCGGAGCAGTCCATCTAGATGACGTGGAAATCAGCAAAATTCCTTCCCATAAGCTTGTCCATTTAGGGCTATCAAGAACTTTTCAAAAGAATAACTTGTTTGGAAATTTGACGGTAGAAGATAATATCAAGCTGGCAATTGCTGCACGCAAGCCCTATCGGTATCAGATATTAAAATCTCTCACAAATTATCAGGATATTTCAAAGGAAACAAGAGAACTTCTCGAAGAATGGGAAATCTCGCACAGAAGGAATGTGGCTGTGAACGAACTTTCCTATGGGGAACAGAGGCTTTTGGAAGTTTTGCTCGCGCTGGCTTCCAAACCGAAAATCCTTCTTTTTGACGAGCCGACGTCAGGAATGTCTCCGGTAGAAACGATGCAGACTGCTAAAATGATTCAAAGACTGCCACGCTCAGTTGCCATTCTTGTCATTGAGCATGATATGGAAGTAGTTTTTTCGATTGCTGACAGGCTTACGATGCTTCACCATGGGGAAGTAATTTTAAGCGGCAGTCCTGATCAGATTAGAAATAACCAGCTTGTTAAGGAAATTTATTTCGGAGGTGGCGCAAAGGCCCATGCTTGAACTTAAAGATGTACACTCACATTATGGCACGAGCCATATTTTGCAGGGAGTTTCATTTAAAGTACCCACTGGGAAATGTGTCGCCCTTTTGGGACGGAATGGTGCAGGCAAGACAACTACGATCCACACAATATCCGGTTTGGTTAAGTCAACTAAAGGAAGTATAGTGTTCTTGGAACATGAAACAGCTTCTCTTCCATCCCATAAAATATCACGGCTTGGCCTTGGTTTAGTTCCCCAGGGCCGGCGGATATTTCCTTCACTGACTATTCGGGAAAACTTAACAATGGCTGCCAGGGAAAATTTAAAAACAGGAAAAAAAGACTGGGGTTTGGAAAAAGTTTATGATTTATTCCCTGTATTGAAAGAAAGAGAAAAGAATATGGGTACCCAGCTATCAGGAGGACAGCAGCAGATGTTGGCCATTGGAAGGGCACTGATGACCAATCCCCAATTATTGCTTATGGATGAACCGTCTGAAGGACTCGCTCCTGTTATTATTGATCAGGTGGGAGATATCATTAATGAATTAAAAAAAACAGGTTTATCAATCCTTATGGTGGAACAAAATCTCTCACTTGCCTTTCATGCAGCTGACGAAATTTTAATCATGAATAAAGGAACCATTGTCTGGAAAGGAACGCCTGATGAACTTAGGGCAGCGGAAGACATTCAAAGCAAGTATTTAGGTGTTTAATATAATAGGAAGAAACTAGGCAGAGCCGTAAAAATGTTTTGTATAATGCTTATAATTGGCATAAATTGTTTGACTTGAGAAAACTGTAGCAATATCATCTACTTAATAGTAAGAATTGGATCAACTGTCTGGAGGAATCCAAATCCATGGAAGATAATGACAAGAATAAGCGCATACAATCAATCGAAGTGGGCTTTTCAATTTTGCGTATTTTCGCAGAGAAAAAAATGCCCCTGACCCTAAGTGAAATATCACAAGCAACCAATCTGCATAAGAGTCAAATTTATCGCTACCTAAATTCTTTTATTCAATTAGGCGTGCTTTTGCGTGACGATAGTGAAAATCCTAAATGGTATTTGGGAACCGAGTTAATATCTTTGGGCAGTGCTGCCTTTGATTCATTAGACGTTGCAAAGCAGGCTGAACCTCATCTGGCGGAAATAAGAAATGAGTTAAATGAAACTGTTGCACTAAGCATTTGGCGAGACCGGGGGCCTTTTTTCCTTCGCTATGAAAAATCTAATAAAATTATCAATGTTGGCATTGATACAGGTTCATATATTCCAATCTTCACAGCTACCGGAAAGGTTTTCCGTGCCTTTTTACCCGAAGAAATGACCAACAGGCTTTACGAACTGGAGGTTGTGTCGCCCGGTAAGATAAGCGTAGCTGAATATGACCAGAACATTGAGCGGATTCGCAGCATTGGGCTTTCAACAACAGAAAGCAGCTTGGTATCCGGTACAGCAGCCATTAGCAGCCCGATTTTTTTCCCTGATATGAAATTGGCAGGAGCCCTAACTGTAGTGGGCTTGTATGGTCAGCATGACATTTCTCCTGACTCCAGGTCCGCTAAACTGCTGCAGGAAAAATGTAATATAATCTCGAAACAGCTAGGGTTTAAAGGAAAAATAGAATTTGATAATTTGAATAAGACACTAGCCTGAGGGTTATTTCTTCACTATGTTTTGATTTATAGCCAGTTGACAAAGGCGGCTCTTAAATAAGAGTTATAGCAAGTATATGCTACTAAAGGAGCCCGCATTTGCGGGCTCCTTTATCAGGCTGTTGAAAAAGTATTTTTAACAGTCTTTTTCGCGTTCATTTTGTTTGAAACTGGGTAAATGGGATAGTAAGCAGGCGGTTAAAATGATGGGAATCCAGAAAAAAAACAGTGGAGACCAAGTCATGATTTCCATAGAAGAGTTTGTTCCACAAGATCATTTCTTGCGACATGTAGAAAGCACCATAGATTTTTCATTTATTGAAGAGAAATTAAAGCCCTCTTATTATGAGGATAATGGTCGGCCTTCCATACATCCCATTTCCTTATTTAAAATGATGTTTATTGGCTACTTTTATGGCATTCGTTCAGAACAGCAGTTAGACATGAATCTCGCCTACCGCTGGTTTCTTGGCATATCTCTTTCCGGTTCAGTACCTCATCACTCCACAATGAGCTTAAGCCGTCGCACCCGTTTCCTTCATACTAGTATTTTTGAGGACATTTTTGATGAAATTGTTCGGCAGGCACAAAATCATAATATAGTGGGTGGCCGAATCCTCATGACTGATTCCACACATATCAAAGCGAGTGCCAATAAGAATAAATTTGTCCGGAAGTTAAAAGTGGCGAGACCCAAGGCGAAAGCATACCTGTATCAATTGGAGAAGGAAGTCAATGAGGATAGATCGCCCATGGAAAAAAGAGTTGAAACCACGAAAGGTATATCGGGGAAGGACATAAGGAACATGCCAGACAAAACAAGCGAAAACCTAAAGGAAAAACCCTTTACAAGATGCGTGGGCATACAATTGAACGGAGTTTCGCTGATGTGCCAAGGAGCTCCATGCTTTTAATTTGTTCAGGATGTGAAATGGTCTATCAGACCGATGAAAAATAACAAAAGAAATTGAGGATCAGCTATTTTTAATAGATTCAAAGAAAATCGGTAAAGCTATTCCCTATGAAGAATTAATGTTGCTGCCTAAATTGCTAAAAAGAAATTATTTCGACTTTTCTTCCTAGTAATCTCAATAAATAATTTTATTTATTCACAAAAAGTTCAATATAATTCATGTTCTCCTCCTGTTCCTTTTATAAAATATAAACAGGCAATGTAAAGGGATGAAGGGGTGAGCAGGTTGTATTTTGCACTGGTCATTATGATGGTTGCCGCGATGTTTGTATTATTTTTATGCGGTTATTTTGTTGGAGTTATCAAAGAAAAATATGGGAGAAACTGGCTTTTTGCCGTACCGCTGACAATTGCAATACTTATGTTCAATATCATTTGGGCTTTAATGGAAATGTCAAAAGACGGACGCTGGCAATAATATTGCACGCCTAAGGCAAGAGGAAGGACAGCTAAGATGGTAGGATTGCAGCCTAACCGTTACAGCCCTCGACCTGTGGCCAGCCATTTTTCCTAAAGACGCACCATTACTAAGTACTGCTTTATTTCTCGGTATAGGATTCTGCCGGAGTGAACACCGCAGGTGCATCCTTCAATTATTTCCAGCAGACAAAAGCTGCTGGCGGGCTTTAGCCGAAGTTCTGTATATATTTTAAAAAGGGGTATCCTTTAAAAAGAGGGATGCCCCTTTTCCAGTGCTTCCATAATCGCTTTGTTTCCAGGTAGACGAATTGTATATCTTCCGTTATATTAATAACCAAAACATTGCACACTTATTACTATATACGGAGGGAACTGGTTTTTGGAAGCAGTCGCTGTTAAGGTCTGCCTCCGATGCCGGATCGTATAAAGAAAGAACAGGAGGCCTTGAAAGTGAAATCGTTCTATCACTTTTTAATGAGATACCGACAGCCAGGTGATAAAGCTGAAATCGCCAGGTTTGCGAATGAAGCGTATACTGATCATGCTTTTCCAAAGCAATCGACTGATTATCATGAAATCAGCAGCTATTTAGAGATGAACGGACACTATATCAACAATATGTCTACCTTTGATCAGGCGTGGGACCTCTACCTGCAGCATGAACAAGCCTGATTTATGATAAGCAAAAATCATAGGAGGAATATTAAAGCGCCGGGATAGCTTTATTATCCAGGCGTTTTTCGTATTCCTATAGGTTCATTTTTATCGTCTGCTGGTTTTTGTTAAAGATCACTGTTGATTTTTAGTACTATGCTGATTGGAGCGGAATGGGCGATACTCCGTGAAAATGCTGCGCATTTCCTTCGTGCGTTTTTTTCAATGAATGTGTACCCGGGAGAAGCGGGTAAAGGGAGACCCGGCAGACGTAAACGTGAAAGGGGGCTCCCGGACCGCGACTTGAGCGGAAATCAGCAGTCACGTTTTAAAAGAGCTAATCAATAAAAAAACATTTATATACTCAAAGGCTATCCAAAAGACATTCAACAGCACAAGGGCTGGAAGTTGGAATGGCGAGCATCGTTCATTCTGCATATACTATCATACTTACACTTCATGAACAGTGCCCGAGGGGATGTTAAAATGGGGAAAAAGAAAAAGCCAAAATTTAAAAAAGATGACACAGTCGTTATCACAATGTATGGAACGGTAGGCAAGATTACCGATGTGAAATTCATTAACGAATCGTATGTATATGAAGTTAATTTCAGTGATGGTTTATATATGGAAAACACCCTTCAGCATATTTCGGAGTTCGAGGGTGAGGTTAAGGAGCATGTTGACATTGAATATAAATTTTTCTTTGGTGATTTGGTTAAGGTAGATGGATATGGCAGTGATTACTTTAAAGTTGTCGGTTTCCGAACGGAAATTTGGCGATATAAGGAAAATGCCTGGGAAGATGTCATTTATGAACTTTCGAGAATTACTGATGGTGAATGGCTGGAAGCACATGAAGAAGAAATGACGCTGATTGCAGATGCCGAGAGGGCAGATAGCATTATTCAAAAATTAGGTCTGCTGCATCCCATTAACCAAAAGCCAGTAACAAAAGAGATAAACAAGTTTCCTGTGGTGAAGCTGAAAAAAGAGGCAGAACGGATGGATCATAAAGAGGAAAAAAAGCAGTTAATTGATGGATTGCTTGATTTGTATAATGACTATTCGATTCTTTACAAATGGTTCGGAGACGAAGAGTATAAACATGTCATGAACCTAGTGGTTATGAAAATTAAAAAGATTGCTGATGGGCTTTATCCGAATAAAAAAAATGCCGGCATTTAAAGGCTGCGGCCAAAGAGTGTTCATTATTACCAGCCACCTTTAAAAAAGGCTGGGGGACAATGAATCTCTCTTGTTGAAATATCTTCCATTAAAGGAATAAACTTATCCAGGTTCTCATACACCTAGACAAAGGGGGCGATGATATGCGGGAAATTGAGGTTTTTATTGATACAGAAGAAATAGCTGAATTTTTCTTTCAAGAACTTGTTCAACGGGGGTATGTCCCATCAAGAGATGAGCTGGAAGAACTTGCTGATATTACTTTTGAATACTTGATTGAAAAGTGCATCATCGACGAGGATATGGATGAATGACCCGCAGGCAAGCTCCAAAGAGATTTTTTTAGCCTGAAATTCTCGTCTTATGTTTGAGAGATAGATTCCTTTATCAATACGCCAGTTTATTAAGAGAGTTCTTCAAATAAACGACGGTACAGCCGTCGTTTTATTATGGCAGTTTAATAGTGAAACCTTTTAAATCCTTATCCGTATATAGAATAGAATCAGTATTTTGTAATTTCTGGAGGAGAAAGATTTATGTCATTATTTAATAAGATGCTTGCAAGTGTGGGCATAGGAAACGCGAAGGTTGACACACGTCTGGAAAAAGATCGTTTTTATCCAGGTGATTATGTGAAGGGGGTAGTGGAAGTACAGGGTGGAAGCATCGAGCAGAAAATTGAGGAAATTCATCTTAAACTTGCCACTACATATATCCGTGAGCACGATGATAAAAAATTTACTCAGACAGCCGTTTTTGATAGCTTTCGCCTTAGTTCATCCTTTATAGTAGCTCCGAATGAGAAAAAAGAAATTCCTTTTCAATTCCGTCTGCCTCTTGATACACCATTATCCTATGGGAAAACAAAGATTTGGATATCGACAGGATTGGATATTAAGAATGCCATAGATCCTACGGATGAGGACTTTATCCACATCCAGCCGGATGCACTGCTTCATTCCGTACTGCTATCCCTGACAGAGCTTGGCTTTAAGCTGAAAAATGCCGATTGTGAGGAAGCTCCTGTTCGCTTGCGCAGACGATACCCATTTGTTCAGGAGTTTGAATTTGTACCGGTAAGCGGACCGTATCGCGGAAGACTTGATGAACTGGAGCTTGTTTTTTTCCGTGATTCAGAGAATGAAGTTCAAGTGTTAATGGAAGTGGACCGAAAAGCAAAAGGGCTGGCAGGCTTGTTTGCAGAAGCACTGGAAATGGATGAAACAAAGATAAGGGCTGTTTTTAGTACATCAGATATTTCCAGCATGAAGAGCAAGGTTGATTCCATTATAAGAGCTCATGCTTAAAAAATGTAAATTAACTTTTAGAGGGCTACGCAGCTGCGGGCCCTCTTTCTTATTCGTGAATTTTTTTGGGGGTTTTGCTTAGGCCTTCTATGTTAAGCACGCCCAGAGCAAAAGTACTTTAAAAAAGTCGCCAGCCTTAAGTTCGTATACAATAATGGCTAATCAATCTTTGTGGCCGAACTGAAGTTACCGCGCCCCCCAGGTGAGTTCAGCCTTCTTACATTTAATTTCTTTAATCTTTCTTCTTTGAACGGTGGTATTAGTAGTTTTTCATCCGGCAGGCGGGTATGATATAGTATGATAGGTATACTGTTAAGGAGGAAAAGAAGATGAGTGTACATATTGGTGCAAAGGAAAATGAAATAGCGGAAACGGTATTATTGCCTGGAGATCCGCTCCGAGCTAAATATATTGCTGAAACCTTTTTAGAGAATGCAAAGCTTTATAATGAGGTCCGAAATATGTTTGGATATACGGGAACATATAAAGGAAAGCAAATTTCGGTTCAGGGAACCGGCATGGGAGTTCCATCCATTTCTATTTATATTCATGAATTGATGCAAAGCTATAATGTCCAAAACCTAATTCGCGTAGGAACATGCGGGGCAATTCAAAAGGATGTAAGAGTGAGGGATGTTATTTTGGCTATGAGCGCGTCGACTGATTCTCAGTTCAACCGCCTTACATTCGGCGGAGTGGATTATGCTCCTACTGCTGATTTCGATTTGCTGAAGAAGGCATATGATGCAGGAACTGCCAAAGGGCTTCAGCTTAAAGTAGGCAACGTTTTTACGGCAGATTCTTTTTATAACGAAAATAGTGAATTGGAAAAATGGGCGAGATATCAAATTCTTGCGGTCGAAATGGAAACCGCGGCCCTTTATACCCTTGCTGCTAAATTTGACCGGAAAGCCCTTTCTGTTTTGACGGTAAGCGATCATATTCTTACAGGTGAAGAAACGACCGCAGACGAAAGACAGACAACTTTCAATGAAATGATTGAAGTTGCACTTGACGCTTCCATTCAATAATGAGCAGATTACAAGGAGAGAAATCATCATGAAAAAAAAGGCGATTAGCTTCGTCTTGTCAATGTCGGTAGTATTGGCAGGCTGTCAGCCGTTCCATTTGAAACTGCACAACGAAGAAGGTCCTCCTGCAGAGGCAGAGGAAAGTGATAAGCGTTCAAGTGCAGCAGAGGATGGGGAAGCCATGGACGACCGTGAAAATACTTCAGTGAAAGATGAAAACCGCCCTGCTTCGGTGAATATGGAATTTTCTTTGCCCTCCGACAAGTTTAATGCTGTTGTTGAGGCAGACGGAAAAAGGCTAATTCAAAACCCGGATAACATCATGGCTCTCGTAAATAAAGAATTTACTTTACCGGAGGGGTACATTCCCGAAGATCTAGTCCGTCCGTCCATTCCCTTTTCGTTCGACAGCCAGCAGGAAGAAAAAGCCTTGATGCGGAAAGAGGCAGCAGATGCGCTTGAAGAACTGTTCCTTGAAGCTGGACAAGCTGGCATTGAAATTTTTGCCGTCTCGGGCTATCGTTCTTATGAACGCCAGAATTCTGTTTTCCGGGCAGAGATCGAGAAGAAGGGCCAGGAAATGGCTGTAGAAGCGGTCGCAACTCCAGGACAAAGTGAACACCAGACTGGCCTTGCAATGGATATTTCAAGCCAGAGCAACAAGCTGCAGTTAACCCAGGAATTCGAGATGACTACTGAGGGAAAATGGTTAAAGGAAAATGCCCACAAATACGGCTTTATCCTTCGCTACCCAAAAGGAAAGGAATCGATAACTGGTTATAAATTTGAGCCATGGCATTTTCGGTATGTCGGTATTGAATCGGCTGGCGTCATTTACGAAAGGGATTTGACTCTGGAAGAGTACTTTAAAATTGTACAGAAATTATAAAAAAAGGTGCTCTTTAATATAAAGCAGCACTAGGTAAAGAAAGTGGTGTAATGCCTGTGGAGGAAGGAACAAACCAAGAAGAAAAGAAGGACAGCTCCAAATTTATCCACATAAAGAGGTACCAGTTATTATTGTTAATCTTATTACTGGTTATCGTTACTGCCGGTATTACAGCAATCGCCCTGACATTCAAGGGGGAATCTGAGGAGTCAATTGTTCAGCGTACAAACAGTGATAAGCCTGAATTCGATAAGCTGTTTTCAACTTACGAAACGCTGACCGAGCAGTATTACAAAGAAGTCGATAAAGATAAACTGATTAACGGAGCAATAAACGGTATGCTGGATTCTCTTGAAGATCCTTACTCCGATTATATGAATGAAGAAGAAGCAAAAAGTTTTCATGAAAATATATCTTCTTCTTTTGAAGGTATTGGAGCTGAAATCCAAGAGCAGGAAGGGAAAATTGTCATTGTTTCTCCGATTAAGGGGTCTCCTGCAGAGAAAGCCGGCTTACAGCCTAAAGACATTATCCTTAGCGTCAACGGCAAAAGCCTTCAGGGTATGAGTTCAACAGAAGCAGTACTTCTTATACGGGGCAAAAAGGGATCAAAGGTGGAGCTCGAAATCCTGCGGGGAGATTCTGCTGAACCTATTAAAGTCCAGCTTACCCGGGATACTATTCCGCTTGAAACGGTCTATGCTGAAATGCTCAAGGACGGGATCGCAAAAGTACAGATCACAAGCTTTTCTGAAAACACTGCACGTGAACTGAGAACCGCTCTAAATGACATGGCAAGCAAAGAGATGAAGGGATTAATCCTGGATGTTAGGGGTAACCCGGGAGGCTTGCTCGATCAAGCTGAACAAATTGCAAGCATGTTCGTTCCACGGGGCGAAGTAATTTTCCAGGTTGAGGACAGGAACGGAGAGAAGGCTGTTTTTAAATCCAAGGGTAATGGGGAATTGGATGTCCCGGTTGTAGTGCTTGTGGATAAAGGCAGTGCAAGTGCTTCTGAAATTCTTGCGGCGGCCGTAAAGGAATCTGCCGGAATCAAACTGATTGGGGAAAAGACATTTGGTAAAGGCACTGTCCAATCAGCCAAGGATTTTAATGATAAATCAAATTTTAAATTCACCACCGCAAAATGGCTGACACCTGATGGGAACTGGATTCATAAAAAGGGGATCAAGCCTGATGTGGAAGTGGCTCTTCCGCAGTATGCACAGCTCGCCTTCATTTCCCCTGATAAGGAACTGAAGGAGTCAGATTCTTCAGCTGAGGTGAAAACCGCGGAGGAAATGCTGGAGGTGCTTGGCTTTTCACCCGGAAAGGTTGATGGGTTCTTCGACTCAGAAACAAAAAAAGCCGTTCAAGCATTTCAAACAAGTAAAAAACTTGAAACTACAGGTGTAGTAAAAGGGAAAACAACACTTCAGCTGATGGAAGGTTTAAGAGATAAAATTCTTAATAATGACACGCAGCTGAAGAAAGCACAAGAATTGCTCGGTAAGGAAATCGCGAAATAAAAGCAGAAATTCTTAAAATCAGTGTAACTATCCTGAACCCTGCCAGTTAAAAAGCTGGCAGGGTTTTTGCTGTTATTTGAAGTAATTTCCAACTATTCCGTATATATCCTGGTTTTTTGGGAAGTTTAAATCCTAATTGTTTGTAACATCGGAAATAAAACGTAACTTTATCATTGAGTCAGAACTGGGGGGGTTGGATGAGGAAAATCACCTTTCTTATTCTATGCTTTATGTTTTTAGCTGCATGTACTAATAAGCCGGACAAAATAGACAATTCCGGAGCTGAGGCATCATCTAAACCAAAGAGCAGCCAGGATATTAAAAAGAAAGAGATTGATAAAAAATCCCAGGAAACATTTCTTTTAATCGGTATTGACACAAGGGGAGAGGTTCAATCCCGTGCAGATACCATCGTAATTGCCCAATATGACTATAAAGAGAACAATTTGAAACTCGCTTCCATCATGAGGGATTGCTTTGTAGAAATACCTAGTTACCCCAAAAGACATAATAAAATAAATGCTGCGTACTACTATGGCGGCACAGAATTGCTGAAAAAAACAATCTTAGAAAACTTTAAACTGGAAATAGACCATGCAGCATCAATTGATTTTCAAGGATTTAAGCGGATGGTAGATTTATTGGCACCCGACGGGATAGAAGTCCAGGTTGATGAAGAAATGATAGATGATATGGCTATGGAAGTATCAGCAGGTTTAATTAGGCTTCACGGTGAAGAGGTATTAAAGTATGTCAGATACAGGCATGATAAAGCTAGTGATTTTGGCAGAGTCCAGCGGCAGCAGGAAGTCCTCCTGCAATTAAAGAATGAAATTGCAGGCAGGCTTGCAACCGTCGAAGGAATTACTGCTCTTCCTGAGATAATCACAGAAGGAAGAAACTTGATAGAAACAGATATAAAGGTAAACACAATCCTTGACATAGGCAGCCAGCTCATAATAAATAAGAGAGGCTCCGTACAGACCTTGCGAATCCCGATTAATGGTACCTTTCAGGATAAACTGGATCCGCATGCAGGAGCTGTCCTTGAAATTCAAATGACAGAAAACCAGCAGGCACTCTCAAAATTTTTTTCAAACAGCAGCGGGCAATAGAGGACCTATCGAAGTAAAGTTAGGACTGTTAATTGTTAAAGCAAGGGTATTTAATAAAACATTCCTTGTTTCTTAAAAATTTACACCTTCTCTCTCGCACGGAAACCCGCTATAACTTTATTCATTTATGGCGGGTTTTTACTGGTTTTCTTAAGGGGAAATTCATTTGCAAAGACATTTCGTTTTTATTTAATGTATAGTGATAATGCATTTTGTTATTAATCTCTATTTCGCCTGCATAACAAAAGCCGCATTTTTGAATTACTTTATTGGAACCGGCATTTTCTATTTGTGCTAGTGCATTCAGTGTTTCAATGTTTGTTTCCTTGAATAAATAATCTATTAACGCCTTGGCTGCCTTAGTGACATAACCGCGGCCTTCATAGTCTTTTGAGATGGCATAAAATATTTCTGTATTTGGTTTGGGTAATTCATCTTTTGGTCCTGCACAGCACCAGCCGATAAATTTACCTGACTCTTTTAAAACAATTCCCAGCCGAAAATAACCTTCTGGAACTTTACCCTCTGAAATTGTTTTAAAGAAAGCTTTATTGCCTGGTATTTCCCAATCTCTTACCCATATTAGCCTCTGTTCTCTGGTGGTCCTCCATTCGGGTAAGTAACGATATATTTCTTCTTCTAATGCAAGGTTATAAATAGAATCTGCATCTTCAAGTATGTATTCACGCAGTATAAATTCACCGCAGTCAATCGTAAATATGTTACTCATGGTTCAATCCTCCATAATCATTTTTAGATATACTTAATTGTAACAAATAATCCGCTCTGATTCTGGGAAATTTTAGTTATTTTGAGAGATGTTAAGGGAGAGTTTGCAGAAGTAAGAAAAAATAATTTCTGGTTAAATAAGAGAATCATAGTGAAAAAAAACAATAGAAAAGTGAAGGGGATTTAGAAACCATAAGCGTTACGATTAGCTCAAGAAATTTAAAAAACCATACCTGGATGACCTGCATTTTATTACAACTAATAATAGTCCTGAGCGGATAAAAGGATGGGAAATGAAGATATCCTTTAACAAAGAAGAATTAGTTGATTTCAAAATAAAATACATCAAAAGAAGCAGGAAGAAAAAATACCAGCGTTTAAAAAACGTTCGTGCATTTTTTAAAATGCACGATTTGCTCTTCCAAAATCGTCTGGATAAATAGTCCAACAAATTGGGAGGCCCATTGCTTATCCATACAATCTCATAATTCCTCATGTCTTCAGCGTGTTTTTGTTTTGATAAGGTCTTCCGGTAGTAAGGCATCGAAGGTATTAAGTCGAATTTTATAGTCTGAATCACGGAATAATTTCAAAAACAGTACCTTGGTTAATATCTGACACATTCATAGAACCATAAACCCCTAAATATAGTCTGGTTTGACTCATATTCGTTCCCAAACTAACATAATAAGCTGATTGAGATCCAAAATTATAATCGGTTTCAATAATACTAAAATCATTTAGTTTACAATCTGTTCTTACCTTGGTATAAGCAAGAACCCCTCTAACCGGAGGTTGAGATTCTTCATTCCGGGCAAAATCGGTAAACACAACGCTTCCTGTTAAAGCGGGAATTCCATTCCCCAAATAGACTTGCACTCCTGTAAGTGCAGTCCCTCCAAACTTATCGGGTCGGGGTTCTTTATGAAAATAACTAGTAAGAGGCTGAAGACGCCGCACTGAAGTTTTTACTGCTTCATTGTAATAAGCAATTGTTTTCTCATCCAAAGCTGGATTTGCAGAGCAGCCCCTTATAATCGAAGTAGGAAAAGCACCTTCCCACCCTCGCCAGCCAAAGTTAATAAATCCTTCTTGGTCAGGTTCAGATTTAATTAAAGAAGCTTGAATAAGCTGAGTAACCGGTATTGGTTTATAATGAACGAATGAAAAAAGTGACTCTGCCAGATCCTGTCCGACATTTCCCACATATTTGATATACTGATTATAAAACCTTTGAAATGAAATGCCAGGAATATTGCGTACTCCTTTGGCAATTACTGTAAGTGTTTCCTGAATAGGTGGGGGAAGTTCATTAAAACGTGTGACTACGGGTGGATTATTGATAAATGTATTCTTACCTACATCAATTTCTATAATTTTACCGGAGATTTCCATATCATCCTGGCTTAAATTGAATGGATCATAGCCTGATCCGCCATCTCCGGTTGTTAAAACAAGTTTTTCTGTTTCAGGTGAAAAGTTTAAGCTATTGACACCATTATGATTAAAAAATGGTCTTCTTAAGTTAAGTAATGTCCGCCGTTTTTGGGGTTGACCATTCGATTGTAAAATCCATTCTTCCACTGTATCAATATGATCATATTGAGTTTCTCTATTTATCCACCTTAGGTTTAACGTTCTCGGATCACACGGGTTAGGCTTAAAAAATTCAGGAAGAGCTTGCCTTGCAGCCTCTGAATTAGTAAGAGCCCCTGGACCTTGTGTTCCAGCTACTGAATAATGCAGATAAAACAGACCGTTATAATAAAATTCGGGATGAAACGCCAGCCCCAGCAATCCCCTTTCATCATATCCACCACCAGAAACACCTAGATTTATGATTAGCGGGCGAATATCTAAAAAAGTCCGTATAACTCCATCTCTTATGTAAAAAATCTCTCCTACCTGGGTTGCAATAAATAATGTTTCATTTGAGTCACCCGGAAGTATAGCTGTTTTTAAAACAGTCGGTAAATTCATCTTACTTACAATGGGACGTAACCTAACCTTAACTTTTATCAACAAACTTTACACTCCTTCTTACTATTTTTTATAAGAATATGATAAGAACTGTTTTATTAAAACCAAAATAGGGCCGAAGAATCTAACAAGGAATTGTCCATATTTCGCGCCAGCTTCGGAGGAATCGGGGCGGTCATAAAAAGTACTATGATTTCATAAATCAGATAGTTAAGTTGGATATAGATAAACATACAGTGATTTTTACATAAAACAGTGAATAGCATAAGGTTAGTTTACTATTTGTTGGAGGCGGGACTGATGAAGAGGGTAAAAAGTAAAGCCGTACTGTATTGGCGGAATCCTTTCTTTGGAATCAAACACGATCTTATGGAATTGTCACCTACCACAAAACTAATACTTACCGCGGTATTAAGCTCGTTTGCAGCCATATTCCAGTCAGCAGGGGGATATATGCCCGGCATCGGGTTTTTTGTAAGTGCCATGACGACTTTACCATTATTTTTAGCTGCGATTGTATCCGTCAGGCACGGATTCCTTTCATATTTTGTTACGATTCTCCTTTTATTGTTTATCCAGCCTAGTGAACTAATTATTTTTTCCTTCACAACGGGTATTCTAGGATTGGTACTTGGATTTTCCATCAATAAGTTGATAACAAGAACTTTGGTTGTTTTCTTGGCGGGAGCTACCTTATTTATGGGAATTATAGCGATCATTTTTATTTTCCGCTTTCCTCTGTTAGGTTCAGGTGTTGGTACGTCTTTTCATTTTCGTCTTTTATTGCTCGTAGCGATATTCAGTATTCTATATGCATGGATGGCAGCAGAAGCTTGTTCATTTGCTCTGAAAAGGTTGGCTCGTACCCCGCCGGATAAAGTAATCATACCGGTATCTGACCAGCAGGAATTGAAACATCTTGAGGATGAATCAGTTAAGAAGGAAAATGCCGAAGCAGGGAAATAGAGCCGAAACGGATCTGCTTGGGCTCTATTCCTGTGATACGATAAGTTAAATGGCTGGTTTATAAAGAATCGAATTAGGGGTTGTTCGAGCATGCAATGATAAGAAATAGAAGTAATACTCCCGCTTTTTGAATCAATTCGATTTACCCCCAAAAAATGTATAAAATACCTAATGGCTTCTAGTTCGATTTGTCGTTGACAGATCATCTTTATTACATATCCATGAAAATATTGTTTTTTTATTTATTCAGCGTGAAAAAATCAACTATATAATCAAGTCCGCCATTCTATAACAGGTGAATAAAAACCAGATGTACTGCCATCTGGTTTCTATTAATATCAGTCATTCTGCAAATCAAGCAAGGATAGAATCTTCTGTTTCTTTTTTTCAATCATATCAGTTACAAACTCGATATACCCTGCGTTTGGCAGGCTGTTGGCTTCCTCATAGAGCTCCTTCAGCTGATTCAGGTGTTCTTTCAATGACAGCTCATGATAATCAGACCCCCCGGATTCCGCTTTCCTTAGGATGATTTCAACCAGCTTATCATTGCTGGCTTCAATTGTTTTTGTTCCCTGCCTGACATAAATGGCGCCATATGTGAGTTCTCCGCGGGTGATTGTGGATGTATACGGTACATATTTCGGGTCATATTCAATGATCATCACCTGGAATCGCTTGCCCTGAAGGAGGGCATGGGTCCGCTTAGGAAAAATAAAATCCTCTGTATGGTATTTGAGATACTTAGGCAATAGATTTTCGAGCTTGTTATCCACGTCCGCTTTATCAAGAAACTCCCTTTCGGAAAGCCCGTCAATGCTAATTTTTCCATCGTCTGTCTGGTTCACACCGACAATTATGCATCCGCCGCCGGAATTGGCAATGGCAAGGATATGCTTCGCCATTTTCGTAAAATCGATCCACTTCCATTTGAAATCAAGAAAATCTGTCTCTCCAGTATTATGGAGAAGTAATTCCTTAAGCTGGTCATGGCCGGGCTGGATAAGGAAATCCTTCAATGCATGCGGACGTATGTTTGAATAAAACATCTAAATGACCCTTTCCTATTCAAGATTTTCCTTTTTTTATTATAATTTCATTTCATTCAAATGGCTGATGAATTGCGGATAAAATGATAGAAAATTAGTATTCCAAGAAGAAAAACTGGATTCGGGGAAAATTTTTTTTGAATTATACTATAGGATATGTTTATTAAAGATCTGTGTTCACCTTAGAACGGTTAGGGAAAGTTTAATTAGTTAAGTGTATAATGGTGTAAAACGTTAAACAGTATCAGGAGTGTAAATGGAATGAAAAAAGTTGAAATATATATTTTAGGCGGATTTTTGGGAAGCGGCAAGACGACGCTGCTCCGGAATATCGTAAAACAGGAAAAGGCAGCAGGAAGGAAAATCGCGGTGCTGTTAAATGAAATGGGAAGCATCTCGATTGACAGTGGTTTGATCGAGGATGATGTACCTTTAAAAGAGCTGTTTGACGGCTGTATTTGCTGTACCATTCAGGACAAGCTGGAAAGCCAGCTTCAGGAGCTTTTGTTAAATGAACTGGATGCTATTTATATAGAGACAACAGGAGCAGCGCATCCAGTGGAAGTGCTTGATGGCATTTTATCTCCTTTATTTGCTGAAGGGCTTGAGTATAAAGGAATTATCACCGTGGTGGATATGCTTCGCTGGAGAGACCGCAATAGCCTTTCTCCGCAGCTAAAACAGCTTTTAATAGAACAAATCAGGCATGCAGATTACATCCTGTTAAATAAGCAGGATTTAGTAAGCGAGATGGAGGCAGCCCAAATAGTTTTCAGCATTGATGGCATTAATCCCGAGGCAACGGCTGTTCTGACCTGCCACTCAGCCGTTTCTCTGGCAGATTTGCAGGCTATAAAAATGAAGAAAAAAACGGGCCATGCAAAAGCTGAGATAGGCCGTCATCTAAATTTAAGTGCTATCGTGCACCACTTTGCAAATGCGGTCAGCAGGGAAGACTTTGAATTGTGGCTCAGAGATCTTCCCGAAACAGTGTACCGAATGAAAGGATATATTTCTTTTACAAATTCACAATATCCATATTTGTTTCAATACTCATATGGGATGCCTCTTTTCATGCGGGAATCAATGAAAATGCCGCTGAACCTTGTTATTATTGGAGAAAATCTGGATCCTGATGTCATCATCCGGGAGCTTCAGGATATGGAGGGAAGAAACTAAAGCAGGAAATGCATGAGTCCAAAATAAAAGGGAAGTGGCGCAGCGGCCATTCCCTTCTTGTTTGTTTTTGTTAGGACTTCATGCTTCCAAAAGCCAAAAAAGTCCGTTCATCCTCAATATTGCCGCAAGTGCCGCATTGGATACGATATTCAGGTCCCCGATAAGGCATATGGAACGGCTCAAGTGCTTCATTTGAAAGCTGCTGTAGTACTTCACCGGAAAACGGATCCAATTTTACAGGGTAGGCAGTCTGCTGAATGATATTAAAACGGGATTTGTTTGTTTTACAATTTGGACAGCGGTATGGGCTCGCCATTTCTTTCACCTCTTGTGTATATTGTATTACTACTATGTTTTGTATAATTCCGGAAAATATGTATAGCTTTTTGTGAAAGGAGCGCATCGTTATGAGTAAGAATTCTGAAGAAAAGTCCTTGCTGGACATATATCAAAGTATTTGGAACAACCGAATAGTTATGAATGAGGAAATGAGCGAGGAAGAGATTCTTTTTGAGCTTGTAAAAAGGGAATTGCTCGATGAAAATTCCCACCCGCGTGCACGCAAAGGCCGGTATGAGAAATTCTATATGAGCATTGCTAGAATAGTGGACTCATCACTTGCAGAACAAGAGAAAATGGAGCTCATCACTTATTATTCTCAAATGATGGAAGGTTTGGGAGCGTAAACCTCACCTCCAGCAATATATGTCACGTTCTTTACATCTGCTCAATCTTGTAATCTTGCTGTAATATTTGTCATAGAAAGCTACCTTTCTCCAGGTATGTCAATAGAGTTTTATTAGTAGAGTTTTGGAAACATAGGCTTACCGTTTCCATAGAATGTGAGAACACGGCAAAAAAGGGAAATTACACCTATATGGCTCAATCGTGCAATATAATAAGCTTTATACTAATATAACTTTTTGAATCAGAAGTATATGAAAATCGGTTTATTTATTATTAAACCTCCTGGAAATACTTGGTCCCTTTATTACGAAAAACGCATGTTATCATGAGTTTGTGAGAAAGCGAGACAAAAAAACTATTTCAGGAGGCTATATATTATGAAAAAGAAAATGCTACTTTCCGCAGCAGCTGCTGCCGCTATCATTTTTACAGGTGCAGGTGCTAATCAAGCTGATGCAGCGTCAAATGACTGCAAGGTATACACTTACACATACAAGGTTAATAGCCAGCAAGATTATAATGAAGTTTTAAAACAGCTTCAATCAAAGTATGGTATTAAGGCTCCAACATATAAGTATCAAACTGCAAAACCTTCAACTGCACAGCAGACTGCTCCCGCAAAGCCTGCAGCACAACCAGCTGCGGCCCCGGCACAACCTGCTGCGGCTCCAGCACCAGCTAAGCCTGCGGCACAACCTGCAGCAGCTCCAGCTAAACCAGCTGCACAACAGACTACAGCTGCACCGCAGCAAGCTCCTACAGCTAACGCTTCCGCAGTAAGTGCATATGAGAAGCAAGTGGTTGAGTTAACAAATGCTGAAAGAGCAAAGCAAGGACTAAAAGCCCTTCAATTGGATACTGAGCTAAGCAAGGTTGCCCGCACTAAATCTCAGGATATGAAGGATAAAAACTACTTTGACCACAACAGCCCAACTTACGGATCTCCGTTCGACATGATGAAGAAATTCGGAATCCAGTACAGCTCAGCTGGCGAAAACATTGCTCAAGGCCAAACTTCTCCACAGCAAGTAGTACAAGCTTGGATGGACAGCCCTGGACACCGTGCAAACATTATGAACTCCAGCTACACTCACATTGGTGTAGGCCATGTATCAAGCGGTAACTACTGGACTCAAATGTTCATCGGAAAATAATTCGAATAAGACAGAGAAGCCTTGCTGCGGATTGCGGCAAGGCTTTTCTATATTACATAGCATTTAGCTGAGTGCCGAGCAGCTTTTATAAAATATAAACAAAGGGGAGCCCCCGTTGGCTGAAATAGTTCACTTACATTTGTAAACAATAGTGCTTTGTTCTCTGTTCAGCAACCTTTCTGTCTTAAACCATAAGCAGACTCGAGGTTATATTTATTGTAAGCATACTGCATAAAGTTATGTAACTTTGAAGTTGAAGTTGTTCTTGAAAAAATAACATCAAAAAGGATCACCAACGTTTTCCGCTATGGAAGTTTTAACCCATCCGTATATTTAGGGGTTTATCATATATCCAAATTACCTTGGAATTATCTTAGATAATAAGGAATGTTTATGACATATAATAAACAATTTGTAATAGCAGATGAAATTTGGGAATGTTATTATTTTCCTATAAAAGGAGTGGTGACATATGAACAGTTTTTCAGTCAGCGCTATTGGGGCAGTATGCAATGAACGTAAAACTCCAGTTGATGATTACTGGGGAAAAGTCCTTTCGGAAATAAAGCTTGATCAAGAACTGGATATAAGTTGTTTGGATGGTATTGACTCTTTTAGCCATTTAGAAATAATATTTCTGTTTCACCTCATTGAAGATGATAAGATTCAATATATTTCAAGGCATCCCCGAAACAATAAGGAGTTTCCTAAAGTAGGTATTTATGCACAACGGGGCAAAAATCGCCCAAATAAAATTGGGGCTACAATAGTTAAATTAATCAAGAGAAAAGGGAGATCCTTATTTGTCAGTGGATTAGACGCAATTGATGGCACCCCGGTATTAGACATCAAACCGGTTATGAATGAATTTTTACCAAAGGGAGAAATTAAACAGCCTCAATGGTCCACGGAGCTAATGGCTAATTATTGGGAGTAGTCAGGCAAGAGTGGATGGGAAATACTCAGTACCGGCATTAATCGATGGAACTGTTCAGCAATATGAGAATAGGTTAGTTTTACCTAATGTACTAATATATAATGCTGACCCTGGGAGATCGTTTGTAATTGAATCTGCTTCGGGTCAGCTTTTTTGATTGTTAGGAAATTATTTAATTCCAGAGTTTTGGATAGCGGAACTAGAGTATTATCTCCAGCTCCGACGCAAAGAAACAATGAACACTGCGGCAGCGATATATCGCTCGACAGCTTTGTGAGGAAGCGGGTCAGGACGGCGTTTGCCATAGGATGAAGGTTATAACATGGTTTTTGTTACCACACTGGCGATCTTAGCTGTTATTCCTCTTAACTAGGGCACTTGCGCTTTTGATCTTAGAAATCACGCTTGTATCTAACCCTTTGGATGTAATACAAGCGGCTGGACATCCCGATAGCTCCAACGGCCAGCCCGGCTATTAAGCCTATCCAGTAGCCTGAAGCGCCTAAGTCACTGAATCGGGTGAAAAGATAGCCGGTTGGAAGCCCGATTACCCAAAAGGAAATAAAAGACATCAGAAAGGTAAAATTAACATCCTTATAACCGCGCAATGCCCCTTGGATTGGTGCCTGGATCGCATCAGATAACAGGAAAAAAAGCGCATACGCCAGGAAATGAGCTGTCATGGCGAGTACATCAGGCTCATCGGTGTAAACAGAGGCAATTTGTTCCCTGAAAAAGAACAACACAACCGCGGATAGCGCAGCAAGAGCTACAGACATGAAAATGCCGATTAGGCTGTAGGTTCTGGCATCCTTCAGGCGGTTCGCCCCTACCTCAAATCCAACCACAATGGTTAATGCCATGGATATGCTTAGTGGAACCATATAGAGAAAAGATGAGAAATTAAGGGCAGACTGGTAAGATGCTATGGTCACTGTGTCAAAAGCGCTCATTAACAAAGTAACCGCAGAAAAGATACTGGTTTCAAAAAAAATCGCAAAGCCGATAGGAACTCCAATTTTTAAAATGGCCTTCCATTCTTTTAAAGAAACTTTGTAGAAGGTCCGGAAGATTTTATATTTTGAAAAACTCTCTATCCTTATAATTACAGCTGCAGCTATGAATGTTATAAGCCAATACGTTATCGCAGTTGCATAGCCGGTTCCCGCCCCTCCCAGGCGAGGAAAACCCCATTTTCCATAAATCAGAATGTAATTTAATAAAGCATTAATTGGAAGTGAAAGCAGTGTTATTATCATGGAAATTCTCGTTTGCCCAAGGGCGTCAATGAATGAGCGAAGCACATTGTAAATAAATAAAGCAATCATTCCAAAAGAAAGACCAACCAAAAAGTCATAAGCTACCGTTCGCACTTTATGATCCAAATTCATGCCATCCAAAATGGGGTTGATCACGAAAGCTCCGATAATGATTACAATAAAAGACATAAGTACTGCCAGGTAAACACCCTGTGTTACTGAAAAAGGAACCAGTTTGGTGTTCTTGGCACCGACCAGCTGTGAAACGATTGGTGTGATCGCCAGCAGGATCCCGCTCAATCCAGTAAAAACCGGCACCCATATCGAACTGCCGATAGCAACCCCAGCGAGATCAGGAGCACTGAACCTTCCCGACATCATTGTATCTAAAAAGTTCATGGAAAACATACCGAGCTGAGTTACCAGGATCGGGACTAGAATCATAATAAACTGATTAAACTTTTCTTTTTTAGAAAAGGTTTGCTGCATAATTTTATACCTCAGCCTTATAAATTTCGGTGAATGAAATTATATCATCTTTTATTACTAACATGATCCTATTTTGCCCCATTATAGAAAAAACTGCCGGCAAAATGCTGGCAGATTGATTAATGTGATTCTGTTAGCTTTGTTGACGGGACTGCTTAACCAATTCCTCTTTCACATCCATGGAGGCATTCTGGACAACAAGAGTTCTAGTAGGAAAAGCAATACTCACGCCTTCTTCCTCCAATATATCCATAATCCTAAAATTCACAGCTTCTTTTATATTCAGATAATCTGCAAAAGATGTTGCTTTGGTAAAAAAGTATAGATAAACATCAAGGCTTGAATCATTAAAACGGTCGAACCGGGCGAGGATGGTATCGTTATCAACTTCCTCATTTTCACTCAGCATCCATTCAATCCGCCTTACAACCGTTTCCAGCTTTTTTCTGGGGGTATCATAAGTCAGCCCCAGATGGAAGGCGACCTGCCGTTTGCCCATTTTGGACCAATTGGTAATGGACTCATTAGATAGTGTTGCATTCGGGACAGTAACGAGTGCCTGTGCAAATGTTCGAACCGCCGTACTCCTGAACGAAATATCCTCCACGGTACCCTCGACGCTTGGAGTTTTGATCCAGTCCCCGATAGTGAATGGTTTTTCTGTGATGATAACTAATCCTCCGAAAAAGTTGCTTACTGTATCTTTGGCTGCAAGTGCGAAGGCAAGACCGCCAAGTCCCAGTCCCGCAACGAAACCATTCACATTAAAACCCCATTCCTCGGCAATAATGCTGACACATAATGTGAAAAGGATCAACTTCATCAGCTTTGTGAAAAATGGCAGTACGATCTGATCCACTTCCAGATCGAATCGTTTGATGACCCTTGGAAACAGGATTGCCCATATAGAACTGATATTAATTAGACCCCATGTTCCCAAAATGATAAAAACGGATCGGAATAACTTAGTTATTGTAGAATCGGATATGAATTCAAACGGGAAATACTTAATGGCCAGCATGATGCCAAGGAATGCAATTAGCCAGCGGAACGGTTTTTCGAAAGCGAGCAGGATTTGAGCAAGAGTTTCAGTATTCCTCGTTTGGGCATAACGCAGGATCATCTTAAATACATATGTAGTGAATATCTTTCTGATAGCCAAAAACAAAAAGAATACTCCAAGAGAAATACCAATGTCTAACCATACTTGCGCATTATTTAAGACACGAATGGACTCTAATGCTTGGTTCATAAACAACACCTCTTTATTGATATGCAATGAAATTTTTATCATATCAGAGTTATCGCAGTGTTTCTAGTTGGAGATTCTGGAAAAATTTACGGGTAGTATGGAAGAGAATGTCAGTTTGGAGTAACAAAAAAAGCACAGAAGGAAGAAAGGTGCGGATGTATTGTGGGCATGCTGCGTAAAAAGGCGGTTTTTACTGGAGGAGGTTCTGCAGGTCACGTTACAGTTAATGCAGCGCTCATTCCTGAGTTCCTCAAAAATCAATGGGATGTAATATATATAGGATCCAGGACAGGAATTGAAAAAACAATAATTGAAAAGGAATTTCCGGATATACCCTACCATTTCATTTCGGTTGGGAAGCTGCGAAGGTATTTTTCACTGGAAAATGTGAAAGATCCATTTCGGGTAATGATTGGGGTTGCCCAGGCCTTTCACATCTTAAAACAGGAGTGCCCCGACTTTGTATTTTCGAAAGGCGGTTTCGTTTCCGTACCGGTCGTACTTGCTGCAAGGCTTCAAAAGATTCCAGTCATTATTCATGAATCTGATATTACGCCTGGCTTGGCGAATAAAATTGCTTTTCCTTTTGCAGAGAAGATTTGCACCACTTTTAAAGAAACGGAAAGCTTTCTTCCGAAAGGAAAAACAGTTCATGCAGGAGCAGTGCTTCGGAATCAAATTTTTAAAGGAAATGCGGCCAAAGGAAAAAGGATCTGCGGATTTATAAAGGATAAGCCAGTCCTGCTTATAATGGGGGGGAGCTTGGGCGCAGCCAGGATAAATGAAGCGATCATCGATATATTGCCACGGCTGCTAACGGATTTTCAGATTATCCATATCTGTGGAAAGGGAAATGTCCGCAGTGAGTTGATTCGGCCAGGGTATGCCGCTTTTGAATACGTACATGAAGAGATTTACGATCTTCTGGCGGCGTCAGATATCGTCGTATCACGTGCAGGCTCCAATTCAATCTTTGAGTTCCTGGCCCTTCAAAAGCCTATGCTGCTCATCCCGCTGAGTCCCAAAGCCTCAAGGGGTGACCAGGTCCTGAATGCTAAATGCTTCGAACAAGCAGGTTTGGCAATGGTTCTGCAGGAAGAAGAGCTAAGTTCAAGATCGCTTCAGGCTGGAATCTCCGAGTTGTTTAGCCAAAGAAACGAATTTTTTGTAAGAATGAATTCATACCGATCCTTTAAAAGAGCCGATGATATGTATAAAATCCTGGTTAGACTTATTCAGCCAAGAAAATAAACTGTCATTTTTTATCTTTTCCCCGCATATCGTTATAGAAGACAAGCTCTCGAGGAGGAAAAGATATGGCGTACCAATATTCCAAAGGCTGGTTCATTCAGCAATTAAAAGCGGTCGGGATCACAAAGCATCCTATTGAAAGAAGAAAGCTTGAATCGTATAAAACATACATATTAAGAAACCTGTATGCTGAAAAAATTGAAAAAAAGCAGTGAATCCTAAAAAGCCTGAAACCGTTCACAACGAGTTTCGGGCTTTTTAAAATCTGATAAATATAAAATTTAGACAGTATACTTATGAAAATGCTCTCCTTTGTGGAAGATAGAATCAAGAACCTTATGGAGGGAGGAGTTTACGATGGAATTTTCGCTAAATCGGATCAATCCTAACCAGACTCAAGTTATTTTCTCTGATGGACGTTTTGAAACACTAACAAATGAAGAACTGGAACATTTGATGCTAACTGAAACCTTTGACGGGGGTTCAGGGAAGGGTGAATATTTGGATCTTTGAACTAGCGGAGAACAAGAAACCCTGCCGGCTGTCCGGCAGGGTTTGGCTGTGCGATAAAATGGAACTCTGGAGGTCATGCCTCAAGCAGCTGCTGTGAGTCATCCTGGCTGCTGTCCTGGCGCATAATGTATAAGTGAAACAGGTCTCGGGGGATTTCGTATAAATCATAAATCTCTTCAGAACTATTGAGCCTTTCATACAGTGACTGCCTTGATTCATTTGCTTTTACAACATATGGGAGTTTTTCAGCAGCTTTAATTGAGCGCACATTTACTTTCCTGATTCTCATGAAAATTGTTTCTATATCAAGTTCAAAAAATAATTCATTAAAGAATGCTTCCTTGGCAATAGAATTATAGCCCCTGCCATGAAACGGTTTTCCAAGCCAAGTGCCAAGAAATCCAGCTTTATCCTCTATATCATAAAGGGAGATCGTGCCGATCGGTGATCCCCATTCATCAAGGATCGTCCGGGATATAAGTTCGCCGGCTTCTTCCTGCTCTATGGTTTGTTTTGTAACGAAAACATATTCTTCGTAAGAATGTGCTTTATGGCGCACGAAAGGGAAGACATCTGGATGCTTCATAAAGTCATAAAGAACATGACAGTCGGCGAATTCTCTCTTTTTTAACATTTTTTCCCCTCCAAAAATGAGGGCAGTCCTTATGCGTCTGCCTCCCACCCTCGAAATTTTTTAAACGAGCATCAAAAAATTTCGGGGTGGGAATCGAACCCACTAGAACCGGAGAATCCGGTGGCGCACCATTTGCCTTCCCTATATTGTTTGTAATCAATATTGAAATGTTGTAATAAAAAAATATTTCCTAGAAGGTATAATACTAAAAAAAATAAAAAAAGGAAATAGGTATTTTACTATTTTTTTTCGTCAAATTTTGCCCATTTTATGAAGCTGGCGGAGGGGTATTTTTTTTATTTCCTTTTCCCAAATTCAGTCAGTTCCAGTTCCTTTACCGCTGTAGTGAAAAAGGGATGTTTTTAGAGAAACGAACGTTTTTTGGAACATTAAAATATCCCCGTAAATTGAAGTGCAAGGACTATCGCTCCCAAAGCCCAAACATATATTGAAAAAACTTTCAGTGACTTCTTTTTAAGATAGGAGATCATCCAGACCACAGCAATGTAGCCGAAGAAGGCAGAGGACAATGTAGCAACAAACAGCCCGGTAAAGCCAACTTGTTCCGTTTGCCCGCTAAGCACATCGCCAAACTGAAGAACTATTCCGCCTGTAATAGCCGGAATTGATAAAAGGAATGAAAAGTAGGCTGCTGTGGCCCGGTCGAATTTGCATAATAAGCCTGCAGCAATCGTTAAGCCTGAACGTGACAATGCCGGCATAATCGCCGCAGCCTGAAAGGTGCCGACAATCAGTGCGTCCTTAACTGATATGTCTTCCAATTGTTTTCTTCCCTTCTTGGCGCTGTCAGCGAACCAGAGAATGAACCCTGTGGCGAGGAACTCCCAGCCGATTGTGACGCCGGTTTTAGATAGGGAATCGAACCAATCGCCAAGCAGCAGCCCGGCAATGACCGCCGGAATGGTTCCGGCAACTAGAAGCAATGTCATCCTGGAAAATGGTTTTTTCAACAGCGAGAAAAGATCGTCTTTGTAGACTGCGATTAGTGCAATCAACGTTCCGATGTGCAGCATCGTATCCAATGTGAGACCGGCTTCATCCAGCCCGAACAAATGCCTCCCTAAGTACAAATGGCCGGTACTGGAAATGGGCAGGAACTCTGTAAGCCCTTGAATAATTCCGAGTATAAATGCCTGAAATTCAGATAACAATCCCTTCACCTAATTTCCTATAAATTTGGACATCCTTTTCCCATTTTTATGCATAAGCTTTCTTAACATGCTTATATTTCAGGTAATGTGGAACAAAGTGAAACCTCGGAAAGGAGTTATCCGTAATAAAATCAGAAAGAAGAAAGCGGGGGAATAGTAATGGCAGATCAAAATGAAAAGTTGCTTGCTGCGGCCATTTATGTAGTCAGCTTCTTTACGGCTTTCATCGGGCCGCTGGTTATTTGGCTTATCAAGAAAAATGAATCAGCCTACATTGATTATCATGGAAGAGAGTATTTAAATTTCCTGATTTCCTATTCACTGTATGGCTTTGTTGGCGGCATGCTGACATTGATTTTTATCGGCTGGCTGATATTGCCGGCCGTAGCGCTTCTCGGTTTCATTTTTACCATAATCGGAGCTGTCAAAGCTGCTGAAGGAGTGAAATACAGAATTCCATTTGTGTTCAGGATTCTGTAGGTCCTGCCTTTCTAAAGACAGGAACTTGTACTAATTTTCTGCCGCGGCTCATATCATGATATGAGTAACTATCTAAACCTTTGGGCCTGTGGGGAGTGAGTTATGAATATAAGGCAGTATTACAGAAAAATCTCTCATATTTGTTTTCAAGCGGCATGGATTTCACTCACGCTGTCTATTTTATTCTTCTTTTTACATGCGGCAGGCGTTCTGTCAGGTCATATCCTGGCGATTGTGCTGCCGTTTATTATGATAAGCATCGGAAATTATATTAGCTTCAGGGTATTCGATACAAGGGCCCAGGAGCTCCCAAGTGGATGGCCTCTTTTGAATGAGGAAAGCAAGCTTTTTGATGAGCGGCATCTTTTATTTGCATTTATGCCGGCACCAACACTGCGGGCGGTTCTTTTTTCTCCAAATGGGAAGGCTGTCGGGGAAATTAGGGATCAAAACATGAAATGGTATATGTGGATGATTCCTAATTCGCTGTCACTGCTTCTTCCCAAAAAGTATGGTTTATATAATAGCGATGGTACGCTGGTTGGCGCGTACATTTTTAAATGGGGACTTTTTCAAAAAGCTTCAATAAAGGATCAAAACGGTAAAGATATAGGATATTATCGGGAATCAAGGAAGGTATCTTTATTCAGGCTGAAGGGAATGATAGTTAGTCCGGATGGTAAACCTTGGTTCGCCATCGATGCGGGCGGCCTTTTGCAGGATTTTCAGCTGACAAATGCTGTTGGGATTCCGCTGGTAACATATAAAAAAGGATGGATGCCGCTAGAATGGGGAAACCGGTTTAAGGATTCCAATACGCCAATAATCTCCTTTCATGATAGTGCAACGGCTAACGATAAAATTGCGGCACTCGGCTTTTGCGCGGCGGCCCTTCACCACCGGAGCAACTAAAGCCTTCTTGGAAGATTTTTTTCGTGGGGTTTGTTATAATTAAAAAAATACATAAATGTGGTGATAATATGACATTACTTAGTGAAATCCTTGACTACAATGAAGCGTTTGTGAGAAAAAAAGAATATTTGGAATACAGTACAGACAAGTTCCCGGACAAACGGATGATCATTATCAGCTGTATGGATACCCGTCTAGTGGAACTTCTTCCAAAATCAATGAATATTCGAAATGGCGATGTGAAATTCATTAAGACTGCCGGTGCTGTTGTTTCTCATCCTTTTGGAAGCGTAATGCGAAGTGTTTTAGTAGCTGCTTATGAATTAAAAGCGGATGAGGTATTCGTTATTGGCCATTATGATTGCGGGATGTCTGCTATCAATGCAGATGTTCTCCTGGAGAAAATGACAAACAGGGGAATCTCAAAGGAGACGATCTCTACGCTTGAAAACTCCGGTATTCATTTAAAGCACTGGCTAAGAGGCTTTGATAATGTGGCAGATAGCGTGCAAAACAGCGTCAGCATAATCAAAAACCATCCGCTGCTGCCAAAAGATGTGGCCATCCATGGACTGGTGATTTCGCCGCAAACAGGGAAACTGGATGTAATTGTTGATGGGTATAAACAAGATTAATTAACACAGTCTGCGTTTATACATAAGCGGTATTAGCCTTCAAAGTGTATACCAATAAAAGGACGGCCCGTACTGAAAGAATATTACGGGGCGTCCTTTTTATTTTTAAGGCTCTGTTAAAGGTTAATGTTGATATTTAAAGAAACAACAGAACTTCAATAAAGCTGGAAGTTCCGTTGTTTCTATAACGATATTATTTTCTTCGAATTAATTAACGCCGATACAGCCATGTATCATACAAAAAAACTTAAAAGGGACTGTTATACAATCTATTCGGAAGAACTCGATTTAAATGCTTCATACAAGCTTACAATCGAACAGGATCTGAAACAAGCTATCGAGAAAAATGAACTTGAATTATACTATCAGCCGATAAAAGATTTGAAGACTGGAAAAATTATATCTGTCGAGGCATTAATTCGCTGGCATCATCCAAAACTTGGTTTGGTGCCGCCGAGCGATTTTATCCCGGTTGCCGAGGAAAGTGGCCAAATTATATCCATTGGAGCGTGGGTGTTAAAAGCAGCATGCCGCCAGAATAGAATATGGCAGGATTCAGGAATAGGGCCTTTTAAAGTAGCTGTAAATATATCAACCAAACAATTACAGTACTCCAGTTTTGTGGATACTGTGATACAAGTGCTGGAAGAAACGAATCTGGCGCCGAAATGGCTGGAACTTGAGGTAACGGAAAGCATCTTATTGGATGATAGCGACTTTATAAAAGATAGTCTTTCAAAGTTAAAAGAAGTGGGCCTGGCCATATCCATCGATGATTTTGGAACAGGATATACTTCTCTAAGCTACCTTCGCCAATACCCGTTTGATAAAGTGAAAATTGACCGCTGTTTTATTGATGACATCAATCGGGACCTAAATTGAAAAAGGATAACATCAGCGATTATCTCGCTTGCGCATACATTAAATATGAATGTAGTTGCGGAAGGGATAGAAAACGATGTTCAACTGAACTATCTAATGGAGGAGAGCTGTGATGAGGGACAGGGATACTTCTTTAGCAGGCCACTTCCGGTCCACTTAGTTAAACAGAACTTAACATGACGTAAAAAAGAAGCTGCTTTCGTTTCAGCTTCTTTTTTTAAGCTCTTTAAACAGGATGATACAAATGAAAATAATAATGATGGGCTGCAAGGGGACACTAAATAATAAAAATATAGGCATTCTTCTTGCTAACCGTTTATTTTCTGCTAAAATCACAAGGTGTGGTTTGTCACTTAAACAAACGGGTGGGAGAGGGATACATTAAATAAGGTGCAGCATGAAAAATTCATTATTAGAGCGGGTATTCAAGTTAACGGAGAGCGGCACAAGCCCCGGGCGTGAAGTACTTGCCGGTTTCGTCAGCTATTTTACGATTGTGTATATAGCAGTGGTGAATGGTCTGATACTGTCAGAGGGCGGCATCCCCATGGAGGGGGCGATTCTGGCAACAGTCCTTTTATCTGCTGTCAGCTGTATTTTGGTTGGCTTTTGGTCGAATGTTCCGATTATCCTTGTTCCAGGAATGGGTCTAAACGCTTTCTTCTCTTACACTATGGTGCATAGCATGGGACTTTCCTGGCAATCGGCGCTCGGTGTAGTTTTTGTCTCCGGATTGATTTTCACGTTCCTGTCTTTTAGCCGGTTTTCAATATTGCTTAGCGAATCGATACCTGATTCTTTAAAAGAAGCGATCACGGTTGGGCTCGGTTTATTTTTAATTTTGCTCGGGCTTGAAAAGGGAGGAATCGTGGTAAAGGGAGAAGCGACGATTCTGGCGCTCGGAGATTTCAGCCAGCCGCAAGTAATCGCTTCAATTCTTACGGTATTGGTGGCGTTTATTCTTTTTATCAGAAATGTGCGCGGGAATTTTTTAATCACTATCATAGCGGGCTGCGGAATTGCTTATGGGCTTGGAACACTAGACCTTTCTCAGCTATCGTTTCAGCAGTCCGATTTTAAGGCATACGGTGAAGTCTTCGGAGCTTTTTCGTTTGAACAAGCAGCCGGCGTTCCGTTCTGGACTGCGGTTTTCTCATTAACAATGGTATTGGTGTTTGAGAACATTGGCCTTGTACATGGACATGTGAACAGCATCAAAAAACCGGAATTATATCAAAAGGCGTTCCAGTCTACCGGCTTATCAGTCCTTTTATCCGGAATTTTCGGTTCCAGTCCTACGGTAGCAAGCGTGGAAACGGCAGCAGGAGTAGCTTCTGGGGGACGTACAGGATTGACTGCCATAACAACTGGGGTTTTGTTTGCAGCATCCATCTTCTTCATTCCGCTGATAAAAATAATACCGGATAGCGCCATTGCTCCGATTTTAATCATCATCGGGATTTTGATGCTTCAAAACATTAAGAATTTAGAGCTGAAGGATTTTTCGGAAGCCATTCCAGCCTTTCTGACCATCACGCTCATTCCCTTTACTTACAGCATTGCTGATGGAATGGCAATCGGGTTTATCGTGTACCCGTTATTAAAGATCACGCTTGGCAAAGGAAAAGATGTATCGATTATCATGTATATCATAGCAGGATTGTTTCTGGCCAATTTCTTTGTGAATATAATGGGCTAACTTTACGTAAAGCATAGTGCTGACAGGATTTCTGTCTGCGCTATGCTTTTTTGCATTTAGTAAAATAGGCTAGTTTCTATGAACTGCTATTTGATGCTCTTGATTGGGTTATTTCAGTTAGGACATATTAAAGCTCATTATTGATGCTGCCGCTATGTTGATTGGAGCGCCTCTCGCTGCAATCAGCAGCCAAGTTTAAACAGAGCCCTCGCTAAAATGCAACATTCTCTGTAAACCAGTATATAAAATGTGTATTAGCCCTAACTTACACCGGAATGGGGAGATATTAACAGACATTTTTTTTGACACTTTTCAAATTTCGACAAAAAATAAAATGTTTATAGGGTAAAATGGCAGCAATAGTTCGAAAGTTGTGATTTTGGTGGAGGTTTTTTTATGGAAGTTTTCGTAGCCAGGCAGCCTATTTTTAATCGCAGGGAAGAAGTTCATGCTTATGAGCTTTTATATAGAAGCAGTATTGTGAATTCTTACAACAGCGTTAATCATGACCATGCCACTGCTGATGTGATTATAAATAGTTTTCTAAATATAGGCATAGACCAGCTTTCTAACGGAAAGCCATGCTTTATCAACTTTACGGAAAAACTGCTGCAGCTGAGGCTGCCAACGTATTTCCGCACGCGCGATATTGTGGTTGAGATATTGGAGTCTGTCCCGCTAAACGAAGAACTTTTAAAAATTTGCAGAGAATTAAAATCTCTAGGCTACCGAATCGCTCTTGATGACTATGTGTTTAACGAGAATAACCCTTATTCGCAGCATTTGCTGCGCTTTGCTGATATTATTAAGGTCGACTTCCGAAACTCCAGCAGTGAAACCCGAAGAAAGATTGAGTCTTACGGCAAACTGCTGCATTTAGAGCTGCTTGCTGAAAAGGTTGAGACCCGAGCTGAGTTCGAGGAAGCGAGAAAAAGCGGTTACCATTACTTCCAGGGATATTTCTTTTCCAAGCCGGTTATTGTGTCGACACATGATGTTCCTACCTATTTTCATTCCTACTACGGAATCATCCAGAATCTGTCGATGGCCGAGCCAAGCATTGCTGAGATAGCAGAACTGATTGAACAGGATTTATCCCTTTCTTATAAATTATTGAAATTAATAAATTCACCGGCGTTTCGTCCAAGAAATAAAATTAATTCAATCCGGCAGGCAATTGTTCTGCTCGGATTAATTGAAATTCAAAAATGGATATACGTATTGTCAGTCAGGGAAATGACAGGAGATAGGCCAAAAAGCTTTAAAGAAACAATACATATTTGCCTGGCCCGGGGGAAAATGTGTGAAAGCATTGGAAAGCAACTGAAAAAAACGGCTGTAGGAGCTGGGTATTTCATGACTGGGATGTTTTCGCTTATGGACACGATCCTCTCATTGCCAATGGAAGCCGTGTTAAAGGATTTGCCGCTCCATGAGGACATTACGCAGGCGCTGCTTGGGGAACAAAACTTACTTAGAAACATACTCGATTTGGTTATAGATGTCGAGCAAGCAAACTGGGACGGAATTGAGAATAAATGCTTTGGCTTAAATATAACGGAAGCTGATGTATTTAATTACTATAAGGAATCGCTGGACTGGGCAAACCTTTTGCTCAATATAGAAAACAGGGGAGTGGCCAGCAATTCTCTTTAAAAACATGTCTCAATCTCAATTTTTGGTTTTGCCGATTGGCTATCCTTCCTTTTCGAAGCCAGCCATTTTTGTGTGGTATCACTTTTATAAAAATCGCCACTGTGGCTTGATATAGCGGCGAAGTTCGATCATCAGCGTCTTTTTCATTGAGTCCGGGCCATCGACCGCCTGCAGGTCTCCGGGCAGCGGAAAAATGCCGAATTCATTGAAGGATACCCTGATATGGCCCGACCAGATTTCCTTGCCTGAAGCCGAATGGATAGAGGTTTTGACAACGGCGTGCTTTGAATCAGAACTTGACGCAGGTTCAACAATATCTGTTACAAAGAAATTAAATAAGTAAACAGACTTTTTCCATTTTGAATAAACTTTCACGTTGGCACTTCCTTTGGCATGATGCTATTATCAATTATTATAGATGGATTTAAAGCTGCAAACAGCAAAAAGATTAGCAGACAGGGAGTAATACAGATGAATATTGAATTAGTGAAATGCCATGGCTCTGGAAATGATTTCATTATCATTGACGAGATGGGGTCGAAAATTGCCTTTAATGATGATGAAAGAAGCCGCCTTGCTATTGCTCTATGCAGCCGTAACAGCGAGCTCGGTGCAGACGGGATTCTGTTCGTCATGCCAAGTGAACAGGCTGATGCCAGAATGAGAGTGTTTAACACGGATGGATCTGAAGCCTCTATGTGCGGAAACGGTCTACGCTGTGTCGCCAGGTACGCTTCCGATAAGTTTAACAAAACTAAATTAATCATTGAAACAATGAAGGCTGACTTGGCTGTTGAAAAAACAGAAGAAATTTTTAAGGGCATTCCAACCTTTAAGGTCGAAATCTCTCCAGTATCGTTCGATGTTAAAGATTTACCACTAAATCTCACCACGGAAACTTTGGAAAATGAGAGAATTGATGAGCTTTCTGACAGCTTGGTCTTTACAGCGCTGGCTGTTCCTAATCCTCATCTTGTTTCCATTGTGGATAGTGACATTCTTCAGTCGTCCGTTCAGAAGGATATCTCTACAAGGGTAAACGGCCCGAATGAACTGTTCCCTGACGGAGTAAATGTCAGTTTCGTCCATGAGCTGGAAAAAGGCAGTATTTTCGTGAGGACCTTTGAACGCGGGGTTGGTTTTACTAATGCATGCGGAACGGCAATGAGTGCTTCCAGTCTTGTAACATGCCTTAATGGCTTAAATGAAGCGGAAACAGAGATATCTGTTTATAATGACGGCGGTATGGTGAAATGTATGGTCCATCAAAAGGATGGAGGTTTCTCTATCGACCTTATCGGGAATGGGACATATGAATATAAGGCAGTCATTGAAGCCGACCCGGAAGACTATAAGAATTTCAAGCTTATTAACAAAGAAGTTTTTGAAGAAGAAATCAGCCAATATGCCAAGCTGCAGGAGTATGCAAAGCAATATGTGGCAGCACATCTGAAATAGCATTAAAAAGGCGGACTCCCAGATGATCGGATGTCCGCCTTTTTAATGCTGTACTAAATGTCCTGATTCAAAACGCTTTTGTTGGAATGATCTATCTTAACCTCGGAAAATATAATATGGGTGACTGTGCAAGCGAAGGGCATCAATGCATTGATAAACTCCTCTACTTCCTCCAGGGAAACTGCTTTTAATTTTGCAATATAGCAAGCCTTACCTGCGATTCGATAGCAAAACTCAATTTTAGGCATTGATTGAATTTTCACTTGGAAGCTTTTATAATTCTCATTTGTGACGGTGATTTCTAGAATGCAATTGATGGAGAGACCCGATTTCTTATGGTTGATTTTAATCGAATACCCCTCAATGACTCCTGCACTTTCTAGCCTTCTAACCCTTTCTGTTTAGAAAATTTATGATCTCTGAAAATGGCTGCTCACTTCTTGCAGTTTCCATTAAGGCAAAAGGACAACCTGCTGTGCGAAGCCGCTTAGGGACTGTATACACATTATAGTCTGCAAGATTCAGGCCCTCGTTCACCTCGTCCCAATGTAAAGGTGCTGCTACACCGGCGAACTCGTTTCCCCTTGGTGAATAGGGAGCGATAATCGTTTTTCCTTCACTGTGCTGTACAAAATCCAGGTACAGCCTATTTCCCCGGTTCTTCTTAAGCCTTTCGATTGTAAAATCATCCGGGAACTTATTCGTTAAAAAGTCGGCCAGAAAATCAGTGAATTTCCTTGTCTCACTGTATGTAAACGTATTGATGGGCAGAGGAATATATACCTGAAGACCTCTGTTGCCAGATGTTTTAATAAATGTGTGCAGGCTAAGTGAATCGGTAATCTTGCGAATTTCTAAAGCAGCTTTTACAGCCAGGCCGAATTGTTCCTGGGTTGGCGGGTCAAGATCAAGGACAATGTCATCAGGAGTCACTCTGCCTGCTTTTTGGAATGGAACATGAAATTCAATGGCAAGCTGGTTTCCGAGCCACAGCAAAGTCTGCATGTCATTAACTAAAATGTATTCAATATCATGCTCTACATAGGTCTTAATAAAATCTGGTGCGTATTCAGGAACATTTTTCTGATAAAAACGCTCACTGCCAGCACCATGGGGATAGCGGATTAACGTTGCCATCCTATTCTCCAAGTTCGGCAAAAACCAGGGAGAAATCTGTCTAAGGTAATGGAGATATTCTATTTTTGTAAAAATCTCCGGTCCTATCCTCCATATCGGTTTGTCCGGAGAAGTAATTTTTACAGACTCAGGAAACGTGTACTGGCTTGTGCAAAATTGCTCCCAGGTACAATCTTCAGGCCTCGTATCCATAAGGAATTCCTTGAACTGCGGTTCGCGCAGCTCTTGCCCGTCATAAACATGCAAGAAATTTACCGCAAGACAAATTGAAGGGTGGATATAATGGTACATGCTATCCTCGCTATATGAATTTTCTCGCACAACCCCGGCAAGCGTGCTTCGTTCATGTGGCGGAATCCCATTCTTTACCTGGCCAATTTCAATGATTTCGCCGTCTTTAAACACTCCCAGGGAAAAATAGCCGTTTTCTTTATGCATCGCAGTAATAAAACAGGCAGCCATTTTCCAGTTCTTCACTTTTAACCAGGAGGCCGTCCTTTTTCCTTCCTCCCAAGTGCCATTGTCTTGCTTGGCAACGATTCCTTCCCCGTCATACAAAATAATCTGCTCCATCAAAGCAGAAAAATCCTTTGTGGCTGGGACGAGCTGAATGAGGTCATCACAAAGCGGATCTGGAAAAGCTGCCCAGTCTGTTTCCTGGAAGAAATTTGTGAGCAACTTTTTTCGTTCTGTATATGTTGAAGCTGTTACAGGCTTTCCCTTAATTTCAAGCAAATCAAAAGCAATCAGCCTGCAGGGGGACAGTAACATGGCTTCGTCAATCTTGTGTTTTGCCCGAAGCCGGCCTCTCCACTGGATTTCAGAAAAATCCGAGCTGAAGGGACTGGAAAGCCAGACCAGCTCGCAATCCAGTTGAAAAGGCACTAAATCAGCAAGCATTTCTGCGTTTTCTTTTATAAAAAATGAGATTTCCGGAAATATATCAACCAGCTGTTTTCCGTTTCTGCTGATTAAGGTCACATCCATGTCTTGGCCAACGGTCAGGATGGCCCTGAAACCGTCGTATTTCACCTCATAAGTCCATTGCGCCCCCATTGGAGGAACAGAAGAAGGTGTTGGAAGCATTGGTTTCATTACAAATCCCACTTTCCTATGCTGCAGTTTTAATAACACATTCCTAAAACCAGACTGATTATTCATTCTCGATAATAGTCTGGACAAAATCGGCTAAATGTTGCGTTTATTCCCAAAAGTTTTCTGGAGTGTAATCGTCCAGCTTAGCCAAACTAATGAAAAAAAGTAGGTGAAGGGTTTGCACACTATTTGGAAGGGAAGCATATCGTTCGGGCTGGTTAATATTCCGATCAAGCTTCACGCCGCAACCGAAAATAAAGATATATCACTGCGTACCTTGCATAAAGAATGCCACTCTCCGATTAAGTACGAAAAGGTTTGTCCTATCTGCGATAAACCTGTTGGAAAGGAAGATATTGTCCGGGCTTTTGAGTATACAAAAGGCAAATTTGTCGTTCTAGAGGATGAAGATTTAGAAATGCTCAAACAAGAGAATGAGACTAGAGCAGTAGAAATCATTGATTTTGTGAAAATAGACCAAATAGATCCGATTTATTTTGACCGCAGTTATTACATGTCACCAAATGACGGCGGTTCAAAAGCCTATTCCCTGCTAAGGAAAGCTTTGGAGGATTCAGGAAAAGTAGGGCTTGCAAAAATCGTAATCCGGGCTAAAGAGCAAATGGCTGTTGTCCGTGTTTATAACAATACACTTCTGATGGAAACAATTCATTACCCTGATGAAGTTCGATCAGCCGTTGATGTACCGAACATCCCATCTGCCGATCAGGTTACAGATAAAGAAATTTCTACAGCGATTATGCTGATTGATCAGCTAACAACTGATTTTGATCCGGAAAAGTACAATGATGACTATCGTACTGCTCTTCTTGAACTGATTGAAGCTAAGAAAAATGGTGTTGCAGCGGTTACACCGAAGGAAAGAGAACCTGCCGTTTCAAAAGTTACAGATCTTATGGCAGCTCTTCAGGCTTCTATTGATAAGACAAAGCCGGCGACAGCAACAGCGAAAAAGCCAGCAGCTAAGAAAAGAACTACGCGCAAAAAGGTAGTCGGGAAAGAAGCTTAAACTGGACTGGAATTTTCTTCCTATTTCAGCTCATGCTCACAGTGAAAAACTTAGACTGTTTAGCAGCCGGAAGCATGAGGTATATAACAAACAAAACAGCCCAGCACAGATGGTGATTTGTAATGCATTTTTATCAATCTAAAACGAAGAAACAAATAATATATTCTATTGCCATCCTGATACTGTTCCTTACTTATGTAGTAACATTTATGGAATTGGCTGAGGAAATTCAAAAGGCAGAATTAATTAAGTTCGATAAAAATATTATTGGATATATTCAAGGCTTTATATCAGAGCAGCTGACGGTTTATATGCTGGCCATTACCTATTTAGGATCTTATGACTGGATTTTGATTGCTGTTGTACTTTCATCCATATTGTTGCTGGCCAATAAGCGTGTCAATTTAGCAGTTTATCTTGCCATGAGTTCCGGCCTGGGGGCCATATTCAATAAGATGCTAAAAAAAATCTTTCAAAGAGAGCGTCCTGATATTTTTCCCGTCATACGGGAACACGGCTTTAGTTTTCCCAGCGGCCATTCTATGGGGGCAATGGTTCTGTATGGAACTTTGGCAATTATTATCATAAAGATTGTAAACAAAAAGAGCTATAAGGCAGCTGCCGGATTTATTGCCATGCTTCTGATTCTGCTGATTGGAGTGAGCCGGGTCTACCTCGGAGTCCATTATCCCAGTGATGTAGTCGCCGGGTTTGCTGCGGGTGCTGCATGGCTCACACTCTGCAGACTTGCTTTGCTGGTGTATGAATATCAGAGACAAAAGCGGCTTACTCTTAAAGCGGAAAGAATCAGGACTTGATTGTAAGATATAAAAAAATGCGGCCGGCCCAAACATATGAGCCGGCCGCATTTACCAGTTTTTCAGGGACTTAATTTTGTTTTCACTGAAGTAAGTCGCCTTTTCACGGAGATAAATTTTTTTCGCGGAATTAATTCACATTTTCACCAAATTATCTTTCTTCACAGAAGAAAAGTTTTTCAATAGAACCACTTAAAGCACCTAAACCGATTCTCCGGTTGGTTCAGCAAGATAGCTGGTGCAGGATGGACATCTTTTCGCCTCAAGGTGGATATCTGAAAAGCATTCCGGACAGGTTTTCTTCACGGGAGATTTTGGTTTCTCCTTTTTATGGATCCGGTTAACTTGTTTCACAATGATGAAAATAGCAAACGAAATGATTAAGAAATTGATTATGTTATTTAAGAATAATCCGTAATTTAAAGTGGCTGCGCCTGCTGCTTTGGCATCCGCAAGTGAAGAAAATTTCTCCCCTGAAAGGCTGATGAATAAATCGCTGAAATCCACCTTTCCGATAATCAGTCCAATTGGGGGCATTAATATATCATCGACAAGCGAGGAGACTATTTTACTAAAGGCAGCGCCCACGATAACCCCGACCGCGAGATCAATTACGTTCCCACGCATAATGAATTTTTTGAATTCCCCAAACACAATTATCACTTCCTGACACTTAAAGTTATACCTTCCTTTGTAATCGAAATTTCATTTAAAGTAAAGCAGCATGCCACTGTAAACTGCTGACACCGGATTTTTTGTGCAAAAAAAATCGCCCTATTATGAGCGAAAGAAGAGGAAACACTAAAGTGATCAATCAATATATAGGCGAACTCGTGGGTGTTACGACTATATATTGTGCATACATTCTACCATTCCAATTGTGAACATGCAATCATTTAACAGTTTTTTTCTGAAAAGTCTGTATTTTAAGCCTTCTTAATTAAAAAGGCAATCGCCTTTTTTTTACTCATAGTGACCTTTATATGAACGAAAAATATGTTACTAACTATACTGTATTAGGACAAAACCACCCGCACGCAAAACAAAAATGCGAATGGGGGTTCAAGTCTGTTCACATCAGCAGATTAAGGCGGGATGCTGCTTATACTATCCCCGCCGCAACAATAGGAGGTATTAAGATGATCAACTGGGGAGTACGCTTTAAAAACCGTTTATGGGTGACTGGATTCTTTGCACAGCTTTTTATTCTTGCTGAAGTCCTTTTGGTTGGAGCAAATGCGATTGGCCTTACAGACTTTCAATTGACAGAAGAAATAAAAGGATGGGTACTGGCAGTCGTGAACGCAGTGTTCGGTGTCATGGCCACTATAACTGCTGTACAGGATCCGACCACACAAGGATTCTCTGACAGTAAGCAAGCACAGTCATATAAAGAACCGAAATAATAATGAAGGGACCATTTCAAAAGTCGTGAAGACAATTTGAATGGTCCCTTTTGCTAAAAAGCAGCTTTTTATTGCCTCCTATATAGATTAAATCTCTACACTAACCTTTTTAATAGAATATGTGATATGTCTCATATAGTTAAAAGTGGTTAATGGAGTCCCGTTTTACCTTGCGACCGAATACCAAATTAAGGTAAAATAGGGAGGGGTTAGGAGGATAAAAGTATGAAGAATGAAGTAACCTGGATAGAGAAATATGAACAGTTCAATGTTTTCGTTATCAGCCTTAAAGATATCCCAGCCGATTTGTGGCTTTGTCCCATTAAAGAAGGCAAGTGGTCGATTGGCGAAATCGTAAGCCATTTTTATTATTGGGAAAAATTCATTTTGGAAGAGAGGCTTCAAAAGTTTCTCAGCGGGGAGAAGGATTTTGTTAAGCCGGATGTGGAACTGATGAACCAAGCCGCTTCCGAGTTTGCAAAATCAGGAGCGAGCAGGGAAACAATCATTAATTTGTTTACAGAAAGCCGTTCGCAAATTGCTGCCTTATTAACAAGCCTGCCTGCTGAAGTGCTAGATTGTGAGATAAGCTTTGGGAGCAATCCTATTACAATCAGAAAATACATAATAGGGTTTGAAGAGCATGACCAGCACCATAAACGTCAAATAGAAGAATTTTTACAAGAAAAAGCAAGCGGACCGAAGCAGCTGCCATAATGCTGTCTCACATAAAGCTATTTTTTATGAACCAAATTTAGGGAAAAAGTCACTTTTTCGCAACATAAGGAACACTTGTTCGTTTTTGTGGGCGGATATGATATAATAGAATTGCAGAAGATTATCCCCAAGGGCGGTCGGCTACCCCGGAGAGGGGGTGATGCCTATGACAATGTTTGAAGCATTAATGGCTATGTTTTCCTTCGCGACGCTAATGATAGCCGTTTTATCCTTTCAAAACAAAAAATAGACCTCCCTTGACTGTAAATTGAGGGAGAGGTCTATTCGCCGACAATAGGCCGGTCCCCTGAGGGAACGTCTATCTGCAGGCCGTAAATGCTGCAACATTTACGGCCTTTTTATTAAGCTCCATTTATACTAAAGAATACCATAAGTTTATTAATATGTCACGGAGAGCGGGGGAAGAGTATGGGAAAAATAGTTTCACTGCATGTTGGAAAGCCAAGACAGGAACATTATGAAACAGCAACGATTGAGACGGCATTCAAAAGACCGGCAGTTGCTGAGGCGTTTCTTACGATAAACGGTTTCAATGGGGACGAAGTAGCCAACAAAGTACATCATGGGGGACCGGACCGGGCGATTTGTTTTTATCCAATCGAGCATTACGGCTTTTGGGAAGCAAAATGGGGGAAGCAACTGCCACTTCCGGCTTTCGGTGAAAATGTTTTAGCAGAAGGAATGAAGGAAGAGGAGGTCTTTGTTGGGGACGTTTACCGGATAGGCGACGCAATCGTTGAGATCACCCAGGGCCGCGTGCCGTGTGCAAAGATATCTCATAACAACGGAGTACCAGAGTTTTTGGATTCTGTGCTAAAAACAGGTCTTACAGGGTACTTTGGGCGGGTGCTTGCTGAAGGAACCATAAAGTCCGGGCAAACCATTCATTTGATGGATAGGAAGCAGAATAAAGTTAGCATCCTTTATGCGAACGAAATCTTGCTGCAAGGCCGGGATGGGCTTGCCGGTATTGATAAGCTTCTCGAAATGGAATATTTGGCTGCAGTGTGGCGCAAGAATCTTGAAAAGAAACGGAAAAAGCTTGTATCAATAACTGAAGCATAAGGAAAAAGCCTATTAGGCCCTGCTTAATGGGTTTATTGGTTCTGTTTTTTTACAAATAGCGTTACAAACATGTCTGCATCGACAGAATTCTGCGAAAACCGCTTCTGAAGCTCCTTTTCTCTTGCAAGTTTTTTTCCTATTTTCTAAAAAAGTATTGAATTCTAAGCAAGGTTCATGTAAATTTAATGTAATCTTTTTTTGAATTTACGGAAAATTAAATAAAAATCTTATCGAGAGAGGTGGAGGGACTGGCCCTTTGAAGCCTCAGCAACCGGCGTAAGCCAAGGTGCTAATTCCAGCAAGCATTGCTTGATAGATGAGGGTATACATAACGAAGGCCTTCATCTATATGAAGGCCTTTTTTATGGCTATGTTAAGGGTTCATTGTTGATATTGGCACTATGTTGATTTCTGGCTGCAGCGCCCAGCCACGACGCACAGGAGGTGCTAGTGCCGCCGTTTCCACAGGACAAGGAATGCTTCGGCATCGATACATCGCACGAAACAAAGCTCAGCTTTGTGAGGACGTGGCGACTTTAGCCGTTCTTCCTCTGACCAGGGCGCTCTCGCTTTTCTTTTTTGGAGCGGAAGGCGAGAGACTCCTCGGAAATGCTCCCATTTCCCTCGTGCGGAGTTTTTTCAAGTAGCCAATTCAATGTCCTGCGGGAGATGCGGACCAAGGGAGACCCAGCAGCCGGTATGCCGAGGAGGCTTTTGAACCGCCACTAGAGCGGAAATCAACATGCAAGTGTACAGAGCTTTAAGCATAGAAAGTATATTTTAAAAAAAGTACAGATGTCTGGCTGCAGCGTCGACGCACAGGATAAAGAACGCTTCGGCATCGATACATCTCGCGAAACAAAGCCTCAGCTTTGTAAGGATGTGCTGGTGTCGACGTTCGTTGTGCCAGGGCGCTTGTACTTTTCATAGAGGAGGACTAAAAGTGGATTTTAGACATGAATTGCAAAAAAGAATATTGATAGGTGAAGGAGCTATGGGTACACTCCTTTATATAAATGGAATTGATCAATGCTATGAAGAACTGAATATTCTTGAACCAGAACGGATTGAAAACATTCACGCCACCTATGTAGAGGCAGGGGCAGATATTTTACAATCAAATACATATGGAGCTAACTATATCAAGCTAAAAAGATATGGGCTTGAGGACCAGGTTAGCAAGATTAACCGAAAAGGAATCGAGATCGCCAGAAAGGCGGCAGGAAAGGATGCATTTGTATTCGGGACGATTGGAGCATCTAGAAGTTTCCGTAAATCGGACCTGAATCTTGAAGAGATAAAAAGAAGTTTTCGGGAACAGCTGTATAGTTTGTTAATGGCCCAGCCTGACGGAATCATTCTGGAAACATATTATGACCTCGAAGAAATCGAAACCGTGCTGGAAATAGCCAGGAATGAGACGCAGCTTCCGATCATTGCTAATGTATCATTGCATGAAATCGGCTATTTGCAAAATGGTGTCCATTTAAGCGAAGCACTCGGACGGCTGGAAGCAATTGGTGCTGATGTGGTTGGAGTGAACTGCCGGCTTGGCCCGTACCATATGATCCGCGCGCTTGAGGAGGTTCCGCTGCCGGCTCAAGCACACCTCGCTGTCTATCCGAATGCAAGCTTGCCGGACTTTGAGGATGGGCGGCTGGTTTATGCCGCTGTGCCGGAATACTTTGAAACCAGCGCCCTTGAATTAAGGAAGCAGGGCGCGCGGGTCATCGGCGGCTGCTGTGGTACAACACCAATGCATATTGAAGCAATTAAAAGGGCAATCGGATCACTAAAACCGGTTATGGAAAAAACGGTCAAACGAAGAAAAATTGAAATCAACGATACTGGGAGAAAAGATACCACGGTTGCTATAGCCGAAAAAGCGAAGCGCGAAAGAACGATTTTAATAGAATTGGATCCGCCAAAGAAGCTGGGAATTGAAGATTTTATGGCAGGTGTCGATGCCCTCTATGAGGCTGGTGCGGATTCAATTACGCTGGCAGATAATTCACTTGCAACTCCGAGAATCAGCAATGGCGCTCTCGGGATGCTGATCAAAAATAATACTGGCCACAATCCGCTAATACATCTAACTTGCCGTGACCGGAATCTGATCGGACTGCAGTCACATTTAATGGGACTCGATACGGTAGGTTTAAATGAAATTCTCGTTGTTACCGGTGATCCTTCAAAAATCGGGGATTTCCCTGGAGCTACTTCCGTATATGATTTGTCTTCCTTTGATTTAATTTCACTAATAAAGCAGTTTAATGACGGCCTATCATATTCCGGACAGCCTTTAGGCCAGAAGACGAATTTTAGAATTGCCGCCGCTTTTAACCCAAATGTCCGCTATCTCGCCAAAGCGGTTGAACGGATGGAAAAAAAGATTAAATGCGGTGCGCAGTCATTCCTTACTCAGCCGATCTATTCAGAGAGCCAAATTGAAGAAGTCTATCAGGCTACAAGACATTTAGAAACCCCAATATTCCTTGGGATCATGCCGCTTACAAGCAGCAGAAACGCGGAATATCTGCATAACGAAGTACCAGGTATAAAGCTGTCGGATCCAGTCAGAAAAGCTATGGCTGCAGCTGCTAATGATCCAGTCAAAGCACGGGCAGAAGGCATGGCAATCGCGAAAAGCCTGGCGGAAGCAGCCGCTGACCGGTTTAACGGTCTGTATTTCATTACCCCATTCTTGAGGTACGATATGACCGCCGAACTGACAAAGCATATTCGTACAATTGACAGTAAACGATTAGTAGAGGTGGCAGCATATGAGTAATGTAGCAGTGGAAGTTCAAATAAACAATACAGCCAAAGATCAATTACGTAATAATTCACTAGAGAGTCAGCTTGGTAAAAAAATATTGCTTCTTGATGGAGCGATGGGAACGATGATTCAGCAGGCTAACCTGACTGCGGCTGATTTTGGCGGCGAGGAATACGAGGGCTGCAATGAATACCTGTCCTTGACCAAACCAGAAACGATAATAAACATTCATGAGGCTTATCTGGAAGCAGGAGCAGATATCATCGAAACCAATACGTTCGGAGCTGCTGCTATCGTCCTCGATGAATACAGACTTGGTTCGCTTGCATATGAAATAAACCTGACATCGGCACAGCTTGCAAAAAAGGCAGCAGAAAAATACTCGACCCCTGAGTGGCCGAGATATGTGGCCGGAGCAATGGGCCCTACAACAAAGACCCTTACGGTAACCGGGGGAACCACATTTGATAAACTGGCTGAAGATTACGCAGAGCAGGCTAGAGGACTGATCAATGGAGGGGCCGACCTGCTGTTAGTGGAGACATGCCAGGATACACTTAACGTAAAAGCAGCTTTCACAGGCATTCAAAGAGCTTTTGAAGCAACGGGCGTTGTGCTTCCAATCATGATTTCCGGAACGATCGAACCAATGGGCACGACACTTGCCGGCCAATCTATTGAAGCTTTCTACCTTTCCTGCGAGCATATGAAGCCGATCGCAGTCGGCCTAAATTGTGCCACCGGACCGGAATTTATGACCGATCATCTTCGGAGCCTTTCAGAAATAGCAGGAAGCGCAATAAGCTGCTACCCAAATGCAGGTTTGCCTGATGAAGAAGGGCATTATCATGAATCTCCTGTTTCTTTAGCGGGAAAGATTAAGCAATTTGCCGAAAAAGGATGGGTCAACATTGTCGGCGGGTGCTGCGGCACTACGCCGGATCACATCCGTGAGCTGAAAAAAGAGCTGGAAGGGGTCTCTCCAAGAAGCCTGCCTGAAGCTTCTCATCCCCATGCTGTCTCAGGAATTGAACCGCTGATTTATGATGATAGCATGAGACCGCTATTTGTAGGGGAGCGGACAAATGTAATCGGTTCTAAAAAATTCAAGGAACTGATCCGGGAAAAAAAGTATGAACAAGCAGCCGAAATTGCCAGGGCCCAAGTGAAGAAGGGAGCACATGTCATTGATATTTGCCTGGCCGACCCAGATGGAGATGAGCTGGGAGATATGGGCATATTCGTCCAGGAGGCAGTAAAAAAAGTAAAAGTGCCTCTGGTCATTGACTCCACTGATGAAGCAGTAATTGAAGCAGCCCTGAAGAACTCCCAGGGTAAAGCGATCATCAATTCAATCAATCTTGAAGATGGGGAAGAACGTTTTGAAGCTGTTACCCCGCTGCTTCACCGCTATGGCGGGGCGCTGGTAGTCGGAACTATCGATGAACAGGGAATGGCCGTGACTGCTGAAAGAAAGCTTGAAGTGGCTGAAAGATCATATGAGCTGCTTGTTAATAAATATGGCGTAAATCCTAAAGACATCATCTTTGACCCGCTAGTTTTCCCAGTCGGAACAGGTGATGAACAATACATAGGAGCAGCTGAAGAAACGGTCAAAGGAATCAGGCTTATAAAGGAAGCACTGCCTGAAACATTGGCAATACTTGGTGTCAGCAATGTCTCATTCGGCCTCCCGCCAAGGGGCAGGGAAATACTGAATGCCGTTTTTCTATACCATTGCACAAAGGCCGGACTGGACTATGCAATCGTCAATACAGAAAAGCTGGAGCGTTTTGCGTTAATTCCAGAGAATGAAATCAGGCTTGCCGAGAATTTGCTTTTTAAAACCTCACAGGAAACATTACAGGTATTTACCGAATATTATCGGGACAAAAAGCCAGTAAAGAAAGCCGAAGGAAAAAAACTGCCGCTTGATGAAAGGCTGGGTCAATACATTATCGAAGGCACAAAAGAGGGATTGACCGAAGACCTTGAAGAATCGCTGCAAAAAGGCAACAAGCCTCTCGATATCATCAACGGGCCTTTAATGGCGGGAATGGCTGAGGTCGGCAGGCTGTTCAACGATAACCAGCTTATCGTAGCTGAGGTGCTTCAAAGCGCGGAAGCCATGAAGGCCGCCGTTTCTTACTTGGAACCTCGAATGGAAAAGGGCGAAGCAGGCTCTAAAAAAGGGAAAATTCTGCTTGCAACGGTCAAAGGAGATGTGCATGACATCGGTAAAAATCTTGTTGATATCATCCTTTCCAACAACGGTTTTGATGTAGTAGATCTAGGGATCAAAGTGGCGCCAAACCAAATCATTGAAGCGGTCCGTACGCACAACCCAACGGCTATCGGCTTATCTGGCTTGCTTGTCAAATCAGCTCAGCAAATGGTAACGACAGCCCAGGATTTAAAACAGGCCAATATTGATCTGCCAATCCTCGTAGGGGGAGCTGCATTGTCAAGAAAGTTTACAGACTTCAAAATTGCCCCAGAATATGGGGGTTCTGTTTTATATGCAAAGGATGCTATGGATGGGCTCAATGTCACAAATATCCTTCATGATGAGGAAAAACGTGATATCCATCTGCAAGAGCTCGAAGAACGGAGAAAAACTCGAAGTGCACAAATTGCCACCCTCGAATTGCCGAAAAAAGTGGCTGTCGCAACAAAGAGTGCTGTCATTCCTCAAGCTGTCGTTCCTGTACCGGCAGATATAAAGCGGCATGTTCTTAAAAATTACCCGCTAAGCGTTGTTGAACCATATATCAACAAACAAATGCTGATCGGCCATCATCTTGGGCTTAAAGGCAAGTTTGAAGAGCTGTTGAAAAATGGGGATGAAAAAGCCGAAGCTCTTAATCATTTGACGAACGAACTGATAGCTTTTCTGCACAAGGATGAAGAACACTCAATTGGGGGAGTATATCAATTTTTCCCTGCTCAGAGTGATGGAAACAAGGTTAATATTTATAACCCTGAAAATACGGCAGAAATTTTGGAAACCTTTGATTTCCCTCGTCAGGATAATGAACCGCATCTTTGTCTGGCCGATTATGTAAAATCAATAGATTCAGGTATAATGGACTATGTAGGCCTGTTTGTTGTCACAGCTGGAAAAGGCATCCGCAAGCACTCCGAGCGTTTTAAAAACGAAGGTGACTTCCTGAAAAGCCATGCCATCCAGGCTCTTGCCCTTGAAACTGCAGAGGGGTTCGCTGAACGGATGCACCATCTCATGAGGGATGCATGGGGCATCTCTGATCCAATTGATATGACAATGAAGGAAAGATTCTCAGCGAAATATACTGGACAGCGATATTCATTTGGATACCCGGCCTGTCCGGAGCTGGAAGACCAGGCGAAAATCTTCAGGCTTCTGTATCCGGAAGAACTGGGAATCAGGTTAACAGAAGGCTATATGATGGAACCTGAAGCTTCTGTATCAGCCATCGTCTTTTCCCATCCTGAGGCAAGGTATTTTAATGTGCTGTAAATAAGTGTGAAAAATTACCAGATGACTTAAAATACAAAACATGCAGGATTATTAGGAAAATCAATATGACAATAAAGCTTGGCATTTCCTTCGAGCGGACCAAGGGAGTCCCGCAAGCGGTAACGAGGGCTCCCTAAACGCCGATATAGCGGAAATTAGCAGGCAAGTTTAACAGAGCAATAAATTAAATAAAAGAAACTTATAAATTCATTTAGCTTTGGAAACTTAAAATCAATGAATATTGATTCATCAATTAACAACCACTATGAGGGGTGTTTCATGAAGTTTGCGATTGCTTTAGTAGTAATTATAATGTTAGTAGCAGTTGTATTAACACTGTCAGTAGCTGGGAAAAGCGACAGTGATTATAGAAACTCTACAAAAAAGAATATCAAGAACTTATCTATTATTTATGCTGTAGTTATTATCCTCTCTTTATTTGCCGTTGGTGTATATTTTAAGTCGTTTTATTAGATTAATGTTCTTTAAAAATATGCTGGACTGCTATTAATAGTTGTTTAAAAAAGTTTAACACCTAATTGGTAAAACCAATTAATAACAGTAAAGCCAGGTTGTTCTTTCTAAATCTAGTCTATAAAAGACCGGTGTACCGATTAAAATCGCGAGTTAAGGTGTAATCTAATCTTAAGGATTAAAAACCGGCAGAACTAGAGTAAGGGTGAAAATACATGCATATTAATCATAATCATGAACTGCAGGCTGTATTCAAGGAAGAAGTTACACCGCTGCTTGAAGGGATCACGAAGATGTCTATGGGCTTGTCAGAACACTTGCAGACGGATGACTGCTGCATGCTTACGGAATTTGAGAAACTGTCACAGTCCATTTCAACTGCTCAGAGCTTGGCCTCTTCATTTTATTTAAAGTCATACCTATCCCCCTATACTAAGAAGGGAAGCAGCATTGCTGGCGCCGCTGGAGTTCTGGCGGGCAAGCGCCAAGGCGGACTCATCGTTATTGAAAGAGAAGAATCTCTGGACCCTTTTCTGCAGAATGGAGTTCCTGTAGCCGCAGAAACGACACAGCCTTTGCTGGAAACTATCTTTTTCCCTGGTAGCCCCCTGCATGACGGAGCTGTTGTAATTCGTGGTGAAATAATCGTTTCGGCAGCCAATATTCTTCCGTTATCCAAACAAGTTTCGGCGGGCAGAAAGATTGGGACCCGCCATAGAGCAGCGATGGGAATTACGGAACTTACAGATGCGGTAGCGATTGTAGTTTCTGAGGAAACTGGAAGGGTTTCCTTCGCTTCCCGCGGCGCACTTCATGCAATTACCATGTAGCTGTTTTTTAGAACAAAATACTAAATTGAAAAATGGCTGATTATCCTCTCTGTGATGCTTCGGAGAGGTTTTTTTATGTTGTTATTCAAGGCTAACGGTTTAAAAATGATATAGGCTGGCGGAAGCTTAGTCGATATGGGTTTGTCAAGCGCGGTTTCTGGTTTATAATAGAGAGTGATATAAGGAAAGGGGCAATGGCTATGAAAGAGTGGACAATAGAAGAGCTTTTGCAGCACCCAGACGCTATTGCTATAGACGTTCGTTCACCGATTGAATATGAGGAAGGATCCATACCGGATTCAATTAATATACCTTTGTTTACAAATGAGGAAAGACAGGAAATTGGGACGATCTATAAAGTGGAAGGCTCAGAAGCGGCCAAATGGAGGGCAATGGAAACAGTAGCGCCCAAGCTTCCGCAGCTGCTTGGAGAAATAAGGGGTCTGATTGACACTGGGAAAAAACCGGTAGTGTATTGCTGGCGCGGCGGTATGAGAAGTAAATCTGTCGCAAGCTTTGCCGTATTTTCGGGACTGAACATTGCCAGGATTACCGGAGGGTACCGCGCCTACCGGAAGTATATCCTGGAAACGATGGAGGATATGCTGCCTTCTCGCACCGTTGTGCTTCATGGGATGACCGGTTCAGGGAAAACCCTTATTTTAAAGAGGCTGAGTGAAAAAGGGTATCCGGTTCTCGATCTTGAAGCAATCGCGAATCACCGCGGTTCAGTATTCGGTTCTTTTGGCCTTGGGAAGCCACATAATCAGAAAATATTTGATTCCCTTTTGTATAAAGAACTGCGGAACCTGAAGGACGCTCCTTATTTTATCATGGAAGCTGAAAGCAAGCGTATCGGGCACGCGATCCAGCCGGACTTTATGCTGGAGGCCAGGGAAAACGCTCTGCATATACATGTGGAAGCTTCGCTCGAAAAAAGGGTGGAACGGACATACACCGAATATGTTGAACAGTATCAGAATGAGCAATGGTTCAGGGATAAAGTGGATTTGGCGCTGCAAAATATCTCGAAACGAATTAATAATAAAGAAATTATTCAGGATATAACAAATGCAGCCGAAATTGGGGATTATCAAAAGCTGATTGAACTTTTATATGTATATTATTATGACACCCGGTACAGTCATAAGGAGCAAGAATTTGCTGACAGACTAACCGTTGTAAACGCCAATTCCATTGAAGCAGCTGTAGAACAAATAGAAGGGATTTTACAAAACTCCGGCTACAGCTTGCCAGCACATATTTTGGAAAAAAACAGACAAGCAGCGAAGTAAGTAACGGGAATATGCTGAAGAATAATCAAGGATATTTTATAAATACACTAGCCCTGTTTCTTAACAGGGTTTTTCCATTTTGGCAACTAACAAACCATTTTTTGGGATTTTATTCAGCAACTATGTTTATCTAAATGCCTTATGAGGAAAAGGAAAAGTGGATTCATTTTGCACGCTAGAAAGGACCCGGTGAGTTTTTTTATGATGCCTTCTTTGTTTTTAGCGCACGGAGCTCCATCGCTTGTTATCGAAAATAATAGTTATACCCAATTTTTAAAAAGTCTGGCCGAAAGAATGGATACGCCAAAAGCGATTGTCATTTTTTCCTCCCACTGGGAAAGCTCTACCCAGTCGGTTTCGGCTGTCCAAAATCACAGTACAATACATGACTTCGCCGGTTTTCCGGATCCCTTATATGAAATTACATATCCGGCAAAAGGGGATTTAGATATTTCCGACCATCTGCTTACCCTGTTTGCAAAAGCAGGATATTTGGCAGACCTAAAAGATGACAGAAGCCTGGATCACGGGGCATGGGTACCTTTATCCATCATGTACCCGGATGCCAGCATTCCTGTTGTTGCCCTTTCCATAAACCCCGCTCTTCCCAATCAGGCACAATATAAGCTTGGCAAAGCTGTAAAATCCCTTAAAAGGCAAAATGTGCTTATCATTGGCAGCGGAGGGATCGTCCATAATCCTGAACAATTTATTGTAGATATGGAGGTTGCTGAAGGCTGGGCAGTGACATTTGAACATTGGGTTGAGGAAAAGCTCCTGAATCGGGATATGGAAAGCTTATTTAACTATGATAAAATTGCCCCGTTCGCCAGTCTGGCTGTGCCTACAAAAGAACATTTTGCACCGCTACTGATTGCTATGGGTGCAGGAAATCATAAACGGAAGCCCGAATTGCTTCACCGCAGTTTTCAGTTTGGAAATTTAAGCTTGTCAGCATGGAAATTTTAAAATGGCCTTTGGGCCAATTGAAAAGCAGGAGGGGATGCAGGGGAAAATATTTACAAAAACCCTTATACCGTGAATGAACGTTAAAGGATTATTTCTAAAGCAAAAAAAGTCAGGTCCCCGCTTCAGGATTCTACTGTAAATACGTTAGAAACCTTTGAATATTTAGCTAGAATCATGTAATATAATTTCTGGAAGCGTTTTATACTTAATAATTAAGAATTTTCGCTTTAAATCACTATTTTTATATAATTTGTAAATTACTAGCAGAAACTAATTTAAGAAAAGTTGGGGGTTTGTGAAATGACCAACAAAGTTGATGGTCCTTGGAAAAGCTTTGCAGGGCCAAACCTTGGCTATGTTATGGAGCAATACGATTTGTTTCTCCAGGATCCTGCGGCAGTTGAACAGGAGCTTGCAGCCTTGTTTGAGGCATGGGGTGCACCTGTATTAGATGGGAATCGAACAGAAGCGGGAGGTAGTTCTGCTCCAGAAGCAATCTCTGTTCCTCAGTCAGAAAGGCTGCCTGATATTCAGAAAATCATGTCTGCTTCCAAATTAGCTGACCACATACGTACCTATGGGCACCACGCAGCGGATATTTATCCGCTCACGAAAGGGAAAATCGATACTCAGCTATTGGAGTTATCCAATTATGACTTAACTGAGTCGGATTTAAAAAGCATTCCGGCTGGATTTCTTATGGAAAATCCTCCATCTGACGTAAAGGATGCATTGGAAGCTGTAACATATCTGAAAAGCCGTTATACCAGTTCAATTGCCTTTGAATTTCAGCATGTCAACGATCTGAATGAGAAAAAATGGCTGAAGGACGCGGTGGAATCGGGGAAAATCTTCCCTAAGCTTACAAAGGAAAACAAAACCATGCTCCTAAAGCGTTTAAATGAAGTGGAGGGCTTTGAAAAATTCCTGCACCGTACCTACGTCGGGCAGAAACGTTTTTCCATTGAAGGACTGGATACACTCGTTCCGCTCCTGGATGGCATTATTTCTGAATCTGTTCAAAACGGAACAACCAATGTAAATATTGCAATGGCTCATCGCGGCAGGTTAAATGTCTTGGCTCATGTACTTGGTAAGCCATACGAAATCATTTTTTCTGAATTCCAGCACTCACCGAATAAGGATCTTGTCCCTTCTGAAGGATCCATTGGCATCAATTACGGCTGGACTGGTGATGTAAAGTACCACCTCGGACTTGATAAACAAATCACACGGGAAAATACAAAAAAGGCCAGGCTGACGCTTGCCAATAATCCGAGCCACCTCGAATTTGTTGGAGCAATTGTCGAAGGATACACAAGAGCAGCACAGGAGGACCGGAAGGAAGCCGGTTTCCCAGCTCAGGATATATCCCGGTCACTGGCCATTCTGATTCATGGGGATGCAGCGTTCCCGGGTGAGGGAATTGTTGCTGAGACGTTGAACCTAAGCAGGCTGAAGGGTTATCAAACAGGCGGAGCCATTCATATTATTGCAAATAATATGATTGGTTTTACAACGGAGAGCGAAGATTCCAGATCTACCAAATACGCGAGTGACCTGGCGAAAGGTTTTGAAATCCCAATTGTCCACGTCAATGCGGATGACCCTGAGAGCTGCATGGCAGCGGTACAGCTTGCTTATCAATACCGCGCTGCTTTTAAAAAGGATTTCCTTATTGACTTAATCGGGTACCGCCGTTTCGGACACAATGAAATGGATGAACCGTTAGTGACTAATCCGAAAATGTACGAGCTTGTGCATAAGCACCCGACAACGAAGGAAATATACGCCCAGCGCCTTCTGCAGGCAGGGGTGCTGACAAATGGGGAAGTTTCCGCTATTGCAGCCCAGGTAGAGGAAAAGCTTTCTCAGGCTTACAATAAAGTTTCCGGCAATAAACCGAAGGAAGCAAGTGAAATGAATCCTCCGGAGACTGTTGAACATGGGATTCCAAAGCTGGAAACCTCTGTTGCCGCCGAAGAACTTAAGGAAATTAATGATAATCTGGTAAAGTGGCCTGAGGGCTTCCAGATTAATAAAAAACTTGGCAAAATTCTTTCCCGCCGGCTTGACGCATTTAATGGGGATGGCAAGATTGACTGGGCCCAGGCTGAGACACTGGCATTTGCGACGATCCTTAAAGATGGTACACCAATCCGTTTAACCGGCCAGGACTCGGAGCGCGGTACCTTCGCCCAGCGACATTTGATGCTGCATGACAGTTCTACAGGGATGAAATATTCTCCGCTGCATCAGCTTGATGGTGCTTCAGCATCGTTCGCATTGCACAATAGCCCGCTTTCAGAAGCTTCCGTGCTGGCATTCGAATATGGATATAATGTTTTCTCCCCGGAAACGCTCGTTCTCTGGGAAGCACAATATGGCGATTTTGCTAACACGGCACAGGTTATATTTGACCAATTCATTGCTGCGGGCCGTGCGAAATGGGGGCAGAAATCAGGTCTTGTTATGCTTCTGCCGCATGGCTACGAAGGCCAGGGGCCGGAGCATTCAAGCGGACGTCTTGAGCGTTACTTGTCGCTTGCTGCAGAAAATAACTGGACAGTGGCAAACCTGAGCACCGCAGCCCAATACTTTCATATTTTACGAAGACAGGCAAAGGTTCTTGAGATGGAAGAAGTCAGGCCGCTTGTCATCATGACACCAAAAAGTCTGCTTAGAAACCCGCTGACTTCATCGAATCCCGATGAGTTGAGCGAGGGAGAATTTAAACCATTTATCGAACAGCCTGGACTTGGAGCTAATCCTGAAAAAGTAGAGCGGATTGTTTTTTGTACAGGAAAAATTGCTGTCGATTTAAGTGCTCAGGTAACAGGGCGTGAAGATTTGGATTGGCTGCACATCATCCGGATTGAAGAAATCTATCCTTTCCCATTCCAGGAAATACAGGAACTGCTTAAGAAGTTTACGAATTTGCAGGAAATTTTCTGGGTACAGGAAGAACCAAAAAACATGGGTGCATGGACATTTGTTGAACCAAGGCTGATTACCGCCTCCAGTGACAGAGTTCCAGTCATATATATTGGAAGAAAACGGAGATCAAGCCCGGCTGAAGGTGATCCAAACGCCCATAAATTGAAACAGCAACAAATCATAACAAAAGCAATAACTCGTAATCAAGAGGGGGAAATGTAAGATGGCAGAAGTAAAGGTACCCGAGCTAGCTGAATCCATATCTGAAGGAACGGTGGCCCAATGGCTGAAAAAACCGGGCGACATGGTTGAAAAGGGAGACTATATCGTTGAACTGGAAACAGATAAAGTTAACGTGGAAATCATCTCAGATTACGCGGGCCAGCTGAAGGAATTGCTTGCAGAAGAAGGAGATACTGTACAGGTTGGCCAGGCAATTGCCATTGTTGGTGAAGCCAGCGGCCAAACTCCGCAAGCTCAGCAGTCCCAAACAGAAGCACCAGCTCAGCCTGAAACAGCTGCCCCTGCTGCCCCGGTACAAGAGCAAGCTCCTCAGGATGAAAAACCTGTAAACAGCCAGCGACCAATCGCATCACCGGCAGCAAGAAAACTTGCCCGTGAAAAAGGGATTGACTTAAGCGCAGTTTCTGTTGCCGACCCTCTTGGAAGAGTAAGAGTGCAGGATGTAGAAGCTGCTGGCAATGCTCCTGTTCAGCAAGGTACACCAGCCTCTAAGCCTGCACCAGCTGCAGCACCGGCACCAGCGGCTGTCACTTCTGATGAACGTATTGAAGTAATCAAAATGTCCCGCCGCCGCCAGACAATTGCAAAACGCCTGGTGGAAGTACAGCAAACAGCTGCCATGCTTACCACATTCAATGAGGTAGACATGACTGCTATTATGGAGCTGCGTAACCGCCGCAAAGATGCTTTCTTTAAACAGCATGGAGTTAAGCTTGGATTCATGTCATTTTTCACCAAAGCAGTAATTGGGGCCCTGAAAAAATATCCTTTACTGAATGCTGAAATCCAGGGAACAAACATCCTGAAAAAGAATTTCTATGACATTGGAGTAGCCGTTTCCACTGAAGAAGGCCTGGTTGTTCCGGTTGTAAGAGAAGCTGACAGAAAGGGATTTGCTGATATCGAACGATCCATCGGCGAGCTTGCTGTCAAAGCAAGAAACAATAAACTTGCACTTTCAGACCTGCAGGGAGGCACATTTACAATCACAAACGGCGGAACATTCGGTTCATTATTATCAACGCCGATTTTAAATGCACCTCAGGTTGGAATTCTCGGAATGCACAAAATCCAAACCCGCCCAGTAGCTATTGATGCGGAGCGTATGGAAAACAGGCCGATGATGTACCTGGCACTGTCCTATGACCATCGAATCGTGGATGGAAAGGAAGCGGTAGGCTTCCTGGTAACTGTAAAAGAATTGCTTGAAGATCCGGAACAGCTTTTACTGGAAGGATAACGATAAAGAAACAAAAGTACCGTCTCTATTTAGAGACGGTATTTTTGCATTTTTATGGACATTTGGCTGCTGAGATAGTTTCCTAACTTAGGAGCTGCTTAGGGTGACTGTCTCCATTTAAGCCCACATAACAAATATATCCCTGCCTAACCTCTATTGTTCAGACTTACATCATATTCCCTTTATTTAGATAAAGGTGGAAGAAATCAAGCGGCCGTTAATTATCGTAGATGCAACAGTGGATGTTTGTGAACGTTTTTTTAATTTTATTGAAGGATATTGAGTGTTTTTGGTTGATAATGATTGATTAATGAAAGGGCTTACGTTATGATACAGTCATAGAAAGTTTTCAAACGTTAAGAGGTGAAAGTTTTGTTAACCGAAGAAAGGCATTTCCTTATACTTTCCCTATTAAAGGAAAAACAGACAGTTAAGCTCCAGGAACTTGTAGAGCATCTTCAGGCTTCTGAATCTACAGTTCGACGTGATTTAATTCAATTGGAGGAACAAAATCAGCTTAAACGTGTACATGGGGGAGCTGCGCTTCTTCAGAGAAAAGGCTTTGAGCCCACCGTCATTGAAAAAATTGCGAGACAGCCAGCGGAAAAACAGAAAATTGGGAAAGCAGCTGCGTCCTTTATCGAAGATGGTGACTGCATTTACCTGGATGCCGGAACGACGACAAGCTGCATGATTCCGCATCTGGAGGGCAAAAGAATTACTGTCATTACCAATGGCTTGATGCATATTGCTCCATTAATGACAGCTGGAATAAAAACAATCATTGTGGGCGGACAGCTGAAAGAATCGACTAATGCAATTGTGGGAAGCATGGCGGTCCGCTTTTTGAGCCAATATAGATTCGATAAATGTTTTTTGGGAATGAACGGAATTCACCCGGAAATTGGATTTACAACGCCAGATCCGGAGGAGGCTGTAATGAAGAGCATAGCGCTGTCCCTTTCCAACGAGTGTTTTGTACTGGCGGACAGCTCCAAGCTTCAGGAGGTTACTTTTTCAAAAGTGGCAGAGGTCTCATCGGCAGTTATTATAACGGATGAGAACAATGATTCATCTCTTGAACCTTATATAAATCTAGCTAAAGTAAAGGTTGTGACTGCATGATTTACACAGTAACACTGAATCCTTCAATCGATTATATAGTGGAAGTTGATGATTTTCAGATAAATGGCTTGAACCGCATGAGAAGGGATGCAAAGTTCCCGGGCGGTAAGGGCATTAATGTCGCAAGAGTTTTGAATCGGATTGGTTCACCTGTAAAGGCGCTTGGCTTCATCGGCGGCTTTACCGGAAAATTCATTTCCGATTTTCTGAGTGACGAAAAAGTAGGAATGGATTTTGTTCAGATAACGGGTGATACAAGGATCAATATAAAATTGAAAACCGGTCAGGAAACGGAAATCAATGGGCTGGGACCTGAGATTGAAAAAAGTGATTACGAATCACTGCTGAAGAAGCTGGACAGCCTGCAGCAGGGTGATCTGCTTGTCCTGTCGGGAAGCGTTCCGCCCAGCCTTCCCGGGAATTTCTATCAATCAATGACAGAAAAGTTTGCATCCAAAGGGGTAAAGGTAGTAGTTGATACGAGCGGAAATGACCTCAATGACGTAATTGGGCACAGTCCTTTTCTGATCAAACCTAACCATCATGAGCTTGGGGAGCTTTTTTCAGCAGAAATTAATAATGCCAAAGATGCAGTATATTACGGCCGGCAGCTGGTTGGAAAAGGGGCGCAGCATGTTATCGTTTCGATGGCAGGAGCAGGAGCAGTCCTCTGTACGGCAGAAGAATGCTATTTATCAAATGTCCCTGAAGGAAAGGTAGTAAACTCCGTAGGGGCAGGTGATTCAATGGTAGCCGGATTTGTCGGTATGTATATGCAAACCGGCGATCTTCTGGAAGCATTTAAATACGGTGTTGCCTCTGGCAGTGCTACTGCTTTTTCAGCGGATCTTTGCCAAAAAGAAGACATCGAAACTTTATTGCCGCAGATAAAAATTCAGAGAATGTAAGGAGGATTTTTCAATGAGGATAACAGAATTATTAAAGCATGATACAGTTATTCTGGATCTCAAATCCACTGTTAAAAATGAAGTAATTGACGAATTAGTAAATAAATTAGATAAGTCTGGAAGGCTTAATGACCGTGAAGGTTACAAAAAAGCGATCCTAGCCCGTGAAGAACAAAGCACGACTGGTATCGGTGAGGGAATTGCGATTCCGCATGCCAAAACTTCTGCGGTTAAAACTCCGGCCATTGCTTTTGGGCGATCTGTTGCAGGTGTGGACTACGAATCGCTTGATGGCCAGCCGGCGCAATTAGTATTTATGATCGCTGCCAGCGAAGGCGCAAATAACGCCCATCTTGAAACACTTTCAAGATTGTCATCATTATTGATGGATGGCGGTTTCCGTGAAAAGCTACTAATGGCTGAGACAATTGAAGAAGTAATCCTTGCAATTGATGCGAAAGAATCTGAACTGGCGTCGGAAGCAGAAGCAGAAGCAGCGCCACAAACGGAAGAGAGCACTGACCCTTCTGCCGGTAAAGTTCTGGCGGTAACGGCATGCCCTACAGGAATCGCCCATACATATATGGCTGCTGATGCCCTTAAGGCGAAAGCGAAGGAAATGGGTGTAGACATCAAGGTAGAAACAAACGGTTCCACAGGTGTAAAGAACGCCTTGACAAGCCGGGAAATTGAGGAAGCAGAAGCTATTATTGTTGCTGCTGATAAACAGGTGGAAATGGACCGGTTTAATGGAAAGCACGTTATCATAGTTCCGGTTGCCCAGGGAATTCGAAAGCCGCAGGAATTGATAGAGCGGGCGCTTAAGAAGGATGCACCTGTATTCAGGGGCGGCGGAGGCGGAAAATCAGATGGCGAAACCTCCGGAAAAGGGACCGGTTTCTATAAGCACTTAATGAGCGGTGTAAGCAATATGCTTCCATTCGTAGTCGGCGGCGGTATTTTAATCGCACTTTCCTTCTTCTTTGGGATTCAGGCATCAGATCCAAATCACGAAACATACAATCCGATTGCGAAAGCTCTTATGGACATTGGCGGCGGCAATGGAGCGTTCTTCTTCCTTGTCCCGATTCTTGCCGGCTTTATTGCAAGCAGCATTGCCGACAGACCGGGATTTGCACCGGGTATGGTCGGCGGATTACTGGCTGCGCAGGCCGGTGCCGGCTTCCTAGGCGGATTGATCGCTGGTTTCCTAGCAGGTTATATCGTTTTAGGATTGAAAAAAGTATTTGACGCACTACCGCAAGCTCTCGAAGGCATAAAGCCTGTATTACTTTACCCGGTATTCGGAATTTTGATCACTGGACTGCTTATGATGTTTGTCATCAACGAACCAGTTACAGCCATTAACGCTGGACTTACAAATTGGCTTCAAGGATTGAGCGGCGCCAATGCTATATTGCTCGGTATAATTCTTGGCGGAATGATGGCCGTTGATATGGGCGGCCCGATCAACAAAGCTGCCTTCACATTCGGTATCGCAGCAATCGAAGCGCAAAACTTTGGTGTCCATGCTGCAGTTATGGCTGGCGGAATGGTTCCGCCGCTTGGAATTGCTTTGGCTACAACATTCTTTAAAAACAAATTCACTGAACCTGAGCGCAAATCAGGCTTCACGAACTACTTTATGGGAGCGTCCTTTATTACAGAAGGGGCCATTCCATTCGCAGCTGCAGACCCGCTTCGCGTAATAGTCAGCAGTGTAATCGGTGCGGCTACTGCCGGTGCGCTGGCAATGGCGTTCAATGTAACACTTCCGGCACCCCACGGCGGAATTTTCGTTATCCCGCTTGTTAACCACCCGCTTCTTTATATTTCAGCGATCCTGATTGGATCAGCGGTTACTGCGGTGATGCTCGGATTTTGGAAAAAGAATAAAGCATAAATGTGAAAAACGGCGTCCGGTTTAAGGACGCCGTTTTGTACTGAGGCTTCATTTTGCTAACCATACTAAATATGCGGAAGCATACGCGATTTATAAACCGGCACTCCCCTATATGTGCCGTTTTTATTTGATTATTGCCATTTCAGCAATTTGCATGTGTAAAAACAATATAAAAGGGATATTTTTTACAAAAAAGCAGGATAAAAGAATCGTTTTACAGTTGTTGTCCTTTGTTATAATTTAAATTATTGTAAAAGTTTTCTAGAATAGTGCTTCGTTTTGATGGGTGGATTAGACTTAGAAACGAACCGTTTCACATAGGGGGAACAAACTTGTTATCTGCTTACAAACAAATGTGCCATATATGTCAGGAGGAAAGTGTATGGACTTCTGAGCAGAATGGCAGAAGTACTTGTCTGAATTGCTTAAACAGACTTGTCGATTTTTCAGGCGAAAATTCAGAGGAGCAGAAGACGGGCATTGATATAGCAAAGTCCTTAGCAGCAATTCTTGATATACTAGAGGTTATGCCATTCAGGGACATGAGCTCTGCAGTAGTACCGGCAAAGCATACACTTAGCATCGCAAAGAGGCTGGGAGCGGAAGCCCTGGAAATGAGATCCCTGCTTGTTCATGCAGATATAATCACCCGCCAGGGAAGTGTTGCCGAGGGTGGCAGGATCTTTCATGAAGTAAATGCTTGGGGAATCGAGGAAATGAATACGGTTGTCATTGCCCGCAGTCATCGATTGCTGTCTAGCTTCTTTAGCAGGATGGGTGACAATACCAGCGCTTTCGAACATGCTGTACGGGCAGTGGAAAACACTTTTGACAATGCGCTTCCGCATATCCGTGCTGACCACTTGTTAATACTCGCTCTTACATTGGGGGATAACGGAGCATATGATGAGGCGGATCGAAGGTTTGGAGAGGTGCTGGACATTGCTGCTGAAACAAATGATGTCCAGCTTGCTATAATTTCGATAAATAATATGGCGTTTACTGCATATCAGCTTGGCGATGCTGCATCGTCTCAAGAGCTGGTAACCCGTCTTAGGTCGATAGCCGAGGAGCATTCTGTTCCGCTCGACGCAATTACTTTGGATACAATTGCCCGTATTGAGATACTTCTTGGCAGACCGGTTGACTCAGAAAAGACACTTGAACCAGTCTTGAAAGACATCTCAAAAAGGATGCTGAACGAGCTAACCGCTCTTCCGGAATGTTTGCTTACAGCCGCAGTAGCGCAGCGGATGCAGGGAGCATTGAAGCGTGCACAGGCTTCACTTGATAAAGCAAAGCATCTTGCCAACGAACTTGGACTTGCCCCGCTGCGGGTTAAAGTGAGGCTGGAGCAAGCAGAGCTCTTTGCCGCAGCAGGAAGTTATCGGGAGGCATATGAAGAGCACCGGGGATTCCATGCAGATGAAGAAACCCTCCGTAAGTATGAGCGTGAATCTCGTGCCCGTATATTAAAGTTAGTGTTTGAGGCTGAAGAAGCACGGCGTGACAGTGAGCATTACAGGGAAATGGCACTGCGGGATCCGCTTACCAACTTACATAACCGGCGTTACATTGATAGTCATATTGAACAACTAATTGCGGATGCTGCTGCCAGAAGTGAACCATTGACAGTAGCCATGCTAGATTTGGATAACTTTAAGCAAATCAACGACACCCTCTCTCATGATGTCGGAGATGCAGTTCTCGTTCATTTTGCAAGAATCCTAACGGTGACAACTCTTGAGACTGCAATGGTTGCGAGAATTGGCGGTGAAGAATTTCTTGTAATTCTTCCTCGAGTGGATGAGCAGGAGGGACTCCGTTGTGCTGAGGAGCTGCGCCGTGCAGTGCGTTCAGCTGACTGGAGTCCCATCACCGGTGATCTCCCAGTAACTGTGAGCATTGGAGTTTGTACGGCATATGGAAATCAGGCGTGCAGAAGTTCCTTGCTTTCGGAGGCAGACCGAAATTTATATATTGCAAAGCGGTCAGGACGCGACAGGGTTTATTCAGCTGCAATGAGTCCAAAACTGATTAATTAAAAGCTATAAATAGGTTAAATAGATTCTGTTATTCACAGATATTAACAAAATTCAGTGCCTTTCGTACTACTTAATTAGTAGAGATCTTTTGGTATAATAGGTAAACAATGTTAAAAAGTTATCATTTTAATATATGAAGTTGGGAGATGGTTAAAGAGTGGACAAAATAAATGAAAGAAATTTCATTGAAACCGTCCACATGAAAGGTTTACAGATCTCTCTTATCGCATCTGGTGATGGAACTGAAATAATCTATCATAAATTGGATCCCGATACGAGATGGGTATTATATCCAACCGAAGGCTGGAAAGCGCTGGAATATGTCTATGTACTTTCCGGACAGCTTAGATATCCAACATCAGAGGGTTTTAAAACTCTTAAAACCGGAGACTCCTTTCATGAAAGTCCTGTTTCTGAACATTATCTTTTCCAGGCAACGGAAACAACAGAATTTCTATATGTGACCTCGCAGCCGGTATTCCATCACTATAGCAAAGCGACAAAAGAGTTAATGGAGCTGGCAGTATCAATTGAAGAAAAAGATGGCTATACTGTGGATCACTGCGGCAGAATTAACAAAATTTCTATGATAATCGGGGAAGAGCTGGGATTCGATTCTAAACAGTTATTAAGGCTTAACATGGCTTCCTTTTTACATGATATAGGCAAGGTAAAAATACCTTTATCAATCCTGCAAAAACCAGGAAAGCTTACAGCTGAAGAATGGAATATTATGAAGAAACATACGACTTATGGAAAAGAAATGCTTGAACAAACCGGAAACCCTGTTTTAATAGAATCCGGTCATATTGTTGAACAACATCACGAAAGATATGATGGTAAAGGATACCCGAAAGGGCTCAAGGGAAAAGAAATTTCGATTGAAGCCTCCATTATTTCGATTGTTGATTCTTTTGATGCTATTACAACAGATAGAGTTTATCAAAAAGGAAGATCAGTGGAAGAGGGATTTCAAGAGATACTTCATTGTCGGGGTACAATGTATAACCCGGACATTGTAGATATATTTTTAAAAAATAAAGAAAGAATCATTAAGGGGGAAAAAGAATGAAAAAGCTAGGTCTATTCACAATGATGTTGGTACTTGCTGCCCTATTTACAGTCAAACCTGCGGAAGCAGCGTATTTAAAGGAGCACGACAAATATGTCGAGGTAACTGCCAAAGAAGCTAGAAAGATCGCTGACTTGATGGGATTAAAGGATGTTCCGCTTGGGGAAGAAACTGCAAAATTATCTTTTGAATTACAAGAGAAAATCATAGCTGAAATCGAAAAGATTTCAGGAAAAGAAATTGACCACTACTATATCTGGTTAACGATTAATGGAGAGCCGGTACTTGGTATCGACCCCCCAATGGCTACATTCTAAATGCAAAGAAGGAAAATAGCCCTTAGTCAAATTTTGACCAGGGGCTATTTTTTTTTATAGCATCGTTAGAACAGCCTATCAATATGCTTTTTAGCTCCTGAAATCATATTCATAGAAGACAATCGCCTTAATGGTCCATCTTCTCATTTCTGGCATCCTTTTTTATGTTTAAATATTTTTATATTTTATTCTTATTATATAAAATTTCACGCAGGCTAGATACGGTGGAAATTATGGTATTATTAGGAAGATAAATATTTTAACAAGCAGGTGCCTCAATGAATCAATTAAAAATGTTAGCAGACAATATTCAAAAAGTGTTTGTGGGTAAAAATGAAGTGACTGAACTGATTATCTTATCGCTAATCAGCAATGGACATGTCCTGCTCGAGGATGTTCCCGGTACGGGGAAGACTGTTCTGGCGAAAACACTTGCGAAAAGCGTAGATGGCAAATTTTCCAGAATCCAGTTTACACCGGATGTCCTGCCGGGGGATGTGACTGGAATTGAATATTTTAATCCTAAAACAAGCGAATTTGAAGTAAGAGTAGGGCCGATTAAAGCAAACATCCTTCTTGCTGATGAAATTAACCGTGCCATGCCTCGTACCCAGTCAAGCTTGCTTGAAGCAATGGCGGAAGGGCAGGTTACTATCGACAGGCATACGGAAATTCTGCCGCAGCCGTTTCTTGTCATCGCCACCCAAAACCCGTTTGAATCCCAGGGTACATTCCCGCTGCCGGATGCCCAGCTTGACCGCTTTTTCATGTGCCTTTCTCTTGGATATCCTTCTATTGAACAGGAAAAGGAATTGATTCGACGGTTCAGGAATGAGGAGCCTCTCGCTGAGTTGTCTTCCTGTATAACTGGTGCTGAATTGCTGGAGGTCCAGGCAGCAGCAAAAAGAATAGAGATATCTGAGCCGATAGAGGATTATATACTTGGACTGGTTTCTGCTACAAGGAATCATCCATTATGCCAGACAGGATTAAGTCCTAGGGCATCGCTTGCCTTAGTGCGGGGTGCCCAGGCAAAAGCACTTTTTGAAAACCGAAGCTATTGCCTTCCAGAAGATGTCCAGTTCGTGTTTCCGCACATTGCTGCACACCGGATAACTTTGAGCATGGAGGGCTCACTTACTTCCGGCAGCAGAGAAGTCCTGGTCGAAATTCTCAGCTCGGTTGATGTTCCAGTGGAGATTGCAAGATGAACCGGGGGATTTTCGTATATCAGGCACTATTTTTTCAGCCCTATATTATTATCACAACGGTTCCTTTATTCTTTTTGACGGTATGGCTTTTTCCACACCGCTATGTTCTGTTTCTGTTTTGGGCCTATTATATTTTTGCATTGCTAGTCACCCTGTTTATAAAAAACATATCTTCAAAGCTGCATATCCTGCATGAAAAGAAGATGCTCCGGCTCTTTCCGGGGAATTCTGCGACCATCACCATCGGGCTGCAAAATGCATCCAGGTTTCCGGTTCCTTCAGGGAAGCTAACCATAAAGCTAGACCCATCTCTTAACGAAATGAATGAAAAAAAATTAACCGATTTACGGGGAACAGCTAAGCAATTTCAATTTATGCTGCCAGCAAAAAAAAATGTGTATTTCCAGCTCAAGATAATTCCGCAGCAAAGAGGGATTTATTTTCTGGAAGAATCTGAACTAATCATCACTGATTGGCTTGGGACGGCGACCATTCACTTTCCTCCGCTTGACCGGCTTGATACTAAGATTTTGGTATATCCATTGCCTAAGCCGCTCCCTGAAATGAAAGCGCTTGAAAAAATTCTGCCTGGGAGAAATGGGGCAAGCTTTTCTTACTTTAAGGATGAGTCGGTAATAGTTGGTGTAAAGCCATATGAAGGGGAAGGATTTAGGCAAATTCATTGGAAAGCCACTGCAAAATCCCAGTCACTTGCTGCAAAAAAATACGAGCCCGTTGTCCAACGGGGAATCACTATTTGCCTTGTTCTTTCTTCCCCAGCTGCTTACGCTTACCATGATAAAATGGAAGATATGATCTCTTATGCAGCTTTTCTATGCCAGCTTGCAGCCAGCAAAAAAATACCCTTTGAGCTGTTTGTGAATTTATACCAGCAGTCCGTTCCTATTGGGCTAAACATGGATGAAGGGATGAAACATCTCGGAGTTTGTTTGACAACCCTAGCCCAGATCAAGACGGAAGCTGTTCTGGTCAATGAACAATCGTTTGCCAAGTATGTAAACACCCAAAGCAGTTCTTCTGCCTTGACGATATTCATCAGCGGAACTGGCAAAAGAGAAAGCAGAATTAAGAATACCGTATATGTAGATGAAAATGGCAGACTGTCGGGAGGCGATTGCATTGCTGCCGCAGCTCTATAACATTATCGTTTACCTGTTCATCTTTCTGCTGACCGACCAGCAGGAAAAATACATCCCATTTTTGCTGTTCTTTACCGGCAGCTATCTTATAATCAGCTTACTTAAAGTTAAAGGAAAGCTGAAGCATTCGTTTTCCAGGCCGATTTTTGCAGTCTGCCAGGCCGCTGCGGGCATTTTTTTCCTTCCTTTCGGCCTTGTTCAAGCAGTTATCCTGACGGGCTGTTTCTATTTACTGTTTTTAGAAAAGGTCTTTACCCATAAACAAATTGCGCTGTTTTCCTGTGCAGCCTTAATTGCTTCCACCTTCTTAAATATGAGTTTTCCTGATATGGCAGAAATAATTGTTTTCCTGATCATACTTGCAATATTTGTATTTCTGGAAAGTGTTTCGGCTAAATTTGCAATACAGAAGATTGGGTTCCTTGCACTCACTTGTCTGCTTGCTGTAATGGCAACCTTTGCTGCCCCGTATCTAGTGAAATTTATACAGCACGCTATCGGTTTCGTTTTAGCTGTACTCGGGTGGATTATTGGCCCAATAATGGAATTTATGCTAACTATTTTCACGAAAAGAACAAGTTCCCAAGGTGGGGAATTAATAAATAAGCATATTGAAAATCAATTTGAAGATATTCAATTTAGTGAGGGCAACGGCAGCTTTTATTATTTTGCAGCCATTGCAATATCAGTCTTGCTTGTGTATATAGTCCGCAAATTTAGAGTCAAACGCAGAGAGCAAAACCTTGACGGTATTGCAGCTCCACTGCCTGCTGGGGTATTTATTTCGCATAGTTTTCAGGAGCATAAAAGGAATTTGCTATCTCCAAAAGATCCAATCCGGAAAATAGTCTTCAAAACAGAGAAAAAACTAAATTCTGCAAATGCCAGATTAAAAGGAGAACCTTTTTCCGACTGGGTGGATCGTCTGTCAGCAGCGGCCGATAGTCAAACAGCAGATTTGTTAAAAAGTATGTATCATGAAGTGCGGTATAGTAAAAATGAAAAGAGCAAGGAAGAAATTGCGCTTTTTCAACGGGAAATGGCCACACTGGTTAACAAGGTAAAACAAAAATCAAGCGAAATGAAGCGAAACAATGCAGACAGAATGGATTAGAGTGGCTATAACCTGAAAGATTGCGGGCGGGCAGCATATTGACAACACTGATGCGGTCCGGTTTAAACAATCTATCAGCCTGCAGCCAAACCAAAACCCAAAGTTTGATTTTAAAGATCCAGTTTAGGGTATAAGGATGCAATAGCAATTAATCAAAAAGGCAGGTTATATCTCTATGATTAAAAAATGCAGGGTATCCAGCTCAAAAAGAGATGAAATGATTGAAATTACGAATGAGGTTTCAGAATTTGTCAGGGTGGCAGGATTCAGTGAAGCTGCCGTTATCGTCTATTGCCCTCACACAACAGCGGGAATCACGATTAACGAAAACGCCGACCCGGACGTGAAGAGTGACATGATTCGCAGGTTCGATGAAATGTATCCCTGGAGCATAACGCAGGATAAGCATGAAGAAGGCAACTCAGCAGCCCACATGAAAGCAAGCGCAATGGGTGCCTCTCAGCAGATGATTGTCCAAAACGGCAGGCTGTTGCTTGGAAGATGGCAAGGGATCTACTTCTGTGAATTTGATGGGCCGAGGGAACGGGAGTTTTATATAAAAATAGTTGAAGGGTAATTGGGAGCTCCTGCGGCTGGCTCTATTTTTGATAATGTTAGACAAAAATGATTAAATCATAGCCAGTATCAGTAGGGCCTTTGAAAAATTACTATATCAAGGAAGAGCATCTTTTACGGTGCTCTTTTTCTTTTGTAGGTATTGTAGAATTCTGGCGTTTTTAGTTTAATTTTGTAATATAAATGTAATGCCCCTGTGATGCCAATGTTATCAATTATTAGTTAATATAGGTTTAGATAAAAACAACTGGGGGAAAACAACAATGTTAAAGAAAATAATCGCAGCTCTATCTGTCGCATCTATTTTAGCCACTGTTGCACCAACCATGAGCGAGGCTGCTGCTTCGCCTCAAACTAAGGCAATTGCAGCCGCAAAGACTCAAATGGGAGTTCCTTATAAATGGGGCGGCATGTCTAGAAAAGGTTATGACTGCTCAGGTTTAATTAAATATTCTTATGCAAAGGCAGGAAAGACTCTTCCTCGCACAACTGTTGAAATGTATAAAAAAGGGTCAAGAGTTTCATCCATTAAATCATTAAAACCAGGCGACTTAATGTTCTTTGCTCCAAATAAAGCCTCGAGAGTGACACATGCTTCTATTTATATTGGAAGCGGAAAGATGATACATTCTTCTTCTTCTAAAGGAGTATCAATTGCAAGTACAAGCAACACATATTGGAAACCTAAATTCGTTGGCGCGAAGCGCTTATAATAAGGGAGAGAGCCATTGGCTCTCTCTTTTTTGCTGTGACTTCGATGATAGTTAATTCTGAAAAAAATTGTATTTAAGCAGAGCCATTTAATCCCCGAGATTGCTTCGGTAACTATTAACTTGAATAAAACAGGCAGGCTAGGCAAGCAATTAAGCTTTTTTAGCCTGCTGTTTTTTTAAAATGAGTTGTTAAATAGATTTTGTTATATATAAATCTCAATTAAAATATAGAGAACACCTTAAAATAGAAAAGAATGGAAGATTTTCAGGGCGCTTTTATTAAAAATGGAATATAATAAACTTTACCGCTATTTTTACTATTCAAGGAGCAGCTATTTATGTACGAAACATTTACTTACAGAGAAAAGATTAAGCAGCTTGCAATTCTATTAATACCCATATTAATTACCCAGCTTGGAATGTTTTCGATGGTGTTCTTTAATACGGTTATGTCAGGCAAGTACAATCCGTCTGATCTGGCAGGGGTAGGCATAGGTTCCGCGATCTGGAACCCGGTTTTTACGGGCTTGAGCGGGATACTCCTGGCAGTATCACCCATTGCTGCACAGCGATTAGGGCAGAAAAAGGATAAGGAAGTTTCTGCGGTTCTGGCTCATGGAGTCTACCTGGCGCTAGCCATTGCTATTTTGGTGATACTCGCTGGTTTTTTATTTTTAGATGTGATATTAGGAATGATGGATTTAGATGCTAATGTCCAGCGAATCGCCCGGGATTATTTGGTTGGTTTGGCATATGGGATCATTCCATTGTTCATTTTTAATGTGTTAAGGTCTTTTATCTATGCATTGGGAAAAACCAGAATTGTAATGATTATCCTTCTTTGTTCACTCCCGATCAATTTTTTGCTGAACTATGTCCTTATCTTTGGCAACTGGGGTTTTCCTGAGCTTGGCGGGGCAGGGGCGGGATATTCGACATCGTTTACTTATTGGCTGATTGCGGGATTAACTGCACTTATCATTAAGACGCAAAATCCCTATTCCGCTTATGTATCGATAGAGGCTTTTAAGAAGTTTGCCTCCGATAAGTTTGCAGAGATCTTAAAAATTGGAGTGCCGATGGGCCTTTCCATCTTTTTTGAATCAGGCATATTCGCAGTTGTGATGATATTGATCAGCAAGTATGATATTACAACTATTGCAGCCTACCAATCTGCTTTAAATATCGTCGCATTTTTGTATATGATTCCAATGAGTATTTCGATGGCGCAAACGGTTCTGGTAGGATTTGAGGTAGGGGCTGGCCGGTATAAGGATGCAAAAGCCTATAGCTGGCTAGGGATTAATCTTTCCATATTGATTGCCTTAGTGACAGGCCTGCTGGTTGTATTCTTCCGTTATGAAGTAGCCGGGTTTTATTCAAACGAAACAACTGTCATTGCCCTAACAGCCCACTTTTTAATTTACGCATTGTTCTTCCAGATTTCAGATGCGATCCAGGCAACCGCTCTGGCGGCTTTGAGAGGATATAAAGATGTCAATATTGCCTTTATCATGACATTGATCGCGTATTGGCTCATTTGCCTGCCGGTCGGTTATTTGCTTGCCCGCTATACGAATTTGGAAGCTTCCGGTTATTGGATCGGGCTGACATCCGGACTGCTGGCAGCAGGGATTGCTTTATCAATGCGTCTTTTGTATATTCAAAAAAATAAATTTTCGAGTGCAGTGATGGAATAGGCTGGGTAGTTTATTAATCAAAAAATAAGCAGTGCAAAGGAGGCCCGCACTATGAAACAAATCTTCGCAATGGGCGGCGGAGGTTTTTCGATGGAACCGGAAAATCTTGCTCTTGATAAATATCTGCTGGCACAATCAGAGGCAAAAGTACCAAAGGTGTGTTTTATTCCGACAGCAAGCGGTGATTCTGAAGGCTATATTAAAAGGTTTTATGCAGCATTTGAAACACTGGATTGTACTCCCAGCCATTTGTCTTTATTCAAGCCGCCAACTCAAAATCTTGAAGATTTTGTATTGGATAGAGATATCATTTATGCGGGTGGAGGAAACACAAAGAACTTGCTTGTATTGTGGAGAGAATGGGGCCTGGACAAGGTGATGAAGAAAGCGTGGGAGAATGGAGTAATTCTGGCTGGAATCAGTGCGGGTTCAATTTGCTGGTTTGAAGAGGGAGTTACCGATTCCTTTGGACCTTTACGAGGATTGTCTGCCTTAGGCTTTTTAAAGGGGAGTAATTGTCCCCATTATGATGGGGAAAGTGAAAGAAGGCCGTCATACCATAGCCTGATCAAATCTGGATTGTTACAGGAAGGGTTTGCTGCAGATGATGGAGCAGCCCTGCATTTCGTTGGTGATGAATTGTCGATAGTAGTTACCTCACGGCCAAATGCAAGAGCTTATTATGTCCGCTCCATCAATGGCCAAGTTGAAGAAGAAAAGCTTGAACATATTTATTTAGGATGACAATTAAGATTAGTTGAAAGAAGGGTTAAATTTAGTAGTGTTTTCAAGGCTATTGTAGTTTAATGTGGAAATTTGTCAGTACTTAAATGTACCATTTCTGTCACTTTTACTATATGATGATATCAATACTCAAAAAGGGGCGTGCTGAATTGATGAGAAACTTTGCCCTTTTTATACTGATATTCCTGCTTGCATCCTTTTACGGCAGTAGTGACAAGCATATTCCTAAAACAGAAACGACTCTTGAAATCGGTTCCGTCACTTTTGACCAGGTTAGTGATGATTCTTTCGGCGATAAATTCGGCAAGCTAGCCGGCAGTTTGGAAACTGCGTTTATTCTTACAGCATTAGTTCTGTCTGTCAGGCTTCTCTGCTTCCTCCATATTCCCTTTTTAAGGAGGCTAATATCGCTCACGCCCATTCGTTTTCAAGGGAATTATCTAGTTTATAGCCTTTGCAAATAAGTAAGAAATTACTTTATACGCAAAGGAGGATCATATGTATGATGTGGATTCGCTTTATTATAATGGGCTTTTTTTCGTTAACAGCTATTAGTTTATTAACGTTCCAGGGTATTGAAATTCTAGATGCATTTTTGGAAATGTTCAAAAATAAATAAGCCGCAAAAATGCAACTTAATAATATGTACCACTATTTATTTTTAAATAATTTAAGCCTGTATCCTCGTTACTTAGCAACGATCGATACAGGCTTTTTTTATTTGGATACCGTAAATATTTTCTTGGCCATAGAAAGGGAGAATATTTGAAGTAAGTTAAACATGGAGGTTCTTATGGAATTGACCTGTTATCCCGACATCAATGAAGTGCAAAGCCAAAATACTAGGAGGCTAATTTTTTTCTGACTATTATTTTTGTAAATATTGCATTGGTGTGCTTTTCTTTTTATTCCCGCTGATTTTAATTAACAAAGTTTCTGCATCACAATTCATAAACTTCCACACTCAGAATAAATCATCAAGAAAAAAGAGTAAGGAATATGATAATAAATTGCTAAGGCTGGTTTTTGCGTTCCACTTTCTTAGTCATGTAATGAGGTTTTCTGGCTACTGCCCATAAAACTGAAATAAACGCCAAACCTAAGATTCCAGTGATAATCCAAGTAATAAGTTCAATTGCTGCCATGTAATTGCGCCCCCCTTCTTAGCTAGTGTTTTAAAGATATGCACGAACGATTGTTTTTTTGCTTACCCGAATTTATTTGCTTATAAACACCGTATGGGTTATTTTACCATTTGCTAAGTTTATCAGGGCAGTCAAACCCTATAAAAAGAAATTTTATTATTTTTTTTCCTTTTCTGTGCTTTGAATTAACTCACTCTCAAGATAGTCACCATCAATAAACCACCTATCAGCAGCATTATCCCGTTTTATAACAAAGCGAATAACTTTTTTTTCCTTAGGCTTATTATTCTGTTTTAATTCCACTTTTGCTGGTAATTCTGTGAGTATCAAACCATCCTCTTCCTTTTTAGGCTGTAAGACCGTTATCCCCAAGTAAGAAATTTCATCCAGCTCTTTTTCTAGTTTTTCCTTATTTCTTCCAAAAGCAACGGTTTGCTTAAGGATTTCCTTATCATGCATATTAACGGACTGTGAAAAGACATCTATTAATTCAGCAGGAGAAAGACTATCTATATATTCATCCAGTTTTCCGCCGGCTTTTAAAATCATTAATTTATGCAGGGGATCAGTTTTACGTGAACGGTGAGTGGTGCTCCCTAAAAAGTGAATGCAAAAATGACCTCGAAAACCGTTTGTAAGAGCACCAGCTCCATGAGGCATTCCGTGCATGGAAGCGGCAATCATCTGATCGTTAACCAGAACAATAATCGCCTTTCTCTTCCAGCTCCATCTCCCTTTATAAATTTTCTTCATAACCTTCGTGTCCTGCTTAGTTAAAGGCTGCACGTCTGCATGTTGGCTCCCGGCTCTCCTTTGAACCTTAAATTGCATGCCCGATTCTACATCAATTATAGTAAACACGGTGCCTTTTGGCACAATTTGATTGGCCATGTCCCATGGTAAAGCTTCCACCTTAAAGCTAATAGGACTGTCATATTTTTCAATAAATTCAATTTTAGTTGAAGCTTCTGCCGGTCCTGTTAAGAGAATGAGAAATATAACAAGCAGGAATGTTGTTTTCAGCATTAATTGACACCTCTTTTTTTACTTATATTTTTCTAAAGAGGCACTCGCCAATAGACGAAATTTCTGGAAGAAAGTTTCCCAAAACCATTCTGATAAAACAAGCCGAACAGGTAATACTTTTTGTATAAGAATTTCTTCGAATTATCATTTAGAAGTGCAGGGAGGTGGACCGGCTGTTAAAATTATCTATGCTAGCAGGACTGCTTATAGTTGGCCAGATCGGTAATTATTCAAATGATTTGGTAATTCTCCATAAGGAATCCGAAATCAACCGTGTAAACCGTACAGATGTTTCTGCTGCTTCAACAGTTATACCAATCATTAATGTCAGTAAGTATCTGAAGTTTTTAGATCAACTTGAAAAACAAATGTATCAGGAGCCTATAAACGCCTTTATTGATAAAAACGGAAATATTATACCGGGTGTGTCAGGTTACCAGCTGTATCGTGATGAATTCAGCAGCCAGTTTTTCCGTTATTACTATAACAGCGGTTCTTCAAGAATCGATGTACCTTTATTACCAATTCATCCAAAAGTAGATGAAGAGCTGCTTGCGGAAATACGTGTCCATAGGATTGGTCAATTCGTTTCTTCATTTAATCCTTCCAATAAAAATCGGTCTCATAATATCGCTCTTGCTGCCGAGGCATTAAATAATCATGTGGTATTTCCGCAGGAAACTTTTTCGTTTAATAAGGTTGTTGGGAAAAGAACCGAATCAAAAGGATATCGTAAAGCAAAGGTCATCATACGGGGAGAATTTTCTGAAGGAATTGGCGGAGGGATTTGCCAGGTTTCATCCACATTGTTTAATGCTGTGGACGATGCAGGTATGAAAATTGTAGAGCGCTATTGCCATACGAGACAGGTACCGTATGTCCCCTTTGGACGTGATGCCACGGTAAGCTGGTATGGTCCAGACTTTAAATTTAAGAATAACTACAATCAGCCAATCCTAATTATGGCAAAAGCTCAGGGAGGCCTGATGATAATAAATATTTACTCCTCTGAAGCAGTTAAATTTATTTCTGGGTAGATATCTTAAAGCTGTATAGAATTAAGGTTTTTTTTCGACGAAATCAGCATATAAGGCCCGTTTTCACTTGTAAAGTGGGGCGGGCTTTCCCATTTTGTCCGGGGATTTCCGAAAAACTGCTGACTAATTCTCTGCAGTTAGGAAACATTACTAAATAAATACAGGGCAGGGAGGGAGAAGAATGCGAAAAAAATTTTTCAAACGTATCCTTAAAAAGTTAAAAACTTCACCGCCCAACCCTCCTGAAGTGAGCGCTCACGGTGAAATTGCCTTAAAGAAACAGGATATTAAGGATACCCTTGACCAGAACTTAAAAATTTTTAAAAGCTTGTATTCTGTTCCCGATAATGCTGACGTGAAGGTAAGGGAGATTTTCATACCAAGGCTTAAACGCAATGCCGCCATCCTGTTTATAGCCTCGATAACCGATGCGCTAGAAATTGAAGCGAGGATTATTGATCCGCTCCTCCATGAATCAGAATCCGATGCTGAAATACTGAATATCATTTCAGCCCGGTCAGTGAAAACTGCAAAGAAAATAGAAGATATTGTGGACGAGGTCAATAATGGAAATGCGGCTATTTTTGTGGATGGTGATATGCAATGCTATCTTGCAGATGCTTCCAGTTTTCAGGCAAGACCCGTTGGAAAGGCCGAGAATGAAGTAGTCCTTAAAGGGCCAAAGGAAGCATTTACGGAAAAAGCGCTCGTAAATCTATCTCTTGTCCGGAAGAATTTCCGTAATGAAAGCCTTGTTGCTGAAAAAGCAGTTGTTGCAAAAAGGGCCAATAATGGGTTGTTTATCCTTTATGTAAAAGATCTGGTAAACGAGGACTTGCTGAAAAAAGTGAAAGACCGTATTTCAAAGATTGACATCGCTGCCGTCCAAAACATCAGTTTGCTGGAACAGCTCATTGAAGACAGGAAAAACTCTTTATTTCCTACCATTCTATATACAGAAAGGCCGGACAGGGCCACGAGCTTTCTTCAAGAAGGCCATATTGTGCTGTTTATGGATAACGCCCCGGCTTGTCTGGTTATTCCAGTTACCTTCTGGTCTTTTTTTCATAACCCGGAAGAGCATTATTTGCGTTTTCCTTATGCAAATTTTACCCGTTTACTGCGATTTCTTGCCTTATTTAATACCATATTCATTTCAGCTTCTTATATTGCCATTGCCAATTATCACTCCGGGATGATACCGCCTGACCTGCTGCTAGCTATATCGGCAACACGGGAAAAAGTACCATTTCCGGCCATAGTTGAAATCTTGCTTATGGAATTTGCCTTTGAATTGATCCGGGAAGCGGGGCTGCGAGTCCCAAGTCCAATTGGTCCAACGATCGGGATAGTCGGTGCCCTCATTTTGGGGCAAGCAGCAGTTCAGGCGAATGTTATCAGTCCGCTGGTTATCATTATAGTCGCACTCGGGGGACTGAGTTCATTTGCCATCAACGAGATTCATTTTAATTTCACGATCCGAATAATAAAATTTCCATTTATCCTTGTAGCGGGCGTATTTGGGATTTTTGGATTGACTGCCTTATTTGTCGGGGGGCTGTATTACGCAGTTTCTATTAAATCTTTTGGAGTCCCATACTTTGCTCCTTTTACCCCTAAATACAGATCGTCTGGGGATCTTTTATTTAGAAAAAAGATTAGCAGTGAAAGATTTAGGCCTGGTTATCTGAAACCAAAAGACGGCATAAAAAAGGGAGAAGTGTAAATGTGAAAGGGAATATTAAAGGGAAAATAGGAATTAGAGAATATGTTGCCATTTTGGTTATGATGATTGGTGCCAAGCTATCTGATGATACTCCAGCCCTGCTGTTTGATGAGCTTGAAAGTTCAGCCTGGATGATTCCCTTGCTTTCAGGACTGATGAGCTTCCTGCCGGTCTTTCTGCTTATCAGGCTGCTTTTGCATTACGAAAACAAAAATCTGCATGAAATAAATCTTTCTTTATTCGGTCGCTATTTTGGTTTTTTCATCTCTTTTTGTCTGTGGCTGATAGGATCTTTTGCACTGGTAGTCGATTCTCGCAGCTATGTGGATATCATAAAGACCATGTATTTCCCGGCAACACCTTCCGTCATTATTTATCTGGCCATGATGGCTGTAGTCGCATATGGTGCTAAGAAGGGGATTGAGGCAATAGGTTCAGTAGCTTATTCCCTAGTCTACTATGTAAAAGGGTTTTTATTATTAGCTTTCATCCTGGTGATGCGGGATGTCGACTTTTCTAAAATATTTCCGATATTTGGTTCGGGTCCAGTTAATATTATACAAGAAAGTACTCATAACTTGGCTATTTATGCAGACATTCTATATATGGGATTAATTTTCCCTTATTTGGCTAAAGGAAGGGACATGAAGAAGGGTACTTGGTTTGCTCTGATATATCTAATGGTAGAACTAAGCTTTTCTTTTCTGATTTATTTAACGCTCTTTGACTATCTTCCAGTCAAAATGATGAATTATCCTTTTCATGAATTAATCCGATATATCAGTTTTGGAGAGTTTTTGACTAATATAGAAACACTATTTGTTCCAATTTGGCTTATTGCAACCTTTGTCCGCTTTTCGGCCTATTTATATTTAAATGCCCTTCTATTTGGAGATTTGTTTAAGATTAAGAACTTTGAATATATTGTCCCTTCCCTTGCCCTGATTTTCGTAGGGTTTGGGATGCTGATGGAAACTCCCACCTTTACAATATTTTCATTAAGGAAAAATTTATATTTATACTTAAGTCCATTATTTTTTTTCCTGCCGATACTGCTTTGGCTAACAGCAAGCTTTAAAGGGGAGTTTAAAAATGGAAAAAAGAAACATGCGTAGAAAGCTGCTTTTAATCCCAATAGTTCTATTAATGATTCTTCCTTCAGGGTGCTACGATATGAGAGAGGTTGACAAACTGGCGTTTGTCGTGGCTATGGGTATTGATAAGTCCAAGAATGAAAACCAGCTGAAAATTACATTCGTAATTGCAAATCCTGAGGTGGGCTCCCTGGTCAGCGGAAGTACTGACGAACCGCCCCAAGAGGTCATCACAATACATTCAAGTGATTTTATTACTGCGAAAAATACAGCCAATACGATTGTAGCTAAGCAGTTGACCTATGAACTGCTCCAATTGATGGTAGTGTCTGAGGAGCTGGCAAGCGATAATAACTTTATTCGCTGGTTTTATGATACAACAAAGGACAGGGAAATCCGCCGGGATACCTATTTAGCCATCTCGAAAGAAGAAGCAAGCGATTATTTCAAAAATAATAAACCAAAGCTGGAGACAAGGCCTCATAAGTATTTCCAGTTGATGATTAGAAGAGGGGTGGAAACCGGAATGCTCCCTGATTCCACTTTCCATCGTTTCTATGAAATTACTGAGCAGGATGCCGATGCATTTTTAGCCATTTATACGACTGCAAAGCCGAAGGAAAATCCGCCGCTGAGACATGAAGATGAGTATATAGCGGGAGAAGTGGCTGCAAATGGAAACGCTAATACAACCCAATTTGCCGGGGCAGCTGTTTTCAAGGAAGGAGTCATGGTTGGCAAATTAAATGGCCAGGAAACCAGGTTAGCTTCTATATTGGATGAAACAACAGACATTCAAGACGTTCTCTCAACGATCCACGACCCTTTTAACAAGAAGTACCGGCTTGCGATAAGAATACATAAAAAACAGAATAATAAAGTAAACGTGAATGTGGACCAAAATCCGCCTAAAGTCCGGATCGAGGTTCCGCTTGTCTTAGATGTTTTATCCGACAGATCGATGGTAGACTACACAAAAGATGCCAGAAAACGAGAGATATTAAGAAAACAAATTAAAACAGATTTTGAAAGAGAATTTAATAAATTAATCTCTAAGTCGCAAAAAGAATTTAAAGCCTGTGTGTTCCCTCTATCATTGGATGCCAGAAAACATTTTCTTACAAATGCTGAGTATAGGAAATTTAACTGGATGAAAACTTATCCGGAAATGGACATTCATGTTTCTGTCAATATACAACTCAGCGGTTTAGGCAAACAAACAAAAGTACCAAAAATTCAGCATTTGAGGGATTAAAGATGAATTTTTTTATTATGTTAATTGTACTCTTTGTTATTCTATACACAATCGGTTTTGCAGTATCTTTACGGAAGGAGAAGAATAAACGGGGTTCGGTGGCAGTTATGGTATTGGCAGCTGCCCTTGTTGTTCTTCCATTTCTTGTTGCCAATAATTTAAAATGATAGTAACGTTTTTTGTGCTGGATTATTTTGGTTTATCTTTTTATAATGGAGTAATCATACATTTTTTGCACATAATTCGAAGTCTGGCCAGCAGTTATGTATGAAATTTCATTTAGAATAGTGTGAAACTATGAAAGATAATCTTAAAAAAATAAGTCCTATTGCCTGGAATATTATTATCGGTACAATGTTTGGCCGGATGGCAACTTCCATGAGCATCCCGTTCCTGGCGATTTATTTAACCCAGGTAAAGCATGTATCACCCGCTATGACAGGGGCCATCGTGGCAGTAAGCTCGTTAGTTGGTGTTTTCTCCAGTTTTTTTGGCGGCTATTTATCCGATAAATACGGCCGAAAAGCGATCCTTATTTTGTCAGTCTTTCTTTGGGGAGGCGTTTTCATAGGATATGGCATGGCGGAGTCCGTGACGGCCTTTTTTATTGTGAATTCAATGAACGGATTGTGCAAATCGCTTTTTGAGCCAGCATCCAGAGCACTTTTATCTGATATCACGGAACCAAAAAACCGCCTGCTAATTTTTAATCTGCGTTATACAGCGATAAATGCAGGTGTTACATTTGGACCGATTATTGGCTTGAAGCTTGGTTCAGCAAATTCAACCTTTACCTTTTTTATCGCCGGGATAATCTATGTATTATACGGCCTTTCTCTTCTCATCAGCTTAAAGAGCTATAAGCGGCCGATTGTTTCACAGGCTCGCCCTAAGATGGGGGAAGCCTTCGGAATAATAAGAAAGGATGGAGTATTTGCCCTTACCTTATTAGCAATGATTCTGTCAATTGCCGGTTATTCACAATTCAATTCTACGCTTCCGCAATTTTTCTCTTCCTCCAGCCAATTTGAAGACGGAGTTTCGTTATTTTCATACCTGCTGGCTTTAAATGCAGTTACGGTTATTGTCTTGCAGTTTCCGCTCGTGCAATTCGGAAAAAAATTCTCGCCGCTGATGTCCATTTTGGCGGGCAATTTGATTATCAGTCTTAGCTTGCTCGGCTTTGGTATTGCAAAAGGTGCGGTTTCACTGGCATTGATCATTATCATATTTACGATTGGTGAAGTATTAATGTTTGCCATGACTGATTTATTTATTGATGAAATCGCAAATCCGGACTATAAAGGAACCTATTTTGGAGCAATGGGCTTCAACGGTCTTGGAAACGTGATCGGTCCTTGGATCGGAGGTATTGTAATTGAACAGTATGGTACTGGTGAACCGCTAATTCTCTTCGGCAGCCTGTGCGCTGTTTCTATCCTTGGTGTACCGGCCTTTATCATTGTACATATTGCGCTGAAAAAACGAAAAAGCAGGATGGTTGAAATCAGCCATGGTGCCTAAGCAACAATACTTAAACCCCGTCATCCTTGATGGCAGGGTTTTTTCTTGTTTAGCATTAAGGATAAGGGCAGCTGATAATTGGTTTAGCCAGAGCCATTTTCGGAGGTTATAAAAAAATATTTATAGGTCGACCTATGGAATAGCAGATGCTATTAATCATAAACCCCGCCAGAATTTATCCTTAGTCCAATGATAGGTAAGCTTCACTCGAAAAACAGGCATATCGGACAATCGGCATGCGTTTGCAGCTCCAAATGGAAAAAATGCTCTGAGACTATTTAAACATAAACCTCGCCAGAATATATTTCTTGCCCTCAGATCGGAAAACTGCCTAGCACAAAAGAATAAGCGTAATAAATCAAAAAGACACGGGAAATATTGCATGTCTATCAAAAGTTTTGCAATCTGCCTAAATCTTTACCAAGCAGCCAATTATTGAGGACTGTTTTTACATTGGGGTTCTGTTATCCTAAGTGTTAGCGGAAAAAAAGGGGGTAATACCATGAGAAACACATTATTAAGCGTGTTTATGTTCACGCTTGTGCTGCTATCGATGGCCTTCACCTCGCAAAGCTCCAGCCACTTACAAGAAACTGCTGGCTACAACGATAAGAAGAGCAGCGGTCTTACACATAAAGAAAAGATACCAGCCAAGAGGGCCAAAACAGAAACGATGCATATTACTGCATCTGAAAAGGATTTGCTTTCACGTCTAGTTCACGCCGAGGCAAAGGGAGAACCATTTGAAGGGAAAGTAGCTGTGGCATCAGTTGTACTGAACCGAATGGAGGCTAAACAGTTTCCTGATTCTGTTTCAGATGTAGTATATGAGAAAAACCAGTTTTCACCCGTAAGCAACGGCAGTATTCGAAAGCCTGCAGATGAAGAATCAAAACGCGCAGTGGATGAAGCATTAGAGGATCCGAATAGTGATGCTTTGTATTTTTTTAATCCAGACCTGACTGATGATCGATGGATTAGGACACGGAAAGTAACTGAAATAATAGGTGACCATCATTTTGCAATATAGACGAACGGAAAGCCCTGTCCTCATACAGGGTTTTTTCTTTTGGACCTAAAATTTGTTTCTTTTTTTGGGCGAATGAGTATAATGAAACTATTCAAATGCAAAGGGAGCGAATCGAGTGGCTGATACTCACATATATACAAAAAAGGAAGAACTGGTAAATGCGATTACCCATGGCATTGGTGTGCTGCTTAGTATAACCGCTCTTGTTAATCTAATTATTTTTTCTTCTAAGGACGGAACTGCATGGCATATTACAACCTTTGTTATTTATGGGGTTTCGATGCTTCTGCTTTATGCTGCTTCTACCCTGGTACATAGCTTTCCGCCGGGAAGGGCAAAGGATATTTTCGAGATTTTTGATCATGCGGCTATATATATTTTTATAGCGGGCACCTATACCCCATTTACATTAATCGTCATCAATGGCGCGCTCGGATGGACCTTGCTTGGGATTGTCTGGGGAATAGCATTAGCAGGAGTTGCCTTTAAAGCATTTTTTGTAAAAAGGTTTCTTTACATTTCTACAATCCTATACATAGCGATGGGCTGGCTGATTGTAATAGCATGGCAGCCGCTTACCGCCACACTTCCGGCAGCAGGAATGTCATTGCTTGTCATTGGCGGAGTGCTTTACACAGGAGGGGCTGTGTTTTATGTATGGCGCGGGTTTCCATTCCATCATGCCGTTTGGCATTTATTCGTCATCGGCGGCTCGGTTGCCCATTTCTTTGCCATTCTGTTTTATGTACTGCCGATCCAGGTTTAGTACGAATTGAATTGATTGATTTACCGTAAGTTCTATGATTTTGGTTTTGGAGAGTAAATGTTTTGGTTAGGAAATTAATTCAATTATTTTGGACAGTTAATGTTCCAGTTTAGACAGTAAATAATGAAGTTAGCCTCGAAAAGTAAAATAAACATATCAAAACCTGTTCATTTTGAACGGTTCAGATTGTCGACAAACGGGTTCGGAATGGTCTTATTCCGAACCCGTTTTAGCGATTATTTCTATTTGCTTATTTTGAGTGTGAGGACCCCTCTTAGCCTTATTTATTAGGCCATTTCTGGGCCTTGTCATGTCCATTTTGCCTTCTTCTTCATGTTTATGGCAGCGAAAGTAAGCATCTCTGATTGATCTCGCTGGATAGGATTTTTTTAAAAAATAGCATCTTCGTCACCTTAATCATTACCTGTTCATTTTGAACAGGTTTTTTTTTCTGCTTGATGAAGTAACAGTGTTGAGATGGAAATTCGTACAAAAGATCCTTTGCTGTAAACGAAATAGGGACTGAGAAAGTTTAAATATGCTCATTTTGGAAATATAGAAGATAGGACATCTGAGGGAGGGGAATTAATTGAAAAAAATAACTGCAATCGGTATCATTCCATTTTCTGCAATGATGTTATTAGCTGGCTGTAATGATAAAGAAGAAGTGAATTCGGCACCCCCAGTGGGTCAGAGTGAAAGCACTGAAAACACAGCCGGAGAAAAAGAAGCACAAGAAAAGAAAGCGGGCTTTACTTACAAAATTTTCAATCTTGATGCTGAATATGAAAAGGGGAGCTATGAAGTCGAATTTGAAACATTAGATAGTAAGACGGAGGCAAGCATTGATGACGGTCTTGAGAACAAGAAGCTAGAGGGCGACGAAGCAATGCGAAAGCTGAACACCACTTTGAGTAAGCTGAACATTTCATCAGAAACCCCGGAAAAAGAAGTAATTTCGGAAGTGGTAAAAGCATTCGGGCTGAATGAGAATTATAAAGATATAGAACTCGAAATTCAATACAGTGATAACAAAACAAAGGAATATCAAGCTAAAGGCAAATAATAGGGCAGGCTGCTATTTTCACAACCCGCCATATCTTTTTAAGAGCTCCTAGCCGGAGCTTTTTATTATTCATTTTTTTAACTGGTAAGAAATGATCATGATGATGGCTGTTAACAAAAAGATGACCATGCCCCCAGTTAAGAAGCCATTTGGAATAGTGGTGTCCAGCGCACCCAGTATGGTCGAGCCTGCTACTACTCCAAGAGAGAAAAAAGCATAAAGGATACCAAAAGCCTTCCCGCGATTCTCTTTACTGGTATAGTCCATGACAGCCGCACTCATGGTAGGGAATAGAAGGGCAAACCCAACGCCATAAAACGCCATTGTTCCAGCCATATTTACTAATGATTCAAGCTGGCTCAACAGGCATAGGGATATCCCTACGATCATCATTCCAAGTGTCATTGTGCTGCTATTCGAGAATTTCCTAAACAGCCGGTGAAACGGGAAAATAAATAATACAATTGCTACGCATCCAAATAAACTTAATAAAATGCCAGCGAGGCTTTGCGGATAATGAAGCTGGGCGATCCTTAAGGGAAGCAGGTAAGCGAGCGTACCCATAGCAAACAGAAGTGAAAAGGATGCGATAAATGCCTGATTAAGATTCTTATTGGCAAACAACTGCTTTATTTGTTCAAGTCCGTTGTACTCGTCCTGTTTTTCATTAATAGAACTATGATTTTCCGGCAGTAGGATTCTTGTTAAAACTCCTGTCAGTATAAGCAGAAGGGATAAGATAGCAAAAACATAGTTAATTCCCAGTTTTGCCGAAACGATGCCCCCAAATGCCGGGCCAATAATAGCTGCCAAACCAATCGCCGCACCCGACCTTGCCATTGATTCTCCTTTTCCCTTCTTTTCTTCGGCTGCATTTCCCAAATACGTAAAAGCAGCAGGAACCAAAAAGCCGCCGGCCGCACCATGAATCAAACGGACCGATAATAGCTGCAGAGGATTATCAGCCAGCAAATACAATAACAAAATCAGACCGGTTGCACAAAACCCATAAAATAAAACCTTCCTTGGGCCTATTCTATCGATCAGGATGCCGGAAATAACATTCCCGCCCATATTTGTAAAAGAATATGTCCCTACAATAAGCCCGGTCATAAGAGATCCTGCTCCCAGATCTTGCGCAAATGGCGACATAATGGGAAGCTGTGAAAAAGTGTCCATAAAAGCCGCAAATAAGATAAATAACAAGGAGTAAATCATATATAACACCTGCCGATTGTGTTTATACTGGATATCTTACCACTTATAGGTAGAAAAACGCAGAAGGAACGGCTATTTTTTATACTATAGAATAATAATTGGATCGATGGCAGGGGGATAAGATATTAGTTCTTAAAAAGTAAGAACGGAAGAGTTTAAGTTATAACATAATTCAGGCTGATTCTGCACAAACTAGCACAGGTGATGAAAATGCTATGTGAATCAAACAAAGAATTGCAGCAGCTTGTGGATGAGGCAAGGGATTATGCCAAGCAAGGGAAAGTAGCTGATTATATTCCGGCCCTTGCAAAAAATAACCGTGATGAATTATCTGCTGCTATCCAGTATCCGGATGGAAGATGTATTTCAGCTGGGGATGTACATGAAAAAATAACATTGCAAAGTATATCAAAGATTATTAGCCTGGCACTTGTTTTAATAGACCATGGCGAAGATGCGGTATTTAGAAAAGTCGGCATGGAACCGACTGGTGATCCTTTTAATTCAATTGCAAAGCTTGAGGCAATGAGCGAGGTCAAACCGCTGAATCCGATGATTAATGCGGGTGCTCTTGCGGTTACTCACTTAATCAAAGGAAATGATGTTGAGGACCGGTTTAGCCGTCTGCTGAATTTTTCAAGGAAGATTTCAGGTAATTCAAATGTCCATTATTCAGAAGAGGTAGCAGAGTCTGAAATGGAAACGTCCCATCTAAACCGGTCTTTATGCTATTTCCTGAAACAGCACAAAATTATCGATGAAAACGTAGAAGAGCTTATGGAATTATATACGAAACAATGTGCTATTGAAATGACCTGCTTTGACCTGGCTAGAGTTGGACTAGTGTTCGCGCTAAACGGAAGGGATCCAGAGACTGGTGATCAGATTATCCCGAAGGAAATTGCGCGAATTTGCAAAACCTTCATGGTGACGTGCGGAATGTACAACGAAGCAGGCGAATTTGCAATAAAGATCGGAATTCCAGCAAAAAGTGGTGTGTCTGGCGGGATTCTTGGTGCTGTTCCTGGGAAGTATGGCATCGGGATTTCAGGCCCTTCACTCAATGAAAAAGGAAACAGCATCGCCGGCTTGAAGCTATTGGAATTGCTCTCCACAAGATATTCATTAAGTATCTTTTAAAAAAGCAATTAGAGGACCCTGCTTATTTATTGGCAGGGTCTTTGACTCTGAGAAATTAAATAAAACAGACATCCCGAGAAAAATGAAATAATTTTTGTGGAAAATAAATTTATTCTGTGAAAATTAGCTGCAATTCCAGGATAATCTGAATAATTCCATAAAAGGCTGTTTTAAAGTTATGGAGGGAAAGTTAAACAAGGTGCATTTTGTGAAAATAGAAGGCTAAACACCTCATAGAGACCGTTTAATCAAGTTCCCCTACGCATCTTGGTTTTGGCGTATTTGGTTTTGAACATTATCGGTTTTGTTAAAGGATAGAATTTTCCCCCTTTTCTGAATTTTTTAATGTTATTATGTATAATATGTTTATTGCTTAAAGGAATCAGGTGAAAACTTTGCACAATATAAAAGGATATTTAATGGTAATTACGGCAGCTGCACTTTGGGGCTTATCAGGAACAGCAGCGCAAAACTTGTTTCAGGATGCTGGGGTGGAAATAGATTGGCTGGTTACAGTTAGGCTGATTGTTTCAGGGATAATCTTTTTAGTGATGGCACTGCTCGGAAAGAAGCGGCAGATGGTGTTTGATGTCTTGAAAAACAAATATTCTATTTTTCAATTTGCTATTTTTGGAGTAATTGGTATGCTGGGCGTTCAATATACTTATTTTGCAGCGATCGATGAAGGAAATGCAGCTGTTGCTACATTATTACAATATATTGCTCCCATTTTTATTTTGGCTTATTTTTTGATATTTCTTAGGAAGATACCATCTTTGTTTGAAATATTCGCGGTGTTCCTAACTTTACTGGGGACCTTCCTTCTGCTTACTAATGGATCTGCGGAAAATCTGACAGTTTCGGGCATGGCAGTGACATGGGGGATCATATCAGCATTCTCCCTTGCCTTTTATACATTATATTCTGAAAAGCTTGTTAAACAGTTTGACTCCATAATTGTAGTTGGCTGGGGGATGCTGATTGGAGGCGTTGCGATTTCTTTCCTTCAATCACCTTTTTCAGTAACCATCAGCAGCTGGGGAATCAAGGAATATTTATTGATTATATTTGTAATTTTATTTGGAACCGTTATCCCATTTTATCTGTTTATCGATAGCCTTAGGTTTGTTAATTCCAAAATTACTAGCCTGCTATCTTGTACAGAGCCGCTTTCGGCAGTACTTGCCTCTGTTTTGTGGCTGGGCGTCCCATTCGGTATCTGGCAGGCTGCCGGTACGCTTTGCATTATAGCCATGGTATTTTTATTGACCCTAAAACCTAAAAAATCTGCTGCAGATGCGGTAAAAAAAGAAGCGGATATTGCCACTTGATTAGGCTTCATTAAATAATATAGGCAATTATTCTTATATGTTGTAAAATAAGGATAGTTTAAATAAAGGAGGAAATACATATGCGTAATACAGTCCAAGGATTCCCACACCAAAGAGGAGGAGCTGCAACCTTTTAGGGAATTCTTTAAATAGCTGCACTCCTGCTCTTCATGACACATTATCTACTATCATGAAATCAGGAGAGTAAAAATGAAATCAAATACTTTAGCTTCGCATAATATTACTGTTTTATTTTGGATTAATTTGTTCGGATCTATCTCTTTCATTCAGCCGGTTATGACATTATTTTATATTGAAAAAGGGCTTACCGAATCTCATATTCTCTGGATTATGATGTTCTGGAGCGGTGCAGTTCTGTTAGCGGAGGTGCCGACGGGGATATTTGCCGATAAGTATGGGGCGAAAGCGTCATTTCTTACTGGCTCTTTCTTCAAGTTTATCAGTGTCGGACTGTTATTGTTTGCAGACGAACCTTGGCTGTTTATGCTATGCAGCTTTATTAATGGCTGCTCTGTTACGTTTTTTTCAGGTGCTGATGAGGCTCTACTATATGATTCCTTGAAGGAGTCAGAGGAACAGCATTTAATGGATCGCGCGATGGGGAAGATTACCTCTGCCAATTTTTTTACAATGACAGCAGCTGTAATTATCGGTGCTTTTTTGGCAAAGGATCTGAAGCAAGAACAGTTTAATTTGTTAATTGGGTTAGGGATGTTTTTTCAGCTGGTAGAGTTCGGAATGATTTTCTTTGTGAAGAATCCGCAGAAAGCTACTTCCTATAGAGAGAATCCTTTCTTATATGTAAAGAAAGGGTTCAAGGTAATTAGGAAGACACCTCAGCTGCTTTACATGTTTATCAATTTAACATTGGTATTCATTCCTGCTGGAGCTGTTTTTAACAAGTTTGATCAGCTTATTTTAAAGGAGGCGGCTGTTCCTGTAGAATGGATCGGTGTGCTATATGCATTAGCTGGCATTGCTGGTTTCTTTGCGACAAGACATCTTGGCTGGCTGACAGCTAAGTTTTCAAGTGTAAGTCTTATGCATATAACCGGAATAATGGCGGTTATCGGGCTCTTGCTTTCAGTAATGGCCGGTCATAATACTTTTGTCATTATCGGAGCGTTCTTCCTGCTGAAAACAGTTAACGCGATAAGGTATCCAATTTATTCTCAATTGAGCAATGACTGGATTCCATCTGAAGTACGGGCAACGACAATTTCACTTTTATCAATCCTGGATTCGGTATTTGATTTAGTGATTTTTCTTACACTTGCCGGTGCTGTCACAAAAGGAATGCCAATTATGCTGGCCGCCTGCGCTGCCATTGCTTTTGCCGGCACCTTGGTTCCTATAAGAAAAGGTGTACTGGAAGAGAACGCGGCAAAAGAAATCGTTTAGGAAATTTTTCATAGTGTTAACAAAATCACCTCTATCTGCCAAAAGCATTTAGGGGTGATTTTGTGCAGTCGCTGTCAGATTAAAAGTATGAATGCCAAGAATCGTCAGCAAGCTGATTTTTACTGTAAAAATACTTAAAAGTTTTAAAGAAATATCGAAATTCATCAAAAATCAATTCATCATTCTCTTCAAAAGAGTAGGCCTCTAAAAAGGTAAAAAGAAGCTCTTTATCATCAAGCTGATCAAACAAACCCGACACATACAATTGGTAACGGAACCTCTTAAATATAAAATCAGCTGCGGCTTCATCGAAAACCGCTTCGACTTCAGGCATTTCCATTTTCATTACCTCCCATAAAGTCAGTTTAGGTTTTGTTCAGCTTCTTTATAAGCTGTTTTAAAAAGAAAAAGACAGTCAACAAGGAATTTGTTTTTGACTGTCTTTTTCTTAATTGTATTTAATGATATAGCTATGCTTTTAAGCCTTTAAGTCATCATCCGCCCGCCGCAGCTTAATGAAACGCCAAGTATTCAGGACAATTACTTTTGATACAGCGTATGTTGGCACTGCGAGCAGCAATCCCAATAGGCCGGCAAGGCTTCCGGCGACCATCAATAAAAGAATAATGGTTAATGGGTGGACATCCAGCTGTCTGCCCATTATTTGAGGTGAAATCAGGTTGCCTTCAAGCTGCTGGACAATCAGGACGACGACGATTACCCATACACCGGTCATCGGTGAATCAAGAAAACCTACTACCAGTGCCGGAATAAGTCCGATAAAGGGGCCCACAAACGGAATGACATTGGTAAGCAATGAAATGAACGCAAGCACCAGCGAGTAGTCGAGCCCGATTATTAAATATCCAATATAAATCAGGATACCAACAAGAAGGCTGACTAAGATCTGGCCCTGGATATAAGAGCTTAAGGCTTTGTCCATGTCACCCAGTACTTTTCTGCCTTCTTCACGATGAGCAGCCGGAACAAAATTCAGGATCCGATCCGGAAGCTTTTCGCCATCCTTAAGCATATAAAACAAAATAAATGGAATCAGCACAAGAAGAACGAGTATACCTGTAAGTGTTGAGATAAAGCTTAATAAATTATTGCCGACAGTTTTGAGGAATTTATTCACAGTATTTGTCAGCCGCTCTGTCAAATCTGCAATTGAAAAATTATCGTTTTCCTGGAATCGGTCAACATATTCATTTTCGCTAAGATCGACAGCCAAATCACGTACCTTGCTGACATACCCGGGTGTATTTTCAACCAAAGAACTGACCTGCTTTTGCAGCGGAGGCCCAATAACAAACACCAAGGCAATGGCCAGCCCGATAATCACGAGATAAATCATCAGAATCGAAAGTGAACGAGGTATGTATTTTGATAAAAAATTAACTAGCGGCCGGATTAAATAATATAAAACACCCGCCAGTACGATCGGCGCAAATAAAGTCGTGACCATTACGGCAATTGGCGTAAAAATGAAGTCGACAAGCGACCCTAAAAAAATAATCAGCAGAATTAAAGCAATAGCATAACCAAACCTAAACCATTTTGACTGAGGCATTCTTTCAACTCCAACACATAAAATTCATTTATCTCTATAATACACTATACTGGTAAGGAAATATAATCCAATCTATCACAATAAGGGTTAAAAACCGGGAAGTCAGAAATTATTTAGAACCAAAAAAAGAAAAAACCTTGTCAAAAAGACAAGGCTTAAAAAGTGATATTAAGCATACATTTCCGCAACCTGGGATTGCAGTTCTTTGTTTTCCAGGTACTCGTCATATGTCATTTGCTTGTCAACGGTACCCTTAGGAGTTATTTCAATAATTCTGTTTGCAATTGTTTGAACGAATTGGTGGTCATGTGAAGAGAAAACCATGGAACCTTTAAAGTTCATAAGTCCATTGTTCAAGGCTGTAATGGATTCCAAATCAAGATGGTTTGTAGGCTCATCAAGCAGCAGAACATTTGAGCCGCTAAGCATCATTTTGGAAAGCATGCAGCGGACTTTTTCTCCTCCAGATAAAACGCTAGGCTTCTTCAATACTTCTTCGCCGGAGAATAGCATTCTGCCGAGGAAGCCCCTCAGGAAGCTTTCGCTTTGGTCATTTGGAGAGAATTGGCGCAGCCAGTCAACAAGAGTCTGTTCATTCCCATTAAAGTACTCAGAGTTATCATTTGGAAAATATGCCTGTGAAGTTGTAATTCCCCATTTAAATGATCCGCTGTCTGGCTCCATTTCACCAGCAAGGATTTTAAATAGAGTTGTCCGGGCAATTTCATTTTTTCCTACAAGGGCAATTTTGTCACCTTTGTTCATGATAAAACTCACATTATCAAGAATCTTTTCACCATCAATTGTTTTTGAAATTCCCTCAACCCTCAGCAAATCATTTCCGATTTCGCGTTCAGGAGTAAAGTTTACGTAAGGGTATTTACGTGAAGAAGGCTGGATATCATCCAGTGAAATTTTATCAAGAAGCTTCTTACGGGACGTTGCCTGCTTAGATTTAGACGCGTTTGCACTGAATCTGGCGATAAATGCCTGAAGTTCTTTAATTTTTTCTTCTTTTTTCTTATTGGATTCCTGGCCTAGCTTCATAGCAAGCTGGCTTGATTCATACCAGAAGTCATAGTTTCCGACATAGATTTTAATTTTGCTGAAATCAAGGTCGGCGATATGGGTACAAACTTTATTTAAGAAGTGACGGTCATGCGAAACAACAATGACTGTATTTTCAAAGTTGATCAGGAATTCTTCCAGCCATTGGATCGCTTTAATGTCCAAGTGGTTCGTCGGCTCATCAAGAAGCAGTACATCAGGCTTTCCGAACAGTGCCTGTGCAAGAAGAACCTTCACTTTTTCGCCACCGGTCAGGTCAGCCATCTTTTTCGTGTGAAGACCTTCCTCGATTCCCAGTCCTTTTAACAGGATGGCAGCCTCGGATTCTGCTTCCCAGCCATTCAATTCGGCAAATTCGCCTTCAAGTTCAGCTGCACGCATTCCATCTTCATCGCTAAAATCAGCCTTCATATAGATAGCGTCTTTTTCCTGCATAACCTGATATAATCTCTCGTGGCCCATGATAACAACCTTCATAACTTCATGGTCCTCATACTCGAAATGGTTCTGCTTTAACACGGCAAGGCGCTCTCCAGGTCCTAGATGGACATCTCCCGTTTGGGCTTCGATTTCACCGGAAAGAATTTTCAGGAACGTCGATTTACCGGCACCATTTGCACCGATAAGTCCATAACAATTGCCGGGTGTGAATTTTATATTAACGTCTTCAAACAGCTTGCGGTCACCATAGCGCAAACCAACATTTTGAACTGTAATCATTAAATGCATTCCTCCAAAAAACAAGATCTTTAAAATTATAGCACGGAAAGCATGTTAAAACCATGTTTTAAGCGGGATTGCGCGAAAATCACATTGTAAAGAAAAAGCCATGCGACCAGAAATAAGAACTAGACCGCCAAACCTGCTTTCAGGGTTTTCACATCATCAGTCAGGATTCCTATACCGTATACTGTAGTGTAGTAAAAATAACCTGAAATTGTTAAGTTTTCTATCTCTATAGAAATTTTTACAAATTTTTTGAAATAAGTGAAACCTTTTCGACTTTTGATTCGTTTAATGTATGTAGGGTAAAATAAGGAAATTCAATGCAGTATCTATTAAAAAAGGGAGAGGTGATGAGGTTATGAAATATATCTTGCTTTATGCTATTCTAGCTTGCTTAATGCTATTAACCTCATGCAGCGCCTCTCCTGTTGTGAATCCCGGTTCAGAGCTTGAAGAAGCTATATTAACAGAAAATCTCCGTTTAAAGGAAAAAATAAAAGAAATGCAGAAAGAGATTGATCAGTTAAAGAAAAATCAAGATCATGTATCAGCAAACTATGAAATCTCACGCTTCTTCACTGCTTTGCAGAAGGGTGATATTGGTGAAATGAATAAGCTTGTAAGCAAAAGTGCGGTATTCAGCAGCTCAGGGATTCACTTTTCCAATGGAAGCACTTTTCGTTTTGAAGAAGCAGATGGCAAGAAGGCAATACTAAAAGAGCATAGCTTCTGCGAGGAGAAAGGCGAGCTGATTTATGAAGTTAGCTCAATAAAGGCGTCTGCGGGTGCAACACAATACGAAATTACGGTTATCGAAAGCCAGGATGGATGGAAAATTGAGAACTTGGAAGAAATATAGAAGGAGTACCCGTATAGCTGGCCAATAGCTATACGGGTTTTTTGTAACTTGATCTTTATTATTCTTTTTTTTGCAGGAACTAAGAGGGGTAAAATGCCTGTGCTAATGATTGTTGTTTTTATGAAAATTCCAGGTATTGCATGCTCATGATTTTTCTGATAATATAAAAATCTTCCATTTCACCGTTACGCTATAATTTGTTTGATTTCTCCATAAAATTTTTCAGAACTTGAGAGGAGAATCTTATGCCAGCGGAACAGCATCCCCAATTTTTAAATGAGCTTCACCGTTTAGATTTCACCAAGAGGTATATGGATGTAGTTATTAAAACAGCCCAATCAAGCAAGGATCAGTTCAGGAAAAACATGCTTGAGGCCTTCGGAAATGAAGATTGGCTGGAGTCAGGCGGTTATTCGGAAATCTTAACGAATGCCAGCTTTTTTGAGATGTCCAAGGCTGAACTTGAAAGTCTGGAGCGGGCAAAAGGGAAGCCATATTTCGCAAGAGTTGATTTTGAAAGGCCGGGTGCAATCAATCCGGACGTGTTATATTTCGGCAAAACTTCATTATATCAGCGGGAAAACCAGGAACAAATCATTGTGGATTGGCGTTCGCCAATTGCCAATTTGTACTATGAAGGAAGACTGGGGGAGATTGAATATACTGCCGAAGGAGAAAGCTTCAAAGGTGATATTACCCTTAAACGCCAGCTGATGATTGAAGATGGAGCGCTGCAGGATATCAGAGATATAGATATGACAACAACAGATGAATTGCTTCAGGAATCCCTCGCAAAAAGTTCAAGCAGCAGATTAACCGATATCATTTCCACAATTCAGGAAGAACAAAATCAGATTATCAGGGCTGATTTAAACAAGCCTATCATTGTCCAGGGAGCGGCTGGCAGCGGAAAAACCACGATCGCCCTGCACAGGATCTCCTATTTTCTCTATCATTACCGGGAGGTTTTTGACCCCCGGGAACTAATGATTTTAGCTCCGAGCCGATTATTTATTGATTACATATCAGAGGCACTTCCGGAACTGGAGGTTGACCGGGTTAAACAATTCACATATCCGGAATATGTCCAAATGGCGATAGGTAAAAAGCTCAAACTCACAGAGGATAACAAACTTGTGGCAATCGTTGAGGGCAAAAATTCTTCTGCCAGCCAGGAAGCAGCTTGGATTTCAGGAATAAAGGGATCGGAGCTATTTAAAAAGATTCTGGATAACTACTTAATGGATATTTTCCTCAGATTTAAACCTAAGAATGATTTTTTTGTTGATAAATACAGGCTTTATTCATCACGCAAATTCTTCAAGCTGTTTTTAGAGGAATATTGGTATCTTCCATTATATAAAAGAGTGGAAAAACTGAAGAATATTCTCCAAAGCCAAGTAAGAGCCAAAAAGAAAATGATGGTTGAGAAAGTAATCAATCATTACGACACTAAAATAGAAAGGGCACTGTTTAAGGATGTGAACCCTGAATTGCGACGTGCCTATGTTACAAAAGGCATGGACAAAAAAGAGGAGCGTTTAAAAGAAATCAAGAAGGCCATAAGCAGTTCAGTAAATGATTATTTCAAGCAGTTTGAACGAAAAGGCATACTGGAATATTACTCAGAGCTTTTTGACGATGCCAATAAACTTGCAGCCTATTCAGAGGGAGGGCTGACTAAGGAAGATGCAGAAAAGCTGACTGCTTACACTAAGCAGATGTTTACAAAGAAAATGTTCGAATTGGAAGATCTTGCCCCCCTGCTTTATCTATTTAGCAGGCTGTTCGGTGTGGACAAGGAAAGGCGGGCAAAGAATATTGTTATTGATGAAGCCCAGGATTACAGCTTCCTGCAAATTCAGGCCCTGAAAACTGCAAACGATACGGATATGTTTACGCTTGTCGGCGATTTGGCCCAGGGCATCCATTCGTATCGGGGAATTGAATCGTGGGATGAAATCAGGCAGCTGATATTCCCAAGATCCGTCTATAAGGAACTGCAAAAAAGCTATCGTACCACGGTAGAGATTATGAATGAAGCCAATAAACTATTAAAACTGCTTCCGTATCAATTCCCGCAGGTTGAACCGGTAGTAAGGCACGGGGAGAAGCCTGAATTCATCAAAATAACTGATGATCTGTGGCTTGAAGAAGTAGCAGCAGTTATTGGGAGACTAAGGAGTCAGGGGCTAAAGACATTCGCCATTATTTGCAAAACAATGGCAGACTGCGAGCTTGCACATCGAACTCTAGTAGAAGCAGGGGAACAGGTTTACCTGTTAAAGGAACACGCCTCGATTCCAAAGGAATCCGTTGTAATCCTGCCATCCTACCTTTCAAAAGGACTGGAATTTGATGCGGTGCTGGCGCTTTCGTTAAGTGAAACCTATAGCGATTCCAACGAACTGGATGTAAAGCTGCTCTATGTTACTATGACTCGTCCATTGCACAGGCTTTATTTTTTTGGAAAGAATAAAAGTGATTTTCTCCTGGACAACACGTATTAAACCTGCTGTATCTATTGCGGCGGGTCTATTCCCTTCTCCTTCTTGATATTTTTCATGTTTAATAAGGGTAACTAAAGGTAATTTAATAAGATACGGTCAAGCCGCTTTTATACATATGCCTGGTTTGCCAGAAAACTGCGGAGGAGATGGAGAAGCAATGAAGGTGAAAGTCATTTTTACATTTGAGGGAAATTCTAGTGTCTCGCATGAAACGGAGGCAACGGACGCGGCTGAGGTTATCAGCAGCATTCAGAAAAATAAATACTATAAATTTTCAGAGCAGGGATCTTATTATGTGGTTGATACAGAAAAAGCTGCATTCTTTTGCGTTACGGAATTGAGTGAATAAAAATGGTGCTGCGCAATCGGTATGGTTTGGAACGCATTAGGTTGTAAATGAAAAAATCGCTTGGATCAGCCGCTGAACTCAAGCGATTTTTTTAATTGCGGGCCAGTTAATATTCTGACTAAACTGTTTTCAGGTTGAAAATTCCGCTGATCCGGATGTTATCAACGGCCTTTGACAGTACTGCTTCTTCCTGCACCAGCGCGATTCTGACATAGCCTTCCCCGGAAGGTCCAAAGGCGTTGCCCGGAGTGACAACAACATGGGCCCTGTCTATTAATTCATAAGCAAACATTGTGGAAGTAAAGCCCTCAGGAATCCGGGCCCAGATAAACATCCCTCCCTGCGGGGAATCCACATTCCACCCAAGTGAACGAAGCCCATCTACTAGAATATTTCTTCTTTGTTCATAAGTTTTACGATTCACTTCACTGAATTCATCACCGTAGTTCATTGCTGCAATGGCAGCATTTTGAAAAGGAAGGAACACGCCATAATCGAGATTGGATTTAAAATTCTGCAAAGCGGCTATGGCGCTTTGATTGCCGGCAGCATAGCCAATCCGGCAGCCAGCCATATTAAAGCTTTTTGAAAAAGAATTTAGTTCAATGGCCACATCCTTACTTCCCGCAACTGACAAGAAACTAACCGGTTTGTGATGGTCGAAATATAATTCCGAGTAAGCAAAATCATGTACGATAAAAATTTGAAACCGTTTCGCAAACGCAACAGTCTTCTTGAAAAATTCACGTTCAGCCATAACCGGAATCGGATTGCCGGGAAAATTCAGAATCATCATTTTTGCCCTTGCTGCAATCTCTTCAGGAATCACAGAAAAGTCAGGCAGAAAGGCATTTTCTCTTTTCAAAGGCATGAAATAAGGAGTCGCCCCTGCTAGTGATATCCCTGTTGCATATGCGGTATAGCCAGGATCCGGAACCAGGATTATATCGCCAGGATCGCAAAATACCATGGGTAAATGAACCAGCGCATCCTGAGAACCCATCGAAAGCAATACCTCCGATTCTGCATCCAGGCTGGCGTTATATTTCCGTTTATAATAGTCAGCCACAGCAGAATGGAATTGATCCGTTCCGTTCAATGTATAGCCATAGTTGGTCCCTATGGCTGTTTGCTGTGACAATTCCTCCCTTAAGAAATCCGGCGGAGCAAGGTCGGGGCTGCCGATGCTTAAATCGATCAGCTGATAACCTTCGTGGATTTTTTTACGTTTATATTCTGCCAGTTCCGTAAAGATAGATGATGGGAATAAATCCATCCGTTTTGATCTAGTAATTTTCATAGATGAAGTGCCTCCTATAATCGCTTATTAAACTTATTTCGACATATTCGCTCAATCTCCTCGAAATAAAATAAAATTTTCCGGGAATTAACGCAGAAAAAAAGGCTCTGGAAATTTGAGGTTAGGTATTGACAATTACCGAATGTTTCCATTACATTAAAGTTAGAATTTCTAAAGTCTTCATTACCTTACCCTTTAATAAAGGAGTTTTTTTTATGTTAGGTGCCGTTCTTAACTAATCCGTAACTTTATACGGTCATCGGGGACAAAAACGTAACTGTGCATATTTATTGTACAGAGCCACGTTTATTTAAGTGTGCCCGGTGATGAGTTAAGAACAAAATCATGGCATAGAAGAAATTCCTTCAGAAAGCTGTGTATTTTTATGCACAGCTTTTTTTCGTTCTAAAAAGGGAATGAAGACTGACTTAATTTTTACTTCAGCCGCATGGACTTTGTTCCGTGCGTTTTTTTTATTAGTGGTTATGTTAAAGTACTTTGTGATTTTGGCAGCATGTTGATTGGAGGAAGGCGCGAGAATTCTGCGGGAGAAGCGGCTTTAGAGAGACCCTTCAGGCGTAAACGCGAGAGGAGGCTCCTGGACCGCCGCCCGAGCGGTAATCTATAGGCGAAATTAATAGAATTTTATTATTAATAATATGGAGGCAATAACATTGAACGAGCATACACTTACAGTTTTACAATTTGATAAAATAAAGAACCTAATTTCGAATTTTGCGATGACACAATCAGGGAAGGAGTTACTAATGAAGCTGGGACCAGTTCACAATATTTCCATGATCAGGTCCTGGCTGTCAGAATTGGAGGAAGCTAAAGCGATAATAAAAAAAAGCGCGAGTATTCCCTTATCAGGTCTTGAGGGGATTGAACATTTGCTTACAATGCTGAATAAAGGTGTGCCTTTACGCCCAGACCATTTTACAAGGCTTGCAGGTTTCCTTGACAGCTGTGTCAAGCTGAAGCGATTTATGAAGGATAAAGAGTTTATAGCAACGAGAGTATCGGGTTATGTGCTCGCAATAGAGGATCTGCCGGAGATTGGAGACGAGATACATCGCTGTATCCGTAATGGCTCTGTGGACGATCAGGCCAGCAAGGAGCTGTTAAGTATCCGTAAACAGCTCTCGATCCAGGATGAGCGGCTAAAGGAGAAAGTGAATTCCCTTGTAAAATCGAACAAATATAAGTCCTGCCTGCAAGAAGCGATTGTGTCAAACAGAGGCGGGAGGTATGTAATCCCCGTAAAGAAGGAATTTAAGGCAAAGGTGCGGGGTACAGTGCTTGATACATCGGCATCAGGATCTACAGTTTATATTGAGCCAGAGGAGATTGCTGCAGCACAGGAACAGGTAAATGAGCTGAAGTATTTGGAAGAGGTGGAGATCGAGCATATTTTAAGCTATTTGACTGGAATCGTGGAGGCAAGTGAGCGGGAACTCCGGCTTGGTGTTGAGACGATGATTCATTATGATGTATTGTTTGCAAAGGCAAAATATTGCATTTCCATCGATGCCGAATCTGTCTCGGTAAATGAGTCGCATGACTTTTATTTTAAAGAAGCCCGGCATCCGCTGCTAGGAAGTGAAGCTGTACCGCTGACTATTGAATTAGGGAAGGATTATCATGCCCTGTTAATAACGGGGCCGAATACTGGCGGCAAAACAGTAGCAATCAAGACGGTCGGTCTTCTTACGCTCATGGTGCAATCCGGACTTCATATTCCGGTTGCCAAGGGCAGCAGAGCAGCAATATTCCATAACATATTACTAGATATCGGAGATGGCCAAAGTATAGAGCAGAATTTGAGTACGTTTAGCTCCCATATTAAAAATATTATCGCTGTACTAAACGAAACGAATGACCGGAGCCTTGTCCTTCTTGATGAGCTTGGTTCAGGGACGGATCCGGGAGAAGGTATGGGCCTGGCGACCGCCATCTTGGAGGAACTGTACAATAAAGGCGCAACATTAATGGCAACTACCCATTATAGTGAAATAAAGGAATTCGCCGATCAAACGCCTGGGTTTATCAATGGTTCAATGGAATTTAATCTTGAGACTCTTAAACCCACGTATAGGCTGATTATCGGAAAGGGAGGGGAGAGCCAGGCGTTCTCGATTGCGCTCAAGCTTGGCATGCATCCTGCTTTAATTGAAAAAGCCCATAAGATAACATATAAAGAAGAGAGGGAATATATTAGTTCATCCTTGGTCAGTCTGGAAATGGAGAAGCAGCTGGCTGCCAATAAATATGCCAGCAGAAAAAAAGAAGAGAAACTAAGAGTTAGCCAAAAACCGGCTGCCTTTAAAATGGGTGATAATGTGTTTATTCCTTCAACAAAAGAATATGGAATTGTGTATAAAGGGCCGGATATGAAGGGGAATTATATAGTCCAAATTAAAGGGGAAAAACGAGAGTTCAATTATAAGAGGCTTAAGCTCTATATTGCTTCCAAAGAATTGTATCCGGAAGATTATGATTTTGATATTATTTTTGCTTCAAAAGAAAACCGCAAAAAATTGAAAACAATCAGCAAAAAACATGATGAAGACACCATCGTTGAGCACGGGGATTAAGTCTTAAAAATACCGAAATGAGGCTGCTAAAATGAATATTCAGTTTACAAAAAAACAGTATGAAACCTTGCTGAGACTGACAACCTTCGGGAACTGGGTAGCAAGTTCCAGTGAAACCGAAATGAATAATGATGCATATGACAGACTGAATCAATACTTACTTTCGTTTGCCGGAGATTATGGAATGAGCGAGCTATCAGAGAACGAAGCAGGCCGCTTTGAATTGAATCCTGACTATGAAAATAAACTGCAAAAGATAATAAATGCCTATGAAGACATGGTGTTCTGGGATAAGCTGGCCTATTACCTTGCTGCCCGGGATATTCAAAAAGAGGCCAGGGAAATAGCTTTCAGCGAGGAAGAATATTTTGCAAGGCTGGTGGAATTGGAAGAGAAGTATCATACTATCCTTGAAAAAACAGGCTTGGAGAATATTAAAGTAGAGGCTCAATAACTGTGATAGATAGCTGGACAAAAGGGCATATTGAGAGAGAGGACAGTTCAAACATGGCCCCAATACTCTTACCTGGATGGGTTTAATGAAAAAGGAATACTCACTATTTTTACTTTGTATTGCCGACACTGCTTTTACAGGATTTGGTGAAGAACTTTATATAATAGAAGAAGCCAATCCGCTCATGCTATTTTTACAGGAGAGGAGCTGGATGCTCTTTTATCTGATAAAAATAGTCTTGCCTGCAGCTTTGCTGATTCTTACTCGGGACGTTCAAAGTAAGCTTGTGAACGTTTTATTAAAACTTGCGCTCATTTTATACGGAGCAGTTACTTTGTATCATGTCGGCTGGATCACATTGTACTGGTTATTAAAATGATATATAGAAATGCGCAAAGCGCCCTGAATAGCCCAGAAAGGAAACAGATAAAGACCCGGAAGGCACATTTTGCCTTTCGAGTGCATTTATTTTTTCCGCAGTATGCTAGGCGCTGGGCCTCAGTATATGTCGAAAAAGTTATACTTCCATTTTGTTAATCACCCTTCATACTTCACAAAAATCCGCCAATTTAACAGGTGCTAGTCTATCTCTTATATATAAACTTGCATACATTAGTTAGAGAGGAGAAATGTGATATGAAAAAAAGGAGACATAAACAAAATAGTCCTAAATTTTTAAACGGAAATAAACTTTTTCCATTTAGCAGAATCGGCCATGACGATGATTGCAGCCACAGTAACCACCATAGCGATGACCGGCATGACGACGACCGCGATAACCGGGACGGCGATCGAGATGATCGTGATAACCGCCGGCATCAGCATAAGCGATGCGCATGCTGGAAGTCTCGTCATTACTAATTAAAAAAGAAAAGATAACTCGGTATTCCAGTCATAGTCCACTCTTGAAAATAAAGCGAAAAGCCCTTAGATGAAAGGGCTTTTTTCAATATCCGCTATAAGGGCATATGAAGACTAATCTTCCCCTTAAGGCAATATTCAGCCGAGAAATACATATCTCAGTCATTAGACTAACTTTGTTGAAATAAGCTCGACAAACCGCCTGCAATCTTCTTTTGAAGAAAAACCCGCCTGAGCGGATTTGTTGCTGCCGCCGCCTCTTCCGTTGAATTGTCCAACATATTCTTTGAAAAGCAAACCGGAATTGACCTCCGAGAAGCCATTATGGGCGAGCAAAACCTTGTTCACAGTTTCAGCTGCAAACAAGGCTACAATGTCTGCCTTTTTTACCATTTGTATCGATAGCATTTGGATCTCTTTAAAGGTTAAATCATTAAAGCTATGTACTAATAAGCCATTTTCAGCGCGGGCAAGCATTTTTTCGGCTTGATATGTTAAAAGCTCCTCTTTCAGGGTGGCATTTTCCTTCTCCAGCTTTTTTTGGTCCTGGAGAAGCTTTTCGACACGAGCAGCCAAACCAGTTCGGTTCGTGCTGAATTTGGCTGACAAGTCGGCAACTGTATTATGGCTTTCCTGGTAATCGGTAAGAGCCCTGAAGCCGCAAATAAAATAAACCCGAGTGTTGTTCTTCTGTTTTTCTGTCTTTACTATTTTTAAGGCTCCAATTTCAGCTGTTTGGCTGACATGCGTACCGGCACATGCTGAAACATCAATTCCGTCTATTTCAACTATCCGGATGTTGTCCCTGACCTTAGGCAGTTTCCTGAGAGGAAGCGAGTCAAGTTCTGCTTCGGTTACAAAGTAGGTTTTGATTTTTCGATTCTGATAAATATATTCATTGGCCAGCTGTTCAATCTCTTTTATCATATCAGTGGTTAGCTCTGCGATCTGTATGTCGATTGTTACCGTTTCAATTCCAAGGTGGAAGCTTACCGTCGGTGCATCAAAAAGCTCAATGCACACAGCAGATAACAGGTGCTGGCCGGTATGCTGCTGTGTATGGTCAATCCTGCGGCGGCCGTCGATTTGGCAGCTTACCTTTTCAGTGGACGGAAGGGAAGACAAAATATGATGAACGACATCATCCTGCTTAATAATCTCCTCAACAGTAATGTCTGCAATCATGCCAGTATCAGAAGGCTGTCCGCCCCCTTCTGGATAAAAAGCGGTTTCCTCCAGAATCACATCATAGTGATCTTCCTTTTTTTCATATGATATTATTTTCGTTTGCCATTCAAAGACATCCGGTTGGGTGTAATATAACTTTTCGTGCATGTAGTCATTATTCCTTCCTGCATTTGTTTATCAAAATTATAGCATTAAAGTCTTCAGGAATATAAAATAAGGATTTTGGGTACTTGTGTATACACTGCCTGCAAAAAATGGTAGATTCTAAGATGATGAAAAACAATAAATTGGGTAAACTGGGAAAATGAATGTAAAATGGGATACCACGTAGGAGGACAACTTTAAATATGAATAGGATACAACCGGGGTATAAAATAACATTGGAAGTGGACCGGGAAACGGATTTTGGATTTTACCTGACGGATGGCGAGGAAGATGTGCTGCTCCATCGCAGCGAGGTTGTGGATGATATTAAAATAGGGGACCAAGTCAAGGTCTTTATTTATTACGATAAGCAAGGGCGCCTGGCTGCGACCATGAGAATTCCTGAAGTTCAGGTCGGTAAATATGGCTGGGCTGAGGTTGTAAATGTTAAGCGGGATCTGGGCGTGTTTGTTAACATTGGCTTGGTCAAAGATATTTTGGTATCACTTGATGAACTGCCTGCCATCATGAGCCTTTGGCCTGCAGAAGGAGATAGCTTGTTTATTACACTAAGACTGGACAAGCAGGAAAGGCTGTTCGGCCAGCTTGCAACGGAGGACACCATCCATCGGGAAGCGGTTCCCGCCCCAAAGGGTATGTGGAACAAAACGATCAGAGGAAATGTGTACCGTTTGCTGCAAGTAGGATCTTTTATTTTTTCGGAACAAGGCTACCGCTGTTTCCTGCACGAAAGCGAGCGCAAAACTGAACCAAGGCTCGGAGAAATGGTAGAGGGCAGGGTTATCGATCAAAAGGAAGATGGGTCACTGAACATCTCGCTGCTTCCATTTAAACAGGAGAAAATGGATGAGGACTCTGAGGCAATATATACTTATTTACGCAGAAGAGATGGCGCGATGCCATATGGAGATAAAACATCACCTGAGGATATACAGTTCCATTTCCGCATGAGCAAAGGAGCATTTAAACGAGCTCTTGGAAAACTGATGAAGGATGGGAAAGTCTATCAAGAAGATGGCTGGACTTATACCATTGATAAAAAAAATGAACAATAAAGAAGAAGCCCTTGTACGGAAATTATCTGTACAAGGGTTTTTTGAATTTATTAATGAGTTTCTTAGAAAATCTTCTGGCGGTCCCGCTCTTCTTTTAAGATTTCTACCGCTTCTCGGAACCTTAAGGAATGAACGATTTCACGCTCCCTTAAAAATCTGAGTGAATCGTTGATATCGGGATCATCAGAGATATCTATCAGCCATTGGTATGTCGCACGCGCTTTTTCCTCGGCTGCTATATCTTCATAAAGATCGGCAATCGGATCGCCTTTGGCCTGAATGTATGCGGCAGTAAAAGGGACACCTGAAGCGTTATGGTAATACAAGGCACTATCATGGTTTACATAATGGTCTCCCAATCCCGCATCCCTCAGCTGCTGAGGGGTGGCATCCTTCGTGAGCTTATAGATCATTGTGGCAATCATTTCCAGATGAGCAAATTCCTCTGTTCCGATATCAGTTAAAAGGCCTATTACCTTATCAGGTATAGTATAGCGCTGGTTTAAATAGCGAAGGGCAGCTGCAAGCTCTCCATCCGCTCCGCCGTATTGTTCAATTAAGTATTTTGCAAGTGTTGGATTACACTGGCTTACTTTAACAGGATATTGCAGTTTCTTTTCATATACCCACACATTGATCCCCCCTTAAACCTGCCATGGCCATGGCATGCTATTCCACTCCCAGCCCGGTCCTACGGGTACGGTGCTGTTTCCATATTGCATTAAAGGCCCATAGCATGATTCTAACTGACGTTTTAGCTGCTGGCTGTATTGCGCATACTGGTTGAACTGGTTTAAAGCCTGTTCATCGCTTGGGTGTGTATCAAGATACAGGGTTAACTCCACCAGCACGAAGTCGGCAGCCTGTATCTGACCGAGCAATTGATAATAATCATCATCAAGCTTCTTAGACACCTTATGACTTCCTTTCTCTGTATGGATTTTCGTAATAATCATACAACGGCTTCCACAATGTTCCCCGCATTAACGCTTCTTGAGGCGAAAATTGCTCCAGATTCGGAGGCTGGAAAAACATATATAAATTAGGAGGTGTTCTGTAAAATTTAACGCCTATTGGAGGACAGGGATCAAAACGGCTGTGATAGGGCTTCCATGCTTTTACAGGTGTAAAGTGAGTATATCTTTCTTCCATTTTTTGGTCTCCTTTCAAGTTAGTTGATCTATTTACACCTTATGAAAAGGGTGCATGTCTGCATTCCAGTTAATTGATTAATAAATGCTGGCTAGGCAAAAAAACATTTTTAAAAAATCTGAAAATTCTTTCTTCTTGTTATTCAGCTGTCAATTGAATGAAATGTTTGTAATGAGACTTTCATCTGTTTGTTCTTTGGATACGAAAAATGTATGTTAAGATAATTTCCGTTAGCTTATTTAAATCCAATACATAAGCATTCGTCTTTAGAAAGATCTTAGCGAGAGAAAGATTTAAGATTTACATAGAAACAGGAGGGTTTTAATATGAAAAGATCAATCTTAACTTTTGCGGCGGCAGCTGCGTTCACAACAGCGTTTGGTGCAAACGCATCAGCTCAGGAAGTGAAGGTGAAAGAAGGAGATAGTCTATGGAAACTTTCCGAGGAATATCAAGTTACGGTTGACGATATTAGATCTTGGAACCATTTATCATCTGATGTAATTATTGCAGGAGAAAGCTTAAAAGTTTCAGCTGAAGAATATTACACTATTAAAAAAGGAGACACCCTGTCATGCATAGCACGTACATATGGTGTAACAGTAGATAACTTAAAAAAATGGAATCAATTAAGTTCGGACCTTATCATTGCTGATAACCAGCTGCTAATCTTAACTGATGGCTCTGATGCAGGGACGGCAACAGCAGAAAAAACAGTTCCTGCCCAGGCAAAGAAGCAATCAACTGCAAAATCAGTACCAGCACAACCAAAACAGCAGGCAGCTGCTAAAGCAGCTCCAGCTCAGGCAAAGCAGACAGCACCTGCTAAACCAGCACAGGCTGAGCCAAAGCCAGCTGCTCCTGTTCAAGAAAAACCGGCAGCTAAGCCAGTGGTCCGCCAAGCTGCTGAACAGCCGGCACCGGCTGCTGCTTCAAAAGAACTTACTGTAACAGCTACAGCCTATACGGCAAGCTGCGACGGCTGCAGCGGTGTAACAGCAACAGGAATTGATCTGAAGGCCAATCCAAATGCAAAAGTTATCTCCGTAGATCCAAATGTCATTCCTTTAGGCTCTAAAGTATGGGTAGAAGGCTATGGAAATGCACTGGCCGGAGACACAGGCGGTGCAATTAAAGGCAACAAAATTGATGTATTTGTACCAAACCAACAAGCTGCTTTAAACTGGGGCAATAAGCAAGTAACTGTAAAGGTGCTTGATTAACTTAAATCAAAAGAAAAAGGAGGGGCCATTTGATATGGCCTCCTCCTTTTTTATGATTTCAGTCCATTTTTGCAAAGGATTCACTGAAAGATTGAAAATACTGTCCAAAGTGATGGATTTACTGTCGAAGAAGGAGAAAATACTGTCCAAAAAAGCACTTTTACTGTCAAAACAAGAAATTTACTTGCCAAATCTGTTTTCATTTAAATTTCAGGTAAATTTAGCGGATGATAAACTGCCAGACATAATACTCGCCAAAATCGCAAATTTATTCGCCAAGCATGAAAATTCATCTTTGTTCATTCAAACAGCAGCTAATTTTCTTTTCATATAGCATCATGTTTCCCGCGTTGTTTTTTCACCCCTGCAAATGGCAGCCACCAGTTCCAATCGCCAAGCAGTTTCATAAGCGACGGCACGAGCAACATCCGGATGATTGTTGCATCAATGAAAATTGCGACGGCTATGCCGATTCCGATTTGTTTAACGGGCATCACGCCTGTAAAAGCAAACGCTCCGGTAATTACAATCATGATCAGCGCAGCCGATGTGATAATTTTACTGGTGGAGGAGAGCCCTTCAACAGTTGCAAAGTGATTGTCCCGGGTTTCCAGATAAATCTCGTGGATCCTTGAGATTAAAAAAACTTCATAATCCATACTGAGTCCAAATACCAGCGAAAAAATTATGACCGGGATAATTAGCGTGATATCTGATTCCGGGATGCCAAAATGGCCATATTGAAAGATCCATACCAGTACGCCAAAAGTTGCACTGAGGCTTAAAATATTCATGAAGATGGCCTTTAGCGGGATCACAACAGACCTGAATGCAATAAGCAAAATGAAATAAGTGGACAGCAGGATAATGGAAATCCCAAAAGCTATTTTATCGTAAATTTCATCAAATATTTCCTGGTTGAATTTTGCCTGCCCGCCTACCAATACTGGGACGTCAAAGTCTTTGCTGCTCCATTCCCGTACAAAATCCTTTGATTCTTCAGACGAAGGATTTCCTTTTAAATGAACCTGCATCATAGCTTGATCACCCTTGATAAAGTTCTGAACGATTGGCTCTACTGCAGGTTGCGTTTGCGGGTTTTCCAAGGCAGAACTAAGTTCCTTTGCAGAATTCACCTTGGTAAAGGTAAACACAGAGCTGACAGACTGCACCCTGGAATCGCTTTTCCAGTTATTTTCAAGCTTTTGTAATTGCTCAAGTCCGGCAGCTGATTTCCATCCTTCTTCACGCTTGGCAATAACATAAACAGTATTCCGGCTGATTTCGGGAAACTCTTTTTGAATATCCTCAAACGCCTGCCTCGATTCATAGTTTTTAGGAAGCGAGTCTGCTTTTGGGATAGAAAGTGTAATATCTTTTACAGGAACAATACATGCCAGCAAAAGCGAAAATGCAGCGAGACTGACAAAGACAGGCCGTTTCATGACAAAGGAAGCGAACTTTCTCCAGCCATTTTCATTTCCAGGCTTCGCTTTTAACAGCATCCATTTGTTAATATGGTCGCCTAACATTAATAAAATCGAAGGAAGCAATGTGAGGGAGGAAATGACTGCAATTCCAACTACGACCATTCCTCCAGCCGATATCGTCTTAAATATATCGATTTTAAACACCAGCATCGAAGCCAGTCCGATAAAGACGCATACTGCGGAGAAGATAATTGACCTTCCAGCTGTCATAATCGTTTTTTCAATCGCAGCATCATGGCTGGATCCTTTCAGTTCTTCGCGGTATCTGTTGATAAACAGCAGAGAAAAATCAATGCTGAGTGCCAGTCCGATCATTGGGACTACATTCAAAATAAAGATCGATAAGGGAATTCTGTCCCCTAGGAGCGTTAGCACGCCAAATGATGCTATAACGGTTATGGCACCGGTAATAACCGGGACGAGTGATGCTGCTGCACTGCCAAAAGCAAATAGCAGCACTAAAAGGGCTACGGGGAGTCCAATCAGTTCGGCACGTTTTAAGTCATCCTGGCTTGCCTGGTTAATATCGAGATTCAAGACAGGCGGTCCTGTCAGTTTTGTATGCTTTTCATTGCCAATAATATCTCTAACTTGTTCAACCTGGTCCTTCATTTCGTCTTGTTCTTCATCAAAGGCAAGAACCGCATAGGCTAAGTTATCCTTTTGAAGCTTATTGTCAGAGAGGGGGGACTGGATTTTATCAGTGATTTTTTCATTTTGAATCGTCGTAAGTGTTTCCGAGATTCTGCTTTGGAAATCCGGTTCTTTCTCATTGGCTTTTTTTTCAAATAAAAGGAGAATAGTTGATTTTGGCACACCAAAGGTTTTCGTTAATTCCTGTTCAACCTGCTTAAATTCACCATCTGTTTCAAACCCGTCACCATGCAACAGGGCAGGGAGCTGCAGAGCGAAATAACCAAGGCCTATGGTCAGCAATAACCACCCCGCTAAAAAGATTTTATAAAATTTGATAACCAGTTTTGCTATAGCTCTCATCGATAAACCCTCCCATCATGCGAAAGCAAAATATCGTCTTTACTCTATCTATTTAAAAAGCAACCTCGGCATATTACATAAATAATCATTTTTTCTCATTAAAATATCCGCGGACCAAAATCTCCAGTTCCTTTATATCCAAAAATCCAGCTTTCAAAGAAGCCAGCGCACTTTCAATAATGAACTCTCGCGGACTTTTTGAATGTATAAATTCTTCTTCTATAAAATCAAGCAGTTCGACAAACTTTAATTGATTTTCGCAATTGCTTAGCTCTTTTTTTACTGTCAAAACTTCCTTGTGAAGAGCCTGCTTTATGTCCGAGTTGGCTGATGTATTTTCTGGCAGCCAGCTTTCCAGAAGCTCTGGCTGGATTAATATTTCTCCAGTTTCAGCTACTTCCTTAACTATCCCCGCAACCCGTTGTACACTGTAACGGACCACTTGGTGATAATTAATTTTTGATCCGTTTGCTCTCACGTTATATTTGAGATTATGATGTAAAATTCCCATAAACATAATTGCACAATCCAGCAGATAAGGCTGCACTTTTTTGCCGAAGATGTGTATGAATCGTCTGTATAACCACCGAAGCACTTTTAGTTGCCCAAGTTTCATAAACTGTTTGAGATCTTCATCATTTGAGACAAGGACCTCTTCAAATAGGGTAATCAATCTTTTTCTTCGATTAGTCATCAGGTGCAGTTCTATCTGTTTAATAAAGATTTCAATGTTCGAAGGATCTTGGCCGATAAGCAGTTCATTGCGCTCTTTTTCAATAGTTTCAAATATGGATTTAAAAAGTGCGATTAATAACTCGTTTTTTGATGAAAAGTAATTATAGAATGTTCCTTTAGAAATACCGCTATAGTCTAAAATATCTTGAATAGAGGTTGCCTGAAACCCTTTTTCAATAAATAATTGGTGTGCCGCTTTAATAACATGCTGCTTTCTTTCATTCATATTATCACCCGTTAATGGAATTGGAATGCCAGTATAAAAATCATAGTACAGTATTCTGTGGGTTAATACAAACCTAGTTATAAAGCATTTTTTAAATTGCAATTCTTGAACACATGGTATATGATGAGTTTTGCATATAATGTTGGTATAAAAAGATGAACTATATGTACACAGGAGGAATTTATGGATCACTCGGTTAAAACTCCTGATCGTCCGCCGTATGGCATACTTGCTGTACTGATGATTGGAGCATTTATTACATTCTTAAACAATACTTTATTAAATATTGCACTGCCTTCGATTATGAAAGACCTGAAAGTTGAACCATCGACTGTCCAATGGCTTACCACAGGATTTATGCTCGTCAACGGGATTTTGATTCCATCTACTGCTTTCCTTATTCAAAAATATTCTGTAAAGCGGCTATTTCTGGTAGCGATGGGGCTGTTTACCCTGGGAACAGTCCTTGCAGGTTTTGCCCATGCTTTCCCGCTATTGCTGGCTGGAAGGATGATCCAGGCTTCCGGCTCTGCCATCATGATGCCGGTATTGATGAATGTTATGCTGGTCAGCTTCCCGATTGAAAAAAGGGGAGCGGCCATGGGTGTCTTTGGATTAATTCTTATGTTTGCACCGGCAATTGGTCCGACGCTATCCGGCTGGATCATCGAACATTATGAGTGGAGAATGCTTTTCCATTTTGTTACACCAATTGCAATCATTGTATTTTTACTAGGTGCTTTCCTGCTTAAGGATAAAAAGGAGAAAGTCGATATCAGGCTTGATTTGTTTTCTCTTTTATTATCAAGTATAGGGTTTGGTTCATTGCTTTATGGTTTTAGCTCAGCAGGCAGAAAAGGCTGGGATAGCCCGCATGTTTATCTGACAATAACAATTGGAGTTCTAACTTTGATTTGGTTTATTTTGCGTCAATTAAAGCAGGAACGGCCAATGCTGAATTTTAGAATCTTTAAATATCCGATGTTTGCTTTATCATCTTCGATTACGATTGTCCTAAATATGGCACTGTTTTCAGGGATGCTGCTAATTCCTATCTATGTTCAGACACTGCGCGGAATATCACCGCTGGATGCAGGATTAATGATGCTCCCGGGTGCAATTGTCATGGCGCTTATGTCGCCGATTACGGGAAGATTGTTTGATAAGTTCGGAGGACGATCGTTATCAATCATTGGTTTAGCTATAACAACTATTACAACATATTTCTTCAGCAATCTGACATTTGAGACTTCTTATACTAACTTGGTAATCTTAAACTCGGTTCGGATGTTTGGTATGTCAATGGTAATGATGCCAATCTCGACGAATGGCCTGAATCAATTGCCAACAAGATTTTATCCGCATGGAACGGCAATGAATAATACCCTGAACCAGGTTTCAGGGGCTATCGGGACTGCAATTTTAGTTACAATCATGTCCAACCGTACAGAAACCCATGCTGAAGAATTGGGTAAAGAGGCTATGAAACAACTGACTGGTAAGCCGACAGCAGCACAAATAGCACAAATGAAACAGGAAATCGGCATGAAAGCTATGCTGGAGGGAATAAACGACGCATTCCTGGTCGCAGCCTTCCTCGCTGCTATCTCATTCTTTCTTGCATTCTTTATCAAGCGGGCAAAACAGGCCCCGGATCCGGAAGGAAATCAGCCAGTCGAGACGGCTTCCGCAGAAGGATCCAACTAGCTGAGTGATACTCTTTAAGGCGGTATGAAGCGGAATTGCCGGCAATAAGCGAAATTTATTTTCCGGAAATTCCCTTGTTAAGCTAGAAATAAATTTTTAAACATAAACCAAACTTCACATAAAAAACTGAAAAGAGTGCCCCTTGCTTGTAAAAGTGAGGGGATTTTTTATTAAGAGATTATAATTGAAAATCTTGTGAACATACACTATATGTGATTTACTTTTCAATATAAATCGCCATCCCCGTTTATGCATAGAGGCTTAGAAAAAGTGAAAAAATTCATGCTCCTGATAGTGGCAGGGAAAAAGTGATTCCAGTTGAAGTTACAGGAGATATGGTGTTTATTTTATTGTAAGATAAAAATATGACAAGAAATGAAGAAATGGCGAGTCGGGAAGGGTGGCATTATATGAATAAAGGAAAAGTTTGGTTAGTGGGGGCAGGTCCGGGAGATACAGCTTTAATAACGGTTAAGGGATTGCGTGCAATAAAAGCTGCAGAAGTCATTTTATACGATCGGCTCGTAAACCCTAAATTGCTGGACTACGCCCCTGCCAATTGTGAATTCATATATTGCGGCAAGCTTCCTGACAGACATACTCTCCGGCAGGAAGCGATCAATCAGCTTCTGGTGGATAAGGCTTCTGAAGCGGCAACTGTTGTCCGGCTAAAAGGCGGTGATCCGGGAGTCTTTGGCAGGGTAGGGGAGGAAGCCGCATTCCTTGCCGAACATGAAGTACCTTATGAGATCGTTCCAGGAATCACATCCGGAATAGCTGCGGCAATGTATGCAGGAGTACCAGTTACACACCGGGAATTTGGTGAATCCTTTGCCGTTGTTACTGCCCACGATAAATCGGCGGATGGAAAGCCCGCTTTAAACTGGGAAGGAATTGTAAAAGGTATCGATACAGTAGCCTTTTACATGGGAATAGCCAATTTGCCTTTTATTTGTGAAAAATTAATAGAACATGGGAAAGCTCCTGAAACCCCTGTCATGCTTGTACAATGGGGAACATATAGCAGGCAAAAAGTTTTGCAGGGAAATTTGAGGAATATATCCGAGTTAGCTGTTAAAGAGAAGTTCAGCAATCCATCCATTACGCTGGTAGGAAACATAGTTTTCCTGCGCGAGAAGCTGAATTGGTTTGAAAAAAAACCTTTGTTCGGCAGGCAAATTCTTTTAGCCCGAAGCAGCAGTGGGGAGAGTGAGCTGGCTGAAAGGCTTGCGGAACGGGGAGCAGATGTCATCGAATTTCCAAAGTGGAAGTATGAAGCTGAAGTGCCGGATGAGCAGCTGATTAAGAAGCTGCCAGACTTTAAGCAGATCCTCTTTACTTCACCAAGAAGCTGTAATGAATTTTTTCAAACGCTCAAGGAGAAAAAAGTTGATATCAGAAAAGTGACTGCAGAGCTTTACGGCACTTCTTCGACACTTAAAGCTATTGAAAAACATGGGCTTACCGGATTGCCGAAGGAACAAATGGAAATAGACAATAGCGTTTTAGTTGTTGGGGAAAGCAGCATCCTGGCCCATAAACTCTCTTATACCCAGCTGTTTGGTACGTGCGGGTTCTGGATTACAGGTAAACAGCAAATAGATGATAAATATTTGCCATTGTTTGAGCGGATTCTGCAAGAGACTGATATTGATACCGTTATACTCCCAAGCAGCGGCTCAGCAAGGGGACTGGCAGATGCATTAAACAAAGTCGGTGAAAACATTGGATCCTTTTTACAGGGCAGACAAACGCTGGCAATGGGAAGGCAAACAGCTGCAGCAGTTTACGATTTACATCCTGGAAATGTGGCGGTATCAGAATTACCGACCATCGAAAGCATCATACAGCTGGCTGAGCGTATCCGTCCTTGAATGAAATTTTGTCAAAAATGGAGTTATCAAGATGGAGGGAGTGCATGAGAATAAAATGAGCGGCTATCCTATTATGCTTGATATAAAAGGCAAACCGGCGCTTGTGGTTGGCGGAGGGAAGGTTGCAGAAAGAAAAATCCAGGGGCTTCTTGAAGCGGAGGCTGATGTTATTGTTGTCAGCCCTGCTTTGACACCCGAGCTGGCCCAGCAGTCAGCAGAAAATAAAATCAGATGGCTGAAAAGGGAATTCAAGCCTGAAGATACAGCGGACGCCTATATTGTTGTGGCAGCAAGCAGCAGCAGGGAAACCAATCAGGCCGTAAAAGCAGTTTGCACTCCGCATCAGCTTGTCACTATCGCGGATGATCCTGAAGCTTCCGATTTCCATACAGCGGCCACGGTTAAAAGGGGCATGCTTACGATTTCTGTATCTACTTCTGGAGCGAGTCCATTTCTGGCGGCAAGGCTTAGACGTGAAATAGAAGATAGTTATAGCCAGGCATATGAAGAATTTACATATTTTTTATTTGGCTGCAGAAAGAAAATACTAGCGAGTTCACTCGAAACAAACAAGAAAAGTAAACTGCTCCAAGAAATTGCTGCCGATCGATTTTTTCAGGAGGGAAACTGGAAAGCAGAGTTTGACAGGTTATATAGAGATTTAAAGTAAACAATTGAGAGCTTCCGCTGCTGTGGGGAAATGACAGTAGCGGCTTTTTTACATTATAACCAGACTTAGGAAGTTAACTAATTGAAATTTGCCGGGAAATCGATTAATTTTTTAAAACCTTACTTATTAATTGGCCTTGTATTTCGATTAAAAATTGGTGAGATTGAAAAAATTCGAAGTGCAGATCGCATTAAATGTGGGTTAAATGAAAAAATCCGAAGTATTGATCGCTTAAATCTGAGGTTGATTGATAAAAATCCGAAGTTGTTCGATAAAAATTCGGAGTTGATCGATAAATAGCCAAAGCTGATAGAAAAAACAAGCTAGGTTGACAATATTAAATAGTGTAAAGTATACCCGCGTATGGTACTTAGCTGTTTTGCACATCAGATATCACAAAAAGCTGAACAATTTCACTAGTAAATGGCTGATAAATCTAAAAAACTTTCAGTTAGAGAGTTTATAACTCCAAAAATTAATATATTCTTTAAAAAAGTCGCTCAAACAGTATGAATTTTGCACTTTTCTTCTCAGTAATCACCTGATATACCCCCTTATTAAGTTTCCCGCTCTCCATAATGGTCCGCCAACTGATGAACCTTAACGTAACTAAATTTAATGAAATAACTTCTAAAAAGCGATACAATTATATCATTCAAATTCCATTCATTTGCTGATTCTTGCTCCTTATACCCTTTTGAGGAAAAGACGTAAATGAAGAAATAGAGGGATATCATTGATTGAACAGGCAAGAGAACATTTAAAGAAGTATTTTGGCTATGATTCTTTCCGGCCAGGCCAGGAAAAAATCATAGAACTCGTATTGAATGGCATACCTGCATCTGGGATTATGCCGACCGGCGGCGGTAAATCACTGTGCTACCAAATCCCTGCGCTGCTCCTCCCAGGCACCACACTCGTTATCTCCCCGCTGATTTCCTTAATGAAAGACCAGGTAGATTCACTGGTTCAGGCTGGAATCCCGGCAACCTTTATCAATAGTTCAATAACGGCTGCAGAGGTAAGTGAAAGACTGGAGGATTCGGTAAAAGGCCGCTATAAATTAATCTATATGGCTCCGGAGCGGCTGGAGTCCTCTTATTTTTTGGAAGAGCTCAAGCAATTGGACATCTCACTTGTGGCAGTCGATGAAGCACACTGTATATCACAGTGGGGACACGATTTTCGCCCCAGCTATTTAAAAATCAGCACAATGCTGGCTAAGCTGCCCGGCACGCCGCGTATATTGGCTTTAACAGCCACTGCTACCCCAACAGTAAGGGAGGATATTTGCAGCATCCTGGGCATTAAAGAAGATAATACAGTGATTACCGGGTTTGAACGGACTAATCTATCATTTACAGTCGTAAAGGATGAAAACAGCCTGGCCTTCCTTGAAAGGTATTTATTAAAAAACAAGCACGAATCCGGCATCATCTATGCAGCAACCAGAAAAGAAGTGGACAGCCTTTATCAGCAGCTGCAAAAAAAGGGCTATAAAGCAGGCCGGTACCATGCGGGTATGAATGAAGCCGAGCGTGCGAGCCAGCAGGATTTATTTTTAAATGATGACATCAAAGTTATGGTTGCTACTTCAGCATTTGGAATGGGGATTGATAAATCGAATGTGCGCTTTGTCATTCACTATCAAATGCCTAAGAATATGGAGAGCTATTATCAGGAAGCAGGGCGTGCCGGCCGGGATGGCTTGGATAGTGAATGTATCCTGCTGTATTCTGCTCAGGATATTAGGGTACAGCGTTTTCTTATTGACCAATCAAGCTCCTCTGATTCCAGAAGAGAGCAGGAATTAAGAAAATTGAATCAAATGAAGGATTACTGCCATACAGAAGAATGTTTACAGGCTTATATCCTGCATTATTTCGGAGAGGAGAATGCAGAACCATGCGGCCGTTGCGCGAATTGCCTTGATACCCGGTCATCAGAAGATGTAACCGTCGAGGCCCAAATGGTTCTTTCCTGCATGATCCGAATGGGTGAACGGTTTGGACGGACACTGATCAGCCAGGTGCTGGCAGGTTCAAAAAATAAGAAGATAGCTGAATTTGGATTTGCCAAACTATCTACTTATGGGATCATGAAGCAAAAATCCGTAAAGGAAATTGCAGATTTCATTGATTTTCTTGCTTCCAGACAATATATCGGAATTTCCGGAGGGCAATACCCTGTTCTTGATGTAACCAAATTGGGGAAAGAGGTTCTTCTTAATAAGGAAAAGGTATTGAGGAAACAAAGCATAATCACTTCTGTTCAGACAGATGATGTTCTTTTTGAACAGCTGCGGGCTGTAAGGAAAGAGCTTGCCGCAGGGGAGGGTGTGCCGCCGTTTATCATCTTCTCTGATGCTGCGTTAAAAGATATGAGTGCTAAACAGCCTCAAAGCATAGATGAATTCCTTCAGGTTAAAGGAGTCGGTGAACAAAAAGCCCAGCGATATGGTTCAGCCTTTATCGAGGCAATTACTGCTTATGCAAGTGGAAATCCAGATTCAAATGCCCAGTTAGTTATAAATCCTGCTCCAAAACAGGAAGTAAAAAAAGGTAGCTATCTGGATTCATATAAACTATTTCAATCAGGTGCTGCTTTTGCCAAAATAGGGGAACAGCTCAATTTATCGGCGGCTACAGCTGAAAATCATATCATCCGCTGTGTACAGGAAGGATTGCCTCTGCAATGGGAACAAATTGTTGGCTCCAGGGAAGAAGAAAAGATATTGGATGCAATAAGAACGATTGGAGCTGACCGGCTAAAGCCTATAAAAGAGGCTCTGCCTGAAGAAATCAGTTATTTTCAAATAAAAGCAGTTCTGGCAAAATCTCAGGCCGGGCAAAATTGAAAAGCTTTCATAAAGTGTATGGAGACTGATTCAAGTAAATAAAACATGAGCAGAATGAATATACTAGCAGGGAAGCGTTAGCACCCTGTTAAACGCCGACAAAAGGAGGCTGCTCATGTACTTTGCTAAGAAGAATGCAGAAGAACAGGTTACCATAATGGAAGACACAGTTGTGTTTGCCTGCGAATCGGAATTGTGCAACGGCTGGATGCGCCAGGAATTTGCCATGGATAATCATTCCTGTCCGATGTGTGGAGGAGCACTTAAAGAAGAGGTAAGAGAATTGCCCCAAATAAGAAATGATTTTCGCACTTTTAGATAACAAAAATGCCAAAATAAATAATATAATACCAAAAAGGACCCTGACAATATCGGGGTCCTTTCTCTCTCTTAGTAAACCTTTACTTCAATTCCTTTACCATTTTCTATTTCCGTTTGGTAGCCAAGGTGAAGATTAAAGCGGAATGCCCGTTCGTTATTTGAGAAAACATGCATTGACAGCTGTTTGCAGCCTTTACTTTTAGCCCATAAGCTGGCTGGCAATTCCTTTTCCTTCTCCCTCTTTTGAAACTGCGATAGAGAAAATATAGTTGAGCTTTTGATTGGTGAAATAATCTGTTTCTTCGTTACGTGAAGGAAGCCGACCGTTTTTCCGTTTGAAATCTTCTGCCAAAAACATCCCAGGATGGTTCTGGGAGTCTTTAACCGACTCCACTGCCATCCGTTCCTGTGCGGCTAGCATGGCATCACGGTTACGCCAGCCCATATAGGCAAAATCGTTAAACCGTTCGGAAAGTGTAATAATGAAATCTTTATCTGTATTTTTAAAGCTTCTGATCTCAATGATATTTTTCATAGCAGTATTTATCCTTTGTGTCTGGCTAAATTTGCCTGTATTATTTTAATCGTATCGGATTTGGAGCTGCTGGAACCTTGACTGGCGTGCCGAGCTTGATAGTGCCAATTGAGGTTATGCCGGCATTTTCTGCGCCCTTAAAAGTAACGGATGTTAAGCCAAATTCCTTTGCAGACAGCAGTATGGAATCAAGCATCATAACAAAGTTCTCATTGTCCAATAATCCGCTGTCAGCTGAAAACGTAACCTCCGCCTGACCATCTAGAGTTGATATCTTCTTAATATCAACTCCGCCGGGAATCGGTGCATGAAGCGGAGCCTGCAAGTTAAAAGACTCGCTTTCCATTGCACTCAGCGCATCCGGAAAGTGAGCATAAGCCTTAGGTGATGGAACGAGAAAGGACTGAAAATCCTGATCATACATATATTGGAAATATGCTTTTTTTCCTTCTGCAACGAGGGGTATGCTGGTATATTTCCTGTTGCCGAGAGTTGCTCCTTTTGAACCGGCAGTTAGAAACTCAATTTGGCTGAATCCATGCCAGCGGAAGGACTCCCTCAATGAATCCACAAAGGAAGTGCCAGCTGACGAAACGCTTAAGGAACTATTTTCTATCATATTAACGATAAGCTTTTTCTTTCCATTGCTGTCCGAAGCTTCAGTGAAAGTGGCATGGTTTTTAAAGTCCAAAGGTGCCAATCCCCACTTATCATTTTCCAGCTTGTTAATGTATTTAGTGTACAGGGCAGCCGGGGAGTCATTATCATCTATAATCAAACTTATAGGAACATTAAGCGGCATTATAGGTCCTGCCTGATCCATACCAGTAATGGAAAATGTGATAAATTTCTGATCGGGCATTACAGTGAAACGTTTCTCTGCAATTGCATCATCTCTATCAGGGGCCTCTTTAGCTGCTAGTTCCACTTTTTGATTCACCCCAGCATTGCCTGCCTTTCTCTCATGCTGGAAGAATGAAGTACTGATCAAAAGAAAAAGCAGAATGGCGGCTGCAGATGCAGCAGCAGGAATGACCCAGCTAAAGCCTTTCCGTTTTCTGGAGAACATTTCAGCTCGCTCCAAAACTTGTGAGCTTTTGCGGAGATCCGTGACTTCAGGCATTTGCTGCAGTATTTTTTCGATATCGCTATCTTGGTAATTGGATTTTTTCATCGATGGATTCCTCCTTCTCTGATAATTCTCTCATGTTTGCTTTTAACACCTGAATGGCACGATGCTGTGTGGTCTTGACTTTTCCTTCCGTCCAGCCAAGGATTTGGGCAGTTTCTGAAATGGATAATGTTTGAATATAGCGAAGAATAACAACTGATCGCTGGTCAACCGTACATTTATCAAGGCAACGGTACATCTGCTGAATCAGCTCATTCTGGACAGCGATTTCTTCCGGGAGCGGGGAAGTATCGTGTATAGGCCTTTTTGTTAAATCGAAGGCTGAAAAAATTCGCTGGCTCCATCTGTTCTGTTTGCGGAGATAATCGAGGGCAGCATGGCGTGCAATCGAAAAAATCCATGTTTTTTCACTGCTGCGGCCTTCAAAATGGCTGTAGGAATTGAGAACTCTTATATATACCTCCTGAACCAGGTCTTCTGCTTGTTCCCGGTTCTTTACCATATAAAATAAAAATTGAAATAGGCTTTGGTGATATTTATCATATATCTCTTGAAGCTTGCTGTTCATGTAAACCTCCTGTATGCATTAGTCGTATATAGAGGGAAAAAGTTTCGGAATTCAAATAATAATCACAGCTAACATTCTACCATCCTCTTCAGGTTTTAACTATAAAATATTTCCAAATAATCCTTAAGTTGGATAGTGTGTTTCTGGAGGCAGCAGCTTTAAGTTCTCAAACTTTTTTTGACAATTATTTATTTCTGTGTTACAATTCAATTTCTGATGTTTAGACTTCCTAGGAACGGGAACATAACATCAGGAGGGTAAATTGCATATTCATTTTATTAAAGCAAATGTGATTTCTTAAAATCACACATCACATACGGATTTCCCACAGCCATAGAGCTGTTGGTGATGCAGAAGTCCGTAAACAAATATCCGCAGATGTAATTCTTCGTTCACGTAACTCCTTAATTACTTTTATCCATGTAAAAATCATTAACGGCTTGAACGTCTTCACCTTTAATAAAATGCTTGAATCTGATTCTACTGGCGCGGTCTAGGAACCGTAAGGATGAGAGAGAGGCAGGGCTTTCATTGTTTTAGGTTGAAACGCGATATACTCTCCTTAGTCTTCATATATGTTGGAGGCTATGATTAACCGGATCTGGATGCGGGACTATCCCGGCCAGACCGGCTAAATATACTTAATGAAATCTTCCGCAGCTTTTAATGGCTGCTGGGGATTTTTTTCATTTTTTAATTAGAGAACCACCTATTAACTAATACAAATGTAGCTGCCAAAGGGTAGCCTTAGTTCCTTACTCGGCGTTCCTTTAGTGGAGAGCGCTTGCGCATTTCTAATGAGCGGCCTGCTTCCTGTTGGAGGGTATTTATGGTATAATGAAATAAGACGTCAGCATTGGTAACGCAATTATTTCATAATATTTATATGTAAGACTGTTAAGGCAAAAGTCGCAAATAACCAAATGACGTTAAAGGAGTGGGATGCATGTATAATCGCAAAAATGTTGAAGAAGTACCACCGGAAGAAACAAAAGTATGGGAATGTACCTCCGATACGTGCAAAGGCTGGGTTCGTGATAATTTTAGAACAGAAGGAAGCCTGACTTGCCCACTTTGCGGCAGTGAAATGACTGCCAGTACGAAAATGCTGCAGGCCATTAATAATCCAAGAATTACACAAGCATAATAGAACGGTTTTTTGATAGGCACCTGATAAAGGTGCCTTTTGCTTTGCTGAAGAAAAATAGGCAGCGATGAAATATATTTTTAATCAAAAGGTGTAAATGACGAAGTCTTCTGCAATTCCTCTTTAGCTTGCAGCTGATCTCATGCTTGTGTGCTTTACTCCCGGAGCTGCATATATCATAAAGGCTTTTAAATTCATAACACAGAGATTAAGTTAGAAATAATACATACAGAATGGGGAGAAATATTATGCTTTACAGGGTATCGGTAAGAAATCTTGTGGAATACGTATACCGCAGCGGAAGCATTTCTTCCCGTTTTAGGACGGCTGTCCCGCTTTCTGAAGGTACCAAGGCACATGTGAAGCTGCAGAGTGATTATAGCGGCAATGATCAAAGCGAGGTATTCCTAAAAACCGAAATTTCATTTGAAGAGTTAGTTTTTATTATTGAGGGACGATGTGATGGACTTCTTTTCAATGGCAATGATGTAACGATAGAGGAGATTAAGTCCACAGCCGGCGATTTAGACGAAATTGAAGAAGATAGTTATCCAGTTCACTGGGGCCAGGCAATGTGTTATGCATATATTTATGCTATGGATCATGGCCTTAGTGAGATGAATGTTAAATTAACTTATTTCCAAACAGCCACGGAGGAGCAGAAAAGCTTCTTGCGAAAATTCTCCGCTGCACAGCTCCACGATTTCATTATAAAAATGCTCAAAGGATTTTATCCCTACGCCAAATGGAAAACTAACCACATCGCAGAGAGAGACGCCAGCATAGCCAATCTTTCGTTTCCGTTTCCGGAGTACAGAGCAGGGCAAAGAAAACTGGCGGGAGCTGTTTATAAAACCATAGAAGATAAAAGAAGTTTGTTTGCAGATGCACCGACGGGTATTGGCAAAACAATCAGTGTTTCATTTCCTGCGGTGAAAACGATTGGCGAGGGGCAAACTCAAAAAATCTTTTACTTAACAGCAAAAACGGTTGCTAGGAAGGCTGCCGAGGATGCTTTTTCAAGAATGCTGGATACCGGGCTGAAACTAAAAGCTGTCGTAATCACAGCTAAGGATAAAATTTGTTTTAAAAATAATGGAGAATGCAGTTTAGGAACTTGTGAATATACAGATGGATATTATGACCGCTTGAATGATGCTCTGCTGGATTTGCTAACGAATGAAAGCCTGATCAACAGGCCTGTGATCGAGGCTTATGCCTTAAAGCATAGCTTATGTCCATTTGAATTTTCTTTGGATGCCGCCTATGCCAGTGACACCGTTATTTGTGACTATAATTATATTTTTGATCCTCGTGTGTCCCTCAAAAGGTTTTTAGAGGAACAAAAGCGGCAGACGGTATTGCTGATTGATGAGGCGCATAATCTGGTGGACCGGGGAAGGGAAATGTTTTCCGCTGTTTTGCATAAAAAAGTATTCCTCGACCTAAAACGCCAATACAAAGGGAACGAGGCCCTTGTTTTTGAGACTGCCTCCACTTTAAACAGCCATTTTATTTCGCTGAAAAAACAATGCGGTGAGGAAAAAAAGCTTGTATCAAACGAGCTGCCTGAGGGTTTTCTGCCGCTTCTGGAAAATTTCACTTCAGCAGCGGAAATGGTTCTTCTCAGGAATTCTGGAAACGAATCCGCCCTGCAAGAAGCATATTTCGAGGCCCAATCCTTCCTGAAAATCGCAAAATTGTTTGACGAAAGTTTTGTAACTTATGCTGAAACAATAAAAAATGATGTAAGCCTAAAGCTGTTTTGCCTTGACCCGGCGGATCACTTAAAGAGGATGGGCAAGGGTTTTCGTGCTAAGATACATTTTTCTGCTACAATGGCTCCGCTCTCCTACCACACAGACCTTCTCGGAGGCGGAGAGGATGATTACCATATTGCAATCGGCTCCCCTTTTACCAGTGAGCAAACAGAAGTTTCTATTCTGCCGCTTTCAACCCGGTTCAGAGACCGCCCGGCTGCAATAGAACCAATTGTCGCGCTGCTAAAAGAAATTGAAAAGAATGAAACAGGAAATTACCTTGTCTTTTTCCCGTCGTATAAATTTTTAAGTGATGTTAATGAAAAGCTTGAGGAAGCTGGCATTGAGGCAAATGTGCTGTTACAGGATTCTTCCTTTAATGAGCAGGAACGTGATGAGTTTTTGAATTCCTTTAGTGAAGATCACAAAGGGCTGCTGCTTGGGTTTGCCGTAATGGGCGGAATATTTTCTGAAGGAATTGATTTAAAAGGGGATCGCCTTAATGGGGTAGTGATCATAGGTGTAGGTCTTCCGCAGCTAAGCTTTGAGCGTGATATTATAAAGGATTACTTTCAGAAATCAGGGAAAAATGGGTATGATTATGCCTATGTTTTTCCGGGAATGAATAAAGTGCTGCAAGCAGGCGGCAGATTGATTCGTTCGGAAACGGATACAGGAAAGATTTATTTGGTTGATGACCGCTTTCTTTCTAATAAATATAAACGCATGCTCCCGGAGAATTGGCGGGACTTTAAAGTATTAAACTAGCAGAGCTGGATACTTGATTTTTATGTGAAAAACTTGTCCTTTCCGTTAACACCTTAATCCATTACAATAAGATAGATAATTCTTTAGGGGAAGGTGATAGTAGTGGAAACAGTTATATTTTCATCAAACCCGATATTGATTGTGATAGCGATCATTTTAACATATATCGCGGCATATACCGCACTCGATCTAATAACACTTATTCAAACGAAGGAAAAAAATAGAAGGTTCCTGTTCCTGGGGTCATCCTTTTCCTTAGGAATTGGGATTTGGGCTATGAATTTTTTTGGATCCATAGTACAGGATCTTATTTCAGTAAATGTTTCGCTAATGTTTCTGTCTATGATTCTTGGTATATCTTTTTCAGGCATGGCCGTTTATTCCATAACGAACAGAAGGTTAAAAAACTTTCATATGTTTGAAGGCAGTATTTTGCTCACATTGGCTGTTTTGGCAAACCATATTGTCGGGATAACAGCACTCAAGACCGGAATCCATTATGATATGCCAGTCCTGACTCTGACCGTTTTGATTATGCTGGGAATGTTTTATTTTTCACTGTGGCTTCTGTCTGGTTCCAATCGTTTTGTTAAGGGAAACCAGTTTTGGCTAAAGCCTGTTGGCGCTTTAATCATTACGGGGGCGATTATTGAAGGGAACTTTCTGCTGTCTAGAGCAATGACGTATCAGGAAGCTGCTGAAATAACGCAGGGACAAAGTTCGTTATTAATATATATTGTGGTGTTCGTTTCCATTTTGATACTGGGAGGCTTGGTCAGCTCCAGCACATTGCTGAGCAGGAGGCTTGCCGCAAGTGATATCCATGTAAAAGATTTGCTGTTTGCCCTTGATGAATCATCGATTGTAGCAATTACTGATCCAAAGGGAAGAATCACATATGTAAATGATAAATTTATTGAGATTTCAAAATATACGGAAGCTGAATTGATTGGCCAGGATCATGCCATACTTAATTCCGGTTATCATTCGAAGGAATTTTTTAAAGAGCTCTGGAGAACAATTGGACAGGGGAAAACATGGTATGGAGAAATTCGCAACAAGGCTAAGGACGGGTCCCTTTACTGGGTGAATACAACAATTGTCCCGTTTTTAAACAGAAAAGGTAAGCCTTATCAATACGTCTCTATTCGAACAGATATTACAAACCGAAAAAAAGCTGAGATTGATTTAAAAAACTCGCTGAAGGATATTAAAGACATTCACTTTGCATTGGATCAGTCATCGATTGTAGCATTTACGGACAACCGGGGAGTCATTACAAATGTAAATGACAGGTTCTGTGAGACGTCAAAGTATTCACGTGAGGAACTTATTGGCTCCACACACAGAATCTTAAACTCAGGTTACCATTCGAAGGACTTTTTTAAAAACCTGTGGGATACCATTTCAAGCGGGTCTGTCTGGAAGGGCGAGATTAGAAACCGGGCAAAGGATGGTTCATTTTATTGGGTATCCACGACAATAGTTCCGTTTTTGGATGAGCGAAATAAGCCTTATCAATATCTTGCGATCCGCAATGATATTACAGAACGGAAAAAGACAGAGGAGATAGTCCACCGCCAGGATAAGCTGGCGGCAGTAGGACAGCTGGCTGCAGGAGTTGCACATGAAATCCGCAATCCGCTTACATCGATGAAAGGCTATGCGGAATTTCTTCAATTGGACGAAACGAGTCCGGAGCGGCGTGAATATCTCGACATCATCCTTGATGAGATTGACAGGGTTAATTCCATTGTGGAAGAATTTATGGTGCTGGCGAAGCCGCAGACCGTTGATCTGGAAGAGCGCAATATCATTCCGATTATCCAGAATGTCTTGTCTCTCGTTGAATTTGAAGCAAAGAAAAAGAAGGTCACTTTGGATTTTCAATGCGATGAATCATTTATTAAAGTTTCATGCGATGAAAACCGTTTAAAACAAGTTTTCCTCAATTTCCTGAAAAACGGGATTGAAGCTATGCCTAATGGCGGGAATATGACCGTGACGGCGGAAACCAAAGACAAGTCAGTTCATGTGGCCTTTAAGGACACTGGAGTTGGTATACCTGAGGAAAAGCTGAAGAAATTGGGTGAGCCTTTCTTCACAACTAAGAAAAATGGCAATGGGCTGGGTTTAATGGTCAGCTTCCGGATTATTGAAAGCCATCGAGGAAAGGTATTTATTGAAAGCCGTTTGAATGAGGGAACCACCTTTAGTATCCTTCTCCCAGCCGAATCAGCTTAATCTTAATAGTCTATCAAAGAACCTTGCTGCTTTTGTAGCGGGGTTCTTTTTCCTTTTAACTTCTAATGGATTTATGTTTACATGCGAGTGAAGAAAACAGCCAGCCTAATTAGTCTGGAACATTTTTATATACTTTTGAAATGTACATATAGTCAACTCTTGGTATAGTATGGTAAGGTACATCCATGCCCTGGCAGCTTCTTTCCGGGAAGGGCCAAACAACTGTGGGTTACATAAGGAGAAATCGTGTTGAAGAAGAAAGTAAAACAACAAGTATATATTTTACAAGGGTTTTATTTATTCGTATTTTTTGCAATGGGAAGCCTATACCCGTTGCTGTCCCTTTATTTAAGCGAAGTGGAAGGTTTAAATGGCTATCAAATTGGTACTGTATTATCGATTGGCCCGGTTATCATGATTTTCTTTCAGCCGCTTTGGGGAATGATTTGTGATAGTACACAAAAGCCCCGGCTGATCTTAACGCTCACAACTGCTCTTGCTGGATTACTGGGGCTTACCTACCTGCTGGCGGACGATTATTATGTATTTATTATTGCAGCTATATTTGTAGCCGTTTTTCAAAGTGCCGTTATTCCGGTATCTGACAGTATTTCTCTACAGTTTTCCACCCGTGAAAAATTGAATTATGGAAATATCAGACTATTTGGTTCATTTGGATTTGGTCTTGCAGTTTTCTCTATTGGCAGGGCTTCTGAAACCAGCATTGGCCTTTCTGTAATCTTTTATGTATTTTTTGCGGCATTTATTATTGCTTCTGTTTTATCTCTAAAGATGCCTAATGAAAACCCAAAGTCAAAGGGCAATATTCTCGCTGGGGTTAAAGAAATCTTTGGACTGAAAAAATTTGTGGTGTTTTTGGCCATTACGTTTTTGATTTTTGGGCCAAACCTTGCGAATAATGTTTACTTTGGATTATTCATTGAAGACAGGGGAGGAACATATGCGGGAATTGGTCTTGCTTTTTTGATTGCTGTTCTATCTGAAATTCCATTTATGCAGGTTGCCGGAAGGCTGATCAACAAGGTTGGGCTTATGCATGTCATAGCGTTAGCCAGCGCTGTATCCCTTGTAAGGTGGATATTTTATTTTACCCAGCCAGGCCTGGAAATAATATATTTGTCCGCTGTGATTCAGGGTTTTTCAATTGGTCTGTTTATACCCGCAGGTCTTCGCTATGTACGTGAAATCATGCCGGAGCATATTATGGTTACAGCCGTCACGATGTACTCTGCGATCGGCAATGGTCTTGGCAATTGGTTTTCTACATTAGTGTCAGGAATTATTTATGATTCTTTTAACATATATGCCGTATATTTATTCTTTGCCATGCTTTCAGCCGCCGGGTTTCTTCTCGCCATATGGATGCTGGCTGCAGAGAAGCAAGTGAAAAAGCCTTCTGGGGCAGCCGGAAAGTAAGCAACGAGGAGAATAGAGTTTATGAATCCGTTTCACTGCTGCGCTTCATGCGCCCATTACAGAGTAGTAAAAGAAGCGGGAAAAAAGGCTTTTTTATGTTCACGATTAGGATTTGAAACAATGCCGAAATACCAATTCAATTGCTGGGCGCCAAAGGAAAGTACAAAGAGGCTTATGGAAAAACGGCTGAACAATCGCATTCAGTAAGCAAGCGGGTAAGATTTACTGCTTGTTTTTTTCTTTGTTTACCAAATTATAAATTGAAGAGTTGTGGATAATTGAAGTAGTGAGTCTATCTCCAGCTCCAGCGCCCAGCCCCGACGAAAAGGACGTGCTAGTGCCACCGTTAGGAATATCGGCAGCGTTTCATCGCACGAAACAAAGCGACATGGGACTTTAGCAGTTCCTCCTCTAACCAGGGCGCTTGAACTTTTGGTTCTTTGGCAGAATAGTTAATGCTTACTTTTTTCTTATAAAGAGACGATGTGATTTAATAGAAATAGGAAGTTCTTTGAAAGGGAGATGCAATTGAACCGGAAAAGTGTTTTAAGCTTAACGATTTTTTCTGCTGTGCTTACATTAACCTTTATTCTTAGCCTGTCATGGGCTTTGATTGATTATTACCGGGCAGCTCCGGAGCCAATAAAGACAGCTGATACCACAACTGAGGAAAACACGAAGAAAAAAGAAGCAATGACCATTGTCGCGCTGGGCGATTCCCTTACCCGGGGGACAGGGGATGAAACAGGCAGAGGGTATGTAGGACTTATGTCTGAAATGCTGAAGCAGGAGTCTAATAAGGAAATCACCATTCATAATCTCGGCATTAACGGCCAGCGTTCAGCTGATTTAATGAAACAGGTTGAAAAACAGGAAATTCAGCGGCAAATTGGTATGGCGGATGCCATTCTAATTACCATCGGCGGAAACGATCTTTTTCAGGGAGGACAAACCTTGATGAATATTGACCCAAAGGAAATTGACAAAGCACAAAATAATTATGCCGCCAATGTGCAGTCAATCCTCAAAACAATCCGCACGAAAAACAGTGAAGCAGCTGTCTATCTAATCGGTCTTTATAATCCATTTATAGAATTGGAAGATTCTCAGCTAACTACGAGGGCTGTCACCGAATGGAATCAACGGAGTGCGGAGTTAAGTGCAGAGTTCCCGCGAACTATTTTTGTCCCTACTTTTGATTTATTTCAGCTGAATATCAATGATTATCTATTTTCTGATAAGTTTCATCCAAACAAGGATGGCTATAAAATGATTGCTGACCGGGTTACAGCACTGCTTTCTCGGCAGGAGGGGGTTAAATAGTGCCAAATGCTACACTGTCTGTTAAGGACCTGAGAAAAAAGATCGGCAAAAAGGAGATTATTAAAGGAATTTCCTTTGAACTGCAGGCGGGGGAAGTGTTTGGGTTTCTAGGCCCAAACGGTGCGGGGAAAACCACGACCATTAGGATGCTGGTTGGATTAATTAAACCGACATCAGGATCGATAAAGATTTGCGGCTATGATGTAAAAAAGGAATTTACCCAGGCTATGCGCCATTTAGGCTGTATAGTTGAGAATCCTGAGCTCTACCCGTTTCTGAGCGGCTGGGACAATTTACTGCATTTTGCACGAATGCTTCCTAATGTGGGAGAAGCCAGAATGGATGAGGTTATTCGTTTAGTTGGGCTTCAGGAGAGGATACATGATAAGGTGAAAACCTATTCGCTGGGCATGCGGCAGCGGCTGGGAATTGCACAGGCCCTGCTCAACAGCCCGAAGGTATTGGTGCTTGACGAGCCAACAAATGGGCTGGATCCGGCAGGTATTAGGGAAATGCGCCAATTTATCCGGCAGCTTGCCGAACAGGAGGGACTAAGCGTCCTCGTTTCAAGCCATTTACTTAGCGAGATTCAGCTCTTGTGCGACCGGGTGGCTATCGTTGCAGCAGGAGAGGTAGTGCGGGTAGGATCAGTGTCAAGTCTTTTGGATAACCAGGAAAAAGCTGTCTGGCGCTTGGAGCCTTTTGAAAAAGGTTTAGAAATATTAAGCCGTTTCACTGAGCCATCGGAGGCTGGGGAAGGACTGATCATTACAGAATATACAGAGGAAAAAGCTGCTGCGTGGAACAAGGAGCTGGTTGAAAGCGGTATTTCTGTCCTGGAAATGAACAGAAAGATGCCTGTTTTGGAAGACCTATTTCTTGAGCTGACTGGAGGTAGCACGATTGAGTAAACTTGTTCAAAATGAAATGATGAAGCTGCTGGCAAAGAAACGTTTACTTATTATCGCGGTTATAGTAGCCATACTGGTTGGCTTATTCACATATGCTCAAATGAAGAATGTAGAAACGCAGCGGGAAAAACTCGGAACAACCGACTGGAGGGCTTCCCTGCAGCAGAACATCATTGATACGCAAAACAGGCTCGGGTCCAGCCGTTTATCGGATGAATGGAGAGACCAGCTTCAAATCAGCCTGAAGCAGCAGCAATATTATCTGGATCATAATATAAACCCATCAGAACCAGGTGCACCTACCTTTGTTCGCATGTTTATCGAGAATTCAAGCGACATGTTTATTCCGCTCTTAGTTCTTGTTATCGCAAGTGATATGGTTTCGTCAGAGCATTCCTTAGGTTCGGTTAAGCTTTTGCTGACAAGACCGGTAAAACGGTGGAGAATCCTGCTTAGTAAATACATTGCGCTTATTTTTGCCGTTTCGGCAATAGTTGCCATGACAGCTGTGATCTCCTATGTTCTTTCGGGACTGGTTTTCGGCTACAAAGGTCTTTCTGCACCGATCATTACCGGTTTTACTGTGGAAAATGGCAGTCTCGATACTTCAGCGGTCAGACTGGTCAGCCAGTGGAAGTTTTTGCTAATGGATCTTGGACTCGTCTGGTTTGTTGCACTGGTCGTAGCAACTCTGTCTTTTATGGTTTCCGTACTAGTCAGGAGTACAGCGGCGGGAATGGGCATTATGCTTGCAGCCCTAGTATCGGGCGCTGTTCTGGCCAATATGGTATCATCCTGGACCTCAGCAAAATATCTGTTCATGCTTAACTTAAAACTCACGGGGTATTTAAACGGTATTGCTCCTCCTATTGATGGGATGACATTGCTTTCTTCGATGTCTGTCCTGTTCGTATGGTGGGCCGGAGCCTTATTTGTGGCATTTTTTGTCTTTAATCGGAAGGATGTTTTTTAATATATGCAAAAAACACATCCAAAAACTTTCACTTCTGAACTAATTTGAAAGAGATAGTGAAAGGGTGATCCTCAGCCAGTTGCTGGGAATCACCCTTTTTTGCCTTTTTTTGGATAAATAAATTCCAGGAGTGTGAAAACGGAAGCAGCGTGCGATATCGATGTCAAGAGCCAACCCATTACTCTGAACAGGAGCCGCTTTTGCACATGCTGCCACAAGGCCTTCCGATGTGTTTTTCCTTCCTTTCGGAAGGTTTTTTATGAATAAGAACCCAAACTCTGGGTATGTAATGAATAATTGCCATGAATGGTATAGCACATAATGTCTTAGTTCGAACCTAATAATAGGGAGAGAAAAAGAAACAGGATTTTATTTATACCGGCGCCTAAGCACTATGGAAAAAACATCTTATGCCAAAGGAGTTGTATTACATGGATAATAACATCGACAAAAAGCTTATTCCAGTTACAACAATTAGAAGCGGCGATAATCTGGAAGTGACCCCGGATATTCACTGTATGACAATCCAGGTCGCTAATATAGTTTTCGTAGGTACCCCGGGTAAGTCGTCTGGCTGGGTGCTGGTAGATGCGGGGATGCCGAGATCTGCAGATGATATCCTCGCTGCTTCAGAAGAATTGTTTGGTCATGGAAGTGTGCCTGAGGCTATTATTTTGACGCATGGCCATTTTGATCATGTTGGGGCACTGATACCTCTTGCAGAGCATTGGGGAGTAAAAGTTTACGCTCATGAGCTGGAACTCCCATTCTTAACAGGAAAACGGGATTACCCTGAACCTGATATGGGAGTAGAAGGCGGAATGGTTGCAAAAATGTCAGGGATGTTCCCAAATGAAGGCATAGACTTAGGAAACAAGGCAGAAGTTCTCCCTGCAGATGGAACAGTGCCAGGAATGCCAGGGTGGCGGTGGATCCATACACCCGGACATACACCTGGTCATATTTCATTATTCCGTGAGAAAGATCGGGCCTTAATTGTCGGAGATGCCTTTGTGACCGTCAAGCAGGAATACCTTTATAAAGTGCTGACGCAAGAGCAGGAAATAAGCGGTCCACCGCGGTATTTTACAACCGATTGGCAAAGTTCATGGGAATCAGTGAAAAGGCTTGAGGCACTGAAGCCGGCTATAGCGGTGACTGGGCACGGTATACCGATGGAAGGGCTATTGCTGTCTGAAAGCCTTAAAACTCTCGTAGAGGAATTTGATAAAATAGCAATCCCTGATTACGGAAAATTTGTTGATGGCCAGAAGGATAATGAATAGTTGAATACCTTTACTCGTGTATTCCGGGAGCAGCCCGCACTAAAAAACTGAAAAAACAAATAACCTTGTCATTGGCAGACAAGGTTATTTGAAAATAAAAATGTGATACGCCAGAATCCTAATTTGTTATTTATTATTATTCTCTGGATCGCTCTCATGGCTGTGGTGACCTTTCCCTCTGTGGCCGCAATGCTTTTGATGACAGATAAAGCCGTTTTCCTTCATCTCTAAAAAACGGGTGTCCATATGGGCTTTTATTTTTTCCTTCTTTTCCTGCGTAATAATCCCGAATTCTGCATATTTGTCAATTAACTCTTTCTTTTTTGCCAATATTTCCTCATGCAACTTTGAAAGTTCTTCTTTTTGAGTCTCAGTAAGCTGGACATTAGTTTGGCTTTCATGGTTTTCGGCATATGAAGGACAGACAAAGACGATTATGGATACTAAAACGACAGCCATTAGTGATGTAATAATTTTTTTCATTCTTTCACTCCATCCATTCACTTTTATTCTTAGTATTTTAAAAAAACACTTATATTATTCAGGACTCAATCCTAGGTTTGGCCCCTATCTTGAAAGGGAATTATACAAGTACACATCAACAAAAAAGGAGGTATGTGCGATGCTTTGGACTATAATAGGGGTGCTCTTGCTTTTATGGGTAGCCGGACTGGTTTTCGACATTGCAGGCGGACTAATTCATTTGCTGCTAATAATCGCAGCGGTTGTATTTGTTTTTAGTTTAATAAAGGGCCGTGCCAAACGTTAGAAGTTAGGAATTTCCCATCCCTCCGTATTGAATCGGGGGGTTTTGCTTTCCTTGCAAGTTTTCCCTTTTATGTTTGCTGTTATTATGGTGAACAATAGTAGGAGAGAAAACTACTTGAAGGGACTGGCGATTATGCTTACTGCAAAACAGCTGGAACAATTTCGGGAAACTCTGCAGAATTCCTTGAAGGATGTAGAAGATAGATATGAGGGAAATGAACATTTAAATTTAAAAAGGGCAACACTCCATGAATCAATTGGAGAACTTTCCAGCTATGACCAACACCCCGGTGATGAGGCATCAGATCTTTATGAAAGGGAAAAAGATTTGGGTTTAAGCGAACACTACCAATTTGAAATATTCGGCCTTAAACGTGCGCTGGAAGCGATTGAAAAAGGGACGTATGGACGGTGTGAAACATGCGGGGAAGATATTCCGATGGAACGGCTTGAGGCTCTGCCGTCAACCCTATTTTGTGTCGACCATACTCCAGATCATCGTATATCTCACAGCCGTCCAATCGAAGAAGGGGTGCTGATGCCGCCCTTTGGAAAGTTTGAAAAGGATGAAGAAGACGAAAATGTTGCATGGGATGCCGAAGATACGTGGCAGGAGCTAGAAACGTTTGGTTCGTCAGAAAGTCCCTCGGATTTTTACCGGCCTCCAGGTGATTATAACGATACGTTGATTGAATATGATGAGTACCGTGGATATGTGGAGGCATATGAGAATTATGTTGGTGTCGATATGGAAGGAAATATCACCATTTTCCCTACAAAAGCACACCAGCAGTATGAAAACGAGCTTGACGAAGAAGGAATCATGACATCGTTTGGCGATCTTCCTGCTTATGAGCACGATCCTTATGTTGAAGACGATAAATAAATGTCACTAAAAAACCTTGTCCCGCTTGGACAAGGTTTTTGACTGTTTTAAAATTTGGTTTGTTAAAGTTCAATGTTGATTTGGAGAGTAAGGCGCGTGACTCCTCGAAAATGCTTCACATACAGTGTTATGTTAAGAAAAGTTTACTAGTGAAGAAGCGGGTAAGGGAGACCCCGCAGGCGTAAAGGCCGCGGAAGCTTCCGGGCCGTCACTAGATCGGAAATAAACAAGTTTAAAAATTATAAAAGAGATAGCTCTTAAGTTTGCCCCGAGTACCATCACAACCTTAGCTGGCGATGCTCAGCGGGCATTTTAGCTTCAGACCAAAAATGGCTGAAGCTGAAGCGGCTGAAGTGCTTTTGTTTGATCAAGGAATACAAAAGCATCATACCGTTCGGACATGACGGATGGGACATAGTTGCCGAATCGTTCATATTCCGGGTTGTAAACGACACCAATCGCCCGGTGACCAATTTCTGCACTGAAGTGATGGCGGTTGTTATCATCAAAGAATAGCATTTTATCGTAGGCCCCGGTTCGGTACATGACATCTTCCCAGCTTCCTAATATGGCTGGCGGAACCTCTTTAACATCATGATTAACGCCCCATTCATCGGCTGCAATAACTGTGCCGCTGTATGTGCCAAAACCGACAGCGTAAACATCTCCCGGATTATGCTGTTCCCGGACAACCTGGCCAACGTTTAGCATGCCCTCTCTTGCCATATCGGTTGCTCTTGCATCCCCAATGTGGGTGTTATGTTCCCAAACAATAGCCTTGGCGTCACTCCCGTAAAAATCCATCACTTCATTAAGTGCCGCTACCATATGAAGGTCACGGACATTCCAGGACATCGCGTCATTAAGGACCATAGTGCTGTAATACTTTTCTGCATTAGCAGACACCAAAGAATTTACCTTTAGATTAAGGCTTACTTCATCTGTCTTCGGATACAGTGATTCATTGGTCCTGATCTGTGTAAGAAGGGCAGTGACTTCATCAATGCACCCTTCGGAATAAATCCCTGATGAAACAGCGTATTTTTGCGGGTCCCGCATAAACGGTTCAAAGCATGAGAATGCATTCCTGGCTGTTTGCAGGTCTGGAGAATTGATTTTTTCCAGGTAACGGATCACTTCCTCCATTGATTCCCAAAGGCTATAAACATCTATACCGTAAAATCCAGCCTTTGCTTTTGCACTGCCGCTTTCATTATATGTTTTCATCCATTCAATAAGTCCGATCATTTCCCTGTTTGCCCACATCCATGAAGGCCAGCGCTGAAATGATCGAAGAGCATCTTCAGCGTTAGTAAACTTGTGGTCATATCCTTTTACATATCGGTTGACCTGCTGTGATGCCGGCCAGTCCCCCTCTACAGCTATGAAGGAAAACCCTTTTTCCTTTATCAGCTTTTTAGAAAGCTCGGCCCGCACTTGATAAAATTCGGAAGTCCCATGCGATGATTCACCAAGAAGGACAATCTTGGCATTACCGATTTTTTCGACCAGCACATCCAGATCTGCGGTACCGCTTAACGGAACAGCATACTCTTTAATATTATCAGCCAGCTGCTTAAGCATATAGATTTCCTCCTCCGGTTATAAGTTATTTGTTAACGTATTCCGCCTGATAAGAGTTTTCGCCGGCATGCACGGAGAGCAGTGTATCTGCATATCCGACAAGCCGGTTTACAATTTCATCAGCAATTGCATAAACGAGGCTGTGTGAACTGTTCTCATGCAGCTGGGGATCATCTAATATGATGGTTGTATTTATATAAACATCTCTATTGCCATACAGGTTATAATGAATAATCGCTTTACCGGCAGCTCCTCCAATATACGGATCCTGATAGGGAGGAATAAAAACAAACCATTCCTCTGCGGTGGCTGATCTTAGACTTTTCGTAAAGGAGATACCGGATATGACTGTGTCTATCTCACTTTTATTAGCAGAAAAATTAACTACATCTTTTTTGTCGGTCATTGCCGTAAACCGGGCTCATCGAAATCCGCCATCGATGCGAGCAAATAAGCATCAAGGAGATTCTCTCTTTCATCAGGATCCTCAATGTTAACCAAATACTGCTGGCCATTCTCCGATTCGACTTTCATTAAAAAACTGTCCTCACCCGAACTTAAAAGCGCGTAATCGCCTTCATTCATTTCAAAAAGAGCCTCAACGGCGTATTCTGATTCCTCTCCCTGTTCATTTTGGATCGCTATAATATCCCGTTCCTTCAGTTTATCCATTCTGCCACCTCCATTGCATTTGCTGAATCACAACTGGCTGTATTTACAGCAAACATCAGCTTCCCGCTTATTTTCTCCCCAGCAGAGGTTTTCAAACAGTTATGTTTTTGAAATAGAACGCCAACCAGAATGGTGATTAAAAACATTTTTGCTAATTAGCAGAAGAAGTGTCTTGTTTTAACAAAGCTTTATGGATCCAAATCGCTGCCTGAAGTCCATCTCCCATGGCGATTGCTGCTTGTTCTGAGTGAACTGTCATGTCTCCTGCTGCCCAAATTCCTGAAACGCTGGTTTCTTTTGTGCGGGGATTCACGATAACATGCTTGTTTTCTTCATCTATTTGTAATCCAATTTGTTTTGCCAGTTCTGTGTTTACTTTATTTCCGCCGAAAGCAATAAAACCGCGATCTGCTTCAACAGTCCCCCCATCCTCTAGCATTACTCCTTTAAAAGAAGACCCGTCCTCCACAATCACTTCTTTAATAGCCGAATCAATGTACTTGATATTGTTTTGTTTCAATTTGTCAATTAATGAAGCATCTACTGAAGCTGAATTATGGTTAATAAAAATCAGATCATTAGTCCAGTAGGCAAGTCCTGCTGCCATACCAGCTCCCGCATTCCCTGATCCTAGAACAATAGTGCGTTTATTTTTTATTTCATAACCATCACAGTCAGGGCATAAATAGACAGTATTACCGAGGCAGGATGTTAAATTTTTGATTGGCGGGATATTATCTTTAATTCCAGTAGCCATTAAAATCGTTTTAGCTGAAAAAGATTTCTGACTTTTCGTTTTTACAGTAAATGAATCACCATCCTGCTGCAGTTCAACAGCAAAATCTTCCGTAAACGAAATATTATATTGAGAGGCATGCTCGCGGCCCAGCCGTCTAAGTTCATCACCGCTTACCCCGTTTGGGTAGCCCAGGATATTATGATAACAATGGCAAAGAGTGGAGCGGCCGCTGTTAGAATCAATTACGAGAGTTTCGTGCTCATATCTGCCCAGCTGTATCGCTGCCTGCAGTCCGGCCAGCCCTCCGCCGATAATGATACAATCTAATTGTTTCATTAAAAACACCGCCATTTCACAAAATAATTGATCTTTTTATTATTCAAAAATGCTTAATTTACATACTGAAAGATGGGAATGGCTACAAATATTTTTTCGGGAAATCAACAACTTCAAGAATATTAGCTTTTGCAAATATAATTGTTAATCAGCCTTTTGTTTTGTTTTCACCGTAAGATGCTTTCTACAGGATATTGCCGCCGTGTTTTCCCTTATGAATTATTTAATTTAGCCAAATGAAACGGGCTGTTAGTTACCCTTCTTCAATATTCCCTACTTTTTCCAAAGGCCAGAAAAAGACCCGTTTTGGGATGGAATAATGCAAAAGCGGTTCACCTATTAAGGAGAAATCCAGCGTGTTTTGATGAATTTGGCATTCTGCCTTCTTTACACGCCACCTGTCATGATGGATATCCCCGCGGTATATCGACTTTCCGCGTTCCGTAAAGAAACAATACCTTTCAAACAGCCAATACTCCAGGCTGCCTGACTCGGGAAGATATAAGTCCGACATAGGCTTATAAGTTGCGTGAAAGTCAAAGGGTTCTTTTCCGGAATGTTTTCGGCTGCTGCGGAAATCGAAGGCTGACTCTGTCTCCTTTATTTCCATTTCTGCATTTCGGTAAGGCAAACCAAAAAAAGTGCGCGCTCCCGCAACTGAAGGAGGATGGCTGGCATCAAGACTAAAAAAGAAAATCCCGGGAACACCCTTATACCTAACATACGTCCGTACATTCAATTCAATAAAAGACCTGAATAGCGGGATTTCCGGCAAATTTCTGCCCCGCATTCCATTTACCCAAAAAGGAGTTATAGCTATATATGCTTCGTTCTGATAAATATCAAGTTCAAGGATTGGCGGAAGCATGCTTATCACTTCCTCCTTTGGGATCTTCCAGTGCATAAACAGCAAATCTACCCATTCCTGAGTTAAAATCCATGGTGAATTAGGCAGCGGGTAGGGACGGTGACTTAATTCCGGAAATTCATCACGCATAAATTATGCTCTCCTCTTCGAGTGGAAATTTGTTATCATTTATATCTCCTTTTTCCTTCAAATTAAAACAAATAACAGTGTAACCGATTCAAGAAAACCTCCGTCAGTTAGGTAGGAGGCGTTAGAATGAGAAAAAAATATTTTATAGTTGGCGGGATAGTACTTTGTCTTTTGGGTGTTTTCATGTTTGTGTTCCTTTCAGGAAAGCCAAAACTTGTAAATGAATTCAATGCTAAGGCTCCATACCAAGTGTTAACGAATCATGCGTGGAAAGTGATGTTTACCGAAAAAATTAACAAAACCAGTTTGAAGGATAACTATTTTTATGTGACAGATGAAAAAGGAAACAGGCAGAATAGCCGGCTATCCTTTGATGATGATCAGAAAACGGTTGTCATTTCGCCTCCTGAAAAAGGGTACAAAATCAATAGCTCCGGGTACGTGCTCCATATCTCGAGAGATATTAAGTCAACAGCCGGGCGCAGGCTTGGTTCAAAAAAAGAAATAGCCTTTACAGTTCAGGAGTCTCTTCCGGTAATCGGAAGCAAGCAAAGGCTGAATGACCACTTCCGTACGATATTAAAACGTGAAAAAAAGCGGCAAAGCTTTTGGACAATGAATTCTGCGGAAGAGTCGAAAAAATCCGACAGTTCAGCAGGCGGATCGAAAGAAAGTGCTGATGTTTCTGAAACAAATGTACAGGTCGCGGGTATTGACGAGGGTGATAGTGTAAAAACCGATGGGAAGTATATTTATCATCTTTCAGATGGTAAGATAAGAATCATTAAGGAAGCTTCAGGCACAATGGAAAAAGCAGGGGAAATCCGCTATGATGATACATTTTATCCGCAGGCACTTTACTTGCATGATCAGCAGCTAATTGTCATAGGAAGTGAAAGCGGGGATTGGAATTTCCAGAAACGGCACGACAAGGAAAATATGATTTCCCGACCCTTTTACGAATTCACTAAAACGATCGTTTATGAAATGAAAAACCCAAAGAAGCCAAAGAAAATTAGAGAAGTTAAACAGGAAGGGCATATGATTTCATCACGGAAAAGCAACGGGATCATTTATATCGCTTCGATTTTTTACCCAGAGTACATGCTCCTTGACCAGGGGGACGCTGATCTTCGGCCAATGTACGCTGATAGTGCAGACAGTCCGAAGATGAAGATAATAGACTATGATAAAATCAGCTACTTTCCTCAGTCCCAGGAAAGAGGTTTTTCAATCCTATCTGCCTTTGACCTGGCAAAGCCTCTAAAAAAAGCTGAAATTACAACACAGCTGGGCAGCGGGGAACAGTTTTATATGTCGTCAAAAAACATCTATTTGGCTGTCAGCGACAATTCGATAAGTGAGGAAGAAAAAGATTTCGTATGGAATCCTGATACAATAATATACAAGTTTTCGATAAATGGCACAAAAATAGATTTTCAGCAATCAGCAGGAGTAAAGGGTACGCTTCTAAACCAATTTTCAATGGATGAGCATGAAGGATACTTCCGTATTGCCACTACAAAAGGAGATACGTTTGATAATAGAACTCCTTCATCAAACAATATCTATATTCTGGATCAAAATATGAAAATGGCTGGCCATCTTGAAAACCTGGCAAGGGGGGAGAAAATTTACTCTGCAAGGTTCATGGGAGACAAAATATATGTAGTTACGTTTAAACAGGTAGACCCGCTGTTTGTAATTGATGCAGCTGATCCTAAAGTTCCAAAGATTCTTGGTAAACTGAAAATTCCAGGTTTCAGTGATTATCTTCATCCTCTGGATGAAAACCATCTCATTGGGTTTGGCCATCATACAAAGCTGGTCAGCCAAAAAGGAAGCAGGGAGCCGCTTATTCGGACCGACGGCGTGAAATTGGCTATATTTGATGTCACGGATGTAACAAACCCTAAGGAAAAATTTTCGGAGATCATTGGGGATAACGGTACCAGTTCTCCGTTAAATTATGACCATAAGGCATTGCTTTTTAACAAGGAGACTGGGTTATTTGCTTTTCCTGTAAACATTTATAATGATGTTAAGAATTCAGGATATGAAGAAACAAAGCTGGCCTTTCAGGGGGCGCTTGCATTTACGGTAGATAAAAACAAAGGATTTACCTTAAATGAAAGAATCACACATGTCGAAGCAGGAAACATGCCGTTGTATGAAGAGTGGGAATCGGTAATTGATCGCCTAATCTATATTGGCGACACAATGTATGCCCTTTCACCATCTAAAATTACATCTCACAGCCTCACAGATCATAAGAAAACAGGAGAGCTTTTGCTTCAATAGTTAAAATAAATCCGCAAAAAGAGGATGTCCACATTCTGGAACATCCTCTTTATTTCGAAAAGCTTTTTTATCCAATTAAACTGGGCACACGGCTTGCTCCGTTTACGATTTCTTCTACCTCACTGCCTTCAAGCGTTTCCTTCCGGAGAAGGGCTTCTACAAGGAGGTTGTATTGGTATTGATTACTTTCGATAAGCATTTCAGCTCCCTGTAAGGCTTCATCAAAGATATCCTGCATTTTAGCTTCTTTTGCGCCTTTGTTAAAGGTAAGCGAGAAACCATCATGCATCATACCAATTTCAACCATTTGCTCAATTACATGCTTCGCTTGCTTTACATCGCCGCCGACACCTACACTATGTTCACCAAGGAACATTCTTTCAGCGACTCCGCCGGCAAGAATCATCTTTACCTGATCAAGCAATTCACTTCGTGTTGATAAATGAAGTTCTTTTGGAATAGGTGCAACATATCCCAGCGCTTCGCCTCTCGGGATAATGGTTGCCTTCCGGACAGAACCCGGTTTAGTCAATGAAGCAATCAGCGCATGACCTGCTTCGTGGATAGCTACACGGCGTTTTGTTTCTGGATCCTTTAATGTTCTGGACGTACTTCCTAAAATAGTGCGGTCCAGCGCAAAGTCCAAGTCGGTTTTTTCAATCTTGTCCTGGCCATTGCGAATTGCGCGTCTGCTTGCCGTTTCAAAAAGAGAGCTCAGTTCCGCTCCTGAGAAACCTGATGTGCTGTCTGCCAGTGTATCAAGCGATGCAACTACATTCGCGGCAAGTTTTTTTTCGCGTGTATGGATATCAATGATTTCCCGGCGGCCCTTCGTATCCGGCAGTGGTACATTAAACGAAAAATCTACCCTTCCCGGACGCAGGAACGCTTCATCAAGCATATCCTTTCTGTTGGTGGCAGCGATGAACAAGATTCCGTCATTGCTGTGTCCCCCGTCAAGCTGGACTAAAAGTTCCGTCAGCGTTTTTTCGCTTTCATCTCCGCCGCCTTGAGGTTTACGCTTGCCGGCTAGTGCATCTACTTCGTCAATGAATACAACAGCAGGTGTTTGCTTTCTGGCGTTTTGGAATAAACTGCGAACACGGGAAGCTCCAACACCTACATACATTTCATTGAATGCGGATCCGCTCGTAGAGAAGAAGGAAGCATTCATTTCTTTGGCGATTGCCTGAGCAAGCAATGTTTTACCTGTTCCGGGAGGTCCGTAAAGCAAAATTCCTTTTGGAGCCTTTATGCCAATTTTCTCCGACCTTTCAGGATCCTTCAATATAGCTAAAGTCTGATGAATCTCCTCTTTCATTTCATCCGGAAGACCGCCGACATCATCAAGTGTAATGGAAGGAAGAGGGCGCGCTTTTGCGACGCTGTTTTTCATCTTGCTGGCCGTTCCAAAACCTTCTTTTCCCTTCCTTTGAAAAATGAATGCACCAGAGGCGATTGCTGCAACCAGTCCGATCAAGATCCATTTACCATATGGGGTGCTATTTGAAAACGTGTATTCTACATTGTATTTTTCAATAATTCTATCTACAGATTCGCTTCCAGGAGGAACATTCGAAACATACAGTCCGTCTTTTGTTGTTAAAGTCAATGTTCCATCTCTTTTTTCCTCAAGCGCCACTGTTTTCCCATTTTGGCTTTCAATGGTTTGGACCATTGTTGAAAAAGAAACAGGCACCGGATTGCTGACGCTCTGTAAATACCAAAAATACCCTGTTGCTACTAAAAGTAACGCCACAAAGAGCGGAACAATTTTCAACATCAATTTCGAACGTTGTTTCAACCATTTCATCTCCTTTTAAAATATAAAACTATTATAAATAATAGAAACTCGTATGAAACAGGTAATTTTTAGTAATTTGAATAATGTTTGAATAATTTGTGACATTTAAAGGTAATAGCACTATAAACATACGGATAAAGGGGATAAAAATGGGTATAAAAAATTAGGATAAAAAGGAAAACATTGTAATGGCAATAAGTATTCATGCTGGGAGCTGGAAATGCAGGAGCATCCTATTTTAGGAAGCAAAGCAACCGCCAAAAGGCCATGAAATCATTCAAGGAGGTGAGGGGAAAGGCATGGGGCAAGAAGAATACACTGGAATCTGCCGTTAAGAAAGCCACCTATCCAGACCCATATGAATTCCCTGATAATGAAATGGGAGCAGAAGGGAGCTGTCCGGGGTCAAATATTTTGATCATTCCCAATGATTTAAAAAATGCATAGGATTTTCTCGATCCTGTTTTTTTTAGAATCACGTTCTTGCATTTCTTAGTTTCACCCTAATTTCATCCGCTAACTTTGGTTTTAAATGGCATGGGGAAATCGTTTGTTACCGGAAATAATAACAACGATAACCTTGAAAGGATGGGATGCAGGATGTCTTTAGAATGGTTTGACAGAGTAAGCGGAGAGTTACAGGATCATCTTGAATCAATCTGTGATAAGTTCGACCAAGAGGGCGGTATGACTATCGAACGCGGGGCTAAACATCCGCGAATCGACTTTTACACTGAACTTGAAGATGATGAAAGAGCATATTTTTGTACACTTTTGTTTGATCCGCATAATGAGGAATTTTATATGGAATCCGTTGATCCTGAATTTGTCCAAGCCAGCAAGGTTGTCCTGACTGATATCGAGGATATCGTTGATGCAGTCCACGAAAGTTTCCATGACTTTATGGACGATGATGACATGGATGAAGAATTTGAAATGGATACTGATTATGATACTGATGCCGTTTATGAAATGGATACTGATTATGACACCAATGTCATATATGAAGTGGATGATGACTATGAAGATGATGATGTTGAATACGTTAATGTCTACGATATTGACGATGACTCTGAGGAAACTGAGCTTTATGAAATAGACGTTGAATGGGAAACTCCTGAGGTCACCGCTTATTATAAGGAAAACGATGTAGAGGTTACCTATCAGTTTGGTGTTGTCCAGGAAACAGGTGACGGTGTCTTAAAGAGAATAAATCGTATATACACCGATGATGATGATATGATCAAAGATGAAACAAATTTCATGTTCAGCAAGGAAGAAGCCGGTACAATCATTGCCATGATTGCCAGCCATATGGATTCTCTCAGCGACATGGAACATTGAAAAGCGAAAGCGCCCTGTTCAAAGGAAGAACGGCTAAAGTCGCCAGTGTTGTAACAAAAACCATGTTACAACCTTCGTCCTGTGGCAACGCCGTTCAGACCCACGTGCTGACAAAGGAACGTCGACTAAGTTCTGGCACGTCCTGTGCCAAACGTCGACGCCAGCACATCCTCACAAAGCTGCCGCTTTGTTTCGTGCGATGGGTCGCTGCCGTAGCGTTGTCCTGTGCAAGTCCGACAAGCAAAGTCAAGTGCTGACAGAAGGCGCTTTTTGCCTTCCGAAGTATTTGGCTTATGACCTCGAGGGGCTGGGCGCTGTAACTAGACCTCTGTACATGTTAAAAGACTTTAAACTTTTTATATGCAGCAAGAAAGAACCTTGGCCATTCAATCGTATGGACAAGGTTCTTTCTCTGTTTTTATAGCGGAAGCAATTCAAATACCTCATTTAATTGAACGTAGCGTTCGTCATCCTGCACTTCTTTTGCATGGTTTATTTCTTCCGGCAGAATCTGATTAAGCAATGCTCTTTCTCCGTGGTTTAAATCGTTCACTAGGGCTTTTTCGGAAGGGAAGCGGCCATGCTTGATTTTATCGTAAATTTGCTGTGCTTCAGGATATTGGTCTGTATAGTTAGAAAGGATTTCACGCAGGTAACCAATCGTTCGGTCCATCTTACCATTCCTCTCATCTGAATTCAGAAGTGCTTTCAAAAGGCAGGTCAGTGAGATTTTTTCTTCTTGCGTGTTGAATCAGCTGTATAGGAACCTGTTTCCCGATTTGTCGTTCCCTGGCCCTCAGGCTGTGATGAACCAAGTCCGATTGTGGAAGGATCTGTTTTTCTTTTTGCCATCTTGCTCACCTCCATAGTTTACTTTCTCTAATTAGAATAGATTGTATTCATTCCTTGAGAAAGCTCATGAGCCTCAGAGAGACAGCGAATAGTTTACATGCCTTTTGCAATGTCAGGTTCAACTTCAATGATTACATTACCTTTTAAGGCACGGGAGATCATACACGATTCTTCTGCTTTTTCCGCCAGCCGATGTGCAAGGCGGAGGTCTCTGTCTAAAGCATCGTCCAGCAGAATGATTTTGGGGCGGTGAATAATCTTTCTGTATGTAATGATTCCGTCCGAAAATTCCACTATGCCTTCAGATTCCAAAGCAAAGTTCTTTTTGTTCAGTTTACTTCGTTCCATCATGGCCGCCAATGTAATAATATAGCATGCTGCCGCGGCGCCAAGCAGCATTTCATCAGGATTGGTGCCAATGCCAGGGCCGTTCATTTCGGGTGGAATGGAGACCTTCGCCTGGAGATTTCCTGTTGAGATTTCTCCAACATCATTGCGAAGTCCCGGCCAATTAGCTTTCAAATGAAAATGGTGTAAAGCCATACTATCACTCCTTTATCAGCACTATTGTATCGAAAGATATAATCAAGATCCAAATGAATGCTCTGCTTACTGAGTAGTACATGTTGTCCTGTTAATATGTTGAAAAATCAAAAATGTTGAAAAATGAAAAAAGTCACAAAAAGTTTCCCTGCTTGTTAAGGTATGGTAAAATTTTATACAGATTTTCGTTACGGTAATATTAACTTCTGTAAACTGTCCGGAAATGCTTAAATTTACTGAAAACTCCATTCATGTAAAAAGTGTGGTATAATGCTCTCTATGCGTTTCTTTCATGCTGTTTTAAAGAGGTGTAAAAATGAATAAAACTATTAAACTTATAAAAAAGATGAACCAGCGGTATTTGGCGTTCTTTTTCATCGCCGTTATCCTATTCTGGCTAAAAACCTATGCAGCTTACAAAATTGAATTCACATTAGGAATTGATAACGCGCTTCAAAAATTCCTGCTCTTCTTAAATCCTTTGAGCTCTGCCCTGTTTTTCCTGAGTATTGCCTTGTTGTTTAAAGGGCGTCTGCAGCATATTGTATTATTAGGGATGCATTTCCTGCTTTCTTTCTTATTGTATGCAAACGTGGTATATTACCGGTTCTTTAATGATTTTATCACCGTGCCGGTGCTGATGCAGACCAAAACAAATGGCGGACAGCTTGGTGACAGTGCGCTGTCATTAATGTCTATTTTGGACATTCTATACTTTAGCGATTTCATTATTCTGGTTCTTTTGCTTGTTCTTAAAGCGTACAAACCGGTTCAGCACAAGAGCAGGAAATCTTATTTCGCAGTTTTAACAGCTGCTGTATTGGTTTTCCTTATTAACTTAGGTCTTGCTGAAAAGGACCGTCCGGAGCTTTTAACCCGTTCGTTTGACAGAAACTATCTCGTCAAATATTTGGGAACATATAACTTTACGATTTACGATATGATCCAGAATGCTAAATCATCGAGCCAGCGTGCGCTTGCTGACAGCAGTGACATAACTGAGGTAGAGAACTATGTTAAAGCAAACCATTCAGTGGCTAACCCTAAATATTTTGGCAAGGCAGCAGGCAAGAACGTAATTTATATTTCTTTGGAATCTTTCCAAACATTTTTGATTGACTATAAAATTAATGGCATGGAAGTAACGCCGTTCTTGAACTCGCTTGCCCATGGAAACCAAACTTTTTATTTTGATAATATTTTTCATCAGACTGGCCAGGGGAAAACGTCCGACGCCGAGTTTATGATGGAGAACGCATTGTTTCCAATGTCACAGGGATCTGTTTTCGTAAACAAAGCTCAAAACACTTACCAGGCGCTTCCAGCCATCTTAAAATCGAGAGGTTATACGTCTGCTGCGTTCCATGGCAACTATAAAACTTTCTGGAACCGCAATGAGATGTATAAGTCACTTGGCTACGATAAATTCTTTGATGCTGAATATTACAGTATGTCAGATGAAAATACGAAAAACTATGGCATGAAGGACATTCCATTCTTTAAGGAATCCATGCCGCTTTTAACAGGCTTGAAACAGCCTTTCTATTCCAAATTCATTACGCTTTCCAATCATTTTCCATTTAAAATGGATGAAGGGGACACAGCTTTCCCAGCCGGACAATTTGGAGAAGATAAGGTAGTTAACCAATACTTCCAGTCAGCACATTATATGGATGCTGCTATTCAGCAATTTTTCAATGATCTGAAAGCTTCAGGGCTGTATGATAATACAATGGTCGTTATGTATGGTGACCATTACGGGATTTCAGAAAACCACAATGAAGCAATGGCAAATGTTATTGGTAAAGAAATTACTCCTTATGATAATGCCATGCTGCAGCGTATTCCAGTATTCATTCATGTACCTGGTGTTAAAGGTAATGCCAATCACACATTTGGCGGACAGGTAGACGTCAGGTCAACTGTCCTGCATTTGCTGGGGATAGACACAAAGGATTACTTGGAATCAGGATCAGATTTATTATCTGAAAACCGGAAGCAAATTGTTCCATTCAGGAATGGTGACTTTGTGTCAGCTGAAACAACTAAAATTGGTGACCAATGCTACAAGACAGCAACCGGTGAAGAAGTGACAAAAAAAGAGTGCGCATCAGTTTCATCAGTTGTTAAATCTCAGTTGAGCATATCTGATGATATTGTTTTAAAAGACCTTCTCCGTTTTTATAAGCCGGAGGGCTTTGAACCGATAAACCGTCTTGATTACAATTATATAAAAGAGGAAGAACCAAAGGCTGAAGATCCAGCCATAATAAAGAAATAACCAACAGAAACCCCCGCCACTCGGCGGGGGTTTTTAAGATTACATAGGAAATGTTAAAAGTCGGAACACGGAAGGGGCCATAACTATCTCAAGCGATCTGTAATTTTTTCTTAACGATTTTTGAGTTTTAAACGCTCCGCTCCGCTGTGAAACAAGGGGTACACCTTTTTAAATATCATAAAGCGATATAAAAATTATTTGCTAAATTTAGCTAACAGGTTTGCTTATCCAGCTAAACTCTTCATTGGCTTTCTCTTTGGTTTACCAGAGGATAGGCTATGCAGACACATGCCGGTGATAACCAAGAGAATGCCTGCCATGGATAATATCCCAGGCATTTTGCCATTAAGGAAGGCGATTTCACCAAGGAGGGAAAAGACAACGGACCCTGACTGGGTGGCCTCAACTGCGGCCAGCGAATGCATATCGTTTTTTACCATATTTGTTGCAATAAAGAATAGGACGGTTGCAATTATCCCTGAGCATAAAGCGACAATAAAGGTTTGAACAACCTGGCCAGTACTGGGAGGAGCTTCTGCTGCAGCTCCGTAGATCGAGAGAACGATCCACAGAGGCATGCTTGCAATTGTCATGCCCAGCACCCTTTGAAAGGTATCCAGCTCAGAACCGCAAAACTGCATCATTTTCCGGTTGCCAAGCGGGTAAGCAAAGGCAGCCAGCAGGATAGGAAGCACACAAAGAATGGCCTCCCTGGCGGTTACATGGCCTGCATTACCAGATTGCATAGCGGCTACCCCAAGCAATATCAGAAATGAATATAGCAATCCTTTCACAGGGAAGCTTTGCTTATTACCCTTTCTGTTCTTTTGCAAAAATGGGGCCAGCAATGTACCTGCAACTATCGTCGTTTGCCATGTACCGGCAATCAGCCAGCTAGGCCCAAAGGACGATGCGTAGGTTAAGGGAGCGTAAAAAAGCCCGAAGCCTACAGTGCTCCAGATTAGCCAGGGAAGCGGGTGCTGCTTCATACTGGCAAAAAGCGGCTTCAGCTTTTTTTGTACTCCAACAATGAGAAACAAAAAGGGAAGCATAAAGAAAAACCTAAAGGAAGAGCTCCATATCCAGCTTCCCCCTGATAGATCCATTGCCCTGTTCAATACAAAAGTGAATGCAAAAAATAAAGAGGCTAAAATGCCTAGTGAAATAGCTTTGTTCATTTTGCACCTCAAATCAGATTTCGTTTTAAGAATAAGTATATACAACAAGTATCAGAAATGTAAGAATATTTAGGGCGAATAATTCAATAAATTTCCTTTTATGATTTCACCTGGTTCTTTTAGTTAGTAAATAATATTTTTTATGATAAAGTGAAAAGAGCCATATATAGGTAAAAGGAGATGGAACAATGAAAACATATATTATTACTGGAGCATCAAAGGGATTGGGAAAAGGTCTGGCAGAACAGTGTATGAAGAAAGGGAACTGCTGTATTTTGCTTGCCAGGTCTTTTAGCCAGGAGTTTAAGGATTTTGCAAAAATAACTGGCTGCAAAGTGATATACATAGAAGCGGATTTAAGCATTCCTCACGAAGCGGAAAAGGCCGCTGCCAAGATAAGTTCTCATCTCCAGGACGCTACAGATGAGGTTTACCTAATCAATAATGCTGGCATGATTGATCCCATTAAACCTGCTGGCCAATTGGGCAGGGAAACTCTCGAGAAAAGTATGAATCTTAATTTTCTGGCGCCTGTGCTCTTGATGAATGTGTTTATTTCTCAGCTTGAAGACAAGGATATGAAAAAGGTGGTCGTAAATGTTTCCTCCGGGGCTGCTTTAAGGCCGATTAGCGGATGGTCTGCATACTGCAGTACAAAGGCAGGGCTGGAAATGTTTACACGGACAGCTGCTCTAGAACAGAAATCAGCGAAATTACAAGTAAGTATAATTTCATTTTCACCTGGAATTATGGATACTGGTATGCAGGAAAGAATCAGGAGTGCAGAGGAAAGGGATTTTGCAGATTCAGCCATGTTTAAAGGTTATAAGGAGCAAGGATTGCTGAGGACTCCTGTATTAGTTTCAGAAAAACTGTATCAATTAATCCATCAGAATAAACTAGAGAATGGGAAATTTTACGATATTAAAGAGTTAATTTAATTAGCTGAAAATGTTTTAGTGCTGATTTTGTAATAGAACTTCCACACTGGCCCATATGCTTTTAATAGTATATATGAAAAGGTGTGGGGGTATGGCAATTCATGTAGTTAACTATGGGGATACGTTATGGGGGATTTCCAGCCGCTATAATGTTGCGGTTCAGACTATAATTACGGCAAACGGCCTTCCATCGCCATCTGGTTTAGTTCCGGGACTTGCATTGTACATTCCTGAACCTTCACTATTTAATCGCGTTTATAGAATAAAGCCAGGTGACACTTTATGGAGAATTTCTCAACGGTTTGGGACCAGTGTCCAAAGAATACTCGCGTCGAATTCAGGCTTGGACACAGCGGCTCTGCCGGTCGGCCGTAAAATTGAAATTCCGTCTCCTTATAAAAAGCAGCTTACTGCATTAGGATTTATTGTTCCGCAAGCTAATGGAACGATAACACCTAATCTCGAAGAGGCGGCTTCTTCCTTAACCTATGCAGCAATCGCAGCGTATTCTTTTACTGAGCAGGGCACTGCTATCGTTCAGGCACAGGATGTACCGATCATAACAAGGTGCAGGCAGTTAAATATAGATCCGCTTTTGATGATCAGAAATATTCAAAATGGTGCGTTTAGCGGTTCGCTTGCTGGAGCTGTACTTGGCAATCCGCAATCCAGGAGGAATTTGGCCAGCAGTATTGCATCTTTTGTAAGCCGGAAAAATTATGCAGGTGTAAGCGTGGACTTCGAATTCATCCCTCCAGCAAACAGAGGTGACTTTGTTTTGTTTTTACGGGAATTGAAGGCTGCAATTGCCTCGAATTTTCTTCATGTAAATGTTCATGCAAAAACAGCTGATCTGCCGCAAAACCCTATTACAGGGGGACATGATTATCGGGCTATCGGGCAGGTGGCTGATTTGGTGGCGGTCATGACGATCGAGTATGGATACGTTGGAGGGCCGCCCAACCCAATTTCACCCGTGGACTGGATGGAAAGGGTATTGGTTTATGCCGTTTCCAATATTCCTCCCTCGAAAATACAGGCTGCGATGCCCTTATACAGCTATGACTGGGCTCTCCCTTCGAATAAGGTAACAGCCAGAGCTGTCCTGGCCGCACAAAATTTAGCCATTACTAAAGGATCAGTTATCCAGTTTTCTGAACGGGAAGCTGTGCCTTGGTACCGCTACAGCGAAAATAATGTCAAGCACATTGTCTGGTTTGAAGATATCCGGAGCATCATCGCCAAATACAGGCTGATGGATGCATATGAGTTAGCGGGCATGACATACTGGCACGTGGCTCTCTCGTTTCCGCAGAATTGGTTATTTATGCGAAATAATTTCCTGGTTGAAAAATAAGTGGAGAAAAAAGACGATAGATTTACGCAGCAAGTTGTTTATTTCGCTTGCTATCAAAAAATGCTCAGAGTTTTTCTCTGAGCATTTTTTATCTCTGTTAAATATTGACAAATCCGATTATTAATTAAACTTTTCAGGTTCTTTAACATAAAACTCGATAAACCCGCAGCTGGGACATACATAGCAAGGGCCAATGCTGCTCATTGTATGCTCATTTGGCTTTTCATCTGATTTATAGAGATTTATCGGAAAACTGTCTAGATGAGCTTTAGTCATAATTGTTTTACATTTGGTACAAGTATTCACCATAATGGTACCCCCTATAAAAAATGAATAATATTAACAGTAATGTAACAATGCAAACAAAAAATTGAGCCATATATAATTAATGAAACACGCTTATTAATGCCTCATTAATTTATTACTCTGCATATGCAGACTGTTTTAAATACTTGCTGCTTTTGCCCCTTTAATTACCGGGAATTTCATTTTGATTGATACACAAGAGTTTTCGTATTTATATTCCAGACGGCCGCTGTGCTTTTCAACAATCTCCTTTACAATCCAAGTCCCCAACCCTTCGTGATTACCGCCTTTATTGGTCAGCCCATATTCTCGGAACAACGCTTCTTGCTGCCCCAGTGTAAGCTTTGCAGTGGAATTCACTACCTCAAGAACGTAGATTCCGCTATGTATCGATGAGGATATTCTCAGGTTTTTATCCAAAGATTGACATGCTGCTTCAAGGCTGTTGTCAAGCAAATTCAGGAGCAGGTTTATTTGTGATACATCTGGCAAAGGCAGGGAAGAAAGGGGGACTTCTGTATGTAAAGTTACTTTTATTTTACTCATGGATGCCTGTTTCGCAATCTGGTGGAGCATGGCAGCTATATGTGCTTCTTCTCCTTTAATGCTTGCGGTTATTTCCCCAAGCTCACCCAAATACTCTTCCAGATACTTTCTTGCCTTTTCCGGCTGATCAGACTCGAGCAAATAATGGATTGTATTAGCATGCTTAATAAAATCATGGCGCTGTGCGCGTATTTGATAAAATAATTCGTTTTCCTTGCTCATTTCCCGTTTCAATGTTTCCAATTCAGCCTGAACTAGTTTATTGTCTTTGCTTCTCTTCGCCAGCTGAAACTCAAACACCAAAAGGCAGATAAGAAAGAGGGTGATTATAGAAACAGGCCTGGATAGTAAATATCCGATGGAAAGCAAGGATAGGATCAAAATAGAAAAGCTGTCATTCGGCACTCCAGGCAATCTTTTATATAAATAGGCGCTGGACGCAAGCATAATTATTATTATGGCCGCAGCGAGAAGAGCAGGCAATCCTTTCAATACGGCCGCCGCGGCAAGCAGGCAATGGAAGGCCAGGATAAGTACTTTCACAAATAATCCCCTTTAAAAATAATCTTTTTGAAGTATGTCGAGATTTGATTTCGTAATGAGTGCTGTTTTTGCAGTGTGCTGGAACGATATAGAATAAGAATGTTTGGTATAGAGCGAGAAATTTTTAATGTAATGAATATTTACAATGAACGCCCTGTGTGATCTAAGAAAAAACCTGAATGGAAATTCCGGCTCCAGCTCACTAAGAGACTGATAGGTGGCATATTCTCCATCTACCGTAACAATAGTCGTAGATCTGCCTGTACGTTCAAGAAAGATGATATCCTTTTTATCAATAATTTGCATTTCTGTCTTTTGCTTGAGAATGAGTTTTCCATGCGCCTCTTTTGCCTCCGTTTTTTCCCGGTAACGGGCTACTCCCTTTAATAACCGGTCCTTTGAGTAAGGCTTCATGATATAATCGAGGACTTCCAAATCAAATGCATGAACCGCAAAACCGCTATGAGCCGTCACAAAAATAACCTTAATATCTAGTGCATAGGTGCTAATGAAATCGGCCAGCTCATACCCGGAGAGGGCTGGCATTTCAATATCTGTAATAAGTAAATCGATTTCAGCCTTTTTTATTAATTCATATGCTTCCTCCGAGCTGTTCACGGAAAATATGATTTCTATATCCGGGACTTGGGCAAGCGTTACTATCAATTTTTCAAGATCATATTTTTCATCATCGACAAGGCCGACTTTAATCATTTTTCAAACCTACTTCACACTTAGTTGAAATCATTTTACCATGTTTTGGAGTGGTAAACGGACGTTTTACGACATTAAAACGACTATTCACAACATAATCGCAGTCAAAAGCATGAATAAGGGTTACGATGTTGTCATGAATACGGGATACCATCGAATTTAAAAGGCGGGATATAAGATGATTGAAATTAAAAATGTCTCCAAGCAGTTCAAAGAAAAAAAACAAATCATAAATGCAGTTCAGGATGTTTCCATTACAATTCGGAAAGGAGAGATTGTTGGGCTCCTGGGGGAAAATGGAGCAGGCAAGACAACGCTGCTTCGGATGATGTCAGCAATTCTGGAACCGACAAAGGGCGAAATATTTATTAACGGAACAAATATCTATAAAGACCCAATGAAGATTAAACCGAAAATGGGGGTTTTATTTGGGAGCGAAACTGGACTGTACGACAGGCTCACAGCGAGAGAAAACCTGGAGTATTTTGCGAAGTTTTATGGAATGAGCAAGCCTGAAACCCATGCAAGAATTGATATGCTGGCGAAGCGTTTTGGAATGAAGGATTACCTTGACCGCAGGGTGGGAGGGTTTTCAAAAGGAATGAGGCAAAAAGTCACCATCGCCCGGACGATCATGCATAACCCGGATATCATTTTCTTCGATGAACCAACCACTGGACTTGATATAACGGCAGCTAATATGTTCCGTGAGCTTGTCCTTAGTCTTAGCAAGGAAGGTAAAACCATTGTCTTTTCCAGCCATATTATGGAAGAGGTTTCCCAGCTTTGCCAATCAATTATTATGATTCATAAAGGAAGAATGATTTATCAAGGTTCTAATGAGCAGCTTTATAAGGAAGAAGAAAGCCGTGACTTGAATTATATCTTTATGTCGCGGATTGTCAGGGGGGAAACGGCATGATATTGCATATCTTTTTAAAAGAAATGAAAGACTCGCTTCGAGATCGAAAAACTATTTTATTAAGTGTTTTACTGCCTATTCTGTTCAATGTAGGAATTCTCTTGTTTGCCGATTCCTACTTTATGCCAAAGGGCGACGAAAAAATGCAAATAGCCGTGAATAATACAGCAGATAAAGAGGTCGTCAGCTGGATTGAACAGGATAAACGTGCCAGCGTTATTAAGGCCAGTGATCCGGTTGCAAAAGTAAATGAAGGCAGCGCTTCAGTAGCTGTAGTAATTGATCAGGATTTCATTAAAAAGGTTGAAAATATGAAGACGCCGGCCGTGACGATTCATTCCGATTCTGCAAGTGTGGATTCATCATCAGCAAGCGAGTATGTCACCAGAGTCCTATCCGGCGCCCGTGAACAAATTGTTGCTGCCCGTCTGCAGGAAATGAACCTGAATAATTCCGCATTTAATCCATTTACAGTCCGGGAAAAAAGCTTGACTGGCGATGAGGACATGTCTCTTTATATTGTATCGATCTTTGCCCAGCTTGTGATCGTACTGGGAGTACTGATGGGTGCCATGCCGTCTGCAAATGATTTATTTGCCGGGGAAAAGGAACGTAAAACAATGGAAGCTTTGCTTATGACCCCTGCAAGGAGGCTGGACATTATCATTGGAAAATGGTTAACCATTGCAGCAATTGGAGTTATAAGCGGTGCTTTTTCAGTCATTACTTTTATCGTTACGGTTCAATACTTCACAAAGAATTTGGTAGATGCTTTAAATATCACAGACCATATTGGATTCTTCGCCTTAAGCATGCTGGTTGGAATCATCGGTTTTGCGCTCTTGTCTTCCTGTTTGTTTGCTATTTTAAGTTTAATGGCCAACACAATGAAGGAAGCGCAAAACTATATTTCTCCTTTATATACGTTAGCCATGATTCCTTACTTCCTGTTGATTGGCACTTCTGTAAATGAGCTTACGCCAAAGCATTTCTTAATTCCGATCTTTAACGTTTATGTACTAATAAAACAATTAGTTTACGGCGTGTATGATACAACCAGTTTACTTCTGGTTGCAGGAAGCTCGGCAGTATTCATAGGGATATTCTTTTATATCGCTTATCTGATGTTTACAAAAAGCCGCTGGGTGCTCGGCAAATCATAAACTAATACTCAACCAGATTTACTAAATGCTGCGTAGATAAACTAATCAAGGATCGGCAAAAAGAGAGCAGGAACTCGCAATAAGGGATCTTGCTTTCCTTTCGGGTAGAAAAAATGCTAAGATAGGGATTGAGCTTTTTTATCAAAAGGAGATGGTTTTAATGGCTAAAAAAGGATACATATTAATGCAAAACGGAGAAAAAATCGAATTTGATCTTTTTCCAAATGAAGCTCCTGGCACAGTAGCTAACTTTGAAAAATTGGCTAACGAGGGCTTCTATAATGGAGTTTCTTTCCACCGCGTTATTCCTGGATTTGTGAGCCAAGGGGGAGACCCAACCGGAACAGGCGCAGGCGGCCCTGGCTATTCTATTAAATGTGAAACAGAGGGCAATCCGCATAAGCATGAAGCAGGTTCTTTATCTATGGCTCATGCAGGTAAAGATACAGGGGGCAGCCAATTCTTCATCGTTCACGAGCCGCAGCCTCATTTAAATGGCGTTCATACTGTATTTGGAAAAGTGACTTCCGGCCTTGAAACAGCACGCAGCATGAAAAACGGCGATGTTATGGAAAAAGTGGAAGTATTTGACGCTTAATAAGCCAATTAAACAAACAGACCCCATCCAGCATGCGGTCTGTTTTTGTTTTGTATTCCGGAAGGGGAATTGATCCTAATTAATCCTTAAATGAATCGTATTTCCTGATGGATCTTTAGTAATATAAATACCGTTTTCTTCTTCTACGCTTGCTCCAATATTCCTCAGCTGCATAATGACCTCATTTCTTTTTGCTTCGTCCGGAAGCACTAAGGAAAACCATTTCAATCCAACACTGTTTTCAGCAGGGGCAGGCGCGCCGACACCATTCCAAGTATTCAAGCCAATATGGTGATGGTAGCGGCCGGTAGAGATGAAAAGTGCCTGGCTGCCATAACGGGTTACAACCTCGAAACCAAGACCCTGACAATAAAATTCTTCCGTCTTTTTAAGCTCGGAAACATGCAGATGAATATGTCCCATAACGGTTTCTTTCGGAAGTCCTTCCCACTTTTTACCCTGTGCCTCTGCAAGAAGGTTCTCGGCATCGAGGCGCTCAGTAGTCATCGTTACCTGGCCGTTTTCCCAATTCCATGTATTTGAGGGCCGGTCTGAATAGATTTCAATCCCATTGCCATCTGGATCTCCCAAATATAATGCTTCACTTACCAGGTGGTCTGATGCACCCTGCAGCGGATATCCGATTTGAAGGAAATGGTTAAGAGCTTCTCCTAAAGCAGAACGGGTTGGCAGCAATAGTGCAAAATGGTATAAACCTGTAGTCCGCTGCTGCTTTGGCAAGACATTTCCCTTCTGTTCAATCGTCAGAAGAGGAGTTTTTCCATCCGCCGTTAAAACAGCTTTTTGGGCCGATTCATACAAAACCGCAAATCCTATTACCTCTTTATAAAAAGTCAGGGATCGCTGAATATCCGCCACATTCAAGCTCGTGTGGCTGACAAAGGTATGGGGGTAGCTTTGAAATTTCATAAATATTTCCTCCTGGGCAGTATGCCTTTATTCATCATTCTTATATGGAAATAAGCAGAACAATTTGTTTGAAAAAATAACTAGGTTACTTTATGTAAGTGAATTATAATTTTTATAAATAACGAGTGTCAAGCGATATAGTTAACAGATTTTCTAATAAAAACTATAATAAACAGAGGCGGCAAAGTTTATATTATTAGCATTAGCATTAGTACAGAATTAAACCGCAAAGCAGTACTTGCGATTGCGATTTTTAAGAAGGGAATGAAGGATTTGAAAACAACAATAACCTGGCAAAACCAAATGGCATTCTCAGGCACTACACCATCTGGACATTCTATTCAAATGGACGCGGCACCGGAAGTGGGAGGGCAAAATAGCGGTCCAAGACCTACAGAATTGTTATTAAATGCCATTGCAGGCTGTACAGGAATTGATATTATAATGATTTTGACAAAGATGCGCTTAAACCCAACCCATTTTTCGATGGAAATAGACGCTTCACGCGCAGAGGAGCATCCAAAACGTTTTACCGGCATACATATTCATTACGTCCTTAAGGGGGAGCTGCCTGAGGATAAGGTTGTTAGGGCAATTAAACTTTCAAGAGATACGTATTGTTCTGTTTCCAATTCAGTAAATGCCGCATTTACCTTCAGTTATTCGATTAATGGCGAGGAGTCAAAACAAATTAAATAAATCTAAACCATATAAATAAGGTTCTCTAATTACTTTACACATTTTGTCTACAGTATTTACTCCCCAAAAATATTTATATTAAAAGCAGGCGTTAAGGACACATTTTTGGGGAAGATTTTTATCATAGACATGCTCGCCTGCGCTTATTTCATCTGCGCAAATAAGCGCAGGATACCACAATTTCGCACCGTAAATCTGTCCATTTCATAAATTAATATCAGATCTGTTGCCAAAACAGAAACCCTGTTAATGAAAGGGTGAATAAATTGAGGATGATTGAGCTCTACAGGAAATATCTAAAGGGAGAGAGGTTTAAAGAATTAAGCGATGTTAACCTAAGGGACCTGGCTGTTAAACAACCAGCCGACCTTGTTGGAAGTTCAATGATTATGCAGCAAATGGCAAAAAAGCATGCAAAATCTTTGAAGAACCAATTATAATCCGCTGTAGGGGAATCGTTTGCTGGATTTTTCGCTGGCTAAAAATTTATTAGAACTCGTTTTGTCATACCAAGCCAAGCATTTTCCTGACTATTGGATCATTCTTGCTCACTTGAATGGGTTGTACAATACTTCCGGTTACTGCTGGCTTCTGGGAGTAAAAACCTTTTGAAGCATTTCCTTGTCTTAATTTCTTTGCTGCCCGTTCTTTAACAGCTTTATTAAGTATGGGAGTCTTAATCTTTGCTGACATTCCTTCACTCCTTTTTCGTTTCTGAGCCGAAGACTCTCCATATTTGAAAGACCTCTAGAATCCGAAATCGCGGGAACTACCTTGGGGAATTTAAAGATTCAACCGGTTTCCACATTGGTTGGAGAGGTCAGTGCAACCATATATTCAATATTCTCTACATTTTTATTTAATACATTATGCAGCAATCCAATTAGGTATTTATCAAATATGTCAAATTGATATGAGTAGCTGCTAAGCACAGTAACAAATTCTATTCCATTAAAGCTAAAGTGATAGACAAGATAGTTTTTCTTGAAAATGAGATCATTGTCAACTTTGTTTTTAGTTACTGCTTCCCCGCATTCCTTTGATTCTTCCACTAAATCAATAAGATTTTCTGGAAAAGTGCCTATATCAATAGAAAAGGAGAAGGAGGAATTAAAGTGGCAAAAATAGCCGACTTGGATTTCCTTTAAAAAATACTCCAATGCCTCTTGATACATAATTGAGGAATCTGCAGTTAAAAAATCAAGTATTTTTCCCGCCGCATGGTCACTTGTTAAATAGGCCATCAATTTTGCCTTTCCGCCGGAAATTTCAACAGTCTGAATGACTGCAAGTTCTTTATCTTCGACCTCAAATTCCAAATTAAATAATTTAAACTTTTTTAAACGTGCGAAAGCGACAGGAATCACAAGGAATAACAGCATCCACACCAACAGTAAAAATAACCCTCGCAAGATGATTTTGTTAAATTGGGGTTCAATAAAAGGCTTAACTACAATATTCAGCCATGTATCTTGGGCTGCTGAGACAGTAACCGTATTCTTCATGTTATTATTGTAAGCTCCAGATGATGACGGATATTTACTATTTGTTGATTGTCCTGGAACGGAATTCTGGAAAAGAAATGCTTCCGGATTCGTCTTTAATGTTTGATAGCCCAATATGGATGACGAGGTGATCATCCACCCGACAATTAAAATGATCCCTATCGTATAAAAATATGGGATAAAAAAACTTATCCACTGGAAAAATGATCTTTGTTCTTTGAAATGCACTGAGTGTACTTCATTCGCTTCCATAGTATACCTCCCTATTTAATATTAGCGGGCTGCCCATGGTTGATATGCTATTGTTTTGAAAAGCAACGCGAGAAAAAATACAAAATTTTTTAAAAATTATATATATTCATTATAAGGCTCAGTTTATGCAAAAGAATGAGAATTTGGTCATTTTTTACATTTTTATACATAGTCTAATCGTAGCAAATTGATAGGATTCAGCTAAAAGAAGCAAAGGAAATACTCAAAATCAATTAGTAAATAAGGGGTAACACAAGCCTGTTTTACTTAAGAATTCGGCTCCTATGGACAAGAGTTTATACACATGTCCATTCATTACATAAGATATATGGAGTCCGCAACTCAAATCTTCTTCCTGACACCTCTGGCTTTTTTGTGCCGGGGGTGATTTTTAATAATAGGCTATATTAAAGCACATTGTTGATTTTGCAGCTATGTTGTAGAGCGGAAGGTGCGAGACTCCTCGAAAATGCTTCGCATTTCCTTCGTGCGGTGTAAGTTCAAGGAAGCCAATTCAATGTCCTGCGGAATTAACGGGTCAGGGGAGACCCTGGAGGCTCAAAGCGCCGAGGAGCTTCTGAACCGCCAGCGGAAAGCGAGGGACCAGAGCGGAAATCAACAGCCAAGTTTAACAGGGACTAGTAATAAGAGGTTCTTTGTACATAGAATAAAGAAGGCTGGTTTGTTATTTGGATTGTCCGCCATTTAAAGGCAAATATTTAGAATAAACTTTCAAGTTTTCTCTAAGCTGAAACTTTACTATAATAAGATTTACGATTCTTTAGCAGATTAGAGGAGAAGAGCCATGTATAGGATACTTACAGTCATCATTGGTTCCGTCATCGTCGGAGTCGCCTATAACCTATTTTTGATACCGCACAAAATTCTAAGCAGCGGTTTAAGCGGGATTGCCATCATGCTTGGAATCATTACGCCTGTAAACACAGGTATTTTAAATTTTTTGCTGAACCTTCCTTTGCTGATCCTGGGTGTGTTATATCTTGGGAAACGGTTTATTAGCTATACTATTCTTTCAGTAGTAGTACTTTCTGTAAGTTTGTATGTCATACCGGTTGCCCCAATTTCAACGGAACCCATTCTTTCCTCGCTATTTGGCGGAGTTTTGACTGGAATTGGCATCGGAATGATATTTCGCGTCTCCGGTTCATCAGGAGGCTTTGATATTGTTGCCATGCTATTGACGAAGAAAAAGGATTTTCCATTGGGAGCTCTTTTATCCTCGATGAATGCTGTAGTCGTTATCGTTTCAGGCTTTGTTTTTAACTGGGATGCAGCATTAAATACCTTGCTCGCGATTTATGCAACAGGTAAAGTAATCGATACCATCCATACAAAGCATATAAAATTGACGCTTATGATTGTTACAGCCAAAGGGGAAGAAATGAAAGCAAAGCTGCTTGCCAACCTTTATAGAGGCATTACAATGATAGACGGGCAGGGTGCTTATTCAGGTGAGGGGCGCAAAATCCTCATGACCGTAATTACGAGCTATCAATTGAACGATGTTAGGCAGATTATTTCCGAAATTGATCAGAACGCGTTTGTAAACATTACTGAAACGACCGAGGTAATTGGATCTTTTCACAGAACTTAAACAGCGACATTTGAGATTGGGTTATCTCCCTGACCAGCTTAAGTTATAAACTGAAAATATTGATAAAGCAAATGGCCAGCTGTGAAGACAGCTGGTTTTCCTATATATGGAATGCTTTTTTCTTGCGGCGGTGTATGCCGCATCATATAATCCTATTATTCAAAAAAAAGAGGAGCAAGAAGAATGATTCGCCGTTTTTTTAACTATTACATACCGCATAAGAAATTGTTTATCCTGGATTTTAGCAGTGCAGTGGTTGTTGCCCTGCTCGAATTGGCGTTTCCGCTTGCCGTTCAGTGGTTCATAGACTCCTTGCTACCGGGGCAAAATTGGCCGGCAATCGTTTCTGTAAGCATAGGGCTTTTATTATTGTACTGCGTTAGCACTTTGCTGCATTATATCGTTAATTATTGGGGCCATATGCTTGGAATCAATATCGAAACAGATATGCGCCGGCAGCTGTTTAATCATGTTCAAAAGCAGTCTTTCACCTTTTTCGATAACACAAAGACCGGCCATATTATGAGCCGGATTACGAATGATTTATTTGATATTGGAGAGCTCGCACATCACGGCCCGGAAGATTTATTCATTGCTTTTATGACGTTTATTGGTGCTTTTTGGATCATGTTAACGATCAATGTGCAGCTGGCTTTTATAACAGTATTGGTTTTGCCGTTTCTTATACTGCTGATCGTGATTGGAAATCTGAAAATGAATAAAGCCTGGAAACAGATGTACAGTGAGATTGCCGACGTTAACTCTCGGGTTGAGGACAGCGTCTCAGGAATTCGTGTTGTCCAATCTTTCACAAATGAAAAATACGAAATAGGCAGGTTTAACGTAAATAATCAAAAATTCCGGTTAGCGAAGCTCGCTGCCTATAAAATTATGTCATTCAGCTCATCGGGTATCTATATGATGACAAGGCTTATGACGCTGCTTGTACTTGTTGTTGGCGCCTGGCTCAGCTACACCAATAGATTGTCCTATGGGGAACTTGTCGGCTTCGTGCTTTACGTCAATATTTTATTTAAACCGGTCGATAAAATCAGTGCCTTAATGGAGTTATATCCGAAGGGAATGGCTGGGTTTAAGCGGTTTACTGAACTGATCGATAAAGAACCTGATGTGCAGGATGCGAAGGATGCAATTGAAGTTCAAGCATTAAAGGGAAATATAGAATTCGCTGATGTTACTTTTAGCTATGATCATAAAAATACCGTCCTGAAAAATATAGATTTAACAATCAAGGCTGGTGAAACCGTTGCTTTCGCAGGCCCATCCGGGGCAGGGAAAACAACGATTTGCTCGCTTATTCCCCGTTTTTATGATGTTGATGGCGGGAGCATTTCAATTGATGGAATCGATATCCGTGACATGACAAAAGAATCATTAAGGTCACAAATTGGGATTGTTCAGCAGGATGTGTTTCTTTTTACAGGCACTCTCCGAGAAAATATTGCTTATGGGATGCTGAATGCTAGCCAGAAAGAAATCGAAGCGGCTGCCCGAAACGCTCATTTGGAGCAATTTATTGATTCGCTCCCTGAAGGTTATGACACCCAAATTGGAGAACGCGGTTTGAAACTGTCAGGCGGTCAGAAACAGCGTATCGCTATAGCGCGGATGTTCCTTAAAAACCCGCCAATCCTTATTTTGGATGAAGCCACTTCAGCGCTAGATACTGAAACGGAAAGCATCATCCAAAACGCACTTGCTGAACTAGCCAAGAATAGGACAACCCTAGTGATTGCCCATCGGCTGGCGACCATCAGAAATGCTGATAAAATAGTTGTAGTAACAGAGGATGGGATTGCAGAACAGGGGCGCCATGAAGAACTGCTAGAAAAAGGTGGGATCTTTGCCGGCCTGCACCAGGTGCAGTTTCAAAGGTAACATCATTTTGATCAAGAATATACGTTTTTACCAGAATGAATATCTTTCCCCCAGAGAGCCATAATGACTATAATGGCAGAACAATCAAGGGGAGGAAGACGTTTTGGAAGTCAGCATGCATAGAGTATAAGAAACATGGTTGCAAAAGGAATTCTCTTTGCTGATTAGCTGAAAGAGGAAGGTCTTCATAATAGCCCAAAATAGACTATTTTTTGAAGCTGAATCATCACTTGCTGACGGACGACAAACTTTATCAAGTGACAAAATATGGAAAATAGAGAAACAAATTGAATATAGGAGTGACAGCAATGGAACAAAAACTTTACGGTAAACTTGGCGGAGAAGAAGCGATTGCAAAGGTCGTTGATTATTTTTATCATGAATTAGTATTAAAAGATGAAACGGTTAATCAATTTTTTAAAGATACTGATATGGAAAAGCAAATCCGCCACCAGTCGAAATTTATCAGCTTTGCTCTTGGAGGTCCAAATCAGTATTCGGGTAAATCAATGGCTAAGGCTCATGAAGGAATGAATCTGCAGCCGGAACATTTTAACGCAATTGCTAAACATCTGCACGATGCGCTTGCCCATTTTGGAGTAAGTGAGCCCGATATCGATCAGGCGCTAACAAAGGTCGCATCATTAAGGGACGATATTATCTATAAATAAAATAAACCACTGAAGGGACCATATTATGGCCCTCTTTTTTTTTAGAATTTTAAGCCTCGTTTTTCAGGAAAATTGAAGGAGAAATATACCAAAGTTAAATTGTTATTTTATATGTTGACAAAACATGTATATACAGGGTAGAATGAAAGCGTAAACAATAACTTGTATATACATGGCGGGAAATGTAAGCGGAACCACCGTCTGTATAAATAAGAATTAAAATGAAAAGGTAAATTGGAAGCGCTCCAATTTTATAGGGGGAAGACAAATGGGGAAATATACAGACCCTGCGAAAGAATTACTGGAATACATCGGCGGTAAAGACAATGTCGCAGCAGTTACTCATTGTGCAACAAGAATGCGTTTTGTATTGAAAAATCCAGCTCAGGCTAATGTTGAAAAGATTGAGTCTATTAAGCTAGTGAAAGGCACTTTTACACAAGCGGGCCAATTTCAGGTCATCATTGGAAATGAGGTATCATCTTTTTATAACGAATTTACTAAATATGCCGACATAGATGGCACTTCAAAAGAAGAAGCCAAAGTCGCTGCAAAGCAGAATATGAACTTCCTGCAGCGAATGATTGCTCATTTGGCTGATATTTTCACTCCATTAATACCTGCCCTAGTTGTCGGAGGTCTTATCCTTGGATTCAGAAATATCATTGGTGATATTAAACTGCTTGAGAACGGCACAAAGTCATTGACAGAAGTGTCCCAGTTCTGGGCGGGGGTTCATGGTTTCTTATGGCTGATTGGTGAAGCTGTGTTCCACTTCCTTCCTGTCGGAATCACATGGGCTATTACGAAGAAAATGGGAACATCCCAAATACTTGGTATCGTACTTGGTATAACCCTTGTATCTCCACAATTGCTTAATGCTTATGGAGTGGCTGGAGCGAAGGATATTCCGGTCTGGGATTTCGGCTTTGCCCAAATTGAAATGATCGGCTACCAAGCCCAGGTTATCCCTGCCATTCTTGCAGGTCTAGTATTAGCTATGCTTGAGCGTAAATTGCGTGATATCGTTCCGAACTCTATTTCTATGATCGTAGTACCGTTTTTCGCCTTGCTTCCAACAGTTCTTATCGCCCATACGGTTCTTGGACCTATCGGCTGGAGCATTGGTTCATTCATTTCCGATGTTGTTTATTCAGGTTTAACTTCATCTTTCGGCTGGCTATTTGCTGCTATCTTTGGATTTGCGTATGCACCGCTTGTTATCACAGGTCTGCACCATATGACAAATGCAATTGATCTTCAGTTAATGAGTGAACTTGGCGGTACCAACCTTTGGCCAATGATTGCTTTATCAAATATTGCACAAGGCTCCGCTGTTCTGGCAATGATTTTTATCAACAGAAAGAACGAAGAAGAGAAACAAGTATCAATCCCGGCAGCTATTTCTTGTTACCTGGGAGTAACAGAACCGGCTATGTTTGGTATTAACTTGAAATACGGATTCCCATTCCTTGCGGCAATGATCGGTTCATTAGTTGCTGCAGTTGTATCAGTCGGCAGCAGTGTAATGGCTAACTCCATCGGTGTCGGCGGTCTGCCTGGAATTCTATCCATCCAGCCTAAGCACATTTCAATGTTTGCTGTAGCTATGGTTGTTGCAATTGTCATCCCATTCATTTTGACAATCGTATTCTCTAAAACAAAAATGTCCAAAGTTTCTTTTAACAAAAAGGCCGCTTAATTTTAGATAAGAGAGGAGAAGGGTAGCGGCAGCTGTTTCTTCTCCTCTTTTTGTTCAAAAAACAAAGTATGAAAAAATACTAAAATAGGGCTTTTAATGTTACTTCATAACAGCAGTCAAGACAGTTTTTCAAGAACTCTGCTAATTACAGCCATCAATTCTCCTCATTATTGGTATACTTGGTAATATAAAACAGACCTGCAATCTCAGGTAATGGGAATTTGCAGCATTCTAATTAATAGATTGGGGATTCTTTATGACGAACAAGTATCTAACAATCTTTGGCGAAATCGCCGCACAGATTGAGAGCGGTGAATTGTCGCCGAACTCGCTCCTGCCTTCGGAGCATGAATTAAAGGATCGTTACAGCACATCAAGAGAAACGATTCGTAAGGCACTGAATATGCTTTCACAGAAGGGATATATTCAAAAAGTAAGAGGGAAAGGGTCGATTGTTATAGACATCGGAAAACTCGATTTTCCCGTGTCCGGTTTAGTAAGTTTTAAAGAACTGGCGGAGAAAATGGGAAACAAGCCTAAAACAGAAGTCAACGAGTTTTCTTTAATCAAGCCTGATAACTTTATTAAGCAGCAGCTCCAATTATCTGCCAAGGATAATGTGTGGAAAATTCTCAGAACAAGGGAAATCGGTGGAAGTAAAATTATTCTCGATAAGGATTTCCTAAATAAAAAGCACGTTCCACAGCTAACAAGAGAAATATGCGAGGACTCCATTTATGATTATCTGGAGCATGAATTACAATTGAAAATAAGTTTTGCCAGAAAAGAAATTGTTGTCGAGCAGCCTTCAGAAGAGGATTGTGAGTTGTTGGATCTGGACGGCTTCCATAATGTTGTTGTAATAAAGAATTTTGTCTACCTGGATGATGCCAGCCTGTTTCAATATACTGAATCAAGGCACAGGCCTGACAAATTTCGTTTTGTTGACTTTGCCCGAAGAACGCATATATAAAAAAGGGATCCCTTAGCTGATGATAAGCCAAGGGATTTTAATTTTTATCATGAAAATATTTAAGAACTTCCCCAAGCTTAAAGGGGAAAATCCAGAATGGACTTTGTTCCCTTGCTGCCAATAAACAGCAACAAAGAATCATTGTGGAATGTTTAAAGCTGTCTGCGTTGTTTGTCTATCAACCGTAAGCTGCTCTTCCGGATTATACGGATGGCAGCAGCCTTTATTCATCGTTCTTCCTCTTAACTAGGGCGCTTCCGCTTTTTATTTGAATTGATCTAACGGCACATTCAAAATTGGATACTTTTTTCGGTTTGAATCATCGAAATGCCACCACTCATTGCTAATTGTGGTGAAGCCTTGTTTTTTCATGGCGGCAGCAAGGATATTTAAATTCTTCCTTGCAGTTGGATCCATTTTTTTATATGCCGGAGCTGCAGCTGCTGTAAAATTATCAAAGCCTGTAGGCATCTTAAGTTCTTTCCCGTTTTTATCAGCAAGAGTAATGTCTACTGAAGCTCCGCGATTGTGGTTGGAGCCTTTTAACGGGTTAGCCACAAAGCGCTTTTGGGAAGGTGCTGCAGCATTCCAAAGGACTTGCTGGGCAGAAAAAGGCCGGTAAGCATCCCATATTTTTATCCTGTATCCTTTCTTTGAAAGCTCACGGTTAGCCATAACCAATTTTTGAGCCGTTTCCTTCCGCAACAGCGGAATTGCCAAAGGGTATATTTGTTTTTTTGCAAAGTTATTATTGGTGGCGTAGCGCAAATCAATTACTATAGTTTTATCCAGTTTGCGAATATCAACCAGGTTGCTTTTTTCTTTGGATGTAGTATAGGCAACGGCTTTAGCGTTCATAGCAGGCAAAAGTAATATGAAGGAAACCGCTAATAATATTACTTTTTTCATTATGTACTTTCCTTTCAAACCGGAATTTATCCTTATTTTAACATATTTTTCCTATATTCGCCTGAATTTTATTCAAAATCAGAATAGAATAATGAAGCAAATTATTTTTTTTTCTGAATGCTTTACAAACCGTAACAGTTCTGATATATATTTATACTTAGCTGAAATAATATGAATCAAAATTACGATATAAATATTATGAAAGATATAGGGGGAGTACAATGAAATTACGCGTTTCTGCCGTTCAGTATCATCTTCACACAATTCAGTCTTTTCAGGAGTTTGCCGCTCAATGTGAGCACTATATTAAGACAGCACAGGAGTATGGTTCCGATTTTGTGCTGTTCCCTGAATTTTTTACAACACAGCTGCTTTCAATTGGCAGCGACCAGGGCACAAGGCTTACAATAAATGAGCTTCCTGGCTTTACTGAACAGTACCGTGAGCTTTTCTCGCGGTTTGCCGCAGAAACGAAAATGCATATTATTGGCGGTACACATGTAGTTCAAAGAGAAGGAAAACTATACAATGTTGCCCATTTGTTCTATCCGGACGGCCGGATTGAAGAACAGGCAAAGTTGCATATCACCCCAACAGAGGTCCATGAATGGAATATGTCTGCAGGGGACGGGCTGCGGGTTTTCGATACAGATAAAGGCCGCATAGCCATTTTGACTTGCTACGACATAGAATTTCCCGAAATTGTTAGGATGGCTAAAGCGAAAGGTGCAGATGTTATTTTTTGTCCATCCTGTACGGATGACCGCCATGGCTTCCATCGTGTACGCTACACCAGCCATGCTCGTGCAATAGAAAATCAGGTGTATGTAGTGTTAACAGGAACAATTGGTGCCCTGCCGACAGTTGACTTTATGCGCGCAAACTTCGGCCAGGCAGCAATCATTACGCCAAATGATATTCCATTTCCGCCTGGAGGTTTGCAGGCAGAAGGAGAACTGAACAGTGACATGATCATTACAGCAGATCTGGATCTCTCCTTACTATATGAAGTAAGGGAGAAAGGGTCTGTAACAACCTGGCGTGATCGGCGCACTGATTTATACCCGGATTGGGAACATAAAATGGAAGGATGACGATAACATGGCTTATCAAAGCAATTTTTATGTATTTGACCAGAACAAACCAGTTCCAGTAATTGTCCGAAACTATACAGAAGATGACTTTGATGCGCTGATATCGATTCAATCCGAATGTTTTCCGCCTCCTTTTCCATCAGAACTTTGGTGGAATAAGGAGCAATTACATAATCACGTTTCACTTTTTCCAGAAGGTGCCCTTTGCATTGAAGCAGAAGGTGAACTCGCTGGATCGCTTACAGGTCTTATAGTGGATTTCGATCCGAAACGCGCTGACCACAGCTGGGAGGAAATAACCGATAAGGGCTATATCCGGAATCATAGTCCTGAGGGGGATACACTTTACATTGTCGACATTAGCATCCTCCCAAAGTACCGAAGCTTGGGGCTGGGTAAATTGCTGATTCAGGCTATGTATCATGTTGTCGTGGAGCTGGGGCTCGTGCGGCTGCTTGGAGGCGGAAGAATGCCAGGGTACCATAAACATTCGCATGAATTATCACCCGATCGATATGTAGAAGCAGTGGTTTCTGGAGAAATAAAGGATCCGGTCATTACTTTTTTATTAAAATGCGGACGTACACCATTAAAAGTGGTCGAAAATTATCTTGAAGATGAAGAATCGCGAAATTATGGGGTGCTCATGGAATGGAAAAATCCATTTAAATAGAGGGGGAGGCAATTTAGCTATGGAATATATCAGGATAACAAACATAAACGACGAGTTATTTCCTAAAATGCATAACTTAATGAAGGAGGTTTTTCCTCCAGAAGAAGTGCTTGAATTCATCCTGTGGAAGGAACCTCTGGAAGATCCGGGAATTCGGGTTTTTGTAGCCGTACATGAGGGGGAAGTTGTCGGGGCAACGGAATACCGCTACTACCCGGTTTGGAATATTGCCATGACCGATTTTACGATCATTGGCAAGCCTGGTTTAAGCCTTGGGCGGTTCCTGGCGCAAAATCGGCAGAAGGACTTAAACGCCCTTGCGGCAGCAAATGGTAAAGAACTGTTTGGGATGTTTGCTGAAATCTATAACCCGTATGCTGGGGAAAATCATGATTTTGGCGGGGTACAGGCGATGAATCCCTTTGTACGCCGCGAAGTATTATCCCATCTTGGCTACAAGCGTCTGGATTTCCCTTATGTACATCCATCCTGGTTAAATGATGGAGAAGCGGTCGAGGGACTGGATCTTTGCTTTATGCCATCCGAGGATAGCATTTCAGAAATACCTGCCAGTCTGGTCGTTGATTTCCTGACAACCTATTATGCAGTTTTGCCGGAGAAACCGATTAACTGGCTGCAAATGATTGAAGACTTGAAACAAGAATCATCAATTCGTCTTCTTCCATTATAATATACAAGCTTCAACAACCCCTTGGATGAATGATGAGTTTAGACAGGGGGTATTAAATTTTCCCGGTGATAAATGCACCAACAATTATTGAAGGAACTTTAAATAACATATGAAGTTCTTTTCGTAGAAGATGACATCTTGATTTTATTCTGCTAATATATATTTTGTTGCTAGAAAAACAACGCAATCTTGGTAATTTAAGTGGAGAAAAAACTTCTTCGCAGAAGTTGACAACTTAAAATTATGATGGTAAGATAATAAAGTCGCTTCTGAGAGAAAAACTTTACAGTGGAGTTAATCAGAAAGACATTAAAAACATCATTCGCGGAAGTTGACATTCTAATTTTATTATGGTAAGATAATAAATGTCGCTGAAATGGTGATGAGAAATTGCTCTTTGAAAACTGAACAAAACAAAGCGCCAACGTTTCAAGTAATAGTGAGCACACACTTTAAAGGATGCAAAGGAACATCGATTAAGTTCGCCACGTACTGTGGCAACGTCGATGCCGGCACATCTATGTGCAAGTGAGCAAGTCAAATTC
>NZ_PGVF01000042.1 GCF_002860285.1 Bacillus sp. M6-12
AATATAATTGATAGCTAAAAGCCATATAAAAAATTTTGCAGCAATTTTTCAGGTTTTTTTAGGGGGAATTGAACATGATGACTGCCGAACAAATTTTAAAGGCAATGGATGAAATGGAAAATGGGGAACGTATTAAGCTATTAAAAATCTTAGCTGTAAAACATTTCGGGAGAAAACAGCCTACTAAAGAAGAAATAACAAAACTTAATTATGAGGCTTTTCATGGAGATGATAACGGGGAATATTAGACAAAAAAAGAGGGATAGGACTGGTTACGTTCCTCATACCCCTTTTTACTAATATCAATAAAATGTTCTTTGTAAGGGGGCAAACATCTTTCAATTATCGGTTCAATTTCATTACTTTTTTCCATTCGCTGCTGGTGCTTCCTCAGCTGTCGTTTGTACCTCTGTTTCTGCTTCTTCTTTCGTCTGGCCATCCTATAACCATCCTTTCCAAGATAAAATAAAAAGACCGCCAGCAATTAAGCTAACGGCCATTTTTTCAGTAGATACTTTAAAATTTAATTGAAATATCCATGTTAGGATCCGTACCGCTAACTAGTAGCTGGTACCGCACATACTCTTTAAACTTAGCGAATAATACGCCATGATGTTGATCCGGAATAGGAAAAGTACCAATTTCATTAAAAGTAATACCATCATTAGATTCTTCAAATTTAATTGATAAAGTAGCATTACCAGTCATTCCCTCAACATCTACACGCACATTACATTGTCTAGCTGTAAGTAAGTGAATGGCCTCGCCTGTCATAGTAGCTGTAACGCCAGCCTCTTTATATTCATGTTTCACATCACGCATACCATAAAATAAATCATTTAACATTGTCTATCCATCCTTTTTATATAGTTTAGTTTTATTGAATTAACGATCCGAACGCTTTAATCCAGCCCTAGCCCGTGCTACTTCCTTCTCAGCTACTTTTTTTATCCATTCCTCACGTACTTTCTCTTTCTTTTCCGCTGCATCGCTTTCTGCCTTCATCCTTGCAGCCATCGCATCTCCAATTCCTTCATAATCAATAGATCTGCTTTCCTGTTCTGCATAGATAGACATCCCACTATTAACAGGGACAATATTTTCTTTATCCCGCAGATTATTCACCAATATTCCCAATGTAATTTTTTGTGACGCTGGTAAGTCTGCAGTTAATTGTTGTGCTTCCTTATCTCCGTTTGCTAATGCCCTAATCAATTCAGGGTTAAATTCTGCCATGATCATTTCCCTCCTTCCTTTTGGATTACATAGAGGTACTTGCAGCAAAGTCGAATTTTAGGACATAAAAAAGAACGCTATTTTTTAGCGTTCAGATTTCTTACTATGTTCAGTTAGAAATACACCTAATTCTGCTATTGTCATAGAGGCCACAGAATCCGCATCTAAGGCTGCTAATGCTTTTCCGGCATCAATGGGTATCGTGACTGCAAAAGTAGCTGCAGCGGCCTCAGATTCCACTGCATCGCCTGTTATGTCCTCAGGATAAGACGAAAAGAACGGACCCTCACTATCTAATTCCATGATAAGGCGTGAATTGATCTGCCAGCCTTGCTGTTCCCTATGCAATGTTTTCTGACTTACCTTGTCATAATCCTCATAAACCACAGTTACTTTTTTCAATTGAATCTCCTTTCTTATTTAAAAAGCCGTTGAAAGAAAGACTTCTTTTCCGGTTCTTTTGTTTCCGGCCCGTCTTCTTCTGTATTTTCTATTGCTTCAGTAGTTGCTGC
>NZ_PGVF01000012.1 GCF_002860285.1 Bacillus sp. M6-12
GGGCCGGGCGCTGGAGCTAGAAGTAGCTCCCTTGCTTTTGTTATCCTTAACTCGATAATTTTATAATTTCTCTTCAAAAACAAAACAGGGTTCCCTTTGGAAATCCTGTTTTGACTTATATTCCATATTACTTTAATACTTTATCTTCACCAAACCACTTTTTAGAAACTTCAGCGGCTGTACCATCTTTATTTATTTCATCAAGTGCTTTTTGAAGTTTGTTAAGCAATTTCTCATTTCCTTTTTTCACACCGATGCCATACTCTTCAGGAGCAAGAGCTTCATCAAGCACCTTAAATGATTCGCCCTCTTTAGTCATGTAATAGTTAATGACAATTTCATCAATTACGACTGCATCTACACGGCCGCTCTTTAGGTCAGACAAGGCTTGGACATTGTCAGCAAATTCAGTAACTGTCTTGATTTTTGCTTTAATTGGCGCTGCATTCAATGCATCAGATGCAGAAGAAAGAGATTGCAAACCGACTGTTTTACCTTCTAAGTCAGCCAGTTTAGTAAGCTTCGAGTCAGCCTTTGTAACGACTACCTGTGCATTTTTTAAATAAGGCTTTGTGAAAAGCACCTTTTCTTTACGTTCATCCGTAATAGTGTATCCATTCCAAATCAGATCAATTCGTCCGCTGCTAAGCTCAGCTTCTTTTGTTTTCCAGTCTATGGGCTGGAACTTAACTTTTGTTCCCATTTTTTCTGCCGCAGCTTTTGCATAGTCAATATCAAAACCAACAATTTCATTGTCCTCATCACGGAATCCCATTGGAGCAAATTTATCATCTATACCAATGACAAGAGTATTCTCCTCTGCCTTTCCAGCAGAATTGGAGCATCCTGTCACAATCGCAAATACAGATGCTATTATAAGCAGCACAGTTGCTAAACGTTTCATATCTATGATGACCACCCTTTAACTTTTTATTTAACTTTACTTTAGTACGCTACCATATTATCACACTACCATATTATAATACTATAATATTGTAAAAATCAATATCCTGTTTAAGATAATTTAATAATGAAGTTAACTATCCAGCGGTTATCTTGAATGTTTTCTCAGTAAAATTTTTTATTAAATAAAGATATGATAACTTTATTGGCGGAAAGTGGGTTGCCCTAGTAAAAGGTTTGAAAGGGAGACTTTATCCTGGAGAATTGAAAAACTTCTTTAAAATTAAAAGGGCTGTCCAAAAGTCGGTAATAGACTTTAGAGGACAGCCCTTTTTTCCTTATTAAAAATGAACAAGCGGTCTCTCCCCTTCTGTTTGCTACTATCATGTTAAAGACAGTATTAAAAACGGATAATTTTCAAACAAGTTAATAAATAGTCTATAGTGCAAACCGATATTAATAGAAAAACGAGAGGTGACATAGTTGAAATTAAAAAAGTTTCTTATCGCAACACTAGCTCTATCTGTTTTTTTACCGTTTAATCCAAAGGAAGCCGATGCCGCAAGCCCTTCTTGCTATAATCCGAATCAGCCTGCTAAAACATATGTTAATGTTTCGGCAGCAACGCTTTGGAAGGAGCCTGGCACTAAGCGTACAATTGATAAATATTCTTTATCAAATCCTGTTGATATGAGAACATGGACGGCTAAAATGCCAACAGCTTCTACCCGCATATGGCTAACGGGAAAAACCGAAACACAAGGATTGTATGGTCAAGAAATAAAAGTATTAAAAACTAGCGGAAGCTGGGTGCAAGTTGCTGTTAAAGACCAATATACATCTAAAAGCAAATATGGTTATCCTGGCTGGATGCCAAAATCTCAAGTCATCATACAAAAAGCAGGGTATGAAAATTGCCAAACAGCAAATATAAAGGCAAAAACTGCTTTTCTATATAACGATAAAAGCAATAAGTTTTTAGAGGTAAGTTTTAACACAAGGCTGCCTATTATAAAATCAGAAAAAGACTGGGTACAGGTTATGACTCCTTCTAATCAGGTTAAATGGATCAAAAAAAGCGATATTAATATCTACGCTTCATTATCTAAAATCCCTAAACCTAATAGCAATGACTTAGTGAATACAGGCAAAATGTTTTTAGGCCTGCCATATTTATGGGCTGGAACCTCCGCATATGGATTTGATTGCTCCGGCTTTACGTATTCTATATATAAGTATCACGGTATACTATTGCCCCGGGATGCCTCTGAACAGATTAAAAAAGGTAAATTTGTTTCTAAAACACAAATACAGCCTGGTGACCTCCTGTTTTTCGCTTATAACAAAGGAAAAGGAAAAGTTCATCACGTTGCTATGTACGCCGGAAATGGAAAAATGATTCACTCTCCTAAAGCGGGAAGAACAGTTGAAATAATTTCTATTAATACTTCACCATATAAAGACGAATATGCCGGCTCCCGCAGATACTTACAATGACAGACTAAAAAGGGCTGTCTAAAAAGCCCATTTAAGAGAAATAATGTACTCAAATTAAAAACCCAAGAATATTGATTTAACAGCATTCTTGGGTTTTGCTAATATTGGGGTTGCGGCTGAAAAACTACTTTCTGAACAGCCCCTTTTACGAGTAAATAGCGATTTGAAAAATGATCGTTAATTTATTCGCGGTGTTCAAAGGTTTTACAAGCAGTTTCCTCAACGTCAGTAGCTTTTCTGCCATGTTCTCCAATGACAAAAATAGAGTCAGCAACGCACTTATCACCTTTTGCCCAGTACTTACAATTTTCCACATTGCATAATACCTCGATTCCCATAAAGGCCACCTCCTTTTAGGTTGTATTTATCAATACCCTTTTTTGAGAGTAATAAATCAATATTTTTTTAGATGCGGGCTCCACTGCTATTAAGTAATTTAATAATTACAAAATATAAATTTTCGACACAAACAATAAATAAGCAACTATACCTATAGAACTGCTATACTTAATTATATTCATTCTAAATTACTAGAGGTGACCAGGAAATTGATTAAGATCATAACAGACAGTTCAGCTGATTTACCCGAGGAATTAATGAAGCAATATGATATAACGTCAGTTCCATTGACTGTTACTGTTGGGGGTCAAGATTATGCTGAGAAAGTAGATTTATCCCCGAAGGAATTCTTTACAAAGATGTTTTCAACAGATGAGCTTCCTAAAACATCTCAGCCCTCCCCAGCCTCTTTTGCTGAGGCTTTTTCCAAGTTCGGCAAGGATACGGAGCTGCTTTGTCTTACGATCTCATCCGGACTAAGCGGTACATATCAATCAGCTTGCTTGGGAAAAGAATTGTCCAATACCAATGTGACAGTGTTTGATACTTTGGCTGGGTCATTAGGCCATGGACTGCAAATTATACGGGCAGCCGAACTCGCAGCACAGGGGTATACAATGGAAGAAATCGTTGCAGATCTAACACAATACAGGGAAAAAATGAATATACTAGTTCTTTTAGATACATTAGAAAATATCGTTAAAGGCGGGCGGTTAAGCAAATTTCAGGGATCATTAGCCAAAATCCTAAATATCAAAGTAATCTTAGAAAGAGTGGACGGCGGCAAAGTAGAAATTCTTGAAAAAATAAGAGGAAAGAAAAGGTTTCAAAAAAGAGTCCTTGAAATTATTCAGGAAAGAGGAAATAATTTTTCTCAAACCATTTTCGGGATTACTCACACTGGCAATCTAGAAGATGCAGAAGCAGTTAAACAGGAACTAATTGACAAATTTCATCCGAAAGAAGTAATAGTTAATTATATGGGGGCCACAATGGGTACCTATGCCGGCAAAAATGGAATGATAATCTCCTTTTAAAGGAAGAATAACCTAACTTTTTAACAAGTTTTTAATTAGAAAAGGTTTCGTGCAATACAAGCAAGAAGGCAGCTCCCCTAAGGGTTAGCTGCCTTCTTTTTTTAATTGATTTAGGTTTAACGTCCTGTATTTACATTTTTTTCAGGTTTTAGAAGGTGTCTTTAGGGAAAAAACATTTTGTAGAGTATTTCGTGAATCTAAAAATAGAGCAGGAGGGAAATGGTGAGAGAATCGTTAAATAAAGAGAATATTACAGTCGTCGACGCCAGTGTTGCAAAAAAATCCATGATTGGTACATCTGTTGGTAATGCCATGGAGTGGTTTGATTTTGGTATATATTCATTCTTAGCCGTAACAATGGGGAAGGTATTTTTCCCTGATATTGATCCTTCCTTTCAGTTGATCTATGCTTTCGCAACTTTTGCAGTTGCATTTATTGCAAGGCCCATAGGCGGTATGTTTTTTGGAATGATGGGAGACCGCATCGGCCGTAAGAAGGTTTTGGCTTTAACAATGATTCTAATGGCTGCAGCCACATTAAGTATTGGACTTATTCCCGGTTTTGCCGCTATAGGGATTGCAGCACAGATTCTATTGCTCTTAGCCAGGCTCGTACAGGGATTTTCTACCGGAGGCGAATATGCAGGTGCTATGACATATATAGCAGAAACAACTCCAGATAAAAAACGCACTTTTATGGCGAGCGGTTTGGAGGTTGGTACACTTGTAGGTTTTATCGCCGGAGCCGGTTTAGTAACGGCATTGACTTATCTGCTTGGAAAAGAAGCCATGGTTGAATGGGGCTGGAGAATACCATTCTTTATTGCGGCGCCTCTTGGATTGATTGGTTTTTATTTCCGAAACCACTTAGGGGAAACCCCAGCGTTTGAAGCGATGAATCAAGCAATAGATGAAGGAAATCAGCGTACGTCCTTCAAAGAGATTTTTGCCGAGCATTGGAGGGCACTCTTAATTTGTACAGCAATCGTTATCTTTTATAACGTCATGAGCTATACGGTTCTGACATATATGCCATCATACTTGTCTGAAGAACTAGGTTACGGAGAACAAAAGGGACTGCTTTTGATTGTAATTGTTATGATCGCCATGATTCCTTTAGTGATGGCCATGGGTTATTGGAGTGACCGCATAGGCAGAAACCGTATTTTAAAAGGAGCATTAATCGGTGCAATCGTACTCAGCATACCCGCATTTATGCTGGTTCGTTCTGGAAATATCTACGGTGCATTCTTCGGTTTGCTGATTCTTGGCGCTCTGCTCTCTGCTTTACAAGGATCCCTGCCAGCTACTCTGCCATCATTATTTTTTACCAGAGTACGTTATGGTGCACTTGCGATTACGTACAATACAGCTACCTCCCTTTTTGGCGGAACCACACCGCTAATCGTTGCATGGTTAGTCAGTGCAACGGGAAACAAAATGCTGCCGGCTTATTATTTAATGGCAATGTGTACCTTCGGGCTTGTTATTGTTACATTGTTTGTTAAAGAAACTGCCGGAAAATCACTGCGCGGATCAGCTCCTGTTGTTGAGAATCCTAGCGAAATTAAAGAAGTGCTTAAACAGCCGGAAAAAGCGCTTTGGTGGCGTGAAGAGGTAAGGCAGCTGCGACAGAAGAAAGCTGGTAAGAGCCTTGAGGGAGTTTCATAAAAAATTAGGACTAAATAGGAAGATGGAGTTAAAAAAGCTGACTCAAAGGCAGTGTTTGCCTATGAGTCAGCTTTTCTGTTTTTTAATATTATAATTTGCACGCTCCCACAAGTTCTGTGAGTTTGTGGCAGAATTGTTGCTGCTTTTTACCACTACCTCAGTTAAATAGGCAGCTACATTTTTGATCTGTTCTTCCGTCAGTACCTTTTCAAACGCTGGCATTAAAGTGCCACCTTGTTTAATTTTATTTTTTAAATCCTCATCATCCTTTGCCACTTGGCTTAACTCCGAGATTGGGGCCATTGTGACCATCAGCACCTTCTCGGCCATAACAAGCCAAACAATTTCCCTCATTCACTTTCCCTCCTTCGTCCGCAAGGGCCACTTTGTCATCTGTTTCTCCATTGTCCTTTGACTTGCACAAGCAGGAAAAACAGGCTGGGTGTTCACTTAGATGGCAGCGTCAGAAAAGATGCTGAAACAGGAGATTACAGCATAAAAGAGACCATAAATTATTATTAATCTATGGTCTGGGTAACTGATGCATTTCAAGTATGAAATTTTCTTTGCAATTCCTATTTACCAGGTTTCCTTCTGGCGAAATACAACAGGAATAATAGAGCAAACCATAAAGGTGTCATTAATACAGATAAACGAGTTGCTTCAGCAAATAACATAATTATTAAAATAAATACAAATAGCGCTAGTACTACATAATTAATAAACGGCGTGAAAGGTGCTTTAAAAGTCGATTTTTTACGTAGATCTGGGCGTGATTTGGTATATCGTATATGGGAAACTAAGATAATCCCCCAAACCCAAATAAAGCAAATCGCGCTAATGGTTGTCACAATGCTAAATGCTTGTTCCGGAATAAGTTTACTTAAAAAAGCGCCAATGGAAACGACAGCCGTTGATGTAAGCAAAGCGTTACTTGGTACATGATTTTTATTTAATTTAGCAAGCTGAGCTGGTCCTTGTTTAAGACGGCTTAAATTATATAAAACTCTGCTCGTTGAAAACAATCCACTATTACAGGCTGAAGCTGCTGAGGTTAAAACAACAAAATTAACGATTCCCGCTGCGATTGGAATACCCACTAAACCAAACACCTGAACAAACGGACTGCTGGATGCATTTAACTGATCCCAAGGATTAATGCATAAGATGACGAAAAGAGCCCCCACATAGAAAAATAGAATTCGCATAGGAATTTTATTAATCGCGGATGGGATGCTTTTTTGCGGATTAGCTGTTTCCGCTGCAGACACCCCTATCAACTCAACACCGACATAAGCAAACACAACCATTTGAAATGCTAGTAAGAAGCCAGATACACCATTAGGAAATAGACCACCATATTCCCATAGATTTTTTACAGAAACAGCCCCCGTATCTGTTTGGAATCCAATAACCAGCAAAATGATTCCAATAATGATTAAAGCAAGAATTGTGATTACTTTAATTAAGGCAAACCAAAACTCTAACTCTCCAAAAAGCTTAACTGTCAGTAAATTCAGCCCCAATAAAATAATTAAACAGATTAGAGCTGGTATCCACTGAGGGATATCGAACCAGTATTGCACATACACACCCACGGCGATAATATCAGCCATAGCCACCATTATCCAACAAAACCAATATGTCCATCCAGTCACAAAACCTGCCCAAGGTCCAATATAATCTACCGCGAAGTCGGTGAATGATTGATAACCTGCATTTGAGAGAAGCAGCTCTCCTAATGCCCTCATAACAAAAAACACTGCCATTCCTACGATTAAATAAGCAAATAGGATAGAGGGACCCGCTAATTGTATCGCCTTACCTGAACCTAAAAACAGACCAGTCCCAATTGTCCCGCCAATCGCAATTAATTGGACGTGTCTATTTTTTAGTTCCCTTTTTAACTCTTGCTGCGCCACGTTACATTCCCCCATATTATTTTTTTAATAGCAATGCTGTTTAGGCATAAAAAAAGAGATTGGATTACTCCAATCTTATAGACGTCAGAATATAAAATAACGCATGTATTAATCTCTTCAGAATAATAATGTTTGTATTTTGATATTACTCCTGTCCTTTTGCCTGAGATTGTGAACCCTTCGGCGCCGCAAAGATTTGCGATCTCTCCAGAAACTGCTCCTGCTAAAGTTTGACCCCTAACAATCATCGCAAGTTTAATATTCATTTGTAAGTATGAGTGATAAATAGATGAGGTACCTTATCATTCTTTTTTCACATTCTATTATTATACCCGAATATAAATTGAATGGAAGAAGAAAATTTAACAGGAATGCGTATTAAGGATAGCAGATAAAAAGAATGAGACTTATTTTAATAGAGAGTAAACAAGTTATTAACATTGACAATCTTAACAAGAAACTTCTCCACTTTCTAATTTTTAATGAATTAACACCTGAGGTTTTTCACCGCTTAATCAATCGAATGGAAGTAAAAGCTGATTTGCCAGTTACATATGTGTACTATGGAGCGGTTGGCGCCTTAATTGAGTTGCAAAAACGCAGGACATTTTTTCGTGTCATGCGTTTTTTGATAAGGCGTGATGTATTATTTCCGCCAAAAATTCGTATATCCTGCTTTATCCTGAATATTAAATTCAATCATTTTCTCAAGCAATTCGTAATTTACCTGCTCATTCCACGGAATTCGAAACAAGCCTTTGGTAGCGCTGTATCCAGCTTGTGCAATGTCATCGCTAAAGTGCACAATGCCTACTTCTTCGGGTGAAACGCTCAAATGATGCTTCGCTGTGGAAAAGCCGATGATAAATGTGCCGTGATCGGAAAACATTGGCGTATTCCACTTGATTTGCGGTTCCAAATTTGGGAATTTACTAGCAACCCACGCCAAAATTTCCTCTGTTCGGACGCGGTGGTCGGGGTTATCGATACCTGCTAGATATTTCACAAAAAATTCCATGTCTTCCTCCTTCGATATAATGCTATTGCCGCCAAAATTTTGAATTCTCAGCCTTATGCTTCATATTAAATTCAATTATCTTCTGTAGCAATCCGTAATTAAATCCGTTACAGGAAACTTAAAAGGCAACACCCAAATGGGTTAGTTGCCTTCCGTTAAAATGAGTTGAGAGACACATTCAACATGTGTAGTCATTGGAAACATATCCACAGGCTGCACTTCTACAGTCCGGTATCCGCCATCCTCCAATATCCTCAAATCACGCGCCAGCGTTGCCGGGTTACAGGATACATAAACAACCTTCTTTGGTTTCATTTCAATAATAGTATTTAGCAGGGCCTCATCGCACCCTTTACGCGGGGGATCAACGACTAATACGTCTGCGCTGTTTCCGGTTTTGTACCACTCCGGTATGACTGTTTCCGCCGCACCAACTGCAAATTCAGCATTACTTATATCATTCAATTCCGCGTTCCGTCTCGCATCCTCTATCGCTTCCGGCACGATTTCTACCCCGAACACTTTCTTAGCTTTTTGAGCCAGGAATAAGGATATCGTTCCAATCCCGCAATAGGCATCAATAACGGACTCTTCCCCAGTCAGCCCTGCATATTCAAGGGCTTTATCATAGAGCACCTTGGTTTGTACCGGATTAATCTGATAGAATGACAATGCCGAGATCGCGAATTTAACATCACCGATGTAGTCATAAATTACTTCATTGCCCCAAAGCACTTTTGTTTTCTCGCCCATTATCACGTTAGTACGCTTCGAGTTAATATTATGGATGATTGATTTTATTTTTGGCAGCCTGGCAGTGATTTCTTCAACCAGCCGGTTCTTCTGCGGCAGGTCAGCTGTACGGGTGATCAGGACCACCATCAGTTCCCCTGTTTGCTGTCCGTGGCGTGCCATAATATGACGGAGCACACCTTTATGGGATTCTTCATGATAAGCTGGGATTCCCAGCTCATTGCAGATTTCCTTCACCGTTTGGATCGCTTCATTGACCTCTGGAAGCTGGATAACACTTTCATTTGTATCCACGATCTCGTGGCTGCGCGGTTTGAAGAAACCCGCGATTAATTTACCGTCTCTTTCACCTACAGGTACTTGGGCTTTGTTCCGGTAATGCCATGGATTGTCCATTCCTATAATCGTATGAACCTTCACATCCTCCAGCTTTCCTATACGGGCCAGTACTTCCCGAACCTGTTTTTCTTTATATGCAAGCTGCCCTTCATAGCTGATATGCTGGAGCTGGCAGCCGCCGAATTTGTGTGATTCCTCTACTGGAACATCAATTCGGGTGTCACTTTTTTCATATAGTTCCATTAAACGCCCGAAGCCATATCCTTTATTAACCTTTGTAATTTTTATTTGGCCTTTTTCGCCCGGCAGAGCATTTGGCACGAAAACAGGGTAACCCTCAATTTTTGCAACTCCTGCGCCATCATGGGTCAAATCTTCAAACATTACATCTATATAATCATTTTTTGCTATTGGAGCAGACTTTTTCATTGTGTCATTCATCCTTTTCTGTACATAACCTGTAGTAAGAGGTTTGTTTGGCAAAGACTGAGAGTATTTTACCATATAATACAACCTCGGGACAAAGCCCTCAGACAAGCCCTCTTTATTCGGAACAAAGTTTCCATTTTATGCATAAAAAATAACGGACTATCGCATGTTAAGCAAAAACACTTGAGGTGAGTAACATGGGGTTGTTTAATGCTATTCAACAATGGAAAGCGGCAAACGCTGAGAAAAGGATGCTCAGGATGGAAGAACAGGGTCTGTGCCCGGATTGCAGCGGCAAAGGGTTCCATACATTTGCGCCGAATGAGTTCACCTATAACAATATTTACGAATGTACTGGTTGTGAAGGAAGCGGATTGTATGCTGACTGGGTCAGTGCCACTGAACAGAATATCTGATTAATGCAGGAAAAGATACGGTGTTGTCTGCCGTATTTTTTATTGTGACTGCTTATCCCGCTGGTCAATCTCCTGAAAAAATTCCTGAAAGGTGTGAACCATCTGCCCTGAATCTGGAGTAAAAAGGTTATGATCTGCTTTTTCAAACACTCTGACCCTCGCGTTCGGCACTGCATCCATATAATCCCTAACGCCTTCTTCTGTTAGTGCTGCGCCGTCCAGGCCGCCTCGAATAATTAAAAAAGGACAATCCAGCTTTTTCAATTGTTCCTTGAAGTGGATCTCCTCAGATTCTGCTTCAATCCTTTCCAGCGTTTCTTTGTTTACACGCTCCAGGACAGACTTTCCTTTCCAATCCGGCAATCCTGTAAAGAAATCGGCCCAGCCGGGACGCAGATTAGTATGGACTGCTGGATAATCCCCGATAATCAGTCCTTTTACCCGTCCCCGATTTTCAATGGCATATGCTAGCGCATAAGATACCCCTCTGGAATACCCAAATAATATGAAATGATCAATTATGATATTATTGATCACCGCTTCAATGTCCGATACATGGTCTTCAAGCGTGTATCCTTCCTTCGGTGCATCGCTTTGGCCGCGGCCCCTAAGCGTGATAACAATCGTCCTTCGCGGCAGAAGCTCCTGAATCATTTCTTCATAGTCATCATCCGCTTCCGTTAAACCAGGAATGATAACAAGCGGCGTTTCCTTTTCAGAAGTGCCAGTATTATCGAGATAATGGATGCGTATATCGCCGTTTCTTACCCAGCCTTGGAGCATTTTAATCATCTCCTTTATAAATTCTTCACCATATAATCGTAGTTATGATGGTTGATCAAGATTACTTTCCTGAATTTATATCCCAGCCTGCTGTACAAGCTGCGCGCCCGCTCATTATCTTTCTCTACGTTTAAAGCAATCGTTGCGTAACCCAGCCGTCTGCCTTTTTCCTCTGCAGCAGCAATGAGCATCGTACCCATTCTTTTCCCCCGGTGCTGATGCGCTACACATAAAGTATCGAGATAATAATCCGTAACCTCAGCTTCTTTATCTACTACTGCATTCTGCATCTTTTGCTTTAATCGGGAACGGATGGGAGCATCCAATTGCTCAGCCTCACTTCCATGATAGGCTATAACTATACCTGCAATCTCTCCCTTTGTTTCCAGAATGATAGAGTTTCGGTAACTAAGACGGTTCTTTTCCCGCTTAAAATAATCCCTAAGCACTCTCAGGATTTCAAGCTCAGCAGTTTCACCTGTCAATGCTTCTGCAATATCCTTAATCGCTGACAGAATAAGTACAGCGGCAGCTTCTGCGTCTACAGGTTTTGCATTTCGAATAATCATCCTTTGCCCCCATAGTCATAACAAAAACCTTGTCCAGGCAAAGTGAACAAGGTTTTTGCAGCTTAATTTAATCTTTTTGATTTGCCGGGTCATCCGGCAGCTCGCCCTTTGGCACAAACACATTGAAATGACGGTATTGGTTCACAAATTCTGCCGGAGCAAGTCCGCCAAACTCACCGTCAAGATTCAGCTGCATTTTGTCCTTAGGCACCACTTTAATGCGGTTAGCCTTTGCATAAATCACACTTGGATCATTTACATGCTCGCCTCTGACTGCCAGCGTTGCAACCCGTACGAAATCAGCCAGGTTCGTCTTTTTTAAAATAAGCATCGTGAACATCCCATCATTTAAGGATGCATCAGGCGCCAGTTTTTCAAAACCTCCGACTGAGTTTGTGTTGGCGACAAGAAAAAGCATGATTTCACCTTCAAAAATTTTCCCGTCGTACTCAATTGAAACTTCTGTAGCTTTAATAGACGGAAGCATTTCAATACCTTTTAAATAGTAGGCCAGCTGGCCCAGCATTGTTTTTAGTTTACTTGGCACTTCGTACGTCAGCTCGGTAAGCCGTCCGCCGCCAGCGATATTTATAAAATATTTATCGTTCATTTTTCCAATGTCAATAGGCATCGTGTGTCCAGCTGTAATGATATCGACAGCTGCTTCAACGGAACGGGGCACATGAATTGCACGCGCAAAGTCATTTGTTGTTCCCACCGGTATAATCCCTAGATTTGGCCGTATTTCAGCCTGGGCAAGTCCATTGACGACTTCATAAATTGTGCCATCTCCACCTGCTGCGATGACTGTATCGTATCCCCGCTCAATGGCAATACGGGCAGCATTAGTTGCATCGCCTTCACCGGTAGTAGCATGGCATGACGCCTCATAGCCGGCCATTTCAAGCTTCGCCAGTACGTCAGGTAAATGCCTTCTGATTGCCTCTCGTCCTGAAGTCGGGTTATAAATTAATCTTGCTCGTTTCATTTCATATCATCCTACTTTTCATTAAAGCATATTCCATATTTTACATAATATCGTATTCAGTCACCATAAAGCAAACACCATATGTTTCATTGGTGTTGTGTGCTCTACAATTTTATTCTTATTTTCCAGGTGACGCAAATATATAGTTGCAATGCCTTGATGCAGTTTTAATTCACGTCCCTGTGGGTAAAAAACATGTTTGGTGATTGTCGAAAAAAGCAGAATGTATGTCAGTCCAAATCTTGTTTTTTGTCCGAACTATTCAAAAAGTTGCTTTTTATGCAGAATCTAGTATTTTTTCCCTAGTTTATCTGTCGAATCAACGGGTAAAAGTTAGACAGTTAGCAAAAAACTATTTATTAAAAATTTTAGGGGGAAATGGAAAGATGAAGAGAAACGCCAAGCTTTCATTTATTTTATTGCTTGTATTCAGTTTATTGCTATCAGCCTGTTCCGGAGGTGGAGAAGAAGAAGCAAACGCCTCTGCTAAAAAAGGTAAAGTCGTTATCGATTTCTGGAGTTTTTGGGGATCTGAGACAAGGAGACCGGTTATTGAGAAAATTGTAGAGGATTTCAATAAATCCCAGGATGAAATTGAAGTTAAGCATACATTTGTTCCTTGGGGCGATATTTGGACTAAAAACCTCGCAGCCGTTGCAGCCGGAAATCCAGCCGATGTTATTGTTAATGACCTGGCCAGCGTAGCACATCGCGCTGATAATCAGCAGGCCGAGGATTTATCAAAGCTTATCAGCAAGGATTTAAAGAACGATCTTTATCCGCATCTATGGGAGCCTGTCATGTATAAGGACAAGCCTTATGCTGTCCCATTCACTTCTGATACTCGTGTCCTCTTTTACAACAAAAAGGCCTTCAAGGAAGCCGGCCTGGACCCTGAAAAGCCGCCAACAACATGGGCTGAGCTTGAAGAGTATGCTAAAAAGCTTGATGTAAAAAAAGGCAAGAAGTATGAACGCATTGGATTCTATCCTTTATGGGGCAGCTTTGGTGCCGGCAGCTGGATGTCAAATGCGGATGACGGCAAAGGATTTATTGAAGACGGCAAGCTTGCAGTCAATACTCCTAAAAAAGTGGAAGCACTGGAATGGGTTCAAGGATGGAATAAACGCATTGGCGACAAAAACGTCCAGGCTTTCAAAGCGGAATTCAGCAGCGGTCAAACGAATCCTTTCGTTACGGAAAAGGTAGCTATGTGGATCGATATTGCAGGCTTCTACACACAAATTCGTGACTCAGGAAAAGACATGGAAATCGGCGTTGCTCCAATTCCTGAAAAAGAAGCCGGCAGCGGCCACTGGAATGAGGGCGGCGGATTTGCACTCGAGATTCCAAAAGGGTCTAAGCACCCGAAAGAAGCAGCCAAGTTCCTTGAATATATGGCCAGTGAACAAGCTCAAAAACATTGGGCACTTAAAAACTACGATAATGTAGCAAACATTAAAGCTGCAGAATCTGCAGCAACAGAAATGAAGGATATTGAAAAAACCGTTTACGATCAGGCGCTGGCTAACCTGAAGGACACTAAGCTCCATACAGTGCCGCTCGAGTATCCAGACTACAAAACGCGTCTCGATCCACAGCTTGAAGCAGCCACGACCGGCAAAGTTTCGGCAAAAGAGGCTCTAGAAAAGGCAGAAAAGGATATTGAAAAATTAAAGAAATGATAAGTTAGGCAGGTCCCAAAAAGGGCTCCGCCGTTACCCGAAAAGCCTTGTCATTCGAACGCGGATGGCAAGGTTTTTTAAAAGGATTATTTGGCTCAGAAAGGAGTAGTGTATCATGCAGCAATCCATAGTGGAAAAAAAAGCAGCCCCGGCAGCGCTTAAAACAACAGACAAGCCAGCCAGTCCCGCTGTCAGCTCCCGCCGTTTCTGGCAAATGAAATCAAGAAGCAAAGCAGGAAAAATGGACAATCTCAGCGGCTACCTATTTATTTCTCCCTGGCTGATAGGTTTATTGTTTCTAACTGCCGGCCCTCTCTTATTCTCGTTATATGTAAGCTTCACTGATTATAATATTACCTCTCAAATGAACTTTGTAGGACTGGAAAACTATAAACGGATGTTCACACTTGATGATTTATTTTGGACTTCTCTTTGGAATACACTGTACTTCGTAATATTCTCAATTCCATTAACAACTGCAGGTGCTGTTTTTATCGCAGTCCTTCTTAATCAGAAAATAAAAGGCATGAAGTTTTTCCGGACTATTTATTATTTGCCGGCAGTTCTTTCCGGTGTAGCAGTTTACTTTCTCTGGATGCAAATGCTTAGCCCATCTACCGGACTGGTGAACACAGTTCTTGGCTGGATTGGGATTGAAGGTCCTTCATGGCTGTTTGATCCTGCCTGGACAAAGCCCGCCCTTATCTTTATGAAGCTTTGGAGTGTAGGAGGAGGCATGCTGCTTTATCTCGCGCGGCTTCAGAGCATTTCAACAGCGATGTATGAGGCAGCCGATCTTGACGGAGCCAACTCTATCCAAAAGTTTTTCCATATTACACTCCCGATGATTACACCAATTATTTTCTTTGATGTTATTACAAGCACAATTTATTCCTTCCAAATTTTCCAGGAAGCTTATGTAATGACCGAGAATGGAGACGGCGGACCAGGAAACTCGCTTTTATTCTACAATCTTCATATGTGGAAAAATGCATTTGAAATGTTTGATATGGGTTATGCTTCATCGATGGCCTGGTTCTTGTTCATGTTTATCATGATCCTGACCATATTTAACTTAAAAGTCGGCAAAAAATGGGTGTACTACGAAGGCGGTGACAACAAATGATAAAAGCAGAATCCGAGTTGAAATTCTACCAAACAAAATCATTCCAGGAACGAATAAAGAAGACGATTACCTTGATATTTTTACTGTTTGGAAGTATCCTGCTGCTATTGCCCCTGTGGTGGATGATTTCTACATCATTGAAATCACCCCAGGAAATCATGCAGCATCCGCCAGCCTTTATTCCGGAAACCTTCCGTTTTTCCAACTATATTGAGGCGTGGCAAACCGGACCGTTCGCCCGCTGGGGACTGAATACACTTTTCATAGCTGTTGTCACCACAATCGCTAGTGTTCTTGTAAACTCATTTGTAGCATACGGATTTGCCAAAATTCATTTTAAAGGAAGAAATACACTATTTGTTATCGTCTTAGCAACGATGCTTATCCCTGGTTTTGTCACACTGGTTCCGCAATATATGCTCTTTTCTAAGCTAGGCTGGGTTAACACGTATCTGCCATTGATCGTGCCCGCTTTTGCCGGAAGTGCATTTTATATATTCCTGCTGCGCCAATTTATGATGACAATTCCGGATGAATACATTGAAGCAGCTCGAATGGACGGTGCCAACCACTTGAGAATTTGGTGGCATATTATGCTTCCGTTAACCAAGCCAGCACTCATAACTGTTGCCCTGTTCTCCTTTAACGGAGCCTGGAATGACCTGCTGTCACCATTGCTGTATCTCAATGACGAAAAACTTTATACCCTTCAGCTTGGCCTACAAACATTCAAAGGAAGCGTCCAGGTGCAATGGCATTACTTAATGTCCATGTCAGTCATGATTTTACTGCCAACCGTTATCCTATTCTTCTTCTTCCAGCGATATTTTATGGAAGGAACGAATATATCTTCAGGGTCAAAAGGGTAATTACTGAAAATAAAAGGAGTGTGAATCTACTTGGGATTCACACTCCTTTTTGTTTATATCCTGTATTTTACCGCTTTTGAAGCTCTTCAAGCAGCAATTTGTTTACAAGCGGAGGATTGGCCTGTCCTTTTGTCGCCTTCATGATCTGGCCGACAAGGAAGCCGGTTGCTTTAGCCTTTCCGTTTTTGAAGTCCTCAACCGATTGCGGGTTATTGTCGATTGCTTCTCCAATGATTTTTCTTAGCGTTCCCTCATCAGAAATCTGAACAAGCCCTTTTTCTTTTACAATCGTTTCAGGGTCTCCGCCATTTTCGATCAGCTCTTTGAAAACAGTCTTCGCGATTTTTGAAGAAATCGTACCATTTTCAATTAGCTTAATCATGCCAGCAAGCCCTTCTGGAGTTAACGCAATATCATGCAGCTCTTTTCCTTCAGCATTCAGATATGCTGATAGCTCTCCCATGATCCAGTTAGAAGCCTGCTTGGCGTCTGCCTCTTTTTCAACAACTGCCTCAAAGAAATCAGCAGTTTCCTTTGTTACTGTTAAGACAGCCGCATCATATTCCGGCAAACCTAGATTTTCGACATAGCGTTTCTTCCTGGCATCCGGCAGCTCAGGGATTTCTGCTGTGATACGAGCCTTCCACTCTTCATCAATATGGATAACAAGAAGATCGGGTTCCGGGAAATAGCGGTAATCATCAGAGCCTTCTTTTACACGCATTAGAAGCGTTTTGCCTGTTGCTTCATCAAAACGGCGGGTTTCCTGCTGGATTGTGCCGCCTGCCTGAAGAACCTCTTCCTGGCGCTTCTCCTCATATTCCAAGCCTTTTCGGACAAAGTTAAAGGAGTTTAAGTTCTTCAGCTCCGTCTTTGTGCCAAATTCCTTTTGTCCAACGGGACGAATCGAAATATTAGCATCACAGCGCAGTGAGCCTTCTTCCATCTTACAATCAGATACTCCAGTGTACTGGATAATCGATTTCAGTTTTTCTAAATAAGCATACGCCTCTTCAGGAGAAGAGATATCCGGTTCCGAAACGATCTCGACAAGCGGTGTTCCCTGGCGGTTGAAGTCTACAAGAGAATAGCCGTCGCCAGTATGAGTCAGCTTGCCCGCATCCTCTTCCATATGAATTCGCGTGATGCCGATCTTCTTTTTCTTGCCGCCTACTTCAATCTCAATCCAGCCGTTCTCACCGATTGGCTTATCGAATTGGGAAATTTGATAAGCCTTTGGATTATCCGGATAGAAGTAGTTTTTACGGTCAAACTTTGTTTCCTCGGCAATTTCACAATTGAGGGCAATCGCTGCTTTCATTGCATAATCTACCGCTTTTTTGTTCATAACCGGCAATACCCCAGGATATCCAAGATCAACTACCGTTGTATTAGCATTGGGCGCGGATCCGAATTGATTTGGGCTGGCCGAGAATATTTTTGATTCTGTTTTAAGTTCAACGTGAACCTCTAAACCGATTACCGTTTCATAATTCATTTTTTTCACCCCTTACAGCTGTGGCTTTCGTTTATGGTGGTCAGTTGCCTGCTCATACGCATGGGCAACACGGTAAACAGTGCTTTCATCAAAATGCTTTCCAATAATCTGCAGGCCCAATGGCAGGCCATTAGCCATTCCGCATGGGACAGATATTCCGGGAACTCCTGCAAGATTGACTGGGATTGTTAAAATATCGTTAGCATACATCGTTAAAGGATCGCTTGTCTTTTCGCCAATTTTAAATGCAGGCGTCGGCGTTGTAGGCCCGATAATAACATCAAATTTTTCAAATACATCTTCAAAGTCCTTTTTAATTAACGTGCGGACCTTTTGGGCTTTTTTATAGTAGGCATCATAATAGCCAGAGCTCAACGAGAATGTTCCGAGCATAATCCGGCGCTTGACTTCATCACCAAAGCCCTGGGCGCGGGTCTGCTTGTACATTTCGATCAAACTCTCAGCATTGTCAGCCCGGAAACCGTAACGGACTCCGTCAAAACGAGAAAGGTTTGCTGATGCCTCCGAAGAAGAAAGCAGGTAATAAGTTGCCAGGGCGTATTTGGAGTGCGGCAAAGAAACCTCTTCCCAAGTTGCTCCAAGCTTCTCTAACACCTTTAACGCTTCAAGTACAGAATTGCGCGCTTCTTCACCGACACCTTCACCAAGATATTCCTTTGGAACAGCGATTCTTAGCCCTTTAACATCTCCTGTTAAAGAATCAGCAAAACGTGGAACATCCACATGCGCAGAGGTAGAATCCATCTCATCCAGGCCTGAAATAGCTTCAAGAAGATAAGCATTATCTTCAACAGTGCGGGTGATTGGACCAATCTGGTCAAGAGATGATGCGAACGCAATAAGTCCAAAACGTGAAACCCTTCCGTATGTTGGCTTTAACCCTACAACTCCGCAATATGCGGCTGGCTGGCGGATTGATCCGCCCGTGTCAGATCCTAGGGAGAAAAGCAGCTCTCCAGCTGCAACTGATGCCGCTGAGGCACCTGATGAACCACCTGGAACATAATCCAGATTCCAAGGATTCCTGGTTGCCTGATAGGCTGAGTTTTCATTTGATGAACCCATCGCAAATTCATCCATATTTAACTTTCCAATAGTTACAGTTTGTGCTGCCTGCAGCCTCTGGACCACTGTTGCATCGTAAATAGGATTAAAGTTTTCAAGAATTTTGCTTCCGCTCGTTGTCCGCAAACCCTTTGTGACAATATTGTCTTTCAGGCCGATTGGCAGCCCAAACAGAATACCCTTCTGGCTGTCACGTTTTTCATCCAATGCCTTTGCCTGAGCACGGGCATTTTCTTCATCTAAAGTTAAAAATGATTTTACTTTATCGTCTACACGGCTTATTGCCTTGTATGATTCCTCAACAAGGTCTGATACCGAAAGCTCTTTTTTATTTAAAAATTCATGAAGCTCTGAAGCTTTATGATCAAATAAAGACATAGTTACCCCTCCCTACTCCAAAATCGATGGTACCCGGACATATCCATCCTTGCTGTCCGGCGCATTCTTAAGCACCTCTTCAATAGGCAGACCTTCTTTTGCCTTGTCTTCCCGCAGTACATTTTTCATATTTAAAACGTGAGAAGTCGGCTCAACGTTATCGGTATCCAGCTCATTTAACTGCTCTGCAAAAGAGATTATGGCATCCAGCTGCTGGGTGAATTTTTCTGCTTCCTCTTCTGTAACAGCAAGCCTTGCCAAATGGGCCACATGCTTTACCTGATCAATTGAAATTCGCGACATTCATTCCACCTCCGATTCAAATCTTCAAACTAAGACATAATATACTGATAATATCAAAGTTTGACGGTTTAACGCAATAAAAGTTCCGCGACAATAGCCCCTGCTTATGCTTTCAGCAGCCATGCCCTTAGTGAATCTGCGGCAGCCATGACTTGTTTTAGATTTGCCTCATCACTCATTGTTTCACGGCTATGCCTCAATACCGGCCTGACGCTTTCTACGGACCGGCCCAGCTTATTCATCCATTGATACCTGGGAACCATCCAAAGATGGAAATGGTGCGTTGTATCCTCATTGTAAAAGTAGTAGACATGTTCAACTCCAAGTACTTCCCTTTGAGCCATTCGAAGCTTGCGGATTAAGAAAATATACTCCTCGGCTTCTTCATTAGTCAGTTCGTCCATCGTATAAAAATGCCTTTTCGAGGCTACTATCATCAGACCGGCAATCGGATAAGCAATATCCTGGTGTACATGAAAATGGTTTGTTTCATAAATTGTCCCTCCTGTCGCTTCAATCGCACTGTTGGCGACTGCACAGCTTAAGCAGGAGGTCTCTATCTCTCTACCGTCAGCAAACATTATTTTTCTCACGTGGTCCCTCTCCCTCAGCAGTGTATTTCCCCAGCAACTATTATGTATTTAAGCCTCTAATGTCGATTTATTGCTAGAAATGCAGTATTACTCTAGCAATATCAGTAACTTATTCCCGAAAAAATAAAAATAACCTCAAATATTGTCCGGGAAATATCCCTATTATTCTACAGATTTACATAAAGATGATTTCTGCAGGCGCATTTTTCTCCCAATTTTGGCAATAATATTTTCGATATTAGTTTCATATTAGCAATGGCGAAAAGGAAGGAATGCTTGCTATGAATGCCAAATCCATTAACCCCTGGCTTGTCATTGCCGGGACTATCATCGTCCAGATGGGCCTAGGAACAATTTATACATGGAGTTTGTTTAATCAGCCTTTGGGGAGCAAGTTCGACTGGGATCTCAGTTCTGTTGCCATCACCTTCTCGATTACAAGCTTTTCGTTAGCGTTATCAGCCTTATTTGCAGGTAAACTGCAGGAAAAGTTGGGCATCCGCAAACTAATTACCCTGGCTGGGATTGCCCTCGGATCAGGTTTAATCTTAAGCTCAAAAGCCTCTTCTTTGCCAATGCTCTACCTGCTAGCCGGTGTCGTCGTCGGTTTTGCAGATGGTACAGCCTACATTACTTCATTGTCCAATATAATCAAGTGGTTTCCTGAACGCAAAGGATTGATTTCAGGTATTTCTGTCTCTGCGTATGGCATGGGCAGTCTGATCTTTAAGTATATCAACGGGGAAATGATAGAGACTGCCGGCGTATCAAAAGCTTTTTTATTCTGGGGGATAATTGTAATGATCATGGTGGTGCTGGGAGCCCGTCTCTTACATGAAGTTCCTCTAATAGAAAAAGAATTTCAAACCACTCAACTTAAAAGCGACTATACCGTTGGGGAGATGCTTAGGACCAAAGAGGTTTACCTGCTGTTCCTTATGTTTTTTACAGCCTGTATGAGCGGTCTATATTTAATCAGCATTGCCAAAGATATCGGGGTTGAATTGGCAGGCCTCAATGTAACGACCGCTGCTAATGCCGTCGCTATGATCGCTATTTTCAACACGGTTGGCCGAATTATTCTTGGCGCACTTTCTGATAAAGTCGGCCGTTTGAAAGTGGTTGGTTTCACTTTTATTGTAACCGCAGTTTCTGTGTTGGCGCTCAGTTTTGCTGAATTGAATTATTTTATCTTCTTCATTTGCGTTGCTAGCATTGCATTTTGCTTTGGAGGAAACATTACAGTATTCCCGGCAATCGTCGGTGACTTCTTCGGCATGAAGAATCACAGCAAGAATTATGGCATCGTCTACCAGGGATTCGGCCTAGGTGCATTGTCCGGTTCGTTTATTGCTGCATTGGCAGGCGGATTCAAACCGACTTTTGTCGTGATCGGTACCTTGTGTATCATATCGGTGATAATCGCCTTATTAATCAAACCTCCTTCAAAGCGGGAGAGAATGCCAAGAGGAAATCCACAAACCAGATTGGTCTGACACTAGTCTTAACAGGAGCAAATCCAAATAAAGAACCCTTTGTAAGACAAGGGTTCTTTAACAATCAATATTTTAAATACCAATTAATACATTTCTGAAGTTGTTTTACCTTGCATATGCAATGTCAGGTAATCCGGTCCTCCAGCTTTGCTGTCAGTTCCAGACATATTGAAGCCGCCGAATGGCTGATAACCAACAATCGCGCCGGTGCAGCCGCGGTTGAAGTACAGGTTCCCGACATGGAAGTCTTCACGAGCCTTTTCCTGGTTTTCGCGGTTAGTCGTAATTACCGCTCCAGTTAAACCGTATTCTGTGTTGTTGGCAATTTCAAGAGCATGGTCAAAATCTTTGGCTTTTGCAAACGCTACAACTGGTCCGAAGATTTCTTCCTGCATTAAGCGGGCTTTCGGATCAAGATCCGCAAAAATAGTCGGCTGGATAAAGAAGCCTTTTGAGCTGTCCCCTTCTCCGCCTGCCATTAAGCGGCCTTCTCCTTTACCGATTTCAACATATTCCATGATCTTGTTGAATGCATTCTGATCGATAACAGGTCCCATAAAGTGAGTGTTTTCATCAGGGTTACCGACTGTCAATTCTTTGGTTAATTCAACAGCGCGATTCAATACTTGATCGTATACATCTTCTACGATAACAGCTCTAGAACAAGCGGAGCATTTTTGCCCTGAGAAACCAAACGCTGATTTTACGATAGATTGAGCCGCAAGCTCAAGGTCAGCTTCTTTATCGACAACGATCGTATCCTTACCGCCCATTTCAGCGATTACACGCTTCAGCCAGATTTGACCTTCGTTAACCTTTGAAGCACGCTCATAAATACGTGTCCCAACATCACGTGAACCCGTGAAGGAAATGAAGCGAGTACGCGGGTGATCTACCAGGTAATCGCCCACTTCTGCACCGCTTCCCGGCACAAAGTTCAGGACGCCTTTTGGAAGGCCCGCTTCTTCCATTACCTCAACAAATTTTGCTGCTACCACTGGAGTTGTAGAAGCTGGCTTTAATAGAACAGTATTACCTGTTACAATCGCAGCCACGGTTGTTCCAGCCATAATTGCGAACGGGAAGTTCCATGGGGAAATAATGATGCCCACTCCCAAAGGAATATAATCATAGCGATTGTATTCGTTTGCACGGCTTTGAACGGGAATACCATCTTTAAGCTTCAGCATTTGACGGGCATAGAATTCCAGGAAGTCAATTGCTTCTGCTGTATCCGCATCCGCTTCATTCCACGGCTTGCCTGCCTCTTTTGTCAATAAAGCAGAGAATTCATGCTTGCGGCGGCGAATGATTGCTGCTGCCTTAAATAGCACGTCTGCTCTTACTTCCGGTTTTACTTTTTTCCATGTCTTAAAAGTTTCATCGGCAATCTTCATTGCCTTTTCTGCTAATTCACGGTCCGCCTTGGAAACACGGCCGATAACTTCTTCTTTATTAGAAGGGTTTACAGATACGATCTTATCTTCAGTTGAGACTCGCTCCCCGCCAATCACTAAATCGTAATCCTTCCCTAAATATGATTCTACAGTTTTTAATCCAAGAAGATATTCCTCTTTATTCTCCTTTACAGAAAAATCTGTAAATGGTTCGTGCTTATAAGGTTGTACCACACCAATCGCCTCCAATATAGAAACTAATCACACATCTTCCATTTTAACTGAAAGTTTATAAGTCTTCAATTACACAATTTTCTTAAATATAAGATTTGGTGATTATTGGGGGAAATATGAACAAATTTGTTCATTACGCTTAACTGTTGCTTCATTTATAGGTTAGGAGATTGATATAATCAGTTCTTTTCGGGCTTACCCGGTTACATCCATGCCACTTTCTTCTCGCATCTATCTCTAAATTCCGCTTAATTCAGGCTGGTTTTTCTTAATAGCTTCTTTTTCCGCATGAACCAGATTTCCGTACTTTTGCACTTTAACCTGACTTCCTTTCTATATAAAAAGCCCTGCCAGCAGATTTTTCTCTGCGGCAGGGCTTAGCCAGGCACTACTTATAAATATGAACAAACGGCTCCTTTGTATCGGCTTTTCGAACAATCAGAGCTTCCGGCCCATTCACGGAACTAACCTCTACTTGAACCGAGATATACTCCGGAAAATGTTCCATAACAATCCCGGTTACATATTGGGTAAAGCCTACTGCTTCGGATTTACCATAAAACTGAATCGGGATGTCTATGCTTAACTCCTGGAGCTGATCTTCAATATAAAAAGCTTTACCCACTACTCCATTAAAGTTTGGAAAATATGTTTCTACATCTTGCTTAAAGTTCTTAAAGGCTGTTAAATCGTCCCGGTGATTTTTTTCTGCTTCACCTGAAGGGAATAGAACATACTTTTCTTTAACAGATTCCCATCCGCCGATATTCGAGCTTCCATTATCCACATAAGTATAGGCAAAGAAATTCCCTGGAACAACAGATTTATTTTCTTTCTGTTCAAAAAGTGCAAATGTAATAGGGACATTTTTTAATTCATCCATATTCCGCATACGCTGAAGCAGCTTTTCCGCAATTTTTTTGCCTTCCTGCTCCATCGTCTTTTGAGGTATCTCCGTTTCAAAGGTAGCACCGAATTCCTCTTTTTGATAATAATGGACAGAGTTTAAGGCAAGCCCAATTACGACACCGCCTAAACTTACATTGTTTTTATCATCTTTAAGTAAATAATCATGCTCCAAAATATGTGCGAGATAAATCGGATTCTTTGTATTCCTTTCTGCTATGCTTCCTTTTCCAGGATCCAAAGGATTAAGTCCGATATTGTCTTTTTCTTTCATTTTATTCTCTTTTAACTGTGCCTTTGTATATTGTCGATTAAGCAAAAGCCTTACTGTGTCTTTCTCCAGCATTTGTCCCTCTTGAAACAGATACTTTTCTGTATCAAAATTCTCCTGGGCAATGCGAGTCAGCCCCGTTTCAAATTCGTTAATATCGTATCGGGTATTCAAGTTTGCAACCACAAGCCCTCTCGCCTTTGCAGGTTTAAACGGCGTGATTATCCGATAATATTCATCTGAAATCTTATATTTGGGAATGATCGCTTTCTCCTTTTCTTCATTTGAATCCTGGACAACCTCATTCCGCTTCTCAAACTGGGGTGCACACCCGGCCAGAAGCAAGAAAAGAGCCAATCCCAGAAAGGAGATTTTTCTCATAACTTACACCTCTTATTTATTTAATTCTTCGACCAGTTTCGCCTCATCCCATACTTCAATTCCCAACTGCTCGGCCTTCGTAAGCTTTGAACCGGCATCCTCACCAGCAACTACAAGGTCCGTTTTTTTGCTGACGCTTCCCGCTACATTTGCACCCAGAGCCTCCAGCTTTTCCTTAGCTTCATTCCTGGTAAGCTGTTCAAGCTTCCCTGTCAATACAACCGTTTTTCCAGCAAAGAATGAATCAGACTGTTCCGGGTTTACGGGCTTTGGCCCCTTATAAGTGAGATTCACACCTCTTGCCTCAAGCTCGCTGATGAGTTCACTCACTTCTTCCATTTCGAAGAAAGTTACTACTGAATCAGCCATCTTTTCCCCAATTTCATTTATGGCTGTCAATTCTTCCCGGCTAGCTTTTTGCAATGCAAAGATTGTTTCAAACTCCTGAGAGAGTATTCTGGCTGCTTTTTCTCCAACATGCCGAATTCCCAGGCCAAATAAAAGCCGTTCAAGCGAGTTATTTTTGGATGCTTCAATGGCACGCAGCAGGTTATTGACTGACTTTTCCCCCATCCGTTCCATTGCAATCAGCTGTTCAAAAGTCAATTTATAAATATCCGCTACATCCTCAATCAGGTTTTCACGGAACAGCTGGCTGATGACTTTTTCACCCAGTCCCTCGATATTCATCGCATTTCTGGATACAAAGTGAATCAGTCCTTCCCGGATTTGAGCAGGGCACTTCGGGTTAATGCAGCGAAGGGCCACTTCTTCCTCGAGCCGGACCAGCTCACTTTCACATTCAGGACAATGGGTTGGCATATGGAAGTCAACTTCCTCCCCGGTGCGAAGATCCGCAAGGACATTTACCACCTCGGGAATGATATCGCCAGCTTTTTTTACAACAACCTGGTCGCCAATTTTAATATCCTTCTCACGAATCAAATCTTCATTATGAAGTGATGCACGCTGAACGGTGGTACCTGCAACTTTAACAGGGTCAAGAATGGCCGTTGGAGTTACTACCCCGGTGCGTCCAACACTTAGCTCAATGCTTTTTAACGTCGTAACAACCTCTTCCGCAGGGAACTTATAGGCGATAGCCCAGCGCGGGCTCTTGGCAGTCCGGCCAAGCTGCTCCTGCTGTTCATAGGAGTCTATTTTAATGACAATTCCATCTATATCATAAGGAAGGTTTGGCCTTCTTTCTACCCATCCTTCAACATACTCAAGAACTTCTTCGATATTGGCACATTTTTTCCGCTCTTTATTTGTTTTAAAACCGAGCCTGTCCAGCAAATCCAGTCCCTCGCTATGAGACGCGGCACTTGTGTTTCCGGCATCGCCGATCCCATATAAAAAGATATCCAGGTTTCTCGAAGCCGCCATCCTTGTGTCGAGCTGCCGCAGAGATCCTGCCGCGGCATTCCGGGGATTGGCAAACGGCTCTTCCTCTCTCTCCACCTTCGCTTTATTTAGAGCCTCAAACGACTTTTTCGGCATAAAAGCTTCACCGCGAACTTCAAGTGTCATCGGTTCCCTTAACCGGATCGGAATGGATTTTATCGTTCTTAGATTGGCCGTGATATCTTCTCCAATTCTTCCATCACCCCGGGTTGCTCCCCTGGCAAACATCCCATCTTCATACCTTAGTGATACGGCGAGCCCATCGATTTTCAATTCACAAACATATGAGAAATTATCGCCGACAGCCTGGCGGATCTTCCGGTCAAAGTCCCGCAGATCGGCCTCTCCAAAAGCATTTGCCAGGCTAAGCATCGGAGACGTATGCTCTACTTTCTCGAACATTTCCAGAATAGTGCCACCCACACGCTGCGTCGGGGAATCTGGTGTTACCAGTTCAGGGAACCTTTCTTCTAATTCAATAAGCTCGCGAAGCAGCTTGTCATATTCGGCATCAGGGATGGATGGCTTGTCCAGCACATGGTACTCATAGCTGTATTGATTCAGCAAGTTTTGCAAATCCCGGACATGCACTTCTGCAGTTTTCAGATCCATAGATCCAGCTCCTTAGAGAAAATAGTTACTCTTTTGTAATCGGCGCAAATTTGGCAAGCAGCCGTTTGATGCCAGTTGGGCTTGGGAAAGCAATATCCAGCTCCTTGCCCTCTCCTTCACCCTTAACGCTGACAACAGTTCCTATGCCCCACTTTTTATGGGAAGCCTTATCGCCGACCTTCCACCCAATTTCGTCTCCACCGGTTGAGGAAGGTGCATTAACCGGGCGGCCAACCGCCGCTCCGGCTCTCCTCAGGCCAGACTGCTGTGCAGCCGGGCGGGAGGAGGACATAAAGCTTGGAGCACTTTTCTTTGGCATCAGGTCCTCCAAAAGATCTTCCGGAATCTCGGCAATAAACCTCGAAACAGGGTTCATATTGGTTCGTCCGAACAGGGTTCTCATTTGCGCATTAGTAATATAAAGCTCTTTTTCAGCACGGGTAATCCCTACATACGCCAGACGGCGCTCTTCCTCCATCTCTCCCTCATCAATCAATGAGCGGCTATGCGGGAAGACTCCTTCTTCCATACCCATTAAGAAAACGACCGGGAATTCCAGGCCCTTTGCGGAGTGAAGAGTCATGAGGGTGATTGTATCCTGTGAAGCAGTGTCGTTGCTGTCCAATTGATCTATATCTGCTACTAACGCCAAATCTGTCAGGAATGCAACCAGGGTTTTATCATCATTTTTTTCCTCAAAGTTCTTGGTTACGGATAAGAATTCATCAAGGTTTTCCAGCCTGCTTTGAGATTCCAGTGACTTTTCCGCTTCCAGCATTTCACGGTATCCTGACTTTTGCAGCACTTCTTCAACAAGCTCGGTCACAGACAAATACTCCTGCATTTGTGTATATCCAGCGATCAGATCCCGGAATTCTCTTGCTGCCTTTGTGATTTTCGGGCTGACGCCAATCTGTTCAATTTCCTGCAGAGCCTGATAGATTGACAGATCATTCATCATCGCAAAATCAGCTATTTTATCAAGAGAAGTAGCACCGATTCCTCTCTTTGGCACATTGATTACTCGGCGAAGCGAGATATCATCATCAGGGTTGGCAATCAAACGCAAGTAAGCAAGCACATCTTTTATTTCTTTTCTGTCATAGAACTTAATTCCGCCAACAATGCTGTATTGGATGTTTGATTTCAGCAACACTTCCTCCATTACACGCGATTGTGCATTCGTTCTATATAGAATAGCGATATCAGAGAACTTCTTATCCCCTTGCCTCACCAGTTCGAGAATTTTTCCGGCTACGAACTGCGCTTCACCCTGCTCACTGTCCGCGCGCAGATAGAAGATTTTATTTCCCTCTGCATTTTCTGTCCAAAGATTTTTTGGTTTGCGGTTACTGTTATTTTCAATTACCTTGTTGGCAGCCTGAAGAATCCTTTTCGTAGAACGATAATTTTGTTCCAGGAAAATCATATTGGCACTTGGATAATCTTTTTCAAACGAGAGGATATTTGCGATATCTGCACCCCTCCAGCCATAAATTGACTGGTCAGAGTCACCTACAACACATAGATTCTTGAACCGGGAAGCCATCTGCTTTACTAGCATATACTGGGCACGGTTCGTATCCTGATACTCGTCCACATGGATGTACTGGAATTTACGCTGGTAATATTCCAGAACCTCAGGCACACGCTGAAATAGATGGATCGTCATCATGATCAGATCATCGAAATCCAGTGCCTGGTTTTTGCGGAGACGTTTTTGATACTCAGTGTAAACATCTGAAGCAACTTGGTCATAGTATCCGCCAGCATTTTTACTATATTCTTCCGGAGTGATCAGTTCGTTCTTTGCTGAGCTGATGGACCCCAAAATCGCACGGTAATCAAACTTCTTCGGATCGATATTTTTATCCTTCAGGATTTGCTTGATTACAGATTGCTGGTCTGTTGTATCCAGAATGGAAAAATTCCGGTTATAGCCGATTCTGTCAATATCTCTTCTTAAAATCCTTACGCACATGGAGTGGAAGGTCGAAACCCAGATATCTTCAGCGGCTCCCCCAAGGATTCCTCTGATCCGCTCCTTCATCTCTCGTGCTGCCTTATTTGTAAAAGTAATCGCAAGGATATTCCAAGGCGCTACTTGCTTTTCGACCATCAAATAGGCGATCCGGTGCGTTAGAACACGTGTTTTTCCGCTTCCAGCACCGGCCATGATCAATAGCGGACCGTCAGTGCATTTTACCGCCTCCTGCTGCCGGTCGTTTAACCCTGCTAGTAATTTATCACTCAAATATTGCATATTACCACCACCATATCAGAACATTTGTTCCGTTAATTATACTAAAAATCTTTTATTATTACATCTATTTTACTGCGGAAACGGTTTGTAACGCTTCCTCCAAATTTTCATAAACAATGTTGCCCACAACGATGACATCTGCCAGTTGTCCCATTTCCGCCGCTTGTGCAGCGGTTTTAATGCCTCCTCCGTAAAAAAGCACGGTATTGTCCAAGGTAGCTTTTACCCTTTCAACTAGCTTGGGATTCCCGTAAATGCCGCTATATTCCATATAAAAAATAGGAAGGCGAAACATCCTTTCAGCCATCATTGCATACGCAATTACATCTTCATCGTCCATGCTTGCAGCCGCATTTGTCAGTCCGGCAGCTTTGCAATCAGGATTTAAAATGCAGTAGCCTTCGACATGAATCTCTTCCCAATTCATGATCTCGCCGTACTCTTTAACCGCCTGATGATGAAGTTTCATCATCCAATTGGGATCGCTGCTGTTTAGCACGGTTGGGATAAAATATAAATCAAAACCCGGTGAAACTGATTCAACAGAGGATACTTCCAGAACACACGGTACAGTATAACGACGAATCCTTGCCATTAAATCGAGTACGTTTTCAATGGTCACACCGTCTGTGCCGCCGACAATAATCGCGTCGGTACCTGATTCACACACCCGCTCCAGTGCCTTATCACTTATTTCTTTATTAGGATCGAGTTTGAAAACATGCTTCCACTCGCGATAATTGTACATCTTAAAAGCCTCCATTCTAATTCCCATTACACCATTATATCATTTCTGTTTTTCAAGAAAAAAGACTATTCACTGTAAATTATCCCCTTTGCTTTATTGGGAGCAAAAAAGCAGAGTCATTCCTAACTTCCAAAACACTATAAAAAAGAAAGGAAGAATGGTGAACGGAATATACAGCTGTTAAAGCTGAGTGGTTACTGGTAAAAAGTTGCTGGACACTCGAGCTAGAATAACTGTATTAAAAAAGTTATGATTTTTTTACAGATTGTCGAGGATTTTGTTGCTGTATTATGTAGGTGTATGAATTTTCATTAACTAACTACTTAAGCCGTCATGAATTGACGGCTATGATTATATCAATTTATTTGGATGGCTAACGGTCAGGAGTTGAAGATTTTCTTATTGAGGGAGGTAGTTGAACAGGGTAAAAATATCCTAATGAAATGCTCACCGTATAAATAACTCATGTTAGTTACAGTCAAAGGAGTTATGATGATATGCTGGAAACAATAAAAATAGAAAATTGGCTGATAGAAGTTAATGTTGATAAGACCCTGGAATTTTACCGCAAAGACTTAAATATATGCAGCTGCCTCGGCTGCAATAATTTTGTTGAAGCATGTAAATATATAAAGACTCCAGTCTTAGATGTGTTCAGAAAACTAGGGATTAATCCAGCAAAACCAGCCCATCTGTCTGAATTCCCTACTATGGAAGATGGAGTAAGACAATACATTGGAAGCTACCATTTTGTCGGCAGAGTTTTTGAAGGAGAAATGAGCACGTTATCTAACAGCAATGAAACGAATACGTTTGAGATAGAGAACTTCGCTTTTGGATTTTCTGTGGATTTAGAGTTTGTGCCAGAAGATTTTCCATCTCCTGTTGTACAGTTAGATTTCGATGCATACATTGATTGGGTTCTTGATGATAATCTGGATGAATAAGCGAAGGTGTGTGCCTTCTTCAAATAACAGATGCGTTACTTAATGATCCAGCTGCCATTTCAGGCGGCTTTTCTTCTTGCACTAAAGGGGCCGTTTAGCTCAAGAAGGACTTTCATATTAGATAGAGAAATAATCAATAATTTACATTTAATCCCTCATTTTGTAATATTTTCATAGACAGCAAAACGAGGGGTAGGGAATTATACCATGTTAATTGAAACAGATAGATTAACAATTAGAGAGTTTCAGCCGCAGGATTGGAAGAGGGTATACGAATATACATCGAATTCACTAGTGATGGAGTATATTCCAGAAGGATTATTTACAGAAGAAGACGCGATGGAATTTGTAAAAAAAAACACGGGTTCAAAGGCCGAAAAATTTCCCGTCATTTTACATAAGGAAGATTGCTTGATTGGACATATAGTGTTTCATAAGTACTTCGGGGAACATACTTATGAGATCGGCTGGGTGTTTCATCCAGACTTTTATAACCGAGGCTATGCATCAGAAGCTGCTTATGCCGTCTTGAAATATGCATTTGAACAATTAAAGGTTCATCGAGTCATTGCCACATGTCAACCGGAGAACACTGGGTCATACCGGGTGATGGAGAAAATTGGTATGAGAAGGGAAGGTTTCTTTAAGAAATGTATCCCTCAAGGAGAGAAGTGGCGGGATGAATATTACTATGCAATTCTCGATGAAGAATGGCAACAACAGAAATAAGGCGGGAACTTATACAGGAGACTCTTTATGGCTTATTCTAAATTTGTGAATAGATGTACTTAATCTATAGAGAGCTTGAGTCCAAGAATAGGGGTTGCTGCGGCAGCTCTTTTTTCTTGCTGGCTAACGGCGCAGGTTAGTTCAATAACAAAGGTAAATTTCCAGAGATTAAATATAGGATAAGACCCAAAGTTTTTGTTGGGATAACAATATAATCAAAAGAAGGACAGACCAATAAGATCCGCCCCTCCTGTCTTTATGAAGCAGTTGTCAATTAGCCATTATTAATAGCCTTTGCCAACAAAAGCAACTCCTACGATGATTAAAAGGATAAACAGTACAACGATTAAAGCAAAGCCGCCTCCGTATCCATATCCATTTTCAGACATATGCTCCACCTCCTTAATGAAGGATAGTATATGCTATGTAAATATTGAGATAATGCTTGGTTATTTACAATGGAATTTGCAAATTAATCAAAAAGACTAAATACATTCAATTCAAAAAATGGATGTGCAGTTAGGTGAAAATATTAATCATCAGTACGAAGTAACTGTGCCAGAAAAACTAGTTCACTATCGGAAGCTCAAATTATTCTCCTTTTCTGCTTCTGCTCACGGAGGTTTGTTGAGGCAGCCAACAAAATCTTTCTTAACTTTTTGTTGTAAATACAACAAAAATATTATAATAATTATTATTACGGTATTTGCGAGTACAACAAATTGATGGAGATGCATTTTATGAAGGAAATACTACGTGAAATTGGTATGATTGCCAGAGCATTAGATTCTATAAGTAATATTGAATTTAAAGAATATGAGCTTACTAAAGGACAGTATTTGTACCTTGTCCGAATATATGAAAACCCAGGAATTATTCAGGAAAAGTTAGCTGAAATGATAAAAGTAGACCGAACGACAGCAGCTCGTGCGATAAAAAAACTTGAAATGAATGGGTTTGTTGAAAAGAAAGACGATCAACATAACAAAAAAATAAAAAAGCTCTTTCCAACAGAGAAAGGGAAAAAAGTATATCCATTTATAAAGCGGGAAAATGACCATTCCAATCTCGTCGCATTAGCTGGATTTTCCGAAACAGAAGCAGAAATCATTTTTACCCTTCTTCAAAGAATTAGAAAAAATATTGAAATAGACTGGGAATTTGTAAAAAAGGGAAACAATAGAAATTATTGATTATATAAAGGAGCGACATATGTAAATGACTATAAATATAAAAAAGTGCAGCCGCGAAGATTTACAAACACTCCAAGAAGTAAGTATTGAAACATTCAACGATACATTTAAAGCTCAGAATTCACCCGAAAATATGAATGCCTATTTGGAAAGCGCATTTAACTTAAAACAATTAGAAAAAGAATTATCCAATATTTCTTCTCAATTCTTTTTTGTTTATTTTAGTAATGAAGTCGCTGGATATTTAAAGGTCAATACCAATGAAGCTCAGTCTGAAGGAATGGGTGATGATTCACTTGAAATCGAGAGGATTTATATAAAGAACAAATTTCAAAAACATGGGCTTGGTAAATATCTGCTAAATAAAGCTATGGGAATTGCGATGGAACGTAATAAAAAGAAAATCCGGCTGGGTGTATGGGAAAAAAATGAAAATGCTATTGCGTTTTATAAGAAAATGGGGTTTGTTCAAACTGGAGCCCACTCTTTTGATATGGGTGATGAAGAACAAATGGATTTTATAATGACTAAATCACTCATATAAATTTCATGGATAGTGTACCGGGAATAAAGGGTTGAGGGAGACTCCGCAAGCGCAAACACCGCACGAAGGAAATACGAAGCATTTCGAAGAGTCTCGCGCCTTCCGCTCCAATATAGAAAAGTGAAAGCGCCCTGGTCAGCCCCCACAGGAAGTGGGTCAGAACGGCATTGTCACAGGACGAAGGCTGTAACATGGTTTAAGTTACAACTCTGGCGATCTTAGCCGTTCTTCCGCCTGTAAGGGTGTGCTGTCATCGACGTTTGACACAGGACGTGTCAGGCCTTAGTCGATGTTCAATGGTTGGGCACTTGTGCTTTTCGGTTTACTTTAAACGATCCAAAGCCATTGTATAAGCGTCGTTCCCGTAGTTCAAGCATCGTTTTACGCGGGAGATCGTCGCCGTGCTAGCCCCTGTTTCGGTTTCAATTTTATGATACGTTTTGCCTTCCTGCAGCATGCGTGCCACTTCAAGCCTCTGAGCCAAGGACTGAATTTCGTTTACCGTACAAAGATCATCAAAGAATCGATAGCATTCCTCCAGGTCCTTTAAGGACAAAATAGCAGAAAATAGCTGATCAAGTTCTTTACCTCTTAATTTATCGATTTGCATAGAGTGACTCCTTTTATCGTTTTAAATTCATTTGCTGTTCAAAGAAATATCGCTGGCTATTCCTGCTTCCGGTACAACAGCGACCCAGGTTTTCCCCGGAATCAGCCCTGCCTCTTTATCCCCCAGGAAAGGTACGACTCTTCCGTCAATGTTCTGCCATTTAACTTCATTAACTTTTCCTTTTTGCAGCAATATGGCTTTCCCGCCAGCTTTAAGATCAATATCCCGCCGTCCGGAATTGTCAATTACCTGATGGGGAGCTTCAATCACAAGCAGATTGTCTATTGCTGCGGGTTCCTTTGTTTCATAGTCAACCGTCTGTTCCCCATTGGAATATCTCATATATTTTCCGGCACCCTGATCATATTTAAACGCAGAATCGAACGCCGGTGAACCATATGAAATTTGGATTGATTCAGCAGTTTTTCCCGTAAGATCTTTAATCTGTTCTTCAGTTAAAAATGAAAAACCCTTTGGAGGGGAAGTAGCATCATATGAATTGTCACTTATTCCCTTTTCTATCTTATCAAAGGTTATATAAGAATTATGCGGTGCTTTGCGAAAGCTTGCCCTTTGGAATAGGGTTCCATCGTACTTCATTCCATTCAGGTTGTCGATATAGCCGCTTTCCAGTAATTCTCTCGCATCGGGACTGTAGCCATGGGCGATAAAAATGCTATCCAGTCCTTTTGCAAGCCGGACATAGTAATCACGGGCACTGCGTACAGGCCCTACCTGCTCAGGTTTTTCACTTTGGAAAACAGCCAGGAATCTGGTGACATCCCCTTCAGCAAGCATTTCAAATACAATATCAGCTTTTATCAGTCCTGTTTGGGGACGGGCTTTTGGATGGTTATTAACCATTACCGCAATAGCCCTTCCGTCCACGCTCTCATCAGTGCCAATCCCTGATAACGGGTACTGGTTCACAAATTCATCCTGAGCGCTTACTTCTTTTTCAACCTTAACTTCCTTTTTTTCTATTTTCGGTGTTTCTTTATCTGTATCTTTGCTGCAGCCAGCAAGAACAAGCGACATAGCAAGAATACATGTGAAGGTTCTTAGCTTCATAAAGGACACTCCCCGCTCTTTAAAAGAGCAAAATTCCCCCTGGATCATCTCGATTTATTATCTCTACATATCATTACTCTTATATATTAACGCATTATAGCAGGAAAGAGTACTTTTTTATTCATTACATCATACATTCCACTTGGTGTAATCCGGATATAAGGCAAGTGGGTTGATGAAAAGAATAACAGCGTATAAACAGGATCAGAGAAGGAATAACCCCTTTCCTGCAACAGCCCTTTTAGCTCGTTTTCCTCTTTTATCAGCAACTCTACAGGTTTATCTGACATCAAACCTTGTAGAGATAATTCCATTTCATAAATAGGGCTTCCGTTTTCTGTCAGTACAATTCCTCCGCCTATATCTTTAAGCCGGTTGAAGGCTGCCATCATATCTGCTTTTTTCTTCCCGATTAACACAATATCCCCTGTCCCAGAATACGAGCTGGCAAATCCATGCAGATTTGTAGCAAATCCTTTTAATACGGTATTGATCCTCCACTTGCCATACCGGTCAATCAACATGAAAAAGCACTCGTCATGTTCAAAGGAAAGTTCATCATATGACATATCTGTAGAGACGGAATAAGGCTTGGTAATAACATCATTGACCATCTGTATCCCAAAAGGCATCGAAAACTGCATATCATCCTGGTCAATATTCCAATCAAGGACAAGCGGCTCAAAACCAAAAGACTTCCATTCCATCTTGTGTGTATCCTCACAGGCGATTCCGTTTCGTTTTACCCATTTGCCTTTGGCAAGAACAGAAGTCGGTGTAGGATTTTCGGGACTTTCAAGAAAATTGATGTTGGCAACCCTGCCTGTAGCAATATTGCCGTGCAAATACTCAATATTGTAGTATCGGGCAATGTTTATGGTAGCCATATTATAAGCATCAATTACAGGGACGCCAGCTTCGATAGCAATCTTGATCAATACATCGATAAAACCATTTTCGTGAAATGACGGGGGAGAACCGTCAGTAGTATAGAAGAATTTATCATACTGGTCGATTCCCAATTCGTGAATCTCCTGCAAAAGCTTAGGCAAATCAGGCCGGATAGAAGAGTTCCTTAACGAAACCATATACCCCTGCATAAGCCTTGTCAAAACCTCTTCCCCAGTCATCGCTTCATGATCACAATCTGCCCCGAAAAGCATCATCTTTGCAAGCGTTTTCTCTGAAGCCCCGGGAAAATGGCCTTCAATCTTCTTTCGCATCCGCTTTGTTTCCTGGATCCAATGCAGCATCATATCATCGCCATCCAGAAGCCTTGGCCAGCCAGTCAATTCCCCGCCTTGAAGAACAGCATCATGCTCAAGCCATGTCTTTACATTTGTATGGGAAAATACATTTTCCTCATTCTGAATTTCCGATTGTGCATCAAACCGGCACCACCAATACATCGATACAGGCAAGTTCCGAAGCTCCTTTAATAAAGAAAACGCTTTCTTTTTTTCCGAGTGTAAAAAAAGCAACAAGTTATCATTTATAAGTGTTGTCGTTCCAAAATGGGACGCATAACGGGAAAGCGAATGGGGATTATATAAGTGAGATGGATGGCTATGAGGTTCTATGTAACCTGGCACTAAAAACTGGTTCTCACAATCAATAATTTCGGTTCCTTCTATATTTTCAGGAAGATTATTCCCTGCATATATGATGCGGTCTTCATAAATCCATATATTAGCGTTTATCCATTTTCTTAAAACCTGATTAAGATACGTTGCGTTTTTAAGCAATATATGTGGTGCATGTAAACCGTCCAGCACGGCAATATGCTCACGCAGATTCTTGTTTTTCCACCTGTAGCGCTGTTCCAGCATGAACATCCCTCCATTAGGCACGGATCAGTGCATACTTACTGAATGTTTTTGAATACACAGATAGTGCAATTAATTATTTTCACTATATACTAACATATTTTACGGTTTAACTCATTAAAGTTTTACAAAATTAATGTGACTAATTTGTGAAGGGAGAAGATAGGATGAACGGCAAACAAAATATTGGCACCATTAATGCATTAATTAGAATTACCTGCGGCTTTACATTACTTTCATGGGCCACAGCAAAAATGGTAAAAAAGCCATGGCGGGGCTCAGCCCTATTAATAGCAATGATGGCAGGAATGAAGGTAGGAGAAGGGATTCTTCGCTATTGTCCTGTGACTGAAATGGTTAAAGAAGGCACAAGCATGATGGAAAGTGAAGGCAAAAACAATAAAAGAGAATCGTCTGATTCCCGCCAATAAAGGCAAAGAGGCTGTTTTTGCATTTCGCCGAAAATGCAGACAGCCTCTTTTTGAAAAATTAATTGCTTTACCTGCATCCGCCTATCCAAATGGCCAAAAAATGTGTTCGCTTAAATAGTTCCACATTCGAATCATTTCCGCTTAAAAACACTAAGCGAGCGCTTAATTAAACAGATTGCCGCTTAATTGACCCGTTAAGCCGCTTAACATTTTCCCTCATTTCATACTACACGGAAATAGCATAAAAGGAGTGGAGCATATGCTCTCTGAATATTTATCAGATATGTTTTTTGTTTTAATTCTTTTAATCGGATCGCTCATCGCTCTATTATTCGTCTATGTTAAGAAAACAAAGAAGAGGCGGCCTGAATAGCCCTGTGCCCAATATCGCTTCTCCAGAATAACCCGTCGCATTGAACATGGCCAAGCTGCTCGTATACTTTCTGTTTAGCAGCACTGATATCTTTTGCTTTTGCAGCAACAAGTAAAACGCGGCCGCCGTTCGTTACAAACTCGCCATCATCATTCAAAGCTGTTCCGGCATGGTATACATATGTGCCTTTATCCAATTGATCCAGTCCCTTGATCCGGCTGCCTTTTTCATATGTTTCCGGGTAGCCTTTTGCTGCTAATACCACTCCAAGAACTGCTTCTTTATGCCATTGAATTTCCAGAGGCATTTCTGTCATAACCGTTTCGATTACATCCACAAGGTCCGTCTTGAGCCTTGGCAGGACAACCTGTGTTTCCGGGTCGCCAAAACGGGCGTTAAACTCAATTACCTTCGTCCCTTTACTTGTTAATATTAAGCCCGCGTAAAGAATCCCTGTGAATGTTCTTCCCTCAGCTTTTAAAGCCCGGGCTGCTGGAATTAGGACCGTCTCTACCGCTTCCTGAACAATTCTGTCATCGATTTGCGGAACAGGAGAATAAGCACCCATCCCCCCTGTGTTTGGGCCAGTATCGCCATCAAATGCCCGTTTGTGATCCTGGGCGATCACCATAGGATAAACCTTTTCCCCGCTAACAAAGGCCATTAATGAGAATTCCTCTCCAATTAAAAAATCCTCAATAACTACCTGGGAAGCCGCTCCATTGAACTTATCCATAACCATCATTTCATGAATCGCTTCCAGAGCATCAGCCTTCGTCATCGCAATAACGACACCCTTGCCTGCCGCCAGCCCATCCGCTTTTAAGACGAACGGTGCCTCATTGGCATCAATATGAGTCTTTGCTTCTTCATAGGAAGAAAATACTTCATATCCTGCTGTAGGTATTCCATATTTTTTCATCAAATCTTTAGCAAACGCTTTGCTGCCTTCAATGATGGCCGCATTCTTCTTTGGTCCGAACGCCTTTAATCCGGCAGCTTCAAATTCATCAACGATTCCATTTTGCAGAGGAATTTCCGGCCCTACAATCGTAAGCCCGATATTGTGTTCTGCTGCAAAAGCAATTAATGATGAGTGGTCATTTTCATCAATAGAGATTATCTCAGCTACATCCGTCATCCCGGGATTTCCCGGAGCGACGAATACTTTATCCACACGTGCACTTTCAGTAAGCTTCCTTGCAATTGCATGCTCCCTGCCGCCGCGGCCAATTACCAGTACATCCACACTTTCCGCCTCCAATGAAAAAGTTTTTGTTCAAGATGCTAAAAATATCTCTTAAAAACTGAAGTCTGTCTAGCTCCAGTCCTCCTAGAGGTTTACAGCCAATCGTTCTATATAGCAAATAGCAGCTTCTGTCAGCACTTGAATTATGCAGTAATCAAGTGCTGACAAACTACTATTGCAATCAAAACCTAACCCAGTCTGTTGTGACCAGGGCGCCTGCACTTTTAATGTTTAAAATGGCGCACTCCTGTAAACACCATTGCAATTCCGTATTCATCTGCTTTTTTTATAGAGTCTTCATCACGGACGGAGCCTCCAGGCTGAATGATAGCCGTTATTCCGGCCTTGGCTGCAGCTTCAACCGTGTCATCCATAGGGAAAAAAGCATCGGAAGCCATTGCGCTGCCTTGCGCTTTTTCTCCTGCCTGCTCGAGAGCAATATTAGCAGAACCTACGCGGTTCATCTGGCCAGCTCCGATTCCAAGCGTCATCAGAGCATCACTTACCACGATGGCGTTAGACTTAACATGTTTAACAACCTTCCAGCCAAGCTTTAAGGCATTCCACTCATCCTCTGTCGGCTTCCGCTTGGTAGGTACGGTAATATTCGCCTGTTCAAGACCATATTCATCACTGTCCTGGATAAGCAAGCCGCCTTCGATTGACGATAGCCTTTTCTCTGTATTACCTTTCCTTCCAAACGAAACAGTTAAAAGCCGGATATTTTTCTTGCTAGTTAAAATCTCCAAAGCTTCCTTTGTATAAGAAGGAGCGATTACAATTTCAAGGAATATTTCATGAAGCTGTTCGGCTGTTTCTCTGTTCACTTCACGGTTTAAGGCAACAATGCCGCCAAAGATAGAAACAGGATCCGCCTGATAGGCCTGAGAAAATGCTGCTTCAATTGTCTCGCCTGTTCCCACTCCGCAAGGGTTGCTATGTTTAACAGCTACTGCTGCCGGCTGGCTGAACTCCCGGGCAATCTGCAGCGCAGCATCTGCATCATTTATATTATTGTAGGATAACTCTTTTCCATGAAGCTGCTCGGCATGTGCAATGGAAAATGATGAACCGAGAGGCTTTTTATAAAAAGCTGCTTTCTGATGGGGGTTTTCTCCATAACGGAGAGGCTGTTTTAATTCGAATGTCATTGTTACGGTTTCCGGCTGTTCCTCTTGCACAAGTTCTGTCATATACTCTGCAATCATTGCATCGTACGCAGCAGTGTGCCTGAATACCTTGGCTGCAAGTTTTCTCTTTGTTTCTTTATGAACATCCCCGGTTTCTTTCAATTCCGTTAAAACTGTTTCATAATCGGCAGGATCCACAACCGCTGCTACATACTCATGATTTTTTGCGGATGAGCGCAGCATGGAAGGTCCCCCAATATCAATATTTTCAATGGCTTCTTCTACGGAAACATCAGGTTTGCTGATGGTTTGTTTAAAAGGATAAAGATTGACACAAACAACGCTTATCGGCTCTATGCCATGATCTTGAATCTGTGAAAGGTGATCCGCTTCGCCCACTCTTGCCAAAAGCGCACCATGGACATTCGGGTGCAGGGTTTTCACACGGCCATCCAAAATCTCAGGAAATCCTGTTACTTCGCTAATGCCCACTACTTCCACACCATTGTCCTGCAGCGCCTTTTTTGTACCGCCTGTTGAAATAATTTCAAAGCCCAGTTCCTGAAGGCCTTTCGCAAACTCAATAATGCCAGTTTTGTCAGATACGCTGATAAGTGCCTTTTTTCTCATGACTGTCCCCCACAAGTTATTATTTTTCTATTCTTGAATCCAGCAGCTTTTGCAAAACGGATGGATATAATTGATGCTCGTTATTCTGGATCCGCTTCTGCAGCGATTCCCTCGTATCACCTTCGAAAACAGGTATCGAGCTTTGCTTTATAACTGTTCCAGTATCCATTCCTTCATCAACGAAATGGACGGTGACACCGGTTTCCTTCACTCCTGCCGAGATCGCCTGCCCTATCGCGTCCTTTCCAGGAAAGGCGGGTAATAGAGATGGATGAATGTTTATGATACGGCGCGGATATGCCTTCAGAAGCGTAGTTCCTATTAGCCTCATATAGCCCGCAAGGACAATTAATTCTATTTGTTCCAATTTTAACTGATCAAGTATTTCCTTCTCGAACTCTTCTTTGGAGGCATATTGTTTAGGCTGAAATATAAAGGTGTTTATGTCTTCCTTTCTTGCCCTTTCCACAGCAAATGCTTCTGGGTTGTCACTCACTAGCAGACAAATGGCCGCATCAAGTGATTTGTTACGAATGGCATCTGCAATTGCCTGAAAATTACTGCCGTTACCAGAGGCGAATACCGCAATCCTGTTCATAGGCTCCTCCTGAGCTTGCATAAAAGTTAGTCCGAAAAAAGAGGACCTTAATAGGTAAGATTAAAGGTCCCCAGCACGGCAGATAGAAAAAAGCTATTAACTTACCAATCCATCTGTATTTCATAAGAGTAAAAACTAAGTGTACCAGGTTAATTTTTAAAAAACCTCATGTTCAAAACCAAAGGTCCAGACTCCATTTTACTCATCTCGCAACCTGGAATGGACCTTTAGTTCTATTATCTTAAAAAAGACACTCCTTCTCCGCTGGCCACTCTGCCAATCACAGCTGCTGTTTCGCCCAACTGATTCAAAAAGGAGACTAATTCTGCAGCTTCCTCTTCTTTTACAACCACAACAAAGCCGATTCCCATATTAAAAATATTGTACATTTCTTCTTCATTAAGCTTCCCTTTATTTTGCAGGAGTTTAAAGATCGGTGGAATCTCCCATGTTCCTGGCTCGATTTCAACAGCAAGGCCTTCTGGAAGCATACGCGGGATATTTTCTATGAATCCTCCACCAGTGATGTGGGCCATTCCCTTTAAAGCGAACTTCTCTTTTGCTTTTAAGATGGGGCGCACATAAATGCGTGTTGGTTTAAGCAACTCGTCACCAAGTGTGCTGCCAAGCTCTTCGACTTGCTCATCCAAAATCATCGCATGATCGTTAAATAGTATTTTTCTTACTAGAGAGTATCCGTTACTGTGGATACCGTTAGAAGCAAGCCCGATGACAACATCTCCGGGAATTATCGTTTCACCTGTGATAAGCTGTTTTTTCTCACAAGCTCCAACCGCAAACCCAGCAAGATCATACTCTTCTTCACCGTACATTCCAGGCATTTCTGCCGTTTCGCCGCCAATTAGGGCACATCCGGCATCCTCGCAGCCCGCAGCCACACCCTTTACAATATCTTCTATCCGTGCAGGCTCCGCCTTTCCGCACGCAATATAGTCTAGGAAATAAAGTGGCTCTGCACCCTGGACCACGATATCGTTCACACACATCGCTACACAGTCGATGCCAATCGTGTCGTGTCGATCAGCCATTAACGCTACCATCAGCTTTGTGCCGACTCCATCGGTGCCGGAAACCAATACAGGCTCCTTCAAGCCTAACGCAGAAAGGTCAAACGTTCCGCCGAAACCGCCGATTCCGCTTAAAACTTCGGGTCTCATCGTCCTTTGAACATGCTTTTTCATGCGCGATACAGCTTCATAGCCAGCTTCGATATCAACTCCAGCCTGCCTGTAAGAATTAGCCATTTTTATACCCCTCCTGTAAGAAAGCGCAAGCGCCCAACCCAATGAATGTTGAACATTTTGCAATAATTAAACCGACCGATTTAATATCGTCACGTTACCCGTTATCTATTTTTTTCACATCTGACATTATTAGCATTTCTTCGCATTTTCGATCGTCTCACCGTAAATTTCTGTTGGATATTTCCCATTAAAACAAGCCAGACATTGTCCGCGGGTTTCCCCTTCAAATGGCCTGCCGATACCTTCGACCATTCCTTCAATGCTTAAAAAGGTGAGTGAATCTGCACCGATCATTTCGCGTAATTCTTCAACCGAATGAGAAGAAGCAATCAATTCTTCTCTTGATGACGTATCAATGCCGTAAAAACATGGATTCTTAATCGGAGGCGAGCTGATGCAAACATGCACCTCTAATGCCCCTGCCTCTTTTAACATCGACACGATTCGCCTGCTTGTCGTTCCTCTTACGATCGAATCATCTACCATGACAACCCGTTTTCCTTCGACTACACCTCTAACCGGGGACAGCTTCATTTTTACACCTTGCTCACGCAGCGACTGGGAAGGCTGGATGAATGTCCGGCCAACATAACGGTTTTTGATAAGTCCCATTTCGTAAGGAATACCAGAGGCTTCCGCGTAGCCGATGGCGACTGAGATGCTGGAATCAGGAACACCTGTTACTACATCTGCATCTATTAAAGCCTCCATGGCAAGCTTCTTGCCAAGATTTTTCCTTGCAGTATGGACGTTAATGCCGTCAATATTGCTGTCAGGCCTTGAAAAATATACATATTCCATCGTGCACATGGACCGGCTGCTTGAATGAGAGAACCGTTCTGACGAAATGCCCTCATCATTAATAATCATCAGCTCGCCTGGTTCAATGTCACGGATAAACTCGGCACCTGTGATATCTAACGCACATGTTTCGGACGCAACTACATAAGCGTCTCCGATTTTACCAAGAGAAAGCGGTCTTAAACCATGCGGGTCAAGAGCTACAATCATTTCCGATTCGGTCATGATTAAGAAGGCATATGCCCCTTTAATCATTCCTAATGCGTTTTTCACCCGTTCCTTCAGATCAGCAAAACCCCCGCGCTTAATCAAATGCGCCAATACTTCTGTATCGGAAGAGGTCTGAAAAATACTTCCCTGAGCTTCGAGCTGGCCTCTGAGCTGAATTGCATTTACCAAATTCCCATTATGGGCAAGCGCAAGGCTGCCGCTTTGGGCGCGGAATAAAAGCGGCTGAACATTTTCATATCCTCCGCCGCCCGCGGTTGCATAGCGGACATGGCCGATTGAAGCTTTGCCGTAGATATCTTTCATTTTATCAGCTGTAAACACCTCTGTTACAAGCCCTTCTCCTTTTATCCCCGTCAGGGTTTCGCCATCTGTCAGAACCATCCCGGCACCTTCCTGGCCGCGATGCTGCAGGCTGTGCAATCCATAATAGGTGATCTGGGCGGCATCAGGATGCCCCCAGATTCCAAAAACGCCGCATTCCTCATTCAAGCCTTTTAATTCAGCAAGCATGGGATCGCTCCTTTCCAGGCTGTCAACAATTCACTAACTTCTGCTTCTATTAAACTTGAACCAGTTTCACTTGAAATACGAAGCATAGGAACATCAGTAACCTCACCAATTTGATAGGCATCCCTGACAGATTCTTCAAAAGCATGCTTTTGTTCCGGCTTAACCGTGATCAGGAACCTTGATTGTGTTTCAGCAAAAAGCTCGGCAATAGGGTTTCCGGATACTGTAACGCTGGCTCCTAAATCCGTTCCAAATAAAGATTCGGCTACTGCTGTTGCCAGTCCGCCTTCTGATAAATCATGGGCAGATGCTACCAATCCGCTGCGAATCGCAGTAAGAATCTCCTGCTGGCGCTTTTGTTCTGTTCCTAAGTCAATAGCAGGTGCCTGACCAAAGATGCGGCCGTAAAGCAGCTTTTGCAGCTCGCTGCCACCGAAGTCAGAACCAGTTTCCCCAACGAGGTAAATCAAGTCTCCTGCTTGTTTAAATTGCTGTGTAGTGATATGTTCAAGGTCTTTTATTAAACCAACCATTCCAATAACAGGGGTCGGATAAATGGCTTCACCATTCGTTTCGTTATAGAGGGAAACATTCCCCCCGATAACAGGCGCTTCTAATGTTCTGCAGGCTTCACTGATTCCATCAGCAGCCTTTTCCAGCTGCCAGAAGATTTCTGGCTTTTCCGGGCTTCCAAAATTGAGGCAATCCGTGATGGCCAGCGGCTCGGCTCCAGAGCAAATAATGTTGCGCGCTGCTTCTGCCACAGCGATTTTTCCGCCTGTTTCCGGATCCAGATATATATAGCGGGAGTTACAGTCCGTTGTCATAGCCAGCGCCTTTCTGGTACCACGGATACGAAGCACAGCCGCATCTGATCCCGGTGTCACAGCTGTATTCGTGCCGACTTGATAATCATACTGCTCGTATACCCATTCCTTGCTTGCGATTGTCGGCTGGGACAGCAGTGAAATCAGAGTTTCTTTATAGTCATCAATGCTTGTGATATCTGTGTCCATCTCCTGGAATTCTTTAAAGTATTCAGGCATACGGGAAGGCTTATTATATACTGGTGCTTCTTCTGCCAGCGCATCAACGGGTACGTCAGCGACCACTTGTCCTTTATGCACAAGTCGAAGTTTTTGATCATCTGTTACGACGCCGATGGCAGCTGCATCAAGGCCGTGCTTAGCGAAAAGATCAATAATTTCCTGTTCCCTGCCTTTTTTTACAACAATAAGCATCCGCTCCTGAGACTCAGAAAGCATCATTTCATACGCTGTCATGCCAGGCTCACGCTGCGGCACCAGATCAAGGTTCATTTCAATTCCAGATCCAGCCTTGCTTGCCATTTCCGCTGAAGAGCTTGTAAGCCCGGCAGCACCCATGTCCTGGATACCGATCAATGCGTCCGAATGAATCAGCTCTAGGCAAGCTTCAAGCAGAAGCTTTTCCATGAACGGATCTCCTACCTGGACTGCGGCACGTTTCGAATCTGACCCGCTTGACAGTTCCTCGGAAGCAAAGGTAGCTCCGTGAATCCCGTCGCGGCCTGTCTTGGCACCAACATACATAACGGTATTTCCGACGCCGTGGGCCTGGCCTTTTTTGATATCTTCATGGTTGATTAAACCGACACACATTGCATTCATAAGAGGGTTGCCTGCATATGCCGGGTCGAATTGAATTTCTCCGCCAACCGTCGGGATGCCAATACAGTTGCCATAGCCTGCAATGCCGGCAACTGCTTCTTTAAATATATATTTAGTACGTGGATTATCCAGCTCTCCAAAACGAAGTGAGTTCAACAGGGCAATCGGGCGGGCACCCATTGAAAAGACGTCGCGGATGATTCCGCCAACACCAGTGGCAGCGCCTTGGTATGGTTCGATCGCAGTCGGATGGTTGTGGCTTTCGATTTTGAAGACAACGGCTTGCTTATCCCCGATATCTACGATCCCTGCTCCTTCACCCGGTCCTTGAAGCACTTTCTCTCCTGTAACAGGGAACCTCTTTAATACCGGCTTGGAGTTTTTATATGAACAATGCTCAGACCACATAACCGAAAACAAGCCGGTTTCGGTGAAATTCGGAGTTCGCCCAATAATAGACTCGATCATTGCAAACTCTTCATCAGACAATCCCATTTCTGCATAGATTCTATCCGCCTTGATTTTTTTCGGTGTTGGTTCAAGCGTTGATAGCATTTGATTCCCTCCAGCTCTTTACGATTGATTGAAATAACTTCAAACCATCCTTGCTTCCAAGCAGTTCGTCAGCTGCACGTTCAGGATGGGGCATCATGCCAAGGACATTTCCCTGCTCATTCATAATTCCGGCGATATCTTCTACACTTCCGTTCGGATTTTCACCAGCGTAAGTAAATACGATTCGGTTATTTTCTTTAAGCACAGAAAGGGTTTTTTCGTCGCAATAATAATTGCCTTCACCGTGTGCTACCGGTATCCGGATTGTTTCCTCTTCGTTGTAAGCGTTCGTGAACTGTGTATTTGAATTTTCTACTTTTAGCTTCGTAGTCTTGCAAATGAATTGCAGTGAGTCGTTCCTTCTCATTGCACCTGGCAGCAGTCCAGCTTCCAAAAGGATTTGAAATCCATTGCAGACTCCAAGAACCGGTTTTCCAGCTTCAGCAGCGCGGATAACCTCCGGCATAATATTCGAGAAACGCGCAATAGCGCCTGATCGTAAATAATCTCCGTACGAAAAGCCGCCAGGAAGCAGGATTCCATCAAAGCCTTCAAGCGAGCTTGCTGTATGGGGAACATATTCAACCTCTTCGCCCAAGCTGTCCTTAATGGCGTGATACATATCAGCATCACAATTGGATCCTGGAAATACGATTACCGCAAATTTCACTGTGCGACGACCTCCTCAACCTCATAACGGTAGTCCTCAATAACTGTATTAGCGAGCAGCTTTTCACACAATTCCTTTACCGTTTCATCAATATCGCGGCCTTTTTTCTCAATGGTTAGTTCCATATATTTTCCGATGCGGACTTCCTTAACCTCTTTATAATTCATGCTGTGCAATGAATGAACCACCGCAGAACCTTGTGGATCCAATACGCTTTCCCGAAGTGTTACATAAACTTTGACTTTATACATGCTGTTGTCCTCCCAGCCTTGAAAGTAGTTTTTTGTAAGTATCCGTCAAGTTTCCTAGATCACGACGGAATACATCCTTATCAAGCTTTTCATTAGTTGCTGCGTCCCATAATCTGCATGTGTCCGGTGAAATTTCATCTGCCAGCAAAATTTCCCCTTCGGCTGTTTTGCCAAATTCCAGCTTAAAATCAATCAGCCGGATATTCATTGCTGCAAAAAAGCTTGATAAAACTGCATTAACCTTTAGCGCCTTTTGTTCTAGCAATCTTGCATCTTCTAAACTTGCAATCTGTAATTCTTCAATATGTGCATCAGTAATAAGCGGATCGCCCAGCTCATCATCCTTGTAATAAAATTCAACAAGAGGTTTTCTCAATGCCTTTCCTTCCGGATATCCAATCCTGCTGGCAAGTGTTCCTGCCGCAACATTCCGTACCACTACTTCAAGCGGAATAATCGATACTTTTTTAACCAGCTGTTCGCGGTCTGACAGCTCTTGTATAAAATGGGACGCGATACCCTCTTCCTTCAGCTTTGCAAAAATCAAGCTTGAAATCGCATTATTCAAGACTCCCTTGCCGCTGATTTCAGCTTTCTTTTGGCCATTAAAGGCAGTTGCCTCATCTTTATATTCAATCCAAACCACTGAATCGTCGTTTGTTGCATATATCCTTTTGGCTTTTCCTTCATATAAAAGAGCCCGCTTTTCCATATCGCACCATCCGTTTCAATAGTATTCTTCTTTTTAAATCCCCGGCCGCATTAGTAGGCCGGGAACCTCTTTTCTTAAAGACCTAACCGTTCAAAAATGAAATCTACTTTTTGCAAATGATGGTTATAATCGAAACAATCATCCAGCTCTGCCTTTGATAGCAGGTTTGTGATTTTCTCATCCTCTTCAAGAAGCTGGCGGAATGGAACCTGCCGCTCCCATGCTTCCATTGCTTTAGGCTGAACCGTGTCATACGCTTCCTCGCGAACAAGACCCTTATCAATTAATGCAAGAAGGACACGCTGGGAGTAAATAAGCCCTAACGTCCTGTCCATGTTCCGCTTCATATTTTCTGGATAAACAGTAAGGTTTTTAATGATATTTCCAAAACGGTTCAGCATGTAATTTAATGCAATTGTTGCATCAGGAAGAATGATCCGTTCTGCTGAAGAATGGGAAATGTCCCTTTCATGCCATAGCGGCACATTTTCGTAGGCAGTCATCATATAACCGCGGATAACCCTTGCCATCCCTGTCATATTTTCAGAACCAATTGGATTCCGTTTATGAGGCATCGCTGACGAACCCTTCTGGCCCTTTGCAAAAAATTCTTCCACCTCACGGGTTTCACTCTTTTGCAAGCCGCGGACTTCCACTGCGAATTTTTCAATAGACGTAGCGATTAATGCCAGCACGCTCATATATTGAGCATGGCGGTCACGCTGCAGTGTCTGTGTTGAAATCGGTGCTGCTTTTAAACCGAGGTTTTCACATACATAGCTCTCCACGAATGGGTCAATGTTTGCATACGTTCCAACCGCACCGGAAATCTTACCTACTTCAATATTCCTTCTTGCATCGATAAAGCGCTCCAGATTCCGTTTCATTTCTTCGTACCACAGGCCAAGCTTTAAGCCAAATGTTGTAGGCTCCGCATGTACCCCATGAGTACGGCCCATCATGACGGTATATTTGTGTTCCTTCGCCTTATTTCTAAGGATTTCGATAAAGTTTTCAATATCTTTTTGCAAAATCTCATTTGCCTGTCTAAGGATGTAGGAAAGTGCAGTATCAACCACATCAGTGGAAGTAAGTCCATAATGAACCCATTTACGCTCTTCACCAAGTGTTTCAGAAACAGCTCTTGTAAAAGCAACCACATCGTGGCGGGTTTCTTGCTCAATCTCATTGATACGGTCAATATTGAAGGTAGCATTCTTACGAAGAAGCTTTACATCTTCCTTCGGGATCGCCCCAAGCTCAGCCCATGCTTCACATGCTAAAATCTCTACTTCCAGCCATGCTTTGAACTTGTTTTCTTCTTTCCAAACCGCACCCATTTCAGGTCTTGTATATCTTTCAATCATCGCATTGCCTCCATTTCGTTCTCATACCAAATTCCGCTGGCTTCCGCTTCAGAAATTGCCAGTTCCGCTGATTCTCTGAGGATATTCACATGGCCCATTTTCCGGTTATGTTTCGCATCTTTTTTACCGTAGAGATGGACTTTCCAATCCTGCAGAAAAGGGATTGCTTCCATTAATTTGCCCATATGCTGTCCAAGAATGTTAATCATAACCGCAGGCTGAATCAATTCCGTACTTCCGAGCGGCCAATTGCATATCGCACGGATATGCTGTTCAAATTGTGATGTTTTGCATGCCTCAATGGAGAAATGGCCCGTGTTATGCGGTCTTGGAGCCAATTCATTTATAATGATTTCTCCATCAGCTTTCACAAACATTTCTACAGCCATGATTCCCACAAGTTCTACTGCATCAGCAATCAGCATCGCTTTTTCAATGGCTGCCTTTGCTGTACTATCTGCGATTCTTGCTGGAACAATCGTTTGATGCAGGATGTTATTCACATGAACATTTTCCGCTACCGGAAAACAGCTTGAACCCCCGTTCGCCTTGCGTACAACAATGACCGAAATTTCCATTTCAAATGGTACCCAAGCTTCCAAAACACAAGTACCCTGCTGGATAAGCGCATCTGCTTTCTCGATATCATCCTTGGTCCGAATAACCAATTGGCCTTTTCCATCGTAGCCGCCCCTGGCAGTCTTTAATACACATGGAAGTCCCAGCGTTTCTATCCTATCATAAAGTTCAGTAAGTTCACTTATCGGAAAAAACGGAGCCGTCCTAGCCCCAGAAGCGTTAATTCTCTCTTTTTCCTGTATTCGGTCCTGGGAGATCCGCAGCAGCTCTGTTCCCTGCGGCACGTAAGCATGGTGCTGCAGCCAATCAAGCGCTTCTGAATTAATATTCTCAAATTCAAAGGTAATTACATCACTAACATCAGCCAATCGTTTCAATGCCGTTTTATCGTCATAGCCGCCGATTATTTCGATATCAGCTACTTCACTGCAAGGCCCCCCTTCGGCTGGGTCCAGTACGGCTATCCGAAAGCCCGATTCTTTGGCAGAAAGGGCCATCATTCTTCCTAACTGCCCGCCGCCGATTATTCCTATAGTGGCACCTGGTAGGATAACTGTATTATTTAAGCTGTTCATTGCTGCAAATCACCTTTTCCTTTGTTTCATTCCTCATTAACTGTAGCCGTTCTGCCAGTTCGGTATCCGAACAGGAAAGGATTTGGGCAGCCAAGAGTCCAGCATTAGTTGCACCTGCCTTGCCTACGGCAACTGTCGCAACAGGTATTCCGCCAGGCATCTGAACGATAGAGAGGAGGGAGTCCATCCCGTTTAATGCTTTAGATTGAACCGGAACCCCGATTACAGGAAGAGTGGTTTTGGCAGCTGTCATGCCAGGCAAATGTGCAGCCCCGCCCGCGCCCGCAATGATCACCTTTAGGCCCCTGTCCCTCGCATTTTCTGCATATTCAAACATTAAATCAGGTGTCCGATGAGCCGAGATTACTCTTTTTTCATATTGGACTTCCAGCTGGTCCAGCGCCTCACAAGCATATTTCATTGTTTCCCAGTCAGAAATGCTCCCCATTATTACTCCTATCTGCGGTTTCAAATCAATGCTCCCTTCAGCTTGTTTTTTCTTTTAAAAATAAAAATCCGGACAAACTACTTTACGGAGAAAGTAGTCTGTCCGGATTGAAAAGTCTCTTTTCATAATTAAATAGACCTTGCACCCAGTTAGAAACTTTCTCTCATAGTCCAGCCATTTACGGTCGCTGGGTAGAAACTTTCGGGCCATATTCCCGGTATTATATGAGAGAGCTTATTTATCACCTTTTTATCTTAACAAGGTGAATGATTATAGTCAACAATAAATTCGAACGTTTTATATTTTTGAAGGTTTAATGTTCGGTTTTTACTCCAATGGTTTGGCTTCAAAAACAATTTTTCTATCTATTGGCTCGTATTCCTTCTGTCCATTTATTATTTTTTCCTCAAAAATTGGCTTTTCCGTTCTTTTTACAGGATAATATCCCGCTTCCTTCATTCTATTAAGGCAGTCTTCAATGCTTTCTCCATTTTCAACTTCGAAGGTTTGCTTAGTTTTTTTGCTCACGAAAATTGTTTTCCTCCTCCAAAACGCTGTTTTCTTATCTTGCTCTCAGAAAAATGATATATGTATTAAGCAATCGGTCCAATTCCTTGTTTTACAGCATACAAGGCCGCCTGTGTCCGGTCCTGCAGTCCTAGCTTCGATAAAATATTCGAAACATGTGTTTTTACCGTTTTTTCCGTTATATATAAAGCTGCAGCAATTTCTTTATTACTTTTGCCTGAAGCAATTTCGAGCAATACCTCTGTTTCTCTTTTGGTTAGGCGCAGATACGGAGCTTCTTCCTCATTCTTTTTTCCGGATACCTGCTTTAATAAGTGGGCAGTAGCTTTGGAATGCAGCTGATTTTCCCCCTGTACAACTTTACGGATACAGCGGACCAGTTCATCCGGATCGCTTTCTTTCAGCTGATAACCAGATGCACCGGCCTCAAGGGATGGAAGTACATGGTCCTCGTCAGAAAAACTCGTTAAAATCATTACTTTAGCGAGCGGATTTATTTCAATTATCTTTTTCGTTGCTTCTATGCCATCCAGTTCAGGCATGGAAAGATCCATAAGAATGATATCCGGGCCCAGCTTTTCAGCCATCTCTAAAGCTTCCCGGCCATTTTGCGCTTCCCCAATCACCTCAAAGTCTTCTTGTGTATTTAAAAAGAAAACCAGCCCTCTTCTTACAATGTGATGATCATCTGCTATAAGTATTCGTATTGACAAAATATTCTCTCCTTAAAACGGAATCTTAACAATTACAGCCGTTCCTGCACCCGGATTGGATTTTATTTCTACACTTCCCTTTAACGCTGCTGCACGCTCCTTCATATTCCTTAAACCGTTTGCAGGAATGTGTTCACCTCTATCACAAAGGAAACCAATCCCGTTGTCACGAATGGTCATGGAAACCTCCATTTTTTCTAAAATGATCTGCATTTCCACATTCTCTTGCCCGGAGTATTTTCTGCAATTATTAAAAGCTTCCTGGCCAATCCTCCATAATGCTTCTTCCACAGCCGACGGCAAAGTATAAACTCCTTTTACGTCAGAAAGGACCTTTAGTCCGATCATCTCGGCGTAATTCACTAACGCAGTCGCGAGTCCTTTTTCAAGACCTTGAGGACGGAGCTGCCATATCAGTGCCTTCATTTCTGCCTGGGCATGCTGAGCCATCTGCTGTATTGCGGAGAATGCCTCTTTGCCTTTAGCTTCTGAGATTACCGATTGGCCGGCTCTTGCTGTAATATTTATTGTAAAAAGAAGCTGATTCACCGAATCATGCAAATCTTTTGCCAATCGATTTCTTTCCTCTGCTACTCTCATTTCTTGCTCTGTCCGTGACAGTTTAATTCTTTTAATGGCAGTCCCAATTTGATAGGCTACTGATTCTAAGAGAGTGAGTTCCTCCTGAGAAAAAATAGTTTTGTGTGCCGCCGCTATATTTAATAAACCAAACTTTTCATCAGCAGCCTGAAGCGGAACCGTTGCATGATGCGTAAGACCCCTGGTGTCTCCCCAGTTCAATTCGATAGCATCCTCAAGCCGCTGGCACTCAATAATGTTAGTTGCTTTCTTCAATGCACCTTTCCTAAATCGGTCAATGCACCAGCACTCTCCATTGCACATCGGCTGTATTTCTTCATTTAAAAGCGCCGGCGGCAATTGCTTGGAAGCTGCCAATTCATAACCACCCTGTTCATCAATCAGAAAAATCCATCCGGCATCAAACTTTGTTACAGTCAAAAGCCTGGCCAGCACCTCATTTAACACCGCACTTAACTCTGACCCCTCATTTAATGTCTCAGCAATTTCTTTTAAGACCTTTAACTCCGATAAAAAAGCCACTTCGTCCCACCGCTTTTTACGTTTTTATTTATTATACTATGACTGATATTTAATTTGCCGTTAATAACCATCGGCGAACTGATGTAATTATTCCTGATCCATGAAAAGTATGCAATACGCTTAAAGACAGACCCTGAATGCTCCAGGCATGTCCTTATTTACTCGTTTTTCACTGCGATCTCCTAAATTCACAGTAATTTCGGCTTTTGTAACTCCAATAATAATTAGTAAATCAATTGGAAGGGAAATCACACGCTCAACTGACCCTCTTCTGCGCTGAATATTAGATATATCAGAACTGGAATAAGAACGCAAAAAAACGACCAGCTTTTCAGCTGATCGTTCGTTTGCCTGGCAACGTCCTACTCTTACAGGACTTGCACAGGATGTGCTGACTTCTGCGTTCGCCACAGGACGTGGCGGCCCTTAGCAGAAGGTCCTTACTTGCCCCAACTACCATCGGCGCGCGAGCTTAACTTCCATGAGGCCTACAGGATATAGGTCATGAAGGCGGTGCCACAGAACGCGGCGTTCTTAGCCTTCGTTCCTTTTCCTCCTCGCTCCTCCCCATCCAGGTATTGTCTTCCTTATTTTTACTCCATCGTACTGAATCTTTAACTCCTTTAAAACCTTCCGGTTTTAGACATAAAAAAACGACCAGCTTTTTCAGCTGATCGTTC
>NZ_PGVF01000013.1 GCF_002860285.1 Bacillus sp. M6-12
TTTTTTAAATATGCATTCTCCATTCGCAGCCGTTCTATTTCCGCTAATAGTGCTTCTTGCGAGCCCTCTGCAGGTTGTTGTTTGTTTTGGTCCTTTTTCATCAATGGACGCCCCCGTTTCTTGGAATGAAGGGCGCCTATACCTTGTTCTTCTACAACCTTCCGCCACTGCAAAATAGTCGATGGAGCTGAAATTTTAAAGATGGCAGCTGTTTCTAAAAGAGACGTCCCTGTTTCGTTCATATAATTAAGTACGTCTATTTTAAATTGTGCAGTGTAATTTGTATACTTGAATTTCAATCCATCCGGGCCATGAGCATTATAAAAGTATTTCTATCTCTACGCGGTCTCTTGTTTCAGCTGTCAGGAGAGAAAATTGCCCTCTTAATCGGAAAACGGGGATCATTTTACAGGAAGAGACGGTTTTTTGTGTTTTTTTGAATAGAAAAAAAGGGTTGCCGAGAGTCGATTACACCAACTTTCGGGACAGCCCCTTTCCCAGCAATTCATTTTGCATCCCCAAATGACTAAGTCCTATATCGCATTAATCAATAGTCTGATAAAGACTGGTTTGAATGAAGAAATGATAGAAGCCGGGCCTGTGCTTTAAGCAAGACAACAGGCTGTGGCGATGTCTCATATTGTTTTATGAATCCATCAGCCAGTACCAATTGTTTTTGCATGTCTTCCAGCTGTTTATTATTTATTTCTGCCTTATTTAATAATGCTAATTTATTCTGGTATTTACTAGGCGTGATTTTGGATTCTTCCTGGAGCATACTTGAAGCTACGATTGTTGTCATATCCTTAAAAACAGAATGTAGTGAAATCAGGATATTCTTGTCCTGGCTTGTCATCTTTTTTGAATACTGCAGTGTAACCGGTTTCCAATAAACATCAAGCTGAAATCCTTTATAATAAGCGGATAATTTTTTGCTCGCTTCAAGGCTTGGCGCTGCACCAAGAAATAGAAAATATTTATCTTCCAGTGGAAATAACCGGACAGGTATTTGCTTTTGTTCTATATCAGCTAATCCTTTCTTAGCAGCTTCTTCAGTACTGAACACTCCACCTTGAACTACAAAGGTTTCCAATGCAGGTACTGCTGCAGACGATTTTTCTCCTTCTGTAGGTGCTGCTGATGCTGCTACACTTACGTTATTGGCAGCTGGCTCTTTAACTTCTTCCTTTGCTGTAATCATATTCAAAACGATAAATCCAAGGCTTGTCCCAACCACAACAGCACAAAATAAAGCTGCAAGCGGCCTTTTAAAAAAGCTGGCGTTTTTTGTTTGCTTTACACCGCCAAATATAAATCCTGTTTTCTTCTTTGTTATTTCCGGGGAAAAGATAGATTCAGCAGCTTCATCGTCCCCTTCACCTTCTTTGGGAAGTATCCAATCAAAGCTTTCCTCTATGTTTTCTGCCGCAGCCGCTGTCTCTTCCATTGCAGTTACCGAAGGTTTGTTGCCTTCCGTATAAGATTTCGTTTCACCATTTATTTTAATAGTGATAGTCCGGTTCTTATCATTTTGCTTGTCCAATTTACTTTGCCTCCCTTCGACTTCATTTTTTTCATCCTATCATGGAGACAAAAAAAAATAACAAGACTTTTGTCGTCTTGTTATCAATAGCTTTCGTCAATTTTTTTAATTAAGCTCCATTACATGTTCGTTCGAAAGATCGTTAAATAAGATCGGTTCATCTGATTCTCCGCAAAGCTGACGTTCCAACCCAAACAAACAAACAGCTTCAATTTCTTGGTCCCGAACGGTAACAAATGAACCATTGTTCTCAGTACCCCATCTTTCGCCTGTATCTGGATCCTGTATTACTTCCAGGTACCCCTCTGTTACAAGCTCTGCATAACTAATCTCATTCTGGAATACTTCTTCTTGAAGAATATGATCCTGCAAATACCAGACGGCTGCCTCCCTTATTGCTAGAGCATTCGCAATAAATGCCTCTGTCCTGTTCTTTTGTATAAGACCTCCAATAGAAAGGACAGCTATAGCTGCAATAATGCCTAAAATAACGATGACTGCGAGGAGCTCGATCATCGTTAATCCTTTTTGATTGAGCAGTAACTTTTTTATAAGAGCCAGCTCCCTAAGAAAATTAATAATTTCTGTCATTTGCACGGCTGCTTAGTTTCCCGTATTGTTTTCTGGTTTCTTCTGTTCAGGCAAGTTTGCTGCATTAGTAAACGGATCTCTTTTGTTGGCAGGGTTAGGAGTTTCCAAAGGCGGAAGCTGCTCCTGCAGATCTGCTAAAGACGGCGAATAAAAAGCCGATACACTGACGGTATAGTCCAGGGCCTCACGCATCTGCAAAATAGATGTAAGTTCCAAAGGCCCCTTGAAGGATAGATTATCTACCTTAATAATCCGCCGGGTTGATTCAAGAGTAGAAATAAATTCTTCCAGTTCAAAAAAAGATGGAGATTTTACCCTTAAACTAGCTGTGATTTTTTTTACGCCTACGGGCAGGGTTTCTTCCGAAGAATTTTCCTCCGGGCTTTCTTTGTTTTGACTGTCCGAATCGGCATTTGTTTCAGCATCTCCTTCGACGGAGGCATCTTCAGCAGCTCCGCCATCCTTGGACGCACTGGATTGACTTTCCTGAAATTCCGCTAGAGTAGTTGAATCTGAGGCTTCTTCCTCCGCAAAGGACATTTCCATAATAAAGCTCTTTGAAATCGTCTCAGCTTTTTCAAAATCAAGAAGCAGCTGTTCGACTAAAGGTTTTACAGGCAATCTTTTTTGCAGCTCGACTGTCGTCTCAAAGGTGTCTTCTTTCGATTGAGTGGTTTGTGACTGAAGGGCTGTCAACAGCTTTTGCTCATTTTGAAGCTCGTTTTGTTTAGCTGCCAAGTTGGACTTTAGCGGGTATAGCAGCCAAAAATATAAACCTGTCATAATAAGAGCGATTCCAAGGATGGAACCGATAAGGATATAAACGTGCTTTTTTTCCATTTTCAAGCTCATTGTTTATTCTCCTCCTCATCATTAGGAGAAGCCTTTTCCTGATTGTTCTCTTCTTTGGATGCCGTTTCTTTTATAAATTCATTATCCAGATGAATTTCATACTGCCCAACATATCTAGGCAAATAAGGATCATTAGGTAATTTTGCTTCGTTCGTGCTTTTTCCTGGAATAATAACGGTTTCGTTAACATTTTGCTCAGATGATTCATTTTGAGCCGCAGCAGTAGTTAGCGACACCATTGAAGCATTAAGCACCCACTCGGAATCAGTTAATTTTTTCAGGTAATATGCAGCCTCCACCGACGTATCAAATTGAACTGATAGCCCTACCACACTGTCTTCCTTATAATCGAATGTCAGGAAGAATCCCCTTTCAGGAAGCAAGGAAATCAGGTGGCGCAAAACGCGAACAGTTTCAATCGGGTAAGTTTCCGCCCACTTCACCATCCGATTCAATTCAGCAACCGAATCTGTGTCTTCTTGCTCTATCAGTTTCTGTTCTTCGGAAGCGATTATTTGCTTTGTTGTTTGGATCTGGTTCTCTAAAGTTTCTATCTCATTGTTCTGATTGCTATACTGCCAGTACACAAGACCTATGGCACCAAGCATCAGCAGTGACAATAGCAGGATTAACAGGAAATATCCTGCTTTTTTTCTCTCTTTTTTAGGGAGTAAGTTAATTTCAACTAACATTATCTCACCCCTTTAAGAGCTAATCCTAAGGCTGCATTAAACCGATAAGGAACTGATTCATCACTTGCATGCGACAATTCATCCTGGTTTATAATTTCAAACCCGACATCAAACTGACTGGACATCACTTTCAGCAATTCCGGCAGATAGGGATGGTCACCGCATAGGAGAATTTTGGAGATCTTTGATTGTCCCTGATTTAATGAATATTGATAAAAGCTCATGACTCTTTCTATTTCTTTATATGTATCCTCAAGCATTGTGAGATACTGCTCTTTATCTCCTGTATAAGAAAGCTCATTATGCCTTGAACGGGTGCCTTCAGCTTCCCACTCGTCAGATTCACCTTGTATAGGAATATGTCTCATAAAAATCGGCTTGTGATCAACAAAGATACTCGCACTTACACTAAACAGGTCAAACTCAAGGAGCAGCAAATGGTCATCACGGACTGCCTGATCATTACGGTAATACAGCCTGTATAGAGCAAGTGAGGAAATGTCAGCGGCAACAGGGGTAAGCCTGCAATCTTCAAGCAGCATATTATAATCCATAATAATTTCCTCAGGAGCTGCAAAGAGCAGCAATTCTTTTTTCCCATCGCTTTCACCCAAAACGACAGCATCAAAAACCGGTTCTTCAAATGGCAGGTGAATACTGGTACCCAATTCTAAATATAGATAACCCTTTATTTCGTCATCCTTCACATCTAAAGGTATCTGCACCTTCCGAATAACGATAAAAGGATCCGGAACCAAAAAGCGGACAGACCGTTTTTGAATTTTCCATTCATCAATCTGTTGTTCCAGAATGGTTGATAGCGTTTCAAAGTCTACAATCCGTCCATCCTTAATAATTCCGGAAGGCAAGTAGTATTCACCGCATTTGGAAATAATCGGAGGATTTGTTTGCTTCATTTCGACATAGCGAATGGCATGATCCTTGATGCTAAGATTGACTATGCGGTTTTTACCGGAAAATAGAGATAATGCCATGTGAAGCGCCCCTTAAGTAATCAAAATCCAGCTATAAATATATGTGTATACCAATATACTATTCTTTCTCCAAAAAAGTAAGCAGCCAAGGTACCCATTGCAATGAACGGCCCAAACGGTATTGGCTTCTTTCGTTCTACCGCACCAATTAATAATCCTACTATACCAAAAACTGCCCCAAAAAAGGTAGAAAACATAAATGAAAGCAGCACGGATTTCATTCCCAGTAATAAGCCAAGAACAGCAAACAGCTTAATATCGCCTCCGCCCATACCTCCCTTGCTGACAACAGCGATCAGCAAGAGGAGCAAAAAACCCGCTGCAGCTCCGAGAATACTGTCAAACCAAGGTGTCAGCGGCTGCCAAATTCGCAGACATAAAAAAACAGCTGTAAAAAACAGCAGAATCTTATCCGGAATAAGCATATAGGCAATATCTGATACCGTAATAATCATAAAAAGTGAAATCAATGCCCAGGCAATAAACAATTCTGACGTCCAGCCCAATACTAGCGGGGCGGCTGCAAACAGCAAGCCTGTCGTTAATTCAATCAAAGGATACAGAGGCGAAATGCGCGACTTGCAGCCGCGGCATTTTCCCCTCTGGATTACATACGATAAGACCGGTATTAATTCGAATGGCGATAGCGTCTTTTTGCACGTTGGACAGGCTGACCGCCGGTTGGTGAATGATTGTTTGATTGGCACGCTTAGACCGACTACGTTGTAGAAGGATCCTAGTGTGAGGCCGATTATTACACAAAAAGAATAATAGGTGTTCATACCAGCCCTCTCTATCTAGTTACGAATCTTTATTTTCATCATCATCATCATCATCTTCAGATGCTGGAGCACCAATAGCACTAGTTGGTACAGGTTTTTTAACATTAGACCTGTTAAGCTGTCCTTCTACCGCATGTATTCCTCTAGAACCATTGGTTAATTTAACAGTGTAACTGTATTTATTTCCAACTTTTGAAATGATTACATGCGAATTAGCCTCATCATAGCCATTTGTTTCTTTATCCGGGTCTTTAATTTCATCAATTAACTCTTCTGTATACATTTCGGATAATAATAACGTTTTAGGGAAACTTGCTGAGTTAGCGTGGCCTGTAACCCAAATCTTCGCAGAATTAACCATCTGCTGTGCATTCGCAACATGAGCATCCTTTTTGGAATTATCGATTAGCCCTCCAATACTCGGAATCGCAATTGCAGCAATTATCCCTAAAATTACAACAACAGCCAAAAGCTCGATCAGCGTTAGACCGCGTTCATTCTTCAAGTTCTTTTTGAAAAATTCCATTCTTTCCCTTCCTTTCCTTTTACGGACTATTTTACTATTTCTTTAATATAATACTATATTTTTCTAATAAATAAATAGATAAATTATGAAACATTTTGGTAATTTTCCCCTTATGTTAAGGAGTTGTTTATAGCATATTTACTGGTTGCCGACCTGATTGAATATCTCAAACATTGGCACCATGATAGAAGTTACGATTGTACCTACCAAACCTGCCAGTACGACAATCATGAGCGGCTCTATCAGCGATTTAAGCCGATCGGTGCTATTTTCAACTTCTTTTTCATAAAAATCGGCTACTTTGCCAAGCATTGAATCGAGCGCACCTGTCTGTTCGCCGATCGCTATCATTTGCGTGATAAGCGGCGGGAACGCCCAATGCTTTTTCATTGGTACTGTAATCGATTGTCCGCGCTCCAGCGATTCCCGGGACTTTATAATTACTTTACCGATGACTTCATTCTCTACTACCTGTTCAACGATATCCATAGCCTGCAGAATAGGAACAGAGCTGTTAAATAATGAACTGAGTGTCCGGGTCATCCTCGCGAGGACAGCTTTTTGGAGCATATTCCCGAAAATGGGCAATCGGAGCAGAAAATAGTCAAGGTAATATTTCGTCTTCTTATTTTTCCGGATAGCTATTATTGCTGCTGTAAAAAGAATAAAGAACAGTATTACAAGGTACCAGGCCTTCTGCATTAGTTCACTGGCACTCAATACAAACTTAGTGATAGCCGGGAGCTCGCCGCCAAAGTCGGCAAACATGTCCACAAATGTCGGCACAACGGAGACAAGGAGAAAAATAACAACAGCAATTGCAATAAATGCAATAACCATAGGATATGCCATCGCTGATGTTATCTTTTGCCGTGTTGCATACTGCTTTTCGAAATGGTCTGCAAGACGTTCAAGGGTTTCGTCCATATTACCGCCGGCTTCACCGGCACGGATCATATTAATAAACATTGGTGAGAAGATCTTGTTATATTTGGCAGCAGAATCTGATAATGGATTTCCTTCCCTAAGGTCCTGTTCTATATTTTGCAGTGCCTTCCGTAACGGTTTACTCTCGGTTTGCTGTGAGAGAATACTTGTGGCCTCAACAACGGAGACACCAGCTTGCAGCAGGGTAGAAAACTGTCGCAGATAAATGACGAGGTGCTGCAGCTTAACCGGATTTCCGATGGTGATTTCCTTTGAAAGAACCGATTCTGCAACCTCGGTTAACTCCATGACCCGGACTCCCTCTTCCCGTAATTTCTGAACGGCTTCACGCTTTGACCCTGCTGTAATCACTCCGTCTTTCTTGCCCTTTATAGTTCTGCCGGAATACTTGAATTTAGCCATCTATTCTACCCGTTCCTGCAGGAAAGGAGCTGCTGTTTCCCTGGAAATCAACCCGGAATTTACTAAGTCCTTTATACTGCTATCCAATGTATGCATTCCCTGCGCACGGGATGTTTGCATAATATTTACAATCTGATGAATCTTTTCATTACGAATCAAATTGGCAATAGCCGGGTTATTGACAAGGATCTCAGTTGCAGCCTTTCTTCCCTTTTTATCCACGGTAGGAAACAGACGCTGGGAAATTATCGAAACAAGTACAGAAGCAAGCTGTATACGCACCTGTGGCTGCTGTGAAGGTGGAAACACATCGATAATCCGGTCTATCGTAGAAGGTGCACTTGAGGTATGCAGGGTACCAAAAACCAGGTGGCCTGTTTCGGCAGCAGTGATAGCTGTGTGAATTGTTTCCAGATCCCGCATTTCTCCGACAAGAATTACATCAGGGTCCTGACGAAGCGCTGCTCTTAGACCATTTGCAAAATTATTTGTGTCGAATCCGACTTCTCGCTGATCTACAATACACATGTTGTGCTTATGCAGGTATTCAATCGGGTCTTCAAGGGTGATAATATGCTTTCTTTGTGTCGTATTCATAAATTGAATCAACGAAGCAAGCGTTGTTGATTTCCCGCTCCCGGTAGGACCTGTTACAAGCACCAACCCCTGTGGCTTCTCCGCTATCTTAGCAAGAACTGCTGGCAAATCAAGTTCTTCAAGCGTCGGTATTCTTGTAGGAACAATACGGACGGCCATCGCCACACAAGAGCGCTGTAAATAAGTATTAACCCGGAATCTGGAAATCCCATGAATTCCATACGAGAAGTCAAGCTCTCCTTTTTCCTTGAAAATTTCCCACATCGCTTCCGGTATGATTGCCTTTGCCATTGCTTCTGTGTCGTCAGGCTTTAAGATATCCTTGCCATATTTCTTCAGTTCTCCGTTGATTCTCATCACTGGAGGAACTCCAACAGTCATATGAATATCGGAAGCCTTTAGTTCAAAGCCCGCGCGCAGCAAATGATCTATTCTTTCTTTCATTTTTGGCACCTCTATTCCAGGATTGCTACCCTGAGTATTTCCTCGGTTGTAGTTAAGCCTTGCTTTACTTTTAATAAGCCATCATCAATCAGGAAAATGGTTTTGGATTTAATAGCAAGTTCACGCAGCTTTGTTAATGGCTCACCGTTCATAATAACCCGTCTCATTTCGTCATTCAGCACGAGGATTTCATGGATGGCAATCCGTCCTTTATATCCGGTCATATTGCAGGACGAACACCCGGAACCTCTTTTTATACTATCAATCTTCAAGCCTCTTTTTGCAAAAATGTCAATTTCCCGTTTTGAAGGCTGCTGTGCTTTTCCGCAGTCCCGGCAAACCTTTCGTACAAGCCGCTGTGCAACCACCCCGCTTAGCGATGAAGCAATGAGGAACGGCTCAACACCCATATCTGCCAATCTCGTAATGGTTCCAAGTGAATCATTGGTATGGATTGTACTCAATACAAGATGTCCCGTCAGTGAAGCGCGTATTGCTACTTCCACTGTGTCTTTATCACGAATCTCACCAACCATGATGATGTTTGGATCCTGACGTAAAATAGAACGGAGCCCTGCAGCAAATGTCATGCCAACATTTGTATTTACTTGAATCTGATTAATTCCTTCCAGCTGATACTCCACCGGGTCTTCAATGGTAATTATATTTACTTCTTCGTTATTTAACCGGTTAAGAGCGGCGTATAGAGTGGAAGATTTACCTGAGCCGGTTGGACCTGTAATAAGGACAATCCCTGTAGGCTGTTCAATCATCCCCAAAAACCGCTGATAGTTCAACTTGTTAAAACTCAATTTATTAATATCATTCAAAGAACTTCCAAGATCCAGAATCCTTAACACAATTTTTTCTCCATATACAGTTGGAAGCGTAGAAACACGAAGGTCGACCGGATGGAAATCTGGATTTATCTTGATTCTCCCGTCCTGGGGTATACGGTGTTCTGTAATATCCAGGTTCGACATGATTTTCACCCTGGCGGTCAGCACATTTTGCATATGCTTAGGCAGGCTGCGTTCTGTTCGCAGCACACCATCCACCCGGTAGCGGATGATTACCTTTGTTTCCTGCGGATCTATATGAATATCGCTCGCCTTTTGAGTTACCGCATTTGCTATCAGCTGATTAACAAGCTTAACGATTGGTGAATCTTTGTCAATAGCCCTTTCTTCCTGTACCGGTGTTTCCCCCCCAGGAATTTCAACCATAAGCTCTTCAAGGCCCGCATCCATTTCATAATACTTTGAGATAGCCCGCAATATATCATCTTTGGTTGCGATTGCAGTTTCAATTTGAAAACCTGTTGCCAGCCGGAGATCATCAATCGCATAAAAATCCATTGGGTCTGCCATGGCAACATACAGCCTATCGCCTTCTTTTTTTAGCGGAATTAATAAGTTCCGTTTCGCTGTTTCCTTGGAAACGATACTGAACAGTTTTGGATCAAATGGATACCGGTACAAACTAACGTGCGGAATGCCAAGCTGGAATTCCAGTACTTCAATTAATTGCTGCTCTGTAATAAAGCCGTTTTGAAGCAGCATGTCCCCTAGCCTTTGGCCGGGGCTTTTTTGTTTTAACGCAGATTGAAGCTGGTCTTCAGTAATCAGACCAGCTTCAACAAGTAAATCTCCGAGGCGTTTTCGGGTTGGTGACATATTTCATCCCCGCTTTTTTTATTTTAAATTTTCTTCACTTTCTTTGGGCTCTTTTCCATCCGCCGAAGGATCGGGTTGGTCAGAAGACGTTCCTTCTTTAACCGGATTGGAAGAATTAGATTCAGATGATTCTTCTGAATCTATCGAACCCTCGTCCCTATCATTTCCCCTGTCTATTTGATCTTCAGAGTTATCAGGCTGATTTTGAGAAGGGATGCTTTCCCCCGAATCTCCATCATCTTCCTGTGTTCCTTCACCATCATCCGGAGTTCTTTCACTATTTTCTGTTTCATAAATAGGGAATAATAGACTATGAACTTCAATTCTGTGGTCGGGTGGATAAAAGTCGTCCGAAAGTATTTCTTTGTTAATCAGGTGATTGCCCTCGTCATAAGTTTCGCGGAATATTTTTATCATATACCCTTTCTTGCCTTCCTTTTCTGTCCTGCTTTGACCAGGAAGGAGCTGGGCATTATAGTGCCTTACTGTACCAGGCTCAAAACTTTTTTCATCCTGTTTCACTACTGAATATTGATATAGAAAAGATTCTCCCTTTAGGACAGCTGCAAGGTTATTCCCCTCAATTGATAGCTCCAAGGTATAGGCAGTATCGTTCGGGTTTGAAAGTACTAGATCAAGATTGCTTTCACTACTTACTTTTGCTTCATAGCCAAGGGATGCATAAGGCGGCAGTTCTCTGCTAATATGCCGTTCAATGATAGAAAAGTTGGTTGGCAGGAAGGCATTATAAATTACTGTAGCTAATATGCTTAATGAAGAATCCTTATACTTTTGAGTTTCTAATTCCTTCATTTTTTCCAATAAAGAGAATTGTGAACGGGCAGGAATTTGAATTTTCTCCATTTCAGAAACCAGGCTAATTAAATCTTGTTTATTATCTCCCAATTTTACAGAGGACTTAGCTATGGCAACATCATTTTCGGCTGAACCTGCAATGTAATTCTCCAATGAAAAATCATAGATGCCTGGTTCTAGCATTGTGGCACTTAACAGCAGATCATGGGTTAACTTTTCTTTATCCAATTCCTCGGCGGATAGTGTGATGGAGGTATCATATACCATATCCATTAAATCATCCTCTTCCAGCTGGACAAGCGCCAAGTTTTTACTGCCTGGTTTAAGCATTGAAATCGTTTCTTCATTTTTAAATTTGAAGGCTTTTGTTGCTACTGAAACACGTTTTTCTTTATACATAAACTCTATTTTTGTATTGTTCTTCCACTGCACCGTTTTTTCTTCAAGTATAGAGAGCGCTTCATTCTTTGTTTTATTAGCCACATTAACAACACCGATGGCAGTCCCCTCAGTAAATGCCTGTTCACTTTCAGTTAGAGAATGAAATACCGGTGTCCCGAAGTGGGAGAAACCCAAGATATAGCCAGTAGATAAAAGGAGTGCCAGAAATAGTTTAATACCCTGCGTATTCTCCACAGATTACACACCTCTTTTTCAAGCCTCAACGTTCATCGATAATTCGATAACCACTCCTGGGCCTTCATCCTGTGCTCTTGTTATGTGTTCATAGTTTAAAATTGTTCCCCGGGAGATGAACAGATTGCCTTCTGAATCACGGATATCCTTTAATACCTTTTTACCCTGCAGAAGCTCAATTTGCTTTTCTTTCAATTCAGCGCTATCCTGCGGAGAAATCAGACCGGCATTTGAGTTATCCTCAGTCTCTGAAGATTCATTTGCATCTTCCTCCAGCTGTAAAAGCTTTTCCGGCTCATCCAGGAAAAATTGTGCGGCATCTTCCTTCACGATAATAATATCTTTCCCGAACGTTTGTACGCTTTCTGCCCGGAGCACTACTTCTCCTTCAGAAGAAGTCATCAGCATTCCTACAATCATACCGTTTTCTTCATCCGTAAAATACTCTGTAATGTTTCCTAAAAGCTGGCCTTTTCGAGTCATGACCTTGGTATTAATAATTTTTATTTTTTTATTTACTAATTGATTAGCAATGGGAATTTCATTTAAATCAATCACTGAATTTTCACTTTCCACTGTAACAGCATATTCTCCAATTCCAATGACCTTTTTAAATGGAATGGCTTTTACACTTACCTGCCAGTCTTCATGTTCTATGGTTAGAAAGTCGATTGATCCTTTATCAGGATTAATGATCAGAGATTTAACCCGGCCTACTTCGTGGCCATCGGAAAGACTGATAATAGGAAGACCAGTTATTTCAGAACTTTTTTTCATTGGTTTCACCATACCTAATTATTTATTTCATATGTTCAATTAAAAAAAATTGTCCTATGATAGGGTATAATAATAATGTTTATATAAATAGTCAATTTGCTGCTCAAGGACAGGATATTTTTTATATTTATCCTTTAATTCTTCCATGAGGTTATGAAAATTTTTACTGTCCTTTACAGAAATATAGTGCTCCATAAGAAGAATAGCAAAGTTATAGTAATGCTGATCCGGCATTTCCGGATGCAGATATTTCTTCAATAATTTTTCGTATTCTGCAGGCTGTAAAGAAAGTCTCGCCAAACGCAGCTGTGAGAGCATTGTCTCGAACATCTTCTGCTGTAATCCGGCAGCTGTTTCAATAAACTGGCTTTCATCCAGCACAGTTTCTTCATCCTCGGCAGCGTCTTGCAGCTCCAATTCAGAATCTGCAGATGTCAAATCTTCTAAATCCTCTAAAGTTTCTAATTCTCCATACTGGACAGGGCTTTCAACCGCTTCCACAGAAAGAAGCTCAAAGTCATGTTCCACAGGGTCAGTCAGTGACTCTTCGGCTGACAGGTTTGAAATAATATTTTCCCCCGAATGTTCGGTTTGCATGTCAGGCACTTTCATTTCAACTGCTGGATCTTCATTACCTTTTTCATAGGAACTGCTGAATTCTTTAGGATCCGAAATTTCAGCAAGCTCTTCCAGCCATGATTTATGGGTATATTCATCTTCATCAGTTTGAAGTTCCGGTTCTTCAGATAATTCTTTTTCGTTTTCTTCCTCATATTGATCTTCAAGCAGGGTACCAATTGTATCAAGATCCTCCTGCGGCTCGTCAGCATCTTTTCCTGTTTCCATTTCTCCGCTGTCCGGGAATGATTGCAGCGGTGCAATAATATCATCAGCCCAATCAGGCTCCACAGATGAAGGGAATCCGTTTTCTTGTTTTGGAAATGCTGAATCCCGTTCAATGGTATCAAGAACAGTTTCTAACGGAATTCTGTCATCTATATCATCATTTTCCAGAAGCATTTCAATTGAGGATAAATAACCAGGGTTCTCTTCAGCAGTACCGTTTGCCGGCTCTTCAGAGTCTCCCTCTATCACTTCGGGGCTGAAATTCAGCTGTTCAAAGCTTGTCTCCCACTCCAGTAAACTGCTATCTTCAGCTGTTCGGTCTTCCGGAGCGAGACTGCCCGGTACTTCCTCTTCCTCATCCGGGGTGTTACTTTCTTCCCCGGGAGAAAGTTCTTCAATATTCGCAAAGTTTTCATTAAAGATGACGAACTCACTCGAATTTTCAGTTTCCCCTCCAGCCTTGAACAGAACAACTTCTTTATCTCTCTCTTGTCCATTTTCGGCTTTATGTACCTTCGTGTGCTCATTTACGTATATTTCTTCCCCGGCAGCAGCAGATACTTCCTGCAGGAAAACAATTCCTGAAAATCTTTTAATAAACAAGTAGGTAATTATGATTACTAGCAGCAGGGCTACAAGCATTGATTGCCAAAGCGGCATAGTAACATCAGCCAGCATTGCCACCGCAGAAATTAGTAAAGAAGCCCCTGTGATCAGCAGTTTCCCCTTTATCCCCATGCCAATCGGTAATAGAAATAAGACAGGAACCAATAAAACAATTGAAGCGGCTGCCAAAATAAATGTCTCCAACTCTCTCGCCCCTCCATTGTGGTTTAATATATAGACACCTTTTACTACCAAAGTTCTATAATTCTTATAAAATATTGTATAATAAACTTAGGTATTTTGAAAGAAGGGGAAGAAATGAAACAAGTGAATTTTTTTCAGGATAACGAAGGAATGACACTTATAGAGGTCTTATTGGCCGTTACAATATTAGGAATTTTGTCTATTTCCATCATGGGTATTTTTAACCAGGCTTATGATTTTACCAAAAAAAACGAAGATAAAACTGTAGGAATCAATGTTGCGCGAAATATACTATATTTTATGGAACAGCAGGATTATTCAGCAATTAATGAAGGGGTAGTGGAAGCTCAGAACACCCGGCCTTTAACCGCTGATGACTGTACCAGGACTTACAGGGATAAGGATGATAACAATAAAGAAAAACCGGTATTTACCGGAAATTGCTCCGGTGTGCTGAATACCACTGTGAATGATATACCCTATAGGGCAGAAATTGAAGTACAAAAACATTCAACCCTATCAAAGTATCTTATTCCTATAAGTGTTACCGTCCGCTGGAATGAAAATGAAGCAACCGTTGAGGGAGCGATCAGAAAATGAATATGCTTCGTATAAATGAACGCGGGCTTACATTAGTAGAGGTTCTTTTAACCATAGTTATCACTTCCATTGTGTCAACAGTCATTTATTCCACCTTTATAACCGGCTTAAAGCTGTATCAGAAAATTCAGGTGGAGGGTCAATTGCGGGATGACGCCGATTACATCGCTGCTACAATTCTGAATCAAATGTACAGCAACGCACCCAAACGTGTGGAATCGTTTGTATCACCATCTGGTGACCGGGGAATCCGCCTTGTTAAGGCAGTGGATAAGGAGGTTAATGGCTATCTGGTTGAGGATGAAGCAGGCAGTGAAGAGTTTATCGATATTTATGTCAATTCCGGGAGCCTTATCATTGATCAAACATTGCAAACACCGGAGTTTGAAAACGATATAACACTGTCGGATCTGAAATCGCAACTTGCGGTTATAAATGAAAACGAACATGACGAACAAACTTCGGAGATTTTGTTGGATCCGTCTGTTGGCAGCTGCACAGTAAATGATGCAGGGGCTTCCGTTTGTAAGCACGGAACAATAAAACTTACCCTTGTTCTGGCCGACAGGCAAAGTACGGCAGGATCACTGATTAAGACTGATCCTTTGGTGTTAGAAAGCTCATTCGGCTTTTAACGGAGGAGAATTTAATATGAATTATTTTAAAAATGAAAAAGGCTCGGCTCTTCTTGTTGTTATGTTAATGTTTCTTGTGTTTACAATTCTTGGACTGGCCATAGTATCTTCAAGTCTAGGGGGGTCTAATCGTACGGAAAAAAGAGAAACAGAAGTCACTGAAAATCTCAATGCGCTCAAGTCAATTAAAGAAGCGAATGCATTGATTCAGGCATTTGTTGAAGAAAAAGAAAATGAATCTGATAATGAAGTAAAGCTATTAAAGAATGATAATATCGAACACTATGATTCTGCCATCCTAGCCTTTATAAATGGGCAGAATGATAGGGTTAATCCTGAAGATGAAGAGTTTAAAACCGGAAATGCTTTTAGGCTATCTGATAAAACAAGTGAGTATCCCGGCATTTCCCTGTCGGATTATACCCGGGTAATTGAAATAGAGACTTCCCTATATAGGCAAAGGGTTTTTATCACAGCAATGCCAAGCTTTTTAAAGTATGCAATAGGATCCAGAGGTTTTTTGACAATAAACGGTTCACCCTATATTGATGGAAATGTGTATTCGAACCTTGGATTGGATATTACCAGGAATGCTGAGTACATATACAAAAATGTGAAGGACGATGAGCCGACAGCTCTTCCTGCCATTACAGAGAATAAAGAAGTCTTCGTCGAGAATGAAGGTAATATAACTTTGGGCAAAATCCCTCTTCATCCTTCCGAAATCAAAAAAGCTTTTGATGGAAATCCTATTTTTAATAACGATGAAACGACATATGTGGCTGTTGATATTCATAAGACATTTCTGGAAAAGTTGACTGAGGGGGGATTTACTAGTGAAAATTTGCCTAGCCCAAATATGAGTGATGGTGAAAAACAGCAATTTATCAGACAATTTATCAGTAAAAGCTACACACCTATTGATGAACTCAGGTCTTCTCAGATAGGCGGATCCAATAAATTATATAAGGTCTCGGATTATGGACTGCTTTATCCGGGAGATACAAAAATTGATGCTGACGAAATTGAGCTCGAAGATGATCAGTGGCTTATTATTAATGGTGATGCCACATTTGAAAGCAAAGGAAAGTCACGCATGGATGTAAAGGCAAATATTCTGGTAACCGGGGATTTAACGATAAAAGGAAACTTTAGCTTTCATTCCGTTATTTATGTATTGGGCAAAACTACATTGAACAATGTAAAGATCGTTTGTTATCAAGATACATGCAATAATAACGACGAGAGTGATGATGCGGTATTAATTTTGATGACACAAGGATTTTTGGATATAGCAAGAATAAACGAGTTTACTAGTATTACGGAAGATGAAACTGAAGATAATAATAACCAGATAAGCGGATATTTGTATACTGCTTCCGATGCAATTATCTATGCAGTTGGATCGTTGCTCAATATTGATGGAGGCATATTTTCCGGCGGGAACTTGATCGTTAACAGTTATAGGGGAAATGCGGACGAAAATGATTCCAAAACAGGTCTTATCTTTTACGCTAAAGAAGGAACAAGATTTTCAAGATTGAAGATAAAAAACGACAATAGGTTATTCCTTAACCAAGCCCAAGGATTACCTAAAGTAAACAATTTGGAAGTTATTCCGGGGCGGCTAGTGAAAAATTAACAAACCCCACAGTTCTGTATTTTGTTCAGGACTGTGGGATTTTGTATATTATTAAATATGGGTCTGTTGACCAGCACTTAAAACTATTTATTGGATCAAAGTATACCACCCACCAGGAAGATTCCGCTATAGCCAGTTATTTCTTCTGTTTAATATCCACCAATAATTCCTCAACCTCTTCATGGTTCCACTTTCTTGCATAGTCCATTGCAGTCAGACCATCCTTGCTTACCAGTTCCTTATCCGACCCTTTGTTAAGCAGCAGCTTTACGGCACCGTCGTTTCCCAGATCTGAGGCTAACATTAGGGGGGTGAGGCCGAGATTATTTTGATGATTGACAATATCCCGGTTATTAAGGAGGATGGGCAGCAATTGATCACGGCCGTTCATAATTGCTGTATGCAGCAGGGAATTTCCTTCTTTATCCACTCCTTTTATTAGTTCAGGTTCTGACTCGAGTAGTAATTCAACTGCTTTTGAATTACCTTGCTGGACTGCCAGAAAAAGAGGTGTTTCCCCAAGCTTATTTGGTTTATCAGCGCTTAGTCCCTTTTTCATCAGCAGATGGATCATTTGGGTTTCCCCTTTTAATGAGGCAATGTGAAGGGCATTATTTCCCAGGTCATTTGTTTTCTTTAATTCATCGATATGAAGCTTTAATGCCGTCTGGAGCAAATCTATTTTTTCTTTTTGGAGACTGATATTGCCTTCATCTTGCTTATAATAATTAAATGAGAACAATATGGAAACAAATAATGGTTCTTTTGATTTTCTATCAACCGTACCGCCCTTCTCCAGAATATAATCTGCAATATCAAAATTTTGATAAAGGAGGGCATATTCCAAAGGTGACATCCCCTCTTCCGACCGTACCTTCTCATCATTCAATGCCCCGGTATACTTCTTAACTCCTTGTTTATTTCCATCCTTGATTGCCTGAAACAGTTTTTTCTCGGTTTCCAGCTGTTTTGCCTTTGAGGCCGGACCAAAACTTTGAAGGGCAAATACCATAATTGCCAGCAAAAGAATTCCGGACAACGCTGAGATTAGTATCTTTTTGTTCATACAGGATAAATCCCCTTATTAAAAATTTCACAGAAAAACCTTGTCGTGAACATGAGCGCAGACAAGGTTTTTCTATTTTATATTATTCATCTACACTTCAATTTTGGTATTAATACTTTGAATCTCCGTCACCTCCGAAACCTGGCTCAACTACCTTAACTTTTAATATGGCTTCGTAGTCTTTTCCAGCATCGTCCGTCACATTTATGGTGATATCCGCTGTCCCAATCCTGTTTCCATATATCGTTCCATCTCTATCAATTTCGGCATAGTAATCATCGCTGCTTTCATACCTTATCGATTCAATATTTGTCGCATCTGCAGGATTAATTTTCAGGTAGCCTGCGATAGTATCTGTTTCTCCTTTTTCAATTATTGCTGTTTCAGGATCCACAGCAATGGAAACTAGTGGTTGGCCGACTGTTACGGTGACGCTGTCCGTTTTACCATTGGAGGTGGATACAATGATTTCTGTCCGGCCGGTCCCCACAGCTTCGATTTTTCCATCCTCAAGCACCCGGACAATATTCGGATTATTGGACGTCCACTCAAGGTCTTTGTTCACCGCATTTTCCGGATCAAATTTAACTTCAAAATCATCAAATATATCATGCTTATCGAGATTTAAGTTGCCTGGGGTTACTTCTATCCGTTCGGTAAGTTTATCCTTGACGGTTACATTGATTGATTTAACAATCGGGTTTCCATCTTTATCTGTACCGCTTATGGTAAGCACTGTAGTCCCCGCTTTCTCCCCCGTTACGGTAAACTCTGCCTCATTGACGGTTGCTATTGCATTTGTTCCATTAATGATTTTCAGGCTGCTAAGCGCTTCTTCGGGGTTTACCTTGATTTGGAGTTTCTTGGTTTCCCCTACGAAAAGCTCCAGATCTGAAACAGTAAAATCTATAACCGGGATTTGAACGACGACCAAGGCTTCCTTCTCGATAACCTTTCCAAACACGTCAGTAACCCTTACTTTTACTTTTGTGCTTCCCGCATCCAATACCGCAGCAGAACCTGTGGCAGTATTTAAGCTGAGCACATGTCCGCCGCTTTCCTCACTCCAGACAATCTCTTTTATTCCGGCGTTTTGGGGCTGCAGGGCCAAATCTAGCATGAAATTCTTGCTGGAGTTTTTGTAAAGGATATATTTTTCCGGGAATTCAATTGCCGTTAAAGGAACATCTGCCACAATTGTAACAGGGTTAAAGGAAGCCGTCTTATCCATTGCGGTTTCGTCCTTATACCTCAGTAGAGAATCATTCAAGACATATTGCTTTTTCTCTGTCGGTTTCAAGCTGATTGAAAAGCTTACCGGGTCTGCTTTATATACATTACCGACTTTTTTATAAACAATGTTTTCCATTCTTTTATTCAGGGTCATCCCGTCCTGCAAAGAACCGGCCCCCCCGATTACATTGATTCCAGCAGGAAATTTCTCAGTAAAATTCAGGCTGCTGGCGGTAATTTGGTTGCTTCCATTGTATTTAACGGATGCTACTGGTACTTCCCTGGGTGTTATGGTATAAGTTACTGTCAAATTATCATTAGTTTTTACCGGATTAACAGCCTTTACTTCCCTGCTTACATCAAGGATCACATTAAGCTTTATAATATTTACATTTATTTCCTTGACCGTAACCGCACCTTTTTCATCTGTAGCTTCAATCCGAATGGTAGTGGGACCACCCTCTGGCATATTGTGGGGGATTGATGCCACAACAGTTTCTCCGTTTACAATTCCTGTCCTGTTAAGCACTTCCCGGTCATTTAAAAATACTTTTGTGGAAAGCTTCTTATCCCTTAAATCAAAATCCTCCATAGTATAGGAAAGTTCAATGTTTTGATTGGATGGAATTGTCTGGCCTTCTTCCGGTGAAAGGACGGATATTACCGGGGCATGATTGGATCCAAGAAACGCCCGGTACATGGTGTTCACAAACAGCTCCTGTTCTTCGCGCGGGAAACCGGAGCTGGTATGCCCTGTGCCCGAATAGGTGATATTTCCTTTTGAATACGTGTAATAATGGTTCCAGCTGTCGTTCACATCCCGGTTTGAACCGATAATATTATACCAGCTGATTACCTCTGGGTCTTCCAGGTTTAAGGTATAATATTGATTGTGTGTTGTAGCAATTTCAACATTGCTGTCCAATGGAAAGGGATAAGCTGTCATCAAACCATCATTTATTTTATTTGTCTGGTAGGACGTATTGGGAGCACCTAGCCCTAAATCTGTTTGTGGTGCAATTTGCCCAGTATCATCCATAAAGTTATCTACCCAGTTATTGTTTGTCTGGAAAATGGTATCATGGGTGAACATAATGCTTTGCTTGGATGAGATAAACTTCTCTAAAGAGTCTACAGCGTTATCCCCAAGGTGTGCGAGATTATTATAGCTGTCGGCAAATCCAAAAATAACCATGTCATACAGCCCGTTAATCGATTCATGGGAGTACTTTTTCTTATCCTTCTGTAATGTCCTTATGCTGCTGTTGAAGGTTCCCATATCGGTTACATCAATATTAATTTTATACTCTCCGCTTTTTTGGAGGAAGCTTTGGTTCATGTTACTGTCCTTCTTCAAAGAACTACTGCTGTTTGCATTGCTTGTAACTTGAAGAACCTTGATTTCCACTACTTCTCCAGTAAATTTAACCATGCCTTTTTTATAGTCTTTCAGATTGTTCGATTCGTCCACAAGTTCGAGCTTCCAGTTTCGGACTCCTGAATAGCTTTTCGGAAGCTTATAAGAGATTGTTGCCGTGGTTGATGTTACTGAATTTTCTGCAACAATTTCTTCTGTGTCATAGCGGTCATTAAAATCGGAATCAATATACAATTGTGCTTTTAGTCTTTTAGAACCCGGATTGCTTGGAACCTGAACATTCATCTTAAAGGAAAGTGTTTCTCCGGATTTATAAATTCCGGATCCCGAAGGCTGTTCGGAAAGAGTGAATCTGGGCCTTACTTTATAATTTGCACTATTGTAAAAATTTTTCAAATGGGAAACTAACTCCTGCTCCTTGTTATTGCCGTTAGAATTATAGTCTATTACATACTTTGAGTTAAGGTAACTTTTAAAATTAGCCTTTAATTTATTACCGCTGTCATATGTTACTCTATCAATGATTACCGGCTGGCCCTTATTAATAAAATCATCAATTATTTCTTTAGCTTTTAAATTTGTTATGTCATTCATTACATCTTCTGTATTATGGTTTTTACCTGATACAGGTTTAGATGTATAATTCCCTTCCATGATTGCAATGAGATCGTATTGGCCGTCGAGCTCTTCTCTTTGGGCAACAAATAACTTCATTGGAACTGTTTTAATGTTAAAACTGCTGGTTCCAATAATTGGTTTTAATTGTGAAGTTGTCCCTTTATCAACAATTTCGAGCACTGACAATTTCGGATTAAAAGCTGGAATACTGCTGCCATTTCCATTTGCCTTTAAACTAAGGGGAACCTGAAACATGGAGGTAAGTACTATCAATGCCGAAACAATTAACACAAAAACTCTTTTCATCCCATATACCTCCAATCCCTTTTTCTATTTTTTTACAAGTAATCTAATTCTTTCTTCCTATTATTATATCAACTTTTAAAAAAATGCTGTAGCGATATTGTTAAGAAATTATAAACAAAATAACAAAAATGTGTTCAAAGAGGATATAGTCTGCTCTTTAAGCAAGCCAAGGGATAGCAGTTTTATAAAATTACCGTTGGCAAAGCGTTCATTGCAGTTATTAAATAATTAAACGAAAAAGTACCCTATTGGCAGACTCTAACGTCTACTCCATAGGGTACATTCTCATGTGACATTTTTTTCTATGATATATTAACCGGCATACTGCGCCACTTTATTTCTCCCTGCTTTCTTGGCACCGGTATACATGGCTCTGTCAGCATGGCGGATCAAAGACTGGAAATCCTCCGCGTCTGCAGGGGCACTGGCAACACCGATGGAGGCAGTGACGGTTACAAGAACCTTGCTGCGATGGCTGTCCAGGTCAGTATAGATCTCGAATGGTTTGAATGCAATGGCTTGCCTGATTGTTTCGGCCATTTCAAATGCGTTTTCTTTATCGATATCCGGAAGGAGGATGACAAACTCCTCTCCTCCATAACGGGCAGTTATCCCAGTTTCTCCAACGAAATTTGCAATCCTTACAGCCATTTGCCGAAGGATTTCATTTCCGCTTTCATGGCCATATGTGTCATTGATAATTTTAAATCTGTCCAGGTCAAGTAAAATCAAAGACAGGTGTTTGAGTTCCTGATTGTCCAGTTTTTTGAATTCCCGTTCCATTACTCCTTCAAAATATCGATAGTTATACAGTTTAGTTAAGGCGCATCTTTCACTGTTCTTTTTCGTTTCTTCATGATAGCGGGCGTTATCGTAAGCAACAGCAAGGTAGGAACAAAGAATGTCAACAATCATCAGTTGGTATTGGTGGTATTCTCTTTTTCTATTAGAGGCTAAAACCAGTACCCCTGTTACATTTGTATTCCTCATGATTGGAACGGACAGGACGCTTTCAGCGGAGTCCGGAATATAGCCTTTTTGGATGTGATTCCATTCAGTTCTTGAGTGAAAAAGCACGGCGTTCTTTCGCTGCCAGACCGTCCCGCTAATGCCTTCATTAGGTTTTAGCGGCCCGATGTCAATCTTTTTTTCGATCCCTTTTTCAGTATGACGGAGAAGATGAAGTTCGTTCTGCTCCATGTTTACATCAAGAATATACGCATAATCAACTGGGAGCATGGTTGAAATCTTTTGAATAAATAGATCCAATACCTCGTTCACCTGAAGCCTTTGGGTCAATTCATGGCCGAATTCACTGGCCTTTTGGAGGTATTCATTTATTTCTTTGGATGAGTAGTAAAGTTTCATGATGAGGGCTAGCGATATTAAAGGAATCCCGACGGCAGCAATAGCCATTAACCCAATTTGCTGATACAGGATGAATAGAATAAGTCCGATTGGAAAAACAATGATCGTTGATACAGTTTCCCAAACAAGATCCCTGCCAAACAAATTGCGTTTTCTTTTGTGGACGAACAGGAGAATCATTGTAATCAGGATTTGGTTTGCGATAAAATAGGCAGCCTGATGGGCCAGGATCAGCCAAAAATGCTCTGGTTCTTGTGTAAAAATAAAATCATGGGTTCCGCCAAGCAAATAATAAAAATAACCGCTTAGCAATGAAATGGAAAAGAACATCAGTGAATTTAATGGAAGCCGATAGTATTCATCACTCCTCAGCCTTATAGACAACAGCATTGTCAGCAGTGCGAACTGTGTTAAGACTAATTCGGCTGCTAAACCAAAAGTAAGGAACACGGCCAGAGATACACCCTGCAGGCAGAAAAGTGTGGTTCCGTTAATTGTCATGGGCATCACTGAAACAATGCAGATTAACAGTAAGAATCCGAAGATATGTGTTTCATTATTAGTGAATAACGGAGGATAATAATGAAACACAAGCCATAAGCCAGGGGGAAAAAGAAGTAACCAAGCAACCCAGATTGCCATTCTGGTTGATTTATTGACCCTCAACTTTTCCATCCCCCTTCATAAATAGTTTTCTAGCATATATTACATTTCATTATATTAGTAAAATAGTCTTACTTAATAATGATATTTTAGCAAATTTTCACATTAATGTCACATCTTATAATTCTTTTGTCACAAAAACTTTTCGATAAATTTTTTATAAAACAGCCTTCCCGGTTCTTTAGTTTGATGGATAACTAAGTCTCAGAAATCGATTAAAGTATTACCAACTCCGGGCGTACCTCCGCCAAAAAATATAATGATCCAGTTACCACAAGCAAATCGTCTTTCTCCATTAAGCTTAGAGCTTCATCTACAGCTTCTTTCCAGTTTTTCTGCAATCTCTTATTTTTTAAATTACTTTCCTGAAATAATAATTCAGCCTTCAGTGCACGTGCATGTTTGAGTTGGGTAAACCATATTCTTTCTGCAATCTGTCCAAGAGCGTTACTCATTTTCAAATAGTCCTTATCAGCCAAAGCCGCAAAAACAATATAATATTTCCTTCCCGGGAAATACTTCTTTAGCGTATCGGCCAGGACTTCAATGCCTGCCGGATTATGTGCTCCATCGAGGACAATCATAGGCTGCTGGGAGACAATTTCAAATCGGCCGTTATACACGGCTTTTTTTAACCCCATTTGAATACTGGATTGGGAGACAGATATTAAACCTGTCCTGTTCAAATAATCAATAGCTGCTAATGAAATCGCTGCATTCCTAATTTGGTGACGGCCCAGCATGGATATTTGCAGTCCAGGATAATCAGAGCCTTCGACATTTAGTGAGAAGGATTGAAGACCTTCGCCAGTATTGATTTCGGTTATTTTAATGTTTTCATCCAAAATCATTACCGGGGAGTGAAGGGCTTTGGCCCGCTCTTTAATTACAGCAATTGCTTCGGCATCTCCAGCACCAGTGATAATTGGTACCTTTTCTTTAATAATTCCTGCTTTTTCAGCAGCAATTTCTGCAATTGTCTCTCCTAAAATGGCTGTGTGCTCCAGCGATATATTAGTAATAATTGATAAAAGCGGTACAATAACATTCGTGGAATCAAGCCGTCCTCCAAGCCCCGCTTCCAAAAGGACAATATCAGGCTTTTTCCTATTAAAAAATATGAAAGCCATTGCTGTAAATATTTCAAAAACAGTTGGCTTCCGATCTTCTTTATCCATTTTTTCAATATACGGATAAAGTTCCATGAACACCGATGAAAGATCATTGTCATTAATCATCTTCCCATTCAATGAAATTTGCTCATTAATGCTATGCAAATACGGTGATGTGAAGGTTCCCGCTGACAGGCCTTCAGCAAGAACCATTTCTTTCATATAATTCAGGGTAGAACCCTTTCCGTTTGTTCCAGCGATATGAACATACCGGAGCCCTTCCTGAGGATTTCCGGCGAGATTAAGCAGCTGTTCCATTCGGTCCAGCCCAAAATCCATGCCAAGATCAACCTGTCTATTTTGAAAAAATAAATGTATCTCCTGGATATTCATTTTTATCCTCCATATATGTATTGATGGTATAGTATGTAATTGAAAGACTGAAGCTTGCTAACTCTTTGATTTTACAACAAACAAGGAAGTGTTACATATATGAAAAAGCAATTCTTGTGCTGGATTCTCGTAAATGGGTACCTGAATCAGAAAAAGTTTTCTGACTTAGCTGTTTTCGTCCAGCAGGCCGCAGAAAGAAAGGGCATAAACGCCCAAATTGTATTTAATTCAGATTTAATTCCTGTAATTGAGAAAGGAAAGCCTATTCTAAAAAGCAAGTATTCCACTATGCCGGATTTTGTCTTATTTTTGGATAAAGACATTCATCTTGCCCGACACTTGGAGCAAATGGGTATCCCTCTCTTTAACAGCAGTTCAGCAATCGACTTGTGCGACAGCAAAGCCAGGACACATCAAGCACTCGTTCATCAAGGGATAGACATGCCAAAAACGGCTTTCGCACCCTTTACCTTTGAAGGAATTCCGAGGACAGACTTTCAGGCATTCCAGGATATCGGACAGGAGCTTGGGTACCCGCTGGTTATTAAGGAATCTTACGGGTCGTTTGGGCAGCAGGTTTATCTGATTGAAAATGAGCAGCAATTAATTTCAAAGGTAATGGAGCTTGGCCACAGGCCGTTCATCTTGCAGGAATACATTGAAAGCAGCAGAGGCAGGGATATCCGTTTAAATGTGGTTGGCGGTGAAGTCGTTGCATCTATGAAACGAATATCGGAAACAGATTTTCGGGCGAACGTTTCGGCTGGCGGGAGAACGGAACCATATTCTCCTCTAGCAGAGGAAACGGAATTGGCAATCAGGTGTGCCCGCATTCTAGGGACAGACTTTGCCGGGGTCGACTTGTTGTTTGGAGACGAGGGACCGCTAGTCTGTGAAGTAAATTCGAATACTCATATCGTAAGCATCTATCAATGTACAGGAATAAATGTTGCGGAACACATGATTGATTATGCGATCGAAAAACTGTATACCGGAAGGGAAAGCTAATGAACATAGGATGGCTCATTTACAATAGTTTTGACGCAGAGAAAAACAAAGCATATATACAATGGATGCTGGATGAAGCAAAACGGGCGAACATCAAACTGGAATTTTTGTTAAGGGACAGACTGACAATTGGCCTTATTAATCATTCACTCACGGTACTGTATGAAGGAAAGCAAATTCCCTCTCCGGAGTTTGCCATTATTCGTGCGATAGATCCCCTCTTCACTCGTCAGCTTGAAATGCTAGGAATCAGAACCTATAATTCTTCCATTGTTTCTGAGATATGCAACAATAAAGCAAAAACCCATCAATTTTTATCACCGCTTGGCATCCCGATGGCCGATACTGTTTTTTATCATGGTGAAATGCTTGATGGAATGGCTGCGCCTTTTTCATATCCATTTATCGTCAAAGAAGTTCACGGACGCGGCGGGAAAAGCGTTTATATGATCAACTCGGAAGCTGATATTGAAAAAATAAAGCATCTGAGAGGGAGCTGGATCATTCAAAAGCCAGCGGTTCTGGGGAAGGATATTAGAGTTTTTGTTATCGGCAAAAAGATACTTGCCGCAGTTTTACGCGAATCTGATACAGACTTTAAGTCTAATTTCACCTTGGGCGGCCGGGCATCTCTATACACTCTTTCAAAAGAGGAAACAGATTTGGCTGAAAAGATTATCCATGCTTTCGATTTTGGTATGGTCGGGATCGACTTTGTATTCCACGAAGACGGCAGCCTGCTATTAAATGAAATTGAAGATGTGGTGGGCAGCCGGACATTAAGTGCACTGACTGATCTCAATATTGTTAGGGAATATCTTTCTTATATTAAAGAAACAATATAATTTTTCAGTAAACAAGAGTGAGTTTATACTCCCAACCCATACATGGAATTATAATAAGCAGTTAGCACCTGCTAACAAAATAAAGTCCGAGTTGGAGAAGCTAAACAATATAAATCCCAACCTGGCTTTACATTTTAATTTCAATTAGTTTTTCATTTGCCAGCAATCTGCGCTGCTCTCCCCCTTTTCCACAGTAAAAGGCCCGTCAATGATCGACGGGCCTTTTTGTATGTTTTTATAGCTCTTTTAATTCACTAATTCTTCTAATTACAGCATCACGCTTTTCGCTGTAATCCTTTTCCTTAGCACGTTCTTCTTCGATAACTTTTGCAGGGGCTTTCGCTACAAAGCCTTCATTCCCCAGCTTTTTCTGAACGCGTTCGACTTCTTTGTTCAGTTTATCCAGTTCTTTTTCCAGACGGGCTACTTCCTCTTCAATGTTAATCAGCCCTTGGAGCGGAAGGATAAGCTCCACTCCTGTAATGACGGCTGTCATTGCCTGCTCAGGTTCTTCTACTTCAACACCTATTGTTAGCTCCTCAGGATTACAGAAGCGTTCAATATAAGCACTATTCTTCTCTAGCTTGCCAAGTACAGTTTCATCTTTTGCTTTAAGAATCAGCTTTACTTTCTTGCTCAGCGGAGTGTTTACCTCAGCACGGATGTTCCGTACAGAGCGGATGATTTCAACAAGCAGCTTCATTTCCTCTGCTGCTTCCTCATCATTCAGCTCAGGACGTACCTGCGGCCACTGGGCAACCGTGATGGATTCGCCATTATGCGGCAAGTTCTGCCATATTTCCTCGGTAATAAATGGCATAAACGGATGCAGCAGTCTCATTGTATTGTCCAGTATATAAGCCAAAATCGAGCGTGTCGTTTTCTTGGCAGCTTCATCTTCTCCATAAAGCGGAAGCTTCGCCATTTCAATATACCAGTCACAGAAGTCATCCCAGATGAAGTTGTAAAGCACACGGCCGACTTCGCCGAATTCATATTTATCAGCAAGTCTTGTTACCGTTTCAATCGTTTCATTTAATCGCGTTAAAATCCATTTATCAGCTACAGATTTCTCGCCGCTTAAATCAATTTCCTGGAATGTCAGGCCTTCCATATTCATTAAGGCAAAACGGGAAGCGTTCCAAATTTTGTTGGCAAAGTTCCAGACAGACTCAACCTTTTCAATGCTGAAACGAAGATCCTGGCCTGGAGAGCTGCCTGTGGACAGGAAGTAGCGCAATGAATCTGCACCATACTTGTCAATTACATCCATAGGGTCTACACCGTTGCCAAGCGATTTACTCATTTTGCGTCCTTGTGCATCACGTACCAGCCCATGGATCAATACATCTTTAAATGGACGTTCTCCCGTGAACTCAAGTCCCTGGAAGATCATACGTGATACCCAGAAGAATATGATATCATAGCCAGTTACAAGAACTCCTGTAGGATAATAGCGCTTGAAATCGGCTGCTACCGCGTCTGGCCAGCCCATTGTTGAGAACGGCCATAATGCGGAGCTGAACCATGTATCAAGCACATCATTGTCCTGTACCCAATTTTCAATATCTTCCGGCTGTTTGTGGTTAACATATACCTCACCGGTTTCCTTATGGTACCAAGCTGGGATTCTATGTCCCCACCATAATTGGCGTGAAATACACCAGTCGCGGATATTTTCCATCCAATGCAGGTACGTTTTTTCGAATCTTTCAGGCACAAAGTTAACCTTTTCAGACTCTTCTTTTTGCTGAAGCTCGACTGCGGCATCTGCGAGCGGCTGCATTTTTACAAACCATTGTGTCGATAGGTATGGCTCAACTACAGCACCGCTTCGTTCGGAATGGCCAACAGAATGAAGATGCTCTTCCACTTTGAAAAGAACTCCTTGGTCTTGAAGGTCTTTTACGATCTGTTTTCGGCATTCAAAACGGTCCATGCCCTGATACTTATCAGCATTTCCATTCATTGTTCCATCTTCATTCATGACAAGAATCCGTTCCAGGTCATGGCGATTGCCGATTTCGAAATCATTCGGGTCATGGGCAGGAGTTATTTTAACAGCACCTGAACCAAATTCCATATCCACATAATCATCGCCGACAATCGGGATCTCTCTTCCCGCAATTGGGAGCTTGACTTTTTTTCCGATCAAATGTTTATAGCGGTCATCTTCAGGATGAACTGCTACAGCTGTATCTCCCAGCATTGTTTCAGGGCGGGTTGTGGCAATTTCAATAAATCCTGAACCATCCGCCAAAGGATATCTCATATGATAAAAAGCACCCTGAACATCCTTGTAGATTACTTCAATATCAGAAAGCGCGGTCTTTGTGGAAGGATCCCAGTTGATGATACGTTCCCCTCGATAAATAAGCCCTTTACGGTAAAGCGATACGAATACTTCCCGTACTGCTTTGGACAAGCCCTCATCCAAAGTAAAACGCTCTCGCGTATAATCAAGGCCTAGACCAATCTTTGACCACTGCTCACGGATATGGCTTGCATATTCCTCTTTCCACTTCCATGTTTCCTCAACAAACTTCTCCCTGCCCAAGTCATAGCGGCTGATACCATCATTGCGAAGTTTCTCTTCAACCTTAGCCTGCGTTGCGATTCCGGCATGGTCCATTCCAGGCAGCCAAAGCACATCATAGCCCTGCATCCGTTTCATCCGGGTTATAATATCCTGAAGCGTTGTATCCCACGCATGCCCAAGATGAAGCTTTCCTGTTACGTTCGGCGGCGGAATTACAATCGTATAAGGCTCTTTCTCCTGATCCTGCCCTGCTTCAAAAAACTTGCCTTTTAACCACCACTCATAGCGGCCATTTTCGATGGACCCGGGCTCATACTTTGTCGGCATAGAGATTGAGTTAGTTTCATTGTTTTCCATCTGCGGTTCCTCCTAACAAATTTTACTGTACAAATAAAAAACTCCCATCATCACAAAAGGACGAAGGGAGTTGTTCGCGGTGCCACCTTTTTTCCGAAACAACCTTAATAAAAAGATTGTTAGCTCGGCTCTCAAATGTTCATAACGGCTTTTAACCGGCCTCTGCTAACCATTTGGATCACAGAAGCAGCTCCAGGGCGACTTCAGCAGGCTCTCACTTAGAAACCTCTCAGCATACGGTTTCCTCTCTGAAAAGCAGTATTCCTCTTACTCTTCCCTATCTTTGCTTTTAAATCAATATTAAATAATTCCTTACTATATTACAGAAAAGCTTCCTGTCTAGTCAATATTCATTAACATTTTTTTCACATTTTATTCAGTTTCCCTGCATAGGTTCTTAAAAATACACACTTTTCGGTTATTCTTCATATAATGGACTATACCATCATTAGTGATCGTAAAATTCAGTGGTGAAATGTAAAATCATGCGGATAGGGAAGTTCCTTCTATCTGTCAAAAAGGCAGGGATGACCATGAAAAGGAGATACAATCCATATGCCTTGCCCCCCTGGCTCAGGTATATCAGAGGGGTATGCTGTCAGCTAAGCGTTCCTTTTTGTATTTTTCAGGGATTGCGTACTTTTTTTCTCCCAACCACATTCGATGTGTTTTTGTTAGCTATCTTTATTTTGCTCGCTGTCGCTCTGCATATGGAATGGATATAAAACCAGGGAAATTATAATGGTAAACTGCAAAGGTTCCCAGGTTTGACTGCAAATTCTTTAGGCAGGGGAATGTTTAATCCATGATTTAAATAAAAAAGCTGCCGGCAATCGGTTTAGGGGACGAAACCCTGAACCGGAAGCCGGCAGCTTTTTTCAAATACATACTTTCACGGAATTGTTTTCCCTTTTCACGGATCATTCTTTTGCCGTTCCGCACCTCTGCATTAATGCCTATTCCGCAGCCTGCTGCTGAGCGGCCTTTTTTTGCCGCTCCCGCTCTTCGACTTGCATGACAATGTATTCGGTATTTTTGAGGATCCAATAATCCCTTAAAAGTTTTGTTACGTATTTCAGTTCATTTTTGTCTTCTTTTTTTTCAAAATAGCTTTTCGCGATGGAAATCTGTGAACCTGGATGGGCCAGATAGCTCAGAAACAGCAGCATTTCATCCTCTTTTAATGGGAAATATTTAAAATAATTATATAGCCACCCAACACAATCATCACAAGCCTGAGGATAGGCAGATGTTGATTTCCTCAGAAATGGCAAAAGATCAAAATGGGGAGGAACGGTTTTAGTGTTTTCAAAGTTGATAAAATGGCCGTATCCCCGTTCGTCCTGGATAAAATGCTGGGCAGACACCTTGCCATGGGTAATAACCGTTCTTATCTTTGCGGAATCTTTCGATTTATCATACCATTCATCCAGCTTTTTCTCGGCATATGTCAGCGCCTGAAAGATATCCGTGTAATACATGCAAAAATGCAATTCAAAAGGTGACATATACCATTTTTTTTCGCAATGCTTGATGAATTCACTAAGGAATTCTTTTTGTTTTTTCCATTGAGCCGAGATTTTTTCGTAGTGATGCTCACGGGTTTCTTTATTGACCGTTATTTCCTTCGCAGAGAGCGAGTGCAATCTCGCCAATTCCCGGAACATTTTATTGTGTTTTTCATACCGCTCTCCGCTTCCCTCATTTGGCAGCCAAGGCATCAGGTAAAATAATCTGTCTTTCTGCAGGACCGCATATCTTCCATCAATGGTCGGATAAATAGGGACAATTCTGTTATAACCCTTTTGATACAAGAATTGGACATTACGGATAAAATCGATGCCATTCTGGGCTGGTATGGATTTTAGCGCAAATTGTCCCTGGTCCGTGTATATCCTCCTGATGTTTCCAAACTCCTCGACATATCTTGGTGTCAGCCCGAAGCTCTGAAGAATATCATGTGTTTCTCTTATTAAATTCTCTTTGTTTGTCACAAGGCCCACTCACCTTCTTTGAACAGGGCGCATTTCTCTTTTGTTACCGCCTGTTTGTGGCCAGCTGAGGGATATAAAGTACCTGCCCCTCCTTCACATCCTGGGACGGATCAAGGTTATTGCTATTCAATAATGCCTGAACACTGACATCATACCGGTCCGCCAATGTGCCAATTGAATCTCCCTGCTGAACAATACAAATCTTTAACTTTGCTAGTTCTTCCTCTTTATTCCCAAATAAATCTGTCAAAGAAATAAAGTCGGCTTTTTTATCCGTTTGCTGTCCCTGTGAGGCGTCACCCTTGCTTGATGGCTGTTCTGCAGATGCTTTTTCCTGTCCGTACGTAATCTGAGGTCCTAGCATAACCGGTGTCTCTGGAACCTCTGCCTCTGCAGCCGGTGCTTCTGTCATCGGCGCTTGTGGCTGCGCTGCTGCAGCAGGCTCTTTTTGCTGTTCTTCTGCAAGCGGCTGTGTCTCAGCTTGCTGCTGAACAGAAACCTCTGCTGTTTCCTGCGGAATATTTAAGAATGGAGTTGTGGTCTCCTCATCTTCTATTTCCCCACCAGGTTTTGTCTGAATTTCTCCAGCCGGATGCTGTGCTGCCTGACTTGTCGTTTCGCCTCTGGAAAATTGCAGTTGCGGGGTTTCAACAGACTCTTCCTGAACGGGTTCCCTTTTGGCAACTGCTTCAAAAGGAAGGAATAGATCACTGCCATCTTCCTCTTTTTGATCCTGCTTGCTATAGTTTTCAACAGTGCTTTGCAGCTCTGCAGCTGGCCATATTTCTTCTTCATTCCGAACTTGCTCCACATCTGATGCTGCTTTGATAGTATCAGCAAACAATGACTGATATGGCTCTTCATTAAAACGGTGCTCCTCGTTATCAATCTCTTGAGTATCCTCTGCTTCAAGCATTTGATTGTTCCGAACATCAGCAAGTAATTCTTCTTCTGACACTTCATCAGCGTCCGACCGCAACAATGCCTCCTGATGCAAATTTTCCTCTGCGAAATTTCCATATAGATTGGCCGGTTCAGTTCCCTCTGCCCGATAGTTGCCTGCAAACAGCGCATCTGCTAACGGAGCGTTCTCCTCATTTTCCAGTTCTGCTTCTGGGAGATACATAGAATCCTGCTGTAAAAACTCAACGCTGTCTGCGCGGCTGTTTTCTTCATCAACAGATAAATTATGCTGCTGTTCCCCGTAAATTCCGGTTATCAGCAGGTCCGCTGACAGCTTCAGACAATTGTTTTCCGGCAGCAAATAATCGAACGTCTGAATTGAAACCTTTACTTCCTCTAGTGAATTGATCCGATTATAAGGTATTGTTATATCTACAGGAAACCTGTGCATGAATTCCTGGAGCCCATTTTCCAGAGGTACAACCCTTTGGACTGTTTTGGGCAAAAATGATTGTGTATAATCCTTAATCTCTAATTGTCCGGGCTGCTGCTCCCCCTTATACTCACCGACTAAATCAAGGGTCCCGCGAATAATAACATATTGCTCCATTTCCTCAATTGATACGTTTGGGTCAAGGGAAAGCGAGTACAGTTCTCCAACTTCCTGTCCTTTTTGAAACCAAATTGACTCTTCTAGTGTAAATCGCAGACACGATTGATTTTCTTTAGACAAACAAAATTCCTCCTTCCGCTTCTTCGGAAATACTAGATTATGCCAATACCATCCTATGAGGCAAAAGGAGATTTTATGACTCCTTATCAAAAAGCCCTTCCAATGAAAGAAATAAAAACCCTTTCCGGGTAAAAGGAAAGGGTTTAGAAGTATAAAATTATTTTGCCAATGCAGCAAATGCCTTGTCTGCAGCCTGGATTGTTTTTTCGATATCTTCATCTGAATGGGATGTCGAAAGAAATAATCCTTCAAACTGTGATGGCGGCAGGAATACTCCCTGATTAGCCATTTCACGATAGTATGTTCCAAAGAAATCAAGATCTGAAGTCTTCGCAGTCTCATAGTTGATGACGTTTTCATTGGTAAAAAACAGGCCAATCATGGATCCTGCACGGTTAAAGGTGTGCGGAATGCCATGCTTTTTTGCAGCTTGCCCGATTCCTTCCTCAAGCATGTCGCCTTTTCTGATAAATTCCTTGTAAGTATCGGGAGTTAGCTGGCTTAAAGTTTCAAATCCGGCTGTCATTGCAAGAGGATTCCCTGAAAGTGTTCCAGCCTGGTAAATCGGACCGCTTGGAGCAATTTGCTCCATAATTTCTACTTTTCCTCCGTAAGCACCGACAGGAAGGCCGCCGCCAATTACTTTACCAAGGCATGTGATATCTGGCTCAATGCCAAAATGTCCCTGGGCACAGTTATATCCGACACGGAATCCAGTCATAACCTCATCAAAGATCAGCAGAGCTCCAGCTGAAGTCGTAATCTCCCGCAAGCCTTCAAGGAAACCTGGCAGCGGAGGAACGACACCCATATTCCCGGCAACCGGTTCAACGATGACTCCCGCAATATCTTCTCCATATTGTTCAAAAGCGTAACGGACACCTTCTAAATCGTTGTAAGGAACAGTAATCGTGTTTTTCGCTATTCCTTCCGGTACCCCAGGGCTATCAGGCAAACCAAGCGTTGCCACTCCTGAGCCAGCTTTAATCAGGAGAGAATCTCCATGGCCATGATAGCAGCCTTCAAATTTCAAAATCTTGTTTCTTCCAGTATAGCCCCTGGCCAGGCGAAGGGCACTCATCGTCGCTTCAGTACCAGATGAAACCATGCGAATCATTTCAATGGAAGGAACTCTTTCAATGACGAGCTTAGCCAGCTCATTTTCACTGATTGTTGGGGCACCATAGCTTGTCCCAGTTTCAGCAACCTTTTTAAGCGCTTCTACCACACGATCATTGGTGTGTCCAAGAATCAGCGGACCCCACGAAAGAACATAATCAATATATTCGTTTCCATCAATATCATAAATTTTCGAGCCTTTACCGCGTTCCATGAAAATCGGATCCATTTTCACTGATTTGAACGCACGAACAGGGCTGTTTACACCGCCCGGCATTAATTTCTTAGCTTCTGAAAATGCCTGTTTCGATTTCTCGTATGAGCGCATAAGTTTTCCTCTTTTCCTATTGTGCTAGGTTTACGCAAGCCTTTATCGGGGCTGGGTGCTGGAGCTAGACATCTGTACTGGTTAAAAAAGTTATACTTTCACATCTAGTTAGAAAAGCATATTGTACTGTTTTTCGCCGGTCAATTAACCTTTTAGCCACTGTGCAATATCTTTTGCAAAATAAGTAATGATTAAGTCAGCACCAGCCCTCTTGAAGCCAGTATGCATTTCCATTACTATTTTTTGCTCATCAATCCAGCCATTTTGTGCGGCCGCTTTTACCATTGCATATTCCCCGCTCACATTATAGGCAACTACAGGCATATTGAAATTGTTTTTTACATCACGAATGATATCCATATAAGCAAGCGCAGGTTTAACAATCATGAAATCAGCACCCTCAAGTACATCTGATTCTGCCTCGCGAAGGGCTTCCAGCCTGTTTGCCGGATCCATCTGGTATGTCTTTCGGTCACCGAACTGCGGCGTGCTGTTTGCCGCATCACGGAATGGTCCGTAAAAAGCTGAGGAGTATTTTACCCCATATGACATAATCGGGATATCTTCATATCCTGCATCATCCAGGCCTTTTCTGATAGCGGCCACAAATCCGTCCATCATGTTGGAAGGAGCAATAATATCGGCTCCAGCTTCCACTTGGCTTACAGCCGTTTTTGCAAGAAGGTCAAGCGTTGGATCATTCAGGACCTTGCCGCCTTCCACAATCCCGCAGTGGCCGTGGCTCGTATATTCACATAAACAAGTATCTGCTACTACGACGACATCAGGAAAATCCTTTTTAACAGCTCTTGTTGCCTGCTGTACGAGACCGTTATGACTAAATGCCCCCGTGCCATGTTCGTCCTTATCATGCTCATGAGGCACTCCGAATAGGATGACAGATTTAATGCCAAGCGACGTTACTCCTTCCATTTCGGCCTGCAGATTATCTGTCGAAATCTGGAATACTCCGGGCATCGAAGGTACTTCATTCCTGATTTGCTCCCCATCCGCAATAAAAATCGGATAAATTAAGTCCTCAACATGCAAATGTGTTTCCCGTACCATATCCCTTATTGTACTGTTTTGACGCAAACGGCGGTGTCTATTGAATTGAAGGTTATCCATCTATTTTCCTCCTATGTAAATCTATATTTAAAAAGCAATTATAAGTTCCAGCGTCAGCATTCTCTGATTATAACTTTGCATCATTATTATATGTTATCACAATTACACCCTATCCTTTAAATAGGAGCCTAGTTCATCAATCATAGCCTCTGCAGTATACACCCTAGGGCTAGCTGCAACACTTAATCCATATTTTTCCGCTGTCTTCCGGGAAATTGGCCCAATACAGACAAAATGAAGTCTGCTGATTTTGCCGCCAAGATTATAATCGTTTACAACTTGTACAAAATGTTCCACTGTTGAAGAGCTTGTAAAAGTAACCACATCTGCTTCATCGTTTTTCAGGACAGAAGCGAGCTTTGCTTTGCTATCCTCCGGCATGATTGTACGATAAATAGTCAAGTCCTCACAATAAACGCCGGCATTAGTCAGCGAAGCAGAGATAATATCTCTGGAAAGGTTTCCTTTCAAAGCCAGAACCTTAGCCTTTTCCTTGATCACAGGCAAGAACTCCCGGATAAAGGCTTCTGCCACAAATTCCCGAGGCATAAAATCAGGTTTTATCCCATAGCCCTGAATAGCTTCACATGTTTTATCGCCAATTACGGCTGTTTTAGGCAATGAACCTGTATATCCCGTTTGCTTAAGCGCTTTAAAAAAGAAGTCAACTCCATTTTTGCTTGTGAAAATTAGCCAGTCAAAATGAGGCAGCTGAGTTAATCTTTGAGTGACATCATCAAATTGATCCGGAAAGGCAAAATCAAGAAGGGGAATCGCAAGCGGTACCCCTCCCAGTTTTATTATCCTTTCGATCAGCCCCGATGACTGTTCCCTAGCCCTTGTTATGAGAATTCTTTTCCCTAAAAGAGGCTGGCTGGAATCCATTACTTGTCGAGCTCCGCTTTTACATTATCAATCAGCTGTTTACCGCCTTTTTCAGTAAGCTGCCGAGCTGTTTCAATTCCAACTGCTCTCGGATCCGTACCTTCAAATCGTTCCTTGTAGATAATCTTTCCGTCCGGTGAGGCAACAAGTCCTGTTAAAGCAATGTCACCATTATCAGTAACAGTCGCAAATCCGGCAATCGGAACCTGGCAGCCGCCTTCCATCTTGTCCAGGAAGGCTCTTTCTGCCTCTACTGTTCTTTTTGTTCTTTCGCAAGTCAGTTTTGCAAGCTCTGCCAGGAGGCCGGCATCATCATCACGGCACTCAATAGATAATGCTCCCTGGCCTACTGCCGGAAGACAAAGCTCAGGCTCCAGGAATTGAGTTACAACTTCCGATTTCCATCCTAATCTTGCAAGTCCTGCCGCAGCCAATATGATAGCATCGTATTCTTCATCCTTCAGCTTTTGAAGGCGGGTGTCAACGTTTCCGCGAATCCATTTCACTTCCAGATCAGGTCTTATTGCCAGAAGCTGGGCGCTCCGGCGCAGGCTGCTCGTTCCGATTATCGCACCTGGCTGGAGCTCTTCAAATGGTATATCGCCTTTTGATATCAGTACATCTCGATGGTCTTCCCTTGGAGGAATACAGCCGATTGTCAGCCCTTCCGGAAGCACTGCAGGCATATCTTTCATGCTGTGAACAGCCATATCAATTTCCCTGTTAAGCATAGCCTGCTCAATTTCTTTTACGAACAAGCCTTTTCCGCCAACTTTTGAAAGTGTCACGTCAAGAATTTGATCGCCTTTTGTTACGATCTCCTTCACCTCAAACTCGTAAGGAACACCAAGGCTCTTCAATTGATTAATCACCCAGTTCGTTTGAGTAAGGGCAAGCTTGCTTCTTCTTGAACCAACAATTATTTTTCTCATTTTATCCTCCTATGTATTCCAAAAGTGAAAGGCTGAGAGACTGCCAAACAGAAAGAAATTAATCAGCACGATAAAAAAAGACATTGTATTCCAATATGCCAAAGTAATTCCAAATCTCTGCTTCCGTACCTTCAGATATAAATACGTGCTATATACTATTAAAACAATAAAGGAACCAACAATTTTCGGATCAAACCACACTAGATCTGGTACTTTTATATAAGCCCATTGCAAACCAAGAATAAGAGAAAGGACAAGCATGGGCACTCCAATGACGTTGAGGACGTAGGTCATATGCTCCAGCTTCGATAAATCACCGAGACGGTGCAGCCTTTTTCCCCATTTCTTCCTTTTTAGCAAATCATATTGTATTAGATAAAGCAAAGAAAATACAAATGACAGCGAGAATGCGCCATACGAAAGAATTGCCATTGTTATATGAATCATCAGCAGTTCTGATACCAGCTTCTGTGCCAGAACCTCAGATTCTATTTGGACAGGAGCAAACGTATGGATTGCCATAATGATGAATCCCAGAACATTTGTAAAGAAAACGGTAAAATCCATACGGAGCAGGCTGTTTATTCCCAATGATAAGCTGACCAAAATCCAAGCATAAAAATAAAACCCTTCAAATATTGTTAATACCGGAAACCTTCCTGTTTCCAGCATATAAAGAAATAAAAAAATTGTCTGAAGGAGCCAAACAACTGCAAGTAACCAGAAGGCAATCCGATTTACCTTCCGGTTATGGTTTAAAAAATCTATAAAGTATAAAAGAACGCTTAAGGCATACAGGAGAACCGTTGCTTCATGCAATCTCGTTATAAGTAGTTCCAGCATATACAGTCCCGCTTATGCTCTAATCGGAATCGGATTAGCTGCGGAAGCATTTCCATGCTGTTCCTTAGCCGATTGCTTTTCCACCAATTCCTCAATATGAAATATTTTCGTGAATCTCTCTAAAGCTTCTGCAGAATCAGCTTCACCCGCTAATTCCTTCGCATAAAGAATCGGATCTTTTAGCAGCTGGTTAATAATGCTCTTTGTATGCTTATTGATTACTTTCTTATCCCTGTCGCTTAAATGAGCCAGTTTTCTTTCAATGCTTTGCATAGTCTCTGATTGGATTGCCAGCGCTTTTTCACGCAAAGCCGAAATGACCGGAACCACGCCCAAAAGTTTGAGCCATCCTGTAAATTCCACAATTTCCGCTTCAATCATGATCATGATTGTTTCAGCTGCTTTTCTGCGTTCCTGAAGGTTTGCTTCGACAATTCCCTCCAGGTCATCTATATCGTATAAAAACACGCTTTCAAGCTCTGACAATGCAGGATCCAAATCACGCGGCACTGCGATATCCACCATGAAAATTGGGCGGCCCTTCCGCAGCTTATTTACAGAGTCCATCATGTCCTTTGTAATGACAAAGTCCTTTGCTCCTGTAGAAGTGATTAATATGTCTGCTTCAACTAATGCACATTGTAGCTCATCCAGCTTTTTCGCTTTCCCGGAAAATCGTTCAGCAAGGGCCACAGCTTTTTCAAAAGTACGGTTGATAACTGTAACTTTAGAAGCACCATTGCTGTGCAGATTTTGGATTGCGAGCTCTCCCATTTTTCCAGCGCCCAAAATCAGGACATGCTTATCTGCAAGGCTGCCGAAAATCTTCTTTGCAAGCTCCACAGCAGCATAGCTGACAGAAACAGCATTCGTGTTGATTTCTGTTTCAGCATGAGCTTTCTTGGCAAGGGTTAACGACTGTTTAAAGAGCTGGTTAAACACTGTGCCAATGGTATTTTCACTTTGTGCAAGCTGGAAGCTGGACCTTACCTGTCCAAGAATTTGCGTTTCTCCAAGGACCATTGAATTTAAGCCGCATGCAACCTGGAATAAATGCTCCACGGCTGCCTCTCCCTCGTAAATAAATAAAAACGAGGAAAATTCCTTTTGGTCAACTTTGAACCATTCTGAAAGAAATTCCTTAATATAATAACGGCCAGTATGAATTTGATCGACAACTGCATAAATCTCTGTTCTGTTGCAGGTTGAAACGATCACATTTTCCAATATGCTTTTTTTATTTTTAAGAGCATTCATTGCATCTGCAAGTTCTGCTTCATTGAATGACAATCTTTCACGAATTGCTACAGGGGCAGTTTTATAGTTTAATCCAACTGATAGTATATACATCCCTAAGTTCGCACCCCCAACTGAGTCAATAATTCACGATTACTATTATAACATGGACAGATTGATAATCTCAGAAAAATTATGAACAGATAATGAAATCGCAGGAAAATTATCCATGATTTGAATAACTCTCTCTTTTGCTTTCCGTATCCGTTTTCACCGCCAGCCATGCCCGGCAGTTTGTCATTACTGCATGTTCAGAAAAAATAAATTCTGTTACTATTAAGAAAGCGAAATCGCCCTGTTAAAGGACCGTCGACTAAGATCTGGCACGTCCTCACAAAGCTGTCCCTTTGTTTCGTGCGATGAATCGCTGCCGAAGCGTTCCTTGTCCTGTGCCAAACGTCGACGCCAGCACATCCCTTCTAAGGATGAACGGCTAAGTTCGCCCCGTCCTGGGGCAACGCCGTTCTGACCCACATCCTGTGGGCCTAAGCATAAGATAAGCGCTGACAGAAGGCGCTTTTTGCCTTCCAAAGCGATTAGCTTATGACCAAGGTTGTAACGACACTTGGTTACAACACTCGAGGCCAGCTTAAACCGCCACTTCCTGTGGCGACGCCGGCACGTGCGTCGGGTGTGGGTGCTGGAGCTGGACATCTTACTTGTCAAAAAGTAACACTTGCTCTTATATTTAGAAGAACCCCAATTCGACAAATATCTACTAAAGTAACTTACCAAAAAATACGTTTTACTTCAAGCAATGAAATTGTAAGGAGGGCGAGATGAAATCACAGCGTTATTTCCCTGGAATTGTTTTAACTGGTTTTGGACTTTACTTTTTCCTGGAGAAGACCAAGCCTGCGGTTCTGCCTGAGCTGTTTACATGGCCTACCCTGCTATGTATTGTCGGAATTGCTTTCTTAGGGCAGGCATATTTCGCAAAGGATAATGAGTCAATTCTGCCCGGCACTATCTTTACGGGCATTGGACTGCATTTTCATGCTGCAGCACGTTTTCCCGAATGGCCCGAACACACAGGTATGTTCATCAGTATTATTTCACTCGGATTTATGCTCCGCGCCAGGAAAACGAATGCCGGAATGATGTATGGAATTCTCTTGTTTATTATTTCCATGGGAATCTTGTTTTATGACAGGCTTATTAACTGGCTTGGGTTTCTGGAAACCGGCGTATCCGCCATCTGGCAATTTTGGCCTGTATTGCTTATTGCAATAGGTTTTTACTTGCTGTTTTTGAAAAAAAAATAATAAACAAACCCTTGCTTCTGTTTATGGGGCAAGGGCTGATTAAAATAGAAGTTATATATTCAAATTAATTTTTGCTGCAGCCTCGGTAAAATCTCACCTAACTGCCCCTGCAATACCAAATCAAAATATTTGTCCATGATCGTAGATTCATTATTAACCAATACTGTCGGTACCTCAGCATCCGCTGCCAAAGCAGGAAACATATTAACAGGAGAAACGGACAGTGAGGAGCCCATCGCAATAAACAAGTCTGCATGCACGATTGCTTTTTCCGCCTGCTCCCACCCCTTCACGGCATCTCCATATAATACGATATTTGGCTGCAAAATCACATGGCCTTCATATCTTTTGCTTTCGCATTGTTCGCATACCGGTGCTTGGGTCAATTCTTTATAGTTAATCTCATAGGACTCTCCGCATACTGGGCAGGCTGCTCCCAAAAGCGACCCGTGCACTTCAATTACATTCGTGCTTCCTGCAGCCTGATGAAATCCATCGACATTCTGAGTAATAATAGTTACGTTTTTACCTATATTCTCTAATTCCGCCAATACAAAATGGCTAACGTTAGGCTTATATTCGTGAAAGGTATGCAGTTGAAAAATATCAATATAGTGCTTCCAAAACTCTGCTGGATTCTGTTGAAAATAAGAACGGGACAGATAATATTCCAGCCTCTGATCCCTATTATATATACCTTGAGAAGATCTGAAATCTGGCAGTCCACTATCGGTACTGACACCAGCACCAGTCAGAATTACAATATTTTTTGAACCTTTTATTCTTTCAGCAAGCTCACTTATTCGCGGGTCCGTCATTTGTATCCACCTTTCATAAGAAAAGCGCAAGTGCCCATCCTCTTAGAGGAAGTAAGGCTAAAATCCACGTCCTCACAAAGCTGTCGCTTTGTTTCGCGGCGATGTTTCGCTGCCGTAGTGTTCCTTTTCCTGCATCCGGGCTATGCGCTGAGCTAGACATCTGAACTTGTTTAAAAAGTTATACTTTCTTACCTTTTGAAAAAGAAAAAGCTGACTTACGTCTTGGGCTGCTTCTGTATCAAGTATGGCTAAGCCACTTTGACCGGTTGCGCCAGACTGTCATAAGTCAGCATTTTTCTACTATTAAAAGATCCATTTATTTGTGTTCATGCATATGCCTCTTTAAAGCAGACCATGCTTCATCTTTTCCCTGGCCTGTTTCGCCGGAAAATAGAATCAATTCATGATTTTTTTCCATTTCCAGCGTTTCGCGGATTACCTTCATATGCTTTTGCCATTTACCTTTTGGGATTTTATCGGCCTTAGTGGCAATGACAATTACCGGCAGATCATGGTGTTTCAAAAAGTCATACATCATCACGTCATCCCTTGATGGCGGATGGCGTAAATCAACTATGAGCAGGGCAGCCGTCAATTGCTCCCGGCTGGTAAAATACGTTTCAATCATCCGGCCCCATGCTTCCCGTTCACTTTTGGAAACCTTCGCATATCCATAGCCCGGCACGTCCACAAAATGGAACATGTCATTAATGATATAAAAATTCAGTGTCTGCGTTTTACCTGGCTTAGAAGACTTTCTTGCCAGATTTTTGCGGTTAATCATCTTATTAATGAAAGATGACTTACCTACATTTGATCTGCCTGCGAGCGCGAATTCAGGCAGGTTTACATCAGGATACTGAGCAGGCTTTACCGCACTGATTACAATATCCGCACTTGTTACCTTCACTTACTTTCACCTGCCAACAATGCGTGCTGAATAACCTCATCGACATGTGAAACTAGTACAAATTCGAGCTCATTCCGAACGCTTTCCGGAATATCATCAATGTCTTTTTCATTATCCTTCGGGCAAATAATTTTCGTTAAACCAGCCCTGTGTGCACTTAATGATTTTTCTTTCAAGCCGCCAATTGGCAATACTCTTCCACGCAGAGTGATCTCCCCTGTCATGCCCACTTCGCGGCGGATTGGCCGCCCGGTCAAAGCAGAAATAAGCGCGGTTGCCATTGTAATTCCCGCTGATGGTCCATCTTTCGGCACGGCACCTTCAGGAACGTGTATATGAATGTCATATTTTTCGTTAAAATCTGTTTCTATATTCAGTTCTGCGGCTTTGGAACGAACATAGCTGAAAGCGGCTTGTGCTGATTCTTTCATAACGTCGCCAAGCTTCCCCGTAAGAACAAGCTTCCCTTTTCCAGGAGAAAGAGACACTTCAATTTGTAGAGTATCCCCGCCAACGGTTGTATATGCAAGTCCCGTAGCAACACCAACCTGGTCTTCCAGCTCCGCCTGGCCATAGTGATACATCGTTTTACCTAAAAAGTCTTCGACGCCGCCGTCTGAGATGACAACACGTTTTTTCTCTTCTGAAACAATGATCTTCGCGGTTTTCCGGCATATGCTGGCTAGCTGCCTTTCCAGACTTCTTACACCTGCTTCCCTCGTATAATAGCGGATGATTCGAAGCATTGCATCATCTCTTATTTGAAGCTGGGCTTTTTTCAGTCCGTGGTCCTTCAGCTGCCTTGGCAGTAAATGATCCTTAGCGATATGCAGCTTTTCAATCTCCGTGTAGCCTGAGATCGTAATAATCTCCATCCGGTCCCGAAGCGGTCCAGGGATAGTTGCGAGATTATTAGCTGTAGCGATAAACATGACCTTTGATAAATCATAGGTCTCTTCGATATAATGGTCGCTGAAATTGTGATTTTGTTCTGGATCAAGAACCTCAAGCATGGCTGAAGATGGGTCACCGCGGAAATCGCTGGACATTTTATCTACTTCATCCAACAAAAATACAGGATTGATTGTGCCGGCTTTTCGCATACCTTGAATAATTCTTCCAGGCATCGCGCCTACATATGTTCTCCGATGTCCGCGAATCTCGGATTCATCACGAACGCCACCGAGTGAAATGCGTACAAAGTTCCGGTTCATTGATGTCGCAATTGACTTGGCAAGGCTTGTCTTACCTACTCCCGGAGGTCCAGCAAGGCAGAGAATAGGTCCTTTTAGCGAATTCGTAAGCTGCTGCACTGCAAGATATTCAAGCACTCGCTCTTTTACCTTTTCAAGCCCAAAGTGCTCGCTGTTCAAAATTTTCTCGGCCTTATGGATGTTTAAATCATCCTTCGTTGCGTTGGACCAGGGTAATGAAACAAGCCATTCAATATAATTACGGATAACCGCACTTTCAGCAGAACTGGCCGGTACTTTTTCATAACGGTCCAGCTCCCTGAATGCAGTTGCTTCAATATTTTCGGGCATTCCTGCTTTTTCAATTTTTTCGGTTAAATCGGCTATTTCACCGGTTTTTCCTTCTTTATCCCCGAGTTCCTTTTGGATAGCCTTCATCTGCTCCCGTAAATAATATTCCTTCTGAGTCCGTTCCATCGAGCGCTTTACCCGCTGCCCGATTTTCTTTTCCAGATTCAGTACTTCCCGTTCATTATTAATAATCTCGATAACCCGGCTAAGCCGTTTTCTTACATCAATCGTTTCGAGGATTTCCTGCTTTTCCTTTTGCTTTAGCGGGAGGTGGGAGGCAATGATATCAGCCAGCCTTCCAGGTTCCTCAATATCAGAAGTAGCAGAAAAAGTTTCTGCCGAAATTTTCTTGGACATTTTTATATACTGCTCAAAGTATTCCAAAAGCGTCCGCATCAAAGCCTGGTGCTCTATTTCCTTTTCTTCGCTGTCCTCATAAACTTCAACCTTAGCGGAGAAATAAGTTTCATGATCGGTAACAGAAATAATTTCTGCCCTGTTTAGTCCCTCGACCAGAACACGGATTGTTCCATTAGGAAGTTTAAGCATCTGCTTAACTTTAGTGAGTGTACCCATTTTATAAATATCATCTTCACCGGGTTCATCTAAAGAAACATCCTTTTGGGTTGTTAAAAAAATAAGATGGTCTTCCACCATTGCTTTTTCAAGTGCCTGTACAGATTTCTCACGTCCAACATCTAAATGAAGGACCATAGTTGGATATACAAGCAGTCCTCTAAGCGGAAGGAGGGGGACAATGAATTCTTTCCTATCAGCCATAGCCGGACACCTCCATTTTTATCATTTACGTAAATATATTTCCTTAAGTCGCGGACCTTTGTACAATTCTATCTTATTTGGGTAAAAGTGTCTATTTTGGTCCTGACGGAAATTGTAATTGTATTATCTCTGAAACTTGACCATAAAGCACGTAAAAAGATTAATTACCATTGCTATTCTTCAACTTAGAGTACCAGACAAGGAACAATCAGCGGGAAAATCCCCGCTGATTGTCATTGCCCGGCTTATCCGCTCTCTTTTTGTGAAAAATCCATTTGCGGGAGGATATGATCCGGCATAACTTCTTTCTTTAAGGCAATATCAAAAACTTCCTTAAGGGTACTGACTGGAAAGATTTGAATTCCTTTAATCTCTTCCAGTATTGATTGCATGTTTTCAGCAGGAATAATAACTCTCTCAGCTCCAGCTTTTTTAGCTGCTTTAACCTTTGCGTATACACCGCCAACGGGTTTGACGTTTCCGTGGATGCTTATCTCGCCTGTCATGGCAATGGTATGGTCAACCGGAACTTTGTAGATGGCTGAATAAATGGCTGTGGCCATGGCAATTCCGGCTGATGGTCCATCAATCGGTGTGCCGCCTGGAAAGTTTACATGTATATCATATTGGTCTGCCGGTACACCAAGCGATCTTAATACCGTAATTACGTTTTCTCCCGATCCGCGAGCCATACTCTTTCTTCGAATCGACTTTCCATTACCTCCAATACTTTCTTCATCAATGATACCGGTAATATTGATGCTCCCTTTATCTGCGGCAGGTATCACTGTTACTTCGATCTCAAGCAGGGTACCAGTGTTTGGCCCAAAAACCGCCAATCCGTTAACCAGCCCAACCTTAGGTTTTCCGGCGATTTTCTGTTCCATCCTGGGGCTCAGCTGGCTGCTTTGCACGACCCACTCAATATCTTCATCCTTAATAAAGGTACGATTATCAGTTACGGCTAGCCCTGCAACAATTTGAATCATATTTACTGCTTCCCGGCCGTTTCGGGCATATTCCGATAGTGTATTAAGCGCTTTTTCACTTATAGGAAGCTTTACCTTTTCAGCAGCCTTTCGCGCAATATCTATAACCTCGTTCTGCTGAAGCTCCCTGAAAAAAACCTCCATACAGCGAGACCGGATGGCTGGCGGAAGTTCATTCGGCGTGCGGGTAGTCGCTCCTACAAGCCGGAAATCAGCCGGAAAGCCATTTTTAAAAATATCATGGATATGAGCAGGAATATTCATATTCTCTTCTTGATAATATGCACTTTCGAGAAATACTTTTCGGTCTTCTAAAACCTTAAGGAGCTTGTTCATTTGAATCGGATGCAGTTCACCAATTTCATCAATAAATAAGACGCCCCCATGTGCGTTCGTTACAGCACCTTGCTTCGGCTGGGGAATTCCAGCCTGCCCCATTGCTCCTGCTCCCTGGTAAATGGGGTCATGCACTGAGCCGATTAACGGATCGGCAATCCCTCTTTCATCAAATCTGGCCGTTGTAGCATCTAGTTCAATAAAAACAGAAGAAGATTTGAAAGGTGATTTAGCCGACCTTTGGGCCTCCTCCAATACTAAACGTGCTGCAGCTGTCTTTCCAACTCCAGGCGGGCCATAGATAATTACATGCTGGGGGTTTGGGCCGCATAATGCAGCCTTCAAAGCTTTAATCCCATCCTCCTGTCCGACAATATCTTCAAAGGAAGTAGGCCGAACTCGTTCAGATAGCGGTTCAGTTAATGATATCCCACGCATTTTACGGAGCTGGTCCATTTCCTTTCTTGACTCCCTGTCGATTGTCACCTTCTGGGAACGTTGGCCCTTAAGCAGGTTTAAAAAGTACAACCCGATGATAATCCCAAAAAACAGCTGAATAAATAACGCAATTCCTGTCCAGCTCATATGTATCCCTCCTGCAATCCCAAGTTCGTTAATTATTGCTAGTATCTCCGTTGAAGGAATGGATTAACCGATAATTTTTCGCACGATTTTGGAAGAGGGATCAAGGAGCAGGTTTTACTAAAATATCCTTTTGATCGAATGCAAAAATGACTTTTTTTACTTAAAAAATGGCTGCCGCTTTAGCGGACAGCCATTTCTTATAGAAGAACTCTCTAACCTGTACCGGTCTCTAGCTCCAGCGCCCAGCAACTTTTTTCCCGCAGGGCGATAAAGCTCCTAAAGTGTTATGAGTAAGTACCGTCACAACCCGAGGCAGCCTTAGCCAGGTCTGAACTGGCACTTCCGCTTTCCGGTTAAGCAGATGTTTTCTTTTCTTCACTTTCAGCAATAGAACCGTCCGTTAAAATCAATTTAGGCGGTTTGTTATCTGCAACAGTTTCAGCTGTAATGATACACTTTTGAATATCATCGCGTGACGGCAGATCAAACATCACTTCTAGCATAATGCCTTCAATGATGGAACGAAGACCGCGGGCACCTGTCTTCCGTTCGATCGCTTTTTTAGCGATTTCCACCAGTGCTTCTTTTTCGAATTCAAGCTCCACTTCGTCCAGCTCAAGCATCTTTTGATATTGCTTCACAAGAGCGTTCTTCGGCTTTGTCAGAATTTCGATCAAAGCTTCCTCATCAAGAGGCGTAAGAGTTGCAATTACTGGAAGACGGCCGATGAATTCGGGAATCAAACCAAAGCGCAGAAGATCCTCAGGCAATACCTTGGAAAGAAGCGCCTTTTCATTTACTTCTTCCTTTTTAGCGCCAGAGCCAAACCCAATTACCTTTTGGCCCAGACGTCGTTTGATAATTGGCTCAATTCCATCAAACGCTCCGCCGCAAATGAACAAAATGTTTGATGTATCAATTTGGATAAATTCCTGATGCGGATGCTTTCTTCCGCCCTGAGGAGGAACACTTGCAACTGTTCCTTCCAGGATTTTCAGCAATGCCTGCTGTACACCTTCCCCGGAAACATCACGGGTAATTGAAGGGTTTTCAGACTTTCTCGCTACTTTATCAATCTCATCAATATATATAATCCCTTTTTCTGCTTTTTCAACATCATAGTCGGCAGCCTGGATTAATTTAAGAAGAATATTTTCCACATCTTCCCCTACATAACCGGCTTCTGTTAATGAAGTCGCATCCGCAATTGCAAATGGAACATTCAATAAGCGTGCAAGTGTCTGTGCTAAAAGGGTTTTTCCGCTTCCGGTAGGCCCGATTAGGCAGATATTACTCTTTGCAAGCTCTACATCATCGATCTTGCTATTGGAATTGATCCGTTTGTAATGGTTATAAACAGCCACAGCAAGGGATTTTTTCGCTTGTTCCTGACCGATTACATATTCATCAAGAATTTCTCTGATTTCCATCGGCTTAGGAACATCTTTGAATTCAACCTCTTCTTCTGAACCAAGCTCTTCCTCAACAATTTCCGTACATAGTTCAATACACTCATCACAAATATATACTCCAGGGCCAGCTACAAGCTTCCTCACCTGTTCCTGAGTTTTGCCGCAAAAAGAACATTTTAATTGCCCTTTTTCATCATTAAATTTAAACATTAACGCTCACCCCTTTAAGTACTAAATACTCTATACATGGACAGTTATCCTGTCTCGAAATAACGCCTTACAAATAAATAAACCATTTTTGGTTTAATCTGTATTGTAACACGTCCGCAGAGAAACAGGTAATCATATGCTTTGCCATGAAATCTGCCATCCAGTATATAAATCAAATCAATAATATGTATTTTGCCCTTAACCATGATTCCCAAACTTCAGGAATTATAAAAAACAGAAAGGTTTTCTTTCATTATGTATATGCCCTATATGGGACAAACTATCCCATTATTCAGAAAATCAGAGGCTGAAGAAAGGTATTAAAAACAGTATAGTGTGATATGAAAAATACCGCAAGCAATAACCTTGCAGCCAGCTTCCGGTTGTATGCGGGACGAAGTACAAGAAGCATAGTTGCACTTTACCGCGCTTAATTTCCTTTGGTAAAAAAGTATAACTCTTTAACCAGTATAGATGTCCAGCTCCAGCGCCTATCCCCGACGCACAGGACAAGGAACCCTACGGCAGCGATACATCGCACGAAACAAAGCGTCAGCTTTGTGAGGATGTGCTATTGTCGGCGTCGCCACAGGACAAGGAATGCCTAGGCAGCGATTCCATAGCACTAAACAAAGCGAAAGCATTGTGAGGACGTGGCGATCTTAGTCGTTCTTCTCTTGAACAGGGCGCTTTTACTTTTCATGAATATGTTACAAAACAAGGCACGATAATTCGTGCCTTGTTATTTAATAAGATTTATTAAACTGTTTTGCTGTTTTCAACAAGGAAATCGATAGCCTTGCGGATTTTCAGGTCGCCCTTAAGTCCGTCAAGATTTCCAAGCGCCTTTTTGATGTTTTCAACATCCATATTATACATAGAAGCCATGCTTTCAAGTTCTGCATTCACGTCTTCATCAGTTGCTTCAAGCTTTTCAGCTTCAGCAATTGCTTCAAGTGTCAGATTAGCACGAACTCGAATTTCAGCTTCATCCTTCATCTGGGCTTTTAATGCTTCTTCGTCTTGTCCAGAGAACTGGAAGTATAAGTCAAGATTCATTCCTTGAGCTTGAAGGCGCTGTCCGAATTCATCCATCATGCGGTCAACTTCATTGGAAATCATTGCCTCAGGGATGTCGATTTTTGCATTTTCAGCAGCTTTTTCAACTACTGCATCGCGGACTTGATGTTCAGCAGCATGCTTTTTGCTTTCTTCCAGACGAGTTTTTGTCTTTTCACGAAGTTCAGCCAAAGTTTCTACTTCTTCATCTACATCCTTAGCAAATTCATCATCTAGCTCAGGAAGCTGTCTTGTCTTAATTTCGTGAACCTTAACCTTGAATACAGCTGGCTTTCCAGCAAGTTCAGCAGCGTGGTATTCTTCAGGGAATGAAACATTTACATCCTTTTCTTCACCTGCAGCCACACCTACTAATTCCTCTTCAAATCCAGGGATGAAAGAACCTGATCCAAGCTCAAGAGAATAATTATCGCCTTTACCGCCTTCAAATGCTTCGTTATCAACAAAGCCTTCAAAATCAATAACAACTGTATCACCATTTTCAGCCTGTCCATCTTCTTTGACTACAAGCTCAGCATGGCGGTCACGAAGAGAGCTGATTTCGTTTTCAACGTCTTCATCCGTTACTTCAGTATCAGTCTTTTCTACTTCAAGACCTTTGTAATCACCTAAAGTTACTTCTGGCTTAACTGTTACAGTAGCTTTAAAGATAAGGTTTTGGTCTTTTTCCATTTGTTCGATGTCAATTTCAGGACGGTCAACAGGCGTAATTCCTGCTTCTTCTACTGCACTAGCGTATGCTTCAGGAAGAATGATATCCAAAGCATCCTGGTAAAGTGATTCTACACCAAAACGCTGTTCAAACATTTGGCGAGGCATTTTACCTTTACGGAATCCAGGTACATTAACCTGCTTAACTACTTTTTTGAAAGCTGCGTCAAGGCCTTCTTTAACCTTCGCTGCATCAACTTCAACTGTAAGAACCCCTTGGTTCCCTTCTTGCTTTTCCCAATTTACAGACATTTGTTTCCCTCCAAAAAATCTATATACTTCATTTGTAAGCGAGTGATGAATCAACCATCTCATTCAATCACAATTAACCGATATAACAGGTTTTATCGTGAAATGTCGCTACTGGTGCATTATATATTACAACCCCTACATTATAACATAGGATGATTTCGTTTCAACAGCAAACCCTTAAATTATCGGGTAAGAAATTTCTTCAATTTCCCTGAGCCTGGAAACGATTTTTTTTACGTCCTCATTGTTGCAATGATAGTGTTCAGATATGACTGCAAAGGAAGGTTCAAAACCCTGGTATTCTTCTGACAGGTAATGATATCCAGCTGCCCATTCTTCAAATGCATTTTCTCCAGGATCGAATGGATAGAAAAGGAAATGATGCCGCTCTAATAGTCCGGCAGCCAGCTCCAGCAGGGTTGGATTGGCATCCTGCAGTTCTAATTCCAGCAGCCTGGATGTCTCTATAAAAAATGGACTGTGCTTCATACCAGGAAGCCTGGCAGGCGTAATGGCCATTCGGCTTCCAAATTTCTCAATACGAATCTCTTGCTCATATTCCTGTTCCCTCAATATATTTACCAATAAAGTTTTGAAAAACGGGTGTGCCGTTCCATCCTCTAGAAATTCCTTGATCTGAACCATATATGGCCTCGCGTTCATTGATGATAGCTTTGAAATGGTCAGCAGCAGTTCCTGTTCGCTTTTTCCGGAAAAGAGATTATCATCGAAATTCTGCTCTTCACGTTCCCTAACCGCGTTACGCTGCCTTTCTTTTTCCGCTGCTGAACGCTTGCTGAACTGCAGCATTTTTTCGAAATGTTCCTCTTTATCCGGAGGCACTTGGTTCTCATCCAGCAAAGCTTCAATGGTTGATGCCATTTCCTCATGTTCGTTGAGCTGCAAAAGAATCATCAAGTAAATGTTTACAACTTGGAAATAGTCTCCTATCCCCTTTTGCAGCAGCTCTTTACATAGCTCTTTTGCTTCTTCATAGAATCCGAGCTCCACTAGAGACACGACAAGCCCAACATTCAGGTCAGGATTTTCCGGTTCGAGTTCCCTTGCCTGCCCAAATAAGTCAGCAGCTCTTTTAAAATCTTTATCTGATAGCGACTGCAGCCCCATTTCCACGAGACGATTGGCCAGCTTTGGGAAGGGAATAACCTTTTTGTCTTCTTTTTTTCCATACCGCTTTTCCTTCATTGATATACCGCCCTATCAATTTCGTTTTGTATCAAAGTTTAGCATGTTAGTTTCAGAAAAACAAAAAATAGCCTTAAAAAGCTAAAGGTCACTCCGCGGTAACTCTGTTTTTTACTTGCTGTTTCGAGTGTTAAAGGATGTAGTTTAGCTATTTAATGTTTTTCAATTAATTTTTAAAAGTGCAATGGCTGCCATTCAGCAAAAGTGACAAGCATTTGCGTGCTTCAATCATAAAAAAACTGCACCTCCAATTGTTAGATCGTTTCTAACAAATGGGGTGCAGTTCCCTGCAGGATGTCTATTTTTATTAATACCCACGGGCTTTTTTAATAGGATGTAACGATTACTTCCTTCTTTTCATGCTGTCTGATGTGTTCGTCATACTGCAAGGTGATTGAAATCTCATCCCAGCCGTTAACAAGCATTTCCTTCCAATAAGGGTGGATGCTAAAGGAAGTTTGAAACCCTTTATTATCAGAGACAGTTTGATTCGGCAAATCAATAGTAAGCTGATGCCCTTGTTCTTCAACCGCTTTCATTAATTGACTAACTTCTTCATTCGTTAGAGCAATTGGGAGCATTCCGTTTTTCAAACAGTTATTTTGAAAAATATCAGCAAATGATGGGGCAATAACAGCTTTAAAACCATAGTCATATAGTGACCAAGGTGCATGTTCCCGTGATGAACCGCAGCCGAAATTTTCTCCTGCGATCAAAATATTGGCGCCTTTAGATTCAGGTTTATTTAATTCAAAGTCGGCCCGTTCATCGCCCTTATCATCGTATCTCCAGTCATAAAACAAGAATTCTCCAAATCCCGTTCGCTCAATACGCTTTAAAAATTGTTTTGGGATGATCTGATCTGTATCCACATTAGAGCGGTTCATAACAGCTGCTTTTCCAGTTAAACATTTAATTGGTTCCATCGATTGCACCTCTCTTCTTTATAAAAGTAAAATATTAGAAAAGCTTAGCTTACTTAAATGCTTCATCCGCAATTTCGGCATTTATTTGGCGGATATCAACGAATCTGCCAAATAATGCGGCGGCTGCAGCCATGGAAGGGCTCACCAAATGTGTACGGGCACCAGTACCCTGCCTGCCTTCAAAATTTCGGTTAGACGTTGATGCGCAATGTTCTCCGGAAGGAACCACATCAGGATTCATACTTAAACACATACTGCAGCCCGATTCTCGCCACTCAAACCCTGCTTCCGTGAAAATTTTATCCAGACCCTCTTCTTCTGCTGATAATTTAACTCGCTGCGAGCCTGGAACGACTAATGCCCGGACCCCAGCCGCAACCTTTTGGCCTTTTACAACCTCAGCGGCCTGGCGCAAATCCTCCAGGCGGGAATTGGTGCAAGAACCGATAAACACATGCTGTACTGGAATATCAGTAATATCCATACCCTCTTCCAGACCCATATATTGCAGCGCACTCCGTAAAGATTTCTTGCTATCTTCCGTTTTTACTTCATTACTTGTCGGAATGCTGCCATCTACGGGGCTGCACATGCCCGGATTGGTACCCCAGCTTACCATTGGTGATATTTCGGATCCGTTTATCTCTAAGGAAAGATCATACTCCGCATCATCATCGCTTACGAGAGAGCTCCAATCCTTCACAGCTTTTTCAAATTCTTCTCCCTTCGGAGAATACTTTCTTCCAAGAAGATATGAATAAGTGGTTTCATCAGGAGCAACTAGCCCCGCCCGTGCACCGCCTTCAATTGACATATTACATACGGTCATTCTTTCTTCCATTGACATATTCCTGATTACATCACCGCAATATTCAATAATAAAGCCGGTTCCAAAATTAACGCCATATTTTGAGATAATATATAAAATAACATCCTTGGCGGTGACTCCGCGGCCTAAAGAGCCGTTTATCTCCAGCTTTAATGTCTTAGGTTTTGTTTGCCAAAGCGTTTGGGTAGCAAGAACATGTTCTACTTCACTTGTACCTATACCAAAGGCGATTGCTCCAAAGGCTCCGTGCGTCGAAGTATGGCTGTCACCGCAAACGATGGTCATCCCCGGCTTTGTTAAGCCAAGTTCAGGTCCAATTACGTGAACAATTCCCTGATCAGGACTATCCAAATCGGCAAGCGATATCGAAAATTCATCACAATTCTTTTTTAATGCTTCCAGCTGGGTGCGGGCCACTTCATCATGAATTAAATACCGGTTGACTGTCGGCACATTATGATCCATTGTCGCAAATGTTCTGTCCGGGCGTCTGACACTTCTTCCCTTAACACGGAGACCCTCAAAAGCCTGCGGCGACGTCACTTCATGGATGTAATGCAGATCGATATATAATAAATCAGGCTTACTTTCTTCCTTATAAACAATATGGCGGTCCCATATTTTTTCGATAATAGACTTGCCCATGGTTTTCCTCCTTTGAAAAGCGGAAGCGCCTTTGCCACATAGCAGCTAGGCGCCAGAGCTAAACATCTTTACTTGCATTGCCATTACAATTTTATGCGTAGGCACCCATGATTTGTATGATTGCTTCATTGTCCAAAATGGAAGTTTTGACCTGATCAACCATTTCTTTTGTTGATAGAACTTTTGATCCGTTGGCTGCAATGTCGCGTGTCCTGAAACCGGCATCAAGCACTTCCCGTACGGCACGTTCAATTTCCTCAGCTTCTTCTTCCAGACCGAAGGAAAGACGCAGCATTGAAGCAGCTGAAAGAATCGTTGCCAATGGGTTTGCGATATCCATTCCTGCAATGTCCGGAGCAGAGCCATGAATCGGTTCGTACATACTTGGTCCTCCAACCGAGAGGGAAGCGGAAGGCAGCATTCCAAGTGATCCTGTTAAAACGGAAGCCTCATCACTTAAAATATCTCCGAACATATTCTCTGTGACCACCACATCAAATTGTCTTGGGTTTCTGATCAGCTGCATGGCAGCATTGTCTACAAGCATATGCTCCAGTTCAACCTCTGGATATGAAGCTGCCACTTCTTCTGCTACCTCACGCCATAGCCTGCTGGATTCCAATACATTCGCCTTGTCAACTGAAGTAACTTTTCTTCTGCGGCCGCTGGCTACCTTAAAGGCAAGCTCAATAATCCGCTTAATTTCTTCCCGTTTATAAAATAAGGTATCTACTACCGCTTCTTTTCCTTCATGTGTGGTTCGTTCACTTGGCTTCCCAAAATACAGACCGCCTGTCAGCTCTCTCACAATAACCAAGTCAACCTCTTCAATAATTTCTTTCCTTAATGGGGATGCCTCCGATAAACTGGAATAATAGCTGATGGGCCTCAGATTCGCATACAGGTCCAGTTCCTTCCGGATTGCCAGCAGTCCTCTTTCCGGTCTTAAATAAGAAGGATTATTGTCCCATTTTGGACCTCCGACTGCTCCAAGAATGACAGCGTCACTGGTTTTGCATATTTCAATTGTCTCTTCCGGAAGGGGAGTTCCTGTTTCGTCGATGGCTCCGCCGCCAATAGAACCATATTGAAATTCAAATTCATGATTGTATCTTTCGGCAATCGCCTGGAGAATCTCGACCGCCCCTCTTGTCACTTCTTTTCCGATTCCATCGCCCGGCAGTACTGCAATTTTCCTTTTCATCGTAGCATCCCCTTTCATATATTTAAGGCTGTAAAACCGTTTCCCTATCATTTAAATAGATGACTCTGTTAACAGCATGGAGGTAGGCCTTAGCTGAGGCTTCCAAAACGTCCTGTGCAAGCCCGCGTCCGCTGGTTTCTACGCCTTCAAACTTCAATTTTACATAAACCTGTGCAAGTGCATCTCTTCCTGCGCCAACAGATTGGATTCGGTAATCCAAAAGATTGACCGTTCCATCAATGCTTCTTTCGAGAGTATTGTATAATGCCTCAATGCTTCCGGCTCCTGTCGCTGCTTCTTGGATCACTTCATTATTGCGCCCTGAAAGAGTGACCGTTGCCGTCGGTATCTGGCTTGTGCCGTAAACAACCTGGATAGATACTAATTCAAAAAATCTTTGATCCTTTGAAAGCTTTTCTTCAAGGACAAGAGCAGACAGGTCATCATCTGTCATTTCCTTTTTCTTGTCGGCCAGCTCTTTAAATTGGACAAACAATCTGTTAAGTTCTTCTTCTGTAACGCTCATTCCCAGCTCTTCCAGCCTGTTCTTAAATGCATGCCTGCCTGAGTGTTTCCCAAGCACCATCGAATTGATGGATACTCCCACAAGGTCAGGAGAAATGATTTCATATGTTGTTTTTTCCTTTAATACGCCATCCTGATGGATCCCGGATTCATGCGCAAATGCATTTCTTCCAATAACAGCTTTATTAGCCGGAATAACCATGCCTGTAAGCTTGCTGATCAGGCTGCTGGTGCGAGAAATTTCATTTAATTTCAGGCGTGTATTGGCCTGGTAATGATCAGCCCTGGTATGAAGCGCAACCGCTACCTCTTCCAATGCGGCATTTCCTGCCCTTTCACCAATTCCGTTAATCGTTCCCTCGACTTGCTCCGCCCCAGCTTCAATCGCTGCAAGCGAGTTCGCTGTCGCCATTCCCAAGTCATCATGGCAATGAGCGGAAAGCTTGACTTTATAAATAGAAGGAACATGTTCACGCAAGTATTTAAAAATGTTGCCATATTCAGCAGGAGGCAGGTACCCGACCGTATCCGGAATATTGATTACATTTGCACCTGCCTGAATGACAGCTTCGACGATTTCAGCAAGATATTCAAGCTCTGTTCTCCCAGCATCCTCGGCCGACCATTGGACAATCGGGAAGCGCTGTGCAGCGTACCGGACAGACCCAACTGCAATGTCAATGACTTCTTCTTTAGATTTTTTAAGCTTATACTCCCGGTGGATCGGGGAAGTGGCAATAAATGTATGAATTCTTGGCTCAGCGCCGTCCTTTAAAGCCTCCCAGGCTGCATCCAGATCGCTCTGTATAGAACGGGCGAGCCCGGTTACAGAGCAATTTCGGACGACTCTTGCTATCTCCTGAACAGAGGCGAAATCTCCTTTTGAGGAAGCCGGAAAACCGGCTTCAATTATATCTACGCCAAGGCGTTCCAGCTGCCTGGCAATTTCTATTTTTTCAGAAAAATTCAAGTTTACACCGGCTGATTGTTCACCATCACGTAAGGTAGTGTCGAATATATTAATTTTTCGCAACAGCTGCCACTTCTTTCTTCTTTTGCTGTTGGACGAAAGGCATCATTTTACGAAGCTCGCGTCCTACTGTTTCGATTGGATGTTCTTTTTCACTTTCATTAATTGCATTAAAGACAGGACGGTTAGCCTGATTTTCCAAAATCCAGCCCTTTGCAAACTCGCCTTTTTGGATGTCTGTTAAAACCTTTTTCATTTCTGCCTTGGACTGCTCATTCACTACACGCGGCCCGGAAACGAAATCACCCCATTGTGCTGTATCAGAAATCGAATATCTCATTCCTTCCAGTCCGCCCTCGTACATTAAGTCAACAATTAGCTTCAATTCATGCAAGCATTCAAAGTATGCAACCTCAGGCTGGTATCCTGCTTCAGTCAATGTTTCAAATCCGGCCTTTACAAGAGATGTTAATCCTCCGCAAAGCACCGCCTGTTCTCCAAACAGATCTGTTTCAGTTTCTTCTTTGAATGTAGTTTCAAGTGCTCCTGCTCTTAAAGCACCGATCCCTTTAGCATAGGCAAGAGCCAATTCCCTTGCTTCGCCAGTCACATCTTGATAAATAGCGAATAATGCGGGTACTCCAGCTTCCTGCTCATAGGTTCTGCGTACCAGATGCCCCGGCCCCTTTGGTGCAACAAGCAGGACGTCTACATCAGCAGGAGGAACCACCTGATGGAAATGAATATTAAACCCGTGAGCGAACATCAAAGCATGGCCTTCTCTTAAAGCAGGTTCGATTTCTTCCTTATATACCTTCGGCTGCATTTCGTCCGGAAGCAAGATCATTACAACATCGGAAGCTTCAACTGCTTCGCCCACAGGGTAAACCTGGAAGCCATCCTGAACTGCCTTCTCCCATGACTTTCCTGGCCTTAATCCAATGACTACTTCCACACCGCTGTCACGAAGGTTTTGTGCATGAGCGTGTCCCTGGGAACCATATCCGACAACTGCCACCCTTTTATTCTGAAAAAATGCTGTATTGCCTTCTGCGTTATAATATACCTTTGCCATTAAAAATCTCTCCCTTTTCCATTTGTTTGTTTGATTTGAAATTTATTTATAATTACAAAATTGATACTATTTTATTTGCCTGGCTGCTCCGCTGGGTGCCTCGCAGGAAGGCTGTCGTTCCGGTACGTGCCAGCTCTTTAATGCCATATGGTTTTAGAAGTTCAATAAAAGCTTCAATCTTATCGGATTCTCCTGTTATCTGGATGGTCAAATTGTCCTTGCTTACATCAATTACTGAAGCCCTAAACGGTTCAATAAAGGAGTATAGTTCCGCCCTTGTCTGAGGGTTGACCGTTACTTTTATCAGGGCGAGTTCTCTCGCAACAATGGATTGCCCTGTAATATCGGAAACCTTTAAAATATCAACCTGCTTGTTTAGCTGTTTCGTAATCTGTTCAATGTCCTTTTCATCCTCAGCCTGAACAACAACTGTAATGCGAGAGATGTCTTCCTGTTCAGAATGCCCTACCGTAATGCTTTCGATATTATAGCTTCTTTTAGAAAATAGATTGGTAATCCGGTTAAGTACGCCTGGCCTGTTTAGAACGGTCAGGGAGATAATTCCTTTCATGGCTTTACCCCTTCCATTTCATGTAACCCTTTTCCTGGCGCGATCATTGGATATACATTTTCGCCAGGTTCAACCCGCAAATCTACCAGTACTGGTTCATTCAGTGCAAATGCCTGCTGGAGTGCTGCTTTTGCCTCCTCTTCTGTAGATCCCTGGAACGCCTTTATTCCATAAGCGTCCGCCAGCTTCACGAATGATGGCTGTACCTGAAACAGGCTATGAGAATAACGTTCCTTATAAAACAGCTCCTGCCACTGCCTCACCATCCCTAACGCCTGGTTGTTTACAATGATGATTTTAATAGGAAGCTTCATCTCCGCTATTACCGCCAGCTCCTGGTTTGTCATCTGGAAGCCAGCGTCGCCTACCACCGCGATTACCGTCTTTTTCGGTTCAGCAATTTGGGCGCCAATCGCTGCAGGAACACAGAACCCCATTGTTCCAAGCCCTCCTGAAGTTACCCATGCATGAGGCTTATTGAATGTATAATACTGGGCGGCCCACATTTGATGCTGGCCTACATCAGTAACAACGACTGCGTCGCCTTTGGTGTATTCATGGAGCAGCTCTATTACCTTTTGAGGCTTCAGATTCTCGCTCTCGGTATCATACCAATACGGACATTCTGCTTTCCATTCTGTTATTCTAACCAGCCATTCATCAGATTCAGCCTTCTTGCCATTTTGTTCAACTAGCTGGGAGAGGGCCTCCTTTGCATCTCCGACGACAGGTATTTTCGTTGGTACATTCTTGCCGATCTCTGCCGGGTCAATATCTATATGGGCGACAGTTGCCTTTTTGGCAAAATGCGTCAGGTTTCCAGTCAGCCGGTCATCAAATCTTGCCCCGACACTGATTAATAAATCACACTCAGACAAGGCCATGTTGGCTGCGTATTCACCATGCATGCCGGCCATTCCGACAAAAAGTCTGTGATCGGCTGGAAAACCGCCAAGTCCAAGCAAAGTATGAACGACCGGTATACCCTGCTGTTCAGCATAAGCTTTCAGCGTTTCAGATGCTTTAGCGTGAAGGACACCTGCTCCCGCAAGAATAACAGGCCTTTTTGCGCCGGATACTGCTTCAACAAGCTTTCTGATTTGAAGGTAGTTCGGCTGGATTTTAGGCTGATAGCCAGGCAGGTAAAGTTCCGGATCTTCCTCCGCTTCCCCCTCCAGGACTGCCATATCCTTCGGAATATCGATCAGCACTGGACCAGGTCTTCCGCTAGCCGCAATATAAAAGGCTTCTTTAACCATCCGCGGAATATCTGAAGGCTTTCTTACCTGGTAATTATGTTTAGTTATTGGGGTGGTTATCCCGAGAACATCCGCCTCCTGAAAGGCATCCGTGCCGATTACATTTGTCGCAACCTGGCCTGTAAATACTACTAAAGGAATGGAATCAATCATTGCATCTGCAAGACCTGTGACAATGTTTGTGGCTCCAGGTCCGGATGTCGCAATAACAACTCCTGGCTTTCCGGTAATTCTTGCATATCCCTCAGCAGCGTGGATGGATCCTTGCTCATGCCGGCAAAGGATATGTGGTATTCCGGCGTCGTAGAGCTTATCGTAGATAGGAAGTACAGCCCCTCCTGGATAACCGAATATGACTTCTACATTTTGCTTTCGTAGCGCTTCCATCAAAAAATCGGCACCGGCTTTTTTGGTTTTTTCACCCTTCTTTTCTGGAAGTACTGTCTTTTGATTCATTTCTTTGCCTCCCCAATAACTTTTCATTACTTCTTAACAAGCAGCCGACTTAATCATTAATGTAAACTCTTTGAAGCTACTTAGATGATTGGCTATTCTTTAAGTTTGCTAATGCTGTAAAAAAACAATATAAAAAGCCCCTCCACCCGCATACGCCTGCCTCAAGCAAGCTAGAAGGGGTGAAAAGGCTTTGGGAACCAATCCACGGTACCACCCTTGATTCGCGCTTAAAAAGATGCGCGCACTTATGGACAGCTTTTGCTATCCGTTTTGATAACGGGTGATGGTATTCACCCGTTCAGCTCTACTCGATTGCTTTCAAGCTGAAACTCCGAGGTGAGTTCATTTTCCAGCTGCATGGCCGGCTCTCAGCAACCCCGGCTCTCTGTACCTGCTTTTCTGGAAAACTACTTATCCTCATCTACGTTTTGCGATATTAAATGACTTGTTTGGCATCCTCCGGATAATAGACCGGTACGCCATCTTCAACTACTTTTTTCCTGAATACTTCAAGCAGCTTTTTCGTTGTCTCTCCAGGTACACCGTCGCCAATCGTCCGCCCATCAACCTTGATGACGGCGATGACTTCAGCAGCGGTACCTGTCAAGAAAACCTCGTCAGCCACATAGACATCATGCCTTGTAAAAGCCTCTTCCTTCATTTCATAGCCTAATTCCTTGGCAATTTCGATAATGGCACTGCGGGTTATCCCTTCCAGTGCTCCGATATAACCAGGCGGTGTATAAATGCATCCTTTTTTCACAATAAAAACATTATCGGCCGATCCTTCAGCTACATACCCTTGGTCGTTTAACATTAAAGCTTCACTTACATTAGCAAGATGGGCTTCAATTCTAACCAATACATTATTCAAATAATTCAGTGATTTCACCATAGGACTTAACACATCCGGACGATTCCGTCTGGTCGCTACAGTTACAATTTCAATTCCCGTCTCATAAAGATGTTTTGGGAAGATGGCCAGCGGTTCAACAATGATGACAATACTTGGAGCTTTACATTTATATGGATCCAGGCCAAGATCTCCAACACCTCTGGAAATCACTAGCCTGATATAGGCATCTTTAATGTTATTTCTTGCTACTGTCTCCAGGACTATTTCAGTCAATTCTTCCTTGGTATGAGGAATGTTAAGCATAATGGACTTTCCTGACTGGTACAGGCGATCCATATGTTCCTCCATTCTGTAGACATTTCCGCTATATACTCGAATTCCTTCGAAAATTCCGTCTCCGTATAAAAAGCCGTGGTCGTAAACAGAAACTTTTGCATCTTCTTTTTTTACGAACTCGCCATTTAAATAGATCCATTGTTCCGACACAGAAGCCACTCCTTTGCAGTTAAAAAGCTTTAAATCGATAAAGCGAAAAAATATACCTTTTACCGGGGAAAATTATATCGGACTTTTAATCCCGCCCTGGTTGTATTCTTGGTGAGCCATCCCTTATTTGTGGACTATATTACGCCCATTTTTTAGGGGAGTCAATACTATTTTTATGAATTATTTGACTATTTAGATTTATTAATTATTTTGTATCCGCTTACATCCGCATTAGGACAGCAATAGTTATCTTGAAAAATTTTTTTGATTTTCTAAATTTCTTATGTACATCGCTGCTCTAAGCTGCCATCCAGGTCCTTACTAATCACGCCCTTATTTTCGACAAATTTGTGAACAACAAAAAAAGATGGAAGGTAAGCGCCATCTTTTTAGGTTCATTACATATCGTTATTTTGTTTCGTATACTCATCGTCTTCCTGATTATCACGTACAACCTTTGCAACCGTAAAGGAAGAAATAATTACACCAATCGTTCCCATTAAATAATAGCCTTTTACCATCAGCGGTTCTTCTAATGTATATAACCCTATCAATATAAGACCGGTAAAAAGAATCAATCCGAACCAGGCTAACATGGTAAAGGCCGGAGTATTTCTACGGCGATATTTTGCCATCCAATTTCAACCTCCTTTTCCATAAATTATATTACAAACTATTCCTCATGTTCTACAATTAACTCTAAAATTAGCATAATAAATGGTCGCAGGTAAATGCGGCCAATATCTTATCTAGTCATAATATTGTCAGGCATATAGAGGTCCTTTCACCGATAAACACTTAATACAATACCAACTGCCATGGCATTTAGAAGCATAGACATAGTTCCATAGCTTATAAACGGAAGCGAAACAGCAGTTATCGGTACTAAACCTATAACCATTCCCACGTTGATTATTAAAGGATAACAATATAAGGCAAGACAGCCGCTTATCATAACTTTTCCAGATGTATCCTATATATTGCGGTTTAACGATTGCATTCTGAAAGCAACAATCAACAAGAGAAGGATGATAACAGAAGCCGCAGCCCACCCAAACGAATATGTCAGTGTAACAAAAACAAAATCCGTATGGCTGCCAGGCAAGCCTATCCCCTCTTTGGGAACGTTATGGCCAAACCGGCCAGCTTCAGACATTAACTTATTAACTTTTAGATACAAAAACCCACTGCTTTGCGGATTCTCCTCCGGATATAGAAAAGCAGTGATCCTGGCCCTTTGATATTCCTTTGCATATGCCTATGTTAACACGCCTCCAAGGGCTATAAAAATCGCTCCGGCCGATGAGACAATCAAAGCAGCCTTTCTTCCGTATTTACTGTGCCACAACATAACAAATAGCCCTGTAGCATTTAACGAAATCTCCTGAGTTAAATCCTCGGCCGCAGTTTTAATGCCTGCATAAGAATATGCGAGCCTCAGCACATCCTGCCCGGACATTTTCATAATGTCATCAAGCAGCGCTTCAGTGTCCCCTATTTCCATGGCCTCAAGCACAAATTCTTCCAAACCTCTCACCTCTCTTGATATCTATTTGACGAGTCCCACTTACAAAAAGTTTTTCATTTTTGCAGACGACTGTAAATAGATACCACTCTAAAATTTATTTTATAAAAAACGAACCGATATAAGAAACAGGAGGTGTAGTAATTTGGGTATTGCTTCATTGTCAATTGGCATGAGCCAGGCTTCACTTGGCCAAAAAGTAAGTTTAGCTTTAACAAAAAAAATTATGGACACATCACGGCAAAACGCAAATCAAATGGTAGAGATGATGCAAGCTCCGCATCCTTCATTGGGCAAATCAATAGATTTAAAGGGGTAACAATTTAGAGAAATGCATTCCGCATTCGGATGCATTTCCCTTTCAGTTTACGCAAAAAAAAAGAAAACCCCAAATGAGGTTTTCTTTCTGCATTAGCGTCCCAGGAGAGATTCGAACTCCCGACCGACGGCTTAGAAGGCCGTTGCTCTATCCAGCTGAGCTACTGGGACATTATGAAATTTAATTAATAAATTTGTGCTTACATTTTGAGCGTCGTCCTGATCTCAGGAAGTAATTGCAAGATGCGGCTCGATCAGTACGCTGCAGATTATTCAGGAAGCATATTCGATCGTGCTCTATCCAGCTCATATTATTGTAACCTGAAAATGATTTTTTCAAGGACATTTTTCATTATAGTACCATAGTTTACGAAAGTCAATATCATTTTTGAACAATAGACAGAAAGAATTTTACTCTCTGTCTATTGTTACTATATCAATCAAAAATATACTTCTTGCTCAATACATCAACTGAATTTCCTTCGGTATCGTAGTAGTTCACTTTTATTTCATTGCTGTTTACTTCTAAGATCACGTATGTTTTTTCAGGCCCCTGCTTCGGGAGACGGATGCTTCCCGGGTTGATGAAGATGGTATCGCCAATCATTTCTGAACCAGCAATATGGGAATGGCCAAAGCAAGCGATTTGGGCATTTTCTTCTTGCGCTTTATAAGACAAATTCATCAGCGTCATTTTAACATTGTAAAGGTGTCCATGGGTAATAAAAAAACGGAATCCTGCCAAGTCCTGTGATATATGCTCAGGATAGTTGCCCTCAAAGTCACAATTTCCCCTTACTGCAAGGAACCCAGACATCTCCAGGCTTCCATAAGACAGTTCAGAATCTCCGCAATGGATCATTCCCGCTACTTCATTGCGGTGTCTAACCTTGATTCTGCTGACTTCATCAGTTAAGCCATGGCTGTCACTCATGATTAACACTTTCATTTCTCTTCCTCTTCCGTTTGCAAGAAAGTCTCTAACAGGCCTTCCAGCTTTTTCAAAGCAACAGCCCGATGGCTGATCGCATTTTTCTCTTCTTTCTCTAATTCAGCCATCGTTTTCCCTTTTTCCTCAACGAAAAAAACCGGATCGTACCCAAAACCGTTTGTTCCTGAGGGAGTTTCCGTAATCCTGCCTTCTACTGTGCCTGCAACCGTTACAGTTTCCTGATTAGGTGAAGCAAGCGCCAGGGCGCAATAAAAGCGGGCTGTTCGCTCCATTTGCGGCACATCTTTCAGCTCCCTCAGGACCTTTTCGGTATTTGCAGCGTCATTTTTTTCCTCACCGGCATAGCGGGCAGAATACACGCCCGGCCTGCCATCCAGAGCATCGACAATCAAGCCTGAATCGTCGCCTATCACGATAGTGCCAATTTGCCTAGCAATTGTTTCTGCCTTTAGAATCGCATTTTCCTCAAATGTGATGCCTGTTTCCTCTACATCAATAGAACCTTCTATATCAAGCAGGGTTTGTACATTGTAGCCCTTTGGCAAAAACAAGCTTTCAAACTCTTTTGCTTTTCCTATGTTTTTTGTTGCAATCAATACAGTTTTCTTCATGCCTGTCCCTCTGCAGCAGCTGGTATTTTATCTGCAATTTCACCAAGTGCTTTCCGCTGGATTTCAAATAAATTCATTAATCCTTGCTGGGCTGCATCCAGCATCTGCTGTAACTGATTGTATGAGAACGTTGCCTCTTCGCCTGTCCCCTGAAGCTCTACAAATTCTCCGCTTCCCGTCATGATAATATTCATGTCTACAAGAGCCGCTGAGTCCTCAACATAATTTAAATCAAGCACAACGCCCTGATTCTCGACAATCCCAACACTAGTGGCTGCCAAATAATCCTTTATTGGGAACTTGGAAATTCTTTTTTCTGTATGTAATTTATTCAGTGCTATTGATATCGCGACAAATGCTCCTGTTATGGAAGCCGTCCTTGTACCGCCATCAGCCTGAATAACATCACAGTCAACCCATATCGTTTTTTCACCAAGTGCCTGCAGGTCGACAATGGCTCTGAGTGCACGGCCGATGAGCCTCTGTATTTCCATAGTGCGCCCGGTTATTTTCCCTTTCGCCGCTTCCCTGATCGTACGCTGGTTTGTAGCTCTCGGCAGCATGGAATACTCAGCTGTAATCCAGCCCTTTCCCTGCCCTCTCATAAAGGGAGGTACCCGGTCTTCAATGCTTGCCGTACAAATCACCTTTGTATCACCAACAGTGATTAAAACAGAGCCTTCAGGGTGCTTCAAATAATTTGTATCAATATGTATCTCTCTCAATTGATTATGTACCCGTCCATCATTCCGCATAAATAAAGAGCCTCCTGTGCTACCGGCTTTCTGAATACAGCCAATATCAATTTACAAACAAAGAAGAGGCGGCTTCCGCCAACCCCCGCTTTATACTATATAGTATATCAAAAAATATTTTTTTAAAAACTGCCAGTGTTGACTTTTTCTGGACGCATCACAGGTTCAGAAAGCGGTTTTCCATCTTCTTTCACCAGCTCTGCCTTCCCATTGACCTTAATTTCAACGCTTTCAATCCCTGGTTGTTCTGTTAGTGACAGTACTAGAGCATCGAGCATTTGGCTGGAAACCTTATTTTTTTCCTTAAAGCTGCCTGAAATAGATTCATTAAAATTTAATGTAACCTTACCGTCTGCTACCTTTGGCGTATCGACAAGCTTAACATCCGGCATAAATAAATTCTCCAGGCTAGAAGCGTAAGAAGGACCTTTGACCAGTTCATCAATGGCAGCTGCCACATTATCCTTTTTTGTTTCACTGACCCTGCGTGTAACAGGCACGTAATAATAGTTGTCCTCTTCCCCGCCAATATAATAAACAGTCAGGGCTTTGGTATTAGTAATATCTGCAACATTTTGAACATCAAGATTTATACCATGTGCTCTTGTAACACCTTCAGACACTGGAGTGCCATTTACAGGCATTTCATTTACATCGTGACCATTTATTCTCAGCTTAACCTTTTTCACGGAATCGAATTGAGTCAGTGTCCAAGTAATGGCCTGCAGAATGCGTTCTTCATCCTCTGCTTTATACTCTGAAAACTCTTTGGAAAAATCGGCAATTGCCTCTCCATTTTTAATATTTACATTTACCTCTGTACCAGCTGGAAGCACTGCACGGAAGCCATTTGGGAGCATTTCCTCAACAGGGCCGTTTGAAACAAGATATTCCAAGGCTTGTTTAGCTACCCCTTCCAACTTAGGCAGCGCCATTGTCTGGGGTACAACATAGCCGTTTTTATCAATTAAATAAAGCTCCGTTTTTACAGTCCCTTGTGCAGCTTCCTTATTTGATGTCTGCTCGGCTTTACCTTTATCCTCACTCTTATCCAGTGATTCAGCATCCTCCACATAAGAAACAGCTTTTGGCGGATCTATTTTCTTGACCTCTTCTCCTCCAAATAAACCGCATCCAGTCAACAGTACAGAAGATGCAAGAATCGTAGTAGCTATCGTTCCTTTTGTCACTTTGGACATTACAAATCCCTCCCAAGACAGTTTGTACTACTATTTATACGAGCCCTCAGGTATTTTAGACCGATTTCAAAAAATATAATAATAAAAATGCCATATAAAAAATCGACGTGCTGGAGCCATTTATAAACAAAACACACTGCTCTCGTTATCCGCAGGTCTGGAATTAAAATCTCTTTATTAATGAAAAAAATCCCCTGCCATTTGGCAGAGGATTGTTGTTTTCTTCATTCAGTTTCAGAACTGTTCAAACAGCTTGACAGTGATCACTTCTTCAATTGGCCTCTCCAGCCACGAAGAAGCAATTTTACGGAAAATTTTCTTTGATCCTGTTGTAAAGAAACGGTACTCGGGTAGTTCGCTGCTTGTGTTCAGCAGCCCATTGTGCTGCAGGATCACACTGGCTTCCCTGGCCGTTTCCTCACCCGAAGAAATCACCTTAGTACTGGGACCCATATAATTGCTGATTACTGGACCTAAAAGCGGATAATGGGTACATCCCAGAATAAGTGTATCGAGATTTTTCGACTTCAGGGGGCGAAGTGTTTCGGCCACCACTTTTTTCACTATGGATCCCTGGAATTCACCGCTTTCCACAATCGGGACAAATTTCGGGCAGGCAAGACTTTCTACAGACACCCGCTGATTGATAGATTGCAATGCTTTTTTATAAGCCTCGCTTTTCACTGTGCCCTCCGTTCCAATGACACCTACACGGAGAGTACGTGATGCCTTAAGTGCAGCCCTTGCTCCAGGATGGATAACACCCAGAACAGGAATTGGCAGCCCTTCCTTTATTTCCTCCAGCACTGCTGCTGTAGCAGTATTGCATGCTATGATCAGCATTTTAATATCATATTTTAATAAGTAACGGGTTATTTCCCATGTAAATTGCTTTACTTCTTCCATTGGCCGAGGCCCATAGGGGCACCTTGCCGTATCTCCCATATACAGGATATTTTCGTTTGGCAGCTGTCGCATTATTTCTTTCGCAACCGTTAGCCCGCCTACTCCTGAATCAATTATGCCAATTGCTTGTTTCAACTCATTCGTCTCTCATTTCTTGGTGTAGTTTAATTAAATTTCGCTTAAGAGAAGCTATTTCCTCGTTATTATGATCAGTCAATACTGCATTTAAATAATCCTGGCGCTTTTTGATAACTTCATCGATAATTCGCTTTCCTTCTTGCAGTAAATGGATTCTGACAACACGGCGGTCATTTTCATCCTTAACTCTCATTAATAATTCATTCTTTTCCATACGGTCCACTAAGTCGGTAGTTGTGCTGAATGCTAAATACATCTTATTGGAAAGCTCCCCAATTGTCATGTCTCCATCCTCAAACAGCCATTGCAGCGCGATAAATTGAGGTGGAGTGATTTTATAATTGCTTAGTATTTCCCGCCCCTTTTGCTTTATGATGGATGAAATGTAGCGTAACTCTTTCTCTATCTCAGCAACATCTTTGCTATTGCTAGTTATTGGATGAACTTCATTCATTCTCTCCACAGCTCCCTATTCCTTCTTTAGCAGACTCATTATTCTTATTGTGTAATAAAATACAGTAAATTTCAAGGCGAATGATCTTTATTAAAGTTATCAATTATTTCTAAAAGTTTGTTCAAAAAAAAGTAAGATGGCAGGAGTGTTTTTTAGCGCATGTGGAAATACACAATACGCCTTACATCTCCGTTCCATCTTACTGCTAAAATTTAAAACTATACGACGATTATTTTTTTCACCCTGCCAGAGGCAAGAATACACCGACAAAAACACTAAAGCTCAAGCTCGCCCATACGAAGGAGCTCTACTACAGCTTGTGATCGCCCTTTAACTCCAAGCTTTTGCATAGCATTCGAAATGTGATTCCGAACGGTTTTTTCGCTGATAAACAATTCACCTGCAATTTCTTTTGTGGTTTTGTCTTGAACTAATAACTCAAATACTTCTCTTTCTCTTTTGGTGAGTAATGGCTTATGAGTGAATTCGTTCTCCTTCAAGTATTGTAACCCTCCTTGCCTTCACCAGCGTAAACCCGGAATGGGTATCTATTTAGTCATCATATCTTATGTGAAAGACAGGAATGTCGTGACTGGTTTTAAACAAAAACTTCTTGCATTAGGAGGAGTCCGTTACAACAGTTTGGATAGAAAATTTATGAAATTAAATTTTGCAGTTTTCTTCAGTCTGCAGGAGTGCTTTTGCTTCGTCCGTCCACTTTACAGGTTTACCTGTATAACGTGAAATTTGTACCATTGTCCCTCTTCCGGTAAAGCAGATAGTTCCGTCCTGCTTTTTACCCATATAATGAACATCTACAGAGGAAGAGCCCACATTGTTGGCCTTAACATATACCAATAAAGTTTCATCGAAAAATACTTGCTTAAGAAAATCGCATTGGAGATCGGCCACCACAGGAATTGTTTCATTATTGCTGCTCACCCAGTCCTGCATTAAACCAAGACTTTTAAAAAACTCAATCCGAGCTTCTTCAAAATAAGTAAATGGAACGGTATTGTTTAAATGTCCAAACATATCTGTTTCTGAAAAACGCACTTTCACTTCATTATAGAATTTAAATGTTTGCTCCCACTCTTCGATATTAGGTATATATGTAATTTTGCTCAAAACAGATGAACCCCTTTCCATTGAATGAGTACTCACTCATATTTTAATAGATTAGCTTAATGAATGAAAGGATTTTACTTGATTAGATACTTTTTCTGTAAAAGGGCAGAGCTGTCCGCTTGGACATTGGATTGGCTTCCTTGAAAAAACACCGCACGAAGGAAATGCAAAGCATTTTCGAGGAGTCTCACGCCTTCCGCTCCAATCAAAATAGCGGCAAATTCAACAATGAGCTTTAAAAAAGCCAATAAAAAGGAGCCTTCATAATAGCTGAAGGCCCCCTTTTATTCATGCTAGCTTCGCCAAGAGGATTAATTACTTAACTATCTAATTAAACCTGGTCGCTTCCGAAGAAATTACGGAAGGATTGCAGGGTAGTATCCCTGTTTAATGCTGCGATAGAAGTTGTTAATGGAATCCCTTTCGGGCAAGACATAACACAGTTTTGCGAATTACCGCAGTTTGCCAGGCCTCCATCACCCATGATAGCATTCAGGCGTTCTGCCTTGTTCATTTCACCAGTTGGGTGAGCGTTAAATAAACGCACCTGAGAAAGCGGCTGGGGACCGATAAAATCAGAGTTGCTGTTAACGTTCGGGCATGCTTCCAGGCAAACACCGCATGTCATACATTTAGAAAGCTCGTACGCCCATTGGCGCTTTCTTTCAGGCATACGTGGTCCAGGTCCAAGATCATATGTTCCATCAATAGGAATCCATGCCTTTACCTTTTTCAGGGAGTCAAACATGCGGCTGCGATCTACCTGAAGGTCACGGACTACCGGGAAGGTGCGCATAGGCTCCAGCCGGATTGGCTGTTCCAATTGATCCACCAGCGCCGTACAGGATTGGCGAGGCTTGCCGTTGATGACCATAGAGCATGCACCGCAAACTTCTTCAAGACAGTTCATGTCCCAGGCAACCGGAGTTGTTTGTTTTCCTGTTGCATTCACTGGATTTCGGCGCAGCTCCATAAGTGCTGAAATTACGTTCATATTAGGTCGATATGCGATTTCAAATTCTTCCGTATAAGGGGCAGAATCTGGCTGATCTTGACGTGTGATCACAAAACGTACTGTTTTATTCTCGGCCATTTGTTAATTTTCTCCCTTCTTCTTGGAGTAGTCGCGTTTACGAGGCTTGATCATGGAAACATCCACGTCCTCATAATGGAACTCAGGAGCACTTGTTAAGCCGGTAAACTTGGCCATTGTTGTTTTCAGGAAATCTTCATCATTGCGGTCCGGGAAATCTGGCTTGTAATGGGCACCGCGGCTTTCATTACGGTTATACGCTCCGATTGTAATAACCCTTGCAAGCTGTAGCATATTTTGAAGCTGGCGGGTAAATGCTGCACCCTGATTGCTCCATTTAGCCGTATCGTTAATATTGATATTGTTCCAGCGCTCGATAAGCTCCTGGATCTTTTGGTCAGTTTTTAATAGCTTGTCATTGTGACGAACAACCGTTACATTATCAGTCATCCACTCGCCAAGCTCTTTATGAAGCACATAGGCATTCTCCGTGCCATTAAGTGACATAATATTATTCCACTTTTCTTCTTCTTGCTTTACGAAACCTTCAAATAATGAAGAATCAAGGGAATCAGCACCTTTTTCAAGGCCCTCGATATAATGGACAGCCTTTGGTCCAGCCACCATTCCTCCATAAATTGCAGATAGCAGGGAGTTTGCGCCAAGACGGTTTGCACCGTGCTGAGAATAATCACATTCCCCGGCAGCAAACAAGCCTGGAATATTAGTCATCTGGTCATAATCAACCCATAGTCCGCCCATTGAATAATGGACAGCAGGGAATATTTTCATAGGAACCTTGCGAGGATCATCTCCCATGAATTTTTCATAGATTTCGATGATTCCGCCAAGCTTAATATCCAGCTCTTTTGGATCTTTATGTGAAAGATCCAGATAAACCATGTTTTCACCATTGATGCCCAGCTTTTGGTTAACGCACACGTCAAAGATTTCACGTGTTGCAATATCACGGGGAACCAGGTTTCCATACGCAGGATACTTTTCTTCAAGGAAGTACCATGGTTTTCCGTCTTTATATGTCCATACACGGCCGCCTTCACCACGGGCAGATTCACTCATCAGACGAAGCTTGTCATCCCCCGGAATAGCAGTCGGGTGAATCTGGATAAACTCCCCATTCGCATAATAAACGCCCTGCTGATATACAATGGAAGCAGCAGATCCAGTATTGATAATTGAATTTGTAGATTTACCAAAGATGATTCCAGGCCCGCCAGTCGCCATAATGACTGCATCGGCCGGGAAGGCTTGAACTCTCATATCTTTAAGGTTTTGCGCAGTTATCCCGCGGCAAACCCCAGATTCATCGATTACTGCCCCTAGAAATTCCCAGCCCTCGTATTTTGTGACAAGCCCTGCCACTTCATAGCGGCGAACCTGCTCATCAAGAGCATATAACAGCTGCTGCCCGGTTGTTGCTCCGGCAAAAGCTGTTCTGTGGTGCTGCGTGCCTCCGAAACGGCGGAAATCAAGCAAACCTTCAGGTGTACGGTTAAACATAACACCCATTCTGTCAAGCATATGGATAATCGCCGGAGCCGCTTTTGTCATTGCCTCTACAGGCGGCTGATTAGCAAGGAAATCCCCGCCATAAACTGTATCATCAAAGTGCTCCCAAGGTGAATCTCCTTCACCTTTTGTATTAACCGCACCGTTAATTCCGCCCTGCGCGCAAACAGAGTGGGAGCGTTTCACTGGTACCAGTGAGAATAACTCAACTTGCTGTCCTTCTTCAGCAGCCTTGATGGTAGCCATAAGTCCAGCCAGACCGCCGCCGACAACGATAATTTTCCCTTTACCCAAACTTGCTCACTCCCTTAATCAATATCAAAGCATTCGAACGCTTTGACGAAAAGATCTATCTATTATTATATGAATGCTAAAATAGTACGAATCCCTACTAAAGAAAGAGCGATAAAGATGCCCATTGTAACATATGTTGAAATCCTTTGTGAACGCGGTGATACCGTTAGTCCCCAGCTGACTGCGAAAGACCATAAGCCATTGGCAAAGTGGAAAATAGCAGAAATGATACCAATAAGATAAAAAGCAACCATTAAAGGATTTGAAAGAATGTTTTCCATCATTTGAAAGTTAACTTCAGAACCAAAAGCAGCCTGAACTCTAGTTTCCCAAACATGCCAGGCAACAAATACTAGAGTTATAATTCCGGTTACACGCTGAAGCATGAACATCCAGTTGCGAAAAAATCCAAATTTGCTAACATTGTTTTTCGCTGTAAATGCTATGTATATCCCATAAATCGCATGATAAAGAAGCGGCAAATAAATTACTACCGTTTCTAAAACAATCCGGAAAGGAAGCCCCTCCATAAAATGTGCAGCATCATTGAATGATTCTGGCCCTTTTGTTGCAAAGTGATTAACTACCAAATGCTGAATGAGGAACACACCTACAGGGATTACTCCCAGCAGTGAATGTAACCTGCGATAGGCAAACTCTCGATTTTTTGCCATACAATACCCCCCCTTATAAATAAAAAAGCAATGCATGGCATTAATTCCCCCTGCCGCTGCAATACTCCGAAAATGATTTTTCGTCATTTTCTAACAATTATGTGACATGTCCATTTTACTCCCTCAATCTATTAGCGTCAAGAAAACGGATACAACATTATTTCTTTAGTAAAATAGAAATATTTTAAATATTAAAATATTGTTAACCTTAATAAAAACCTTTCCATTACTGCCGGAATATCAGTTATAAATATACCAAAATAGTTATTTATAAATATATATTCCAGGAAATAATTTATTCTGCTGCAGCCTAAAAGCGTATATAATGTAAAAATAGAAAGAGGAGATGAACATGGAAAAAAATACTTCGACAAATTTACAGGACAACTTGAATTCGGAAGATCTGATGTCTTCGTTTGGATACGAATTGATCAGAGACATGCTTCTGCCTGATATTCTCGGCAAGGATGCCCCGCAAATTCTTTATTGGGCCGGGAAACAGCTGGCCCGGAAATTCCCTTTAAGCGGTGCAGAAGAAGTAGCTTCATTCTTTCAAAATGCCGGCTGGGGCAGCCTCCAACTAGCTAAACAAAGCAGGAATACATACGAGTTTGAACTTACTGGCAACATTATCGCTCGCCGGCTTTTCATGTATCCGGATGGTCATTTCCAATTAGAGGCAGGTTTCCTGGCTGAACAGCTTTCCCTTCAGAAAAAGATGCTCGCGGAAGCTGTTGAAGAAAAGAAGAAACGGGCCGGCAAGGTCATCCTCACTGTTAAATGTGATACGAAAGATAACATGGAGTAACAGCAATTGATCAATGGATTGTGTTATTATCGAGACACCGGGTCAGGTACGACAAGGTGTCTCTTACCCGTTAAGGCATATTACCCGCAGCATTTTTTCAAAGGTTTCGTCCAGTTTAGTACAAAACGGCATCCCCCATGACCGTTTTTACAATACTTGTACTGCTTCCAGGTTGAAGGCTTTATGAAGGGCCTTTACCGCATTAAGCATCTGAGCTTCTGCAACCACAGTTGATACTTTAATTTCTGATGTACTTACCATTTTGATTTGAATTTCATTTTCTGCCAGTACCTGGAACATTTCTGCCGCTACACCCGGATTGGATACCATTCCAGATCCTACAATGGAAACCTTTGCAAGATCTGTTTCAGTTTCAACATGCGTGAAATTAAGCTGCTCCTTATATGTATTAAGGACTTCAACTGTTTCTTGTACATCCTCACTATTAATGGAAAAAGAAAGACTGGTGCTGTTTTGCTCCTGAGTCATGCTTTGGATGATTATATCTACATTAATGTGGTGTTTTGCCAGAGTAGTGAATATCGTTGATAGCGTACCAATTTTTCCGGATAGCCCGCAAACTGTCATTCTGGTAATTCCATCTTCAAAAGCAATGCCTCTAACTACCAAGTTTTGTTCCATTGTTGCTTCCTCCTCAATAATTGTACCTGGAACTCGTTCCATGCTTGATCTGACCTGCAAAGGAATTTTATAATTTTTGGCAAACTCGACAGCCCTTGGATGCAGAACTCCCGCTCCTAAGTTAGCAAGCTCCAGCATTTCATCATAGGAAACGGAAAGCAGCTTTCTTGCTCCTTCAACATAACGCGGGTCTGTCGTATAAACTCCGGTTACATCCGTATAAATATCACATTTCTCCGCTTTTAATGCTGCTGCCAATGCTACAGCTGTTGTATCAGAACCGCCTCTGCCAAGCGTTGTTATTTCCCTGTCCGCAGTCCAGCCCTGGAACCCTGCCACAACAACAATTTTCCCCTTTTTAAGCCTATCAAGGATTTTTCCTGTTTCAATATTCATTATTCTTGCATTTGAATGTACTGGCTCTGTCTCTATTCCAGCCTGCCAGCCGGTGTAGGAAACTGCTTCCTGGCCTAACTCGTTCAAAGTCATCGCCAGCAAAGAAATCGTTATTTGCTCTCCGGTTGTAAGAAGCATGTCCATTTCTCTCTTGCTTGGAAACGGGGAGATTTCCTTTGCCATTGAAACCAAGTGATCCGTAGTTTTCCCCATGGCCGACACCACAACAACTACTTGATTGCCATTCCGAACTTCCTCTATAGCCCTCTCGGCTACATTTCTGATTTTCTCAACACTGCCAACTGAAGTTCCTCCGAACTTTTGTACAATTATGCCCACGCTGCTATCCCCTCTCTATCGGTTCCCAACAAACCTTTCTTCATTCGTTTCAACAAAAAAAGCAATGAGAATATTATCTCATTGCTGTGAGGTACGCAAAAAATACGCAAGACACAGTGAGATAGCTCTCCAAGAACATTCTTGACAATCCGGTTTTTATTTAAAACCGGACCAGCAAGGCAAGCTATGAGGCTGCCTCACTTCGGCGATTTCCCCTTTCCAGGCTTTTCGTTGAAGCTCATACTTCTCCAAGCCTGTACTATTGAATCTCGCACCTCTATCACCACTTTAATATGGTAAAGTTTAAACGTATGAATTTAAAAACGATTATAGCATAGGTATACGACAGTGACAATGTTATTCCTGTAATTTTCTAACGATTTCATCCGCCAGTGCTGCCGGCATACCAGCTGCTATTATTTCCTCAACGGTAGCTTCTTTCATTTTCTTAACGGATCCGAAGTGTTTTAATAACATCTTCCTTCGTTTTTCTCCAACTCCTGGAATATCATCCAGCGTGGATTGGAAGGCATTTTTTCCTCGTAATTGACGGTGGAATGTGATAGCAAAACGGTGAACTTCATCCTGAATCCGCTGAAGCAGATAAAATTCCTGGCTTCTTCGGTCAAGCTCAACCATTTCAAGCGGGCTTCCAATCATTAATTGTGAGGTCCGGTGCTTTTCATCCTTTACCAGCCCGGCTAGGGGCACATCGAGTCCCAGCTCATTTTCCAAAATATCGCGAACCCCTTCAACATGACCTTTTCCGCCATCAATAATAATTAAATCGGGTAAAGGCAGACCTTCCTTTAATACTCTGCTGTACCTTCGTCTAACTACTTCCCTCATGGATTCATAGTCGTCAGGACCTTTTACTGTTTTAATATTATATTTTCGATATTCCCGTTTTTCCGGTTTTCCATCAATGAAAACTACCATTGCTGAAACAGGATTCGTTCCCTGGATGTTCGAGTTGTCGAAAGCTTCTATTCTATGCGGAGTGTATATCCCTAGCTGCTGACCAAGACTTTCCACAGCCTTTATTGTCCGGTCTTCATCGCGTTCAATTAAGGAAAATTTCTCTTGGAGAGCGATCGCTGCATTTTTGCTGGCGAGCTTCAATAAATCCTTCTTCTGTCCTCTCTTTGGCTGCAAAACCCTAACTTCCAGCAATTTTTCTGCCAGCCCTGCATCAATAGACTCAGGAAGCAGAATTTCCTTTGGCTTGAAGTGATTGACCTGTGAGTAAAATTGCCCCAGAAAAGTGAGCAGTTCCTCCTCCGGTTCACCATAAACCGGGAAGGTGGATACATCGCGCTCAATAAGCTTTCCCTGCCTGACGAAAAATACCTGGACGCACATCCATCCCTTATCAAAGGCAAAACCAAATACATCCCGGTCTGTAAAGTCTGTATTCATCATTTTTTGCTTTTCCATCGTTACTTCAATATGGGCAATTTTATCCCGGTATTCCTTTGCCCGCTCAAAGTCCAGCTCTTCTGCTGCAGCATGCATTTTTTCAGACAGCTCTTTTTTTATATCCTTATATCCTCCATTAAGAAAACGGGTAATATCTTCTACAATGGTTTTATATTCAGTATCGGAAACCTTATAAACACAAGGCGCGAGGCATTGTCCAAGGTGGTGATATAAACAGACCCGATCGGGAAGGGTGGAGCATTTCCGCAGCGGATAAATCCGGTCGAGCAGCTTTTTTGTTTCATTCGCTGCAATTACATTTGGATAGGGTCCAAAGTATTTTCCCCCGTCCTTTTTTACCTTCCGGGTGGTAATCAGCCTGGGATGCCTTTCCGATGTTAGCTTAATAAATGGGTACGTTTTATCATCTTTAAGCATGACATTGTACTTTGGATCATGTTTTTTGATTAAGTTGAGTTCAAGAATTAGCGCTTCGATATCCGATGAGGTAACAATGTATTCGAAGTCTTCGATTTCATTTACGAGCCTTAAGGTTTTTCCGTCATGCGAGCCGGTGAAATAGGATCTGACCCGATTCTTCAAAACCTTCGCCTTGCCGACATAGATAATTGTTCCCTGTCGGTCCTTCATTAAATAACAGCCGGATTGATCAGGCAGAATCGCCAGCTTATCCTTAATTCGCTGATTCATTTTAGTCCTCCTTTCTGAAGTAGTTTAAAAGTGACTAATAGTTTTTTATAAAAAGGCCATTGCATGGGCCATATATGCTATCTTCCATCATATAGCGGTTTGCCGGGATAATCAATTAACAGATTCTGCCCAGCAAAAGAAATGCGAAAAGCGCCCTGATCAGGGAAGAACGGCTAAGATCGCAACAATCGAGGCCGACTAAACCGCCACGTCCTCACAAAGCTGTCGGTTTGTTTTGTGCGATGAATCACTGCCGTAGTGTTCCTTGTCCTGTGCATCTGGGCTGGAGGGCTGGAGCTAGACATGTGTACACTTTAAAAAAGTAAATTTTTTATTTAGAAAAAAAGAAAACCCTGCACATTGGCAAGGTTTTCGATATTTGAGCGGGTACGCCTATTAAGAGTGTTTTGATAATAGCTCAGCTAATGCTTCTTTAGGCTGGAAACCAACCACTTTATCGACTACTTCACCGTTTTTGAATACTAATAAAGTAGGGATGCTCATAACGCTGAACTTTCCTGCTGTCTCCTGATTTTCATCAACATCAAGTTTAACGATTTTCAATTTATCGCCCATTTCTGAATCAAGTTCTTCAAGAACTGGAGCAATCATTTTACAAGGTCCGCACCATGGTGCCCAAAAGTCTGCCAGAACAAGACCCTGGCTGGTTTCAGTAGAAAATGTTTGGTCAGTAACGTTTACAATTGCCATAAAATTATGCCTCCTAATGAGTTGGTAAATAGCTAAAAATAGTATAGCATTGTTTAATTCCATCAGCTAATTTTTTGCTTCAAGGTTACTTTACCCTGAATTTGGTCAAATATCCTTATTTAGCGGTCAAGCTTCCTGCCAAAAGTATAGTGTACTAAGGCTGTGAAGGTCTTAGATCACAATATTCCGGAACCAAACCATGTTAAGTAATTGGATCATTTTTCATTATTCTTCTTTTTTCGCAAAAGCTGCCCTCTATGTAGCAAGACTCTAAATAATTTCGGAACCGAACATCGAAAAAAGACCCGGCGCCGGGCCTTTTCCATTTAATTTATGCGTTTACCTTTAACTTCTTGAACTCTTCTGTCAGCAGAGGAACTACCTCAAATAGGTCTCCTACAATTCCGTAGTCTGCAACCTTGAAAATGTTGGCTTCCGGATCTTTATTGATGGCAACGATAACCTTAGAATTGGACATACCTGCAAGATGCTGGATAGCTCCTGAAATTCCGCAAGCTATATAGAGGTCAGGAGTTACCACTTTACCTGTCTGGCCAATTTGAAGCGAGTAATCGCAATAATCTGCATCACATGCTCCACGGGATGCTCCAACAGCTCCTCCCAATACCTGTGCAAGCTCTTTTAGAGGATTGAATCCGTCAGCGCTCTTTACTCCGCGTCCACCTGCAATAATCACTTTTGCTTCAGAAAGATCGACACCTTCACTAGCTTTACGGACTACTTCTTTAATAACGGTACGAAGGTCTTTAACTTCAGCTGAAAGTAAAGTTACATCACCTGAACGGGATTCATCCTTTTCAAGCGGTGCGATATTGTTAGGGCGAATCGTCGCAAAAATCAGGCCATCGGTAATGATTTTCTTTTCAAATGCTTTTCCTGAGTAAATAGGACGAACGAATACCAGATTGCCTCCGTTTTCCTCAATATCTGTTACGTCAGAAACTAAACCGGAATTCAGCTTGCTAGCAATTCGTGGTGAAAGATCTTTTCCAAGTGCTGTATGGCCGAAGAAAATCCCTTCAGGTTTTTCAGATTCAACTACAGCCATAAGTGCCTGTGTGAATCCATCGGATGTATATTGCTTTAATTTTTCATCTTCTACCGCTACTACACGATCCGCACCGTAGTGAATTAATGATTGGCCTAATGACTGAACACCGTCACCAATTAATACGCCGACAACCTCTCCGCCTTCAGCAGCCATTTTTGCCGCTGCAATCGCTTCAAAGGATACATTCCGAAGAGCGCCATCGCGAACCTCTCCCAATACAAGAACTTTTCTAGACATCTATATAACCTCCTGTGCATTTTTAAAAGGATGGATTACGATTAAATTACTTTTGCTTCTGTATGAAGTAATTTAACTAGCTCGGATACCTGCTGAGGGATATCTCCGCTGAGTACCTTGCCTGCTTCTTTTTTAGGCGGCAGGTAAACTTCAATTGTTTTTGTTTTTGCTTCCACGTCGTCTTCTTCAAGATCCAGGTCATCAAGCTCCAATTCTTCAAGCGGTTTCTTCTTCGCTTTCATGATCCCTGGAAGTGAAGGATATCGTGGTTCATTTAAGCCCTGTTGAGCAGTTACGAGGATTGGAAGAGAAGCGCCTATTACTTCAGAATCCCCTTCAACATCACGGACAACGCTTACATTTTGGCCGTCAATTTCAAGTTTTGTAATTGTTGTGATATATGGAATATCCAATAACTCAGCAACGCGCGGTCCAACCTGGCCTGACCCGCCGTCAATTGCTACATTGCCGGCAATAATCAAATCTGCTTCTTTATCCTTCAGGTACTCAGCCAGAATCTTGGCAGTAGAGAACTGATCTCCATTTTCAAGGTCATCCTCGGTGTTGATCAATACAGCCTTGTCTGCTCCCATAGCTAGAGCTGTACGAAGCTGCTTTTCTGCTTCTTCGGAACCAACCGTTACTACTGTGACTTCCCCGCCCTGTGCATCGCGGACCGTAATTGCTTCTTCTACCGCATACTCATCGTATGGATTAATAATAAATTCAGCGCCATCCTCGTTGATTTTCCCGCCAGACAGAGTTATTTTTTCTTCTGTATCAAAGGTCCTTTTCAGCAATACATAAATATTCACGGGTATTCCCCTCCTAATTAATTTCAGTATACTTAAAATCTATCAACCTACCTAATTTCCTTTAAAGACAGGCTCCCTTTTTTCCAAAAAAGCGCTGATTCCTTCTTTTGCATCAGCGGAAACGAAAACTTTCCCAAATAACTCTGCTTCCTTTTCAACGCCCTTATAGTAAGATTCAGGCTTGGAATAGTTCAGCAGCTCGATTGCTGTCTTGATTGCAAGCGGGCTTTTCTTAGCTATTTTAACCGCCAGTTCCTGCGCCTTTGGAAAAAGATCTTCCTCCGAGTACGCATGGTTGGCCAGGCCATAATGAGCAGCCTGTGTTCCGGTAATCGGCTCGCTGGTAAATAGCATTTCTGCTGCCTTGGCAGGACCAACATAGCGCGGCAGCCGCTGTGATCCAGCGAAACCGGGTACAATTCCGAGCTGAAGCTCTGGGAGTCCAAGCTTTGCATTTTCTGTTACAAGCCTGATATGGCATGACATTGCCAATTCAAGTCCGCCCCCAAGTGCGGCTCCATGGATAGCGGCAATCACCGGTTTTGGAAAGGTTTCAATTCGTTCGAACAAGTCCTGGCCTCTTGAGGCCAAGCGTGCAAATTCTTCGCCGCTTTCTATGGTTGTGAATTCCTTGATATCCGCTCCGGCTGAAAAGAATCTTCCTTCACCCTTAAGCAAAATAACCCTGACAGATTCATTCGATTCGAATTCATCAAAGAGCACTGAAAGCTCTTGCAAAAGTACTGAGGATAATGCATTCGCAGGCGGCTTTTGTATGGTTACCTCAGCCACATGCCCCTCGATTGAGTAAGATAAGAATCCCAAATTTATACCCCCCTCTAGTTTTGTTAAATCGAAAACTCTTCTTTTATGTAGAACAGGATGGGCGGCCAGTTTCCCATCCCTATGCCCTAGCTGCGGCCGCAGCCGCCAACTAAGATCTGATGCACTTGCTTTGCCAGGTCGGTCAAGCTATATTTTTGCTCATTCATGACCCATGTGGTGGCAATTTCATCTATCGTCCCGAAGACCGTCTGCCTTGCCAGCCTAAGATTTAGATCCGGGCGGAATTCCCCGCTGGAGATTCCTTCCGTGATAATTTGGTCGATAAGATTTAAATAACCCCGCAGCACTTCATTTATCCTGTGCCTTAGCTCTTTATTGGACTGCCTTAATTCAAGCTGAGTCACAATGGCTAAATGGCGATCTTCAGAAAGAATCTCAAAATGTTTTTCGATTAACACTAATAATTTCTGCGTTGCCGCGTCTTTTCCTTTAATTTCTTCTTCAATTTTTTCAACAAAGTAACCCATTTTTTCATGAAACAAGGAGATCAGGATATCTTCTTTATTTTTAAAATAAAGATAAATTGTTCCGTCGGCAACGCCTGCTTGCTTTGCAATCCTTGAAACCTGTGCCTGGTGATAGCCATTTTCAGCAATGACAATAACTGCTGCGTCAATAATTTGTTTATATTTTGGTCTATTTTTCTTCAATGATAAAGCTCCTCTACAGAAAATGAATGAACCATCATTCATAATTTAATGATAAGCTGACACATTATTTCTGTCAAGAAAAAACTGCTATTCGGAGGCGTACCACCAGTATCAGATCGGCTACGGCTTGTATTGATATTAGGAACTTATCCCATTTTTTTATTTTAACCATTTGGGCGCAAGCATGTCCAGTAACACTCAAAAACCTGAGCCAGATTTATGGCTCGGGGAAAATATTTTTAGGCTTCTTTTCTTTCATCAATCTTTTGTTTTTCCTCATCGACAAGTGCCCGCCGCAGAATTTTTCCGACAGCCGTTTTTGGCAATTCATTTCTGAATTCATATAAACGCGGGACTTTATAAGCAGCCAAATGCTTTCTTGCAAACTGATTCAGTTCTTCCTCAGTTACTTTGGCCCCTTCTTTCAGAACAATATAAGCTTTAACGGTTTCCCCCCGATAAGGATCCGGGATTCCCGCCACAACAAGCTCTTGTATGTCTTTGTGTTCGTAAAGCACTTCTTCAATTTCACGAGGATAAATGTTATACCCTCCCGCTATGATCATATCCTTTTTCCGGTCAACCACATAAAAATAGCCGTCTTCATCCATATATCCGATGTCTCCTGTTAAAAACCACCCATTTCTGAACGACTGTTCCGTATCATCTGGCCTGTTCCAATACCCTTTCATTACCTGCGGCCCTTTTATACCTATTTCCCCTATTTCTTTAGGCGGCAATGGCTCTCCCGTTTCGGCAGATATGATGGCCGCCTCTGTATCTGGCCACGGAACGCCAATGCTTCCTTTTATCCTCGGGCGGTCCCAGACAAAATTAGCATGTGTAACAGGAGAGGTTTCTGTAAGTCCGTAACCTTCTACTAGTTTCCCGCCGGTTACTTCTTCAAATCTTTGCTGAATTTCAAGAGGCAGAGGTGCAGATCCGCTTATGCAAGCATCAATTGATGACAAATCATACTTTTTCAAATCCGGATGGTTCAATAATGCGATATAAATCGTTGGAGCACCCGGGAAAAGTGTAGGGCGCTGCTTTTGGATTGTTTTTAATGCTGTTTCTGCGTCGAATTTGGGAAGCAGGATCATTTTATTCCCCTGCATAATCGATAAGAACATTACAGTTGTCATTCCATACACATGGAAAAAAGGAATGATGCCAAGTACGCTTTCTTTTCCCTTGTGTCCTTTATACAGCCAGGCAGCGCACATTTTGGCATTTGAAACAAGGTTTTTATGTGTCAGCATGACTCCCTTTGGAAAACCGGTAGTCCCCCCTGTATATTGAAGTACTGCAAGATCATTTTCAAAATCAGACGAAAGTTCTATTTCTTCCGGAACAGCACCTTTTAGAATTTCATTAAGCAAGTGATTGCTGCCGCTATGTTCAACATTCACTGTTATACCATACTGTTTTTTCTGGATAAACGGATATATCAAGTTCTTTGGGAATGGCAGGAAGTCTTTGATAGCGGTTACAATAATATGCTCCAGCTTAGTTGCCGGCATAACCTTCGATGCACGGGGATACAAAATATCCATCGTTACAATAATCTTTGCACCCGAATCCTTCATCTGGTATTCAAGTTCGCGTTCCATATAAAGCGGATTGGTAGGTACAACTACACCGCCAGCAAGCATCGTCCCAAAAAAAGTAATGACTGATTGCGGACAGTTTGGCAGCATGATTGCTACCCGGTCTCCTTTTTCAAGACCAAGCTGTTTTAGATATGCAGCAAATTTCAGCGCGGAATGGTAGACTTCCTTGAACGTTAGTTTCTTCCCCATGAAATGTATAGAAGTCTGTTCAGGAAACTGCTCGGCCGCTTCTTTCAAAAATGCTGGCAGCGGAGTTTCTCCATAAGAAAGCTCATGAGGAATTTCCGATGGGTATAATGCTAGCCAGGGTTTTTGATCCAATAATTTTCCCTCCCTTTTCTTTGTTAAAAATTCAAACTATTCAATTTAATTATATTATACTTAAACTGCATTATACAATGACTAACAATTTCATCATTGCAAAATGCATGGTACGATAGACCCGACAAAAAAAGCACCCGGCCAAGAGAAAATCTTTGACAAGGTGCTTCCATACTTTTAACAGGCCTGCTGATATTTTTTCCTAAAAAAACTCAGGCCGGAAATCCATTAGTTCGGCAAACTCGTTAAGCTAGAAAATGCTTTTTTAAAAGAAAACCATATAAATTATACCTACCAGCAGGAATACTGCACATAAACCAAGGAGTACCTTTGCGAGTGTTTCCAAATCTAAAACCTCTCCTATTATGAGATACCTGCACCGATCACAAAGGATAGCCCGACAGAAATCATCAGTGATATTAAACCAACGGCACGGTTATCTTTTTCTATTTCTTTATCAATTTTAAAACCTGGTGTTAGAAATTCAAAAATAAAATAACTGGCTAACAAAAGGATAAATCCAAAAATCCCCCAGCTTATCATCGACAATAAAGAATTGTGCTGCAGGATTGAATGAGTAAAAATATTGGCTATGCCAAATATTTTTCCGCCTGTTGCCATTGCTACAGCCAAATTTCCCTTTTTAATTTCTTCCCAGTTCTTATACTTTGTCACCAGCTCGAAGACGGCAAGAAAAACCACGATGAAAAGGATGACGACGCTATAATTAGCAGCAGTATTCACGAACTCATTTTCCCAAAAGTTCTTCATAAGGTTAGCTCCCGATTTATTTAAACTCTACAACCGTCACACCTGATCCGCCTTCTCCCGCTTCCCCGAAGCGTATCTTTTTCACGGAGCGGTGATTTCGCAAATACTCCTGGACACCCTGTCTTAGCGCACCAGTGCCTTTGCCGTGAATGATGGAAACACGCGGGTAGCCAGCCAGCAGAGCATCATCAATATACTTTTCCACCCTGGAAAGGGCATTTTCAAATCTTTCTCCCCTTAAATCGAGTTCCAGGCTGACGTGGTAGTCCTTTCCGCGGACTGTAGCAAGGTGCTTCGTTTCCTTCGGCTTTTGGCTTTTTATATATTGGAGGTCTCGTTCTTTGACCTTCATTTTCATAATGCCCATTTGAACCTGCCACTCGTCTGATGAAACTTTCTCGACTAAGTGTCCTTTTTGGTTAAAGGTAATAACCTTGACCTCATCACCCGGCTGCCATTCGCGTTTTTCAGGTGCTGCAGCAGCTTTTTTCGACTTTTTCACAGCCGGTGCAGATTCTTCAATCCGCCTGCGCGCTTCGATTAGTTCATGCTCCTTCACTTCAGCATTTTTTTCAAGGGCGAGTTTTCTTAATTCACTAATTACTTCTTCAGCTTCACGTTTTGCTTTTTCAACAATTTCTGCTGCTTCCCGTGCAGCTTTGTCAATCAGCGAATCTTTTTCTTCATAATATTCCATAACCTGTTTTTGAAGGTCTTTATGAAGTTTTTCCGACTGCTTCAGATAATCGTTTGCATCTTCCCGCGCCTCTTCTGCCTTCTTCCGGCTCTCTTCCAGGGAAGCAATCATATTCTCTACTTTATTTGTATCTGCCCCAATATAGCCTCGAGCTATGTCAATTACCGAATCGCTCAGCCCCAGCCGCTTTGATATTTCAAACGCATTGCTTCGGCCGGGTACCCCGATTAATAAGCGGTACGTAGGGCTAAGTGTCTCAATGTCAAATTCCACACTCGCATTAATAACTCCCGGGCGATTATAGCCATACGCCTTAAGCTCCGGATAGTGCGTTGTCGCGATAACTCTGGCCCCTCTTTTATAGACCTCGTCAAGAATGGAAATAGCAAGTGCCGCCCCTTCCTGGGGATCAGTTCCTGCACCCAGTTCATCAAAAAGCACAAGGCTATCATGGTCCATGCGCTTTAAAATATCAACAATGTTAACCATATGGGAGGAGAAGGTACTCAAGCTCTGCTCGATAGACTGTTCATCGCCAATATCTGCATATACAGAACGGAAAACAGCGGCCTCTGAACCTTCCATTACTGGTATTTGCAATCCGGCCTGGACCATTAGCGTACATAGGCCGATCGTTTTAAGCGTGACTGTTTTACCGCCAGTGTTCGGTCCGGTTATAACGATTGTCGTAAAGTCGTCACCTAGAAAAATATCGTTCGCTACCACTACTTCTGGTGGGATTAGCGGATGCTTCGCCTTAAGAAGCTTCACCCTGCCTTCATTATTAAGCAGCGGCTTTGAAGCCTTTAGTTTTTTTGCATATTTCGCCTTGGCGAACATAAAATCAAGCTGGGCAAGCACTTTGACATTCTGCAGCAGCTCATGGGTTTGTTCCCCGACTGCTGCTGACAGTCCGATTAATATCCGTTCTATTTCCTGCTGTTCCAGAACCCGTGTTTCTTGAAGCACATTATTAAGCTGGATAATAACCTGCGGCTCAATAAACAAAGTTTGGCCGGACGATGATTGGTCATGAATTATCCCCCCATATGAGCTTCGGTATTCTTGTTTAACAGGAATAACAAAGCGGTCATTACGGATCGTAATAATTGCATCAGACAGCATCTTTTGGGCATTAGAGGAACGGATCATGCTTTCAAGCTTTTCTCTTACTCTTGCTTCATTCGTTCGCAGCTGATTGCGAAGAGTCCTCAGCTTATCGCTTGCCGAATCCATTACTTCGCCATTTTCACTTATAGCATTATTAATTAACCGCTGCAAATCCTGCTGCGGGGTAAATGCGTTCATGTATTCTGCAATAAACGGCAGTTCATGGCCATCCTCAAGCAATTCTCCGATAAAGCGCTCCAGCACCCTGCCTGCCCGAATGGTGCTGGAAATCTCCATTAGCTCCCCGGGACTCAGCATTCCGCCGATTTGCGCCCTTTTTGCATGCGGCCTTATATCAAAAATCCCGCCGAGCGGAACGTTCCCCCGCAAGCGGAAGGCCTTTGCTGCCTCATCCGTTTCTCCCTGCCATTTCACAACTTCATCAAAATCGACAGATGGTTCAAGCTGCTGGGCTTTTTCCTTCCCTATTGAAGAGGAGGCAAATGTAAGCAGCTGTTCTTTAATTTTATGAAATTCTAGCGTTCGCATTGCTTTATTATGCATGGAGTAAGTACCTCCTTAATTAGCCTGTATACTCCGGAAGCTTAATCATTTCTTTTTAAAAACGCAAGTAGATCATCTGGCTCTCTTGCATTTAACACGCTGGATTTCTTGATCCAGCCTTTCTTTGCAGCCGCTACTCCGATTTCCATATCTTCAAGCATTTCTATGCTGTGTGCATCAGTATTGATAACAAGCATAACACCGGCCTCCTGCGCTTTCCTGACATTCTCAGAGGAAAGATCAAGCCTGTTAGGGTTTGCGTTTAGCTCGAGGGCTGTATTCGTCTCTGCGGCCAGTTCAATCAGCATATCCATATCTGCATCATAGCCTTTGCGTCTGCCAATTACTCTTCCTGTTGGGTGGGCGATGATGTCAACATGTTTGTTTTCAAGCGCAGTTTTCAGCCGATGCATTATTTTTTCCCTTGGCTGTGAAAAACTCGAGTGAATGGAAGCAATGACGAGGTCCATTTCCTTTAAAAGGTCGTCATCATAATCAAGGGATCCATCCGGCAAAATATCCATTTCAATGCCAGAGAGGATCGTAATGTCATCATATTTCTTGTTCAATTCATGGATAATGGCTTTCTGTTCTCTTAATCGTTCAGGAGTCAGCCCGTTTGCCACCACCAAATAACGGGAGTGGTCTGTTATGGCCATATATTTATAACCCTTTGCACGGCATGCTTCGATCATTTCTTCTATAGAGTATGCCCCATCACTCCATGTAGAGTGCATATGGAGGTCACCTTGCATATCCGCTAGAGAGATCAGGTCACTAGCGGATATTTGTTTATCAACCTCAGTGCCATCCTCCCTTGCTTCAGGCGGGATGAATGGGAGTCCAAAATGTTCAAAGAACTCTTCTTCAGAATCAAAATTCAGAATTTCGCCGGTGTCCGGCTTTTCCACCCCATATTCACTGATTTTCTCTCCTCTATCCTTTGCCAGCTGCCTCATACGGACATTATGGTCCTTAGATCCTGTAAAATGGTGGAGGGTTGTGATGAATTCATGATTTTTTACGAGTCTGAAATCCACGGACACATCATATTCATAAGCCAAAGTCACGGAAACCTTTGTATCACCTGCTGCAATGACCTGGCTAACATGCGGGATTGCAAGCAGCTGTTCCTTCACGGAATCAGGATTATCTGTCGCAATAATAAAATCAAGATCTTTTATCGTTTCCTTCATCCGGCGGATACTGCCAGCGCGCGAGAATCTTTTTATGTCTTTCATTTCATTAAGAACTTGTTCAATCTGGTCTGCAATTGGCAGCATGAACGCGATCGGAAGGCGCTCAGGACGAGATCCGGCCTCCTGGATCGCAGCCAGAATCTTTTCTTCCGTTTTCTTGCCAAAGCCAGCAAGATCGCGAACCTTCCCTGCTTCACAAACAGACTTCAAATCTTCAATATTCTCTACCTGCAATTCTTTGTAAAGCTTGGCAATCTTCTTCCCGCCAAGCCCTGGAAGCTGAAGCAGCGGAACCAGTCCCTCAGGAACCTCCGCCTGCAGTTCCTCGAGTACTGAAGATCTTCCTTCATTTATAAACTCTTCAATAACAGCAGCTGTTCCCTTGCCTATCCCCGAAAGTACAGTAAAATCCTCAATGCCAGGCAGGCTCCGGTCATCAGTTTCCAGTGCTCCGGCTGCCTTTCTGAATGCAGAAACCTTAAATGGATTCTCGCCCTTTAATTCCATATATACCGCGATGCGCTCTAATAAACGAATCACATCTTTCTTATTAACAGACATTGTGTTCACCTGCAATTTTCACTAGATTTTCTTTCTTTAAGATACCGTGCTTCAAAAGAAATCACAACTCAGAAAAGCGGAAGCGCCCTTTTAGAGGAAGAACAGCTCATTTCCCCAAGCCCTCACAAAGCTCCTTCCTTATCCTGTTCGTCGGGGCCGGAGCTGTAGTAAGACATCTGTACTTGTTAAAAAGTTATACAATACATAGCACGCTCTTTGGTTCAGACGAAGAACCCTGCCACCACTAAACTGACAAGGTTCTTATTCATATATTTTTTTTAATTTTAGTGTCCGGTTCAGACTTGCACGTAATTGAACCAGAGTTCCTTAACCTTACTTGACAGCAGCGGAGTGTTCTTCACGATACCTTCGGCTATAAAAGAGTCGTTCAGCTGAGCCTGCAGAGGTTCAACCGGCACCAGAGCGGCTATGTATAATAGAATAAACATGATAAGATATACTTCTATAAGTCCTAAAAAGCCTCCGCCCCAAACATTCAATTGTTTTAATATCGGGAAGTGGGCAATAAAATCAAGCATTGATCCGAATAGCTGCCAGGCTATTTTGGCAGCGAAGAACAGAATTGCAAAAGCAATGGCATTATAAAAAGCGGTATCCAATCCCATTCCATCAAAGATCATTTTTAGTGCAGCTGTATTCCCAAAGCTAGGATAAGGCACCCACAGCTTCAGCTTTGGAGCCAAATCATCATAATACATATATGCAACTATAAAAGCTGCAAAAAAGCCTGTGATATGGATTAACTGAAGAATGAATCCCCGGCGGAGTCCAATCAGGAATCCAATTATGAGAATGGCTATAATGGCAAGATCAAACATTTACTTCAATCCTTTACTCTCTTTAATTCCAGTTCAAGCTGGTTTATTTCATCTTTTAGCTTTAAATAATCATGTACGGTATTAACAGCAGTTAAAACAGCAAGCTTACTTGTATCCAACGACGGATTCTTGGAGCTGATTTCTCGCATTTTATCATCAACCATAGATGCTACGAGCCGGATATGGCTAGAGCTTTCCGTACCTACTATGGTATATTGCTGTCCAAATATATCAACAGAAATTTTATTTTTCTTATCGTCTGACAAGATGATGCCCCCAATCCTAAAGAATCCTAAGTTATATCATAACATGAAACCCTTTCGCCTTGAAAGCATGACGAAACCATTTTATAGGCGTTGAATATTTTCCTTAAAAATTTAGGGTATAGAACATAACTATTACGGAAAATGAACATCGTTTCGTTCAAAAATTAAAAGCAAGGAGAGTATTAAGATATGTCAAATGTAGTTCTGCAATTATCACTTTCACAGATTGAAGCCATGAAAAAACATTATTTCAAATCCCTTTCAGATAAAAATCCCCCTGGAAGCATTTTTACAGCAAAGCCGGCCCAGTGCACAGTAACTGCCTATAAATCAGGAAAAGTTCTGTTTCAGGGAGCAAGCGCAGCCGCTGAAGCACAGCAATGGGGTTCTGTTTCTGCTTCTGGAACCGGAAAGCCCGTGAAAAAGCCGGCCTCCACATCATCGGTTAAAATACATAGCTACTCACCACCTTCCAATATCGGACAATTATCAGTCATCGGATCAGACGAGGTGGGAACAGGCGATTATTTCGGGCCAATAACAGTAGCGGCTGTCTATGTTAATAGTGATCAAATTGCTCTGCTAAAGGAGCTGGGAGTAAAAGATTCAAAATTCCTGAATGACTCACAGATTGTAAGTATAGCCTCTCAAATCAAACATATTGTTCCATACAGCTTGCTAATATGCGCTAACCCTAAATATAATGACATGCAGGCAAAAGGGATGTCCCAGGGAAAAATGAAGGCATTGCTCCATAATCAAGCCTTAAAGAACGTAATTGGAAAAATACTGCCCGAGGAAGCAGATGCTGTTTTGATCGACCAATTTGCCCAGCCTGGCGTGTTTTTCAATTACTTAAAAGGGCAGGAGTTATTTAAGTCCAAGCAAGTGTATTTAAGTACAAAAGCAGAGAGCATACATATGTCGGTTGCCGCAGCCTCCATACTTGCCCGATATGCCTTCGTTAAGCAGTTTGATAAATTATCAGAAGCGGCGGGATTCAAGATTCCAAAGGGGGCCGGCGGAGCGGTTGATGAGGCGGCAGCAAGGCTAATTCATGAGCGTGGGCTCGAGGCACTCTATGAATTTACGAAGGTGCATTTTGCGAATACTGAGAAAGCGAAGGGGCTTTATAATAAGAAGTATAAATAACCGCAAGTACGGCCGATTTTTATAACTGATAAATCCCGGATTATTTTTCTCTCACACCTTAAAAAGCTTTAAAGGCAAAACAAAAAGCAGTGGTCCCAAAAAATCGGCCACTGCTTTTGTATTTTTTCTTAACCGCGAAGCTCTGCTCCTGCTTCTTCCTTCACTGCCTTCAGTACTTTTTCATGTGCCTTCGCTATATCTTCATCAGTCAAAGTTCGTTCCGGGTCATAATATTTTAGAGAGAATGCAAGCGACTTCTTGCCTGGTTCCATGCGCTCGCCTTCATAAAGGTCAAAAAGCTGTACTTCCTTCAGCAGCTTTCCGCCTGCTTCCGTGATGATGCTTTCCAATTGGCCTCCTGCAACCTCTTTATCAACCACCAGGGCGATATCACGTGTTATAGAAGGATAGCGTGGAATAGCTTGGTAATGGATTGGCTCAACTTCAGTGCTGGCAAGCTTTTCAAAAGAAAGCTCAAACACGTAGGTTTCCTTCAAGTCCAATTCCTTCTGGACTGTCGGGTGCACCTGCCCAATAAAGCCAATACTTTCATTGTTTAACAGGATTTCCGCTGTACGGCCTGGATGCATACCTTCGATTTTGGTCTGCTGGTATGAAATGTTCTGTTTCAGGCCCAATGTATCAAAAACAGCTTCGATGACCCCTTTTGCAAAGTAGAAGTCAACCGGCTTTTTCTCTCCCTGCCATGGATGTGAAAGCCATAATCCAGTCAGCGCACCAGCCAGATGTTCTTTTTCCTCAGGAAGTTCATCATTTCCTCTGCTCAAGAAAACAGAACCGACTTCATAAATAGCGATCGAATCGTTTTGACGGGCAAGATTATATTTCAGCACTTCCAAAAGCTGCGGAACAATACTTTGGCGAAGATAACTTCTGTCTTCACTCATTGGCATCGCCAGACGGATTGGCTCCCGTTTTTCAAGAGCATATTCGGAAACCTTTTCTTCACTTGTTAATGAATAAGTGATTGCCTGGTAGACCCCTGCACCCTCGAGAGCACGCTTAACCTGGCGGCGCTTCTGCTGATAGGCAGTCAGCTTCCCAGGAGCCTGAGCACCGATCGGCAATGTTGTCGGAATATTATCGTAGCCATACAAGCGGGCAACCTCTTCGATTAAATCTTCTTCAATAGTGATATCTCCACGTCGAGTTGGTACCGTTACAGTGAATTCACCATTTTCAAATTTCACTTCAAATTTCAATCTCTCGAAAATAGAGACAACATCCTCGGCCGTAAGCTCTGTGCCGATGATTTTATTTATCTTATCCAATGTGACTGTGACTACCGCCGGCTCTATTGTAAGTGCGTCTGCTTCAACTGTTCCTTCCAGTACAGTTCCGCCGGCATATTGAGCCATCAGACTGGCTGCACGTTCTCCTGCATTGCGTACACGGGCCGGGTCTACTCCCTTTTCATAGCGGGAACTAGCTTCACTCCGAAGGCCATGATCCTTTGATGCTTTACGGATTGCAGCCCCTGTGAAGTAAGCTGATTCCAATAACACAGTAGTTGTATCACTATTCACCTCTGAATTAGCACCGCCCATTACTCCAGCAAGCGCAACAGGTTCCTTGCCGTTTGTTATTACGAGATGTTCAGGTGTAAGAGTGCGCTCGGCATCATCAAGTGTGACGATGGTTTCACTTTCAGCTGCCCGGCGGACGAGAACTTCCTTAGATCCAAACCGGTCATAGTCAAACGCATGAAGCGGCTGGCCGTATTCAAGCAGCACATAGTTCGTAATATCAACAATATTATTATGAGGGCGAATACCGCTAGCCATTAATTTCGTCTGCATCCATAGCGGTGATGGTCCAACTTTTACATCCTTGATCACCTTAGCAGTATAAAGCGGGGCATCTTCCTTTGCTTCAACCGAAACAGAGATATATTCAGAAGCCTTTTCAGAAGCCTGCACAGTGTTACTTTCCGGCCAGTTTACATCTCTTCGGAGAATGGCTGCCACTTCATAAGCAACGCCAAGCATACTCATCGCATCTGCCCTGTTTGGAGTGAGGCCAAGCTCAAGAATATGATCCTCCATGCCAAGAGCATCAAGTGCATCCGTACCTGCTTCTACTCCATTGGGAAACACAAAGATTCCAGTTGCATATTCCTTGGCAATCAGCTTTGTCTCAAAGCCAAGCTCCTGCAGGGAACAGATCATTCCATTGGACTCTTCTCCGCGAAGCTTTGCCTTTTTAATTTTAAAATTGCCTGGAAGAACCGCTCCGACAGTTGCCACGGCTACTTTTTGGCCTTTGTCTACGTTCGGTGCACCGCAGATGATTTGAACAGGTGCTTCTCCTCCTAAATCAACCTGGCAGATGTTTAATTTGTCAGCCTCAGGGTGTTTTACACGGTCAACCACGTGTCCGACCACTACTCCTTTGAGGCCTTCACTTTTCTTTTCAACACCTTCGACTTCAATTCCGCTCTTTGTTATTTTTTCAGCCAGCTCGTATGCGTCTATGCCTGTCAGGTCTACATATTCACGGAGCCAATTATAGGATACAAACATGTTAATCCTCCCAAAGTATTTAATCTTGCCGCCTAGAAAAGCAAGTTTTATTATAAAAAATTAATTGTTTACTCGTGTCGATGGAATTGCTTGATGAAACGAATATCATTTGTGTAAAAATGGCGGATGTCATCCACACCATATTTCAGCATAGCAATCCGCTCTGGTCCCATTCCAAAAGCGAAACCTGAATATTTCTTAGAATCAAACCCGGACATTTCCAGAACCCTTGGATGAACCATACCAGCACCAAGAATTTCAATCCAGCCGGTTCCTTTACAAACGCTGCAGCCTTTTCCGCCGCAAATTTTACAGGAAATATCCATCTCAACAGAAGGCTCTGTGAATGGGAAGAAACTTGGACGAAGGCGAATTTCACGGTCCTGTCCAAACATCTTCTTGGCAAACACTTCAAGAGTTCCTTTTAAATCGCTCATCCGGATGTTTTCATCAATTACAAGGCCTTCGATTTGTGTAAATTGGTGGGAGTGTGTAGCATCATCATTATCCCGGCGGTACACCTTTCCAGGACAGATGATTTTGACAGGTCCCTTCCCTTTATGCTTTTCCATTGTCCGCGCCTGGACAGGAGATGTTTGCGTACGAAGAAGGGTTTCTTCCGTTATATAAAACGAATCCTGCATGTCGCGTGCTGGGTGCCCCTTCGGAAGGTTTAGCGCCTCAAAATTATAATAATCCTGCTCTACTTCAGGCCCTTCTGCGATTTCATAGCCCATTCCGATGAACAAGTCTTCAATTTCCTCAATGATTCTTGTTAGAGGGTGCGAATTCCCTTTATTAACAGTACGTCCTGGCAAGGTAACATCAATAGTTTCAGATGCCAGCTTTTTTTCTACTGCCTCATTTTCAAACTGTACCTGTTTTGCCTCCAGTTTATCGGCAATCGCTTCGCGCACTTCATTGGCCAGCGCCCCGATCTTCGGACGTTCCTCTGCGGAAAGTTTGCCCATTCCGCGAAGCACTTCCGTAATCGGACCCTTTTTGCCTAAATACGCAACCCGGATATCATTCAGTTCTTTTAAATCTACGGCAGCCTCCACTTTCCCTATTGCTTCAGCCTGCAGATCTTGCAATCGCTCCTGCATGTAATTTCCTCCTTGAATCCATTGGCATTTATTTTTAAACACAAAAAAACCCCGCCCATAGAAGGGACGAGGTTTATGTATCGCGTTACCACCCTTATTAGCATCCCAAATTCTCTCGGGACACTCACTTCATTTCGTTAACGGCTTTGCGCCGGTACACCTTTATGCCAATGGCAGTCCCGGTGCCAACTCAAGAGGTGAATTCAACTGCACAGTCCCATAAAAATGCTCTCAGTCTGCGGCATTTTTTCCCTGAATGGCTTGATGCAGGCTACTCTTCTCTTTCATCGTATTTAGAATATAGAATTTAGCACTTATTATAGTATACTTTACTGCTGTTTTCAAACCGTATTTGAAAATGGGATTCAATCAAGCTTTCGCTTACAGCTATGTTGCCTTCAACTAAATTGATAAGATTCCGCTTTAAAGATCCGGATCTCCGCTTAATTGGCTTATGAACTTTGATTGCAGAAAACTACGCCCGCAAATGGTACAGCAATATTCCGGCTGCAACTGCAACGTTTAAAGACTCGCTTCTCCCATGGATCGGTATATATAAATTCATATCGGTTTCGGCAAGCAGCTCTTTCCTTACACCGCCGCCTTCATTTCCTACCAGCAGTGCAAATTCATGACTTTTTTCAGATTTTTCAAATGGTGCAGCATTTTCAAGTGAAGTACCATACACTGGTATGTCTTTTTCCTTTAATTGTGCTATTAGCTCCATTAAATTGCCTTTGAATACAGGAAGATGAAAGATACTGCCTTGTGTCGAACGGATAACCTTTGGGTTATATGGATCAGCACAGCCTTCTCCCAATACAACTGCGTCTATGCCCGCCGCATCAGCAGTTCTTATCATTGTCCCTATGTTCCCGGGATCCTGAACAGCATCAATCAGCAAGAAGGTTTTTCCTTCTATATTATTTAATGACAGGGCCTTTTGTTCGCATACTGCCGCTATTCCCTGCGGTGATTCAGTATCAGATACGGCCTTCATCACTTCTTCGCTCACATATGTAACCTCTGCCCCGTCAAGCTTAAAGCCAGCCGGCAGTTCCGTTCCTTCAGATATAATGACTTCCAGAACAATATCCCGCTCCTTAAGAGCTTCCTCCACTAAATGGAACCCTTCAATTAAATACTTACCGCTCAGATCCCGTTCTTTTTTGGAAAGCAGCTTCTTCCACTGCTTAACTGTCGGATTTTTTGCAGATTGGATATATTTCACGCTATACGCTCCCTTTATCGCTGATTTTCCTATTATACCTAATTGAAATACATAATGCACCGCTGCAGGAGAAATAATACCACTATGTAAAAGTCCCCTGAAGTACAGAAGCAGCCGGGACTTTAAAAAATAGCATATGGAGGAAAATTGATGAATTTAAATCTGCGGCACGCCATCATGCAAAATATTTCAGGGAATTCACAAGAAGAATTAAGAGAAACAATTGTGGATGCGATCCAAAATGGCGAAGAAAAAATGCTCCCGGGTCTTGGTGTTTTATTTGAAGTTATTTGGCAAAATTCCAGCGAACAGGAAAGACAGGAAATGGTACAGGTCCTGGAGTCCAGTGTTAAGAGATAAGTAAAAATGTCATCAAGGAGCGTCAATCCAGTTTCATGACAAATGCAAAAGACCATGCCAGTCAATTCAGGCATGGTCTTTCTTTCTTGACTATTCAAAAGTGATTTTATCTACTGTTTCCCTATCAAGTTTTTTAATAACTTCAACGATCAGTTTTACTGTGTTTTCAAAATCATCGCGATGGAGCATCGATGCATGGGAATGAATATACCGTGTGGCAATCCCAATGGACAATGCCGGTACGCCATTTGCTGTGATATGGATTTGTCCTGAATCTGTGCCGCCTCCTGGTATGATTTCAAATTGATAAGGAATTCCAAACTCATCTGCTGTACTTGTCACAAAGTCTCTTAATCCTTTATGGGAAACCATAGAAGCGTCGTATAGCACGATCTGCGGACCAGCACCCATTTTTCCAAGTGCTTCTTTTTCAGTGATTCCCGGTGTGTCAGCAGCGATGCCTGTATCAACAGCAAAAGCAATATCTGGCCTAATCTTAAAGGCGGATGTTCTGGCACCTCGAAGACCAACTTCCTCCTGCACCGTTGCGACACCATATACCACGTTTGGATGCTCGCTATCTTTTAATCCCTTTAATACATCAATTGCAATTGCACAGCCGATCCGATTATCCCATGCTTTGGCCAGCAGCATTTTTTCATTATTCATTACAGTAAACTCAAAATAAGGAACAGCCATATCTCCCGGCCGCACACCCCAGTCCTGTGCTTCCTCTCGGCTGGAAGCGCCGATATCAATGAACATATCCTTAATGTCTACAGGCTTTTTACGGGCATCAGCTGTAAGGATATGCGGCGGCTTTGAACCGATAATGCCTGTAATATCACCTTTTTTTGTAACGATTGTCACACGCTGGGCAAGCATAACCTGAGACCACCAGCCTCCTACAGTTTGAAAGCGAAGGAAACCTTTGTCATCTATTTGGGTGATCATAAAACCAACCTCATCCAGATGGCCGGCTACCATAATTTTCGGGCCGTCTTCCTTGCCTGTCTTCTTAGCAATTAAACTGCCAAGGTTATCGGTTTCGATTTCGTCAGCAAATGCAGCTATGTATTTTTTCACTACCTCGCGAACTTCGCGTTCATTTCCCGGAATCCCTTTAGCATCGGTCAAATCTTTAAGCATTGCTAAGGTTTCATCAAGCATGGCAATTCCTCCAGTTATGTATTTCTTCCTATTATATTAAACCTTAAGAGCACATACAAAAAAGAGGATTAATATCCCTGTTCCTGGCGTTCAAAATTCACGATATTTTTTTCCGTATATGCCCTCTCTATATCATTGCCATCAAACCCAAGCAGCAATCCAAGCTCAAGGTATACCGCAAACATATCTGTGTAAGAAGCCGCAGTTTGTTCACAACGGAATAGGTTAATCGCCTGAAAAACATTTAAAAATTGAGAAGTCAGGTCATGCTCCCTCGGCTCACTTGCAGCAGGCACAACTGCCTGAAGCTGTTTCATAATTCCTAATGACAGAAGAAAATGAATACCGTCAACATATTCTTCAAGCACTTTTTCAACAGGGGAAGCTGGCTTTTTACTCCAGAATTTAAAGCAGCGGGTTTCATTTGCCAGCTCGCCTACTTCCACAAGAAGCGCCATAATTTTCTTTTCGGTTAAGTCTGTTTTCTCTAATCCGTGCTGTGTTTCTATATGTGTATCCAAAGCAGCCTGCATTTCAAAAAGCTTGCTAAAATTCATCTTATTTCTCCTAACATCTAAATTCATAAAAAATTATATCAAATTAAGGGAACCTTTTCGAATTGAGTACGTATATAGGAAAAGCGCAAGCGCCCTGGTAAGCCCCGACAAGCATAAGACAAGCGCTGACAGAAGGCGCTCTTTGCCTTCCGAAGCGATTGGCTTATGACCTCGAGGGGCTGGGCGCTGAAGCTGGACATCATAGAAAAGCGCAAGCGCCCTGTAAGAAAAACTGGACATCTGACTTGTTAGAAAGGTCATACTCTCTTATTTTTTTAAAAAAACAATCTCTGTTGTCTTTAGGAGGATAATCGATGCTGCTGCTAATCCGATTATTATTATTCGCCTTAATTATATTCATAATTTATTCTGCAATTAAATATGTTATCAATCCAAAGCGGAAGCTGGAACTGGCCCATGAGCAACAGCAATTTTACTTTCTGGATGATGCAAATAATGTACGAAAAAACTTCCTGCTTACCTACAATGGCGTTTTATTTGAAGGCGAAAAATACTTAGGCACAACAGACAATGCCTTTGAGGTTGTATCGATTTTTATCTGGCCAAAAACAGTAGCAGAGCTTCAGGGATTAAAACGGGATGACTTCATTTGGATTGAAGGGGTCATTAAAGAAAAATACCCTCACTCCACAATTGATTGGAAAAGTCCGGTCAAAGAATTTTTGAAAAACTAATGAATTTTAAAAAAGCAAAGCTTGGTTCACATCATACCCAAGCTTTGCTTTTTAATTTACATTTTTTTCACCTTGATTCTGTAACTATCTATTAATCACCCAGACAATAAGGACTGCATGGACAAACAGCAGCAGCGGCATCCCGCCGGTGAAGGAAGCGTGCTTTGTTTTATGCCGGAAAAGATACATGCCTGCCAGGGATCCAGGAGTCCCGCCCGCTGCGGCCAGCAGCCATAATGTTTTTTCGCTGATCCGGTATGCTCCTCTCTTGGCCTTGCTTTTATCAATCCCCATACTGGCAAAAGCTGCCGCATTTATTGCAATAAAATATAGATAAACAATACTAAGCACTAAACTTTCCCTCCCCGTTTAACAAATAATATGTAAAAAGCCATTCTCTGCGAAGGAGAATGGCTAAGTCAGATCAGCAGATCTTATTTATCGAATTGTTGCTTTGCAGCAGTTGCCAATTGAGCAAATGCCTGCTCGTCAGAAACTGCAAGTTCAGCTAACATTTTACGGTTAACTTCGATTCCTGCAAGCTTCAAACCGTGCATTAAACGGCTATAAGAAAGACCGTTCATGCGTGCAGCTGCATTGATACGAGCGATCCAAAGTTTGCGGAAGTCGCGCTTTTTCTGGCGACGGTCGCGGAATGCATACATTAAAGATTTCATTACTTGCTGGTTAGCAACTTTGTATAATGTATGTTTGGAACCATAGTAACCTTTAGCTAATTTAAGAACTTTTTTACGACGTTTGCGAGTAACAGTACCGCCTTTTACACGTGGCATGTTATTTCCCTCCTATTTAAATCGAAAATACGATTACTTGATATTGTCTAGCATATGACGGATACGTTTGAAGTCACCTTTGCTTACAAGGCTTGCTTTGCGAAGCTTACGCTTAGCTTTTGTAGACTTGTTAGCGAATAAGTGGCTTGTGTAAGCGTGTGAACGCTTAAGCTTGCCAGATCCAGTTTTCTTGAAGCGCTTTGCGGATCCGCGGTGAGTTTTCATTTTAGGCATAAGGTATTCCTCCTCATTACAATTACTTTTCGTTTTTCGGTGCCAAAATCAAGAACATGCTGCGTCCATCCATTTTTGGATGTGTTTCGATTGTTGCTACTTCTTTACAAGCTGCAGAGAAGCGGTCCAATACGCGCTGACCGATTTCCTTGTGCGTGATTGCACGTCCTTTAAAACGGATAGAAGCTTTCACTTTATCGCCTTTTTCAAGGAATTTGATTGCATTGCGAAGCTTAGTATTGAAATCATGTTCGTCAATAGTCGGGCTCAGACGAACCTCTTTCAAAGTAATGATCTTTTGATTTTTGCGTGCTTCTTTGTCTTTCTTTTGCTGCTCGAAGCGGAATTTTCCGTAGTCCATGATACGGGCTACCGGAGGCTTTGCATTCGCAGCAACTACAACTAGATCAAGATTTGCACGAGCGGCAATATCCAGTGCTTCGAATTTCGTTTTAATTCCCAGCTGTTCGCCGTTTTGGTCAATTAGACGAAGTTCGCGGGCACGGATGCCCTCGTTTACCATCATGTCTTGTTTACTAATAGTTAGCCACCTCCAAGGATATTTAGCGAATACAGTTTAGTTATCATGATTTGCACTTGTTAACAAGCAATAAAAAAGTGTGGGTGCCAGAGAACACCCACACTGATAGATTAGAAAGGATAAATCCAAATAATCAAATCATGAACCTGTTAACTGCAAAGATGCGTCAGTCAGGTGAGAAGCGGGTGCCTCTTCTTTTCCTCAAACACGTATTCAATTCACCTTAGAAAATATATCATAAATAAAGATGATATGTCAACTCACTTGTTTTTCACAACAGAGATTATCTTATCAAATGATTCTGTTTTTTGCAATATGTTTTAGTATTTTTTTAATGAATGTTTAATAATGGCCAAAGAAAGCCTAAACTCTTCCGGATATTAGAGAGCCGTGATAGCCCCGTCGATAAGTTACGGCTGCCCTAGAATCTTTGCCATATAGTATCCGTCAGCATATGTTCCATCGATAAAAAGCGAGTTCTTTTTCGTGCCTTCCACTTCAAAGCCCATTTTTTTATAGAGAGATAGTGCCCGAACATTATGGGAAAGGACTGTAAGCTCAATGCGATTGATGCTATGGCTAATTGCCCACTGTTCCATCTATTCAAACAGTTTTGTGCCAATCCCTCCGTTCCTAAACTGCTCTGAAACGCCAACAACAAGATAAATAGAATGTTTCACCCGTGCAAGGCCGTTTCCGATAATGATTAAATATCCCGCCAGTTCACCATTGATATCAGCAATAAAAATTTCGGAGAACTCTTGGGCATTGAAATTTTCTATTCGCTTGCGCTGCTCTTCTACAGTTGTCTGCCGTTCTCCCGGTCCATATAACATTAAATTGGAGTTATCCACAGCATTCATTAAGTTAAGCAGCCTTTTGGCATCGCCGGGAACTGCTTTTCTGATATTCATCATCTCTTCTCTCCTATGGACCAATGGATTTCTCTCATTTAGCGTAATTGGGCTTCTGTATTTCTTTTTCGCTTTTTCGCAATGATTAGCTTAATTCAGCCCGCTGCTCTTTTTAAAAGGGAGGCACCCGATTTATCAGGTGCCTCCCAAGGATATTACTGTCTTACTTCTGCTTTGATAGAATTGATAAAATCCTCAAATGCTACAGTTTCGGATTTCTGTTCGCCGTATTTGCGGACGTTTACGCTGCCTTCGCTGCTTTCATTATCTCCCACAACAAGCATGTAAGGGATTTTTTGCATTTGTGCTTCCCTGATTTTGTAGCCGATTTTCTCATCGCGGCCGTCAAGGTCAACACGGAAGCCTTCTGCCTGAAGTTTTTCCTGGACTTGCTTCGCATAGTCAAGATGGGCTTCAGGAGAAACAGGGATCACTTGGACTTGTACTGGTGCAAGCCATGTTGGAAATGCCCCTTTGTATTCCTCAATCAGGAAGGCAACGAAGCGCTCCATTGTTGATACTACACCACGGTGGATAACGACCGGGCGATGAGGCTTTCCATCTTCCCCAACATAGCTCAAGTCAAAGCGTTCTGGCAGTAAGAAATCAAGCTGAACAGTGGAAAGCGTTTCGTCTTTTCCTAATGCAGTACGGACCTGAACGTCAAGCTTAGGGCCATAGAATGCTGCTTCGCCTTCCGCTTCGAAATAATCAAGGCCAAGTTCGTCCATCGCTTCCTTGAGCATGCCCTGGGCTTTTTCCCACATTGCGTCATCATCAAAATATTTCTCAGTATCCTGAGGATCACGGTAGGAAAGACGGAAGGAATAATCATTTAAGTTAAAGTCCTTGTAAACAGCTAGAACCAGGTTTACAACACGTTTAAATTCTTCCTTGATTTGATCCGGACGCACAAAGATATGTGCGTCATTCAGTGTCATTCCTCGTACGCGCTGCAATCCTGAGAGGGCACCTGACATTTCATAACGGTGCTGTGTGCCAAGTTCAGCAATCCTGATAGGCAGTTCTCGATAGCTGTGAATGCTGTTTTTGTAAATCATCATATGGTGCGGGCAGTTCATAGGACGAAGTACAAGCTGTTCATTATCCATGTCCATTACAGGGAACATGTCTTCCTGATAATGCTCCCAGTGTCCGGAAGTTTTGTACAAATCCACACTGCCCATAACCGGCGTATAAACATGGCTATAGCCAAGACGCTCTTCCTTATCGACAATGTACCTTTCAATTACACGGCGGATTGTTGCACCTTTTGGAAGCCATAATGGCAATCCCTGTCCAACCAATTGAGAGCTGGTAAACAAGCTTAATTCTTTTCCGATTTTACGATGGTCCCGTTCCTTTGCTTCTTCAAGCAAGCGCAGATGCTCTTCAAGATCTTCTTTCTTGAAGAAGGCAGTTCCATAAATGCGCTGAAGCATCTTATTGTTGCTGTCACCTCTCCAGTAGGCCCCCGCAATGCTCATCAATTTAAACTCCTTGATTTTTCCTGTTGTGGGTACATGAACACCGCGGCAAAGGTCGAAGAATTCACCCTGCTCATAGATAGTTACCTGTTGTTCTGCAGGAATAGCCTCAATCAGCTCAAGTTTATACTCATCGCCAATTTCCCGGAACCGGTTTACCGCTTCATCACGGCTTACTTCAACACGGACAACCTCAAGGTTTTCATTGATGATTTTCTTCATTTCTTTTTCGATCTTTGGAAGATCTTCCGGAGTCAGTGATTCCTCAAGATCAACATCATAATAGAATCCGCCTTCGATAACCGGTCCTACCCCAAACTTTGCGTTCTTGTACAAACGCTTGATAGCCTGCGCCATTAAGTGTGCTGAACTGTGGCGGAGGATTTCTAATGCTTCGCCGCTGTCCTGAGTGATTATTTCAACGGAACCGTCCTCTTCTATTGGACGTTTTAAATCATATTGCTGGCCGTTGAACTTTCCTGCAATCGACTTCTTCTTCAGCCCTGGGCTGATTGAGGCCGCAACCTCTTCAGTTGTCGTACCCCTGGCAAACTCCTTAACCGCTCCATCTGGAAAAGTAAGCTTAATCATTTCAGACATACAATGCCACTCCTTTAATTCAATTTAAAATGTGATTTTGCAGGGGCCAAGCTTTTAAAAACGCAAAAAAGCCCGCCCCTGTTATAAAAACAGGGACGAGCTTAGTAATCAAATGATTGCAACCCGCGGTTCCACCCTCGTTTCACCTGCCTTATGCAGATGACACTCGATGCTTGTAACGGAAGCTCCCGTCGGCCAATACTCGAAAATTCTTTCCTGGACGAAGTTTAAAGGCGGTAAATACTCTAACCGTGTTAGGAAGTTTGCAGCCTAGCCTTCCCTCTCTGAAAACCGTGCATAGAATACCCATGTCCTCATCATAACTTTTAAAAATAATATGTTGTATAGTATGTAGGAAATTATAATTTGTTATGTAATGAAAATCAAGAGCTATTTATTTAAAAAGTTATGGAGGCATTGGAAAGCTATTTACGTGTTCTCCTTTTGAAGCTGACCGGATCAGACGCCCTTAAATGCGGCAGTCGGGCGAATGACGGTTCTTTCTTCGAATATCCGTGTAATGGTCTGGATGAGCCCATCCTCGGCTTCATCAGTGTATAAATGTAAATTTCTAGGTGCTATAGAAAGCAACGGAGCCAGTGCCGTCGAGTCAACGTATACCGGGTTATCTGCAAGCAGCTTTCTGTCAATCATTTTGTGGATTTCCTGCTTTCCAAGCTTTCTAAACTGCCCATCGTAAAAATGAAAACCGCCGCTATGGAGCAAATGGACATTATCCATTTTCGGCTCCCGTTCATGCAGGAAGTCGCGGAGTGCTGCAATAAAGCTTTGATAATCCTGCTCAAGCTTATATTCATCAATTGCTAATTCCACATACTCCAGAAGTGAATCATAAAATGACTTCAGACGAAATGTCGCAAATGAATCAAAGGAAAATGAAACCTTATCGGCAAGAAATGTTTTTAGTCCTTCCCGGATGATTTCCCTCTCCTTATTAAAAGCAGGTTCAGATTTTTCATGCTGCTCCCCTTCAATAATCGAACAAGCTATTTCGACAATGCTATCTACTTCCTCCTGCTCCCGGAAGTAAAACCGTTGCCTGACAATTGATTCAAGAACACTTAAGAGCTTATCCTCAAGCAGAAATCTGTAAAACACATCACTTAATAATGCCAGCAGCTTTTTCATATACTTTTGTTTAATGTGAAGCACCAGCCCCCGTTCCGGCTGAAATTGTATATATGGATTCAGTTCTGTCCCCAAAGGGTGGACAGAGACGTATTCGAGCAGCTTAAACGCTTCAGTTTCAGTCTGAAAATGAATATGCACCAACCAAACTCCCCCTAACCCTTATCCTGCTTATATGTATATGGGATAAGCTTGCTTTTTAGAAGCAAGTTTGGGCTGATTAGCTTTGGAAAAGTAAAAAGCCAGCTGCAAAATAGACAGCTGGCATCTCAATATTTAGTTTCGGACAAATTAATTTAACCTGAAAAATAATCCTGATTATTAATCTCAGAAAAGTCATTATTCCAGATCATTTATTTAACTGCTTTTTTTAGAGGATCCCTTTATTTTTTTACCTTCTGCGATTCTCTCCACCCAGCTGAAGCGGTTCAGCCAGATATCTGATGCGCTCCATAATCCTGGCTGCTTTCACTTCTTCCCTTTCCCCCCGCTGGGAAACGGTTAAATGATTTTGAAGTCCGTCAAAATTAAAATTAGAAGTGAAGAATGTTGGCAGGTTTTCAAGCATTCTGAACTGCAGTATCGGACCGAGCACCTCATCCCTCGCCCAGCTGCTCATCGCCTCTGCCCCGATATCATCCAGCATAAGAACTGGAGCTTTCTTTGTCATATCGATTTTTTCATTAAGTGTATTGTCGCTGATTGAAGCCTTTATTTCGCGCAGGAAATCCGGGACATAGACAATCAGCGATGATATTTGATTCTTAGCGAGTTCATTGGCAATCGCACCCAGCAAATACGTTTTCCCTACTCCGAAACTTCCGTATAAATAAAGTCCTTTTTGTGTAGCTCCGGGAATAAAATTCTCTACAAAGGTAGTTGCCCTGCTTACTGCCTCCATCCTGCTGCCTTGGCTGTCAGTCATGATAAAGTCTTCAAGAGTAGCGGATAAAATGTCCTTGGGCACATATAAACTCTGAATCAGTTTTTGATGACGCCTTTTTTCATCATCCATAATTTTGCGCGGGCAAGGTTCATAATTTAAAGCAATTGCATTCCCCTGCAAAACAAGCTTTGGATGGTACCCCTCCAAGAAGTTGATGCAGCCTTGAAGGCTTGGACATTTATCGCAGCTTTTGCTCTGGGAGGAAAACTCATACAGCTTTGACAAGCCTTTTTCAACCATCTCACCTGAAATCCTCGAGCTATTCTCATGAAGGAAATGACGGATCTCCTTTTCATTCAGGACTTCATGCTTTAAATGTTCATACCGATTTTGAAATTCTGTATTGTTTGTCAATCTGCCCAACGCTTTATCAATTCGTTCCATGGTGTTTTTCACCCCCTGTTATTCAGCTTTTTAAGCCTCTCGAGCATCTGTTTCTTCTGCTCTTCCAGCTCTTGGCTGTCCTTTTTCCCTTTTCCTTCAGGTGCAGTATTCTGCTCGTTTTTCAGCCATTGGGGCACCTGTTCCGTCCGAATAGGCTTTTTACCCGATAGCTTATTTGTGCCTTTTCCATCTTGCCATTCCTGATATTGGCGGTGCTCTTTTTTAGCCAGCTCCATCGCCTGCTTGACCGTAACAATCTTTTTCCTCGCCCAGTGACCGGCAATCTTTTCAACATATCCTTTTGAAAGCTTCATATCCGTTTTGATCATGACATACTCAATAAGCACGTTTATGACTCCAGGCGGAAGGTTCTGGTTCATCATAATATCTTCTATAATTTGAAGGTCGTTTTTTGAAGGCTCTGCCCCTCCTGAAACCTGAATGAGCCTTTGTCTTGGCGACACTGTTTCCAAGTGGCGGATCAGCTGCTCTTCTTTGGTCTTCGGCTCTCCTGTCTGGGTTAGGTAGTTCGCGGGCTGGACCCTGTCTGAAAGTGAAGGAAGGCTTTCATAATGTTCAATTTGATACCAATCTCTAGCGGCCTTCCGCAATTCCTCCAAATCAACTTCGTTCTCGCCATTAACTGCACGAAGAATTAAATTTTGCATCTGCAGGGCATCAATGCCATACAAAAACGCCAGCTTAGCAATCGTTTCCTTTACCTTAAGAGTAAATGCCTTTCGCGGTACAAGAGAGTTGTTAAGGCCGGAGAATAATAAATCAAAATCAAAAAATGGCTCAAAGCCCGTTAGCTCGGCTCCGCCTGCTTTTCCAATAAACTCCTGTCCCGGATCAGGTGAAATATGGCTCTGCGCCTCATCTGTGACATATAAGGATTCCAAGTGTTCGGAAGAAAATACTTCAGGAAAAGCCTTCGTAACTTCACTGTACTCATTAGTCGAGATTGCCTCATCACAAAAGAACTTTTTCAGACGTCCAAAATGCACCTTGCCGACTTTTTTGAACAGGTACACATTCAGCATTCCATCTGTGAAGAATTGTTCGGGGCTTAATGGGGGATGGAGCTCATAAATAAATTCAGTCTCATCATTATCCTTCTTTTTATAAACCTTCAGCAGCCCAAGGCCCTCCAGTTTTACCCGCGCATCATAAATCTCCTTGAGATTTATTGCCATCGTATTCATCAGTCCATAATGGAGAGAGGAATTCGACCACAGGCGGTTTTCTTCCAGCTCGCTCCATAATGTGATATATAAACTGATGCACACCGGCCCAATCAGCGGCTGGTAAAGCATCGTTAAAATCTTCCGGTCATAGTCATGTATCATTCCGGCTGCCGAAACGGTGTACCGGTCAACAGGAAGCAGTTCTTGCCAATGCTTTGTCATTTAATATTCATACCTTTCTAAAGAAAAGCGGAAGCGCCTTAGGCGCTGGAGCTAGACATCTGTACTTATGCTTTCTTATCTAGTAAGAAAAACGCCCAGAGGCTTGGACAGCGCAGAAGCGAAGTACCAAACACATTTTTTAAAAATTACCCTTATTAAAAGGTAAAAATGAGCTAAAACGAAAATCTTTTAGCCCATTTACCGTTCCTTATTAATCAAGTCTTTCAGCTCTTCGATAAAAACGTTGATGTCCTTAAATTGCCTGTAAACTGATGCGAAACGGACATATGCCACCTCGTCTATCCCAGCAAGCTTGTCCATCACCATTTCGCCGATACTTTCGCTCTTCACCTCGGATACACCTTGGTTCCGAAGCTCCTTTTCAACATAGGATGTAATTTCCTCCAGCTCTTTTAGCGGAACAGGACGCTTCTCACATGCCTTAATCAATCCGCGCAGAATCTTATCCCTGCTGAATTCTTCCCGAGTGCCTTCTTTTTTCACAACAATCAGAGGGATTTCCTCCACTTTTTCAAATGTTGTGAACCGGTATTGGCATACCTCGCATTCTCTCCGCCGTCTAATCGCCCGGCTTTCATCCACCGGACGGGAATCCAGAACCCGAGTACCATTATACTGACAGGACGGGCACTTCATACAATCAGCTCCGATTTGGTTATTTTCCTCTCGCACGAGGACTTAATGATAATAATTCAATCTTATAAAAAAGAACCTTCCTGTACAAGTGGAAAATTGAAGCTATTAGTTGAAAAGAAAGGCTGTAATTGATCCAGCAAAAGCAAATAATGCGAGGTTCCATTTAGGGATATCAGGAGTTTTTTCCTGCACCAATAAAAGTGAGCTTTTTATTCAGCTCTTCATATGCCTGAACTATGTACGTCCGTAAAGCCGGGTATACGCCTATTAAAGACCATTTTTCCGTAGAAGCATTAAAATCAATCGCGGTCTCAAAGGGCCTTACCGTGATAAAAGTCGCTACAAGGTATGAAAGAGGGGATGTTCTCGTTTCAACCAGCATTTCGCCATGCTCTTTCGAAATGGAGGTGATGCTGAATTTCTGTTTATTGTTAAATACTTCCTCGAGTGCATTTAATATCTGCTCTGAATTAGCTTTATAGTAATGTGTTTTAAGCAGTTCGTCTGAATGGTTTTCGCTTGTTTCACAATGTTGCTGGTATCTTGTTAGAACTCCCATTTCCATCAATCCTCGCCTGTTAATCAATTGTGCTTATATTATAACTTATTAACGTTATAATCATGAAGCAATAACCATGAAGCAAATGGATCTGGTTCAGAAATATAAAAAAGAGGCGTATGCATACACCTCTTTGGTCTTTTCGGTTATTAAAGTGCTTTAGCTTGTGACTGCTTGACCTGTACAGGACCCATTCCGCGCGGAAGTTCAATATTCTCGCGTGTCTGAGCATTCAGGGCTTCAGCAATATAGTCAGCAGCAATATTAGGGTTCAAGTCACCACAAGTGTATACATCAATGCTAGCATATCCATGTTCAGGAAAGCTGTGAATCGTCAGATGAGATTCAGAAATGATTACCACGCCGCTTACTCCCTGAGGAGCAAATTTGTGGAACGCAACCTCGCGTACTTCCGCACCTGATTTCAATGCTGCGTCTACGAAGATCTGTTCAATTAAATTGATATCATTCAGCTTGTCAAAATCGCAACCCCAAAGTTCTGATATTACGTGTCTACCCATTGTTTCCATGTTCAAGTTTCCCCCTTTAACATGATAAAGTTTTCAAATTCCTTTAAAACATTTAACGCAATAACTACCACGGGGGAAAGTTAGTCCGAAGAGGTCCTAACCCTTTAAGTAGATATATGAATCTCTTAATCAAGAAGTTCACGAATCATAGTATACTTTGTATGTATTTTTTTTGCAACATATCTTTTTTAAAAAATTTAGATGATTTTTTTACGCTTCAGAAAAGGGTTGTTATAAGGCCTTTTAGAAATATATTCGAAACCACACTAAAAACCCTGCCGCATTAACGGACAGGGTCCACGATTCTGAAAGCCTGTCAAACAGATCAGCTTTCAAAATTTTTTAATATGATTCAATGAACGGTTAAAGCAATTTAACCTACTTTTACTCCAAGAGATTGCTTCATTTCACGGGCAACAAGTGATACCAAATCAACAACACGGTTTGAGTATCCCCATTCATTGTCATACCAAGCCAGCACTTTTACTTTGCTCTCTCCGATTACCATGGTGGATAATCCATCAATGATTGCTGAATGAGGGTTTGTATTAAAATCCACTGAAACAAGTGGTTCAGTTGTAAATTCTAAAATTCCATTTAGTGAACCTGCAGCTGCAGAAACAAAGGCCTCATTAATATCTTCTACAGTAACATCTGTTTTAAGATCTACAACAAGATCTACAAGTGAAACATTTGGAGTTGGCACCCTTAAAGCCATCCCATGGAGCTTGCCGTTCAGCTGCGGCAATACCAGGGATAAAGCCTTCGCAGCACCTGTAGTAGTAGGAATGATGCTTTGAGCACAAGCCCTTGCACGTCTAAGATCCTTATGAGGATTATCCAGGTTTTTCTGGTCATTCGTATATGAGTGAATAGTTGTCATTAAACCATTCTCAATCCCAAATTGTTCATCCAGCACCTTTACTACTGGAGCAAGGCAATTGGTTGTACAGGATGCATTGGAAATAACGGAATGCTTGGTGATGTCAAGTGCATCCTCGTTAACTCCCATCACAATGGTAACGTCTTCATTTTTGCCCGGAGCTGTTAAAATGACCTTTTTCGCACCTGCATCCAGATGGAGGGCGGCCTTTTCACGGGAGTTAAACTTTCCTGTTGCTTCAATAACGATATCAATGTCAAGTTCAGCCCATGGAAGCTGTTTAGGGTCGCGGTCGCTTAACAGCATTACACGATGTCCATTTACAATCAATGCTCCATCTTCAGGCAATACTATTCCATCAAATTTTCCATGGATAGTATCATATTTTATTAAATGAGCTAAAGTTTCAGCAGGATAGCTTGCATTTATGGCAACGATTTCAAGATTATCATCTAAAATTGCTTTGCGGAACACCATTCTACCGATTCTACCAAACCCGTTAATTGCTATACGTGCTTTCATTTTTCGGCTCCTTTTTTTAATTAATGTTATACTTTATGTTTGTATTCTCGGAAATAGTATAACATATTAAGACACAATTGTGATGGTAAAAATGCGGAATTTTAAATGTTTTATTATTCTGACTATTAAAGAACAGTTATTCTATTGGCAACCCTTTGTATGTCCTCTTTTTAATGATAAATGGCTCTTCTTATTGAAAACAACCGGCGTCGCTTTCGCCCCTTTTCCATACAAAAAAAGCACCTGGTCCGGTGCTTTTATTTGCTGATAACCTGCCATTTATTTAATATCTCGACAACTTGCTGCTTTGTTTCATGGATTGTTCCATTATTATTTACAACCTCATCGGCCAGCTGTTTTTTATCTGCAAGCGGCATCTGGGAATTAATCCTGGCCCTCGCTTCAGATTCAGGAAGATTATTTCTTTCAATCAGCCGCTGCAGCTGAACATCTTCATCTGTATAAATAAGCATCGTTTTAGCAACCATCTGTGTGAGCTTACTTTCAAATAGCAATGGAATATCCAAAAATACAACACGTTCCCCTTTGGAAAATGCCTCTTCCTGCTGCTGGATCATATACTCTCTGACTGCGGGATGAACGATGCTGTTTAGGATCAGCCGCTTTTCTTTGTCATGAAAAATTAGTGTTCCAAGCTTTTCCCGGTCAATGGAACCATCCTTTAGGAGAATGTGCTGACCAAAGGCCTCAGCAATTTTTTGGTTTGCTTTCATCCCAGGTTCAACTACTTTCCTGGCTGCCAGATCCGCATCAATGACTATAAAGCCAAGCTCATCGCTGATGAATTTGCTTACTGTGCTTTTTCCGCTTGCAATTCCACCCGTAATTCCATATACAATGCCCATTTTCAAATTGCCTCACTTACTATTAGTATAATGTTATAGGAAGAGTAAGCTTAAGCATGATCTAACCCCTGCTTAATATAAGAAGGAGCCAGCTCTCAGTCTCAACTCCCATTTACTGGCTGACACACAGGACAGATAGTAGTGCCTCTGCCTCCAACAACTAGCTTTTCCAAGGGTTTGCCACACCGTTTGCAGTTCTCCCCTTTTCTGCCATAAACAAGCAGCTCTAGCTGGAACATGCCAATCTGTCCCTGGGAATTAACATAAGAGCGAATTGTGCTTCCGCCCTTCTCAACTGCTTCTGATAAAGTAACAACTATTTCCCCATGCAGCCTCGCGATTTCAAGCTCAGTCAGTGTAGACGCAATCCGTTCCGGGTGAATCCCTGCGCGGAATAACGCCTCATCAACATATATATTGCCAATTCCAACTACAACCGTCTGATCGAGAAGAACAGGCTTAATTTTCCTGTTTGTTTTCTTCAGCTTTTCTTTGAGATGCTGGACAGTAAATTCATCAGAAAGGGGCTCAGGGCCGAGATGCTGGAGCGGAAGATTTATTAATTCCTCCCCTTTGGAAAACAAATGCATTGTACCGAATTTCCTGACATCCCGGTATCTCAGCTCAGTCCCATCCGTAAATGAAAAAATAACATGGGTATGCTTATCATACTCTTCATCTTTTTTATACAGGCCGTACTTGCCTTCCATACGGAGATGGGAAACCATCGCATAGGAATCCAGATGGAAAATTAAAAACTTGCCTCTCCTGCCTATTTCATGGATGGTCTGGCCCTTTAAGGCATCCTGAAACTGCTCTGCCTGCTCGGGCATCTTTATAATTTTCGGCCAGAAAACGGAGACTTCCCTGATCGTTTTGCCAGTGACCAGCTGTTCAAGTGTCCGCCTGACTGTTTCAACCTCTGGCAGCTCTGGCATATTTTTCCCTCCTTTTATCGCAGCAAATAATATATTCCGGGCCTAAATTAGGATAGTAAAATAATATCTTAAAATAATTACAAAAAGTTTATGGAGCTTTTTTATTTTGCATCAAACCAGGTCGGACCATAAGCATAGTCAACCTTAAGCGGTACCTTTAACTCCACAGCACGTTCCATTTCTTCCGGTACGATTTTCATTAGGATTTCTAATTCTTCCTGAGGCGCCTCAAAGATTAATTCATCATGCACCTGAAGGAGCAGCTTGGCCTGCAGATTTTCTTCCTTCAAGCGTTCGCTCATGTTGATCATTGCCTGCTTGATGATATCAGCAGCACTGCCCTGTATCGGGGTATTCATCGCTGTCCGCTCCGCAAAGCTCCTAATATTGAAGTTTCGGCTCGTAATTTCAGGAATATACCGCCTTCTATGGAGCAAAGTCGTACTGTAGCCTTTTTGCTTTGCTTCCTGGATACTTTCCTTCATGTATTCCTGGACTCCAGGGAAACTCTTTAAATACTGATCAATGAATTCCCCAGCTTCCTTTCTGGTGATGCCAAGGCTTTGTGAGAGGCCGTAATCGCTTATCCCGTATACGATACCAAAGTTTACAGCTTTTGCATGCCGGCGCATATTGGATGTAACCTCTTCCTTTGAGACATGAAATACATCCATCGCTGTTTTTGTATGAATATCCATGCCGGCAAGGAAGGCTTCTATCAATCCCTCATCATTGGCTATATGGGCAAGTACCCGCAGCTCAATCTGGGAATAGTCCGCAGCGAATATGACCCAATCCTTCTCAGACGGTATGAAGGCTTGTCTGATTTTCCTTCCTTCTTCAAGGCGGATTGGAATGTTTTGCAGGTTGGGATCTGTTGAGCTGAGTCTTCCTGTTTGGGTTAAGGCCTGATTGAAACGGGTATGGACTTTATCTGTTTTCTTATCAACAACCTTAAGCAATCCCTCTATATAGGTAGACTGCAATTTCCCAAGCTGTCTGTAATGGAGGATTTCCCGGACAATTTCATGCTTATTCTCCAGCTTTTCAAGTACATCTGCAGACGTGGAATAGCCAGTCTTTGTCTTTTTTACGGCTGGAAGCCCAAGTTTTTCGAATAAAATAACGCCGAGCTGCTTCGGTGAGTTTATATTAAAGCTCTCACCCGCGAGCCCATGTATTTTTTCCTCTATTGCCCTCAGCCTTTGAGTCAGTTCAGAACCCATTGCCTTTAGCCTTTTCACATCGACCCTAATTCCCTGAATTTCCATCTCCGCAAGAATGATGGCCAAAGGCATTTCAAGCTCAGTGAACAGCCGGTACTGTTCATTTTCTTTAAGCTGGGCAATCATAGGCTCCTTCATTAAAAGTATAGCCTGAGCATTTCTCGCTAAGTGCTCGCTTAGAGCATTTTCCCCCGGAATTGAACGCTTTGCGCCTTTTCCGTAAAAAACTTCATCCTTTTGAAGCGGCATTCCTTTGTGCCACTTTGAAATGTCAGCAACATCCTCGACCATTTCCCCAGGATTTAAGATATAAGAAGCTAACATAATGTCAAAATCAATTCCGGCCAGCGCAATTCCTTTTCTCCTTAGTGACACAATGGACCGCTTAGCATCATAAACTGCTTTTTTCTTCGTACTGTCCTCCGCCCATCGTTTAAATTCTGGAGAATCAGCCGCTTTATCTGCAGACAAATAAAAGTTTCCCTTATCATTGGAGATACTTAACCCAATAATGTCAGCATGATTGTAATTATCTTCAAGTATTTCAATGTATAATGCATTTTCTTCGGCAAAAATCTCATCGGCCACTTTGTCGATTATCTGGACTTCAATTGCTTCCTGGACAAGTTCATCCTTGGCTCCTGCAGTATCACCCATTTTCTCAAGCAGAGATTGAAAGCCCAGTTCTTTATACAAGGAGATTACTTTTCCGTTATCTTTTCCTTTATATTCTGTGTCCTCAAGCTTTACTTCAATTGGTGCTTCCCTGGTTATGGTGGCCAGCTCCTTGCTAAGCACAGCCAGGTCTTTATGCTCCTCAATTTTTTCCTTAAGCTTTTTCCCGGTTACTTCATTAACCGAATCCAAAAGGTTTTCAATTGTACCAAATTGATGCAGCAGCTTCAGAGCTGTTTTTTCGCCTATCCCCGGAATTCCGGGGATATTATCTGAGGCATCACCCATTAGACCTTTCATATCGATTATTTGATCTGGTCCGATGCCATACTTCTCCTGAATATGCTCAGGTGTGTATTCTTCAATATCGGTGATTCCTTTACGGGTTATTCCAACCGTAACAGCCGGAGAGGAGAGCTGCGTCAAATCCTTATCCCCTGAAATGACCTTCACTTCAAATCCATCCTTTTCAGCCTGAAGCGAAAGCGTTCCAATAATGTCATCGGCCTCATAATTCGTCAGTTCATATCTGCAAATGTTGTACGAATCCAAAAGCTCGCGGATAAATGGAAACTGCTCTGACAGCTCGGGCGGCGTCTTCTGCCGTCCTCCTTTATATTCCTTGAAGGTTGAATGCCTGAATGTCGTTTTTCCTGCATCAAAAGCGACAAGCATATGTGTCGGTTTTTCTTCCTCCAATATTTTATTAAGCATCATTGCAAAACCATAAATGGAGTTTGTATGAACTCCTTTATCGCTATTTAAAAGAGGCAATGCAAAAAATGCGCGGTATGCAATGCTATTGCCATCTATCAAAACAATCTTTTTAGTCAAATGAATACCTCCCTATAAAAACAAAAACCGTTATTATCCTTCCTCCATTCTACCATGAGAATATTAGGAAAGAAAAATAACGGCATCCCTATTAATTTGTATTTCCCATCAGCAGGCGTGCGTATGGGGAGTCTGATGGCAGGACAATGACTGTTTCCCCATCAATGGTTTTCTTATAAGATTCAAGTGTCCTGAATAAGCTGTAGAACTCTGCATCCTTTGAAAAAGAAGCATTATAAATTCGGGCAGCTTCCCCTTCCCCTTGTGCCCTGATGACTTCAGCATCAGCCTGGGCCTTTGAAAGGATTTCTTTAACCTTTCTGTCGGTATCCGCTTCGATCCGGTTTTTTTCAGCATCACCCATCGACAAATATTCCTGGGCTTTGGATTCGCGTTCAGATATCATCCGCTTAAATACCGATTCTTCATTTTCCGCCGGCAGGTCGGTCCGCTTTATTCTAACATCAGTAACCGCAATTCCATAGGAGTCCTTTTTCAATAAATCATTGACCAGTTCTGTCACTCTGTCATTCAGGCTCCCCCTGGAGGATTTTTCATCATTAATGATTTCATCATAGTTTAATTGGCCCAGCTCCGCCCTGACAACGGAATAGATGAACTCTTCCATTCTTGCTTCGGCATTTTCTACAGACCTGGCGTTGTTGATCATTTTCTTTGGGTCAACAATTCTCCATACCGCATAATTATCGATCAGCATCCGCTTTTTATCCTTCGTATTAATTTCCGCTTCTGATACCTCATAGCTCATCTGATATTTTGGAAGAGTTGTTACCGTTTGAATAAAAGGTATTTTTGTTTTTAGCCCTGGTGATTTATCAATCCTGACTACCTCTCCAAACTGGCGGACAACCTTGTACTCTCCTTCACTCACAATATAAATATTGTTAAAGATAAACAGAGCGGCTGCCAATATAATTATGATGAAAATCCCTATTTTTGTGTAGCCTCTCCATTCTATAGTTGTTTTCTTCTTATCAGTAATTCCAATCACTTTGTTCATTACTGGCCATCCCCTTCCGCCTTCGGTTTTGGCTGTTCTTTTTCAAGCGGCCGAATCGGGAAATACTTCATTGTATTCCCATCATCATTCATAATATAAATCTCTGATTTTGGAAGTACCTGTTCGATTGTTTCAATTACCAGCCGCTCCTTGGTAATGTCAGGATTCTTTTTGTATTCCTGATAGAGTTTATCAAAGACCGCCACATCACCGCGTGCCCGTTCAGTCCTGGCTGCCTTCTCTCCATTCGCCTTGGAAATGAGAGCATCCTTTTCACCTTTTGCTTCATTCATCTGCTTATTTTCATACTTCTTTGCTTCATTGATTTTCGTGTTCATTGTTTCCCTTGCACTTGTTACATTGGTAAAAGCTTTACGAACTTCTTTATTAGGCAGTTCTACATCCTGCAGCTTAACCGCAAGGACTGATATACCAATATCATATTTATCAATTAAACTGGAAAGTAAATCCCGTACGTCCGCTTCAATTTCTGCTTTTCCAGAAGTTAGTGCATCATCAATCTTCGAGCTTCCAATAATGCTCCTTAAAGCAGAAGATGTAGTATTATATAAAATCTCCTCAGGTTCATCAGCGTTAAACAGGTATTTCGGCGGATCTGTAATTTTCCATTGTACAACCAGATCAGCAAGAACGATATTCTCATCGCCTGTGATCATTTTCGTATCCTCAGGATATTCCTTGATTTCGCCGTCCTTTTGCTCGTAGCCAAACTGAAGGCTGAACGTTTCTTTAGGAAGCTTCTCTACAGACTGGACCGGCCAAGGCATTTTAAAGTGCAGTCCTGGCTCAGTTATCGTCTCATCCACATCACCAAATGTCAGGATGACCGCCTGATCGGATTCGTCCACTGTATACCACGTAGTAAAAGCTAAAAGACCCAATAATAAAACGGCAGCAATAGCACCTGCTATTATATAGATTTTCCTTAAATTCATCATGCTCACTCATTCCCCCCTTGCACTGTATAGTCTTTTTACGGATAAGGATTGGAAAAAGTTTCAATAATGTTAATAAAAAAAGAAAAGGCAAGGACGGGGTTTTTGTCCTTGCCTTTCATGCCCTTGGATGAAGGGGTTTTCAAATACATTTTATTCGCATGATGTTAAGCACGATTGAACGCCATGTAAATATAATGTAAATCTTGCCTATCCCCTTCTGGCCGAATTCCTACTTTTGAAGCTCAACAATAAATGTCGAACCTTCACCTGGCTTACTTTCGACATAAATTTGGCCCTTGTGCGCCTCCACAATATGCTTGACGATTGCAAGACCAAGCCCTGTTCCGCCGGAGTTACGGCCCCGGCCACGGTCGACACGATAGAAACGTTCAAAGATTCGCGGCAGCTCTTCTTTTTCAATTCCTATCCCTGTATCTTTTATTTCTATCCGCACTAATTCCCGTTCATCTTTAATTATGACATCCACTCTGCCGGAGTTGGATGTGTATGTCAAAGCATTCGTAATAAGATTGATAAACGCTTGCTTAAGCCTGAAGGAATCCCCCTCTATAAATACCTGATGTTCAGGTGATGCGATATTCAGCTCGATTTCTTTTTGCAGTGCCTTTCCATCTAATATGTCACAAGTTTCCTGTAACAGCAGCTTTATATCAAGCTTTTCAATATTCAGTGTAAATTCATGCTGTTCTATTTTAGACAAATCCAGTAACTCCTGAATTAGTATCTGGAGCCGATTGCTTTCTTTCAAAATAATTCCCAGAAAGTTTTCTAACGTCTCTTTATCGTTTAATGCTCCGTCCAGAAGTGTTTCCGAAAAGCCTTTAATCGAAGTAATCGGAGTCTTTAACTCATGTGATACATTCGCCACGAAATCCTTCCTGATTTGTTCTAGCTTCTTCAGTTCAGTAATGTCATGGAAAACGATCAATATACCTTTCCACTCATCATTAGTTCCAATAATAGGGGCCCCATAGACTTCAAAGTGCTTTCTCTCAAGGTCAACAGGAAGAATAAGCTGTCTCCTCAGGCTTTTTTCCGTAACAAAAATTTCTTCTATGATCTGGATAATTTCTTTATGCTGGATAACCTCATAATAAAGCTTGTAAAGGAAATCTGTACCAATGACCTTAAATAAGTGTTTATATGAACGATTAATAAGAGTAACATACCCTTTATTATCAATTAACAGAACACAGCTTCCAATGTTTTCTATCAAGGTAACCAGACGGTCCTGCTGCATCGCACGGGCGACCTCCATTTCCTGAAGGTTCCTCGCCAAAATATTTATTGAAGTGCTTAGCATCCCGGTTTCATCAGATTTTTCCTCATATGTTCTAGCCTTGTAATTTCCCTTCGCCAGTTGGATGGCAGTCTTTCTTGCCGCTTCAATCGGCCGTGTGTATCTCGAAGCTATCTTTACACCCAGCATGATAATAAGAATTAATGCCGAACCAAGACTGATCGACAGAATACCCCACATATGCCTGTTTGCTTCTTTTATAACACCCAGCTGGTTATTAAGGATCACATAGCCTTCAGGTTCTCCGTTGCTCTCGATTTCCTTCCAGTAATAATGGAGGTCGCTGCCCCCATCCGATACCTCAAATCCCTCAGATTCAATACCTTTTTTTTCGAGAATTCTTGAGAGCATTCTTTTGTGTTCCTGGCGATATTCTCCCGTTTTTTCATTTGAATCAAATAAAATAGAACCATCCGTTGAAATAATAGTAACATTAGAATCTAATATCCTTGTGAAATTATCTGCTTTCCCTTCCTTAAAGAAATCTTCCAAACCGCCGTTTTCTTTAATATATAACGATATGAATAGTGTTTCTTTTTCCAGCCTTTCATTAAAAGTATTTAAGAAATAACCTTTGAATAATTGTCCTAGTATCAGGCCCAGTGCCAATAATACAGTGATAATTAGTGCAGTTAATGTAAAGATAAGTCTGAAACGAAAATTGGTCATTCTTCCTTCGGCTCCTCTAATTTATACCCAAGGCCTCTTATCGTTTTTATATAAATCGGTTTCTTCGTATCTTTCTCGATTTTTTCGCGCAGATGGCTGATATGTACATCCACAATTCTTGTATCACCTGCAAAGTCATAATGCCACACCGAGCTGAGCAGCTGATCTCTTGTTAATACCCGGCCCTTGTGCCTGGCTAAATAAACCAGCAATTCAAATTCCTTTGGAGTTAATTCAAGTTCTGCTCCTTCAAACAAAGCAACGTAGCGTTCGGGGAAAACTTTTAAGGCTCCAAGCTTAATCATTTCTTCCCGCTCATCTTCTATATCCCCGGTTTGCTCATTGTGAAATTGCGACCTTCTTAGAATTGCTTTAACCCTTGCCACTACCTCTCGCGGACTAAATGGCTTTGTCATATAGTCATCCGCTCCAAGCTCTAAACCAAGGACTTTATCGAACTCATCATCCTTAGCTGTAAGCATCAATATCGGAGTCATAATCTTCTGCTGGCGAAGCTGTTTACACACATCTATCCCATCAAGGCGCGGAAGCATTAAATCCAAGACAATTAAATCCGGCAATTCCCTGATAGCAAGATCTTTTCCTTCTTCTCCGTCCATAGCAGTTATAACTGTGTAGCCTGCCTGCTCCAAATTGTATTGAAGCAATGTCAAAATCGATTTTTCATCATCAACTACAAGAACCTTTTTTGCCATTTTGTCCTCCCGAGTTTGAATACTAAAACCCTTCGACCATTCGGTCCTCTTCATCCAATTCCAATTATAAATAAAAAAAGAATAAAGGGAAACAACCGGTTTAGGAAGATCCCGGATGCTGCGGTTTTAACGGCAAAAAGGTTTTGACGGGATAACACTCTAACGTAGGCGTTATCCCCTTCTATGTACATAAAAAAGAACCCATAGAAGCGGGTTCTCGTTAAGGCTATTAAAAATTTTCAAGTGCCTGACCATTTGTGGCATCATTGAACCGGGGCGGACAAACCTTAAGGCTTGCTTCCAGTACTAAGTCATTTTCCTCATTTTCGGCACTAACATTTATATTCACCTGCTGCTGGTCCCTATCTACTTCTTTTACTTCAAAGAGGAATTTAACAGTTCCGTAATGGTAAACCGGCTTATGGTAAGTAATATTCTGTGAGAGAATATGGCTTCCGGGTCCCGGCAGATATTTTGATACAGCTGAATTTATAATACCAATCAGCATGATGCTTGGAACAATCGGCTTTTTAAAGGGAGTTTGTGAGGCGTAATCGTGCTGAATATAAAGCGGGTTGGCGTCATTGGTTAAACCCAAGTACAGCAAAAGATCTTTGTCTTCTATTTTTTCAGTCAGGGAAAGCTTCTCGCCAGCTTTAATATCTTCAATTTTCCTGCCAAGCTTTCGTTTTTTTAATAACATGGAAACCTCCTCCTTGCATGGTCTAAAACATTTTAAAAAAATTCGGGGAAAATATTGTTTCCCCGAATTTCAGTCTTTAACCTATTTATATTGAGAATATGTTTTTTAAGCTAAAACATTCATTACATTACGAACAGATTCAACAGATTTAGCAAGGGCTGCCTTTTCATCTTCAGTCAATTCCAGTTCGATTACTTTTTCAATTCCTCCTGCACCAATAATAGTAGGGACGCCAAGGTAAATTCCTTCAAAGCCATATTCACCTTCAAGATAAGCGATAGTCGGAAGCACACGGCGCTGATCTTTAAGGATCGCTTCTGCCATTTCAACAAGTGACGCAGCTGGAGCATAGTAAGCACTGCCGTTGCCCAAAAGATTTACAATCTCACCGCCGCCCTTGCGTGTGCGCTCAACGATTGCATCTAAGCGTTCTTGAGGAATAAGAGTTTCCAATGGGATACCGCCTGCATATGAGTAGCGTACAAGAGGAACCATATCATCTCCGTGCCCGCCTAAAACGAAACCGGTTACATCTTTTACAGAAAGATTTAATTCCTGGGCGACAAATGTACGGAAACGAGCCGTATCAAGTACTCCAGACTGCCCGATTACACGGTTCTTAGGGAAGCCGGACTCTTGGAACACGGTATAGCTCATTGCATCAACTGGATTGGTAAGAACGATGATATAACATTCTGGAGAATATTTCACGATTTCCTTAGTTACAGATTTCATGACTTTTTGATTTGTTTGAACCAAATCATCACGGCTCATGCCCGGTTTGCGCGCAATCCCCGCTGTAATAATCACGATATCTGAATCAGCTGTGTCTTCGTAGCTGGAGGTTCCTGTAATGTTTGCGTCAAAGCCCTGGACCGGACTAGCTTCAAGCATATCAAGCGCTTTACCCTTTGTCGGGTTTTCCATTTGAGGAATATCAACTAAAACTACATCACCAAGTTCTTTCTGAGCTAATAGAAAAGCTGTTGTAGCACCAGTAAATCCTCCACCGATTACAGAGATTTTTTTACGTTTTAACGACATAACATTCCCTCCTCAACTTTTAAGCTTCCAGGATATTAAACTGCTTCTGTACTTGACCGCGGAAGGCCAGGCACAGAAGCAACTTTTTGTTAGATAATAAATTATTGGATTAAATTACAGGTTTTTAATCAATTCATCAGCAAATTCAGAGCATTTTACTTCTGTTGCTCCATCCATCAAACGGGCAAAGTCATAAGTCACAACTTTAGAAGAGATTGTCTTCTCAACAGAAGCTGTAATCATTTTCGCTGCTTCTGTCCATCCAAGGTGTTCAAGCATTAGCACACCTGATAGAAGTACAGAAGAAGGATTCACTTTATCCTGGCCTGCATACTTAGGAGCAGTTCCATGTGTTGCTTCGAAAATTGCATGTCCTGTTTCATAGTTAATGTTTGCACCTGGGGCAATGCCGATTCCGCCAACCTGTGCAGCAAGTGCATCAGAAATGTAATCTCCGTTTAGGTTCATCGTTGCAACAACATCAAATTCTTTTGGACGAGTAAGGATCTGCTGCAGGAAGATATCCGCGATTGAATCCTTGATAATGATCTTGCCTGCTGCTTCAGCTTCAGACTGAGCTTTGTTTGCAGCATCTGAGCCTTGTTCAGCCTTAATGCGGTCATATTGGTCCCAAGTGAATACTTTATCGCCGAATTCCTGTTCAGCAAGCTCGTATCCCCAGTTCTTAAATGCACCTTCAGTGAACTTCATAATATTGCCTTTATGTACTAGAGTTACAGACTTCCGTCCCTCTTTGATTGCGTAATTGATCGCTGCACGGACAAGGCGTTTTGTTCCTTCTTCAGAAACAGGCTTGATACCAATTCCTGATGTCTCAGGGAAACGGATTTTATTAACTCCCATCTCGTTACGAAGGAAGTCAATCACCTTTTTCACTTCGTCAGAACCTTGTGCATATTCGATTCCGGCGTAAATATCTTCAGTATTCTCACGGAAAATAACCATATCGGTATCTTCAGGGCGCTTTACCGGAGAAGGAACACCATCAAAATAGCGAACTGGGCGCAGGCAAACGAACAGGTCAAGTTCCTGGCGCAAAGCAACGTTCAATGAACGGATCCCGCCGCCGATAGGAGTAGTAAGCGGGCCTTTAATTGCAATTAAATATTCCTGGATAACATCCAGTGTTTCCTTTGGAAGCCACTCGCCAGTTTGGTTGAATGCCTTTTCCCCTGCAAGTACTTCCTGCCATACAATTGACTTTTCACCGTTATATGCTTTTTCTACTGCTGCTTCAAGAACGCGTGATGCTGCTGCCCAAATATCAGGACCAATGCCATCTCCTTCGATAAATGGGATGACTGGATTATTTGGCACACGCAGCGTACCATTTTCCACTGTAATTTTTTCACCTTGAGTCATTGCTTTTCCCTCCAAAATCGATATCAAAGGTAAGGGCACTTCGAAAAGCGGAAGCGCCTTGATAAGCCCTGACCAGCATAAGACGAATTCCGTAAGAAGGCGTTCTTTGCCTTCTGGGGAATTTGCTTATGACCTCGCGGGGCCAGGCGCTGCAGCTAGACATCTTTCTTGTTCTAAATAAATAAGAAGCCCCTTACCCTTACTACTACACTATTAATTTACTTTAGTTCTGTCAATTCAAAAAATGCAAACCTATCGTGCGTCAACCGGCACATATTTTTGCATGCCAGGGCCTGTGTATTCAGCACGCGGGCGGATCAGACGATTATTTTCGTACTGCTCCAGAATATGAGCAAGCCAGCCTGAAGTACGGCTTACTGCAAAAATTGGTGTAAATAAATCGTGGTCGATGCCAAGGCTGTGATAGACAGATGCTGAATAGAAGTCAACATTAGGCGGCAGATTTTTTTGAGATGTTACAAGTTCATCTATTTTAATCGACATTTCGTAATATTCTGCCTGTCCTGTCAGATTTGTTAATCTCTGGGACATAACTTTAAGATGCTTCGCACGCGGATCCCCTTTACGGTATACACGATGGCCGAAGCCCATGATTTTTTCTTTATTTTGAAGTTTATTAGTTACATAGCTTTCTACGTTTTCAACCGACCCGATCTCTTTTAGCATCTTCATTACAGCTTCATTAGCTCCGCCATGCAGAGGCCCTTTCAATGCACCAATGGCTGCTGTAACACCTGAATAAATATCAGATAGGGTAGCCACACATACGCGCGCTGTAAAAGTGGATGCATTAAGCTCATGGTCAGCATGAAGAACCAGTGCTTTATTAAACGCTTCTTCTTCGATCGGAGATGGTTCCTCACCGCTCATCATATACAGGAAGTTGGCCGCAAAGCTCAGATCAGTTCTCGGAGCTACTGGTTCAAGTCCTTTTCTTACACGGGAGAATGCTGAAACAATGGAAGGGATCTTTGCCTGAAGGCGGATCGCTTTACGGTAGTTTGCATCTTCATCCATCAGGTCCGCTTCTTTGTCATAAAGTCCCAAGAGTGAAATTGCGGAACGCAGGGCAGTCATTGGATGAACTTCCTTAATCGGGTACATTTTGAAGTGATCAAGCACTTCCTGAGGCAGGCTGGCGTTCTCTGCAAGCTGCTGTGTCAGTTCAGACAGCTGGGCTTTATTAGGAAGCTTGCGGTGCCATAATAAATAAATTACTTCTTCAAATGTTGCATTTTCTGCTAGATCATCGATGTCATAGCCTACATATGTAAGCGTATCATCAATTATGGAGCTAATGGATGATGTTGTTGCTACTATTCCTTCCAGACCTCTTGTTACTGTCATCAAGAATCTCTCCTTTTTATAAAATTCCCCTTTACCCATTACTATCTGCGTATATAGTCGACCACGGATGGCATGAGCGCATTTCCACACCATATGTATCTCTAACCGAAGGAAAACCTCCGGAAAAATGAAAGCGTTGCCAATAGTGCTAAAAAACCTGAATAAATTGACATTAGGAAAAAGCACTAGCACTTCCATTTGTACCCCTTCTTGACGCTTTCAAAACTTTCTTAACTGAGCGCTTGCTCAATGCTGCGGCGCTGTTTCCGTAAACAGACAGGTCCTTGGACAAGCATGTTTATAGAAAAATATGAAAGGATGCGCTTACAAGTCCTATTATAAACAATTATCTGACATTTGTGAACGAAAAAGCACAAAATGTGAATAAATTAATATTTTATTAGAAAAACACAATGGATATAAAACTAACTTAGTTTTTACAATCTTTCGCTAATAATCTAATAGAATATGTATTTCCACTTTGCCATATATTTAGAAGAGAACATTCATACCTGAAAAATGGAAGCAGATTAATTAAAATTACGTTCAGGAAAAAACATCTTTCGGTATAAACCCTAGTTAACAGACAAATTGCTTTGCAGCTGTAAAGACAATACTGAAGCTCCCCTGTTATAAATATCAATTCCATAAATTCTTTGTGCCTGACAGCTATCATATTACTTAATTATTACTAAACACGTTAATAGAAGAGGGCTCATTCAACGTGTTAAACCCTGTGGCCTCCGCAAGCGGCCCGACAGGTTTTCAAGACGGGCCCTTGAGCCAATGCGTATCACCTTATGAATTCAAAAATTTTCATGCAAATAAACGCAATGCCTGCACCGATAAGCGGACCTACTGCGATACCTTTGAACAGGGCAACAGCAAGAATCGTTCCGAAGACCAGGGCAGTTGTAATATGCGGATCGTTTTCCAAAAGGGTAATACCGCTTTTCGCTATTAATGCAACTGCTATTCCTGAACCCAGGGCTATCCAGGCCAATGGAGATTTCATTGCCAAACCCAGTTCTTTAAAGCCGATCGAACCGTTAGCAATTGGGACAAGTACTGCAATTGTAATAATTGTCACTCCAAGGTTAATTCCTTTGGATTGCAAGAATGGAAAAACCTTTGAATCAAGCCAGGATGCCTTTAATAACAGCAAGGACACTGCGGCAGCAATCAATGATGTGTTTTTCGCCACTATGCCGATTAAGGCCAGAAGCACTAAAAAAAGTACTGGTCCACTCATGTTCAATCTCCTAGTCATGTAATTATGTCAATATAACTTCCCGAGCAATATTAATCAGTTTGCTGCCAGGCTAATTTTTTATTTTTTTCAGCTATATAATTTAAGATTTTTCACTTAATTTGAATATAAACAGAAAAGAAATAGGAGGACTTTATTCTTGAATCCCATTCACGTACAACGGCTTTTACGTCTTCTATTCGTAGTTTGTATCATTTTACTAGCTTCAGCTGCCCTGTTTTATGTTTCAAGATATACATATCCATTTATCATTGCCATTGTGATTGCTTTTCTAATTAATCCGCTGGTCAACTTTATAGAGCGGAAGATTCGGCTTCCCAGGGGGCTAGCCGTATTCGTATCCCTTGCCTTCATTCTTTCTTTATTTGCCGGTATGGTTACACTTTTGGTGGCCGAAATTGTTTCTGGTGCTGATTATCTTGGGAATATGGTACCCCGGCACCTCGATACTCTAATCGATTATATGGAAGATTTTATCGAATCGCAAATAATCCCGCTCTTTAATCAAATTGCAGCCTATTTTAATAACTTGGATGCCAGTCAGCAAAACACACTTATGACAAATATTGAAAATAGCGGCAAGCAAATTGGTTCAACAGTGGGAGATTTTATTCAAAGCTTTTTTCAAAAAATACCCGCTATCATCGGCTGGTTTCCAAACGCTGCAACCGTTATCGTTTTTTCTCTTCTGGCTACTTTCTTCATTAGCAAGGACTGGTACCACCTTTCTAGGATAGGCGGCAGGATTTTGCCGCAAAAAATTTTTCGTGGGATAAAAAGAGTAATTGAGGATTTAAAAAAGGCATTATTCGGGTTTATCCGCGCACAGTTTACGCTAATATCCATAACAACGGTAATCGTGCTAATCGGCCTGCTCGTTCTGCATGTAGAATATGCGATCACTATTGCCTTAATAGTCGGTATGGTGGATATTTTGCCCTATCTCGGAACCGGAGCGGTCTTCGTTCCCTGGATTGTTTTTGAGTTTATCTCAGGTGAAACGAACCTGGCAGTCGGGCTTTCCGTCTTATACATAGTAGTAATTGTCCAGCGGCAGCTTATGGAGCCTAAGGTTCTCTCCTCCAGCATCGGTCTAGACCCGCTTGCAACTCTAGTGTCGCTTTTTGTAGGATTTAAAATAATGGGCTTCCTTGGACTAATTGCAGGCCCTATCGTCCTTGTAATTGTAAATACGCTGCAGCGGGCGAATACCTTCAGGGCTGTTTGGCAGTTCATCCTTGGTGATGACAAAAGCAGCAGTACTTAAGGAAATGCGAGCATATGAACCCAATTCCTTATACCCGCCAAAAGGAGGACGCTATTTTCGCGTCCTCCTTTTGATTAAGAAAATATGATTGTTTTTACTTGGAGCTTTACGGCTTATTGAGGAACCGATTCCTTGTTATCTGCATGGAATTGCTCCGCTTCAGTAGATCCCTTTAGGGCAGTAGTTGAAGATGTCCCTCCGGATATAACCTGGGCCACTTCATCAAAATAGCCTGTTCCAACTTCGCGCTGGTGTCTTGTGGCAGTGTAGCCATGTACTTCACTTGCGAATTCTGCCTGTTGAAGTTCGGAGTAAGCAGCCATGCCGCGGTCTTTGTACTTACGAGCCAATTCAAACATACCATGGTTAAGGGCATGGAAACCGGCAAGCGTAACAAATTGAAACTTGTATCCCATTTTGCCCAGTTCCACCTGGAAGTTGGCAATCGTTTCATCATCCAGCTTTTGCTTCCAATTAAATGATGGAGAGCAGTTATAGGCTAGGAGCTTTCCTGGGAATTGCTCATGGATTGCCTCAGCGAATCTGCGGGCTTCGTCGATATTCGGCTCAGAAGTTTCACACCAGATCAGGTCAGCATATGGGGCATATGAAAGTCCTCTGGCAATCGCCTGATCAAGCCCGGCCCGGGTCCGGTAAAATCCTTCCGGAGTACGTTCGCCTGTGATAAATTCTGCGTCCGCAGGGTCAATATCACTTGTAATTAAATCCGCAGCATTCGCGTCAGTTCGTGCAACCAGAACAGTCGGGACACCCATTACATCCGCTGCAAAGCGGGCAGCAATTAAGTTGCGCACTGAGGTCTGTGTAGGAAGAAGCACTTTTCCGCCAAGGTGGCCGCACTTCTTTTCTGATGATAGCTGGTCTTCAAAATGAACGCCGGCAGCCCCTGCCTCAATCATCCCTTTCATTAATTCAAACACATTCAGCTGTCCTCCGAAACCGGCTTCCGCATCCGCAACAATAGGTGCATACCAATCGATTTCTTCATTCCCTTCCATATAATGAATCTGGTCTGCACGCTGAAGGGCCTGGTTAATGCGTTTAACAACCTGCGGTACGCTATTTGCCGGATATAAGCTTTGGTCAGGGTACATATGGCCAGAAAGGTTTGCGTCCGCTGCAACCTGCCATCCGCTAAGGTAAATAGCTTTCAAACCTGCTTTCACTTGCTGCATCGCCTGATTTCCTGTCAAAGCTCCAAGTGCATTGATGAAATCCTCAGTATGCAGAAGCTTCCAGAGCTTTTCGGAGCCGTGGCGGGCAAGCGTATGCTCGATATCCAGGGAACCTCGTAGGCGGATGACATCCTCCCCGCTGTACGGTCTTGCAATGCCTTTCCACCTTTCATCCGTTTTCCAGCTTTCCTCTAATTGCCTAGCTTTTTCTTGTCTCATATTCTATTTTCCTCCTTAAATATTCTTTAATTTGTAAGTATTCGCAACTATCTAAAACTATTTAACCCTCAAGCAGCAGCTATTAAGTTCACTCCCTCTCCATATTAATAAAATTGTTATAATACAGTTTTTCCATGTCTTGTTTGTATTATATAACAACGATTTTTAGTTTGTCACTTTATTTTTCAAAAAATTCTAAAAAAAATAAAAAGACAAGTTTCAACAGAAAAAACACCGTAAACTTGGACGATTAACTACTTCCGGATCATCCAAACCGGTTCATTCTTTTTCAAAAAAAATCCCCTGGCAGGGGCGGTGAGTAGTCACCTCCTTAGCCAGGGGCAATGCTAGTGCCAGCGCGGGATCCGCTTAGCGAATAATCGTGATATTTTTATTAATCATCCTGTGCCTGATGAACCGCAGCAGCACCGGCTTAATCATTTTTCGTGTCAGCGGCAGCAGGAGAATAAATCCAGTGATGTCGGTAAGGAAGCCGGGCGTTAGCAAAAGGCAGGCACCTGCCAGAATACAGATTCCATCCAGTACAGCCTCCCCCGGAAGCTGGCCTGTCCTCATTTGCAGCTGTGCGTTTTGCAATGTTTCCAGCCCTTGCTTTTTGGCTAAATATGCGCCAGCTATTCCAGTAGCGATAATTAATAAAATGGTGGGAATATAACCAATTGTTCTTCCGGAGAGCACCAGCGTGCCTATCTCAAAAGCTGGGACGATTATCAAAATCAAGAGCAAATATCTCATACATTCCTCCAGATAAAAAAGTTCTTGTACTATTAGTATACACCCAAATTAAAACTCATTCCTTTAAATCATTCCGGATAAATTATTGCCGGTTCAAAGCAAAAAACCCTGCCAGAAAAAACAGGCAGGGCAGTAAAAATCACTAAAAGTTATACGGATTAAAGTACGCTTGAATGTCCATTATAAATAATTCCTCTTCCAGAATCGACAGTGATGCTTTGCCCATCAGTTAAAAGGGTTATAGCATTCACTGCACCTACAATGACTGGTATACCAAGAGTGACTCCGACAACCGCTGCATGGCTGGTCAATCCGCCCTCAACAGTAATAAGAGCCGCACATTTTTCAATAGCAGGCATCATATCACGATCTGTTGCAATGGTAACCAAAACAGATCCTTCTGTTACTTTTTCAATTGCTTCTGCTGCATTTCTGGCAATGACAACATTTCCTTTAGCAGATTTACGGCCAATGCCCTGTGCCTTGATTACTTCTTCACCAAGTACATGAATTTTCATTAAATTGGTAGTTCCAGTCTCACCAACTGGTACACCTGCTGTAATCACAACTAAATCTCCATGAGAAACCAAACCGGAGTTCAAGCTTTCCTGAATCGATGACTCAAGCATTTCATCCGTAGTCGTTGCTTCCGGGCCAATCTGAGGATAAACTCCCCACGCAAGTGCCAGGCGCCTTGATACATGGTCCTTAGAAGTAACCGCAATAATCGGTGCTTTTGGACGATACTTAGATATCATCCTTGCAGTATGCCCGCTTTCAGTAGGAGTAATAATTGCATCCACTTCCAGGTTAAGTGCTGTATGAGCAACCGATTGCCCAATGGCGTCCGTAACATTATGCTCACTGTCTTTGCTGCGCTTAGAAAGAAGCTCCCGGTGATTTAGCGCTGACTCTGCACGTGAAGCAATATTGTGCATTGTTTCGACAGCTTCTACAGGATAAGTTCCCGCTGCCGTTTCACCTGAAAGCATAATTGCATCGGTGCCATCAAAAATTGCATTTGCAACATCGCTCGCTTCCGCACGTGTTGGGCGCGGATTTCGCTGCATTGAGTCAAGCATCTGGGTGGCAGTAATGACCGGCTTTCCAAATGTATTGCACTTCTTAATCAGCTGCTTCTGAACAAGAGGAACCTCTTCTGCAGGTATTTCAACCCCAAGGTCTCCTCTCGCAACCATTAGACCATCAGAAACTTCCAGGATTTCATCAATATTGTCAACGCCTTCCTGGTTTTCGATCTTTGGAATAATCTGAATGTGTAAAGCATTATTCTTTTGAAGTAATTCACGGATTTCCAATACATCGGAGGCACGGCGGACAAAAGAAGCAGCGATAAAGTCTACCCCTTGTTCAATACCAAAAACAATATCCTGTGCGTCTTTTTCCGTAATTCCGGGAAGATTGACAGAAACTCCAGGAACATTTACACCTTTTTTATTTTTAAGGATTCCTGTGTTAAGAACTTTGGTTTGGATCTCCTGTTTATCCCGCAGAATTTCCGTTACCTGAAGCCCAATTAAACCGTCATCAAGCAAAATCTTGGAGCCAGGATGGACATCCTCAATCAGGCCTGGGTACGTGATTGAGAACTTTTCCTTCGTTCCAAGTACTTCATTCATCGCCACTGTCACGGAAGAACCTGCAGAAAGCTCAATTGCATCGTTTTCCATGTTGTGGGTCCGTATTTCAGGTCCTTTTGTATCTAGAAGAATCGCAACCTGCTTTCCGGTTTTTTTAACAGCCTCCCGAATGTTGGCAATTCGCTGTGCGTGCTCTTCGTGATTTCCATGGGAAAAATTAAGGCGTGAAACATTCATGCCTGCTTCGATTAATTGAGTCAGCTTTTCGATGCTCTCACTTGCAGGACCGATAGTACATACAATTTTTGTTTTACGCATGTGTTGATTGACCTCCTATTATTATCCGCATAAGGCTACAGATGGGATAAGTGATTTCATTACTAATTGTTCCTGGCTTGCCCCTTGGCGAAGCAAATGGTTTCGTCCACCAGGTGAGATTTAAACAGAACTTTCCGGACATTATTGCCGGGTTTGACAATACGTAATTAAATCGACAATTCCTCAGATAGCTGATACATTTTCATATCTAAAACATGAGGCTGTGCCAGTGCTTCGATAATATCATAGTTAACGAGGCGGTTTTGGACAATTCCAACAGCACGGCCGCCTTTGTTCTCAATAAGCAATTCTACCGCATGTGCTCCTAAACGGCTAGCAAGAACCCGGTCGCTGGCTGTTGGGGACCCGCCACGCTGCGTGTGTCCAAGTACAGTTACTCTTGTTTCGAAGTTTGTCATCTCCTGGATCTTTCTTGCAAAATCCACTCCGCTTCCAACACCCTCTGCAACAACAATAATACTGTGCTTCTTACCGCGCTCATGACCGCGCATCAGTTTGCTGACAATTTCATCCATACTTGATTTGTCTTCTGGAATCAAAATCGTTTCTGCCCCACCGGCAAGGCCTGCCCATAATGCGATATCTCCAGCGTCTCTTCCCATAACTTCAATTATGTATGTTCTTTCATGAGAAGTGGCTGTATCCCTGATTTTATCGATGGCATCGATTACAGTATTCAGTGCCGTATCAAAACCGATTGTGAATTCTGTACCTGGAATATCATTATCAATGGTTCCTGGAACTCCAACGCACGGGAAACCTCGCTCAGTCAATGCCTTAGCTCCGCGATAGGAACCATCTCCGCCAATAACTACAAGCCCTTCAATTCCAAACTTTTTCAATTGCTCTATTCCTTTTAGCTGGCCTTCTTCTGTTCTGAATTCCGGACACCGGGCTGAATAAAGCATTGTTCCGCCGCGATGAATTATGTCACCTACTGATCCAAGTTCAAGCTTTTTAATATCACCTTCAATTAATCCCTGATAGCCGTGATAAATGCCATAGACCTCCAGATTGTGATAAATAGCTTTACGGACAACCGCCCTGACTGCGGCATTCATACCCGGAGAATCTCCGCCACTCGTTAAAACACCTATTCTTTTCAACCGAATCACCTCTTAATCTCTATTTGAAAATTGCCAGAAAGACGGCCCTGACCATTATTCTAAAAATCGAACCTTATTCGGAGCGTATTTTGAATGATATCTTCAAAACAGCCATTCAATTAATGTATGCCTTCGCTTAATATTTACGTTCCCAAGCTACATTATTTATTAGAATCAAGAGACGCTAAAATAAACACACATACATGCTCAAGTAATTATTCTAAAATAGAAGAACCCTTTCGTAAACCAATATGTGCAGTAAAGCACAATATTTTTAGTTTAACAACTTTTTAAGCTTCAAAAGGGCGTAAGCAGTCCTGTACCATTATATGAGGATTTAAAGCCTAGAAAACACATAAGTTATCACCCAAACCAGGATCGGAGCTTTTGTGTGAATTCGGGCCGCAATAAAGTGGTCTTCTTTTCTTTCCCCTAATTAGCTTTCTAAGAAGAAAGATTCGGACTCACAAAAAAAAATAAAGACAGAAAGGAAAAACGTGAAGCCTTGTGGCAACACGTTTTAATTTACCCCTGAAAAATGTTTTACAAACGAGTACTCACCTATTTGCTTGAATTTAGCATAACGAAAAGCCACAAGCTCATCACTGTTCAGATTAAGCAATTCAGATAAGGATTTTTTAAGCACTTCATCAATTGCCCCTGCCTGTTCTTTTACATTGCGGTGGGCTCCGCCTTTTACTTCCTCGATTATACTATCTATTACTCCAAGTTCCTTAAGGTCTGGTGCGGTAATTCTCATCGTTTCCGCAGCCTTTTTAGCCTGGGAAGCATCTTTCCAAAGAATGGCCGCGGCTCCTTCAGGAGAAATAACGGAGTAGGTTGAGTTTTCAAGCATATAAATTCTATCGGCCACTCCGAGGGCCAGGGCTCCGCCGCTTCCGCCCTCACCAATGACAATGGAAATAACAGGAACTGTTAAGCCAGCCATCTCAAAAAGATTTCTGGCTATGGCTTCGCTTTGTCCACGTTCCTCAGCAGCCTTACCAGGGTAAGCCCCCTTTGTATCAATTAGACATATAATTGGCCTGTTGAATTTTTCTGCCTGTTTCATCAGCCTTAATGCTTTTCTATATCCTTCTGGATGCGGCATCCCAAAATTGCGCCTGATATTTTCCTTTGTGTCTTTTCCGCGCTGATGACCGATTACCGTTACCGGGTAGTCATGGAATTTCGCAATTCCGCCAACAATTGCTTCATCATCCCCGAAATTCCTGTCGCCATGACATTCAAAAAAATCAGTAAACAAGTGAGCAATATAATCCAGCGTTGTCGGCCTGGCTGGGTGCCTTGCAATTTGGACACGATCCCATGGCTTGATATTTTCATATATGTCCTTCTCAAGCTTTTGAAGACGATTTTCAAGCCTTTCGATTTCTTCGGTTAAGTCGACTTCGGCATCTTTTGTAAGCTTCTTTAACTCATCAATTTTCTTCCTAAGTTCCACTACCGGACGTTCAAATTCCAATTCTCCTACCATTTCCAAACACCACCCGGCATATGTATATCAAGAATATTCATCAGTTTGTCCTTTAGCTCCAGCCTAGAAATGACCGCATCCAATTGACCATGTTTTAAAAGGAATTCTGCTGTTTGGAAATCCTCCGGCAGATCCTCTCTTATGGTCTGTTCAATAATCCGGCGGCCTGCAAAACCAATCAGTGCGCCCGGCTCTGCCAAATTATAATCACCAAGAGAAGCAAAGCTTGCAGAAACCCCGCCTGTTGTTGGATGAGTCATCACAGATATGATCAAGCCTCCATGGCTGCTGAACATCTTTAAGGCAGCGCTTGTCTTTGCCATCTGCATTAAGCTAAGCACACCCTCCTGCATTCTGGCCCCGCCTGATGCAGTAAAAATGATGAACGGCACCTTAAGTTCATCGGCCTTTTCAATCGCCCTTGTTATCTTCTCGCCGACCACTGAGCCCATGCTTCCCATTCTGAAACGGGAGTCCATAATCGCTAAAACTACTTCATTGCCGCCGATCTTCCCGGTTCCGGTTAAAATTGCTTCATTAATTCCTGCCTTAAGCCTGTCCTGCTCCACTTTTTCCAGATATCCCGGAAAGTCTAACGGATTCACTGTAGCCATTTCACTATCCAGCTCAATAAAGCTGCCTTCTTCTATGAGGCTCTCCACTCTCTCAGGGGAACTCATTGGATGATGATAGCTGCAATGGAGGCAAACCTTCAGATTCTTAACAAGCTCCTTCGTATACATGATTTTTTTACAGTTAGGACACTTTGACATGATCCCTTCTGGTACATCTTGCTTATCGCGCTCTGAAGGAATGGTTGCGTATTTCTTTTTTTTAGGCTTTGAAAATAAATCTTTTAGCAAAGAGGAATCCTCCCTTTTCTAACAAATGTCTTATGCCGAATGCATTTCCTATAAGAATACAAGACTTGTTTTAAATTTCTTGTAAAAAGATGTCATTCGCCATTCGACAATTTCCTTACTTTTTGTTTATATACAATTATCGCTTTATCAATATCGCGACATAACAGAAAATCGATCAGTTCCAGATAGCTTTCTTTCCCATTAACTGTCTGGCCTGCGTCCGAGCAGCCAGCATAGCTGTTGACTACCCGCCAAATTCGTTCCATCAGCTTATTCGGGTTTGTCCGGGCTGCATGATCAAAAAACATTTCATCCGTAAATTGGGCTGTCTCGGCCCATTGCTTAAAGTCTTTAAGGGCCTGGTCCGTGGAGGAAAGAGCCAAAAGCCTGAGACAGTCCAATTCAATCATTATTTTTGTTTCTGCAAGATCGCTGATTACTTTTTCATCCTGCAGAAAAAACGTGCCTAATAGCTCTACAAGCCTATGCTCTTGAAAGTCCCTGATGAAGGTCCCTTCTCCTCTGCGCGTTTCGATCAATCCGAGGAGTTCCAGTGCGCGCAAAGCTTCACGGACAGAAGATCTCCCAACGGTCAAACGTTCAGATAATTCCCTTTCCGAAGGGATTTTATCACCAGGCTGCAGTCCATCCTCTTCAATCATTTCCCGCAGTTTTCCCACGATCTCAAGATAAACCTTAGGAGGAGAAGTGGTTTTTTTCAAACTGTCCATCACTCACTTTTTCCGATTATCGCAAGTCTTCTCGTTTTTTCTTTAATAGCCTCTGGATCTGCCTTAATCCTCGCTACTCCTGTATCCATTGCAGCCTGAGCCACGGCTGCCGCTACCTCTGGGGCCACTCTTTCATCAAATGGGCCTGGTATTACATAATCGGCATTTAGCTCCTCAGGGGAAATCAGTCCCGCAATTGCCTCAACAGCAGCTACTTTCATTTTTTCATTAATATGGGTTGCCCGTGCATCAAGCGCACCGCGGAATATCCCTGGAAACGCCAGTACATTATTGACCTGGTTAGGGAAATCGGACCGGCCGGTTCCAACAACCTTAGCCCCCGCTCTTTTGGCGTCTTCCGGCATAATCTCAGGTACAGGATTAGCCATTGCAAAAATGATTGGATCAACATTCATTGAAGCAACCATTTCCTCGGTCAGCGCTCCAGCAACGGAAACTCCGATAAAGACATCAGCTCCCTTTATGACTTCCTCAAGGCTACCTTCCTGTTTATCCTTGTTCGTCATTTTGGCAACCTGTTCCTTCACAACATTCATTCCATACGGTCTTTCTTCAAAAATAGCACCTTTTGTATCGCACATGATGATGTCACGCACGCCATAGCTGTATAAAAGCTTTATTATGGCGATACCGGCAGCACCTGCTCCATTTGCGACAACTTTAATTTCGGACATGGATTTGCCGACTATTCGAAGCGCATTAACAAGGCCGGCAACCGTTACTATAGCAGTACCATGCTGATCATCGTGAAAAACCGGGATATTCATTTCTTTCTTTAATCGCTCTTCAATTACAAAGCAGTTTGGAGCAGCAATGTCTTCCAGATTTACACCACCAAATGTAGGCTCTAAAAGCTTGACAGTTTCAATGATTTTTTCGACATCTGTTGTATTCAGGCAGATTGGAAATGCATCTACCCCGGCAAAGCTTTTGAAAAGGACTGCCTTCCCTTCCATTACTGGCATAGCTGCTGCAGGCCCAATATTTCCGAGACCAAGCACAGCTGTCCCATCTGAAACAACTGCAACAGTATTGCCTTTCATTGTGTATTCATATACTTTTTCCGGAATATCATAAATATCCTTGCATGGTTCAGCTACTCCCGGTGAATAGGCCAGGCTTAAATCTTCAGCGTTTCGTACAGCTACCTTTGACACCGTTTCCAATTTCCCCTGGTTTACACGGTGCATATGTAATGCTTCATCCCTTAATGTCAAGCTGCTCACCCCTCCAATTGGTATGTAAAAATCTTTATTTAAGGAATCTAAGTGGTCTGACCACGAATTATATTATCCAATATAACATATCTAAGGTAGATGTAAAGTTTAATTATTTAAAATAAGGCAGCACCATGAAGGGGGGAGCACGTTCTCAAGCTATCAGCATGAAGAATTCTGTCTTTCCCTTTAAGGCACTGCCGTGATAAATTAAAATTCCAAATGAAAATAACAGTTATCAAGAGGCTGATCCTATTTCTTATCTATTAACCGAACGTTCTTTTCTCCAAGGATCATGCTGAGCTTCTTTAATAAGTCATCCCCGGGGGTTACCCAGTCTACGAGGGAAAGCTGTACATATCGTTCCTCCCGTTCATAATAAAGCATGACCTTTGTTGTCCCGCTATGCCTCCTCAAGGTTTGTTTCAGCTTTTGCAGAGTTTGGGAATTTTGCTGGGCCAATTCAATTTTTAAAAACAGACGATTCCCGCTGCTATGCAAAATTTCTTTTATAGTTTCCATAGAAAACACCCTCTGGACAATGAGCTGCTTTTTTTCTTCCCTCTCTTCCATGGACCCTTGAAAAACCAATACGTTTCCTGTCTTAAATAAGTCAGTCTGCTTTTTATACACATCCGGAAAAACAACTGCTTCCAGGTCACCGCCTTCATCGCTGATGGTTAAAAACGCCATTACTTCCCCTTTTTTTGTACGGATTGTTTTAAGAGAGGTAATATAAGCGCCGACCAGGACTTTCGGGTCTGCTGCAGACAGAGCCTGGACAGTATCAGATGCACCAGCTTCCCCGAACAGCTTTTTAAACGCAGAAACTGGGTGATTGGATAAGTACAGTCCCAATGCTTCACGTTCCAGAGCAAGTTTATCCTCCAGCCGGATTGGCTCCACGACCATATACTTGGGCTTAAGTGTAAGTCCGGCATCAGCAAATAAATCAAATTGATCATCATTAGGATTAACCAGCTCCGAGTGGCTTAAAGCTACATCAAGGCTTGCGAGAAGTGTTGCCCGGTCCTGCCCAAATTCATCAAAGGCCCCTGCATGAACAAGCATTTCAAGCACCTTGCGATTGATAGCCTTGCCTGAAACTCGAAGACAAAAATCAAACAAATCGGAAAACCGCTTATTTCTTCTCGCCTGGAATATCTCCCTTATGGCAGCCCCTCCTATGCCTTTTATTGCACCAAGACTATACCGCAGACCTTCTTTTTCAACCGAAAACGGGTATCCGCTGTGGTTAATGGACGGCGGGAGAATGTTCATTCCTTTATGCTTTGCTTCCCTGACATATTGGGAAATCTTATCATCATTCCCGATTACAGAGGTCATTAACGCGGACATAAAATATTCAGGGTAATGGGCTTTCAGATAAGCGAGCTGGTAGGCGATAAAGCTGTAGGCTACAGCATGGCTCCTGTTAAAGCCATAATTGGCGAAACGGACGATCATATCATAGACGTCATGGGCAATCTTTTCAGTGTGCCCCTGAGTTATTGACCCTTTTACAAAGTGCTCCCTTTGCTGGTCAAGCACTTCCTTCTTTTTCTTCGAAACTGCCCTTCGAAGCAAATCTGCTTCCCCCAATGAAAAACCTGCCATCCTTGAAGCGATTTGCATTATTTGCTCCTGATATACAATGACACCATATGTATCAGCAAGAATGTCTTTCAGGTCTGGATGGATAAAATCAATGGGTTTAATTCCGTGCTTCCTTTCAATAAAGAGAGGGATGTTTTCCATCGGCCCTGGACGGTAGAGGGCGTTTACAGCGACAATATCCTCGAACCGGCCCGGTTTAAGCCTCATAAGCACCTTTCTCATACCTTCGGATTCCAGCTGAAAAATCCCGGTTGTTTCTCCCTGGCTTAAAAGTTCAAAGGTTGCTGAATCATCAAGCGGAATATTAGCGATTTCCAGACTTGTCCCCAGCCCCTTTTTAATACTTGAAACTATATTTTCCAAAAGTGTAAGATTCCTAAGCCCCAGGAAATCCATCTTAAGAAGTCCCAGCTCCTCCAGCACATCCATCGGAAATTGCGTTAAATGGATGCCTTCATGGCCTTCCTGAATTGCTATCAGGTCTGTTAACGGCTGATCGCTGATGATTACCCCGGCAGCATGGGTAGAGGTGTGCCTTGGCAAGCCTTCAAGCTTTAGAGCAGTCTGGTAAACCGACCGATTGATGCTGCTTTCAGCCACAAACTCCCTTAATTTTTGTGATTCTTTATAAGCTCCTTCCAAAGAGATACCCAGCTTGGAAGGTATCGTCCTCGAGAGCCGTTCCTGCTCTTTTGAATTTAAACCAAACACCCGGCCTACATCTCTTAAAGCAGCTTTAGCCGCCATTGTGCCGAATGTGATTATCTGGGCAACATGCAGTTCCCCGTATTTGGAGGCTACATAGGCAATTACTTCTTCCCGGCGGTTGTCGGGAAAGTCGATATCAATATCCGGCATTGAAATTCTGTCAGGATTTAAAAACCTTTCAAACAGCAGTTTATGTTCAATCGGATCTACATCTGTAATCGAAAGCACGTAGGCTACCATTGATCCGGCAGCAGATCCCCGGCCGGGACCGGTCAATATATTTTTCTGTTTAGCGAACTTCATAAAATCCCAGACTATCAGGAAGTAATCGCTAAATTTCATTTTCTTGATTACGCCCAGTTCATAATACAGTCTGTCCCAATATGCCTTCGGAGCATTTGAATACCGTATTTCCAGGCCTTTTTTGCACACAGCTTCAAGCATTTCCTCTGCAGTCATGCCTCCGCTTACAGGATATTTTGGAAGCAGCTGGCGGTTAAAGGGAATTTCAACATTACAGCGGGCGGCTATCTTTAACGTATTTTCAAGGCCTTCGGGCACATCGCTGAAAAGGTCTGCCATTGCTCTGGCGTGTTTCAGATAATTTTCCTTTGACTCCGGCTTCAGCCTTTCATTATCAGAAAGCTTAAAACCATCTCTAACCGCCAGTAAAACTTCATAAGCGAGAGAATCCTCCTGCTGAAGATAGTATACCGGATTTAAGGCAGCAAGCCGGGCGGCTGTCCTGCGTGAAAAGTCGAGAAGCTTCCCGTTCAGCTCTTCTTCCCCGGGTACGGATGTCCGTTGTACCGACAAATAAACGGAGTCCTGGCCGAACATGCTTAGCAATTTATTAAGCGTTTTTTCAGCACCGGTTATATTGCCTTCTAAAAGCAGCTGTTCCATTTCGCCTTCCCTGCCCGGCGAAATAGCCAGCAATCCCTCTGCATAAGCCTTAAGCCATTTCTCTGGAATTCCTGCCGGTGTTTTAGTTTTGATAGCGCTGCTGATTTTTAGCAGATTTTCATAGCCACAAAAATTCTCTGCAAGCAAAAGGAGAGGGTGGGATTCCTCTTGTCCGTTCACCACATCAGCCAGAAGCCCAAGCAGTGGCTTGATTCCCTGTTTCTTGCACTCTTTATAAAAAGCAATAGAACCATACATTACATTCCGGTCAGTTAATGCTAGTGCGGAGAAACCTTTTCGCTTTCCTTCTGCCACTAGATTTTCTATTTTAATTGTGCTTGATAGTAAGCTGTATCCGCTCTGGATATTGAGATGAATAAAAGACAATTGTTTCACCCCCCATTTAACTTTTTCTTTTATTATAGAACGGCCCCTGAAAAAAAGAAAATATGTTCTCATTTTTACTCAAGTTTTCCTCTTCCCTTTGCTCATAAACATCCAAGTTTGTCCATATATAGTATTAAAAGACTTAATAGCTAAGGGATGATAAGAATGAAGGAAGCTTTTTTCCCAGCTTTTATTAACAGTTATTTTATTGCGCTAGGTGTTTTGCTGGGCGGTGCACTGGTTGGCGGGCTGTCGGCCTTCTTCACCGGACAGCCGCCGATCACCACGGTAGCACGATTGTCGGAAAACCTAAGGATATGGGCGATAGTAGCCGCGATTGGAGGAACCTTTGACGCTGTGTATAGCTTTGAACGCGGAATTTTAAACGGTGAAACAAAGGATTTATTGAAACAGGTTTTCTTAATCCTTGCAGCGCTGGGCGGAGCCCAAACCGGTGCAACGCTTATTCATTGGCTAACGCAGGAGAATATCTCGCCATGAGAATCCCTCCTTTGTACCGGCTGCCCGGCTGGCAGCGGTTTTTAGCAGGAGCAGCTCTTGGGGGGTTAGTCAGCTGGCTGATTTTTTTTTATATGTTTGGGATTCTTCAGGAAAAGCAGATTAGCATGATTATGACACAGGAGACTGAAATTGAAGATTTGCGGAAAACGATAGAGATTTTAAAAGAGGAAGCGGACGATTTAAATGAACTGGCAGAATCAAAGATGGTCATTGAAGACATTCAAGTGCGCCTCGTAAACAGCAGAATATTTGATGAGGCCCAGAGGAGGCTCAGTACCGCCCAGGTCCAGGACATGATCCGCGATGATTTGCAGACTCAGCTCACCAAAGATGTGGAGTCCGTTTATAAGGTGAAGGACTTATTAAAAAAGTCGATTGAAAACAAGACAATTGAAATGAATAAAAAGCGATATCAGGCCGAGGTTACTGAAATTTTCTTCTACTCTACTCTTTCAATTGAGGTTAAGCTTAAACAAATAAAGTAAATTGGCCTAAAGCTGTACAATTCCATTATGATAATTTAGCAAAATGTATGAATACAGAAAAGGAAACCGGAATTTACACAACGGTTTCCTTTATTATTAGTGCCCTTCTGCAACAAGCTGGATATCTCTGACAACCTTATCTGCATCATCCCATGAATAGATTGATGCACCGGAAGCCAGCGGATGTCCTCCTCCATTGTACTTTTTTGCCACTCCGTTAATTACCGGACCCTTTGAACGAAGCCTTACACGAATCACTTCATCCTCTTCGATAAAGAAAACCCAGGCCTTCATGCCTTTAATCGAGCCTAAAGTGCTGACGAGAAGCGAGGCCTCAGCAGTCGTTGCACTGAATTGCTTCAATATATCTTTTGTAATAACCATTTTTCCTACTCCGCCAGGAAGCATTTCAAAGTTCTGAAGCACATAGCCATTTAAGCGGGTCACATTGATTCCTACATCGTACATACCATTAAATAGCTCGGTCCTCGAAAAATTGTAATGAATTAACTCTCCCGCATAAAGGAATGTTTTGTCAGTTGTGCTTGGATATAAAAACCGTCCGGTATCGCCTACAATTCCCCCGAACAGCAGGCGCGCAGCTTCATCGCTCATTTTAAGTCCCCTGGTTTTTCCGAACAGATAAAATTCATAAATCATTTCGCTGCAGGAGCTTGCATCTGTGTCCACCCAAAGCATGTCACCATATCGATCCTCATTCGGATGATGATCGATTTTTATGAGCTTATCACCGAGTTTATAACGGGTATCGCAGATCCTTTCTTCATTTGCCGTATCGCAGACAATTACCAAAGCACCTTGATATGTGTCATCCGTTATCACATCAAGCCGCTTCATAAAATGCAGAGTTTCTTCCTCCTTGCCGACCGCATATATTTTCTTAGCAGGAAAAGAGGCTCTTAGCACCTCAGCAAGCCCGCATTGGGAACCATATGCATCCGGATCCGGCCTAACATGGCGGTGAAGGATAATTGTATCGTACTGTTGAATTGCTTCCAGGATTTGTTCTTTTACACTCATTGAGTTTCTCCTTTACTTCCGGGTATATATTTCTATTTAAGCAGAAAATGAAACCAATGAAAAGCAGGGCTAGTTAATAACTATAGCAATATCAGCGGTTAACCGTTAAAATAATAGTTGGTTCTTCATTCATACGGCCCAATTACAAACAAGGATTATTCCAGACGGAGGAGTAGCTATGCCAATATTGGTAATTTTCATTGTAATCGCTCTTGCATTTTATGTATTTTATAAAATTAAATACGTTCGGTCCGGCAGGCCAATGGAGAAGAAGTGGATTTCTGCCAAGTCTTCCGTTGCCCTGGGTTTATTCGTCGCACTCTTTGGACTGAACCAGCTGTTCTTATATCAAACAACTCTCACCTATATCGTAGGGTCTGTTTTTATGATTCTTGGAGCATTAAATATAATTGGCGGCTATAAATCATATAAATTCCACCTTCCTTTTGCTATTAAAGAGGCTGAGGAATTAAGAAAAGCGTAAGCTCCATGTTCTAGGGGCCTGAGCTGAACATCCAAATATCAAAATCTTTTTATTCCTTCCACAAAAAAACCTTGTGTATTTGCCTCCGCGGGAAATCACAAGGTTTTATTTAAAGGTAAGAAAGTATAACTTCTTCTTGTTTCAGCGCCCAGTATTTTTTTCCGGGAAAAATAAAGCCCGACGCACAGGACAAGGAAAGCTTCGACAGCGATACATCGGACGTGTCAAAGCGGCAGATCTGTAAGGACGTGCCAGAACTTAATCGAAGTTCCATTTGTCAGGGCGCTTGGCTTTTCTAATCAGGGAATCTGCTTATGATCTATCAAGAAGCTGGCACATCATGATAGCCTTGCCAACCAGCTTGCCTTCGTTAAAGACCTCAACATCCACCTTACCGAACTTTCTTCCCACTTCAAGGATTCTCGGATTTATCTCAAGAACGCTTTCAATTTGGACTGGCTTAAAGAAGTAAATCGTAATATTTTCAACCACAAGATCACCGCGTTTATAATTCCGTAGCGCCCTGTTAGCAGCCTCAGTGACAATCGTTGTAAAGACACCGTACGAGATTGTTCCGAGATAGTTGGTCATTTGCGGAGTAACTTCATAGCTGTAAACTTCCTCACCTTTTCCTCGGATTCCTGTTGTACCTAGCTGACTGGAAATAACATCATCAATAGTCTCTCCAACCTGCGGCTGTCTCTGGATCATCTGAAGGGCTTTTAACACATCCTGCCTGCTGATAATGCCCTGGAGTATATGATTTTCATCCATGACCGGCAGCAATTCTATGCCTTCCCAGACCATCATATGTGCAGAGGAGGCTACGCTTGTCTTTTCCCCTACTACGATCGGGTGCTTTGTCATCACTTTCTCGATTACTGTATCGGGATCCTGTCCCATAATATCCTTTGACGTCACCATACCCTGTATTTTCATATTGTCATCCACTACAGGAAACCGGCTATGGCGCGTTTCTCTGTTATGGTAAAGGTATTCTGAAACCGTATCGCTTGTTTTTAAAAATGTCGTTTCATGAACAGGTGTCAGGATGTCTTCGACTAGCAGGATTTCCTTTTTGATCAGCTGGTCATAGATGGCTCGATTAATCATTGTCGCAACCGTAAAGGTATCATAGCTTGTTGAAATGACTGGCATCTGAAGTTCATCCGCAAGTTTTTTTACATTCTCTTCGGCATCGAATCCACCGGTTATCAGTACAGCAGCCCCGGCTCTAAGCGCATTCTCGTGTGCCTGGTCCCTGTTTCCTACAATGAGCAGATTGTCCGGGCCGATATATCTCATCATTGCTTCAAGCTTCATCGCACCAATCACAAATTTGTTCAATGTTTTATGAAGCCCGGCGCGGCCCCCCAGGACTTGTCCATCCACAATATTTACTACCTCTGCAAACGTAAGCTTTTCAATGTTTTCTTTTTTCTTCCGTTCTATTCTAATAGTGCCTACCCGCTCGATTGTACTGACATACCCTTTATTCTCAGCATCCTTAATAGCCCGGTAGGCCGTACCCTCGCTGACTGTCATTGCTTTTGCTATTTGACGGACCGAAATTTTCTCTCCCACCGGAAGCTGGTCAATGTACTGCAGTATTTGTTCATGCTTAGTTGCCAAACTTTTCACCCTTTTCACCATATGCCCTTACTGCCATTATAAAGTGAATAGGGCAGCTATTCAAACGCTACTATTGATAATAATGAATTCTTTTGCGGTTTCGGTGCTTCGCTTTGAATCTTTGTGTTTTTTGTTTTTTAGGGTGATAGAGCATTCCTGCCAAGTTTCCGCCCATTACAAACAAAGCAAGCAGGAGCCACATGGCAGCAAATAGGCTCTCCTTCCCTCCTGTTGTGAGCGTGAGCCGGGGCACTGCATAATAAAGCATTACGCCGCCAAGTAAAAAGCATAATAGCAATCTTTGTCGCATCTTAAACACTCCTTTACATTCGCAAGTCAAGGTACCTGTGATAACTATATGCTGGACATGCCGGAAAAAGAAGCAAACTCGTTGTGCTCTTTGAAAACGAAAAAATGGCCTCCAATCGAGCTGCCCCGCCGAAAGCCTATAAGATATTGTTTTGAAAGAAGTTATAAAATATATTAAGCGTCACTGGTTTCATTTTGGATTCAGGTTACTATTCCTGTATCCAAACGTAAAGTAAATGATTAAGCCTAACATCAGCCATACCAAGAAGCCAACCCAAGTAAAAGATGAAAGCTGGAGCATCAAATAGCCGCAGAAGACGACAGCCAAAACAGGGACAAGTGGAACCCATGGGGTTTTAAAGCCTCTCCTTATATCTGGCTGTGTTTTTCTCAGGACGGCAACCCCAAGTGAAACTATTGAAAACGCAAACAAAGTTCCGATGCTTGTCAGTTCGGCCAATTTATCGAGCGGGACAAAACCGGCAAAAAAAGCCACCAGTGCGGCTGTTACCCAGGTGCTGGAAACAGGAACCTTTGTAATTGGATGAATGCCAGATAAGAAAGCGGGGAGCAGGCCATCACGGCTCATCGCATAAAAGAGCCTTGTTTGTCCAAACATCATAACGATTAATACAGTAGTAATACCGACAATAGCACCAAGAGAAATGAGTCCTGCTGCCCAATCCTGGTTTATAAACTCTAACCCGAAAGCTACCGGATCTTTTACGTTCAACAGCTCATATGGAACGATTCCTGAAAGAACCAGCGATACAGCAATATATAGAACTGTACAAATCGCCAGTGCGGATAATATCCCAAGCGGCAGATTCCGCTGCGGGTTCTTTACTTCCTCGGCAGCAGTCGAAACTGCATCAAAACCAAAATATGCGAAAACGACCACGGCGGCACCGGCGACTACCCCTGATGTACCAAAAGGCATAAATGGGGTCCAATTGGATGGCTCCACATACCATACTCCTACCAAGATAAAAAGAAGTACAACAGCCACCTTGACGATAACCATTACCGCATTAAATCTGGCTGATTCTTTAACTCCTCTGGAAAGCAGAATCGTTACCAAAAAAATAATGACCACGGCAGGTAAATCGATTACTGTTCCATTGGAAGGATCAAATGCACTCGTAATCGCGGTTGGGAAATGAATTCCGAAGCCTGATAATAACCCCTGGAAATAGCCGGACCAGCCGCTGGCGACTGCCGAAGAAGCAAGGCCATATTCAAGCACTAAGTCCCAGCCGAGAATCCAGGCGATGATCTCTCCGAAGGCGACATAGCTATATGTATAGGCGCTTCCTGATTCAGGTATCATTGATGCGAACTCGGAATAGCATAACGCAGCAAAAGCACAGGCTAAACCAGCAATAATAAATGAAAGAATCAGTGCAGGACCGGCATATTTTGCTGCAGCTACACCTGTCAGGACGAAGACCCCTGTTCCAATGATTGCACCAACACCTAGCAAGGTTAGGTCTCCCGCACCAAGGACTCTTTTTAGTGAACTGTCTGTTTCATGCCTGATAATTTTTTTTCGAAATAAATCCATGGCAACCTCCTGATATGGCCCGTGTTGAAGACGCAATCGTTTATTTCCGGCTATTGTACTACCTGTAATTGCGCACCTATTATCCATTATGTACATTTAAAGAAATTTTAATTAGGAGTACATTCTGAGGCGAGGAAAGATGTGCTGTAATTTATCAAAAGCTGGGAGGTTTTCAACACTTTCTCGGGGTGTCTTTTACCGACACGCACATGGAAAAAAGTGTAAGTTCATGTGAACAAAATTAAGACGGTGGGAGTGCTTACAAGATAAATTTAATTTCAAACACTGAACAATGTTCGCTGTCCCTCCCTTTTCCAATCGAGTAGGAGGGGGTGAC